>NZ_CP033580.1:495000-1695000 GCF_003722315.1 Thermoanaerobacter ethanolicus JW 200 | reverse complement strand
TATGTAACAGTCATAATATTCATCGTATACGTACTGCTGCTTTTTCATGAAACCATCTTTTGTCATTGGTCTTGTATACGGCACTGCTGGTATTATTTCTTTATCAAATATTGTCTTTAATATGTACGGATTTTTATAGCCTGCGTCTACTGCTATTGCTTTCGGTTTTCCTACTCTCTTTTCAACTTCTTCTAATACTTCTTGAAACATTACACTGTCGTGGACATTTGCAGCTGTTACTTTTACTCCTAATACAAATCCATTTTTATCGCAGGCTGTATGAAAAGAATATGCAAAACATTTTTCTTTTCCGTTTTTGTTTAACATTCCGCTATCTGGGTCTGTTTTGCTTACTTTCACTTCTTTCGTCTTTATTTTCTTGATTTTCTTTAATGGCTTTTTGCCATGAGCTTCTCTATCTTTGTTTATTTCTTCTTCTAGTTTTTCTTGATAAGTCCTGGCTTCTTGTTCTACTATTTCTTTGGTGTATTTCTTCTTGTTGGCACTTGCTTTTACATGGGTTGAATCTATGAATACTTCCTCCGCATTTACTAGCCCATGCCTTATTGCTTCTTCTAAAATCTTCGTAAATATTTTCTCAAATATGTCTGTCCCTTTGAATCTTCTTATGTAGTTCTGGCTAAATGTTGAAAAATGAGGTATTTCTTCTGTTAGCCCATACCCTAAAAACCACCTATATGCAACGTTTGTTTTTATCTCTGATATTGTCCTCCTTATTGAGGGTATGCCAAAAAGATACTGAATAAACAGGATTTTTACTAATACTACTGGATCTATGCTTGGTCTGCCGTGATCTTCGGAATATTTCTCTTTTACTAAATCATATATGAAACTGAAGTCTATGACTCTTTCTATCTTCCTTAAAAGGTGATCTTTTGGAACTAACTGATCTATGCTTACAAATTCTATTTGATGTCTGGCATCCTGTTTCTTTGATAACATCTTGTTTCTCCTTTCCTCTTTTGCTTCATACTACTAAAAAAACAAGGAACCCTTTTCATCATAACGGGTTCCCGATATTTTATCAACAGTCTGAGCAGGCTTTGAGCCTGCTAGCTTCTATAAAAATTTGAAAATTTTTGAGAAGTTATGAGATCTCTTTTTGACTACTCTATGTTATAACGTCGTCTTCAACTAATTTCTATGTAAGTAATTTTTTTAAAGTTTTATTTTTTAATGTAGAATTGTTTGGGGTATTGTTTGATGAATTTTGTTCATTATCTAGCGAAAAGCCTTTTTTTACTGTTCTCATTTCAGGAACATTTCCAGTTGTTAAAAGTTTAACCCAATTAGGTACAGTTAGTTCATTTTGTATGTTTTGATTAGTAGATTAATTTGTTTGATTATTAGTAAATTGATTTGTTTTTAAGCTATTTTTATTTTTTATGGACACTTAAATTCCTCCTTAATTAATTGCTAATTAGGTCTTTGCAGAATCCCAAAATCCTTATGGATTAAAGGATTCTGCTGTATATTTTCAAAGGAATTCCTCCACTTTCGTCGAATTTATATAGAGAACCAAATCCCAAAAAGAAATGGAGGAAATCCTATGAAAATCAAAGCTAAACAACTTTCTCTCTCAGATATTTACGATGATGTTCAATCCTTCTTTGAAGAAGATAAGCCCAAATTTATCAAACTCTTTGAATCTTTTGTTGATTTATCTGAACTTATTCCATCTTCTTTTTATGCCCACTATTATTCCCACTTTGGACGTCATAGAGATTTTTCTCTTGAGTCTATGCTCACTGCTTTGATTATCCAAAAAATTCTCTCTATCCCTACTGTTCAACTCCTTGTCCATGTTCTTAAGCTCTCTAAAGAATTAAGAGAGCTTTGTGGCTTTAAAAGAGTCCCTCATCCTTCTCAATTCTCTAGATTTAAATCCATTTTCCTCAAAGATTTGGAGAATTTCTTCAATAATCTTGTTAATTTAACTGAGCCTATTTGTCAGGCTATTAATCCTTCACTTTCTAATATCCTCATCGCTGATACTACTGGCTTTCAACCTTATGTCAGAGAAAATAATCCTAAGTTCTTTGATTCCCTTTATAGAAATATTAAAAAGTTCTCTAAATCTAATCCTGATTTTGATGCCCACTCTTATGCTTGTTCTAAAATGCCTAAGTTCGCTCACTCTAATCCTGATGCTAAATTCTCTTATATTAATGGCCATTATTGTTACTCTATCAAAGCTACCATCCTCACTAATGGCTTAGGCATTATTCAGCATATTAGTTTCTATGACGATGATTCTTTAAATGTCAATACTGCTAAATCTGCTGCCGAGTCTAAAGATTTGTACGATTCTAAAACTTTAATCCCTTCTCTTAAGGAATTCTTTAATTTACATCCTAATTTCTCTTATAGATACTTCTTAGGTGACGCTGGGTTTGATTCTTTTGATAATTACAAATACTTGTTCTCAGAGCATGGCATAATCCCTATTATCCCTATTAACCCTCGAAATTCTAAAAACTTACCTCAGCCTACTTTTAACTCTGATGGTATCCCTACCTGCCCCCGTGACCCTTCTCTTAAAATGTCCTATGATGGCATCGTCCGGGAAAAAGGTAGAACTACCAGAATTAAATGGCTTTGCCCTATGTCCAAAAAAGTTAGACTAAACGGTAAAACTACTTATATCCTTCAATGTGATAACCCCTGTACCTCTTCTAAATGCGGCAGAATATTCTATACTACCCTTGATATTGATTTTAGAAAAAACACTGTTGTCCCTCGTAACTCTAAAAAGTGGTCCAAACTTTATGAAAAACGCCCTATTATTGAAAAATCTATTTCTCTTTTAAAAAGTTCTATCGCTGTTGATAGCTTTAAACTCATAAATACCAGGTCAATCAAAGCTGATGTTTTTCTTGGGGCTATCACTCAACATATTGGTTTAATTATTACTGCAAAACTTGGTACTTTTGAACATCCTTTATCTTTGAAAAAACTTTTGGCTTGATGACTTGTTCTTATGTTTTGATTCGTTTGTCACCTTTTTACATTAAAAAGGTGTGTTAAGTATTGTCTTTTTTGAATTTGTATCTTTCTTCCATTTCTCTTTTTCCGTCTTGAGCATGACTTTAAAATGTAATTTCTTTATTTTGTTCCTGATAATGTAACTTTTTTACTTTAATATTTATCTCATTTTGCAATCACCTAAATTCATTTTTTGGTTTTTGTAGAACCCTTATTTTATAAATAAGGAATTCTATTACATATTTTTAAACGAATTCCCCTAATCCTGTAAAATTTATATCGTAGCCGAATTCAAAAAATAAAATAAAGGAATTCCCAGGAAAATCAAATCCTAATTATCACTTTATGCTTGCTTTTTCAATTGTACAAAAAATTCTCTATTCAACTATTTATTCGTATCCTTTAAGAGAACTTATAGCTTCTCAAGGATTTCCTATTTTTTTAATCTGTGAATCTTTTAATTTTTTAATTACTTGCTAAACTTTGGCATTAGATTTCACCATTTTTTCAATTTTAAAAGTACCGATTATACCTGTCCAATTTAACTCCGAATTTACGTGTATTCAAAGTACAATATTGTTATTTTGTTTATTTAAAAAGTTGTCCTACCTTAGGATAAACAAAATCCTCTTCTTCTACCAAAAAACTCCCCTAATTACGGTAAATTATTTCTAAATGTCTCCAATATCAATACTGACGAAGCTGCACCTGGATCAAGGTGCCCTATTGCCCTTTCTCCGAGTCTCATTGCTCTACCTTTTTTTGCTACCAATGGAATAGTAGAATCTGCACCCTTCTTAGCTGCTTCTACAAATATTTCAAACGCTTTTTTGGGCTCTATATTTTCTTCTATAGCCTTTGTAAAAGCATACAACCCAGGCCTTAAAGCGTCAACCATCGTTTTTTCTCCTATTACAGCTTTACCCCTCATTTCAACCGATTCTATTGCCACTTTAAACATATTGTAAAAAACTTCAAAATCAACTTCTTCTTTATTTTCCGCCGGTTCTCCAAATTTCATAAAAAAGCTCCCATACAATGGTCCTGCAGCACCACCAACTTTAGATAATAAAGCCATCCCTACTTTTTTAAAGAAAAATAGACTTGTGCAAAATTCAGAAGCCTTAATTTAAGCCATTCTACAGACATACTTTTTTCCTATCACTCTTGAATTTTTTATCTTTTATGTAGGATTTCCCCTCCCATTTGTCGAATTATTATATATACACTATAAAAAATTTTTTTAGGTGATTGCAAAATGAGATAAATATTAGAGTAAAAAAGTTACATTACAAGGAACAAAATAAAGAAATTACATTTTAAAGGCACGCTCAAGAGGGGAAAAGAGAAATGGAAGAAAGATACAAATTCAAAAAAGACAATACCTAACACACCTTTTTAATGTAAAAAGGTGACAAACGAATCAAACCATAAGAACAAGTTATCAAGCCAAAAGTTTTTTCAAAGATAAAGGATGTTCAAAAGTACCAAGTTTTGCAGTAATAATTAAACCAATATGTTGAGTGATAGCCCCAAGAAAAACATCAGCTTTGATTGACCTGGTATTTATGAGTTTAAAGCTATCAACAGCGATAGAACTTTTTAAAAGAGAAATAGATTTTTCAATAATAGGGCGTTTTTCATAAAGTTTGGACCACTTTTTAGAGTTACGAGGGACAACAGTGTTTTTTCTAAAATCAATATCAAGGGTAGTATAGAATATTCTGCCGCATTTAGAAGAGGTACAGGGGTTATCACATTGAAGGATATAAGTAGTTTTACCGTTTAGTCTAACTTTTTTGGACATAGGGCAAAGCCATTTAATTCTGGTAGTTCTACCTTTTTCCCGGACGATGCCATCATAGGACATTTTAAGAGAAGGGTCACGGGGGCAGGTAGGGATACCATCAGAGTTAAAAGTAGGCTGAGGTAAGTTTTTAGAATTTCGAGGGTTAATAGGGATAATAGGGATTATGCCATGCTCTGAGAACAAGTATTTGTAATTATCAAAAGAATCAAACCCAGCGTCACCTAAGAAGTATCTATAAGAGAAATTAGGATGTAAATTAAAGAATTCCTTAAGAGAAGGGATTAAAGTTTTAGAATCGTACAAATCTTTAGACTCGGCAGCAGATTTAGCAGTATTGACATTTAAAGAATCATCGTCATAGAAACTAATATGCTGAATAATGCCTAAGCCATTAGTGAGGATGGTAGCTTTGATAGAGTAACAATAATGGCCATTAATATAAGAGAATTTAGCATCAGGATTAGAGTGAGCGAACTTAGGCATTTTAGAACAAGCATAAGAGTGGGCATCAAAATCAGGATTAGATTTAGAGAACTTTTTAATATTTCTATAAAGGGAATCAAAGAACTTAGGATTATTTTCTCTGACATAAGGTTGAAAGCCAGTAGTATCAGCGATGAGGATATTAGAAAGTGAAGGATTAATAGCCTGACAAATAGGCTCAGTTAAATTAACAAGATTATTGAAGAAATTCTCCAAATCTTTGAGGAAAATGGATTTAAATCTAGAGAATTGAGAAGGATGAGGGACTCTTTTAAAGCCACAAAGCTCTCTTAATTCTTTAGAGAGCTTAAGAACATGGACAAGGAGTTGAACAGTAGGGATAGAGAGAATTTTTTGGATAATCAAAGAAGTGAGCATAGATTCAAGAGAAAAATCCCTATGACGCCCGAAGTGAGAATAATAATGGGCGTAAAAAGAAGGTGGAATAAGTTCAGATAAATCAATAAAGGAATCAAAGAGTTTAATAAACTTGGGTTTATCTTCTTCAAAGAAGGATTGAACATCATCGTAAATATCGGAGAGAGAAAGTTGTTTAGCTTTGATTTTCATAGGATTTCCTCCATTTCTTTTTGGGATTTGGTTCTCTATATAAATTCGACGAAAGTGGAGGAATTCCTTTGAAAATATATAGCAGAATCCCTTAATCCATAAGGATTTTGGGATTCTGCAAAGACCTAAAAAATTTTTTAAGAAGGAGGAAATTCTACATGTACCAGCTTCAATTGCTTTTAAATATACCTGAACTCTTTACCTCTCAGTCTAAAATTGATTTCTATTCTTCTATGTTTGAAAATCTTGACCTGTCTTCAATACCTGAATTCCCTTCCTCTAGTCCTGGCCGTAAGGGTTATTCTCACCATGCACTTTTTAGAGCTTTTATTGTCATGAAAGCTGAAAGATTCGGCACAATTTCTGACCTTTTAGATTATCTCCGCAATAATCTTATCATTGCTCATCTTTGTGGCTTCGACATTTCTAAACCTCTTCCTTCTTATTGGACTTTTCGCCGTTTTATTAATGACTTCTCTCATGATTATTTGACCTCTATTTTTCAAAATCAGGTCAATATCCTCAAAAATATGGGTATTATCTCCGGTGAGTTTATTTCCATGGATTCTACCCCTATTAAAGCTAACACTAAGTTAAATAACCCTAAGTCTTTTTCTAAAAATGATTCTAGTGTAGAAACTCAATTTTAGAATCTGCTTTTCTGTACTTTGACAAATTTATTTAGGTAAATTGTGGTAATTTGCACCTATGATAACAAAAATCCAGTTTAAAGTCCGCCAAGAAAAGCTTATATTTTACCTTTATAATACGTTATTACCATTTATTGGGCCAATATGGGCACACTTCCCCCTCGGACCTTTGGAATAGCTTTTTTAGCTCGCTCCAACATGTATCTTGCAAAACGCTTAAAGTTCTGGGCCAATACCTTTAAGCCTACGTTTACTCTACATTTTACAAGTCCCCTTACTCGAAGCTTCGAAAGACCATGACCCCTCTTCAAGGCTGAATTGGTACCTTCTATTGCAGCTCTTTTGCTCTTGTCTTCCTCACACCTACATTCTATCTTTTCCCGTTGTTTGGCTGCTTCTATCGATTTTAGATTTATCCTCACCACGTAATCTTTTTTCTGTTCTTTGCAGTAACATTGATTTTTCAATTCACACATTGCACAGGCTTCTTTTGGAAAATGGGCCACCGTCTGCCCCTTCTTAACACCGGCATGGATGGGTATTATTCCCCTTGGGCACTTCGTTATCACTTTCGTTTCTTCATCTATTTCATATTCGGTCACTGATATCCTAGAAATAGGCTTCCTGCCGCTTAAGTCGGTAAAGTGGAGTTCCACACCGTTTTCTTTTGCAATTTGCACTACTTCTTCGGAGTAATAACCACCGTCTACATAGACTTCTTGGCATTCAGTATTTTGTTTTACAATAGGTAGTCTTTCTTTTAAAAGTTCTACATCGCTTTTTATGTTCTTTTCTACCGTATAGTCTGTTATGAGCTGGAAGGGATTTTCTTTTGAACAGGTTTCGCTGAGGTTTAAAACGTATCCGCTTTCAGCTTTGTTCCCCTTCTTGCGATAAGTAGCATCCTCATCGTATGCTGACTGAAGGGAATCGCTGGGTATGCTTTTGCTGTCTTTGGCCTTGAGCCTCTTGGTTTTTTCGTCGTAGTACGCCTGTTCTGACAGGAATCTTGCGAGGATTTTATATGCATCGGATTTTTCAAGTCCGGGAATGTTTTCGATTGTTTCCTTTGCTTCTTGGCACAGATTCAAGAGTATTTCGAGCCTGCTTTCGCTTTCTGAAGGCTTGGTTTTATGTATCACTTCTGTCTTGAATTTAGGGTTGAGGACTTCTTTCAGGTTCTCTGAAAGTCTATCTTCAGGGATGGATTTTACTGCCCTGTAAAGTACATCAAAGGCAAGGGCGATTCTTCCTGCTTTTTTGATGTTTGACATGAACATGGTGGAGTCCATGCGCTGTTCTTTCATGGATATGCCTGCTTCTTTGGCAAAAATACTGGTAAGATTTAGAAATTGCCCGAATATCAAGTCCTCTTGTTCAGGATGTTTTATGAGGTATTGGTATATCCTTGATCTAAAGTCATACAAGGTTTTCTCTGAAAGGTTCATGCCTCCTAATGTCCTTATTCCTACAGCGTAATTTATCAGGTAATTGAAGTTAAAGTTTTCAATAAGTTCATCATCAGAGTAGTTTTTAAGGTGTTTTATGTATTCCAGGGAAAGGAGTATGTTAACCGGGAAGTTAGGCCTTCCTGTATCACTGTATAAGACTGAAAAGGGTTTTTCATCGATGTTGCAGAACACGTATTTATAGAATATGGGTGCCCATGATTTTTCTAGTTTAGCCTTTATCCTTGAATCCATGAAGTTAACACTTTCAAATAAAGATTGTTGAAAATGGTCGCTGTTTTCTCTAAACAAGTGCAACACCCCATTTGTTGTAATTTTTGCTTCTTTGATTCTAACATAATTCTATGAAAATTTGTACTACCTATATTTTTATGTTTATTTATTCAATCTATTTTATATTTATACTTCTTCATAAAGAAAAGAGGCTTTTTACACTAGAATCAAATTTTCGATAAAAAAATTTAAACAAATAGGCATATAATGCCATTTGCACTGCTATGTATATGTGATTTGTAAGCCCTAAAGGAAATCCAGAAGTAATTGCTGTAAGCATATGCCCTAAACTTATCACAAGGGCTCCATACCAACCTCCAAGGTATAATGCGGCAAAGTATCCTGGCATTGAATCGAAAGCAACTGTGTTAAAAACTTTTATGAGAGCACCTACTGCACTTAAGGCTATAAGCATAGCAACAAGAGTAAGAGTTTTAACATTTTTTAATGCATTTGCTTTTTCTTTCACATCAATCTCCTCCCTATATAAAACACCACAATACCTAAAAATGAAGTCATATACATTATTTTTATGCTGTCTTTTATGTGCTGTGGAGTAATTTTTTCTTTTCCATCCCCAAGAGTTGGCTTAAGCTCAGGCTTTCCAAAGTAATAATTGAGCCCTCCAAGTTGTATATTTAAAGCACCGGCAACTGCTGCTTCTCCGTGAGCACTGTTTGGACTTTGATGTTTCAACCTATCTCTTAAAAAAATCCTCCAACTATTTTTATAATCATAGCCTAAGAGAAAAGCAGCTATAACAATCAAAAAACCTGTTATGCGAGCAGGGATAAAATTTAATATGTCGTCAAGTTTTGCAGAAGCAAATCCTAAATCGAGGTACTTTTCATTTCTATAGCCTACCATAGAATCAAGAGTGCTTGCTGCCTTATAAAAGATAGCCAGCGGCGCACCTCCTATAAACGCGTAAAACATAGGGGCTATTATACCGTCTGATATATTCTCTGCAACTGTTTCTATCGCTCCTCTGGATATATTCTCAACATCAAGCCTATCTGTATCCCTACTGACTATATAAGATAATCTTCTTCTTGCTTCAACTATATCACCCTTTGCCAACGCTTCGTATACTCTTCCAGCAGCTTTACCAAGGTCTTTTGTAGCAAGGCAGGTATATATAATTAAAACATCTAAAGCATACTTTAAATATGGATGTATAAGTCCTGCAATATAAAGTAGTACATATGTTGCTGCAAATGCCAAAGTTACTGTAAGTCCACACAGTATAAAACCTGCTATTTTTAAAGCTCTGTCACTTTTAGCATATTTTCTAAGTATACTCTCTAAATGTGATACCACTCTCCCTATAATTCTTACAGGATGAGGATATCCTTCAGGGTCTCCTATCAACAAATCTAATAAGTAGGCTAATACCACTTCCATTAATCTTTATACCTCTCCATAATTTCATAGACTTCTTTCATGTCGATACTTTTTCTCACAATATCTGCAAGCTTATCATATTCTCTTTCTTTAAATTCTTTGTAATCAATAATTTCCTCTATAGGAGAAAGTCCTTTTGATTTTCTCACAATATTTATAAATTCCCTGACAAACTCTCTGTTTTCAAAAATTCCGTGTATGTAAGTTCCAAACACTTTTCCATCATCGCTTATACAACCGTCATAGACTTCGATTTTTTCTCCATTTCTATGAGTTATTACTGAAAAAGGCTGACAATCTCCCAAAATTCGACTTTGCCCCATGTGTATTTCATATCCCTCTACAGCAATATTTCTAAGAGGTGATAATATTGATGGTAAATTATTGCGAATAACCGCCTTAATTTGGGTTGTTGTCTTTTCATTTTCAATTACAGTCTCTATATCCAAAAGTCCCAGTCCCTCAATTTCTGAAGTTGTACTTTCAATTCTTCCCGGGTCTTTAATGACTTTTCCCAGCATTTGGTATCCTCCACAAATGCCGACTATAAATTTACCTTTTTTTCTCATTTCAAAAATTTCCTTATCAATCCTATATTCTTTTAATGCTTGCAAATCTCCAATTGTGTTTTTTGTTCCCGGAATTATAACAACATCACAATCTCCAATCCTTTCCCCTTTATTCACATAGCGAAGCTTTATTCCGGGAACTTTAGCAAGAGGTTCAAAATCCGTAAAATTCGATATGTGGGGAAGATTTATAACTGCAATCTCTATATCTCCTTCTGTATTCCTACGATAAAATCTCTCCGTCGCCCCATCCTCTTCATCAATGTGCACATCCATATAAGGGACAACACCTAAAACCTTTTTGTGTACAATGTTTTCTAACATCTCCAAACCCGGCTTTAATATTTCAATGTCTCCTCTAAACTTGTTTATAAGTACACCTTCAATGCGATTTCTCTCATTTTCTTTTAAAAGGAGCAAAGTGCCAGCTATTGAAGCAAATACACCGCCTTTATCAATATCTCCTACAAGAAGTACTGGTGCATTTACCATCTCTGCCATACCCATGTTTACGACATCTCTATCCCTTAAATTTATTTCTGCAGGACTTCCAGCTCCTTCTATTACAACAATGTCATTTTGACTTGCAAGAAAATCAAAGTCCTCTTTAATAAACTTTAAAAGCTGTGGCTTAAATTGGTGGTATTCGGCTGCAGACATGTTTTTATAAACTTTGCCTCTTAAAACAACTTGGCTTTTTTTATCAGAACTGGGCTTTAGAAGTATTGGATTCATGTGATAAGAAGGCTTAACTCCTGCCGCTTCCGCCTGCATAGCTTGTGCTCTTCCTATTTCTAGTCCTTCATCGGTTATATAGGAATTCAAAGCCATATTTTGAGACTTAAAAGGGGCTACTCTGTAACCATCCTGCTTGAAAATTCTGCAAAAAGCGGCAACCAACAAGCTTTTGCCAACAGACGATGCGGTCCCTTGTATCATCAATTTAAGTGCCATATTAATCCTCCTGAAAAGCATTTGAGTTTCGGTATTGAACACATTTGTCAACAAACCTCTTGACAGCCTCTTTATATGTGTATAAATTTATGTGAACATACGTCGCCAGGCAATTTTTATGCACAAATCCACATTCCCAAGCGTTTTCTTTTCCCGGTTTATGCACAACGTATGAGGCTTTCTGTGAAAAACCTTTTATTATTGAGTGGTGAAACTCATGCCCTTTTATTTTATCCCCTTTTCTAAAAAGGACGTCATCTTCAATAACTTCTGCCTCAACATAGCCAAATCTCTGAAGCCTTTTTGTCATGACAGTTTCAAAATCGTAAATTCCTGCCATTTCAAAAGTATTTCCTTGTAAATCTGTTATGCTTTTTGTGAGATACATAAAGCCGCCACACTCTGCATATGCAGGCATACCTGAATCTATTGCATCTTTAACCGATTTCAACATTTTTTTGTTTTTATTAAGCCTCTCCGCGAAAACCTCTGGAAATCCTCCCCCTATGTACAAACCCGATATTTCATCTGGTAATTTATAATCTTTAAGAGGACTAAAGGGTACAAGCTCTGCTCCCATTTCTTCAAAAAATTCCAAACTCTCTTTGTAATAAAAATTAAAAGCCTCATCAAACGCATACCCTATTTTTACCCTTTTTAAATCATGGCCCTCACCAATCGTGTTTCTAAATGTATTTGAACAGTCAATTACACTTACATTAAGAATTTTTTCTATATCAATGTATTTTTCAATATAATCATATAAGGTATCAAACTTGTGTTTAATTTCTGGCATCTCATATATCGGTACAAGGCCTAAGTGTCTTTCTGGCAAATCTAATTTTGGATCCTTTGGAAGATAGCCAAAAACCTCAATACCTAAATCTCTTGTTATGCATTCTTTCAAAAGGGCATAGTGTTTTTCACTTCCAACTTTATTTAATATCACCCCTTTAATTTTTACTTCCCTGTCATAGTGCATATAACCCATTATTAAAGCTGATACACTTGTCGCCATAGAAGAAGCATCTACAACTAAAATCACAGGAATATCTAAAATTTTCGCAATGTCAGCACTGCTCCCCTTTTTTGTAGTATCAATCCCATCGTACATTCCCATAACACCTTCAATTATAGAAATGTCAGCATTGCAGGCATTTTTGTAAAAAAGCGATTTAAGGTTTTGTTCCCCCAACATGTACAAGTCGAGATTGCAGGAAAAATTCCCTGTGACATATCGCTGATAAGCAGCATCTATATAATCTGGACCTACTTTAAAAGGCTGAACTTTATACCTTTTTGACAGCACTCCCATAAGCCCAAGGCTTACAGTAGTTTTACCGGCCCCTGAATGGGTGCCTGCAATCATTACAGCTTTACACAACTTTGAGTTGCTCCTTTCCATTTAGCGATGGAATGACGTAAGGAGTATGGGTGATGGGATTTTCAAACACTTCCACATCTATTGAAAAGGCTGATTTTATGTTGTTCAATGTTAAAACATTTCCGGGAGACCCAGATGCTATTATTTTGCCTTCTTTCATTATGAAAATCTCATCACAAAACTGTGAAGCGAGGTTAATATCGTGAAGCACAATAATTACAAGTATCCCTTTTAAGGATAAATCTTTTACAAGAGACAGTATTTCAACTTGGTATTTTATATCAAGGTGAGAAACTGGCTCATCCATGAGTAAAATTCGAGCTTTTTGTGCTAATGCCCTCGCTATATACACTCTTTGCCTTTCACCGCCGCTTAACTCTTTTATGCTTTTGTCTTTAAACTGCCATGTATTTGTAATTTCCATGCACTCTCTTACAATATCTCTGTCCTCTTTTTTCTCCGACTGAAACCTTTTAAGATAAGGAATTCTTCCCATCATTACTACGTCATAACAGCTAAATTCAAAGTCGTAAACTATATCTTGAGGCACATAACCTATATATTTTGCCTTTTCTTTTATAGTAAAGTCTTTGATATTTTTCCCTAACACAAAGACATTACCATAAGTTGACGTCAAATACCCTGATATATTTTTTAAAAGAGTAGTCTTGCCACTTCCATTTGCACCAATTATCCCTATCACCATATTTTTATTTATGGTGAAATCTATCCCTCTTAAAACTTCCCTTTCTCCATAAGAAAAATGTAATTTATCTACCTGTAAAATGGCCATATCATCACATTCCTTCACTTTTTTGTTTGCTCTTTATTAACAGATATAAAAAGAATGGTCCTCCAAATGCTGCTGTAATTATCCCAATTGGAATTTCCATTGGCTTTAAAATAATTCGTGCTAATAAGTCTGCAAAAGTTAAAAATATCGCTCCTGATATAGCACTAAAAGGTACAAGAATTCTATTGTCAGGTCCTACAATAAGCCTTGATATATGAGGCACAATAAGTCCCACAAAACCTATAATTCCACCAACTGACACAGCAGTTGCAGTCACCAAAGACCCTGTAATAAGAATTATTTTCTTGACTAGTTCTGTGTTGACACCTAAATGTTCGGCAACTTCTTCTCCTGTCAATATCGCATTTACATCCCTTGAAAATACATACATCACAAAAGAGCCAATTACTATTATAGGAGTAGTAAAGACCACACTATTCCAATTTATGAGGCTAAATCCTCCCATAGTCCAAAAAACAATTCGAGAAAACTCATCATGGTTTAAAAGCATCATGAGAGATATAATTGCAGACATAAAAGCACTTATAGCTATACCTGCCAATAACATTGTGGTCATGGATACTCTTGTGCCAGTTCTAGAGATAGTGTACACAAAAAACACAGTCATTAAAGAAGTAATAAATGCCATAAAACTCAGTCCAAATATTCCAAACCCTAATATTATCGCAATAGTAGCTCCAAAAGCCGCTCCTGATGATACACCCAATACATAAGGGTCTGCCATTGGATTTCTCAAAAGTCCTTGAAAAAATGTCCCAACAACAGAAAGTCCCATACCTACAATCGCAGATTCAATAGCTCTTGGAAGTCTTAAATTAAGGATTATTGTCCTAGAGGTTTCACTGCCACCGCCCAAAAAAACATTTAAAATCTCCTGCAGGGGTATTTTTACCGCCCCTGCAGAAATTGATAAAATCATGGTAAAGACAAGCAGTGAAAAGGCTGTACCAAAATATATCCCTTTTTTTACTCCCACTTTACTTAAATGCCTCCGGATGTAAGAATTTTGCGATTTCTTCAAGTCCTAAAACAATTCTATTAGAAGCTCTTGATATTATGTCGTCATTGCTTATCACAAATACTTTGTCATTTTTAACAGCGTTTGTATCTTTGTATCCTGCCATATTTTTGATGTCTTTTACATCCCCTGCATGAGGAGATGTTATTATCACATCAGGATTTTTCTTGACTAATTCTTCTACGCTGTACTGCGCCCAACCATTTACATCCTCTGCAACATTTTTGCCACCTGCAAGGTTTATGAGCTCATCAATAAAAGTCCCTTTTCCAGATGTCCAGTTTCCGTCAAGAGAGACAAGATAAAATACGCTGACTTTCGGAAGGTTTTTGACTTTGTCGTTTATTTCTTTTATTTTGTCCTGCATTTCTTTGATTATTTCTTCACCTTTTTTCTCAGTACCTGTTATTTGGCCTATTATTTTTATAGATTGGTATATCTGGTCAATGTCTTTAGCCTCTAGCATCACGACGGGTATACCCATTTTTTCTAAAGATTCCATTTGCTCTTTACCGGAAAGAGTGGAAGCAAATATTATATCAGGCTTTTGAGCAGTAATCGCTTCTACATTTGGCCCTTTAAACCCCCCCACTTTGGGTACATCCTTGACCTCAGGTGGATAATTGTCAAAGTCTGTAACACCCACTACTTTATTTCCTGCTCCTAAAGCATATATAAGCTCTGTTGTAGAAGGCGCAAGAGAAACTATCCTTTGGGGTTCTTTCTCTATAGTTACTTCTCTTCCTAAAAAGTCTGTAACTTTTAAAGGAAACTGTCTTTTTACAATTTCAGTTGCTGTTTGAGATGTATCTTGTGGCTTTGTAGCATTGTTTGTTGAACAAGCAGCCAGTGAAAACATTAAAGCAAAGACTACCAATAAAGCAAGTAAACCTTTAAATTTTCTCATAAGTACCCTCCTAATTTAAATTTTTCAAATCGAGTAGGAGCTGAATAATTATTTTATTCAGCGTCCTCTCACACCACCGTACGTACCGTTCGGTATACGGCGGTTCATTAGGAATTGTGTACAATTAGATATCTTTGGGATAAACTCTTATAACCTATGCTTTCAAAGTATTTATTTGTAAGAGTCTTATTTAGGATTGGGCTATTGGATATTCTCCAGTAGCCTTTCCTTGTATTGGCGTATTCCCAGGCTTTTTGTTCTTCTACTCCTAGTTTTACTAAGTTATCATGCTTCGTTTTTATCTTCTTCCATTGTTTCCATATACATGCCCTTAGTCTTCGCCTTATCCATTCGTCAAGGGTTTTCATTATGCTTTTCGCGTCTGCTAATCCAAAATAGTTGACCCATCCTGTTGTTATTTGATTTAGTCTTTTTATTCTGTTTTCCATGCTTATTCCCTTGTTCCGATTGGTTATTTCTCTTACTTTTCCCTTAAACCTTTTGATGGATTTTTCATGGATTCTTATTCTTACTTCGTTTTCTTTTGTATAGAATGAAAATCCAAGAAATTTTCTTCTCCATGGTCTATCTACAGCACTTTTGCTTCGTTGACTTTTAGTTTTAATTTGCTTTCTATGAATTTCTTTATGCTCTTCATTACTCTGTTTCCTGCAGACCTGCTTTTTACATATATGTTGCAGTCATCTGCATATCGGCAGAATTTATGCCCTCGTTTCTCAAGTTCTTTGTCTAGTTCGTCCAACATTATGTTTGCTAATAGGGGACTTAATGGCCCTCCTTGGGGTGTCCCTTCTTCTGTTGATACTTTGATTCCGTTTATCATTACTCCTGATTCTAGGTATCTTCGTATTAACTTTAGTACCCTTTTATCTCCTATCCGCTTTTCTAGTTTGGACATTATTATGTCGTGGTTTACTCTGTCAAAGAACTTTTCTAAGTCCATATCTACAACCCATGTGTATCCTTCATTTATGTATGCTTCTGCGGCTTTTATTGCGTCTTTTGCACTGCGTCCTGGTCTGAATCCATAACTGCTATCTGAAAATGTATGGTTGTAGACTTTATTTAGTATTTGGGCTATTGCTTGTTGTATTAGTCTGTCTAGTACTGTAGGTATTCCTAGTAGTCTTACTCCTCCATCTGGTTTGGGAATTTCTACTCTTCGCACTGGTTGTGGTTTGTATTTCCCCTCCAGCAGTTGTTGTTTTATGGTTGCCCAGTTTTCTTTGAGATACGGTAGAAGTTCATCTACTTCCATCCCATCGACTCCATGGCTTCCTTTATTTGCAACAACGCGCTTGTATGCTGCTTCCATGTTCCTTCGTTCTACTATCATTTCAAGCATCTTGCTGGTATATCTTTGTACTTCGTTTCTTCCATCTTCCGACGCCGATGATATACTATGCACTTCCGTTGTCTTTTGAAATTCCATTTCTCTATTCAACGGATAGCCTCTTGGTTGAGTTGTCTGCAGTCTCTGCATATCTTTCGAGTCCATAAGATTTCCAAAACCTCCTAACGTTCGGTCCTTCCTTATCTATTCATGTCTAGATAAGTACTATGACCTCTGCTGACTTCTCAAGGTTCAGCCATACATCACTGCATGGGTTGTCACTTCAGATTTTACTTCCATGACTTATCCTTGAGACCTCCCCGGGTAAGAACGATAACTTTCATCTCATATATCTGCCAGATTTACTGTATGGGATTCGGGTAGTGTTGGACTTCGTTTTGTTACGCAAACTCATCCACCCCAATTCAGCCTCTTATCTGGTTCTTGTTCATCAGACCGAGATTTTGCCTTAAGCTTCCTTCAGATTCCACCTCACGATGGACACCCTTGCTCTTGGCTAGTGGTTCCCACTACCAAGCCCACAGCGGACTTTCACCGCCTAGCTATCGCCCATGCCGGGCGCACGTATCAAAAAAAGGTCTACCCCACGGAGGTAGACCTTTTTTGCCAAAATTAAGCATAAAAATTCCATTCCACCTTCCCTCCGAAGGCGAACTTCCGAAATCTTATGGCAGGTCTCCTGGCTCGCGATTCATCTTCCACCCTGCCTTCCCACCCGGCACATCTCTTGAACGCCAAGCAGTGGCTTATTAGGGCTTCATCCTCGCTCACAGTAGCGGGGGCTGCGCGGGATTTTCACCGCTTTCCCTTTTAACTTCTCAAGACCATAAGATTTTTTGTATTCACTTGTACTCCTATATATTTAATTACTCATTATTTATAAATCTATTTATAACTCTATGCGTTGTGGCATTTAGAAGCAAGGTAAAATTTAATTAACTTATTCCCGCTAAAAATTTTATGCTAGTTTTTACATTGCAGACTTGAAAATATTAATAATATCTTCTAATGTTGCCTTTTTAGGATTTGTAAAACCACATACATCTTTTAATGCATTTTGCGATAACTCTTTAATGTCTTCTTCTTTTACCCCCAGTTCTTTTAACCTCGATGGTATACCAATCTCTTGAGAGAGCTGGTTTATGCTTTCAATAATTTTGCCTCCTATTTCTTTTGTTGTTAATTTATCTACATCTATACCCATCGCTTTCGCTATATATATAAGTTTATTTTGAACTGCCTCAAGATTATATTCCAAAACATGAGGTAATAATACGGCATTACATACACCATGAGGAAGATCGTAAAATCCTCCTAATTGATGAGCCATAGCATGGACATAACCTAAACCTGCGTTATTAAAAGCAATCCCCGCCAAGAACTCTGCATATGCCATCTTTTCTCTTGCTTCAATATCATTTCCATTTTCTACCGCTCTTTTAAGGTAGTTGAATATAATTTCAATAGCTTTCAAAGCAAGTGCATCTGTAAATGGATTTGCATCAATCGAAATGTAAGCTTCAATAGCGTGAGTTAGTGCATCCATGCCACTTGCAGCTGTTAGAGATTTTGGCATACCTATCATCAAGAGAGGATCATTTACTGCTATTAGAGGTGTAATGCGCCAATCCACAATTGGCATTTTAATACGTTTTTCTTCATCTGTAATTATAGCAAATTTAGTAACTTCACTACCTGTTCCAGCCGTGGTATTTATAGCAACTAGGGGCAGTAATAATGCACTATTCCAACCACTACACTTTACTTTGTCTAGACGCTCTACCTCATCAATGAAATTCTTCTCTTTAGCAATGAGGCCTATCCCTTTTGCGCAGTCATGAGCTGATCCTCCGCCGCACGAAATAATAAAATCACACTTATTCTCTATCAAAAGCTTAAGTCCATTTGTTACATTTTTAATTGTAGGGTTGGGTTTTGTTTCATCAAAGACAACATATTCTATTCCTTCTTCTTCTAAAACACTAATTACATTATTCACAAGCCCAGCTCTGACAAGTACTTTATCTGTAACAATAATTCCTTTTTTAAAACCTAATTTTTTGATCTCCCTTCCCACATCTTTTAAACATCCCACACCTATTAAATTTATAGGGGGCATATGGAATTTAAATATTTTCACATTTATCACCTCATATCAAAAACTTTTTTAAAGTTTATAGAAAATACAATCCTTCCTCAATCAATAAATAAGAATACTCTCCTAGTTTATAACTGTAATTTTTGTAAACAAGTCAGTCAACATACTTAGTTTAAAGATGACTATGTTCTCAAAAATGCTAATAAGCCGGTATGCAAAGTTTTTACTTTTGGTCTTTGACTTTTTGTATTTTTAATTTCTTGTGTTGTTTTTTTGGTTTTACAATCCACTAAATCCACTATAAATACAGGAAGAACAAAGATTATTTGTTATCAAAAAAGCTAATTACTTCCGCAGTTTCCTTAGCAATCATGAGTTCTTCATTTGTAGGAATTACAAGCACCTTAATTTTCGAATTTGGTTTTGTTATTTCTACAATTTGATCGCATTTTTTATGGCTATAATTCTTTTCTTTATCATATTCTATACCAATCCATTCTAACCCAATTATAGTTCTTTCTCTTACTTCTGGGCTATTTTCTCCAATTCCTCCCGTAAAGACAATAGCATTCACTCCATCTAGAGTTGTCATGTATCCACCAATATATTTTCTTACTCTATAGCAAAACATTTCTATAGCAATTTGAGCTCGTTGATTTCCGTTGTTTGCTGCCTTCAATATATCTTTTAGATCATTGCTTACCCCTGAAATCCCCAACAACCCAGACTTTTTATTTAAAATCTCATTCACCTTTTCAACACTCATATTTCCCTTTTGCATAAGATATATAATAATTGCAGGATCAATTGAGCCGCTCCGTGTTCCCATCATTAAACCTTCTAAAGGTGTAAAACCCATACTCGTATCTGAAGACTTCACTTTTTTTATAGCACAGATACTTGCTCCATTTCCTAAATGACAGGTTATCAAATTCAACTCTTCTACTCTTTTATTCATAGACTTGTGCAAAATTCAGAAGCCTTAATTTAAGCCATTCTACAGACATACTTTTTTCCTATCACTCTTGAATTTTTTATCTTTTATGTAGGATTTCCCCTCCCATTTGTCGAATTATTATATATACCGCATGAAAATATTTTTTAAGGAGGGGGAAATCCTACATGTACCAGCTTCAATTGCTTTTAAATATACCTGAACTCTTTACTTCTCTGTCTAAAATTGATTTCTATTCTTCTATGTTTAAAAATCTAGACTTGTCTTCAATACCTGAATTCCCTTCCTCTAGTCCTGGCCGTAAGGGTTATTCTCATCATGCAATGTTTAGAGCTTTTATTGTTATGAAAGCTGAAAGATTCGGTACAATTTCTGACCTTTTAGATTATCTCCGCAATAATCTTATCATTGCTCATCTTTGTGGCTTTAACATCCTTAAACCTCTTCCTTCTTATTGGACTTTCCGCCGTTTTATTAATGAGTTCTCTCATGATTATTTGACCTCTATCTTTCAAAATCAAGTCAATATCCTCAAAAATATGGGCATTATCTCTGGTGAGTTTATTTCCATGGACTCTACCCCTATTAAAGCTAACACTAAGTTAAATAACCCTAAGTCTTTTTCTAAAAATAAATTCTCTAAAGATAATCAGCCTAAGTCTGATAAGGATTGTAAATTAGGCGTTTATTCTGCTTCTAATGATTCTTCTAATAAACGTTATAAGTTTTATTGGGGCTATAAAAATCATATTATTGTTGATGCTATCTCTGGATTACCTATCGCTGAAACTACTACTCCCGCTGATGTCCCCGATTTTGAAGTTGCTTTGTCTTTACTTGAAAAGACTAATAAGTGGTTTAACCTTAAGTATGTTAATTTTATTGCCGATAAGGGGTATGATGTTAAGAGAGTTTATAATTTTGTTAGAGATACTCTCCATGGTCATTGTTTTATTCCTCTTAACAAGCGTAATTCTAAAAGTCCCCCACTGACTGATGATGGTTATATGGTTTGTGAAGCAGGTATTAAAATGCTCAAAGACGGCAAGCAGTATTTTGATGGTTTTATTAAGCAAAAATTTGTTTGCAAGTTCTGTAATTCTAAAGATGACTCTGCCTGCCCTATAAAGCATCCTAAATATTTTAATGGCAAAAAGCATAGAGGCTGTACTAAGTATGCTATTATATCTTCTGATTATAGGTCTTCTATTAATAGAGACTCCCTATATTTTAAGGCTGTCTATAGACTAAGAGTAGAATCAGAAAGATATAATTCTCGATTTAAAGCTCTAGATTTTGAAAAGGCTTATGTTAGAAATATTAATTCTGTCAGCAACCTTAATACTTTTGGCCATATTACTTTGCTTACTGTCGCTATTGTAGCTATTAAACTGGGTAAATTTGATGAGTTTAAGTCTCTTAGTGCTCTGATGCAATCGGCTTAACTTTTGCTGAATTTAGTTCATGCCATTTTTTAACATTTGACTTCTACAGGATATTTATGCCCTTTTTTAGCTCCTCTTTTTGCCTTTTCTTTTCCCTTACCACTTCCTTTATGTTTGATTGTCAGTGTTGATTACTATATATTGTATGTCATACATATTTTGGTTTTTGTTCGTGATTATTTTAATTAATTTTGCACATCCCTACTTTTATTCAAGTATTCTGCAGCTTTTAATGCTACATACTTATGCGAAGTTCCATGAAATCCATATCTTCTTATCTTGTGTTTTTCATACAGTTCATACGGTAAAGGGTATAAATATGCATATTCTGGGATAGTTTGATGAAATGCGGTATCAAAAACTCCTATATTGGGTTTGCCAGGTATCTTGTGTTCACAGGCTTCTATCCCCCTTATATTAGCAGGGTTATGCAATGGGGCTAAATCTATGCACTTTTTAAGTAATCTTTTCGATGTTTCATCAATAAGGGTGGGTTTTGTAAAGTATTCTCCTCCATGAGCAATGCGATGGCCAATAGCATCAATTTCATCCAAGCTGCCTAATACTCCTATTGATTGATCTGTAATAAGTTGCAAAACTTTTTGAATCGCTTCTTCATGATTTTGGATCTGCTCAGTAGTTGCACATTCTCCATTTAATGAACTATATTTTACCGTTGAGTCATTCAAACCTATTCTATCAATAATTCCTTTTGCTAATGCCAACTCATTATCTGTTTCAATTAGTTGGTATTTTACAGATGAACTTCCACAGTTAAGGACCAATATCTTCATCAAAGCTTCCTCCATTCATTCCTTCAATATTTTGTTAATTGTTTCTTCCAGTTTCTTCATCCCTTCACCCGTTATTGCTGAAACGAAAATAATATTTTCCATTTTAACTCCGCTTTCAAGTAATAGCTTTTTTCCCTTTAAAGGATTAGCTCCTTTTATATCTATTTTATTTACTACTCCAAAGATTTTTTTGCCTTCAAATGTACTGCAAAAACCAGGTGGTACTGCCATTTTACTGCTTGTCGCATCCTGAACAATAACCACTGCTTTGGCACTTAAGATTTCATTTATAACTGCATAATTGAATTTTCGTATCTCTATATATTCACCGGGAATATCTACAAATTCTCCCATATAAGTTATAGTTTGTGTCTTTAAAACATGATTTTCGCTTTTTCTAAGATTTGCTATCAATGTAGATTTGCCTGCACCTACTGGTCCTACAAATACTATTTTCTTACTCATTACTCTCTACCTTTAACTTTTTGTTATAGGGCACGGAGAAAAGTTCAAAACTCTCACAAGAGTATTCATTATTCGATGAATTGCTTCATCCACTGCTGAAATATTACCTATAATTACCAAAGAACCACTAAAACGGTCTAAAAAACCTATCTTTACTGTGGAAGTTTTCAGAGCAATATCGGCTGCAATTATTGCACCTTCCGCTGGAGTAATTGTCATAATTCCAATCGCTTCTTTTTTCTCTATTCCTAGTTTTTCGCACAACTCTATTTGAGGGCTTGCAATTATATGAGCAAGTGTAATCTGTTTGCCAGGAACATACTCCTGAATGATTCTCTGTTTTTCTTCCATCATTTATTTACACCCACATTTCTAATAACTTTTCGTTAATATTAGCAACAACAGTTGAGGAAACCAATTTTCCCTT
This sequence comes from Thermoanaerobacter ethanolicus JW 200, assembly GCF_003722315.1. NCBI lineage: Bacteria > Bacillati > Bacillota > Clostridia > Thermoanaerobacterales > Thermoanaerobacteraceae > Thermoanaerobacter > Thermoanaerobacter ethanolicus. Next base: position 1,672,130 of record NZ_CP033580.1, on the reverse strand, counting down.
TTGCACAGCACTTATTCCTGCATCTATTGCTACTTTAACTGCACTTATTTCACCACCTAAAACAACTATAGCTTTTCCTCCTAAAAATCTTGCTATTTTAATATCAATTATCTCAACGTTTGCTCCTTTTGCTGCCTTATCTGCAGCTTTTATAGCCGAAGAAACTGACAATGTTTCAATAATTCCTATTGAATTATAGTTCAACTTTTTTGATTGCTTTTTTCGTGGGAATACCGTACTTAAAGACGGATGAGGATTTGTTAAAACAACTTCTTCTATTACTCCTTCACTAAACACTTCTTTACCTCTAGATATTGCATTTTTTACCGCGCTTACCTCTCCCTCAATCAACACAATCAGCTTTCCAGGACATATATTATCAATTAATAGTAATTCTACAGGAGTAGCTTTTAGCATCACGTCAGCTGCGTATACTCCTCTCGTTATTTCTTTAAACTCTAACAATCCAATCGCCCGCATAAAAAATCCTCCTTTTAAAACGGTCTCATCTTCCATCAAATGTAAATTTGGGTTTTTTCTAATTTACACTTTCTTTTTCCGCTAATTCTTCTCTTTTCTTCGGCAGATTTGGAGCTATGCAGTAATCATAAATAATTGCTCCCAATACACCACCTACTAATGGTCCTATTATTGGAACAAGTAGCCAATAAGCTCCAGAAAATGCTGCCTTGTCTCCTATTAATGCTGCAAATACTCTTGGACCAAAATCACGGGCTGGATTAATCGCATAACCAGTTGGCCCACCTAAACATAATCCTATCATCAGTATTATAAAGCCTACTCCTACTGGCCAAAGGTTTGCTGCCATACCTATATTATACTGTACATCAGTTACTGCATATATTCCTAATACCAGGACTGCAGTAGCTATCATCTCGACTAAGAACGAATTAGCAAGTGTATAGCTGTCGTTAGCAGCTCCTGTATAGAATATATTCATATATCCATCTTTTATAAAATTGCCTCTATATATTACATATGCTAAACCAGCACCGCAGAATGCTCCTGCTACTTGAACTATCATATATGCTATCGCTTTTCCTAGCGGAAAGCCCCTCCTTACTACTGCTGCTAATGTTACTGCTGGATTAAGATGTGCACCAGTTACGCCTCCTGCTACGTATACTGCTATCGTCACTGCCATTGCCCACCCAAAAGCTATCACATTCCAATCGTAACCTGCACCTGTTTTGAAAATTCCAAAACCATTTAGCCGTGGTGCAAAAAGAACATTAGCCACAACTCCACAACCTAGCATAATCAACAACAAGGTTCCTAAAAATTCTGATAAAACCTCCCCTTTTAAATTTTCTCTTTTCATAAATTATTTCTCCCTCCCTACGATAATTTATTTTTTGTTGTTTTTAGAATTAAATAATCATTTTTACAATCTTATCTGCAAGTTTCTTAACCAGTTGGAAGATGAGACCGTTTTTCTCCCCCCTCTCAATTTTTCGCCTATACTTTAAACTATCCTAAAAGCATCAACTAACACACATCTTCTTTGTCTGGTAAATGTTCTTGCTGAAGTCAAACCCTCACCCGTAGGTCCTGCAATGGTAAATGTTGTATATCCTTCTCCTCCAAACCCTATCCCCGCATATGAAGGAGCATTTTTAACAAAGATGGTAGTTTGGATAGCTCTTGCAAATGCAGTCATGTTTTCTACATTCTTTGAATGCATCATTGCAGTATGTCTATTACCACCTTCTGCTTTTACAGCAAGATTTATAGCTTCTTCTACAGTAGGTACTGTTACAAAAGGGATTACTGGCATGAGCTGTTCGTGGTATACAAGGGGATGTGAAACATCAACTGGCATTACTACTAATCTTATGTCCTTACCTGTTTCGATACCTATCTGCGATAGGATAAAATGAGCATCTCTTCCTATTAAATCTTTATTTATAGCCCCTCCTTGGAATATTAGTTCTGTCATTCTGTCAATATCTTTACCGTGTAATACATATGCACCTTCTCTTTTCATTCTTTCAAGCAACGTATCAGCGATTCTCTCAACAGCGATTATCTCCTTTTCCGCAATACATGGTAAATTGTTGTCAAAGCTTGCACCACATGCAATATCATGTGCTGCCTTTACTATATCTGCAGTTTCATCAACTACTACTGGTGGATTACCTGCTCCCGCGCCAATCACCTTTTTACCACATCGCAAAGCTGTCTGAACGACTGCTTTTCCTCCTGTTACAACTACCATATTTACTTCAGGATGCTCCATTAATTTTTGTGCCGTCTGTATTGTGGGGTTATTTATACTGCAAACTAATCCGTTTGGTGCCCCTACTTTTAAAATTGCTTCATTTATTATTTCCACTGCCTTGTTTGAAGTCTTTTTAGCACTTGGATGAGGATTGAACACAACTGCATTCCCAGCTGCAAGCATACTAATTGTATTGTTAATAATGGTAGCTGTTGGATTAGTCACTGGAGTTATAGATGCTATAACTCCTACTGGCGCCATTTCAACTAAGGTTAGCCCTCTATCCCCCGTCCATGCTGTTGGTTTTAAGTCTTCTGTACCAGGCGTTTTCTTAGCAGCTAATATATTCTTCGCTACCTTATCTTCTACTCTACCTCTCCCAGTTTCACTACATGCTATCTCAGCTAATAGTCGGGCATTGTTTACACACGCTTCTCTTATTGCCGCTATTATTTCTTCCCTTTTTTCCAAGTCCATAAGTGCAAATTTCTTCTGTGCTTCTTTTGCACATTCTACTGCTTCGTTAACATCATTAAAAATCCCAAGATCCGGATTATCCTTTTCCTTTTTTTCTTCTGCTTCTTTTAAATTTATTTCATTTAATATTTTTTTTGTAATAGTAACTACCAAATTTTCATCAATCATTTTGCAAGACCTCCTCACTTATATAAAATTTCTAAAATGTGCTCCATTTCTTTTACACAAGAAGTTGCTACAGCAATATCTTCCTCCACACTTCCTCCACTAACTCCTATCCCGCCTATTAACCGTCCTCCCCACCTTAATGGTATCCCGCCACCAAATGTTACAAAATTTAAACTACTAGCATTATTTATCCCATATAATTCACCACTTGGTTGAGCTAATTCATGCAGCTCAGAAGTTTCCATCTTTAACAAAACTGCTGTTTTTGCCTTGTTAATAGCAAGTTCAATACTTCCTAGCAGGGCACCTTCCATACGCTCAAATGCTATTAAATAACCATATTCATCTACTACTGCAATACACATAGGTTTTCTTATTTCTTCTGCTTTTTCCTGAGCTTTCTGAATAATGTCTTTCACAATCTTAAATAGAATCTTTTCCTCTTTCATTTCATTGCTCACCTTTTCTTTTACACTTTTTGAAATTTCAGTTACTGCCTGTTTAATAATTTCTTCTGTTTCTTCAAATAAGGCACAACAGTATAGAAAATCAGATAATCTGTTGAGATACATTAAAATTTCTTCTCTTATATTTTGGCTCCTCTTAAGTTTTACAGCTTCCCTTTCTGCCCTTCTTACAACTGTTCTCGCAAGATGTAAAGACGAGGAAGACAAATAAGGTCCAGGTAAAATAAAATCCCTAGGCAATTTAATATTTTCAGTAATTTCATCTATTTTCTTTTCCACCCATTTAACTTCTTCTTGAGTAAGCCGTACTTCTAGTTTTTCAGGCTCTAATGTTGCCAGTTCACTGTTAAGAATAAACAAGTCTTCTTCTATTTTTTGCAAATAGCCCCTTACTTGTTCGCTTTTTACACACGACCTTGCCAGCGAGATTGCACTTATAGCCTCATCAACTGTCCCATAGGTTTCAACTCGTTGGTCACACTTTTCTACCTTCCTGCCTCCAATTAGAGATGTTTCTCCCTTATCCCCCACTCTGGTATATATCCTCATTTCAAGCTCGCCTCTTCTATTTCAATATTATCTACAATTCCCACTATAGCCGCATCTATAGGAACACTTTCATTCGCTGCAACTCTCGTTGCAGTACTTCCTCTTACAATCAAAACTGTCTCCCCAATTCCAGCACCTACTGTATCTACTGCTACTAATAGTTCACCATTTTTACTTTCTTCTTTTTCATCTGCTTTGTTAATAAACTTCATAGGCTGTACTATTAATAATTTTGTCCCTATTAAAAAGTCATTCTTTTTTGTTGCAACTACATTTCCTACTACCTTTGCTAATTGCACTTTACCCACACCGCCTTACTTTTTACTTACTTTTTAGATTATGTTTTTATAACTTTTAATTGGTTGTCACGGATAAAGTCCATTGCCAACGGTGTTATTATTGAGTCTTTTGCTATCTCAATTGTATCTATCTTCCCTTTTAACCCTATTATATCTTCTCGAGTTATTATTTTCTTTTCTAATCTGATATTTTTCGCTCCATTATAGTAAGAATTTTCCCTTTTGCTTTTTTCTTCTTTATTTATTTTTTCTGCAATTGAAAAGCTATTACTATTAAGATAACCTAGTACTTTTTTTGCCAGCTCAAATGAATTACAAAGTTCTATCCCATAGCTTTCAATGTCTTTGAAAATCTTGTCGTAAGAATTTTTTAAAGCAGGTGGGAAATTCGAAAAACCTAACTCTCTCCACGTCTCTACGTTTAGATCTGCAGCATCCCTTACTGCCACTATTGGAACGTCTGATAATACACAATTAATTGCAATTTGAGTTGGAAGGGTATCTAAAATAAGATGGGATATTTTTGAAGCAGTATTTCTTGTCAAGGTTGCAAAAATGACCATGTTATGTTTTTGAACACATTCTCTTGCGTTTATAGCTTCACCTTCTTCAATAACCTCCACACTCTCAAGCTGGTCAGAGATCATTTTTTTGTTAAAAATTTGCGACGCTGCCCTAGAAAATACAAGAGTATATTCTACCATACTGTTTTCTTTTATTTTTTTCAGCTCGTCTAGCGATATATCAAAATTTACTTTTCCACCAGTAAAAACTACAAGAATTTTTTTTGAAAGAAACTTTTTTACAACTTCCTCTACTATTCTTTTTATCATTTCAATTGAAATATCACTCATTTAAATTCACCCCTTTTCACAGGAAAGAGCTATGCCTAATGGAGTTATAAAAATAGGATACTGAGGGACTATCACTTTTTTCCTTGTCGTATTTTCTACTACTTCTTTCAAACCATGCAATGCACTTGCTCCTCCTACTAGATAAATAGTATCTATATTGTCAAAAGAAAAAGTATGCCTTTTTATAATTTCAGCTACTTTCTCCATGCATGGTTTTAAAATAGGAGTCAGCAATTTCTGCCTTTGGACATCTAGTTTTATTTTCTCTGCCTCTTCAAAACTGATGTTGAAATGTCCCGCAAGTACAAGTGTAAAATGCGTACCTCCCGTAGGCTCATCTGCAACATATACGACCTTCCCATCCTTCAATACAGAAATTCCTGTTGTGCCTCCTCCTATATCCACCACTATACCATCCATAATTTCTAGCAGTTTTGCAGCTGCGGTTGGTTCATCTACCACCTTTATTACTTCTAAACCAGCTTCTTCTACGACATATTTTGTTGCTTTTGACACTCCTTCCCCTGTCCCAGGAGGAATAGCACATGCCGCAACTCTAAGTTTCCCTTCTAACTCTTCATTCAGGAAATCTACCATTCTCTTCACTATCTCTTTTGCCCCCACAAAATCTACTACTACACCATCTTTTACAACCTGGGCACTCTTCATTGCCCCTGCAACTGGTTCATTATTCTCATTTAGCACTGCTACAACTACATTTGCTGTTCCTAAATCAACCCCTATCTTGTATTCTTTACCTTTTTTTTGAGGCTTTTTGTTTATAATATTTGCAAATTTCTCACATATCTTTTCAGATATTTTAGGTACAACTTTTGTATCCATCTCTTTAATGCTCCCTTTTAAATCAGTTTTCCTCCTTATAGTAAGATATACCCTTTTGCTTGGTTCTTAATTCCTGCTGCGTTTGCTTCATCAGTATCTACGTGCATTTCTAATACGAATTTTTCTGAAACTCGTGCAAGGACGTTTTCAAATATCAATTTCCTTTCCTCACCTACTTCTACCTTTAACAAGTTTTTATCTTTTATTCCTATCTTTTCTGCTAAATTTTTTGGCATATGAACATGTCTCATGGCAACAATTACACCTTCTTCAAGTTTAACCGCACCCATTGGCCCTACAATGATACATCCAGGAGTACCTTCATGATTCCCTGAATCTCGCACCTGAGCTTCTATTCCCAATGTATAACAATCTGTTTTGGAAACTTCAACCTGTGTTCTCTTCCGTGCTGGCCCTAAAATTCTCACGCTTGGCAAAATACCCTTAGGTCCTACTATTATAACCGTTTCTTTTGCAGCAAATTCACCAGGCTGCATTAAGTCTCTTATGGGAGTAAGAGTATAACCCTTGCCAAATAAAGCTTCCATGTGTTCTTCGCTTAAATGAACATGTCTTGCTGATACATTTATTGGTACTTCTATTTTCCTTCTACTTTTAACTCCTTCTTTTTCTTCATAATCCCTAATTTCTTTTATTATAATCCGGGTAAGTTCTTCAATATTGAGGCAGTCCATCATATCACCTCATTTTTAGCTCGTTGTAATGAATGCACAGTGTACGTGGTTCACCTTTTTTACGTGGACATGCAGGATCTTTGCAGAGATTGCACGTATATGCCATTCCTTCCTTATCATCTTCTTCCTCTACTTCTCCAGTTTCTTCTTTAGCCTCACTTTTATCCTCTTTCTCAAATTTCTGTTCTATTTCTCTTTTCTCTATTGTCTCTCCTTCTGTTACTTTTATCTTTGGCTCAGAATCGTTTTTCTCTTTTTCCTCTTTCTCGATAACTGGCATCAATAAAGTAAGGTTTTTTTCTTCTCCCACAATAAATCCTACCTGCTTATCAGGCCGAGGTATTATATGAACTGCATAAACTTTGCCTACCCTTAAAGCCGCTGCTTTGCCAGCTTCTACTGCTGCTTTCACAGCTCCGACATCTCCTTTTATCTTTACTGTTGTAAGACCACTACCTCTAGCTAATTCGTAACCTATTAGTTTTACATTGGCTGCTTTAACTGCTGCATCAGCGGCTTCAATTGCTGCAACAAGCCCTACTGTTTCTATTAATCCTATGGCTTCACTCATACCACCTCTCCACCTCACTTTCTTACGCAAAAACTAATGGTAAATTTTTGGCTAACCTAGCTGCATTTATACCAATATTTCTATACAAATTGGGATCGTACTTTTCTCCTCTCAGCGTCTGAATAGGCAAGTTGGGTGGTAAACGTCTCTGCAGCAATGCACAATCTCCATTTTTCAAAACCCCAATCCCAATTCCTAAGTTAGAATTTCTTGAAGCGTTTTGTGCTAAAACCTCTACAGAATCTTCAACCTTTTCTACTTGTTGGATTTGAAAGGGTACGCCTTCTTCTTCTAAACCTTCGCAAATTTTCTTTAAATATATGTTTGTTCCTTCTATTGTATCACAATATATAAGTACTACAGGTTTTTTTATTTCATCCTTACTCATTTCCTTTTACACCTCGACAAAACCAATCCTGTTGCTACCGCATTTCGTGGTCCTTCTACATTTCTTATATTACCCCTTCCCGCTACAATACCATAGCCTGCTAATGTATCAGAAATCATTTCTGGGATTTCAAAATCTAATGCTGATCCTCCCACCATTACCACAAAGTCTATTAGTCGAATATTACCTGCAGGAGCTACTTTTGAAAGAGCACGTAATGCGTTAGTAACAAAAACTTTTCTTTTTGCATTTCGTCGGACATTTATTACCTTTTCCATGTTCAACTCTGGTGGTAATGGTAAAAGCCCATCTTCTCTTAATAAGCACACTCTTGCAAATGTTCTTGGATCTAATGGTTCTTTGAAAAATCTTACTGTTCCATCTTCTAAACGAATGGAAAACAAGCTTTCTACTCTACATACCGGATATTTCTTTATATCTTCTACCAAATATTTATCTTCTATCCCTAGTTCTGTTTTTATTAACATATTAACCATTTCTCCTGCGCCTGCCATATGAACGCTTTTCACTTCCCCGTTTTTAGTCATTAAAGCCGCATCAGTAGAACCTCCTCCTAAATCAAGTATTGCTAATGGCAACTCTGTACCCGGTGTAGTAAGTGCACCTATGATGGCCATATTTGCTTCAATTCCTGCTATTTCAACAGCAATGCCAATTTCCTGTTCTATTTTTTGAGCAACCTTTTCCATTGGTAATTTTGAACTTTTTACCATTGCAGCAAGTGCCACTGCATTTTCAGATGAAAATTCCTCTGCAATTCCGCCTTTTACTTTTTGCCGCACTAAGGTATCTACTGCAAGCACATCTTGAATTTGAATATTAGAACTGTCTTGCCCTGTCACATCTGCCATGGTTTCTTTTATCCTTGCAATTAAGCCTCCAACGTTAGTACCCGGAGTCCCTTCCGCATCTACAAGTGGCCATGTGCTTTCTACTGCACTCATGATTGCCTCTGCACCTTCTTCAATGTCTACAGTAAAGGTTCTGTTGTTTCCCTTTATAATTAGGGTTCCTGCCGGTATTTTCCTTTCCTGAACTTCTCCTTTTGGAGTCCTTATAACTACTGCTGATCGGTTACCTATCAAAGCTCTTGCTACCGGTACAATATTTTTGGTTTCCTCTGCCGTCAAATTAAAAACCGATGCTATTCCATAGGGATTTGAAAGAGTTTTAATTGTGTATCCAGGTTCCGCCACTTCCACACATGCTAACATTCCTATTGGAACTTTCTCTATTTGTTTTACTTCATCAACAATTGGAATCCTTCTTTGAAGTCTAGTGGCAATTAAAACTCCGTCATCCTTTTGTGCAATTGCTCCTTTTACTTCTACTCCTTTGGAAAAAGCATTATTTATAATCTTTGCAGCATCTTCATAATCAACATTTTTAGGGATCACTACAATTACTTCTTCCCCGTGTTTACATTTTTCTAATTCAAAGATGGGGATAGTAATACCTATCCCCAGCCCCACCCCTCCCGGAGTTGTGGGATTGTGACCTATCATTGTAGATTCTGTGATTATTGTTTCAGTAATAGCTTCCATCGCAATATCTGAAATAACGGGTGTAGCTTCATTTATTCTCAGCAAATCTATATCTTTAATAGTTAAATTGGCCTTTCTTACAGCATCTTCTAAAGCATGTCGAACACCTTCAACATTTTGAGGCGTTCCTTTAATACCCGTCGTGTTTGAAATACCACTCGCTAAAAACCTTATTTCGTCCCCGTTCACTTTTGCTAACGCTACCTCAGTAGTGCTATTCCCTATGTCTACACCTGCAATGATCATATTTGTCTCCTCCACCCATGTTATTCCATACCTTTTAACCTACCACGTCTCTCATACACCTCCGCAGCTTCTCTTACAAAGGCTGCACACACCTTCGCCCCATATGCATTATCAAGTTCATCAGCTATCGCTAACAATTCTTCTTTAGTAGAACGATAAGGCCTCAGCGCATTGTAAATTTCAAGAATTCTTTTGTCAGGCACTTTTGTAAGCTCGGCTGCACGTCTAAAGTTATTTGCTAGTTGCTTTCTCCCTGCTGCTTCAGCTATTTCTGCTTGAGCTAACAAGGTTTCTGGTGAAATCTTAAGATCATCTGGTAATACTTTGCCTTCTCTTACAGCTTGAAGTGTTATTTCATTTATTGTCTTGCCTGTTATACTTTTCGCTAATTCAGGTTTATTTTTCGCAAGTGGATAATCTCTCTTAGGATCTAACTTTGGCAAAGAAGAGCTTGCCGTTTTTTGCTGATTTTGTGTTCCTTTATCACTTGTCAAGTTGGTTAATACTTCTCGTACTATTATTTCAAGGGTCTTTTCATCTATCACTCTTATTCCCCCCTTTTCTAGCAAAAGACACCTTTAACTCTACTGGTTTAGCACCAGTTTGCACATATTTGGTTTCAAAATTATGCATTACTGCAGCTATTGCCTGGTATTTAGGCCTTGCCATTTGATCGTTTTGTACAGGAACTGGTGTAGGAGATTCGCCTTTGGCATACAGTGCAGCATTTCTTCCAATTGCTCTATACGTTTCTAGAGTCAAAACTGGACATTGTGGGAAAAGTTCTAGGTTGTTCAAAGGTTGTAAGTCTTTCTGATGAATAACAACCGTACCTCGTGATTGAATACCAATTCCAATTCCCGACCCCGAAAGTTTTGCAGCTGTGTGGGCAATGAACCCAACATCAGCTGTGTGTTTCACTCTTACTATTCGTGCTTTTAATCCTTGTTCTGTAATTCCTGATATTATTTCGCGAAGGATATTACCCAGTGGTATACCAATGATATTTTTCTTAAATTTTATATAAAAGCCAGGAGAAACCCCTATTACAACCTCATCCACATTTACACCTTGTTTTGCTTCCCCTATCTCCTCAATTATCATTTCCCATTCTTGATTTGCATCATCTGATGATTGTGTCGCTGGAGCTGCAATTTCAACATTTTCCAACTTTTTCAAAACTTCCTTTACAATTTGCTCAACCAATGATTCTGTTTTAACCATTCTTACACTATCCCCCTTTATTTATCAAACTCTTCAGGCTAGATCTTCTGGCTTAAGCGCTTGTGGTACATTCTTGATTCGCTCCCATCTCTCTTTTGAAAGCCTGAAGCCTGTACCAGGGCCTTTATAGTCATTTGGATTATTTACAGCCGAATCTATGTTAAAGTCTTTATCCAAAACAGCTGACGTCTGCAAATAATCACCTGCTATCCTCTGTTTGAGCATGTTCAACACATTTTCTGCTACATCTGTAAATCCACTTTCCGCTAATGCCTTTACAACGTCAAGACCTGTTAGCCCTTTCTCCATGAGTTCTGTTGCAGCTTTGAGATCTGCATTGACATCTCTTGGAGGCATATCTTTTGAACCATGCGCATATGTTGCTGCTTCCACTTCTTCATCTGTAATAGGCGGCAGATTCAACTTCTTGAATACCGATTGTAAAGCTCTTGCTGCCTTGTTCCTTACAGCAATAACCTCATCTTCTGTCACAGGACTTACTCCACCTTCTACCATCAGATCTCTCTGCAACATGAGATAATCGTCAAAGTCCTCTGCATCAAAATTAGAACCTGCAAACATATTATCATAGTTTGGTACAGCACTATATCCTGAGAAGATAAGGTCGGTACCTGGCAACATTAGCAATAATGTTCTTGCCGTTCTTCTGATATCAGAATGAGAGAATGTCTGGTCATTACCAGATGCAACTTCTAAATCCTCCATCATTGTGATAAGGTTCTCAGCAGCAACAGCTCTAATGCCCCCTGGTACGGCACCTGGAACACCAATGCAACTTATAGAACCATTTTGTAATCCTTGAACTCCTGCACCTTTTGCTATCATCACACAGCGTGCTTCAAGGTAAAGCATTGATTTCCCTTCTGCGAATCCCATTTGACACTCAGAACCTGTTCCTGAAGTGAATCTCATCTTCAACCCTCTTGAAGCATATGCAGAAGCAAGAAATGCTTTTGACCATGGAGTATCATCGCCATCTACGAATACTTGCTCTGTGCCATACACAGAAATGGTTTCCGCATAGGAAGTAAAGCCTCTCATACCAATCGTTAACTCAAATGATTCCTCTAACGCATCTTGTGTAAGCACTCCACCACGTCCTGTTTGAGAACCAACTAGTAGTGCTAAGGCGTTGAAAGGTGCATATCTTGTTATTCCTACTGTCGTTTCTAGCTCATCAAATCCACGTAATGCTGCTTCTGCTGCATCTGCTGCAATAAGCACTGGATTATCGCGTAAATTTGTAACATGTGCCTGGTTACCTGGTCTCTTTCTTGCTCTCATCTTTTGTATAGCCATCATAATCTCAACAACATTCAAGTGGTTGACAACTTCCACTACTTTTGCAGGTGTTAAGCCTGATACAATCTTTACTATTTCTTCTCTTGGAACGTTTATATCTACCAACATCCTTGCAATTTCTAGGCTATCCATCCCCATAGCCTTTTCAGCCATTTCTATGTTGATTGCGTAATCTGCGATAAACTGCTCAATCATATCAAATTCTTCGCGTTTTTTACCATCCATTTCAACAATTTTACCATTTTCTATTTTAATGCTTGGTTTAGGATCATTAGGGCTGTTTACAGCAATCAAGCCTACTTCTGGCCATTCTGCTATAATACCGTCTTGATTCACAGGTCTTTTAGCTAATACTTCAAATCGCTTAGACCTCATTCTCACTCCCTCTTTTCTTTCAAATTTGTTTCGCTATCGTGCGAAGTTAGATATATGGATGAGTTAAATATAAGGTTCACCACTCAGAGATTTTGGTGCCTCTCCAAGTGTACTTAGAAGCTTCAATCCCACTTCTCTTGCAGCAATAATAGCTTGTCTCACTGCTCCAGAATCTCCTGAAATAAATAATATCGCCTCATTTGTCATACTGGTACCTTTTGCTGGACTAGCATAGCCAATAACTTCTACTTCTGCTGCCTTTACAGCAGTATCACAGCATAATACTCCAATTGCAGCTGGTGCTCCCACAATCAATCCAAATGCCTTTCCTAACGGAGCTCCAAATGCTTTTTGCAATGCATAGCTTGCTCTTGCAGTATACTGGAATTCTAAATGTCCAGCTTCGTTTACATATACATCGCCAAAGGTGCGTCTCAGCTCTTTCAATGCAACCTCTACTGCTCTTCTTGCATCCGAGACTTCTTCTGCACCGAAGATGATAAGGTTCCCATGTCCAGCGCCACCTTTCGTATCCCTTGGCAATTCAATAGCAACTACTTCTGTGTTTGTAGCTTTTACTGCTTCATCCGCAGCCATTATTTGTGGTCCTGCTCCTGTACGACCACCAATTATTCCTATAGAACGATACTTTGGGTCAATTCCCATTTTCTCATGCAAAGAAGCATCCACATTTGCAATTACCAATCCAATTGTGTCACCTAGTGCAGTACCTACAAATTCAGTCAAGCCTGGATTTGTAATTACTGGCTCTCCTCTATTTGCTTTATTTTCTTCTTTTTGCTCTATTCCTACTTTTTTCAATACATCTTCGACTACTTTTTTGATTACTTGTTCATCCATATTATCCTAGTACCTCCTTTCTTTCACATAAAATTTTTACTCTTCAGCTTTAGGAAGAATCTTCTCAACATCTGCGTGAGGTCTTGGAATTACATGGACAGATACAACCTCACCAACTTTTCTTGCTGCTGCTGCCCCTGCGTCAGTAGCAGCCTTAGTCGCCCCTACATCTCCTCTTACCATTACAGTTACTAATCCTGACCCTATTTTTTCATAACCAACTAGTTTTACGTTTGCTGCCTTTACCATCGCATCTGCAGCTTCAATTGCTGGTACTAATCCTCTTGTTTCTACCATTCCTAATGCTTCACCTGTCATTAAAAGACACCTCCATAATAGTTTGTTTTTTAATATTTTATTTTTCTTTATTTATAATTCGCTTTAATAACAAAATTACCTCTTAATAAAAATGACATATCCACTGTAATAAATAGATGAATTAATTTTATAGAAAAAATTACTAATTAAGTATTATAACTGTAATAGAATTTTTTTGACTTCTAGATGTTCTTTTTTGACATCCCACCAGAATGAGTTCTAATCTTTTGCATAGAAATTTAACATCGCGTTAACAGAAATTATACATAAAATTATATATTTATTAAAAACTAGAAACTTTATAACTGGTATCTAATAGATCTCTTTGACTATTAATTGGCGTCCTCGCATTATTTTAATGAAAAAATATATATATTAAATATCGAGTAGGAGCTGAATAATTATTTTATTCAGCGTCCTCTCACACCACCGTACGTACCGTTCGGTATACGGCGGTTCATTAGGAATTGTGTACAATTAGATATCTTTGGGATAAACTCTTATAACCTATGCTTTCAAAGTATTTATTTGTAAGAGTCTTATTTAGGATTGGGCTATTGGATATTCTCCAGTAGCCTTTCCTTGTATTGGCGTATTCCCAGGCTTTTTGTTCTTCTACTCCTAGTTTTACTAAGTTATCATGCTTCGTTTTTATCTTCTTCCATTGTTTCCATATACATGCCCTTAGTCTTCGCCTTATCCATTCGTCAAGGGTTTTCATTATGCTTTTCGCGTCTGCTAATCCAAAATAGTTGACCCATCCTGTTGTTATTTGATTTAGTCTTTTTATTCTGTTTTCCATGCTTATTCCCTTGTTCCGATTGGTTATTTCTCTTACTTTTTCCTTAAACCTTTTGATGGATTTTTCATGGATTCTTATTCTTACTTCGTTTTCTTTTGTATAGAATGAAAATCCAAGAAATTTTCTTCTCCATGGTCTATCTACAGCACTTTTTGCTTCGTTGACTTTTAGTTTTAATTTGCTTTCTATGAATTTCTTTATGCTCTTCATTACTCTGTTTCCTGCAGACCTGCTTTTTACATATATGTTGCAGTCATCTGCATATCGGCAGAATTTATGCCCTCGTTTCTCAAGTTCTTTGTCTAGTTCGTCCAACATTATGTTTGCTAATAGGGGACTTAATGGCCCTCCTTGGGGTGTCCCTTCTTCTGTTGATACTTTGATTCCGTTTATCATTACTCCTGATTCTAGGTATCTTCGTATTAACTTTAGTACCCTTTTATCTCCTATCCGCTTTTCTAGTTTGGACATTATTATGTCGTGGTTTACTCTGTCAAAGAACTTTTCTAAGTCCATATCTACAACCCATGTGTATCCTTCATTTATGTATGCTTCTGCGGCTTTTATTGCGTCTTTTGCACTGCGTCCTGGTCTGAATCCATAACTGCTATCTGAAAATGTATGGTTGTAGACTTTATTTAGTATTTGGGCTATTGCTTGTTGTATTAGTCTGTCTAGTACTGTAGGTATTCCTAGGAGTCTTACTCCTCCATCTGGTTTGGGAATTTCTACTCTTCGCACTGGTTGTGGTTTGTATTTCCCCTCCAGCAGTTGTTGTTTTATGGTTGGCCAGTTTTCTTTGAGATACGGTAGAAGTTCATCTACTTCCATCCCATCGACTCCATGGCTTCCTTTATTTGCAACAACGCGCTTGTATGCTGCTCTCATGTTCCCTCGTTCTACTATCATTTCAAGCATCTTGCCGGTATATCTTTGTACCTCGTTTCTTCCATCTTCCGACGCCGATGATATACTATGCACTTCCGTTGTCTTTTGAAATTCCATTTCTCTATTCAACGGATAGCCTCTTTGTTGAGTTGTCTGCAGTCTCTGCATATCTTTCGAGTCCATAAGATTTCCAAAACCTCCTAACGTTCGGTCCTTCCTTATCTATTCATGTCTAGATAAGTACTATGACCTCTGCTGACTTCTCAAGGTTCAGCCATACATCACTGCATGGGTTGTCACTTCAGATTTTACTTCCATGACTTATCCTTGAGACCTCCCCGGGTAAGAACGATAACTTTCATCTCATATATCTGCCAGATTTACTGTATGGGATTCGGGTAGTGTTGGACTTCGTTTTGTTACGCAAACTCATCCACCCCAATTCAGCCTCTTATCTGGTTCTTGTTCATCAGACCGAGATTTTGCCTTAAGCTTCCTTCAGATTCCACCTCACGATGGACACCCTTGCTCTTGGCTAGTGGTTCCCACTACCAAGCCCACAGCGGACTTTCACCGCCTAGCTATCGCCCATGCCGGGCGCACGTAAAAAAATCCCTTTGTAATAAGGGACATAAGAAAAAAGCACTAAAAAACATCTTATTTCATTTATTAAAAAATTATTAATATTAATGGAATAACGTTAATTTAATATGGTCAATTAAAACAAAGTACTAATTGCTATAAATAGTAAAATAATACCACTTATCAGTGTTCCAAACTGACTAAGTGTAAAAGAACCTATCCGTATTTCCGCAACTCTTTTTCCTAATTTTACACCTACCCAAACAGAAATAAAGCTTCCAATTGATGTAGTTAATGATATAGTAAAAGGAGAAAAGCTTAAAATGCCTGCACCCAAACCGTTGGTAAGAGCATTTGCTGAAAGGGCTATTCCTAAAAGAATTGCTTCAATCAAACTGATTTCTCCTGATTTATCCAAATCTACAATTTCGGGACTTTCTAAAATGTCTTTTATAGAATTATATTTTGACTGTCTTACCTTTTTGTTAACTGACTTGCGAGGTACGGCTAGTAAAATAATTCTAAGTCCGATTATAAACAGCAAAAAAGCCCCTACAAAAATAGAAAGTGACCCAGGCAGTACTGAATTTAACCATTTGCCAAAGATAATCCCAGATATACTGAACAAAAAAGCTATTATTGCGATAATAGCATTAGAGAAAAAACTTATTCGTATATTTCGTATGCCATAAGAAAGGCCTACACCAAAGTTGTCTATGCTTGCTGATATTGCAAAGCCTAAAATAATTAGCCATTTCATATTTTATACATTCCTTTCTATCGAATTAATTTAAAAAATGGCACTGTTGATTAACATTAAAAATGGTTATTTTTAAGATACTCCTGGTTTTTATCTTGATAAAATTATAAATTTTGGAAATAATTTATTTTAATATGAAATTTTTCATTTTCATCTTTTAAAAGCTTTCTATTTTTTCTCTGAAACTTTTAACAAAATTATATTCCACTTTTTGTACAAAAATATATTGACTTTTTCATTAAGAGAATTGCATATGGTTATAGAAACTTCCATCGATTCAGAAAAAGAATATTATATTGTAATGCTTGATATTCAAATTTAATGCTATTTTTAGTGATAAAAGGCATAAATATTTTTGTAAACAAAAGATATTTCAATCATTATGAAGCCTGAATGGAAAAGCATGGATAAATACCCACTCATACTTCTAACTCTCTCTCTCTTATTATAACTAATAACTAACAATCATTACCATATTATGTGATAAAATTTAAAGGTTGGCATTCAGAAAAAATACCCACCCCAACTATTGACAAAGAGCCAATTTTCTAAACTCACTAGGAGAAATTCCAACAACTTTTTTAAATACTTTACTGAAATAATTAGCATCTTGATAGCCAACCTTTCTTGCAATTTCAGAAATTGTTAACGAAGGATTAGCTAGATATTTTTTCGCTGCCTCAATTCTTATTCGTGTAAGATATTCAGCATAGGTGCATCCAACCTCTTTCTTAAAAAGTCTACTAAAATATTCAGGATTAAGATATATTGTTTGAGAAAGTTCTTTTAACCTTATTTCTTTTTCAAAATTCTCATTTATATACTTTACTACTCGTTCGACTATATTATTCTCATTCCTTTTGGCACCAGCAAAAAGATCGCTAATTTCTTCTAAAAATGATGTAGCCCACAAGGTAATACCTCTATAATTTTGAGTCCTCATAAGTTTTTGCAAATGACTAAAGCAAAATTGAAATACTCTGCCTTCTTCACCAGTTAGCATTCCTACTTCACTTATTGTTTTGACTATTCTCATCATTATCTCTATAAGATTTATTTGGCATTCCAATAAATTGTTTTTAGTTGTTGTTAGAATTTCCCCTACAACCTCCTTTAGAAGTTGGAGCGCTTTTTGACTATCCCCTAATTGTAAAAATTCTATCATTTCTTCTTGCTTCCTTTTGGTATTTAAAGAAACAAAGTGAGGCTTTAGAAATACTTCTATATCTTCCTTCTTTATTATATTTCCTTCTCCTAGAAAAAATTTTCCTAATTTCACCATTTCATCTGTTTCTTCAAATAACTTTTTTAAATTATTAAATTCTCCTATATCACTTATTCCAATTGTAGTAATAATTCCTGTCTTTGTTTCCACTTCTTCTTTCAATTTAATTGCTAGCTCATATCTATCGTATTTACTACCATTAAATCCAATAACTATTTTTTCTCCTAAAGCAAGTACAAAAATGTCTGAATGTTTTCTTGTAATTTTTTCAATTGTATGGTACACAGCATATTTATTGTGTATTATTTTTTTGCTTTGAGTTTCAATTTCTGGAACAATTATTAATACGGAGTTGGGGAGTGATTGTATTCCTAAATATTTCATTTCTATATCAGATACTTCTTCTTCAAAAAAGCACCCCAGAATTTTTGCCGCTAATATTCCTGTTTTTATAATTTTACTCATATCTTGTATAATCTTCCTTGTTTCTTCTTCTCTTTTTTCATTTAACCTTTCATTCTCAAAGATTTCTATTACTTTTCGGGCAACCGTCTCAACCTCTTCTGGAGTTACAGGTTTTAAAAGATATTCAATAACACCCAATTTTAAAGCTTCTTTGAGATATTCAAATTCATCATAAGCAGTTATTATTATTAACTTCACGTTGGGAAGAAAAGTTATTATCTCCTTTGCAGCAGTTATTCCGTCAATTCCTGGCATTTTAACATCCATAAAGATTATATCAGGTTGAAATTCTTTAGCTTTATTAATTGCATCATTTCCATTTTTGGCATCGCATATTACTTCAATTGGCAAACCTGTTTTATCAACAATCATAGAAAGTACTTCTCTTTCTAAAGGCTCATCATCACAAATCATTGCTTTGTATTTCATTATATTTTCCCACCTCTTTCTTAATTATCGGTATTTTTAAAACAACTAAAGTGCCATTTCCTTTTTCGCTCCTTATTTCTAACCCATATTCTTTTCCAAAGTACATTTTTATTCGTCTATCAACATTTTGTAGGCCTAGTGCCGTTGTATGTCCTTTACCTTTTTCGATATCATTCTTAATTACTTCAAGCATTTTCTTATCTATTCCCACTCCATTGTCCTTTACTTCAATGAATATTGTTTCATCCTTTTGATAAGCTTTTATATTAATTACTCCCCCTTCTTCTTTTTCTTCCAGACCGTGAATTATAGCATTTTCTACTATGGGTTGTAGACTCATGACCGGAAGAAGTACGTTTTCGATTTCAGTTGGAACATCAATTTGCGATTTTATATGGTCTTTATATCTTATTTCTTGGATATGAAGGTAGTGTTTTAAGTACGATATCTCTTCTTTTAAGGCAACAAGTTGGTCTAGATTTCGAAGTGAATACCTAAGAAGACTAGCAAGAGAATAGATAATTTCCGCTGTTCGTGGCGCATTTTCTAAATAGGCTAATCGAGCAGCCGTATTGAGGGTATTGAATAAAAAATGAGGATTTACTTGAGACTGAAGAGTTTTTAGCTCTAAAGTTTTAATAATATTTTCATATTCGGACCTCCGTTTAGTTTCCTCAAGAAGTTTTTCTTGCATAAGTTTATTAAGGCCAAGTTCTATTAAGTAACTAGCAATAATCTGGAGCATATTCCCAGCTGCTATAATGTAATCTTGGGGCACTACTTTTATCTTTAAAAATTTTTCAAGATATACTTCAGGAGCTATGCCGAAATTCTTTGCCCGATCTATTGCTCTTTTAACCATTTCTTCTGTAGGAGGAGATAAAAATACTTGTCCACATAATACATATCCCCAACATTTCCCATCTACCAGTAATGGAGCTGCCAAGTCAATTATCTCACAATGGCAAAGTGAAATAGCTACCCCCCCTTTTTGTAAAGAAAGCCTACCTAATTCTGCATCAGATCTAAAACATCCTTTTTTTCCATGCAAAGTATCTCTTACGAGTAAACAATGTTCTGTAAAATTACTAGGTTTTGTAATACTTTCTCCATCTGGTGTTGCGATAATGGCACCAAGTCCTGTAACATCCGAGAAATTTTGTAATATTTCTTCTACTTTTTTTACGTCAATTACATCTCTTAACTTAACTTCTCCCATTTTTCTCACCTTCTCGCCTCAAAATAGGTATTATCTAAATTGCAAACACCACAAAATTCATCAGTGTTCTCTTCCCTTCTGCTAAGATAAATAATTATACATTCTTATTTTACACCTATATTCCAAGAAAGAAAGGATACAGCTTTTTTGATGTAATGAAAACCAATTAAAATTTTTAGCTTTTGATAACTTTATTTAATGTCTAAATTTTAACAATCTTCCTCTGCAATAGCTACTGTTTTATACTTTTAAATTTTTAATTTCTACACATATTCTCAAATTCCTTCTCTATTTACATCAAAATCTTTATAAAAAACAAGGTTCTATTTAGTCAAGTCCAAATTTTTGTGTAAAATTCCTCTGGTTAGAATCTGATTTCTCTCTATCACCACCGTTCGGCTTATTATACCACCTCCAGCCCTTTTGGCATCAAGGATAAACTATCACCGGGCTTTTACCCGTTCTTGACACCAAGGGCCTTCGGCAGTCACTAAAAGTATTGCATGAGCTCAGCCCATGATAGTGGGAACCCCTTGGCGTTGAAACTCTTCAGCAATTTCATAAGCTCTTGGCGCATGAGGAGTTTCAGCAGTGAGCCCGACGAGGTTAACAGGATCATGGTAAGGTATATCTTCTATTTGATCATCAACAATCTTGACTTCTGCATCGGGGTAGGGACATAGCGCAGCAAGCGCGGCAGAGTAAGAGCAAAATTTAGTGTGGAAAATTGAAGTATTCTTCGCTTCATTTGCCGAAGTGCACACCCTGCTAGTAATGAGAAGTAGTCGCATATACTTTGCTTCTATTATTCTTCTTTCTCTTCTCATCTACACAGTCAGATCTTTTTAGTTTATAGTGCTTAATTCTCTATTAATAGGGAGATTCCTGCAAAAAATTTTAATTATGGTTTATAAATTATAAAAATAACGGTTCTATATAAATGTTGACGTGGCTAGGGATTACATCAACATTTATTATAGAACCAAATTAAAGAAGTCTTAAGTGCCATTGACTTAATAGTAATTGGAATAAGCACAATTATAGGTACAGGTATATTTGTAATTACTGGTGTTGCTACAACTGAAAAATTTTGTCTTGCAGTTGTGTTCTCATATATTCTGGCAAGATTAGCTTGTGCTTTTGCGGCAATTTCTATGCAGAATTGGCATACATATTTCCAATTATAGGTTCTACCTATAACTACACCTATATGCTAATGAAAAAACTTATTGCTTGGACAATAGGATAGGACTTAATACTTGATTACGTATTTGCTCTTCTGGCAATCTCTTTGGGCTGGTTTGGTTATTATTTCACTAACCTAAATATTAGTGCTGCTTTTAAAGCATTTGTACTTCTCTTTTTTGTCTTAGTCGATAAACCACATGTAAAACCAGCTAATTGGTAATATTTTTATCTTATGATATAATTTATCTTTTACGCATGTAAAAGGAAAGTTTACCTGGCCATTATAAGCAAAAGTTTTTTACTATTTTCCCCACCAAGTATATGGTTTTGCAGGAGGAGTCATGTAAGTCAACCGGCTATGCTTCAATCCCATGCGTATATAAGTTTTAACCATTCTTACCGCAGCAAAGGCCGGGTCTATTACTGGAACATCATAACCAGCTTCTTTTAACCTGTTCATTAGATTATTAGCCACTCCCATCATGCCAGTACAACCTAATACAATAACATGAACATTTTCTTTTTGAATTGCATCTAAGCTTTCCTTGAATAAGGCATCTTCTAATTTTTTCTTATCGCCCAAATCTAATACTGGAATGTTAACATATCGTAGTGCTTTTATTCGCTTTTCTATTCCCATCTTGGCAACTAAATCGTGTAACATTGGAATAACATTGGGCAAAACTGTAACAACACCAATGTTTTGACCAAGTCCTAAAGCAATTTGCATAGAAGGTTCAAAACCACCGCAAACGGGTATATCAACAAGTTCCCGTGCAGCATGTACCCCCGGATCCCCAAAACAATCAATAACTATACCCTCAAATCCTTCTTCTTGAGCTTTCTTTACCTTATTTAAGATATCTGGTACAGCCATAGCTTCATCATATTCGCATTCAATGGATGCTGGACCATAATCCAAATTTTCAACATCAACATAATCATCAGGATCTACATAGTGCTTGATTTCCCTTTTAACTTCTTCATTAAATGCCTCCGAGGTAATCGGTACAATAATTTTTAGTTTCATAAGTAACCCTCCTTGTTTTTTAAAATTAAATGAATTGCCTTCCATCTATATTAGGCAGTGGCTCCCTGCTTCATAGAATGCTATCGCATCCTCCACAGACACTAGTTCATGTCGTGCTCACCTACTACTCGTAAGGTAAATGCCTCCCCAGATTTGGTTTCCATTTATACTCTAATTCATCTCCATTTTATAGAAGATGGAAGTAAATTACTAAAGTCTGTTAAATTAAATTTCCTGCTGCTTTAACTCTAATTCTAACTGCATTTCCGGGAAGATAAGCTAAAGGTATATCTTCAACATAAACGACATCCACTGATTCAGGATTAGCCCCTGCTTTTATTGCTTCATTTATTGCCCGTTGCTTTGCATCGTTTAATGCTGCCTCTCTGCTCATATCACTCAAAGAATAAATGCGATCTATTTCACCACTAACCTGAGCTATAGCAGCACCTAAAGCATTGGCTACTCCAAAATTTTTCGGCCTTACTATTTCATTTACACCGTGTACTTCATCGGCAACAATAATACTTCCTCCGCCAACCAATACAAGAGGTTGTGGTTCTTTACTGGTTTTCATTTTGTCAATGGCTTCATTAATCATTTCTTGCATTTTGGCATGTGCTCGCTTAGCAAATTCTAAAGGTATATCTTTTACTTTTTCCTTAGAACCTACTTCTGCCAATCCTAAACGAACTGCAATGTCAGTAGCAGTTATGGTTTTCCCTCCAAATACCAAAGCCTCTTCGGTAATTCTATACCCTACACTTTCAGGACCTACTTTAATTTCGCCGTTCTCTTCACGAATAATTGTACCACCGCCAAGTGCGAGTGAAATTAAGTCAGGCATTCTAAAGTTTGTCCGCACCCCGCCAATTTCTACTGCAATGGAAGATTCTCTAGGAAATCCCTGAGAAATAACTCCAATGTCACTTGTAGTTCCACCAACGTCAAGCACTAATGCATTTTCTAGCTTACTAAGAAAAGCTGCTCCACGAATACTGTTTGTAGGACCACAAGCAATTGTTAAGATAGGATAACGCATCGCATAATCAATCGACATTAAAGTTCCATCGTTTTGACAAAGATATACGGTAGCCTCTGTAAGACCTTCTCGTTTCAAAGCATCTTTAAAACTATTAGCAGTTGTCCGAGCAACTTCAACTAAAGCGGCGTTTAAAACAGTAGCATTTTCCCTCTCAAGTAGGCCAAGGGAACCAATTTCATGAGATAGAGATATTGGTATTTCCCCAAGAACTTCTTGCAATATTTCTTTTGCTCTTAATTCATGTTTATTGCTAACCGGAGAAAATACAGATATTACCGCAACACTTTCTACTTTGCCTTTAATTTCCTTGGCGATTTTACGAAGCTCATCTTCATCTAGTGGACTTATTTCTCTGCCATCAAATTCATTTCCACCGGCAATTAGGTAATAATGATTCCCTATCGCCTCAACCAAATCCTTAGGCCAACCAACTAGCGGAGCAATTGCTTCGGTTGCGGGTTTACCAATTCGAATAATTGCAGTCTTACAAAGCCTTTTGCGCTCAGCAATGGCATTTGTAGCATGGGTTGTTCCTAACATTGCATATTTTATCTTTTTGCGATCTATGTTACTTTTATCTAATACCTTATTCAATGCTTCAAATATACCGCTTGAAACATCTTTAGTAGTCGGTACTTTAACACTCTCTATTAGTTCCATATTTTCATTTACTAAGACTGCGTCAGTATTGGTCCCACCAACATCAATTCCAATACGATATTCCATCTTTTTCTACCTCCTTTTAACCTCTATTGAGTTCTTCTAAAGGTATATAATCAACATCATATCCAAAGTAACGCGGACCAACAGTTTCAATGCCTTTTTCAGTTCTCCACTTCTTATCACACGGAATTCCTATAATAAATACTCTCTGTCCATAACGTAATCCTTCGGTGGTTATAGGTAAAGCTGTATGGGCGTCAACGGTACAAATCAAGTCAGGTACGGTAGCTACAACTTTTCCATTGCGGCGAGCTATTAAATTTTCATTTTGGAAATTAATAGTCATGGCTTCCCCTTTATATTGGTCAATTCCATCAATATGAGCTTCCCCGCGGACAAATCCACCAGTAGTACGCCTTTGCACATCAGAAATTTTGCCTTTGAAAAGCATGTATCCACCTGTCACTTCTAAAAGTGCCTCTATAGGATCTTCACCTTTCTTGTGGGCTTCGCGTATCGCTCTTCCAATTTGAGCCGAATAAGAAATAACATTTCTTATTCCTGCTCGTTTTAAATCTTTTCCAGTCATCGGATAAATTGCTATCATAACTGATCCACCCATAACTACCGTAGCATTTCTAGCAAGACTTTCCGTCCAGAAATTACTGATTGTGTGTAAAAGTATAGAATTACCTTTTTCATCTGCTAAAACCATAGGTGTTGCAGAAACTCCATAAAGGTGATATGTCACCATTTGCAGCTCCGGGAAAGCCCTTCCCATGCCATCTACGTCTACCAGTGGTAGTTTCTTCTCAGCTGCAACCATAATAGGTATCATTGAAT
This sequence comes from Thermoanaerobacter ethanolicus JW 200, assembly GCF_003722315.1. Lineage (NCBI taxonomy): Bacteria > Bacillati > Bacillota > Clostridia > Thermoanaerobacterales > Thermoanaerobacteraceae > Thermoanaerobacter > Thermoanaerobacter ethanolicus. The sequence continues at coordinate 1,647,526 of NZ_CP033580.1, read as the reverse complement.
TAACTCCACCAGCTTCAATAGGAAGAACCGCATATACTTCCTTCCCAAGGAAACTTTGGAGACTATCAAAAGCCTTGAAAATCTCTTTTCCTGAGGGTACTTTTTCTACTAATACTGTCGGCGCTCCCATCATTGCTACAGGAACAACTAATGCATCATCGGGGATATCGTCAACATCAATAAGTTCTACTGGACCATTTTTTTGTAGAGCTTGAATAGCCATGAGTTTGCCTACATAAGGGTCTCCTCCTCCCCCAGTTCCGAGAAGAGCAGCTCCAACCGCAATGTCTTCGACTACTTGCACATCGATTTTCTTAATTTTTTCTATATCCTTTTTCATTTTTTGTTGTACCTCCTTCTAAACATTTTTAATAGATTTTTTGTAAATTTTCCTAAAAAAGTTATATTTTACTACCATCCTTTTCATGCATTCTCACCTTTTACAAAACGAATCATTTTACAGCCTGTGGTTATAGCCCACATTTTCGATATTAACCAGTGTGCTAAACCAGCAGCCACTAAAGAATTTAATGCTGGAATACCCCACTGAACATAATAACCTATTAAAGCTCCAATTAACCAAGCTAATAATGCAATAGGATTGATATGCTCCACAATCTCCGGTAATTTGCCCTCTGCACGACTTTCCTCAAGTTCTTTTTTGAAACGCCTTAAGATAAAATAATCAACAACCATGATTCCTGCAATAGGTGGTATTGCAATTCCTAATATCATCAAAAAACTTGTAAATTTCTCTAATATTCCCATCATAGAAAGTGCTGTTCCTATTATTCCAATAATCAATGTAACTATTCCCCGGTTAACTTTTACATTAAAGGCAGCATCTAAAAAATTAGTAACACCCAATGAAGCAGCATAAAGATTTAAATCATTAATTTTTATAGTTGAAAAAATAACCAACAATGCAGCAAACCAACCACCTAGATTATACATTATCTTAACAACATCGCTTGTACTTGCTGCATGTGCCATCGTGGCTCCTATAAAGTTTAGTAATATTTCTCCTAAAAGTAGACTTAGTAAAGTCATCCAAAAAACATCTTTGGCGTTTCTGTTAAACCTACTCAGATCAGGCGTTATAACCGAACCTACCATAAAGCCACCCGCTATCATAGTTGCAGCAACACCAATAGTAAGATGCGGACCCGGAGGGGGAGATGAAAGAATTTCGCTCATATTGTAGTTACCTAACATTTTAAATGTAGCCCACAATACTCCGGCTATAAAAGCAGGAACAGCAATATTTGCTGTATAGCTAAGCATTTTATAACCATAAACTACAATTAATGTAATTGCAATACCACTTATAAGCATTAATAACTGAATATTAACCTTACCCCTAAAAGCACTATAAAGTCCCTCAGCAAAAACAGAATTTTGAATACCAAACCAACCCGTAGCCGTAATTGAAATTACAAGTCCAATAAGACTCGAACCTAGTTGACCAAAGCCTGCCCAGCGAGAAAGAAAACTAGTAGACATTCCTTCTAAAGCTCCAGCTACTCCAGTTAAAAAACTGACAATTTCCATAATTGTAACACCCAATAAAGTAGCAATAATTACATCTTTCATTGTCATGCCATAGCCTATAGTGGCACCAGTCATAAGTAAAGGCAAACAAACCACACTGCCAAAACGAATCATGAAAACCTCCCACATAGGACGTCGTGCATTTAATGGAACACGACTTAAAGAATAGTCATCAGCAGTCTTAAAAGCCATTTTGGCTCCTCCTCTTTAAAAAGTTAATTTTTTAAAGTTTAAAAAGTTAATTCTGTGAAGCAATAGTTTAGCAAAAATCATGCCAATTTCTTCGCCAAACTTTTATGATTTTAACTAAGGATGTGTAAAGTTATACGATGGGAAAGTTCTTGATAATAAGTAGAATTCCATTTTGAAAGGTAAAAAAAAAAAAAGTGAGATGTGTTAAAAAAATTTTCTTAATCTTAAAATGCCAATTGTAAGCAAAATTAAAACGTTTAAAAATTTTATAGCTAAGAAAAAACTATTGACGCAGAATTTCTTTTGAATTAAAATATAATAAAAATTAACTTATATTTTTTATATTTTATTTTATTTTCTCATTTATTCTCAAAATTTCTCATTTTTTATCATGTTTTCTCATGGCTATTAAAATTTCTCATTTTAAGTGGTGATAAAATTTATGAGAAAAGCTTTTATTGATTCTTTTATTGATTCTCTTAAAGAAACTTTTGGCGTTATGACCAATCTTCCGGAAAAATGTTTCTCATTTATTTCACTTCCGAAAACAGGCTATCGTGTTTGGGCACCACCCTGTACGCCCACTTGCCCGGAAGGCACTGCTTGCCCTTATGAGCTAATACTTTCCTTTAAACTAGAAGAAGATATTTTTGTGGTTGCATTGCCTAAAAACATTGATAGAGATTTAAAGCTAACACCCGCATTCCTTGTTAAATTTCTTTTGACTGTATTGGAAATGTTATATATTCCTGAACAAAAATCCGATAATTTGTTAATCGCGGAAGCATTGCAATTTTTGGCAAATCAATTTAATATAGAGTTTTTCCTTTTTGACAATAAAGGACAACTAATTTTAAGTCAAACTCATTCGCCTATCCAACTTTCTACCTTTACCCTTTGGGAAAAGGTAAGTCAGACAGGTGAGCCAGAAGGTTTTATAAAAACCAGATGGGGAAACTTTTATTATCGTATTTTTACAAAAGATGGAATAACAACGGGTTCGATAGTCTGGAAAACAGAACCAACCAAGCAGGAAGAAAACAAATTCCTTTTTCACGACGATTCTTTTTTTACTATTCCAGGTAAAAACCCTCGTTTTTTAGAAATAAAAGACCTTGTACGACAAATCGCAGTAACCGACAGCACAGTACTACTTCAAGGTGAAAGTGGCACTGGTAAAGAACTCTTTGCCCGCTATATTCACTACTTAAGTCCTCGGAAAAACCATCCTTTTATTGCAATAAACTGTGCTGCAATTCCCGATAACCTTCTTGAAAGCGAACTTTTCGGCTACGAAGACGGCTCATTTACAGGTGCTCGTCGTGGCGGCAAGCCTGGTAAATTTGAACTTGCTAATGGTGGAACAATTTTTCTTGATGAAATTGGTGACATGCCCATCCAATTACAAGCAAAACTTTTACGGGTTTTGGAGAACCGACAAGTAGAAAGAATTGGAGCTACTGTTTCCCGTCCAATTGATGTAAGAATTATTGCGGCAACTAATAAAGATTTAAAAGAATTAATTGATGCTAAACTCTTCAGAGAAGACCTATTCTTCCGCTTAAATGTTTTTCCAGTTTTCATACCACCACTACGTGAGCGTCGAGATGATATACCTCTGCTTTTGGATTTTTATTTAAAAAATGTTTGTCTTGAACAAGATAAGCCATTTAAAGTCTTTAGCCCCGAAGCTATTCAAATACTTCAGAATTATAATTGGCCAGGAAATATACGAGAATTAAAAAACGTAGTTACTTACGCCGTCTCTATTTGTAAAGGTGATAAAATTACTCCGCATTATCTACCAAAGTACTTACAAAACGGTTTTTCCTCTAGTAAATCCCAGTTTGGTGAAGTTAAAACCACCCATCCAATTATCCAGGTCGATCAATTAAAAGATCAGTTAGAAATTCTATTAGCTAAATACGGTAATTCTACCCAGTCCAAAAAGTTAATTGCTCAAGAGTTAGGCATTAGTCTGGCAACTCTCTATCGTTGGCTTAGAAAATACCATCTAAGGTAGGTGTAACTATGCAAGAAATTACCATTGATTGGATTGAACCACTTTGGTATGGCAGTATCTTCCTCGGTTCGGGTGGTGGCGGGAAAAGCTATCTTTTAGCATCTGAGCTTCATAAAGTTTTACAAAACCGTGCTATTCCATTACTAACCCTTGATGAATTGCCAGAAAACAATTTTTTTTGCGGCGTAGGTCTTCTAGGCTCACCGGAATTAAGTGAAGAAAGCCTACCTTCGGGAATGGAAGCACGTATTATTATTGAGGAGTTAGAAAAATATACTGGTGCTAAGTTTAAGGGGATCTCAATCGTTGAAGGAGCAGGGGTTAATATTTTTTACCCACTCTTAACTGCGCTTCAAACAGGCTTACCAGTTACTGATGGCGATGCTATGGGGCGAGCTTTTCCCGAATTGCAAATGACCACCTATCATCTTGAAAATTTAACTGCTACTCCTTTAGTGTTAATTGACAGCAACTATAATTTGCATTCGTTTCTTGATAAGCAAGATACCTTCCTTTTAGAATTGAATACTCGCCAGATTATTTCCCAGCAGGGAGGAGTAGGTTATTTTGCTGGTTTTCCTTATCCTGGTTCTGTGCTAAAAAGAGTTCTTCTTCCAGGCACGTTAACTTTTGCTCGAGAAATAGGTGAATGCTTTCTACAAGCTGATAATTATCGTGAATTGTTTAGCTTGCTTTTAGAAGTAACTTCTAACTCTTTCTACGGGCCAGTAGTGGAAATTTTCCAAGGTACCGTAACAAGCATCTCCACATATGAAATTACTAAATGGAAAGCTGCAACATTAATTTCGCCAAAAGGTGAAAAATTACAACTTCTTTTTCAATATGAAAACCTGCTCGCTTTTAAAAACGGTAATATGGTTGCTAGCGTGCCTGATTTAATTTCTGCAATTGATTTAAATAAACTTAAACCAGTAAACAACAACGAAATTTATGAAGGACAACAGCTGGCACTTCTGGGCCTTCCAGCACCGCTTCGACTCAGAATCAGCAAAGCTCTAGATGTCGTTGGCCCTCAATGTTTTGGCTACCGAACTACTTACGTGCCACTGGAAAAGCTATATTGGGACTACTACCATAAAAAGGAGGTATTTTCTTGAAACTTGCACTTGGAATTTTTTTGAATGGTCAATCTGGAACTCTTATCGCTGGCTCAGGTAAGTACCTTCTTTATGAAGGAAAATTTTCTTGGCAGACTTTTTTAGATGAATTAGAGCACTGCCTTTCCATACTAGGTTTATCTAGAAAAGATGTAATTAAAGTCTATTTTACTCCACCTCTTTCTTCTTCAGCAAAAAGTGATATTAAGCCAATCTTTCATCTTCGCCTAGTACCAGAGCAATTTAGTGCTTTTTTTACCAAATCCCAAAATTTACAAAAACTAGTAACAATCTTTCAAGTAACCCCAGAAAAACTTTTACAAAAATTAGAAGAAAATAAAGAGCGGATTAAAAAAGCCAATGTAATCTCCATCATTGCGCCTTTTGGTCTAGTCTACCCTGAAAAAGAAGACAAAGCTATTCGTATACTTAAAAAACTTACTTCGGCAACAATCTTAAAATCTCAGGATTATCCCCAGCTTGGCTTTTATGAACGAGAAAAAGCTTTGCTAATAGCTAATAATTTTATGGTTACAGTATATCCTTATATTAAGCAACTTAGAGATTTTTTTGCTCCTTACTCCCCAGGAATATATTGGGTTGAAAACGAAGCCGTCTGCTTAACCGAAGATTTTTTACCACAAACTTGCGGTAAAATTTACGAATTTGCTCCTTTGTTACAAATAGCCCGAGGTGCTGCCGTTTTATTTGGTTACCGTTATTCTTTAGCTCTTTTTAAAGTCGGTTCTACATTTAAACTTTTTCAAGTGAAAAATTCTTTAGAAGTCAGCGAATTATCTCCACCTTTTAGTTTCATTAGCGCCTCGTCAGTGCAACCTTTACTTGCCAGCCTTAAATACCACCTTCCTGAAAATGTGCATGGCATAATTCCTATTTTTAATTTTTCCAGTTACTATTTTTCTGATTCTTATCCATACCGATTTTATCAGCTTGCTTTTTCAAAATTACTCCGTTATATCGGTTTTCTTACAGCTCCAGCGGTTTTAACATCTCTTACCATCTGCAAACAAGAAGAACTATATGAAAACAAAAAAAATTTATTAAAAAATTTACACCTTATTAATAAAAAGCATAATTTTCTGGAAAAGCCTGTAGTTTTTTATCAAGAAACTCCTATTCGTTATTTAACTTTTAATCATACAATCTTAAAAGTGGGTCTAAAAGAGTCAAGTTCATTGCAATTATAATTATTACATTAGCGGCTTCTCTATGTTGTGACCTGGTTTTTCCCTATATTCCTAATGCCTTAAGGATATTCACCTTTTTGCCGCACTATTATGCTTTAATAAAGTAGTGTGGACGAAATTGAAATAAAGTAACTAAGGCAATACAAGTTTTAGAAGAGGGGTTTAAAGATGCGATAGCGGTCTTAGAACTTCCTGAACCTTATCGGAGAAGGCTTCGTACTACTAATATGTTAGAACGGTTAAATGAAGAAATTCGTTGATGTGAAAGAGTAATAAGGATATTTCCCAGTCGAGAATCTTCTATTTGCCTAATTGGAGCCTCATTAATGGAACAAGATGAAAAATGGGCCTCAGGAAGAGAGTATTTGGACACGACTGAGTATTTTGAGTAGCAAAAAAAGTTTCAACAAAATCGAAGGACAAGGTTATTCCAATAAAATGACCTTTATCACCACCAGCAGTTTTTAGTAACTGCTGTAGACCCTTGGTGTCAAGGATACGCTATCGCCAGGCTTTCGTCCGTCCTTGACACCAAGGGTCGGAGGGGGTACGATGAATTGAACGATGGTGATAAAGAAAAGAAGGAACAAATTCTAACTAGAGGGATTTTATACAAAAATTTGAACTTGACCTATTGCAATTTATATCTAATAACTTTTTAAAAATTTCCCTCACATTATTGATGTAAGTAGTTGCATTTTGTAGTATAATATCTTCAAACTTAATTTTTTTCACAAGAGACACCCCTTTCATGTTTTTTGGTTTTCCACAATCTATTTTATCACAGGGGTTGTCTCTTATTTTTTATCATCTAAAAATCCTACGATAATTTTGCACTATGATTAGTCTTAGGATAAAACAATTTGAGAAATTGCATTTATCTACTTTTTTGTTTTAGTTGTTATGCTATAAAAGTAAAGAACCCTTCTGCTGTAAAGGGTTCCTTAGATTTTATCAAAAGCAATATTTTCTCTCTGCGTTGCAATCCATCTTTCTGCTACTGGTGTTTTTTATTATCTTAACTTACTTACATTCTTTTATTAGCACTATATTCTGATTCCCATTTGGGCTGTGGTCCTCTTAGATAGGATATAAAAGCTGCAACCAAGCTTATTGCAAAAGATATCCCAAAAGTAGACCTTAAGCCCTTAATAAATTGAGCAACTGCTATCCCTTTTGCCCCAACTTGGGTTCCTACAAAAAGTGCTTGCATTGCTTGCGGATCTATGCTTGAAGAAATTATTCCCATAGCCAAAGCTATACTTATTACTGTTCCGGCATTGTTCATCATTGTCCTTACTCCTGCCGCTATTCCTCTTTTGTCGACCGGAACATTACTCATTATAGCATTGGTATTAGGAGATATAAATAGTCCGGAGCCAAAACCCATTATAGCCATCCACAGTATTAACTTTGTAATTGACGTTGTAGCATTTATTCCCATAAAACCTACAAGTCCTACTGCAGATATAAGTAGCCCTATACTACTTAACTCTCGTGACCCATACCTATCAGATAGCCAACCGCTAATTGGAGAAACTACCATCATTGCAAGAGCAAATGGTGTCAATAAAATACCTGCAGTCAATGGATCCATTGCTTTAATACCCTGCAAATAAAAAATCAAAAGAAAAGTAACGGCTCCTCTTGCTATTCCGTTTAGAAGATTACTCGTATAGGCAAAAGCTAATATTCTCGTTTTAAAAAGATTTAAATCAAGCATTGGCTGGTCTACGGTATTTTCAATATAAACGAATAAAACAAACAAGGCTATTGAGACAACAAAGAGAGTAATAATGTGTGGATTCCCCCATCCTGCAAATCCTCCAAAAGACAGGGCAATTAAAAGTATTATCATAGCAACGGTAAATACTAAAGTACCAGCATAATCAAATTTTTGATGCTCAGGAAGAGCCTCTACTTCCCTAAGTTGTAGTGCTGCCCACAGCGTGCCAATAATCCCAAATGGCACATTGATGTAGAAGATGCTTCTCCAGCCAAATTTAAGCAAAAATCCTCCTAAAATAGGTCCTATGACATTTGCAATGCTTATAACCATGCTGTTTATACCTAAAGCTTTCCCTAATTCGTTTTTAGGAAAAGCGTCTGTTACAATCACTGTACTATTAGCCATCATTAAGGCGCCACCAATAGATTGAATAATTCTAAACAAAAGCAATTGAATACCCGAATTTGACATTCCAGATAGTAAAGAACTGAGAGTAAATATCGCAAAACCTGTAACATATAATTTCTTTCTTCCAATCATATCTGCAATTCTCCCTATTGTCGGTACAAGTATTGTAATAGAAAGCATGTAACTCATGACAACCCACATGATTATAGTCATATCAGCATGTAAAGCTTTCATAATATCAGGCAAAGCAATTAAAAGCATACTTCCATTAAGAACAGAAAAAAGAGCACCTATTGTAGTGCATGAAAGTGCAATCCATTTGTATTCCAATTTTTTCACAGTATGCATCTCCTTTCATACAACGATTCTTGGATATAATAATGCGGCACACAATTGCAAAATAACAGTTATGAATATTATTATTAGCCAATCCAAGCCTGCATTTGGTATAGGACTATTTAATAAATATCCTCTTAAAAGTTCTACAATATAACTCAGAGGATTTATGTATTAATGCCTGGCCGATTTCCAGTTTCCTAACCATACCACCAGAGTACTCTTTGACAATCCTGTTTGCTGCTTCACTTAAATTTAATATGTCAAGAATATGATTAATCCTTTCTTCTCTCTCTTTTTTAGGTAAGCGCAATAATTTTGCAACAATTAGAAGATTTTCATACCCTGTTAAAGTTGAATCGGCTGATAAGGCTTGCGGTACATATCCTATTAAATTTCGAATATAACCTCCATTTTTTATAACATTTATTCCCTCTATTTTGATTTCGCCTGATGTCGGAGGCAAAAGCGTAGTTATCATACGAATTGTAGTTGTTTTTCCTGCTCCATTAGGTCCCAATAAACCAAAAACTTCTCCTTCGTTTATGGTAAAACTTATACCTGCAACTGCTTCATACTTTCCAAAAAGCTTCCTTAGATTTTTAACTTCAACAGAAAAAGGCATATAAACACCTGCTTCCAAATTAAAATTTAGCAAGTCTCACATTCTTTCAATTGATTCCAAATTAACCTCAAATCCCTGTTTAGACGTTCTACGTCAAGTCCATCAATTTTTTTCAAAATATTTGCGAGTATTGATGTACGATATTGTAAGATCTCTTTTAATAGTTTATCACCTGCTTGGGTTAATTTAAGATAAACAAGCCTTCTGTCAGTTTCATCTCGCCATCTTTCAACGAGCCCATCACTTACAAGATTGTCAACAAGCCCTGTCAGAGTGCCAGGAGCCAGCAGCAACCTTCTTTGCAATTCTTTCATGGTTATTGGGTTGTCAGCCGACAACTTATTCATAACCCAAAACCTCGCCATTGTTATATTTTTTTCGTTGAGATAGCTTCGAGTATATAAATTTAATATGTGGTTTATCTCTCGTAAAAACATTTCTAAATTGTCTATATACCCTAGTTTCATCAATTTGCCTCCCTAATATTTTGGTTTCCAAATTATATTATAACATTATTTTTACAAAGTCAATAGGGTGTAAACATTTTATTATAAAAATGATAGATAAAGACATAAATAAATGCGTGAACAATGAGATAAGTATCCTTAAAAATAATAGACAAGAAGAAAACAGTGTGGTAATCTATAAAAAGAAAGTAAAAATCAATTTGGAGGGCGTTAAATGAGTAAAATTTTTGATATTGATAGAAATGATGAATGCATTTGTGGAAGTGGAAAAAAATATAAAAAATGCTGTCTTCCTAACATAGAAAAAATTGAGAAAACCCTCTTAAAAGAAATAGAAAAAGATGACGTATTTTTACCTTATGATTATGAATTTATACGAATATTAAGTGTAATGTATGGAATTAAGCTGGATAGTAAAAATGAAGCTGTAAATGTGGAAAAATTAAAAGTATTACTAATAGAATCATTGAGAGAAAGAAAACAACAACTAGAAGAACTTAATGAAGAAAATGAAGATGAAATAACCGAAGAATTATTTAGAAAAATTGTAAATATATTCAGAAAAAATGAAGGGTTGAAAGACTTAAGGATCCCGGTTACTTTTATAATGAATGTAGATCTTGATAATGAGGAAGAAATGGAAAGAGTTTTAGATGAAATATCTAATACATCTTTTTTAGAAAACTATTTATTGAATTTAGCCTATTCTCTACGTACAGAAAAATTTACCGAAGAAGAAATGAAAAATATCTTTATCTGGCTTTCAATAGCAGTTATAGATAAAACTTATAAGATATTTACAACACCTATCTTAGAAGCAACGGAATTTGACCTTGTGGATGGAGAAGATGAATTAGAAAAAGTTATAAATGATGCAGAAAAATTACCTCATGACTTAGTGAAGGAGAAAGTGATGGAAATATTCTATAAATATCCTATATTTGCCGAATATTTAAGTGCCAATATGCTTATGGAAATGGAAGATGAATTAAATTATATTTTAGACCCTGAAATGGAAATTGAAATACCATTTTATGTATTTTATATATTTTATTTAAAGTTCCTTACAAAAGCTGCTGAATTCTTTAAAAAGAAAAACACAGAACAACAAGAACTTTTTGATTCTATATTTGATGAAGTGATAGATGAAATTTTTGATGAAGATATAGTTGCAGAAAAAGTGTATTTTTCTATATTAGACAAAATAGTAAAAATAGAAAAAACTACAAAAGATAATGACCTCAAAGAAAAGCTTCAAAACATATTAGAATTTTTAACTATACCAACAACATTCCAGATTAGTTTAATAAAGATAAGATTTGTTATATCCCTATCTAACTATGTTAATACTTTACCTCAAAGAATAGATGATAGCAATATGATTTTAGAAAATCTAGAACAGCTATTATCAAGAAAATTTTTTAATGAATATATAGCCTATTTAGAGTCAAAGGATTTTGAAGAAGTGCAATACTTAAAACAGCTTTACAATAAAATTGAAGAACAAAAAGCAATTATATATGATAATATGAATGCGATTGTAAATGCATTAAAAGGTTTTTGATTTTTGTTGTGTAGAAATGTTATGAATTTATAAATAAATCAAAAAGAATCAATATAAAGCTACTTTAAAGGCTTTTTAAAGTTTTAAGGTAGCTTATTTTTGTTAACATTTTAAATTTTATTATTCGATGAGATAATGGCTGACTGTGGCAAAACTTTTAAGCTTTTTCTTTTTAATTAAAAAGTTAACACGAAAATAGACTATCTAAAAGGAGAATTTTGAACATTGACAACTGCATAGGCTTAAACATCCAGCCAGAAAAAAGGTAATAAATATTAAACCAATGCTTTAAAAGCATCAGCTGGGAATTTTTGTAAAGTTATCTAATTATACTACTTAAATTTGGGACACTGTTACTTCTAAACCCAACTTGCGAGCTTCGTTAATAATCCGTTTAACGCGAATTATTTCCTGTTTCTTTCGCACTTCATCGAAAATTCTTTCATCATAGTCAGTGTTATTTTTAAGCATAGTATAAATGATAACTAATATTTTCCTGGCAAGTGCTACTACCGCTTTTTTTGTACCACGGCGCTGCTTTACTTTCCAATACCATGTGGCAAGATATGAATCCCTTATGCGGGTTATACTCCATGCTACTTCACACAGTATCCTCTTTATATAAGTGTTTCCTTTTGTTACTCGAGTGGACTTTTTTTTCCCGCACTTTCATTATTACCGGGACTTAATCCTGCCCATGAGCAAATGTGCTCTGCAGTCTTGAATTTATCCATATCTGTACCTATTTCAGCAATTATTGCAGCAGCTGCCGTTACATCTATGCCAGGTATTCCATCTAGCTGTTCAATCTGTCTCTTGTATTTTTCAATCTCAGCATTAATACTCTCTTCTATCTCATAAAGATGTTTATACGTTTCATCTAAATGATTGAGTAAAAGCTTTAAAAATTCTCTTTGATGCTTATTCATTCTACCATTAATTGATAGCTTTATGTCTTCTATTTTACTGCGTGCTCTCCCTCTTACATAATTTTCAACTTCTTTAGCTGTTATACTTCCATGCTCTGCTATATGGTCTATTATCGCTCTACCTGATACGCCAAATATATCTGTCAAAAAATTTGAAAGCTTAAATCCACAGCTTTGTAAATGCTTCTCTATACGATTTTTTTGAGAAGATATCTCTTCAATTATGCTTTTGCGATATCTCGTAAGGTTGCGTAATTCTCGAATTTCTTGCGGAGGAATAAAGCTTCCACTTAAAAGACCAGCTCTTAATAAAGTAGCAATCCATTCTGCATCTTTCATATCAGTTTTTTTACCGGGTACATTCTTCATATGTTTTGCATTAGCTACTATGATTGATATGTTACCATCAAAAGCACTTTCGAGTACGTTATATACGGGTTGCCAGTATATCCCTGTACTCTCCATGGCAACATGATGACAGTTTTCTGTTTCAAGCCATGTTTTTAATTCTTCAAGGTCTTTTAATAAAGTGGAAAATGTTCTTATCGTTTTTTCCGGCTTTTCATCATTGACAGAACCTTTAAGCAAACAAGCCACTATTGTTTCTTTGTGAACATCTAGTCCACAGCAAACTTCTAGTAAATCCTGCATTTTCTTCACTCCTGTTAAATTTATTACAGGGTTGATTACCTGAGAAAAATAAGAAACTTAACACCCGTGCTGTTCCCATATTGCCTTAATATGGGGCGACAATTGGTTGTGCTCAAAGGTAATCAAGTTAGGTTAATTCACGAGGTATTAATCCATCAGCATTAAATCAACCTTTGACCCTGTTAATTTTAGTTTACCAAAAAACTAGTTTCTTGCAACTTGAAAATTTATTTTCATCTATGGTTGTGCTTTGTTAAGCATGGAGGGTTAATTAAAAAAGAGCAATTAACCACTGCCCTGGCATTGCTCTTTCCAAGATAACACATTAATTTTTCTTATATTAAAATCTGTAAATACTTGATAATCACAAAAATCTAATCTTTCTCTAACACATTCCACAAAGATTGCTTTTTATTCTTCAAAACAATTTCATCATCTTTTAGTTGAAGGGGCATAACAGACACAACAATGTGCTTTTCTTTTAACAGCTCTTTTTCAATAAACAACCATGTATGATTGTGCAATAGCTTTTGCCACCACTTTGGTGCAGTAAATTTTGGTATAATTACAGTTATTATATCTCCCTTTTGATAGTTATACTCTTCTGACTTTATATATTCTAAAAGTGGTTCGATGATTTTTCTGTAAGGTGAGTATCTGATAACTAAAGGAATAGAACAATTTAACATTTTATATCTTTCTTGCAATTTCTTTGCTTGCTCCTCGCTTATAGAAACATTGAATGCAATTACATTATCAGATATAGTCCTTGCAAACCTTAATGCTCTTACACTTGCTTTGTTTAAACTTTCTATTGGAACAATTACTCTATTTCTATAGATATTGTGTTCAATATCTAACAATTCTTTATCAGCAGGTGTTATTCTGAGCTGGTCAGCAACAGCAATATAATGAAGTTTTACTTTTACCATTGCAAGAACAAGTACAGGTATTAAAAGAACAACAATCCAAGCGCCTTCTTTGAATTTGGTTATTGCAATTATAATGACAACAACAAAGGTAGTAAGAGCTCCAAACCCGTTTATAAAAGCTTTTATGTGCCAGCTATTACCTTTATGTTTGAGCCATCTTACAAACATGCCACTTTGAGACAATGTAAATGATATAAATACACCAATAGCATAAAGACCAATTAAGGCCGAAACATTGCCTTTAAAAATGACAATTAATAAAGCAGATATTAATGAAAGAATTATTATTCCATTTGAATAGCTCAATCTGTCTCCTTTCATACTTAGTTGTCTTGGAACAAATTCTTCCTTTGCCATGACAGCTACAAGCATTGGAAAACCTGCAAAAGCTGTATTTGCAGCAAATATAAGAATTATAAATGTTGTTGCAGCAACGAAATAATACATAAAAGTTTTGCCAAAAACTTCTTGAGCCATTAAAACAAGCATTGCACCTTTTTCAGGATTTACTCGATAGTAAGTCGCCAGTAAAGATGTCCCACCAAATAATATAAAAATTATCAAAGATAAAAGCATAAGAACCATTTTTGCATGTTTTGTAGCAGGCTCTTTAAAGTTGGGAACAGCATTAGCAACTGCCTCAACACCTGTTAAGGCAGTACATCCACTTCCAAATGCTTTCAAAAGCAAAATCATTGTAACAGGGTGTATTGGATAATTTATTTTTGGTTCAGGCGGTATATAACCAGTTTTGAGCTTGAAAAATCCCGCGATTATTAGTGAAACTATCGCCAACATAAAAGCATAAGCCGGAATACCAAATATACGTGAAGATTCTCTTATTCCCCTTAAGTTTCCTATCATCAATAATAAGACTAAAAGCAAGCATATCTCCAATTTATATGGTCTTAACACACTGATAGCAGTTACAATTTGATCAACACCAGATGATATAGAAACAGCAACAGTAAGTATATAATCAACTGATAAAGCAGCACCAGCAATGATTCCTGCTAAAACTCCAAGATTGTCCTTGGCAACAATAAAGGCTCCACCACCGTTTGGATAGTTATCGATGGTTTGACTGTATGAAATCATAAGAATAAAAAGTAATACAATTATAGCTAGTGAAAGAATAGGGATTTTTTCAAACGCTAAAATTCCTACAGCAGGAAGTAATGCATATAGCATTTCTTGCCCTGCATATCCAACGGATGATATAGCATCGCTTGACAAAATCGGCAAACCCCATAAAACACCGTATTTTTCTGATTTTTCAACTTCATTTGGCAATGGTTGTCCAATTAAAACCCTTTTAATTTTTTCGAGCAAGGAAATCCTCTCCTTTGCCGATAATTTGAAGTATTAAATGGTTTTACAGTCAACTATATTATTATATTACCTTATTGCAACAAATTCAATTACTAACGTAGTTCATCCGTGTCAAGATTTTGTAGTGTAAATTGCAATATTAAACGCAACATTTATTTACATTAAATGCTATTATTTCATAACCATGTATGATACTTATATGTACTTCCCCTATAGGGGAAGTACAGTTCCATAATTTTACATATTAACTAAATCTGCAATAACTTCTGTTTTAAATTTTTTGCTCCCATTTGTTATTCTAGTTAATAGCTTGAGCTATCTCTTGCAAAAAGAATTCTTCTGGTGTCTTATATCTTAAAATTCTTCTTAGAAGTCTATTACACCAATCTTGTACTCGCTCTACGGTCCTTCCAGTAAGTCAGCTATTATGCAACCTCTAGGTATAAATCTCCTCACTAATCCATTGTGACGTTCATTTGTGCCTCTCTCAAATGCAGAATATGGATGAGTAAAGTATGCTTTACTGCCATATTCTTTTAGCATCTCATCTAGCTCTGCAAATTCTGAGCCATTATCTGCCGTTATGCTCTTGAATATCTTTGGAAAGTTCTCTTTATATTGTTCTTTAAGTCTATCAAATACCTTTTAATTGATAAACAGTCCTTTTTATCTATCACAAACATATATTCATACCTTGTAAGGCGCTCCGTTATTGTTAATAAAACTTTATCATTTGTTCGTTTCCCCATTACAGTGTCTATCTTCCAATGCCTAAAAACTTCTCTTCTGTTTATTTCCTCTGGCCTCTGTGGTATACTTTCTCCCATTGCAAATAACCTACTACTGCATCTGGCGACCATTTGTCTTTTAATATTTTTTCCTCTATAAATCTTAGAAATTTTTCTACTTTGGCTATTTTGAACTTTGCTTCGCAATTTTTTTATTCTTCTTATATACTTCATACCCAATTTTTGGAAAATATTACAACCTTTTAATTTATTACAGGAGTGCTAAATTTTGATATGAACTTTAAAATCATTGCCCTTGTATAATTTACTAAATAACTGTAAATTTCTTTTTTATCCTTTATATTTACTTTTTCTAAAAATATGGGTTCCCCAATGCAAATTTTAACTTTTGCCCTTTTTGGAATCCATTTTCCTGGAGGAAGCACTCTTTCCGTCCCTATTATCGCTATAGGAAGGATAGGTGCATTTGTTTTAACCGAAAGGAAACCAAAACCAGGTTTAAATTCTTTAACATTTCCATTTACGCTCACCCCGCCTTCCGGAAAAACGCCGACTATATTGCCGTTTTTTAGCAAATCTATTGCTCGTTTTAATGTCCTTAAATCTTGCTTTTTTTCTTTTACAGGAAGCACACCCACAAGCTTTAAAATTATATTTAAAAAGGGTATTTTAAATAGGTATGAAGCAGCAAGAAAAGTTATATAATAAGGTAATATAACCATTAGTATTAATGGATCCAATATGCTTTTATGATTTGATGCGATTATAAGAGGCCCTTTTTCAGGAAGGTTTTTCTTTCCTTCAACTTCAATTTTGATAAATATTTTAAATAAAAAATAAAATATCCACTTTCCTAAAAAGTAAAAAAATTTTCCTATAATCTTCATAGATCTTCACCCGATAAACTTATGTGTTGTTATATAAGTCCATCTTTTGAATTTCACTTTATATTATAATACTTTTTAAATTTTCCCAATAAAAATGTTTTGTAAATAAAGGGGTAAATAAAATAGGTCAAGAAAAGCCTTGGCCCGCCTATCTTCAGAGTATTTAATTTAGCAGCTTTTTTTTACATTTCCTTTGCAATAGCAATTTTATTATTTTTTTGTCTAAAAATATAATACCAAAAAATTACTGTCTGTATAACTCCTATATTTCTTTTCTTTCTGCCGTCTCTTGTTTTAAATTCGATATTTCTTTCATTAAGCTTTCTTTTGCAAAATTAATTAGCTCCTCTTCATCTTTGCCGTTATCGGGATATGTACTTATACCAAAATACCATTTACCCGGCAGTTTACCTTTAACTTTTTTTATTACAACCACTGCGCCATTAGCTCCTGTAACAGGAAGAACTAAAGCCAAAGTATTTTTATCAATCTCAAATACTGTATCTATGTCTCGAAGTCTGTTCTTTACCTGTTTTGCTATTTTTGAAATTTCTACTCTGATTTTTCCTTCGCATTGTGCCAGAACTAAAGAAAGATTTACATTGCTTCTCTTGGCCCGGTTTATTTCTTTTTTTAGCAGCTCTTTAAGTTCCGGATAGTGATCTTCTTCTTTAATGTATCCTATTAGTTTTACTACACGTTTTACAAGCTCAGCTGCTTTAAAGGGCTTAATGAGATATTCTACTGCACCAACTTCTACTGCCTCTTTAATTGAAACTGGTGTAGCATCTCCACTTAATATCATCACCGGAATGTTTTTGTATTCCGCCTGCGATTTTAGTTTCTGTATAAATTCAAAACCATTCTGATTCGGCAGATTAATGTCTACAATTACTAAATCAAATAATTTCTCTCTATTTTTTACTTTAAATATTGCTTCTTCAGCAGTAGCTGCAGTTTCAACGTCATATCCTTCTGCCTCTAATATATTTTTAGCCATAAGCCGTATTAATACAGAATCATCTACTACTAGAATATTCTTTTTATTTTCCCTTTCCTCCATAGTTCTTTTAGTGAGGCTCTATTACAAGCCTCTCTTTTTATCCTCCTCCCACTTTATATTTTATTTCCATTTTTTTATTCGCTCTTTACACAATTTCTTCCTTCACCCTTTGCTTCATAAAGCATGTTGTCTACCCGAATAAGAACTGTGTCAATAGTATCGGTGTCACTGTATTCAGTTACTCCAAAGCTTGCTGTTATCTTGTCTATTCCTTCTAATTCCATCATACTTATCTGTTTTCTAAGCTCTTCAGCCAGAGCAACTGCATCGTCTAGAGAAGTTTCTGGCAGCAGGATTATAAATTCTTCTCCTCCCCAGCGCGCAAAATAATCTGTTTTTCGTATCCTTCCCTTTACTGTATCGGCAACACTTCTAAGAACAATATCTCCCGCTGCATGACCGAAACGGTCATTTATGTTTTTGAAGTGATCTAAGTCAAACATAACAAGTGAAAAGGGCTTTTTATTCCTTTTTGTTCGCTCTATTTCCTGCTCCAGCATCTGCATGAAAAAACGCCTGTTGTAGATATTTGTAAGAGGATCGGTAATGGACTGGCGGTAAAGGAGTTCCTCAAATCTCTTGCGCTCGCTTATGTCGCGAATTATGCCTATTGCATGCCATGCATCTTTAATTTTTACAGCAGAAAGTGAAAGTTCTACATCAATTTCATAGCCGTTTTTGTGCCTTGTCTTCATCTCAACAGTCT
The DNA here is from genome assembly GCF_003722315.1 of Thermoanaerobacter ethanolicus JW 200. NCBI lineage: Bacteria > Bacillati > Bacillota > Clostridia > Thermoanaerobacterales > Thermoanaerobacteraceae > Thermoanaerobacter > Thermoanaerobacter ethanolicus. The sequence continues at coordinate 1,629,056 of NZ_CP033580.1, read as the reverse complement.
TGCCTACAACACTTCCTTTTCCGGTTGAACGGAATCTTTTAAATGCTTCTCTATATGCTTCGTACAGCCGCATATCTTGTATCATAAACATGTGCAAATCTTTACCTATTATTTCTTCTTCTGAATAACCAAGTATGCGTTCTGCTGCAGGATTCCAGAAGGTTACTTTCCCTTTGTCATCAAGCATAATAATAGCATCTCCTGCCGATTCCATTATGGTGCTTAAAATCTCATTCCTCTCCTTCAGTTCTTTTTCTATTTTTCTGCGCTCCGTTATATCAATCACAAGTGCTGTATACACTTTTTCTTTATCAAATTCCATAAGTTCTAAATGGATTTCTGCTGGATATAAAGAACCGTCTTTTCTGCGGTGCATTGTGTCAAAGATGAGCTGCTTCTGTTGACCTCTTAAAAGGGGCTCAAGAAGTTCTTTAAAGCTTTGCAGGGTAAAATCTGGTGTTAAATCAAGTAGTGTCTTTTCTTTGAGCTCCTCCTGACTATATCCCAAATTTTCCCTTGCTCCACGGTTTACTGCAATGAACTTCAGCGTCTGCGGATGGAATATGTAAATTTCATTAAGTGAGTCTTCAAAAAGATTTTTATAAAATTCAAGCTCTCTCTTTGCTTTCCATTGTTCAGTAATGTCAAAAATAATCAGATGCATCAATGTTATTCCTTGATAATCTATAGGGGATGAATATACTTCTACTAATCTCTCTTCTCCGTTAGCTAACCGCTGGAAGCAAAGGCAGGGATTACAACCCTTCTTTAAAGCTTCCGAACACTTTTGACCGGCTTGTGGATCAATAAGTATCATTGCTACGTCATGATTTTCAAACATATTGCGGAACAAAGCCTCATTTTGCGTTAATTTCATTTTAGCCTCATAGAGCTTAAAAGCCATTTCTATTTGAGATATGAGTACATACTCATCTACACCCTTAGGAACATACCCGTAAGCTGAAACTGACTTTATTTTTTCCATTATTTCTTTGCTGGCATTGGCAGTTAGAAATAAAATTGGGATATCTTTATGCTGCTGAATTATTCTTGCTGCATCTATCCCATCGATTGCTCCTTTAAGTTCTATGTCCATAAGAATTAAGTCCGGGCTTTTGATGTTATTTAGTGCTTTTTCAACAGCCTCTTCACCTGATGTGACTATCTCTGTTTCATATCCATGCCTGGTCAGAATATCCGCTGTTATCTGCGCATTGAGTCTGCTATCTTCTACAATGAGGACCTTCTTCAGGTAAAAAGCGTTCATCATCTGGTACCTCCAACCTTTTTGCAAGTACCTTTGAAAAATTATTTATGATTTTTATTTTCCAAAGTACTATTGTACTCTTATCACTTGAAAAGTGCAATAAAATTTTCCTGTCATAGTGTTTATTTTCTCCCGGTTAAAAAGTCTGCCACCTTTTTATATGTCCCACTTTCATCCTCGAATATCCGGTTTCTCCATTTTAAGTCTTTTTGGACTCTTCCACTTGCCAGCCCCAGCTAAACTTCCAAAAAGTCCTTTTGGAGCCGTCCACACTACAGTAAGGGCACCAAATGCAAAGAGAAACACAAAATACCAGGGAACCCAGAAAAGTGTTTTCCATAAGTTTCTGTCGTAGTCATAATTCAAAAAGGCAGCAACTGACATCTGCACCACCCCTGCAACGGAAAGAAGTGCCCCATACCAGGCTGGAATTGGACTAATTCCCAGAGGATAATGGAAAAATATACTGCTTATAGCCCACAAAAGTGTGCCAAAGACAAAACAAAATGCCCATAAGTATCCCAGTACAAAGTCAAAATAGACAGGATAAAGATAGCGCCAGTGCCAGCTTTTAAAAATATCTTTATGAGTTCGCAATAAATGCCAGCCTCCAAGTGCCCAACGCTTGCGCTGTTTCCAGTATTCCCTCAGTGTCGTTGGAGACTGTATTAATGCCACTGCTTGAGGCACAAGCCAAACTTCGTAAAAGTTCTTTTGAATCTTCCAGGTTATATCAATATCTTCAGTCGCAGTATATGGTGAAAAACCGCCAACTTCCTTCAAAACTTCTGTTCGAAATGCTACAACACATCCTGATACAGTTAACACCCTTCCCAGCACTCTCTGAGATCTTTTTATAAGTCCAATAATAGAGGAAAATTCAGCTGCCTGCAGCTTTTCAATAAGATTTTTCCTGTTGACAGATATAGGATTGCCAGTGACTGTTCCCAGTCTTGGCTGTTTTAAAAAGGGATAAACCAGGTACTTCAGTGTATCTGGTAAAAGAATTGTATCAGCATCTATTACCACGGTAATAGATGTTGTTACCGCAACCGACAGGGCAATATTTAAAGCACTGGCCTTTCCCTGATTTTCAGAAAGTCGCAGGAGATGAAAATTGGGATTTAAGTCAACAAATCTTCTAATAATATTCGCTGTGTTATCGCTGGATGCATCATCTATAAATACTACTCTGTAATCCGGGTAGTTTAAAAATTGTAAAGCCGTGCATGTTGCTGCAATACTTACCTCTTCATTATGGCAGGGCACAAGAACAGTGACTGACGGCCAATTTTCCGGCCATTGACTGGGTTTTCTTGAATAACTTTTCTCACTCCTCCACCAGAAATATATCCCTGCAGATGTCCAGATTATGCTCATTGCAAGAGGATAAGTAAATACATACCATCCTATGACTTTCCATACTGTCATTTGCTTTCCTCCTCTTTAGGTATGTATTCAGAAATTTCATGAATAAAGTCCCAGTACAGGCCTTCCTCTGCTATTCTTTTTATAACTTCTGGTGTAATTTCTTCACCTTCAGAAATAACAACATCTCCACTTGGAGTGCAAAAATTCTTTTTCATAATCAACGGAGGAAAGGAGGTTAAATAATCCTTTCCTTTTACAGAAGCAAAACTTCTAAACAGGCTTTCATTGGTCTCCCGATGTATGCACTTTTCTTCAATGATCTTTTCTATATCTGTAGATTCTAAAGAAAGTTCTTTCCATGCTAATATCGGCGCTTCAAAAACCGGCATTTTTAATTTTCTTTTGTTTTTCCTGTAATGCCTGTAATAATGATATTGTGCCCATACAAACATAATTGTCCAAATAATAACAGCCCACCCAAGAGACAAAACAAAAGCAAATGCTGTAGAATACACAGCCTGCGGTATAAAAAGATTTTTTCTCCAGACATATGCAATCAAAAACCAGCCGAATGCACCTAAAATCCAGATAAAAGCTCCTATAATCCACGACCATACACCTAAAGTGAAAATTATCAGTCCTATGCTTTTAAAAAAGCCTATCAAACCTTTAAAATTGCCTTTTGTTCTACTTTCAAAATTATTATTCCCCATAAACTCTTCTTCTTTCTTTCCAACACCGTCGGTTTGAGTATAGCATATCGTTTTTCAGAAATCAATAACTCCCACAAATAGATAATAATTATTCTTTGCTTACAAATAAGGATTTTCGTCAAGAGTTTGAATGGGTATTTTTTCGAACATATGCTTCATTTAGAATAAGTCAAGTCTTATTTGTCTAAAAAAGAGGTTAAAAGACTCCCCATCTTCTAGTTAAAATAAGAATAGAAGCAAGGCAGAGATCTAACTGGAGGAATGAGGAATTGTTCTAAAATTCCATCTAATTTATCTTCTTTTTTTGTATTTCATCATTTATTCTGTGTTCTGGGGTTCTTCAGGGCTTATCCACCATGCAACTAGATGTACTATAAGTCCTGTTCCCCAAAAAAGTGTTGCGAATGCCCAAATTAATCTTACCAATGTGGGCTATATTTTCCTATACCTCCACATACCCCACCAAACATTTTCCCTTTTTTCATTCAGTATAATTTTTTCTCCTTCTTTACTTTTTTGAAATCCGCTTCATCAGTTCTTATTTACCACCCCTCAGGTATCTGTAGTAGAAGTCCCTCGCCTTCCCATGAAGTCTCAAAAGGAACCATTTCTTCTATCATTATGATTTTTTCTGCACCACGTTTATTTAACTCTTCCAAAGCTTCCTCCATTGTTTTGTTCACAATTTCTATGGTTGTTGCTGGATTAAACCAAAAAACTGTGCTTGAAATATGCTTATCTCCTGCATAGACAACTGCTCCAATTGCATCTGGAACAGGTGCAGTGTATGGGAAGTGACTTAAAAAAGATAAACACGCTTTTATTTCTTCTTTCCCGGTAATTACACTGCTTGGGCCGGTTAATATTTGTTCTTCTATTAAGAAATCAGACATAGGCTCAAATATTGGAGCAGCAATTATCCATGAATCCAGCTGAAAAGGATCAAGATTTTCTTTCTTAAAAAATTCTTCTGCCTGATCAACATTGCCAAGTGTTAATTTAAAGGGAATGTTATTCTTCTTTAAAAAAAGCAGTGTCGTTTTTAAACCGCGCAAATACTTTGCGTATTCATCTACTTTTATATTTTTTCCAATTACAGCAAATTCCTGTGGACTCTCTGATATTTCTTCTAGTTCATCCCAGTATTTCTGCATTTCTGCTTGTATGTCTGGGCGCTTAAAATACTCTTTAAATGTGTAGAAAGGTACAGCTATTTCATTAAAAGGTAATAAATTAAAGGACTCTTTAAGCTTTTTTGCACTTTCCCATATTACTGGATCTGGCCACCAGCATATTAACCTGTCCGAATTTAGTACCTCTTTTTCTAAATTCTCCTGCTGCTTTGCTGTAAAGAACTTTTCTCCGTATTTTTCACTTAAGCAGGCTGCTATTATTAAATTCCCTTCTTCCCATAAGTTTACAACGGGAGGCAGCAGTTTTTTTCGTTCTTTTCTCGAATATATGTGCCATGTTAAATCCGCAAGATCTTTTGCTGCTTCTTCTTCATCGGCTGTTGTCTCTTCTTTATCGATGAATGCCTTCAGAGGATTCCATTCTCCTGAATCGCTCTCTTCAGCAACTAATACAACATCAATTTCGGTATCATTTATGTAAGGAAAAACCAGATTAAAACTGCGCTGTTTTCCGCCCTTGGATTGAGAATAGTTAATTATAATCTTGTCTTTTCTGTTTACTATTTTTCTCATTATTAGCTCCCTGCCTCTTTTGACTCTTTTTAATTACATTTTAAATTTTTTTGTGTACAGTATCAACCGTTTTAAGGTACATTAAGCAATAGCTTTCACTTATCAAATTTTTCAATCAAAAAAACATTGCTATTGTTCTTTGCAAAATTTATCACATCATCTGTAAAACCGCTTTTTGAAAATAATATATAATACTTATTTTGATAATTAAACAAAGCACTTTTTTCTATCAAACTGTTCAAAACACTTATATCCACTTTCTTGTTTTGCCATTTGCATTCCCCAAATATTATGTTATTTTTGTCAAGGGCCACTATGTCAATTTCTTCTTCACGCCTTTTATAAGGATTATTTCCCCACCACTTACCTATCTTTTCGAAAATGAAAGGTAATTTCTTCTTTTTGTTTAAAATCTTAAGATAGTCCATGCATATTTCCTCATAAACTTCCCCTATAAACTCATTTATGAAGGGTTTAATCTTGTTTTCCAGAACTTCGTCAATCAAACCTTGCTCAATTAAAGCTTTGTTAGTGAAGACAAATCTATACCAGAACCTGAAAAAATTATCTTTAATTTTATAAATACTTTTTCTGCTTTTATCTTTCAATTCAACAGGAGTAATTTTTTCAAGAATTTTTAAGTCTATTAGCGTAGAAATATACTTCGAGCATTTATCAGTATCAACTCCTACCTTTGTAGATATTTCGTTTAATTTACTGCTTCCACTTGCTATTGCTTCTATTATTGAGTTATATAATGAAGGTTCTCTTACCTCCTGTCTTAATAGTAATTTAGGCTCTTCGTAAAGATAAGATGCTTTGTCCAGTATCTTTGTTTTAATATTTTCGTATACGTCTTTTGTACTGTCAAAGTTATTTAAATATTGAGGAATCCCTCCTAAAACTCCATAGGCTATAACTTGGTTTTCAAAATCATAGTTAGGAAAAAACTTTCTGCTTTCAAAAAAATTGAAAGGTTCCACTATTAACTGAGCAGTTCTTCTCCCATATAAAGGGCTTTTATAACTTAAAATCTCTTTTTCAATAAAACTTACAGAAGAACCACAGATAATCAAAAAAAGTTTAGTGTCTTTTAAATGATGATCTATTAAATTTTGTAAAAGTGATGGAATACTTTTGTTTGAATTGACTATATATGGGAATTCATCAATTACAACAACTAATCGTTTATCTTTCGCCTGCTGTGCTAAAAAGAGAAACGCTTTTTCCCATGATTCAAACCTACTTACTAATCCACCCAGTCCAAAATATGATAGTATTTTATCTGAAAAAGACTCAAGAGCAATTTTATCATTGTATTCTTCGGCAACAAAAAATATTGACGGTTTATCTTTGCAAAATTCGGTCAATAATGTAGTCTTTCCCACACGTCTTCTCCAATACATTACTATAAAATGAAATTTGTCTTCATTATAAAGTTTGTTTAATGTTTCAAGTTCATACTCTCTACCAATGAACATTAAATTCACCTCATTAACTTAAAAGTTACTAACTCTAAAGTTACTAACTTTAGAGTTAGTAATATTATACCACAGTGCTGTATTTTCTTCCAGAGCATCGCTAAATCTGGTTGTTTATATCTCAATACTATTACACCGATAGAAGTGAGTATGAAAGCCAACATAGTTCCTATATTTACAAGTTCTGCAATTATGTTAATTGGTAAAAATCCTGCTACTAACATAGTTGCAATTCCTATAAAATATATAGCCAGAGAAGGTGTTCTAAATTTTGGATGAACTTTTGAGAAAACAGTGGAGTTGATTTGGTAGTTTCCGATCATCATAGCAATTAGGATTAATATGTATATAATTATCAAAGGCATTATAAAATAATGCAAATTCAAAAAAAAACCTATAAACTCCAATGCTCCCGCTAAGAACATAATTAAAATACTAATAAGCCCTAAAGAGTTAATCACAATAATACATGACCATAAATAACTCTTAATAAAAGTTAGATATTCTAACTGTAAGTTCCGAGGCATTGGAAGCGGTCAGTATGTAGTTGTATAATACCAGATATCTGCTGGACCGTCTTCTTCTGGGAAGTTCGGTGTCTTTGTACCACTGTTCGTTCAGTATTTTCCCGTTAGGCAGTATATTGATATAGTGCCCGTTTTTTATACCTATCCCCCGCAAACTCTATCAGGATTTTTAAACGGTAAAAACAGCGGAGTACAACTTGCCCCGCTGTTTTCCTTTGTTTTTAATTCTCGTATCCCATTTCTCTTCTGCACTCTCCACATAAACCTGTTTCATCAACATCATCTTTCCCTTCACAACAGTAATAACAGAACTTAAGTTTTGCTCCAATTTCTTCTAAAATTTCCCCAGCGTTTGTATCGTAGGTAAAATATGTGTAATTGCAAACCCATTTTAAAAAATCAACCGTCTTTTCTCTGCCAAGAAACTCAAACACGTTAAGTTCATCCAATTTCTTAAGAACATCATTTAACATATAGCTTCCGCTGTGATTTGACATATACCACACTCCTTTTGATAGACTGTTTATAAAAGTATTAAAAAGATTTTTAAACCCATATAGTGCTTTTAGACTCCGACAACAAAGAAATAATTGTATATAAAGAAGTAGACAATTTGTTAGTCTATGTAGTGTCTTTAAAACTTCAAACTTTTGATTAATCGTAGTGGTAGAAAAATCCCTATTTAAAATGTTTTCTTTTTCTTCTACTCTGTTGCTCGAACTGTAAGGTCTAAACAATTATAGACTTTATACCTAACTTATTCATTAGTCTTTGAACTCTTTTGAGACTTATATTATATCCTTTATTTACAAGCATTTTGTGAATTTTGGGAGCTCCATAACGCTTTTTGCTTCCTTCATATATCTTCATTATTTCTTCCTCATACATCCTGTTTTCTCTACTTCTCTTGCTTTCTGTTTTATGAAGATACTTATAATAGGAGCTCCTTGAAACCTTTAAAACCTCACACATTAATTTAACATTATGATATTTTTTATTTTCCTCAATAAAGTCAAATATAGAGCTTACTCCTTTGCGAATATGGCCATGGCTTTTTTTAATATTTCATTCTCCTCTTCAAGCCTTGCCATCTTCTTTAACATAGCCTGATATTCTGCTACTGTAATTGTTGTGTCTTTGTTGTCTATATTTATTGGTTTTGCTTTTTTTAACCAACCTGATATTGTGGATTTTGAAATGCCATATTCGCTTGAAAGTTCTGCTAGACTTTTACCATGGTTATACAACTCTACTATAGTACTCTTGAATTCATCATTATATTTTCTTTGTCCTCTTGGCATTTTGTAGACACTTCCTCTCTTTATATTTCTATTTTATCCTGTTCGAGTTAAAGTGTCTACAATAATATACTAACACCACATTTAATAATAGAACTAAATACGAGCATTCCTCTAATAAACTAAAATGGCATTTGAAAAAATAAGTACTTTAAAAAACAGGGGATATCTCTATGAAAGACTTTCTTTACACTGTTTGTCTGTATCAACCCATATAGTAATCTAAAAACTTAATCATCTCAAAAATTCTCTATATCCCTACTGTTGTATGTCAACCCATATAGTAGTCCAAAAAACAAAAAATATTTTGCATATTCCCATCACACAGTCTGGTATGTTAACCCATATGGTAATTTAAAAAAACTTATCATGCAATGTTTAAAGCCTTTATCATCATGCATATGTCAACCCATATAGTAAATTAAAGGCTCGTTGCAGTATACAAAAAACTCATCATTTTAAATTATGATTGTTTTTACTACCAATACTTTTAATAAAGCATTATCCTATATTCTACATGCCGTATAAGGCATTATTGCCTATGGCTTATCTCACATTTTTCGTAACAGGTATAGCTTATTACACTTACTTCATGGGACTTATGTATATGGATGCAGGAGTGGGGTCCATGATATTTCTTATAAAACCTGTACTAGCCAGTTTGCTCGCATGGATTCTTCTCTCAGAAAAAATATCCATGCAATTAGTTATTGGAACACTAGTAATCTTAGTAGGCATTGTGATTGTTCAACACGCAGATAAAAAACAATGCAACGTCATCACTGATGATATAAAAAACAGATAATCAAAGCAATTAAGCTTTAATAAGCTGCCATACCGTACATATGGTATAGAAAATTTCAATGTTATAAAAATATGGGAGTTAAAAAACTAAAGATATTAATTTACCTTTTTGGTGGTCTAAACCCTGCTGCTTGTGCTTCTGCTTCTTTTTAAACCATACTTCCGCTTTTGTTTTGTTGTACCATGGATCTCCAGGAATATGGTATATCTTTTCTCCTTTGCTGTTGATATTACCCTTAATTAATCCCCTACTGCTGCTGTGTACATACACTTTACTCGGTTCTCCATAATAGCCGTATGGTAGACTTTGAAAAGTCTTTGATAAAGGTGTACTTGATGTACTGCTGTTTCCACTACTGCCGGCTGTGTAATCTCCCGGTTTAACATTGAATGAAATTGTCTTGCTATCGCTTACTGCTACCACAGTACCGCATTCATCTGTTCTGTATACCGTTATTCCCAGCGATTTCAGCTTTTCCATTGTCTCTTTATGTGGATGGCCATAGTCATTGCCTTTACCACAGGATATTACTGCATACTTGGGATTTACCGCCTTTAAAAATGACAAAGTTGATGCTGAAGAGTTTCCGTGGTGTCCTACTTTTAAGACATCTGCTTTTAGGTTATATCCTTTATCAAGCATTTCCTGTTCCGATTATTTTTCTGCATCTCCTGTGAACAAAAAGCAGTGTTTCTATAAGTTATTTTTATAACCGCGCTGTAATTGTTTAAATTATCGTAATGACTGCTGTTTGGTGCCAGTATTTCAGCTTTTACTTCATTTCCTAAATCCAGTACAACCCCTGCTCTTGCGACGTTTATTGATAGTCCTTTTGATTTTACTGCTCTTAAGACATTTTCAAATGTTTTTGTGATTGTTGTTACTTTAGGCATATAAAATTTGCCTGTTTGAAAGTTTTTTATTACTGCCGGTATTTCTCCAATGTGGTCATTGTGAGGGTGAGTTGCGACAATTATGTCTATTTTGTTAATTCCACGGCTTTTTATGTAGTCCACTACTTTGCTTCCCATTTCGGGTATTCCTGCGTCTATCAGCATTGTTTTGCCCGAAGGTGCTTGAATGAATATGCTGTCTCCCTGCCCTACGTCTATGAAATTGACTATAAGTTTACTTAATGACGCATTTGTATTTTATTAGATTGTTGTTGATACGTCTTTATTTGTTGTGTTTGAACTCCTTTTGACTGGTGCTGTGAAAATACATTATAGTAATGATGAACGGAAAAAGAAATATGTCCTATTTGGGACCAAATCTATCGACTTGAACAGAAATATTCCAATGCATTGGAATTTTAGCCGGTAAGCGTTCAAAAACAGCAAACGTGAAAATCCATATCAATATGATAATCCCAATTAATCACCAATCTTTTTTCATTTCATGTTTCACATTGTAGTTCTCATCCATACTACATTAACACTCCCCTCACCTGTATGACAAATCTATTCCTCTGCAAACAAATCTATTGCAAGGTCTTCAATAGCTTTTCTGCGCTTTTCTGTTTTTTCTTTGTCTATTCTGATGTCAAACTTAAGTACATCTCCTTCTTTTGCTTCTTTAGGAAGGAGTTCCTTTGGAAAATTGAAGGTTTTGTCTCCATATTCTATCACTGCACATTCGCCTTCGAAGCGGTCTATGATGCAGAGCTCACACTTTTTGTTAGGCATTGTTTACATCCCCACCTTATTAATATTGAACAAATTAGACTTATTTTTCTATTTTTACAGATATGTTGGATGGGAAATAGGTAGATACGACTAATTTCTATTTTAATTGTTATAGATTTGGGTACATTAACTACAATGTACAGTTCTATAACTGTTACTATAACAGTTTTGTGAACTTATTTCAATAAAAATTTTATATATATATCCATATCAGAATTCTGCAGGTAAAAATTTTGGTTCTATAATAAATGTTGAGGTGGATAAAAATATTCAACAAAAAAATAGTGCATTTATTCTGACTGCTATAATAGAAAGTGGTTAAAACAATCTAACAAAAGAAAACCACACAATAAGTATGCTATTCTTTTAGAAATGTCTTTTATTTACACCAACATTTATTATAGAACCTAAAATTTAAAGGTAAGCATTCAGAAAAAATACCCATCCCAACTCCTTTATTTTATTCAGCATAAAATTTTACTAAGCCGTTAAATATAGCTTGTGCAACTTTATTTCTGTAATCTAAATCTCTCAAATGCGCATCATCAAGTCTTATATTTTCCATTGCAGGTACTACACCAATAGGTATTACATTCTCTTTATAATTATAGGACTTGGGGTAAATACCAAGATTGTCAAGTTGAAGTTTACGGGACATAGACTCGTTTATGTATTTTGCAAGTTTTAAAGATTTTTCATTTCTATCTGAATAATATACCTTAAATCCACTTTCTTTTTTTAAAGAAGTTTCTGTAAATATATCTATAAGTATTCCTTCTTCAAATTTTTCCAAATCTTTTTCTTGAGGGGATTTTTCCCATGAAAGTCTACTTAGTGCCCCACATGTGGTAAGCAAAAAATGGAACTTTTTTGCTATTGCCATCATTGGTATATGTTGAAGAAGCCCGGTGGGACTTGTAGTTTTTTCTTTAAATCCTGGATTAATCAATATTTTTTTATCTTTCAATATCTCTGATAGGGGTTTTCTACTTATATAGAGCTTAAATTTTGCTGGGATACCTTCAATAATTTCAATTTCGAAATCTGTTTGAAAGTCAAGTGATATTTCTGCAACTGTTTGTTGTTCTATGGCTTTTATTTCTACATGAGAGATTATTCCATCTAAAACATTATATTTCCCTTTTGGCATGTTTAAAGGGGTAGCTTCAAAAATGATTTGTAGTGAGGTGTTTTGCTGTTTTACATGATATGTTGGCACTTTTAGTGAAAATTCAAATACAATAAGACTTTTAAGATTTTTTATTGATTCATTGCTAGAAGTAGAATCAATTTTTAAATTTGTCAATTTGTTTAACATTTTTATCCTCCCAATTGTTAAAATTACATTAAAAAACATAAGTTGTGAAATAATTGTGATGAATTTGTGATATAATTGTGATGAAAGACAAATATATTTTACCACAACAAGAAAAAAATAAAAGATATTTACTAAAAATTTTATTATTACAATTTTTAGGATATTTGGAGGCAAAATTTATGCACGGAAAAATACCAATAAAAACCCATATTATAACTGAAAAGGATGATATAATAGAAGTTGTGTACTATTACACAAAAGATATAGCAGAGCCAGGAGATTTAATATCAATTGCAGAAAGCGTTGTAGCTATAACACAAGGTAGAGCATATCTTCCCGAAGATATAAAGCCAGGGATTCTTGCAAAGATACTGTGTAAGTTTACCGACAGGAATGGAAGTCTTACTTCTCCTCAAGCAATGCAATGTGCTATCAACGAAGTGGGACGTTTTAGGATTTTAATTGCTTCTATTATAGGAGGGCTAGGTAAGCTATTGGGTAGAAAAGGGTGGTTTTTTATTATAGCTGGGAGAAAAGTCGCTTTAATCGACGACATTGCAGGAACAATGCCACCTTATCATAGATACATAGTGTTGGGACCTAAAGACCCTGATGCAGTTTGCGAGAGGATAAAAGAAAAAACAGGAGTTGATGCAGTTATAATCGATGCAAATGATTTGCTGCGTGCTGATTGCATTGGTGCCTCCAAAGGGGTTGATAAAAAATTCATAGAAAGCTTGTTTATCGATAACCCATCAGGTAATGCTGAACAACAAACTCCTATTGTAGTTATAAAAAATTACAAGGAATTCAAATAATTGATGCATTTTTTATTTTTAGCCAATATGTGTTATAATAATTGTAAAAAATAGGGAATTTAAATATATAATAAGGCTTAAAGAAATAACAGAATGGTTTAATAAGTATTTAAAGTGAGAAATACCCTACTGTGAAAGTAGGGTATTTCAGTTTGTTGACAAAGCAAATTTGTCATATCTTTCGTAGCCAAGTTCTGTTGAAAGTTCTGCTTCAAGCATTTCTTGAATAGTATCTTTAAAAAGGTTTTTTAATGATGTATAAAGGTCTGGAATAGATTGAATGTTGTTTTCACTGATGAAATTTCTTAATTGTTCTTTTGTCAATAGTGACATTTTTAAAACCTCCTTCTTTGTTTTGTATATATTCTAATTCTTACCAAAGAAAAGGTTTTTAATCAGTTTACGCAAAATTTTTTTACAGTCTCTCTGAATCGATGAAAATTCCTATAACCATATGCAATTCTCTTAAGGACCTTGATCTTATTGTTGTAGCCTTATGTTACAGAATTCGTATATGGTATATCAAATGCATTAGTTATTTCTTCAAACCATCGATTGAATACTTTTACACACCTTCTAAATTCCTTGATTCCACTTTCTTTGGCCTGTTGTATCCATTTTTTAACTCTCTTTTTGCATTTGGATGAGCCACATTTCTATCAGGGTCCTTTTTTGCAATTTTTTCAATTGTCTTTTCTATAATTTTGCTCTGTTTTTGCTCTTGCCTTGCTCTTTTTTCTTCTGACCAGCCTTTTGTTTTCTCTGCAAAGTACCCATTATACTTAATGCCTTTTTGTGCAGCAAAATCTCTTACTGATTCATAATCGCCTAAAATAAATTCTTTTTTAAAATTTCCCAATTGTACCTCGCCACATCGCCTCACAACCTCAAATATGCATGAAAAAAGAGCCCTTCTGACCTCCAATTTGTAACTATGCTCGTTATAATATCTTTTCATTCTATGCACTTATTTTTTTACTTAACATATAATATTATTGTTCAAAAAAATTTATTATTGGAGGTTGAATTATATGGAATTATCAATCGAGGAAATTAAAAATTATTTTGATTTCAGTAATAAAAAAGATGAAGGTCAAACTCATAACCATGAGTTTTTAGGTAGTACCAAATTAGCTGCAGAAGACAAAAAACGAAAACAAGAAGAAAAAGAAGAACACAATCACCGTTTTGCAGGTGTCACCAGCCAAGTTATACCAGATGGTGATAGTCATGTTCATGCAATATTGGTCAGCACTGACTTCTATGAGGATCATCATCATGAGATAGGCGTAATAACTGGCCCCGCTATTGATGTTGGTGATAATAAGCATGTACACTTTGTCGAAGGAAAAACTACTGTTGATGAGGATCACTACCATGAATTCGTTTTTGCTACCTTAATTCAGGATCCTATTTCTGATTTTAAACACTATTAATTTCTATACCATATCTAAGATGAGTATACTAAAAGCCCGGTTCTCGTGCCGGGCTTAAAATATATTGTAAACTGTCTACTATTCTATTGTGTATTATAGCACATATTTCCCCTAAAAAAGTCACAGACTTTTAAGAAACTTTTTCTATGTCTATGAGCTGATACTTTTGTGCTAATAGTGCCATATATAAAACTATTTCATTTCTCCACCTGAAATATGTTGCCCTGTCTATATGTAACTTACTTTTGTGTTAGTATATTATTGTAGACATAACTCGAACAGGTTAAAATAAAAATATAAAGAGAGAAAGTGTCTACAAAATGCCAAGAGGTCAAAGAAAATATAGTGAAGAGTTCAAAAACACTATAGTAGAGTTGTATAATTCTGGTAAAAATCTGTCAGAACTTTCGAGTAAATATGGCATATCAAACTCCACAATATCAAGCTGGTTAAAAAAGGCAAAGCCAATAAATATAGACAACAAAGGAACAACGATTACAGTAGCTGAATATCAGGCTATGTTAAAGAAAATGGCAAGGCTAGAGTAGGAAAACAAAGTATTAAAAAAAAAACCATGGCCATATTCGCAAAGGAATAAGCTCTACATTTGAGTTTATTGAAGAAAACAAAAAAGATCATGATGCTAAATTAATGTGCAAAGTTTTAAAGGTCTCAAGGAGCTCTTATTACAAGTATCTCCATAAAACAGATAGTATGAGAAATAAAGTATTTTAGCGGATTAACCTCCTCAAACGAGTCCGGTGTTGCTGAGGAGGTTATTTTTATTTTACAGTAAAGCTTCGCAATCTATTTAATGCAGCAGCTATTTCCTGAAGCCTCGGCAAAGCTAAATTACCAGGATGCTTACCATAAAAAGGCGATACGATATCAAGTCCTTTCTTATTTATATCATTATATACTTTTTCTAATATTTCCCTTATAGTACTTTTTTCATCTACATATCTGTCAGCAATATATCGTATTATTTCCCCAATAGCATTTGTTTGACTTTTGTCTACTAATTGTTCTACATAATCCAATTCAATCTCTTGGTATCCAAATTTAATAGTATCCTCATCTTTTGACTTTATCTTTTTGCCTTTTACCTCAAGCCCTTTTTTAAGAGGAATTCTTGGTTTTATAACTATAGGTTTATCATCTCCTTCAACTTCCCTATTTGTTTTAAATTCTTTGACAATTTTCTTTGCCTCTTGCGTAACATCGTATGGTCTGTAGTTGTGCATTTTAATTACGCAATTTGCAACATCAAAATAATCTCCACTGCCACCCATAACTAAAATCGTAGAAATACCATTATCTTTATATAGCTGTTTTACTCTATCAATAAAAGGAATTATAGGTTCTTCTTTTTTTGCAATCAGTTTTTGCATCCTCGCATCCCTTATCATAAAATTAGTAGCTGAAGTATCTTCGTCCAAAAGCAGTAAGCTAGTGCCTATTTCTATCGCCTCAATAATATTTGCTGCTTGAGAAGTACTGCCACTGGCATTTTCGGTAGTAAACCTTGTGGTATCTACGTTATTTGGCAAATTATTTATAAAAGGACTTATGTCTACTTTTTCTATCCTTCTGCCATCCTCTGCTCTTATTTTTACTGCATCAGCTACAGTTATAACAAACTCTCTGCCATCACCTGGTATGTGATTGTATACCCCTTTTTGAATAGCTTGTAACAAGGTAGACTTGCCGTGATAACCGCCGCCCACAATAAGCGTAACTCCTTCGGGTATTCCCATCCCCGTTATCTCTCCTCGATTTGGAAGTTGAAACTTAATCCTCAAACTATCCGGCGACTCAAAAGGTACTACATTACCGCCTTTTAAAGGTCTATCACTTATGCCGCTTTCTCTAGGAAGAATCGCACCATCAGCCACAAAAGCCACAAGCCCTCTCTCTTTTAGTTGACTTCTAAGGTAATCTTGGTCTTCCACTGTCTCAACCCATAGCCATATATCTTGTACGTTGAGGCTCTTTTTTAAAAGACTTTTTTCTACAATTTGAGGTAAAAATTCAAGAAATATTCTTTGGGCACCACTGCCATTTATTCGTCTACCAAAAGCAGGAAGTCCTATGCTCAATCTTGCTTCTACATAATCTTTGTTAACTACCATTGCACTTCTTTTAATTATTTGTTGACCACCTTTGTCTATGTAAATATCCCCACTATGTCCTGTACCTTTTAAAGAAGGCAACCTTTTTATAACTTCAAAAACTGACCTTGTCAAAAAATCTTCTAAAGCAACTTGCCTTGAGGGATTGTTATACATGGAAAACTCAAAATCAGCTATATTTTGAGGCACTTTAACCCTTATCCTTGAAGGAGGTGCAAAAGGGTCTCCCTGAACATGGTCAATATACAGTATAAATTTTTCAAACTCATATTCTCCTTCAAGGTCTTTGTAAGCTTTATACCCCTTTCCATCTATTTTATCAAGCTTTTTCTTAAGGTCTTCTTTTGTCATCTACAAACACTCCTTTGTTATAATTTCCAATTTTTTATTCTAATTTCCACTTTTATTAAAAATACATTCCTTTTACAAATTCATTTTGAAAATCTTCATGAGTTGATAGTTCTATATAGCTTATTTTACTTTGTAGATGTATAGCTCTTTCCAATTCTTTATCAGAAAGCAATGCCATTATCGCACCAACTCCAGCACTATTGCCTACTTGAAGGATTTTGCCTTGAAGTTCCTTTGGTAAAAGCCCAATTGCTATTGCACTCGCAGGAAGAATATAATTTCCAAATCCTCCTGCCAAAAAAACTTTTTTTATTTTATTTACATCAATGCCCATTTCTTTTATCATGATGTTAATGCCAGCAAGTATGGCACTTTTTGCCAGTTGTATTTGCCTTATATCTTTTTGTGTCACATATATTCCATTTTCTATTAAAAATGCCGGTTCATCTTTGTAAAGAGTTATCCTTTCGGCAATATCAACAGGTACATTTTTAACTTCTTCTTTAGACAAAAATCTGCCAGTAATATCAACAATGCCGTACTTCAAAAGTTCAGAAATAATATCTACAATACCGGAGCCACATATTCCTTTAGCTTTTTTATTTCCTATTGTAGTATAAAAAGGTCTTTTACTAAAATCTACATGGTCTATAGCTCCTTCTGCGCCATTTAGTCCAAAAGTTATTCCTGCTCCTTCAAAAGCAGGGCCTGCTGCTGCCGAAGAAGCAATAAGGTTATCTTTATTCCCCAATACCATTTCGCCGTTGGTTCCTATGTCTACAAGCAAACATAGTTCCTGAGATTGGTCAATTTTGTTTGCCAAAACCGCTGCCACAGTATCTGCTCCTACATAAGAAGATATAAGCGGTAATGTTATTACGTATCCTTCCTTGTTTATGTTTATGCCAATTTCTTTTGCTTTTATTTCTATCTTTGACGTAAAAGTCGGCACATACGGAGATATTGCTATATTCTTGGAAGATACATTTAAAAGAAAATGTATCATTGTAGGATTACCTACTGCCACAATTTCATGTATATCGCTTTTGTCTATAGAATTTTTTACACAAAACTCTTCTACAATCTCATTTATTTTATTTATTAGAGCTGAATGCAACTGATATAATCCTTGAGAATTAGAAATACTATAAGTTATTCTCGTTATAACATCAGCTCCAAAAGTTCTCTGTGGATTTAAACATGAATACACATCTACTTCTTTACCTTCATCTAAGTCATACAAATAAGCAGCAATAGTAGTAGTTCCTATATCTAATGCTATACCATAGTTGTATTGTTTTGAAGCAGCTTTTTTAATAGAAATTATTTCATTTTTTCTAATAGTAATATTTACCTTATAATCATTTTCTTCTAAAACTTCAGGAAGATTACTTAAAAGCCCTAAAGGAATTTCTATTTCTCCACTCACAGCCTCTTTAATTCTAATTCTTTTAACATAGTCTCCTTGGTCGTTTAAAGTTGGTCTTCTAATATCTACTGTAGAAGTTTTTATGCGAGGGTGTGACTCAATACTTAACAAATTATTTTCTTTCGTCAATATTTTTGCTTTTTGCTCTTCAGAAAGTACTTTGACCTCTAAATCCCTATCTATCTCAACAAAACACGCAAGCCGAACATTGTTTTTTATTTCTTTATCTGTCAAAAAGTATTTTTCATCATCAGAGATATCAAGTTCCTCATTTAATATAACTTTACATTGACCACAAATCCGACTACCACCACAAAAATTGTTAAGTCTTATTCCATTTCTTACAAGAATGTGAAACAAATTTTCTCCTTCACTTGCTTCAATAACTTTTGTATTACTACTAAAACGTACAGTCACTTTATATTTAGATTCACCAGGAACATTTCTATAAATACAATCTTTGGCTTCACAATCGTCACAGACTGATTCTTTTACAGGTCTTTTGACATTTTCCCCTACTCCACATACAAAAGACACTGTTTTTTGGGGTGTTATGATAAAACTGTGATTAATATTTACACCGATTTTTGAACTGTCCACAAGTGTACAAATCACAGCCTGATTTTTTATGTCCCACTTATTTCCTGGGTAAAAAATATCTGTAACTTCTTTGCCATACTTTTGCGCGTTTTCTCTTACCTCTTCCCAAAAATTATTCGTCAATATTTCAAGGAACACGCCTGCAATAACATCTAAAATCATTCCTTTTGTGTAATTACTTTCTGAAAAATAATCATTTACCCTTTTATCTATTCTATCTCCCAGTGTAATGATTGCTAAAATTATATATTCCGCTTCTTTTAAATTTTTTACTATATAATCCCCAAACAAATAATCTCCAGTTTTAAAGATTATTTTATTTTCTCTCTCATCAATATGAAAATTATCACATACTTGGTGAATCATTTTGTAATCTATTAAACTCTGTACTTCGCCAGTTGCTTCCTCAATTAAATATTGATCCACATCAAAATTCATGTTTTTTAATTTTTCTAATGACAAGTCTTTTACTTTCTGCACAACATCTTTACTAAACATTTCCACACCTCATTAAATCCCATATTGTCATATCGTTTTGTTTATTATTATAAATTTCTATAGTAAAAATCGCAAATAAAAATTTATATCGAAAACCTCTACTCATCACAAAATGCATTTGACATTTCAGGGTTTTTCTCATACTATATAGTAGTGTAATTAAGAATAGATTAGCAGTTTAAAATTTCTCTAAAAAATTTTGGTTAGTTGTATAATTAAATGCAACAGATAAAAAAATAGAAACCATAGTGAAAATCGTGTATGATATAGGTGTCAACTAAACATCATACAAGGAGGATTTTCACTATGGTTCATAATAATGATACCACAAAAAAGCGTTCTTTTAAACACTTAAGTAGCTATGAACGAGGAGAGATCTATGCATTACTCAAAGAAGGAAGAAGTATTCGGTATATTGCTAAAAAACTTAATCGATCTCCAAGCACTATAAGCCGTGAAATTAAACGTGGAACTACTACACAACTTAGAAGTGATTTATCTTCTTATACAAGCTATTTTCCTGAAACCGGTCAAGCTATCTACGAAAAAAATCGTTCAAATTGCGGAGCTAAATTTAAAGTAGCTAGAGCAGAAGATTTCTTGAAATATGCTGAAAATAAAATATTAAATGAAAAATGGTCACCAGATGCAGTTGTAGGCT
Source organism: Thermoanaerobacter ethanolicus JW 200 (assembly GCF_003722315.1). NCBI lineage: Bacteria > Bacillati > Bacillota > Clostridia > Thermoanaerobacterales > Thermoanaerobacteraceae > Thermoanaerobacter > Thermoanaerobacter ethanolicus. The sequence continues at coordinate 1,608,960 of NZ_CP033580.1, read as the reverse complement.
ATTGTAAAAAAGACCCAAGCTGGAATAATAAAACCATTGTTTGTACTAAAACACTGTACAACTATATAGATAGAGGATTATTAAAAGTTAAAAACATTGATTTACCTTTAAAACTACGTTTAAAACCAAGGAAGAAACAAAATCGTAAAAATAAACGTATTATGGGCAAAAGTATTGATTTTAGGCCTAAAGAAGTTGAAAGCCGTGAAGTTTTTGGGCATTGGGAAATAGATACGTTAATTGGCAAGAAATCTAATGACAAGGTCCTTTTAACATTAATAGAGCGTAAGACTCGCCATGAAATAATATTCTTATTAGATGCAAAAGACAATAAATCTGTTAAAGATGCATTATCAAAATTAAAAGATATGTTTGGTGACAATTTAAACAAAGTATTTAAAACAATAACATCTGATAATGGTACAGAGTTTAGTGATTTAGAAAGTGCTCTTTTAGAATATGGCGTAGAAGTATATTATACACATCCATATTCATCTTGGGAAAGAGCTACAAATGAACGACATAACGGTCTTATACGACGTTTCATCCCTAAAGGTAAAAGTATTAAAGATTTATCTATAGATACGATAAAGAGAGTAGAAAACTGGCTTAATAACCTTCCACGAAAATTGTTAAATTACAAAACGCCTAAGGAATACTTTTATGAAGAGCTGGCAAAAATCTGTTAAGCCCATCCCTTATAAAGTTTAGAGCTCGTTCGTGATTTGTCAAGGGGCAGGCTTCGCCTGACTTTAACCCTTGACAAATCACGACCTTCGCTCAATTTGTTAACTAAGATGGGCTTAAGGTTATATATGATTTGTTCCAAATCCTATATCTACATGATTTTCATTAGGTGTTGCATTTAATATTGCAATTTATATCTAAAAAATTTTTTAAATTAAAGCAAACTTATTATTGAAATTTACAACAATATGTCTTATAATGAATTGAAATTATTTTTAATGAAAGCAAAGCTCTGCAAAGCCTATGCCTTTGAATTACCTATATCAAGGTTTTAGGCTTTTATTCTGAGCCAAAACTTATGAAAGAAGGTGTTATATGCGTTGAAAAAGTTAGATCAAACCCAAACTCCTTTATTTGATGCCTTAATGGAATATGTAAATAACAATACTATCCCTTTTCACGTGCCAGGCCATAAAAAAGGTGTGGGAATGGCAAAAAAATTCTTAGATTTTGTGGGCAAAAATGTATTATCAATGGATGTAACAGTGTTTCAGCAAGTAGATAGCTTGCACAAACCTACTGGGCCAATTAAGTATGCCCAAGAATTAGCAGCAGAAGCGTTTGGTGCTGACGCTACCTTTTTTTCTATTCACGGAACATCTGGTGCAATTCAAGCAATGATTTTAAGCGTAATGGGAGAAGACGAAAAAATTATCGTTCCTCGAAATATTCATAAATCTGTAACGTCAGGAATTATATTAAGTGGTGCTATACCTGTTTATATGCAACCAGAAATTGATAAAAATATCGGTGTTGCATTAAATGTCACCCCAGAAACAGTAGAAAGAGCGTTAAGAGAACATCCCGATGCAAAAGCTGTTTTAATAATAAACCCGACTTATTACGGAGTTTCTACGGATATAGTAAAAATTGCTGAAATTGTTCATGATTATGGCGCTATACTCATGGTGGATGAAGCTCACGGACCACACCTTAAATTTAACGAAAAATTGCCTATTTCAGCGATGGAAGCAGGAGCCGATATCTGTGCACAGAGCACCCATAAGATTATTGGCTCAATGACGCAGAGCTCGATGCTTCACGTTAAAGGCGATAGAATTGATATTAATAGAGTAAAACAAGTAATGAGTTTACTCCAGACAACAAGTCCTTCATATATATTGTTGGCTTCCTTAGATGTTGCAAGAATGCAAATGGCTACAGAAGGAAGAGAATTATTAGATAAAACAATAGAATTAGCAGAGTACGCTCGAAAAGAGATAAACAATATAAAAGGACTCTACTGTTTTGGTGAAGAAATTGTTGGCCGAGATGGTGCCTATGACTTTGACCCCACAAAAGTTACAATAACAGCTAAAGGCCTTGGAATAAGCGGCCATCAGTTAGAGAGAATATTGGCAGAAAGATATTATATACAACCTGAACTATCAGATATGTATAATGTTTTATGTGTATTCTCTATTGGTGATACAAAGGAAAAAGTCGATTATCTCTTAAGGGCTTTAAGAGAAATAAGCGATGAATTATACAATGAAAATATTGAAATAGCGAAACCTATAGATATACCAGAAATACCAGAACAAGTAGTATCACCAAGATATGCTTTTGGCTCCTCCACTGTTGCACTACCTCTAAGAGAAAGTGTAGGGCAAATAAGTGCCGAGTTTTTGATGGCTTATCCTCCAGGTATTCCAGTGCTTTGCCCGGGGGAAAGAATAACATTAGAAATTATAGAATATGTAGATAAAATGAAAGAAGCTAACTTAAGCATACAAGGCACCGAAGACCCGGAAGTAAATTATATAAAAGTAGTAAATGACCGGCAAGTTTTAAATGTGATAGCATAAATTAAAAAAGAGTATCTCCTTAAATTTTTAATGAGATACTCTTTTTTATTATTACCTATTTTAAATATTTTGACAGCTTTTCAACTAAATGCTCTTTAGGCATAAAACCTATAACTTTGTCTACCATTTTTCCATTTACAAAAACCCCCATTGTAGGTATGCTCATAATTCTATATTTAGAAGCAATTACAGGATTTTCATCCACATCCAGTTTTGCCACTTTTATCTTATCAGCGTATTCTTCCGCAAACTCCTCTAACACTGGTGCCATCATTAAACAGGGTCTACACCATTTAGCCCAAAAATCTACTAAAACAGGTTTATCAGAATTGTATACTTCCTCTGCAAAAGTCTCATCTGTGACATTTACTGGTTTCATTAGTGTATATCCTCCTTCTACTTGCTTTTGTACATTTTCATTTATTGAGAAATTGATTTATAATACTCTTCAATTTCGTCATATGTCATAGCCCCATTGCTAATCGCCCTTATGACCCCGTTTTTATCTATAAAATAAGACATAGGTATAAATTGAACCTGATAATCGTAAATAGTACTTAAGTCAGTATCCAGTAGCACAGTAAATTCATATCCTTTCCCTTCTAAATACTGCTTTACTTTTGATGGGCTTTCACCCAAGTCTATCGCAAGTAAAACCGTATCATCTTTATGGCCTTTTATAAACTGATTTAAAGCTGGCATTTCAATTTTGCAATAAGGACAAGTTGTTGCCCAAAAGTTTAGTATAACTTTTTTTCCTCTTAAGCTCGACAAGGTCACAGTATTGCCATCTAAATCTTTTAGCGTAAAATCTGGTGCTACATCTCCTACTTGATTCCCTATCTTAGGCTCACTTTGCTCAGTTTTATTTGCATTTGCATTTGAACTTGTATTTTGATCTTCATTATTGCTAGGAGTATTATTTTCTGCCACTTGAGAAGGGGAAGGTTGAGCACTTTTTGTGTAATTATTTAAGACGAAAATAAGTGCCCCTATAACTATCACAGCAATTATAGTAAAAATTAGACTTTTATTTTTCACACTAACCACCTCTTAATAAAAATATCCACTTATCTTGATTAGCATGTTAAAATATAAAAGAACTCCAAATATTATGAGAATAACCCCACTTATTACCTCAATATAAGGCAATATTTTGTTAATCCTTTTATACATACTTTTAAACTTGTCAATCAATAAGGCTGTAACTATAAAAGGTATGCCAAGCCCCATAGAATATGCAAAAAGCAATATCACGCCTACACTTAAAGTACTGACCGCCCCAGCATACAACAATATCGAAGCGAGAATTGGACCTACACAAGGTGTCCATCCTGCTGCAAAAGTTATACCCAATACTAATGACCCTATATAACCGGTCTGTACCTTTTCCATATTTATTAATTTGCCTTCTTTATTTAAAAATAGCGGTCTAAAAATCCCAGTCATTTGAAGTCCAAAAAGCACAATTATTATCCCACTTACTTTCCTAAAAATGTCTTTATAGGCTAAAAAAAGCTTTCCTAGTTGGCTTGCAGTCGCCCCCATTAAAACAAACACTATGCTAAATCCCAAAACAAAGAGAAACAAATTTATTAAATTATTCTTTTTATTTCCGAAAATATATGACACATAAGCGGGAATTAAAGGCAAAACACAGGGTGATAAAAAAGAAACAATTCCTGCTAAAAATGCTGTGTAAATTGGCACGTCTACACCTCCCTCCCCTATAGGGTGTGACTAATACTATATTACCACATTTTCTGATACAGTACAACTATGTTCAAACAAGAAAGAAAAGAGAATTCACTTTAAGAAAAATCAAAAACCCTTGATGGCTATTTTGCCATTGAGGATTTTATTTTTGACATTTTGTGACTAATGAGTCATAATAATCTTGAGGTGATGTTGATGCCAAAGGCTACCTTTTTGAATCTTGCACAGGAAAAAAAAGATCTTATCACAGATGCACTTATAAAACATTTTGCAACAAAACCCTATCATCTTGTGGATATATCGGACGTTGCCAAAGAATGCAGAGTTGCAAAGGGAAGCATGTATCAGTATTTTGAGAACAAAAAAGATATGTATTTTTACACAATTGAAGTTGCGTATGAAAGATTTTTGCAGCTTCTTACTAAGATGGACATGGTTCACGTGAACATATTGGACTACTACGAAAACTCCCTTGAGAGTGTATGGAATGCAATGAAAGATTTGAGGTATGAGTATATGTTGCTTGAGATGGCATTTTTTTCTCATGACTCACCTTTTAAGGATGAGATAAATGAAAAATTCCTAAAGCAGTCAAGAGATTTTTTGGTTGAGATAATCAAATACAACCAGAAGCAGGGCTTTATAAGAGACGACATAGACCCACTTTTAATAGGAATATTTTTGGAAGGTGCAAGTTTTTACATGAAAAAGTTTATCATCGAAAAGGCTTTGAATGAAAACAACACAACCACTTTTGAGCTTGACATTGACTATTTTAAAGATGCTATTTCACAGTTTATAAAGCTTTTGAAAGAAGGGATTGCAAAAAAATAAATTTTTAATATGACTTGACAGTCATATGACTAATGAGTCATAATATAATATATCATTAAAGAATGCAGGCTGAAGGAGAGGATATACTGTGTTTGTCAAAGCAGAAAAGCTTTCCAAAATCTACAGGATTGGCAAAAATGAAATCAGAGCGCTAAATGAGGTGAGCTTTGAGCTTGAAAGAGGTAAAATCTACACTGTGATTGGTCCATCTGGTTCTGGCAAAACTACTCTTTTTAACATTCTTGGTGGGCTTGACAGGGCAGAAGAGGGCAGAATCTTTGTTGATGGAAAAGAGATAACTGCAATGGACCAGAAAAAGCTTTCTGACTACAGACGCGACTATGTTGGGTTTGTTTTTCAATTTTACAACCTGATAAACGGTCTTACTGTGTACGAAAATGTGTTATCCAGCGCGGCTTTAAGCAAAAATCCTTTAGATGTTGACATGGTGCTTGAGATGATGGATGTGTATTCAGAAAAGAATAAATTTCCTTTTGAACTATCTGGCGGTCAGCAGCAGAGGGTTGCAATTGCAAGGGCAGTTGTCAAAAATCCTGCAATGATTCTGTGCGATGAGCCAACAGGTGCGCTTGACTATGAAAGCAGCAAGCTTGTTCTAAAGCTTTTGGAGGATGTAAACAAGAGGTTTGGCACAACCATTTTGATAATAACACACAACCTTGCCATCTCTAAAATGGCAGATGCGACCTTGAGGCTCAGGTCCGGAAGGCTTGTTGAATTTTCAGAGAATCCTCAAAAGATTTCAGCTCAGGAGGTAAGCTGGTAATGTTAATCAAAAAAATCCCTTTGAGGGTTATGAAAAGAGAATTTTTACAGTTCTTTTCTATCATAATGCTTGTTGCAATTGCTTCAATGACATATACCCTTTTTGCTGTGTCAATGGAAGACATAGACGTCAACTATAAGATGTTCATAAAAGACTATGTGCAAGAGGATGGGTATTTTATTACCTCTCAGAATATTGATGAAAAACTCTTGAAAGAAAAATTTGGTGTTGAGCTTGAGGAGAGGCTTTTTTATGAGGTTCAAGAGAATGGAATCACACTTAGAATATTTTCAATTTCAGATAGAATAAACAAGCCCTATATAGAAGCTGGAAAAAAGCCACAAGACGGTGAAGTTTTGCTTGACCCAAGTTTTTTCAAAGCTCACCAGTATCACACAAACGATAGTATAACAATTTTGAATAAAAAGTTTACAGTAAGTGGAATTGGCTATCTTCCTGATTACATTTACATTATAAAAAACGACCAGGACATTCTTCCAGACCCAAAACACTTTGGCGTTGTGCTGATGACAGAAAATGACATGAAAAAGCTGTTTCCTGCTCTTCCTGTTCACTACTACAGCTATAAAGGAAGACTCAACAATATCGAAGATTTCAAGAGTTTTATAAATTCTAACTGGCATCTTTTAAAATTCGTTGAGAAAAGTGAAAATCCAAGAATAATTTACACAGAGATGAAGCTTGAAAATGCAAAGAGGATGACATTGCCTCTTAGTCTTTTTATAATTCTTGTATCATCGTTTATACTCTTTATCGTCATGCGAAGGATAATAAACACCATGCACGCAGAAATTGGCACACTCTATTCCATGGGTTATACCCAGAAAGATGTGTTTAGAGTTTTCATGAGATTTCCACTTTATATTTGGTTGACAGGTTCAATTTTGGGTATTCTGCTTGGGTATTTTGAAGCGTATCCGCTTTCAGAATTTTACAGGTCATATTTTACCCTGCCAAAGCTGAAAAATGTTTTGCCATGGCAGCACATATTTGTTGCACTGGCGCTGCCAGCAGTATTTATATTCATCTCAGGGTACCTTGCGCTCAAAAACTTTTTCAAGCTCACGATTGTTCAGATGCTTCATGGTGTTGACGAGATAAAGTTTGGCAAACTTCCTGACATAAAGTTTTTCGACAGGTTTGAATTTCAGACAAAGATTATGTTAAAGTACGGCTACAGACATTTTGCAAGAGAGCTTGTTTTAGCAGTTGGTATAATCTTTTCCACAATACTTATGATGTACGGCATGACAGCAAAGGATTCAATTGTTGTTGCCATTGAAAGGACGTATGAAAAAAACTTCAAATATGAATATCTTTACCTCTTAAACTCAGTTTCCACACATCCTGAAATAAAGCTGACAAACCAAGCAGAGCCATACAATGTGATGTCTTTTGATATTGAAGGAAGAAAATTGAGTATTATGATATACGGTATTAAAAAAGATTCACAGATGATAAAGCTCTATGATAATAAAGGCAATGAAATACCAATTTCGAATAAGCTTGTTATATCAAGACCTTTGGCAAACAAGCTTGGTCTTAAAGAGGGAGATAAAATTCACATAAAGAGCAAGTTCACAGATAAAAAGTACACCTTAAAAGTTTACAAGATAGCTGATCTTCCAGTAGGCAACAGTGGATATATGGACCTTGAGAGTTTCAACAAGATATTTGGTTACAGCAGGGAAGAGTATATTGGCATATTTTCAAAAGAAAAACTAAGCCTTAGCAATAACTTGATTTTTGAAAGCTACTCAAAATCTGAGCTTGTAAATACAATAAAAGCTTCGGCTGGTGACCTTTCAAAGACAATTGAAGTTATGGCACTTGTTGCAGCAATCCTTGCCCTCTTGATCGTGTATGTTTTGTCTACCCTCACTGTCAATGAGAACAAGAAAAACATAGGGATATTAAAAATGCTGGGATATAGAGAAGGCAGTATCTTTAAAATGATGCTTGGCTTTAACAACTTTTCATTTTTAGCAGGATTTATAATAGGCGTTCCTCTCTCAAAGATAACAATGGATAGTCTGATGAATGCGGCAACAAAAGACATAGACTTTGCCATGATGCTTGATGTAAGTACAAAAAGCATCTTCTCAACATTTGCTGTGTTGTTTTTTGTCTTTGTAGTCTCAAGATTTCTGGTCAGAAGAAAGATGGCAAAGGTCATGCCGGTTGAGATTTTAAGAGAACAAGTAGACTAAAAAACAAAAGCTGCTTTCCTTTTTAAAATAGCCACCACCCCTCCATTTTTATTATAGAGCTAAAATTTTAAAAAAGGCAGCAAAGGATTAAAAGCTTTGCTGCCTAACTCTTCTTTACTTTTATTTAAATACTATAGATGAGAAAATTCACTAACATAAATTACCATAACAAACTTATATGAAAAAATTTAATAAAAATAGAGACAAATGCTCGCTTCTATGGTATTAATATGTTGTTACCCTATAACAATATTAATCATAGGAGTGGAGCAAATGTCTCATAATAAAAGAATAACAGAAAATTCATCAATAATCCAGTACTTAATGAAATTAAATTTTGCATTATATTTTACTAAACCTGTTATTCGTCATATTTTAGAATTTATAATTGCTGCCACTCAAAAAGGTTATAGTGGTACTGTTACAGATATAGTTAATTTAAGCCTTGCTAATTGCCATAGAACCACGTTTGGCAAATTCTTAAGCCAAGGTGTTTGGAATATAGAGTATGCATGGAGAGCTATAAGGCGAGAAGTTATTCGCATTATATTTGAATTATCCCAAACTAGCAACAAGCCGATATTTGTGATTTTTGATGATACTATTGCTGAGAAGACAAAGCCTTCGTTACAGGCTAAACATACTATCCAGGCAACAGGATTCCATCAATCACATTTAAAAGGGAAGCAAGTTTGGGGACATCAACTTCTTACCATGATGCTATCTTGCGGCAATGTGGTATTACCTTACTGCATTGAGCGCTATGAAAAAGGTGGCAAAAGCAAAATCGAAAGAATATGTGAAATGGTATCTATGCTTCCAATACCTAAAGGACCAGCATATGGACTATGTGATTCATGGTACATAAACAAAAAAGTAATAGAAGCACATTTCGAAAGAGGATACCATCTCATAGGAGCATTAAAAACTAACAGGATTATCTATCCACAAGGCATCAGAATTCAGATAAAAGATTTTGCCCAATATATCGAAAAGAACGAAGTTTGCCTCGTTACAGTAAACGGTTCTAATTACTGGGTATATCGCTATGAAGGAGCCTTAAATGGCATAGATAATGCTGTAGTAGTATTGTGCTGGCCTGAGAAAGCTTTTAAAAATGAAAATGCTCTACATGCATTTATCTGTACTGATACTGAATTAGATACCGAGACTATTCTAAATTACTACAGTCAAAGATGGCCTATAGAAATATTCTTTAGGCAGACAAAGAATAATCTTGGACTAAATACATATCAAGTACGATCAACAAAATCAATAGATAGATTATTATGGCTTATATCATTGACATACCTGTATTGTACGACTTCAGGCGACGAATATTGCAAATTTGGGCAAGGAATAAAAATGGTACGCAAAGAAGTACAAAAGCAGCGTGTTCAATGGCTGTATGAGCGAGCTAATAATAAAGTACCTATTGATGAAATTTTAGCAGAACTACAGTTAGCATAGGTGTAGTGCATCTATTTTATGGTAATATTTGTTATCAATTTTTCTCATCTATAGTTAAATAATAATTTTTCATTTTTATAATCAAAATCTTACTGGTAATTTCTTTATATTTATCGTTTAATTCTTTCACAAATTTGTCAACTGTACAAAAGTATAAATTTTCAGTAAAGCATTATAGTTTTTTGCACTTTCGTACAAAAATGAGTATCATTTTCTTAAAACTATACCAATCGCGCAATACTTTCATTCTTGTTTTATAGCATTTATGACCATTTTTACCTTTCCAGTTATCTTATCAATCTGAAGCGTGTCTGTAAAATGTACCTCGTATTTTACATTTCTAAGCTTCTTTTTACTCAAAAACTGGTCAAGTTGTCTCTTGATTTCTTCTTCAACATCTTCACCGGCATTAGGTAGTTTGACACAGTTCAATATAAGGCTTTCATCACTTGTCTGGACAAACTGGTATTCTTTTATTCCTTCAACATCAAGGTCATCAATAAAAAGAGGATGAAGAAAGTCCTTATCACCATTTTCGTTTTTAAACCACATTATCTCTTCTTCTCTTCCTATCACTCTTTTAATATAAGTATAATAGACTTGTGCAAAATTCAGAAGCCTTAATTTAAGCCATTCTACAGACATACTTTTTTCCTATCACTCTTGAATTTTTTATCTTTTATGTAGGATTTCCCCTCCCATTTGTCGAATTATTATATATACACTATAAAAAATTTTTTAAGAAGGAGGAAATTCTACATGTACCAGCTTCAATTGCTTTTAAATATACCTGAACTCTTTACCTCTCAGTCTAAAATTGATTTCTATTCTTCTATGTTTGAAAATCTTGACCTGTCTTCAATACCTGAATTCCCTTCCTCTAGTCCTGGCCGTAAGGGTTATTCTCACCATGCACTTTTTAGAGCTTTTATTGTCATGAAAGCTGAAAGATTCGGCACAATTTCTGACCTTTTAGATTATCTCCGCAATAATCTTATCATTGCTCATCTTTGTGGCTTCGACATTTCTAAACCTCTTCCTTCTTATTTGACTTTTCGCCGTTTTATTAATGACTTCTCTCATGATTATTTGACCTCTATTTTTCAAAATCAGGTCAATATCCTCAAAAATATGGGTATTATCTCCGGTGAGTTTATTTCCATGGATTCTACCCCTATTAAAGCTAACACTAAGTTAAATAACCCTAAGTCTTTTTCTAAAAATAAATTCTCTAAAGATAATCAGCCTAAGTCAGATAAGGATTGTAAATTAGGCGTTTATTCTGCTTCTAACGATTCTTCTAATAAACGCTATAAGTTTTATTGGGGCTATAAAAATCACATTATTGTTGATGCTATCTCTGGTTTACCCATCGCTGAAACTACTACCCCCGCTGATGCCCCTGATTTTGAAGCCGCTTTATCTTTGCTTGAGAAGACTAATAAGTGGTTTAACCTTAAGTATGTTAATTTTATTGCCGATAAGGGGTATGATGTTAAGAGAGTTTATAATTTTGTTAGAGATACTCTCCATGGTCATTGTTTTATTCCTCTTAACAAGCGTAATTCTAAAAATCCCCCACTGACTGATGATGGTTATATGGTTTGTGAAGCAGGTATTAAAATGCTCAAAGATGGCAAGCAATATTTTGATGGTTTTATTAAGCAAAAATTTGTTTGCAAGTTCTGTAATTCTAAAGATGACTCTGCCTGCCCTATTCAGCATCCTAAATATTTTAATGGCAAAAAGCATAGAGGCTGTACTAAGTATGCTATTATATCTTCTGATTATAGGTCCTCTATTAATAGAGACTCCCTATATTTTAAGGCTGTCTATAAATTGAGGATTGAATCAGAAAGATATAATTCCCGCTTTAAAGCTCTAGATTTTGAAAAAGCTTATGTTAGAAATATTAATTCTGTCAGCAACCTTAATACTTTTGGCCATATTACTTTGCTTACTGTCGCTATTGTAGCTATTAAACTGGGTAAATTTGATGAGTTTAGATCTCTTGTTGCTTTGATGCAATCGGCCTAATTTTTATTGAATCTATTTCATGCCATTTTTTAACATTTGACTTCTACAGGATATTTATGCCCTTTTTTAGCTCCTCTTTTTGTCTTTTCTTTTCCCTTACCACTTCCTTTATGTTTGATTGTCAGTGTTGATTACTATATATTGTATGTAATACATATTTTGGTTTTTGATTATGATTATTTTAATTAATTTTGCACATCCCTAATAAGTATAAGGTAAAGGACCTTTATATTCTCTATCAAATCCTTTTACCACATCATTCAGTCGATAACGGATAAGAGGAAAAATTTTGTTATACAATGGAGTTATGATTAACCTGCCAAACTCATCAACTTCCACATAATTCATATCATCCATGAGATACATACCTTCATACCAGCTAGTTCCCATACCTAAAAATATTGATTCTGTACAACCATAATAATCTATTACGTCAGCATCAAAAACAGAGCTTAAATAATTGGAAATTTCTTTACTTAAAGGCTCTCCTCCTGTAATTATTTTCTTAGGCTTTATATTTATTTCGCCTCTTTGTTGCATATCAGCCAATATTTTTATGCAGGAAGGATAACCAGCCAAATAATTAGGATTGAAATTTTTAATTTTATCTTTCCAAGTATCAATAGGGTCTGCAGCATTTAATACCATACTTTTAGCTCGATATTTTTTAATTCCATTCATAGCAAGTACAGTAGAAGCATAACCGCTGCCTACAGAAGCTACGTACAATACCTTTATAGGGAAATCACTCCATCCAATTTCCTTTTTCCCGCCTATGCTTATCCGAACCATATTGGCTTCTATCATATCCAAAGCATCTATATCATACAGAAAATTACAAGGCTTGCCTGTGCTGCCGGAAGTATGAACAAGGATATATTTTCCTATCCTCACCATTAATTCACTATTTTTCATTGCCATTTCTATCTCTTTGGAAGAGATAGAATCAGTAACTATATCAAAAAAATTATTTCTAATCATTTCTTTATCTATCACAGGCAATTCTTCAATAGGAACAGCGTCCAAATCTTTATATTCTATTCCTGCTCTTTTATAGAGAGTTTTATAAAAATTGCTGGAAGTATAGGCGTGTTTTATCATTTCTCTCATACGCTTACTGCTATATTCCATTATTTTTTCACGAGGCCATTTATTATGGTTATATAATTTAAATCCTTCCATCATCACCTTTATCATAGCTTATCTCTCCTTTAAAGTAGCACCTTTTGTAACCTATTTTTCCCTGACAATTATATTATATCTCAATTGCAAAATCTTGCTAAATCGAGTAGGAGCTGAATAATTATTTTATTCAGCGTCCTCTCACACCACCGTACGTACCGTTCGGTATACGGCGGTTCATTAGGAATTGTGTACAATTAGATATCTTTGGGATAAACTCTTATAACCTATGCTTTCAAAGTATTTATTTGTAAGAGTCTTATTTAGGATTGGGCTATTTGATATTCTCCAGTAGCCTTTCCTTGTATTGGCGTATTCCCAGGCTTTTTGTTCTTCTACTCCTAGTTTTACTAAGTTATCATGCTTCGTTTTTATCTTCTTCCATTGTTTCCATATACATGCCCTTAGTCTTCGCCTTATCCATTCGTCAAGGGTTTTCATTATGCTTTTCGCGTCTGCTAATCCAAAATAGTTGACCCATCCTGTTGTTATTTGATTTAGTCTTTTTATTCTGTTTTCCATGCTTATTCCCTTGTTCCGATTGGTTATTTCTCTTACTTTTTCCTTAAACCTTTTGATGGATTTTTCATGGATTCTTATTCTTACTTCGTTTTCTTTTGTATAGAATGAAAATCCAAGAAATTTTCTTCTCCATGGTCTATCTACAGCACTTTTTGCTTCGTTGACTTTTAGTTTTAATTTGCTTTCTATGAACTTCTTTATGCTCTTCATTACTCTGTTTCCTGCAGACCTGCTTTTTACATATATGTTGCAGTCATCTGCATATCGGCAGAATTTATGCCCTCGTTTCTCAAGTTCTTTGTCTAGTTCGTCCAACATTATGTTTGCTAATAGGGGACTTAATGGCCCTCCTTGGGGTGTCCCTTCTTCTGTTGATACTTTGATTCCGTTTATCATTACTCCTGATTCTAGGTATCTTCGTATTAACTTTAGTACCCTTTTATCTCCTATCCGCTTTTCTAGTTTGGACATTATTATGTCGTGGTTTACTCTGTCAAAGAACTTTTCTAAGTCCATATCTACAACCCACGTGTATCCTTCATTTATGTATGCTTCTGCGGCTTTTATTGCGTCTTTTGCACTGCGTCCTGGTCTGAATCCATAACTGCTATCTGAAAATGTATGGTTGTAGACTTTATTTAGTATTTGGGCTATTGCTTGTTGTATTAGTCTGTCTAGTACTGTAGGTATTCCTAGTAGTCTTACTCCTCCATCTGGTTTGGGAATTTCTACTCTTCGCACTGGTTGTGGTTTGTATTTCCCCTCCAGCAGTTGTTGTTTTATGGTTGCCCAGTTTTCTTTGAGATACGGTAGAAGTTCATCTACTTCCATCCCATCGACTCCATGGCTTCCTTTATTTGCAACAACGCGCTTGTATGCTGCTTCCATGTTCCTTCGTTCTACTATCATTTCAAGCATCTTGCTGGTATATCTTTGTACTTCGTTTCTTCCATCTTCCGACGCCGATGATATACTATGCACTTCCGTTGTCTTTTGAAATTCCATTTCTCTATTCAACGGATAGCCTCTTTGTTGAGTTGTCTGCAGTCTCTGCATATCTTTCGAGTCCATAAGATTTCCAAAACCTCCTAACGTTCGGTCCTTCCTTATCTATTCATGTCTAGATAAGTACTATGACCTCTGCTGACTTCTCAAGGTTCAGCCATACATCACTGCATGGGTTGTCACTTCAGATTTTACTTCCATGACTTATCCTTGAGACCTCCCCGGGTAAGAACGATAACTTTCATCTCATATATCTGCCAGATTTACTGTATGGGATTCGGGTAGTGTTGGACTTCGTTTTGTTACGCAAACTCATCCACCCCAATTCAGCCTCTTATCTGGTTCTTGTTCATCAGACCGAGATTTTGCCTTAAGCTTCCTTCAGATTCCACCTCACGATGGACACCCTTGCTCTTGGCTAGTGGTTCCCACTACCAAGCCCACAGCGGACTTTCACCGCCTAGCTATCGCCCATGCCGGGCGCACATAAAAAAATAGGCTTTCGCCTATTAAACAATTACTTCTATTTCTTTTAAATCTTCATCGGGTATAAGTGAAGCAGCCTCCTTATCAATTATTATAATTACATCGGGATGTAAAGCTAAAACAGTAGCAGGCACTTTAGTAGTCAATTGTCCTTTTATAGTTTCTTTTATTGCCTCTGCTTTATTTTTTCCAGAAGCCAAAAGGACAATTTTCTTTGCTTTCATGATACTTCCAAGTCCCATAGTAATCGCCTTTCTTGGTACTTCCTCTGCGCTTTTAAAAAATCTCTTATTAGCATTTATTGTATCTTCTGTCAAAGTAACTACATGAGTTTTAGTCTCTATGCTCTCCTCCGGCTCATTAAATCCTATATGTCCATTGACACCAATACCTAATATTTGCAAGTCAATCCCACCTGCTTTTTCAATTTCTTCTTCATATTTTCTACACTCTTCTTCTAAATCCTCGGCTATGCCATTTGGAATATGAACATTTTCTTTTTTAATGTTAATATGATTGAAAAAATTGTGGAACATAAAATAATGATAGCTTTGAGGATGGTCTGGAGATAAACCAATGTATTCGTCTAAATTAAAAGTAATGACATTAGAAAAATCTATTTCCCCTCTTTTATACATCTCAATTAAATGTTTATACATCCCCAGAGGCGTAGAACCTGTAGCAAGCCCTAAAACCGTATTATGTTTTTCTTTGATTTGCTTTTTCACAATTTCTGCTGCCTTTTTACTCATTTCGTCATAATTTACAGTTATAATTACTTTCATCTTATGGCCTCCTTATAGTAAAATTAAATTATTTGTATTTAAAAGCACATCGGCTACCGCCCCAATAGCAGAAGCATCTTCACCAAGTTGAGCTACTTTAATGTCAAAATCAAAAGGCACAATCCTTTTCACTTTCTCCTTTAACTCCTGGCGTATATCAATTTCATAGTTTAGGATGTCTCCTCCAATTATTATTGCTTCTGGGTTTAAAATACTTACAATATTGGCAATACCCATGCTTAAATTTTTAATAAATTGAGATACAGCTTGTACACAAGCAGGATTTTGTTTTTTATATTCTTTTACTACACCCTCAATAGTTTTTACATAAGACAAACTTTTAGAAACTGATTCAACTAAAGAAGACAAAGAAGCCTTTCTTTCAAAATAACCATAATCCTCGTAAGAATAAACTCTTTCAAAAGCATCCTCTCCTATGGCCATGTACCCTACTTCCCCTGCAGCGTAACTATTGCCTCGTAATAAAGTACCATTTACATATATTCCCGAGCCTATACCATTTCCTATGTTTATAAGCACAAAATTCTCTATTTCACAGCAACAACCAATCCATCTCTCTCCTAATGCGGCATAATTTACACTATTGTCTAGGTAGATATTATAATTAAAAATTTCACTCAACCTTTTCTTTAAATCAAAATTACTCCATTTCAATCCTGGTGCATCAACAATTCCTTTTTGTATATCTGTGATTCCTGGAAGACCAATACCAATTCCTATTATATTTTTATCTTCCTCAGCAAGTTCTTTTATCCCTTTCACAATTCCATTAAAAGCCTGTTCTTTAATGCCAGTTTCCCATTTTATCTTTTTTAAAATTTTCCCCTCTAAATTAGTCAGAATTCCTATCGAATTTGTAGATTCAACACTTATCCCTATAACAAATCTAGCATCAGGATTAAAAGAAAGCTGTATAGGCTTTCTCCCTACTGTACCTTTTTCTCCGTAACCATTTTCTATTACCAAACCTTCTTCAATCAACTCATCTACAATGGCAGAAATAGTAGATTTGCTCATTTTTAAAACTTTAGAAACCTCTATTCTCGATATGGGTTGCATCTTTTTAATAACATCTAAAACATTGGCTTTATTGATATTTTTAATTAACCCTGAAGTGCCTTTAGTATAGTCTTTCAATATCTCGCCTCCATTAGTTCATTATCTGAACTAATTATCTAAAAAAATTAGTTCGATATCCGAACATTTTCCTGTAATTATTATACCATAATAATTTGAAAAATGTAAATAATAAATTTTGAGACTACAAATATACAAGGAAGGTGTCTTATAATGAATAAAAAAATGAAATACATTGCAATAATTATTTTAATACTTTTTGTAGCCTTTGCTGGATTAGAATTAAAAACTTATAATTATGAAAGCAAAACTCCTGTTAAAAAACTTTATCCAACTCCTCAAATTTATCAAAGAGTATTAGTCTTTGCACCTCACCCTGACGATGAAACATTGGCTTCAGCTGGCCTTATTCAAGACACTATGAGATATGGTGGTGAGGTAAAAGTCGTAATAATAACTAATGGAGATTCCTTTAAAAGGGCAGTTATTGAAAATTATGACATTCCTTTTCCAACCCCTCATGATTTTTTGCGTCTTGGATACGATAGACAGAAAGAGACTCTTTCTGCTTTAAAATACTTAGGAGTAAAAGGGAAAAACATTATTTTTTTAGGATATCCTGATAAAGGTTTAGCTCCTCTTTGGTGGAAATATTGGAATGTACCTTATAAAAGCTTTGGTACTAAGACAGCAATAAGCCCCTATGATAATTCATACACTCTGAAAGTAGAATACAAAGGAGAAAACATAATAAAAGATTTAACAAAAATTATAAAAGAATATGACCCTACGCTTATTGTATATCCTCATCCAAATGAGCTTCATCCCGACCATTGGGCAACAAATAGTTTTGTAAAATATACCTTATATCTTCTTAAAAAAGAAAATCTCCCTCAATTTCTTTACATAGTTCATCGCACAGACTGGCCACTGCCTTTTGGAAAACACCCTCAATTAAATCTAAATCCTCCTCAAAATCTTTTGAAGACAGGAACAGAGTGGCATCTATACCCTCTTGCAAAAACCGATATTGACAAAAAGGGAGAAGCAATAATGATGTATAAAACTCAGATAAAAGTGATGAAAGACTTTTTATTGGCCTTTGACAGAAAAACAGAGCTGTATGGGTTTTATGAAGACGGTATATTGAAAAAATACAATAAAAACCGTAAATTTGATGATTATAAAGTGATAATAGATCCAGAATATGATAATTTTAGAGATTATGAAAATGGAAGTGTTGATATAACAGGAGTATATGCATACATGCAAAACAATAATTTACACGTAGCTATAAAGTGTAGACAACCTGCAAAGCCACTTTATGAATACAACTTATATGGTATACTATTTAAAGGTCATAAAGAAATTACAAGAATAAATGTAAAAGTTACAAATGGAAAATTAGTCAATAGAAAAGGAGATGTCAATATAAAAAATAGAATAGTTCATATCACTATTCCTATAAATATAGACTTTGATGCAATATATTTATCTGCTACCACTACTTCTAATAAATATCTTATTGACAAAACAGCGTGGAGACTTTTGAAAAAAGAAAAATAATCAATATCCTATTAACTTGTAGCCATTTACTAAAATTTTATTTGCAGAACTCATTTTGTAAATTACATCAATTTTTTCTTTTGAAATTGGTTTCACCAATAAAGCTACATTGCCTTCATTTAAAATATTTCCAGACTCCACCATCATATTGTCATTTATTTTTACATTCTCCAATATAGCGTTTATTCCAATGTAACAATTATCACCAATGTAAGAGTTAAATATTATAGTTTTTATATTGATATTACAGCAATTCCCAATATAGCATTCTCCCTTTATTATTGCTCCATTGGAAATAATAGCATTTTTCCCTATTTCAATTTTTGAAGCCCCTATTGTATTTATATTGACTCCATCATAAATACTTGCACCATCATTAATAACAATTTTACCCACTTTGTAATTTTCATCAACTTCATCTGCTCTAATAACAACATTAGGTCCTATGTAGACATTTTCTCCTACTACAATATTGCCAATTAAAATCGCTGTGTTATCTATGTAAGCTGTATGAGCAATTTGAGGAGAATTCCCAAATATATCTTCCCTAATCATAATTTCCACCTCATATAACCTAACATTTATATCAGGTTATAATACTTGTTTACATTATATCGCAAAAAAAGTAAATACACAACGAAAAAATGAAATTAAAAGTTTAGAAAATTTTATAAAATAAAAATGCCCTAAAAGCTTCATTTAAAAGCTTTTAAGGCTTGTTGTAAAAGATACAATCATGTCTTTTCCCCTTATTCCTCTACAAAATACCTTCCTTCACGGATATCCAAGATTATCTTTATAATCTTTTCTGTCAATAATTCAAAAATTTTTTCACCTTTTTCTTTTGTTGCAAGAGTAGCGTCTCCAGACATGGCATTTTCATAAAATACTTTTCCTCTGTCTTTAAAGTAAACCCTATAAAGAGGCTTTTTTAAATTTTTTGTCGCTTTATCCATTTGAACAAGTTTCTCGTTGTAATACAAAATAGCTGAGGTTTCATCTTCTCCTGCATGGCCTTGACCTTGTGTAATAGTAAGTATTTCCTTTGTAAAGTCCAGCCACCAATTTATTGTTAAAACTACCATTCCAAGCTGGACTAGCTTTTCACTGGCAAGATTGAGAGCATTTATGTTTCCCCCATGTCCGTTTAAAAAAATAAGTTTTTTAAGTCCATTTTCATATAAGCTTTTACCCACTGCATACACGTACTCCGCTAATACTTCTGAAGGCACATGAATTGTGCCAGGGTAGACAGATAAGTCGTAACTTTGCCCATATGGTATTTCAGGTGCAATCCACACATAATCGCCAATTTTTCTTTCAATCATCTCACAAAAAAGTCTAGGCGAAAAAATATCAGTTCCCAAAGGAAGGTGATGTCCATGAGCCTCAACAGAGCCTACAGGAATTATAACTATATCTGATTTTTGCAAGTTTTTTTGAAAGTCATCAGAAGCATAGTTTATTAAATACATGTAACTTCTCTCCCTATTTTGATTATTACAAATTAAGGATATCATAATTCAAATCAAATTTAAATATACCTACATACTACAATTATTTTTCTTCAAGTCGTTTTTTTCTTTCAAGATATTCCTCTTCGCTTATTTCCCCTCTTGCATATCTTTCTTTTAAAATTTCTATCGCATCCCTCTCTTTGTTTCTATTTTTTGTGCCTCGAAATAATGATATAATAAAGTATATTGCAGCAACTATTAAACCTATCTCTATTGCCATCCAGACAATGCTCCAAATAAATCCACCTATGCCATATCCCCAACCCCAGCCATACATCATTCTCATCATAATATTTTCCCTCCTTTCTTCCTTTCAAAAATAATTATACACCGCCATTATGAAAAACTTATGAACCAGTTTTTATAGGGGAATTTTAACAGTAAACTTACTCCCTTTATTTATCTCGCTTTCAACGTTTATTTTGCCTCCATGGGCTAGTACTATGGCTTTTGCAATCGAAAGCCCTATTCCACTTCCACCTGTTTCACGATTTCTTGATTTTTCTCCTCTGTAAAACCTTTCAAAAATAAAAGGAATATCATCTTTTGATATACCCATTCCATTATCTTCTACAATAAATACTGCATAATCGCCATCTTTATAAAAGTCTATTTTTATTTTGCCACCTACAAGAGTATATTTATTTGAATTTGATATTAGGTTAACGAAGACCTGTGCTATTCTGTCCTTATCACCAAACAACATAATGTTATCTTCTATGTTCTTTACAACTTCTTGTTCTTTTTCAGCAAAAGATGCTTCAAAATTTGTTAAAATGTTCTTTACTAATTCGCTTACGTCAAATTTGATTTTATTAAGCTTTAACATGTCAGATTCAAATTTATTCAATGTTTCAAGGTCTTTTACAATGTTTATAAGTCTTAAGACTTCTTCATTTAAACTTTTCAGTCTTTCATGCGTCGGCTCCCAAACCCCATCAAGCATTGCTTCAATATGACTCTGCAATGTTGTCAATGGTGTTCTAAGCTCATGTGCAATGTCAGAGGTCATTTGTTTTCTTAGTATTTCTTGATTTTTTAAAGATTCTCCAAGGTGGTTTATTGCCGCTGTGAGCTTAAATAGCTCTTCTTCTTTAGGTATATCATATACCTTTGCAGTAAAATCACCTTTTTCAAGCTTTTTAGCAACTTCCGTAATATTAACTAACGGTCTTGTAATATAATTTGACACATAAATACTTATAATCAATGCTATAAAAATAGCTATCACCGTTGCTATAACATTATATCTGCTAATGTCATATAAAAACTTAAAATCCAAGTCACTCATCATCATCGGCCCATAATAAATTATATCCACATATCCCACTGTTTTTTCATCCACAATGATGGGAAGAGTTTTTTTAGAAATATTTTTCTTATTCCATTTTCCCATCATATTCATCATATATGACATTGAAGAAAAATCCCATATAATCTTACCATCTTTATCTCTAAGTCTTAATCCATACCCTTCCATCATAGCTGCATGGCCAATTTCACGCCCTGTTGTACTTTTCCAACCTCCCTCAGATTTATACACTGCAGCAAGAGTGTTAGCTATATTGCTAAATTCTTTATCTGTTGACTTTGTAACATAATTTCCAAAGCTATTTATTATTAAGATGTTTGTTGTAATACTTACAATAACAATCGATATAAGAGCTATTGAAATAAATACAATAGCCGTCCTTGTTCTTAAATTATTTCTAAACATTTCCATCACCAAATTTATATCCAACACCATACACCGTTTTAATATACACTGGATTTTTCGTATCGTCTTCAATTTTTTGTCTTAAATTTTTAATATGTGCATCAATCGTCCTGTCATAGCCTTCATAGTCAAATCCCATAACTTTTTCAATTAATTCTTCTCTTGTAAAGACTCTGTTAGGATTGCGAATTAAAAACTTTAAAATTTTAAATTCGTTTGGAGTGAGATTTACAACTACTCCTTTTTTCTTCACCGTGTGTGCTTTAAAATCGACCACAAGGTCATCATTATTAAAAGACATTACTTCAGCAAGAGGTACATCATCACTTGTCCTCCTTAATATTGCCTTTACTCTCATAACCAATTCACGTGGGCTGAATGGTTTTGTAAGATAGTCATCAGCACCTATGGAAAATCCATTAATTTTATCACTTTCTTGAACTTTTGCTGTAAGCATCAATATCGGAACATTGGAAAACTGCCGTATTCTCTTGCACAGTTCCTCTCCTGAAATACCTGGCAACATAAGATCAAGTATAACAAGATCCGGTTTTTCTTTTTTTAATGTATTTAAAACGTTATTGCCATTGGTTTCGGTAATAACGCTAAATCCCTCATGCTCAAGATATGACTTTACAACTTCCAGTATTTTTATTTCGTCATCAACCACAAATATTTTCTTATTCATCTTCCATCCACCCTTTATTATTTTGCAGCAAAATTATGAATAACTTATGAAGATAGCTTGATAAACTTCTTTTAATATATTATACATCACAGTTTGCAAAAATCTAATCGCCTACTTTTGGAAATTATTTTAATTAAACTGTATTTATTTTCTCTTCATATTTTCTTCAAAAGTAAGTTTTAAAATAAAGGTGAAAGCAAGTTAACAATTTTTCGATAAATAGGGATGTGCAAAATTAATAAAAATAATCACGAACAAAAGCCAAAATATGTATGACATACAATATATAGTAATTAGGACTGACAATCGAACATAAAGAAAGTGGTAAAGGAAAAGAAAAGACAAAAAGAGGAGCTAAAAAAGGGCATAAATATCCTGTAGAAGTCAAATGTTAAAAAATGGCATGAACCAAATTCAGCAAAAGTTAAGCCGATTGCATCAGACCAACAAGGGACTTAAACTCATCAAATTTACCCAGTTTAATAGCTACAATAGCGACAGTAAGCAAAGTAATATGGCCAAAAGTATTAAGGTTGCTGACAGAATTAATATTTCTGACATAAGCTTTTTCAAAATCTAGAGCTTTAAAGCGGGAATTATATCTTTCTGATTCAATCCTCAATTTATAGACAGCCTTAAAATATAGGGAGTCTCTATTAATAGAGGACCTATAATCAGAAGATATAATAGCATACTTAGTACAGCCTCTATGCTTTTTGCCATTAAAATATTTAGGATGCTGAATAGGGCAAGCAGAGTCATCTTTAGAATTGCAGAACTTGCAAACAAATTTTTGCTTAATAAAACCATCAAAATATTGCTTGCCGTCTTTGAGCATTTTAATACCTGCTTCACAAACCATATAACCATCATCAGTCAGAGGGGGATTTTTAGAATTACGCTTGTTAAGAGGAATAAAACAATGACCATGGAGAGTATCTCTAACATAATTATAGAGTTTCTTAACGTCATAACCTTTATCAGCGATAAAATTAGTACCAGTCAGTTTAAACCAATTATTAGTATCAGCAAGTAAAGACAAAGCGACATCAAAATCAGGGACATCAGCAGGAGTAGTAGTTTCAGCGATGGGTAATCCAGAGATAGCATCAACAATAATATGATTTTTATAGCCCCAATAAAACTTATAACGTTTATTAGAAGAATCATTAGAAGCAGAATAAACGCCTAATTTACAATCCTTATCAGACTTAGGCTGATTATCTTTAGAGAATTTATTTTTAGAAAAAGACTTAGGGTTATTTAACTTAGTGTTAGCTTTAATAGGGGTAGAGTCCATGGAAATAAACTCACCAGAGATAATACCCATATTTTTGAGGATATTGACTTGATTTTGAAAGATAGAGGTCAAATAATCATGAGAGAACTCATTAATAAAACGGCGGAAAGTCCAATAAGAAGGAAGAGGTTTAAGGATGTTAAAGCCACAAAGATGAGCAATGATAAGATTATTGCGGAGATAATCTAAAAGGTCAGAAATTGTACCGAATCTTTCAGCTTTCATAACAATAAAAGCTCTAAACATTGCATGATGAGAGTAACCCTTACGGCCAGGACTAGAGGAAGGGAATTCAGGTATTGAAGACAGATCAAGATTTTTAAACATAGAAGAATAAAAGTCTATTTTAGACTGGGAAGTAAAGAGTTCAGGTATATTTAAAAGTAATTGAAGCTGGTACATGTAGGATTTCCTCCTCCTTAAGAAATATTTTCATGCTGTATATATAATAATTCGACAAATGGGAGGTGAAATCCTACATAAAAGATAAAAAATTCAAGAGTGATAGAAAAAAAGTATGTCTTCAGAATCGCTTAAATGAAGGCTTTTGAATTTTGCACAAGCCTATTCGATAAATAGAAAGGAGTTGAAAAGTATGGGTCTTATATTAATCTTGGCAATTGGCTTTTATTTGTACAAAACAGGTGACCTGCAAAGAATGATTAATAATTTACATGAAAACAAAAATTACCAAACAAACGAAGCAAAAAGAATACTTGATATACGCTTGGCTAAAGGTGAAATTACAGAAGAAGAGTATAACAAATTAAAAAGTATTTTGTAAAATTTAAATATTTAGAGAGGAGAAGAAAATAATGTTTGGAGGATATATGATGGGTGGTTTAGGTCGTTGGTTTGGAGGATATTATCCTTGTGGCTATGGAACTTGGTTCGGCGGTGGACTTACCAATATATTGTTCTTAATTTTAATAGGTGTAGTAATTTACTTGCTAGTAAAACAGATTAGAAATGTTAACTTTTTTAAAAAACACGATACAGATCCTAATAATGAAGCATTAGAAATTGCCAAGTTAAGATACGTTCGAGGTGAAATTACTTCAGACGAATATACAGAAATAGTTAAAATGTTAAAAAAATAAGCTAAATAATTTGACATTATTGTTGTTTACATTGCTCCTATTGACATTTTATGATAAATTTTTTACAATATATTGAGTAAAGGGGAGTAGTTCGCATAGCTTATATGTGGTAAAGTCAACATATCGGGAAACCCTGGCTTTACCTTAAAGAACGAGACCTTTACATAATATGTTTTACATATTATGTAAAGGTCCTAATTTATTTATAGAGCAAATATAATAGTTGGGGAGGCAATAAAATGGAGGCACTTGTCACATCATTTGTCCTTATCTTTACTTCTGAGATGGGAGATAAGTCACAGCTCATGTCAATGGCCTTTGCTACTCTTTTTAAAGTAAGGACTGTTCTTATAAGTATATTTATCGCAGCCTTAATAAACAATGGTATTGCTGTGATATTTGGTTCGTATATCACCGAATACATTCCCATTTTTTATATAAAATTTTCAGCTGCTTTATTATTTTTGTTTTTTGGAATTTCAACTTTAATAGAGGAAGAAACAAAACAGGAAAAAATAAAAAATTCAAAATACGGTCCTGTTGCAACTATTATAAGTACATATGTACTATCAGAATTTGGAGACAAAACGCAATTGGCTGCTATAGCTTTGACTGCATCATACAACAGTCCTCTGTACATATTAATAGGCACTACTCTTGGAATATTTTTAGCAGATGTATTAGGGATAATTGTAGGCATTTATTTTAATAAAAGAATCCCTTCAAAATATTTAAAATATCTATCTTCTTTCATATTCATCGCCTTTGGTCTTTCTACTTTGTATAAATTGTTTTTCTAAGTCAAAAACGGGTACTTAAATTGTACCCGTTTTTGACCCTCTCATCGGAAGTTTTACCTGCCGTAACAGAAAACCATATTACCTATTCTTGCCGCTATAGGAAGTGACCACAACCACGCATTAGTAGAACTTTGGTCAAAATAATACAAGGCTCCGTTTGTTGGGTCAACACCACTTAACGCATCTCTTGCTGCACTTATAGCGTCAGCTGAGGCAGGTCTATTTATCCACCCATTTAACACAGGAGTAAATTGGTAATTTCCGTATGCATCGACTTGATATATCACGTCTTTTATAGTATTAGGGAAAATACCACTTTTAACTCTGTTTATTACTACGGCCGCAACTGCTACTTTAGCCTGGTATGGTTCTCCATCTGCTTCCGCGGTAACAAGTCGCGCAAGGAGGTCAAATTCATCTTTTGTGTAGGGTATTACACCCCTTTCAATAGAACCTCTGCTGACATCCTGATATGTCCTATTAGAAGAAGTATCCCGGGGTATAATAAAGACTTGTCCAGGATATATTATGTCGCTTTTGTATCCGTTTGCAGATTTGAGCATATCAACAGTAATACCGTATTTTAAAGCAATTAAGTACAAGCTGTCACCTTTTTGGACAACATATGTGTTATCACTGCCCGGCACTTGTAAAACTTGCCCTGGATATATTATTGTATTTTGAAGGCCGTTTAAAGACATCAGCTTAGTATAGGTAGTCCCGTATTTTTGACTTATACCCCATAAGGTATCGCCGGGTTTAACTGTGTAAGTTGCGGCAAATACTGATTGGGAAATAAACAATCCGGCTATAACTGATGCGATGAGAGGTTTGACCTTGATGCGAATATTAAACATGTTGTTCCCCCTTTTGCCTCCGAGGTTAGTTGACGGGTTCGGGTTAGGGACACCCTACCACAAAAGTGGATTCACCCCAATTTAGTTCCCCCGTACCCCTTATCGGGGATTCGGCATATTTTTAACTAAATTATAGCCGGATATTTAACTTGTGTCCATATTAAACTGGTGGAAAGATAGGTACTTACTGGCACTCACTGTAACCACAGAAAGGACAGAAAACACAACCTCCCTCATGAACCAATTTAGCACCGCAATCCGGACATGTAAACACATTTACATTATTTTGATCAGCTTTATTTTCTTTTAGCTGTTTTTTATCCTCTGCCACTTGGTTTTTCATTTTAATCACCTCTATATATTGTTGTATTATTATAATACCACACAATATATAGAATTTCAAGAGCAAAGTTCGATAAAAAAATAACATCACCTTAAAGGCAATGTTATGGTAAATTCACTACCTTTCCCTACTTCACTTTTTACAGTGACACTTCCTTTGTGTTCCTCAATAATCCACTTAGCAATAGCTAATCCCAATCCTGCCCCACCTGTCTCCTTGGCTCTCGCTTTGTCTACTCTGTAAAACCTATCAAAAATATGTGGAATATCTTCTTGTGGTATACCTATGCCATCATCTTTAATTTTTATATAGGCTTTTGAATTATCTTTCCCCACATCAATTTCTATATTGCCATCTGAAGAAGTGTATTTTGCTGCATTGTCTAAAAATATCCTTATAAGCTCTTTAATGAGTTTTTTGTCAGCCGTTATATTTATGTCATTTTGCCCTTTTACAACTATATTTTTGCTTTCATTTAACATTTTTATTTCCTCTGCAACTTCTTTTATTACATCCTTTAAATTAAATTGTTCCTTATTTAACTTTATTGACTTATTATCTCCTTTTGCCAACAAAAGGAGTCTTTCAATGAGATGCTCCATGTCTAACGTTTCTCTTTTAATCGCCTCTATAGCCTCTTGCAATACGGCTTTGTCCTCTTTTCCCCATCTATCCAACATGTCAATATACCCTTTTATTACAGAAATTGGGGTTCTAAGTTCGTGAGAAGCATCAGAGACAAACATGTTCTGCCTTTTAAAAGAATCTTCCAACCTATCCAGCATGTCATTAAAGGTTTTTGCCAATCTTGTAAGTTCATCGTCTTCTCCATATATTTTAAGTCTTTTATTTAACCCATGGGCATCTATCTCTCTTACTTCTTTTGCCATATAATCCACAGGTCTTAAAGCCCTCTTTGTAACGAAATATCCTGCAATAAAGGACACAAAAATTCCTGCCGCATCCGCAAAAAACATCAAAATAAAAAGTAGCTTCAAAAACAAATATTCATTTTCCATGTCTTTTATCACTTGAATATAGAACACTTTATCATCGCTTTTAAAAATGGTATTGAGGTAAGTAAAATCCTTATCATATTTGTCAATTTTAACAGGAATATCTATGTTTACATCATGAGGAATATTAATTCTTTCTAATCTTTTAGAAGAATAGATGACATTCCCTTTTTCATCAAATATTTTTGTATAAATATTTTCATTTGGTATGCTTGAAAAAATCAAATCTTTTTCAGATAAATTGACGTCCTCTTTTATTTCCCCCAGTTTACTTTTTATAGCCTCTGCCTGGCTTGTTACTTGGTCCATTGCTTGGTATATTAAATAATATTTTAAGCCGTAAAGCACAGAAGCATTAAGCGCAACCAATATTACTGAAAAAACTACAGAATAAAGAAGAGCTATCCTTAAAGTTATGCGGCGGGGCCACAGTTTAATCTTCATCCTTATCCTCCTTCAAAGTGTACCCCACTCCTCTTATGGTGTGGATTAACTTCCGGTCAAAGGGGTCGTCAATCTTGCTCCTTAAATACCTTATATATACATCCACTATGTTAGTATCTCCATAATAATCATAACCCCACACACACTCAAGGATTTTTTCCCTTGTCAAAGCTATATTCGCATTTTTAATTAAAAACTCTAAAAGGTCAAATTCTTTTTTTGTAAGTTCAATTTTTATACCCGCTCTTCTTACTTCATGAGTTGTCAAATCCATAGTGATGTCGCTATATCTTAACACATCTTTTTTAAGATGCGGCTTTTTCTTTCTCAAAGCAGCCCTCACTCTTGCAAAAAGCTCTTCTATAGAAAAGGGTTTTGTCACATAGTCATCAGCTCCAATGTCAAGTCCTTCCACTTTGTCTTTTACTTCGTACTTGGCAGTAAGCATTATAACAGGTATGTCAGAATGTTCTCTTATTTTTTTTAAAACTTCAAATCCATCAATTCCCGGAAGCATTATGTCCAAAAGCACAAGGTCATAATCTCCTTCTAATGCCTCCTTTAAGCCAGAAAGTCCATCGTAAGTCACAGTGACAGTATATCCTTCATGTTCAAACTCCAATTGTAAAAAACGGGCTATGTGCTTTTCATCCTCTATGATAAGTATCTTTTCTTTCATCATTCATCACCAATGATATTATAGCATATCAAAGGTTTTATAAAAATCTGGATATGAAATATTTACACATTCAGCATTTTTTATCTTAGTTTCTCCTTCTGCTATAAGTCCAGCAACCCATAAAGACATGGCAATCCTGTGGTCGTTGTAACTTTCCACTGTATTTCCTCTTAAAAAACCCGTCCCTTCTATAATCATCCCATCTTCTGTTTCAAAAATTTTTGCTCCCATTTTCTTTAATTCTGAAGTGATTGTATTTATTCTATTGCTTTCTTTTACTTTTAACTCCTCGGCATCTTTTATCACTGTTTTCCCTTCTGCGAAGACTGCTGCAACTGCTATTACTGGAATTTCATCAATAAGCCTTGGAATAAGACTTCCTCCAATTTCAATTCCTTTTAGCCTTGAAGTCTTAACTGTTATATCCGCTACTTTTTCATTGTTTATAGTTCTTTCATTTGTTAAGACAATGTCTCCTCCCATCTCTTTTATCACATCGATAATACCAGTCCTTGTAAGATTTACATTTACATTTTTTATAGTAACCTCCGAATTTGGAACGAGAGTTGCAGCAACAATAAAATATGCTGCTGACGATATATCCCCTGGTACAATAACTCTCTGCCCTTGTAATTTGTAACCAGGGTAACAAGTTATTTTTGTGCCATTTACATCCACTTTAGCACCAAAAGAGCTAAACATGAGTTCCGTGTGATTTCTTGAAGGGTAAGGCTCTTCAACAGTCGTTTTATCATCAGCGTAAAGGCTTGCCAACATTATGCTGGACTTAACCTGTGCACTGGCAATTGGCATTTTGTAATATATGCCTTTAAGTTTGTTTCCAAAAACCGTAAGAGGTGCAAAATTTCCTTCTCTTGCTTCTATTTTCGCTCCCATCATACTAAGAGGAGTTATCACTCTTCCCATAGGGCGTCTCTTTATAGAATCATCACCTGTAAGCGTTGTCTCAAACTTTTGACCAGCGAGAATACCCATCAAAAGCCGAATGGTAGTACCTGAATTTCCTACATCAAGGATTTTTTCGCTTTTATTTAAATAAAGCCCTTTTCCATGAACTTTAACATTTGTCCCTTTTAATTCAATGTCAACTCCTAAATTCTTCATACAATTAATAGTAGATATACAATCTTCTCCTAAAAGAAAATTTTCAATTTCTGTAATCCCTTCTGCAATTGACCCAATCATTACAGCTCTATGGGATATTGACTTGTCTCCAGGGACTGAGATAATACCTTTTAAAAATCTTTTCTTTTTAACTTCAATATCCATAACAACACCTCAAGTTATAGTGTTTCGATATTTTCTTGCATCTTCAAGAAACTTTTGTATGGTGTCAATATCGTCATTTTCTAAATAACAAATAAAGTCACTTAGGACTTCCCTGTAATTTTTTAGTAACTCCAAAATAACTTCTTTGTTTGTACAAATTATGTCTTTCCATATTTCAGTCTGAGACAAGGCAATTCGCGTAGTATCTTTAAACCCACCAGCTGCGTATTTAAATGCTTCACTGCATTTATCATGAGCAAAATTCGTAAGGGTAGCAGAAAGAATATGAGGTACATGACTTATTATTCCGACAATGGCATCGTGTTTATTATAATCCATTATTACCGGTTTTGCACCTATTTTTATTATTACTTCATTTATAAATAAATCTAAAACATCTTCCTTTACATTATCAAAAGGTGTCAACAAATAATTAGAGTTGACAAATAAATCTGCATCAGCGTTATCATAACCTGCCTTCTCTGTGCCAGCCATAGGATGGCCCCCGATGAAAAAAATTTCATCGGGTAAAAATTTTTGCACTTCTTCCATTATAACTTTTTTTGTACTTCCAACGTCAGTTACAATACAACCTTTTTTTAAATAAGGAAGTATATTTTTAGCCTTTTCAGCAACTTTTCCAACAGGCGTGCATATAAAAACTACATCAGCATCTACTTGAAAATCAAGGTCTGTCACGCCGTAAGAAATTACTCCTTCTTCTAATGCTTTTTGTAAACTGTCTCTATTTATATCAACACCAATAATGTCTATATCTGTGTATTTTTTTAATGCTTTTGCCATTGATCCCCCTATAAGACCCAATCCTACAATAACCGCATTTTTTATCATACAAAATCACGCCCTACTGCTTTAGCGATAACCTTTATGTCCTCACACAAAGTCTCAAAATTTTCAGGAGTAAGGGATTGAGCCCCATCGGATAATGCATTTTTAGGGTCTGGATGTACCTCAATAATGAGGCCATCGGCTCCTGCTGCTATAGCAGCTTTAGCCATAGGAGCTACAAGGTGCCATTTCCCAGTCCCGTGACTGGGATCAACAACTATAGGCAAATGGCTCAACTTTTTTATGGCTGGGACTGCACTTAAATCCAAAGTATTTCGTGTATAAGTTTCAAACGTCCTTATTCCTCTTTCACATAGGATGACGTCTTTATTACCCTCGCTTAGGATATACTCCGCAGCACTTAACCACTCTTCTAATGTTGCCGCAAGTCCTCTCTTTAATAAAACAGGCTTGTTGATTCTACCTACTGCTTTAAGTAATGGAAAATTTTGCATATTTCTTGTACCTATTTGTATAACATCAGCGTATTCCGCCACTAGTTCAACTGAATGGACATCCATAACTTCTGTAACAATCTTAAGTCCAGTAAGTTCTTTAGCTTCTTTTAGCATCTTTAAGCCCTCTTCTTCAAGGCCTTGGAAGGAGTAAGGTGATGTTCTCGGTTTAAATGCTCCTCCTCTTAAAAATTGAGCTCCCGCTTTTTTAACAGCCATAGCACTTTCAAAGAGTTGTTCTCTGCTTTCTACCGCACAAGGGCCCGCCATTATAACTATGTTGCTTCCACCAATTTCGATGTCTTCTACTTTTACCACAGTTGGCTCTGGTTTAAATATCTTACTAGCAAGTTTGTAAGGCTCCACAATAGGAATGACTTTTTCTACTCCCTCCATCATTTCTACAGCCTTACCTTCTAATTTTTTCTTATCACCTATAACACCTATGACTATTTTTTCTTCACCTTTTGAAATGTGGTAACCTAAACCAAGAGATGTTAAAAGATTTGTAATATCAGAGATTTGCTTATCAGTGGCATCAATATTCATAACAATTACCATTTTCAATTCCTCCATTCTACCGTTCTACTTAAATTTAGGATATGAACCTAATACTTTTAAAAAATCCGTTCTACCTTTTAACTCCTCTAAGGCACTCTTTACTATTTCATCTTCTCTATGCCCCTCAATGTCCACCCAAAAAACATATTCCCCAAGTTTTTTCCTTGAAGGTCGAGATTCTATTTTTGTCATATTGATTTTTTTGTTGGCCAAAACCCCTAAAGCGTTATATAAACTGCCTGGAACATTTGGGACAGAAAAGACTATTGATGTCTTGTCTTTCCCTGTGACAACCCCGTCCTTTTGAGAAAGGACCAAAAACCTTGTATAATTTTCTTTTACATCTTGTATGTCCCTATCAATTATTCTCATACCGTAAATAACAGCTGCTCTTTCAGGACCTATCGCCACTACTCCAGGTTTAGATTTGACACCTAAGACTGCTTGGGCAGTACTGTCTGTAGCTTTTATTTCCGCATTGGGAAATTTTTTAGATATATATTCCCTGCACTGAGCAATTGCCTGCTGATGAGAAAGTATACAATGTACATCTTTAAATTCAACTGGAGCATCCGAAATCAAGCAATGGGAAATAGGTATTATCACTTCTCCTTTTATCATTATCCCATTTGCGTCGTTTATCAGCATATCTACGGCAATATTTACAGAACCTTCGATAGAGTTTTCAATAGGAATTACTGCCTCTTCGCATAAGCTATTGCTTATACAATTTATGACTTCCGGAATGGTGTTAAACTCTACAACTTCACAGTTTTCAACACCTTGTGTGTATTTTATAACAGCTTCTTCAGAAAATGTTCCTTTAGGCCCTAAATAACCAATTTTCATCCAACACCCCCTTGCAATTTATAATATTGGTGATATTTTAATACTTTGCATAAGTAAAGTCAAGTAAATTTTTCATAAAGTCTAAAAAAGATAAAGAAAAAAGCGGTTACCCGCTTATTTTAAAACTTTTAAGATTTCTTTCTCTTTAACAGTCGTAACTTCAGCTTTTCCTAAACCACGAAGAAGAACAAAATTTATTTTGGCTTCTCTACTCTTTTTATCAAGTTTTATAGCCTCTACGATGTCTTCTTTGTGCAAATCCTCATAATCTGTAGGTAATCCTGTCCTTTGTATTAAAGAAAAAATTCTTTCAAAATATTTTTCATCAATATACCCTAAATTTAATGCAAGTTTACAAGCGTATACCATACCTATAGCAACAGCTTCACCGTGAATATACCTCTCATAACCTGTTAAAGCTTCAATGGCATGTCCTATTGTATGGCCAAAATTTAATATTGAACGCAGGTTTTCTTCTTTTTCATCAAGAGATACGATTTTCCCTTTTATTTCGCAAGATTTTTTGATTATATACCTTAATTTATCTTCTTTTAAATCTAAAATTTCATAAATGTTGCTTTCAATATACTCAAATAAACTAAAATCCCATATAATACCATATTTGATTATTTCAGCTAATCCACCAAGTATTTCTCTTTTATCTAACGTGTTTAAAACGGCGGTGTCTATATATACCATTTTAGGTTGATGAAAAGCTCCTATTATGTTTTTGCCTTTTTTTAGATTGACTGCTACTTTGCCCCCTACACTGCTATCAACCTGCGCCAACAAAGTCGTAGGAATTTGCACAAAGTCTATTCCCCTCATGTAAGTTGCTGCGACAAATCCAGCTATGTCTCCTACAACGCCTCCTCCAAGAGCTATAACTGAACTGTCTCTTAAAAGTCCATAGTCATAAGCTTTTTCAAGAAGCCTTTGTGCCATTTCCATTGTTTTACTTGTTTCCCCTGCAGGAATAACTTCATATGACACATCAAAACGACTTTTTTTAAGACTTTCATTGAGTTTTTCAAAATACAAAGGATAAACATTAGAATCAGTTATTACAAATGTTTTACTGCTTCTCACATGTTTCTTTATCACTTCTCCTACTTTATCCAAATAATCATAGGCAAAATAAATAGGATAAGACCTTTCTTTTAAATCAACTGTTATAAAATCCAAAGTTCACACCTCACACTTTTTTATTTTAATATTATACATCACAGACAAAGGGGACAGTTCCTTTTATCTGAACTTTAAGTTGAAATCGGACGGAAGGAACCGTCCCCAGTGTTTGAACTTTTGTTTGGAAAAATTGTTTACTTTATTATTATACAACATTAAATAGATAAAAGTAAGCAGTTTTTAAACCTCCTCTGGCTCTTTATCAAAATAATAGAGGTACATGTCTTCAAATTCTGGTTCTACTGATTATTAAAAAACAAAAAAGGACAGTCTCTTTTACTGCCCTCTTGATTCATTATAGCATTTTTTCAAACTCATCAAGCAATTTTTCAAAAACATCCAAAGCTTCATTTACTGGTTTTGGAGTAGTTAAATCCACTCCTGCCTTCTTTAAAAGGTTTAAGGGATAATCAGAGCTCCCGCTCTTTAAAAACTCCTTATACCTTTCTACAGCTTTTTCCCCCTCATTTAATATCATCTGAGAAATAGCTATTGCCGCAGAAAATCCAGTAGCATATTTATAAACATAGAAATTTCTATAAAAATGTGGGATTCTCGCCCACTCATAGCTTATTCCTTCATCTACCACTATGTCATCTCCATAGTAGAGCTTATTTAATTCATAATATTTTTTGTTTAACACTTCCGCTGTAAGAGGTTCTCCTCTCTCTGCCATTTCGTGTATGAGTTTTTCAAACTCAGCAAACATAACTTGCCGATAGACTGTCCCTCTAAATTCCTCAAAGAAGTGGTTCAAAAGATAAAGTTTTTCTTTTTCATCTTTAGAATTTTTTAAAAGATAATTCATAAGTATAGCTTCATTGCAAGTAGAAGCTACTTCTGCCACAAAAATCTTATAACCTGCATACACATAGGGCTGGGTCGCATTTGAGTAATAGGTATGCAAAGAATGTCCCATTTCATGGGCAATTGTAAATACATCATTTAATTTGCCCTGATAGTTTAAAAGTACATAAGGGTGAGTGCCATAAGTTCCCCATGAATAAGCTCCAGAAGTTTTTCCTCGATTTTCATATACGTCCACCCAACGAGAATTAAATCCTTTCCTTAGTAAATTTATGTATTCATCTCCTAACGGTTGTAGTCCTTCTAGCACGAGGTTAATTGCTTCTTCATATGTAAATTTCTTATCATATTCCTGTATCAAGGGCACATACAAGTCATACATGTGAAGCTCATCTAAACCTAAAAGCTTCTTTTTAAGCCTCACATATCTATGTAATACATCAAGTCTACTATGTACTGTCTCTATAAGATTGTTGTAAACTTCTACACTAACATTGTCTTCAAAAAGTGAAGCTTCCAAAGAAGAATTGTATTTCCGTGTTTTAGCGTAGAAAATATCTTTCTTTACATTCCCCGCCATTGTAGAAGCAAAAGTATTTATAAATTTTTTGTATGTGTCATACATGGCGTTAAATGCGGCTTTTCTGACGTTTCTGTCTTTACTCTGCATGAAGCGTACAAAATTGCCATGAGTCACTTCTACTTCTTTGCCTTCTTCATCTTTAATAGTGGGGAATCTCATGTCAGCATTATTCAACATAGTATATACATTTGAAACAGATTCTGCCAATGTTTCTGCTTCTGCTAATATTTTTTCTTCTTCCGATGAAAGTACATGAGGTTTAAACCTGATTAAATCTTCAAGATATTGCTTATAAATCTTTAATTCTTCTAATTCTTCTATCATTTCCATTAATTTTTGTGTATCAATGGATAAAATCTCTGGAGCTATAAAAGAAGTAGCACTCATAACTTCAACATTGAGTCTCATGGCCTTGTCAGTCAAAGCTTGATATTTGGGATTAGTATTATCTTCGTCTCTTCTCATACGGGCATAGGCAAAAATTTTGCTGGCTGTCATCCCAATTTGGTCATTAAGTTTTAGTACCTCTAATAAATTTCTTGAAGTGTTAATTTTGCCTTTAAACTTTACAATCTCTTTTAAAAGCTCTTTAGTCTTGTTATAGTCTTCTTCCCACAAATTCTCATTTTCATATATATCTTCAAGTCGCCATTTATACTTATCTTCAATTTCGCTTCTATCTTTTAAAACCTCCACTTTAATCCCCCCGTTCAACTTTTTCAAATATCTCTTTCTTAAGCCTTATCCCTGTAGGAGTCTTTGCAAGTCCCCCTTCTGCAGTTTCCCTTAAAGCGTAAGGTATAGCTTTCCCTACTTTATACATAGCTTCTACCACTTCGTCAAAGGGTATGACACTGTCCATTCCTGCTATTGCAAAATCAGCGCATATCATAGCATTAAGCGCCCCAAGGGCATTTCTCTTTTCACAAGGGATTTCTACCAACCCTGCAACTGGGTCGCATACAAGCCCTAGCAAATTCATTATAGCAAAAGAAGCTGCCGTCAAACACTGTTCTGGTGTTCCCCCCATAAGTTCTACTAAAGCTGCTGCAGCCATCGCTGAAGCAGAACCTACTTCTGCTTGACATCCCCCCTCAGCTCCAGATAAAGTAGCATTTTTAGCTATTATAATACCTATGCCGGTAGCAGTGAAAAGAGCTCTTGTCATATCATCATCACTTTTGCCAAATTTTCTCGCCACTGTAATAAGAGCTCCCGGAATAACTCCACTGGAACCTGCAGTAGGAGCAGCAACAATTTTACCCATAGAAGCATTTACTTCTGTCACTGCAAGAGCAGAAGCAGCAGCTTTTGCCATTGTTTCACAAGAAAGAGTATTGCCAATGATTATTCTTTCATATAGTTTTTTTGCATCTCCACCTGATAAACCACTTACTGATTTTAAATCTTCATTTAAACCTTTATTAATAGCTTCTTTCATTACTTTGAGGTTATTTCTCATCTTTTGAAAAATTGTATCAAGGCCTTCTCCTGTCTTTTCTTGCTCCGCTAGCACCACAATTTGCGATATTGGTAAGTTAAATTTTTTTGTAAGTTCTAATAGTTCATAACCATGATTAAATTGATACATTTTATACCTCCATTACATAGGATTTATTATTATGGCATTTAAAATTCCATCAATGTTTTTTATGGTTTCTTTTGCAGCATCAGGTATTTTTTGGTCTGATTCTATGACCATAATAGCTTTGTCACCTTTTGAATGCCTGTACACTCTCATAAAAGCTATATTTATTTTGTAATCTGCAAAAATTTTAGTGACATTTGCCACTATCCCTGGTCTATCTATGTGATTTGTAATCAACGTTTCATATTCACCAGTAAACTCTACCTCTATGCCATTTATCTCTTTTAAAAGCACATTTCCTCCACCAATAGAACATCCTAAAATGCTGTTTTTCTGTCCACTTTTACCTGTTATTATCATTTTTACAGTATTGGGATGTGGTGATTCTTCGTCACTTTCAGTAAATTTAAACTTTATCCCTTGCTGTCTTGCTATTTCAAAAGAATGAGGCAGTTTCTCATCATCTGGGTCAAAACCTAATATCCCTGCCACAAGAGCCTTATCCGTACCATGTCCCCTATATGTACGGGCAAAAGATTCATACAATACAAATTCCACTTCTGATATATCCTCTTCCACAATTTCTCGAGCAATTTTCGCAAGCCTTGCGGCCCCTGCTGTATGAGAACTGCTGGGTCCAATCATCACAGGCCCCATAATATCAAATACACTGTATTCTCTCATACAAAATCCCCTTACGTAAAAGTTTTCTTAACTATATTGTACCTTTAGCCCTATAAAAATGCAATAGAACAACAAGCCAGTAAATCTGACTTATTGCTTTTTTATTTTCAATTTTTTTATATTTAAGGGTTTTAGCTTATTATGCTTGATTAGCACCTCTTTAAAAGCTACGTCAATAGTCGTACCTTTTTGATACTCTAAATATACTTCTTCAAAAAATTCTTTGCCGAATTTTTCAAATAAAAGCTCTATATATTCATCTGTATTTTCTTCATCATATGAGATTTTTCCAAAAACAAAATTTTTGCCCTTAGACCATTTTAACTTCATGATTTTTTACTCTTCCTTTATCAAAACGGCTCTTGTAGGGGAGGCTTCGGCACCTCTAATTTTTAAAGGCGCAGCATATAAAAAATATTCTCCTTCTTCTACATCTTTTAACCGTAGTCCCTCAAGAATAACTATACCTGCTCCTAAAAGAATCTTGTGAGTTTCATGCTCCGGCTGATTTCTCTCAATTCCTAATGCATCAATACCTACACCAATTACACCTTTTTCTTTTAAAAACTGGGCACCGCTTTTATCTAAATAGACAAATTCAAAATCGAAATCCTCTCTAAAAGAATTTCTTGTTTTAAATATTATAAAATCTCCTTTTTGAATGTCTTTACTTGCAAGGTCTTCCGATGTTATTTTATCAGATATATTTGTAAAGTCAAATACTTTACATTTAGTTATAACCTTATTGAGGTCTATATTTTCTACTGTATCTCCTCCCCTAATCATGTGTAGAGGAGCATCAATATGCGCTCCTGTATGCATGTCCATGCTAATGCGGGACTCTCTCACATCGCCACTATCAACAGTAATAGTATGTTTAGGCCTTTTCTCTTCTTTATTTTTGTAAACAGTCATATTTTCGTGAATTTCCATTGAAATATCGTATATTTTCATTTAATTTACCCCCTTCTTTTATACATTCCACCACATTCTATTGTCCCTTAGTAACAGCTCATTTGCTTCTTTAGGTCCCCAGGTCCCTGGCTGATAATTAGGAAAGTCAGGCGTTTTGTCTTTCCATGCTTCAGCAATAGCATCTACAAACTTCCAAGAATATTCTACCTCATCCCATCGCGTAAATAAAGTAGAATCTCCTCTCATGACATCGTAAAGAAGTCTTTCATAAGCTTCTGGAGAATTATTTGAAATCTGGCAATTTTGACAAAAATCCATATCTACAGGTTGTATGGTGATATCTCCTGCCCCAGGGACTTTTGCATTAAATTGAAGCTTTACACCTTCCTCAGGTTGAATTTTTATAACTAATAAATTTGGCAATAAATTTTTATATTCTTTAAAATACAAGATTCCTGGCAACGGTTTGAACTGTATTACAATTTGTGTAGACTTTTCCGGCATTCTTTTGCCTGTGCGAATGTAGAAAGGGACTCCTGCCCAGCGAAAATTTTCTACATGCACTTTCAAAGCTACAAATGTCTCTGTATTAGAAGTAGAGGAAACTTTGTCTTCTTGTCTATATCCTGCATACTGCCCTCTCACAACATTTTTCTCAACAGCCTCTGGAGTAAATATCTCCAAAGACTTCAGAACTTTTACCTTCTCGTCTCTTATAGATTCTGTATCGAGGTTTACAGGCGGTTCCATTGCCGTTAAAGTTAGAAGTTGAAGCATGTGATTTTGTACCATATCTCGTAACGCCCCGGCTTTTTCATAATATCCACCGCGATTTTCTATTCCGACTATTTCATTTGAAGAAATCTGAACATTATCAATATACCTTCTGTTCCACACAGGTTCAAAAAATACATTAGCAAATCTAATTATCATTATGTTCTGAAGCATCTCTTTTCCCAGATAATGGTCTATCCTGTAGGTATTCCTTTCCGTGAAAACATCAGTTATTATTTTATTTAATTTCCGTGCCGATTCCAAATCTTCTCCAAAAGGTTTTTCTATGACCACCCTTTGCCAGGAAGTCTCATTATTTACCATACCATGCCTATAGAGTTTTTCAACAATTATACCGAAATATTCTGGAGCTACTGCAAGATAGTATACCCTATTGCCCTTTGTATTGTATTTTTCATCAAGTTCTTTTAAAAAAGAACTTAATTCCATATAGCCATTATCATATACAAAGTCAAATCTCTTATAATATATCCTTTCACTTAAATCTTGCCAAACTTTTTCATCAATGTCAAATCTCGAATAATTTTTAACGGACTCTAATACTTCCTTCCTATATTGTTCCTCTGTTTTGTCTCTTCTTCCTATGGATACAACAGCAAAATTTTCAGGAAGAATTTTTTGGTATTTCAAATTGTACAAAGCAGGCATAAGTTTTCTGTGAGTCAAATCCCCTGTCCCGCCAAATATAACCATTATATTAGATATATTATTTTTAACCATAAAACCACCTCTATTAATTCTTTTCCACCGCATGTCCTCCAAACTCATTTCTCAAAGCAGCTACAACCTTTCCTGCAAATGTATCTTCTTGCTCTGAACGATATCTCATAAATAAAGACTGTGCAATTACAGGCACTGGCACTTTGAGGTTTAAAGCTTCTTCTACCGTCCAGAGTCCTTCTCCAGAAGAGTGCATTACTCCTTTTATCCCAGACAATTTAGGGTCTTTTTCAAAAGCTTTTTCCATAAGCTCCATAAGCCATCCGCGAATCACTGACCCATGACTCCAAACCCTGGCCACTTCTTTTAAATCAAAATCAAACTGACTTTTCTCTAAAACCTCAAACCCTTCTCCTATAGCTTGCATCATTCCGTATTCTATGCCGTTGTGAACCATTTTTGCAAAATGTCCTGAGCCGTTTTTGCCTGTATGTAAATAACCGTTTTCCGCACTTATATCCCTAATTAGAGGTTCAATATATTTAAAGACCTCATTTTCTGCTCCTATCATGGTGCAAGCCCCATGTCTTGCTCCTTCAATTCCTCCACTTGTGCCTACATCTACAAAATCAATTTCTTTTTCTTTAAGCATCTCATACCTTCTTAAAGTATCTTTATAGTAGGAATTGCCGCCGTCTATTATGATGTCATGTTCTTCAAGCAAGGGAACTAATTTTTCTATCATTTCGTCAACAGGGTCTCCTGCAGGTACCATAAGCCATATTATTCTTCTCCTTTCAAGTTTTTTTACTAAATCTTCAATTGTATAAGCTCCTTTTATTCCTTCCTTTTCAGCCTCCTTTATTTTCTCAGGTGACCTGTTATATGCCACTACCTCATGCCCATGGTCTCTCATATTTAAAGCAAGATTAAATCCCATTCGTCCTAATCCAATTAAACCTACCTTCATATAAATCCTCCTTAATAATAATTATTGTTGTATAATATTTTTTACTTGAGGGTGTTATATAATTATATCACACATTTTAAAAATTTAAATGACGAAAATCACATGCTTTCATTTAAAAAGCAAGGAAAAACCCTGCTTAATACCTTTACACTATTATTTTCCCTTGTTTTTATCTGCAATATAACAAATTTTAAAAAGGGACCTATTTTAGTCCCTTTTACCTTATTCTTAAATACACTTTTAAATAATTTATCATATTTTTAGCATTTTCTTCATAGGTGTCTATATAAATATTTTTTCCATCAATTGTATAACTAAAATCCGTAAAACCTTGATTCATAAGGTACTCTTTTACAGAGTTTTCCCCTAAATCTCCTTGTGCAATAAGGATTTTTTCTCCCACATATTTCCCATTTACATATATACTAAATGTATCTGTAGGTACTTTTAAATTTGCATTTCCATTGTCTGGTGTAACAATTATACCAGGCGCTATGGAATTTTGCCCGTATGGATAATTCAACATTAAACATCACCTCTACTTTATTTTACTCAAAAGAATTTAACATATTCTTAACAAAAAGCGGATTGTTTTATAATCTACAATCATTTATAATAATTTGTGAATAAACAAAAAGGGGGATGTTACGTGTCAAAAAATAAAAAAATTTTGTATTTTATATGTACTGGCAATTCCTGTAGAAGTCAAATGGCAGAAGGTTTTGGCAAATATTATGGAAAAGATGATTTTGAAGTATATAGTGGTGGTGTAGAAGCTCACGGTTTAAACCCAAAAGCTGTACAAGTTATGAAGGAAATAGGAATTGACATAAGCAATCAAACTTCCGATTTATTGGATGAAAATATCCTTTTTAAAGCAGATTATGTGATAACTTTATGTGGTGATGCAAGAGATAAATGTCCTGCTTTGCCTCCTTCAATAAAAAGCCTCCATTGGGACTTAGAAGACCCTGCAAGAGCAACAGGCACAGAAGAAGAAGTTTTAAATAAATTTCGTGAAATAAGAGATATAATCAAAGAAAATGTAAAAAATTTGATAGAAGACATAAAAAAGCACTCGCACTAATCACGAGTGCTTTTAAATTATAAAATTCCAGCCTCTTCATGTTTTTTCACTATTTCTTCGGCTAACTTATCAAGAGCCTTAAAGTCTTCTTCTTTTGGGAATCCTTTTATGAAAACTGGTGAAATAACCTCTACTTTTAAATTGGTAATCATTTGAGAAAGCTGATCTTGTGCCCTGCTACCCCAATTATAAGAGCCTATAATTGAAACAAACTTTGTCTTCGGCTTTAAAGCATTGGCCAAATAAGTAGCATAAACCACCATTGGATGAGCACCTGTAAGTACTGTTGGAGTACCTATAACTATTGTAGTAGCATCCACTAATGCCATAGCCAATTCACCTATATCTGTAACAGACAAATCAAAAGGCTTTACAATGACGCCCTTTGCCACAAGAGCAGTCTGTAGGTATTCCACCATTTTTTTCACACTGCCGTGCATGGTAGCATAAGGTATTACGACTATATTTTTAGGTTTTGCATAAACCCATTCATTGTAAGCATCTAAGATAAATTTAGGGTTATTGTACACAGGACCATGACTGGGAGCAATTATATCTATATCTAAATCTTTTATTTTTTCTAAGTCCTTTTCTATAAAGTTTCTAAAAGGCATCATTATTTCTGCATAGTATCTTTTTGCTGCCTCATACACTTTGCACTCATCTGTTGCATAAAGTTCAGAAGTTGCAAGGTGGGAACCTAAAAAGTCACACGTAAAAAGGATTTTATCTTCTACAAGGTAAGTAAACATTGTTTCTGGCCAATGTACCCACGGGGCATGTATGAATTTTAACGTCTTTCCTCCTAAATCTAAAGTTTCACCGTCTTCTACAGTAATAAATTTGTCTTCAGGTATTAAAAGTAAATCCATTAAAAAAGTTTTTGCTTTAGGAGTACATATCACCTTAGCCTCTTTATATTTCTCAAGGACTAAAGGAATACATCCCGAATGGTCTTGCTCTGCATGATGTGCTATTATATAATCAATTTTTTCTACATCCTTTAACTGTTCTATCAAAACATCCGAAGTCATCGGATCTACAGTATCTAAAAGGGCTATTTTATCCTTTCCTTCTACCAAATAAGCATTATAACTCGTACCATCTGGCAGGGGTATTAAAGAGTCGAATAATCTTCTCTCCCAATGTACTGCGCCAATTTTACTTACTCCTGGTTTTATAGTCATTGCTTTCATCGATGTCCCCTCCTATTTGTTAATTTCTCAACTATATTATAGCAAATAATCTTTTATAAAAAAAATAGTTTTTCTTGCAAGTTTTTATTATATGCATTGTTTTACCAAACTT
Source organism: Thermoanaerobacter ethanolicus JW 200 (assembly GCF_003722315.1). NCBI lineage: Bacteria > Bacillati > Bacillota > Clostridia > Thermoanaerobacterales > Thermoanaerobacteraceae > Thermoanaerobacter > Thermoanaerobacter ethanolicus. The sequence goes on along the minus strand of NZ_CP033580.1, from coordinate 1,565,636 downwards.
TTATGTAAAAAAACAATAAAATTTGGCAAAAAATAATCAAGGGTATTCCTATCGTAAATAATTTATGTCTTGTCTTATGTCTAAAAAAATACATACCGAGCCATACGCCTATTGAACCGCCAAATAGTGCTAAAAAGAAAAAGGTCTTTTCACTTATTCTCCAAAGTTTATGTAACGCTTTATATTTATCAATACCCATTAAAACAAAAGAAAATACATTTAAAGTTAATAAAGCAATCATTGCAATCTTGTTCATTATAACACCTCATAACAATTATACCACTTTATAAAAGGTATAAAAACTCAAAATATAGCTATCATAAAACTATGAAAAATATTGAGAGGTGTTGAAATGGTTACCTTGACTGCATCCCACATAGCATATCTAATAATGATTTTAATTATATTGATTTTACTTTTAATGAGAAAAGATATAATTTTACCCATAATATTAGCAATATTTTTAATTGGATTTCTATCAACTGAAAATATCTTAAAAGCAGTTCAAATACTTTACACTGCAATTTTTGTGTCAGGAAAAAGGTTGTGGCAAATCATAGTAATAATATCTCTTATAATATCTATGTCAAAAGCTTTAGATGACATAGGCGCAGATATAATCATAACAAAACCTTTTATAAAATATTTAAAAACTCCTACTTTTTCTTTTTGGATAATAGGTTTTTTAACGATGTTTTTATCATTTTTTATATGGCCTGCCCCTGCAGTCGGCTTAATCGGTGCGGTTCTCATCAATCCCGCTTTAAAATCGGGTATTGACAAAGTAAGCCTTGCCTCTATTGTTTCAATTTTTGGCTTTGGATCAGCATTATCAGGAGACTTTTTCATACAAGGAGCTCCCTCTATAACAGCTAGGGCAACAGGTATACCAATTCACACATTAATATTGGCAAGTTTACCTATTTGGGCTACAGCTTCAGCTGTAAGCATTCTTATACTTTATTTTATTACATTGCAGCAAAGTAAAAAACAACAGCGAAACAATCATTTAGACATTAATAATGCTGACAAGCCTTCTCCTCCTCGTATAATTAATTTTAAAGACAATAAATTTGTCTCACTTCTTAAAAATTTAATAAAGCGCATTCATAACTGGAAATCTTTAATATTCTCATCTTGTCTAAAATCTTATCTATTGCCATGAATCCGTAATATTGCGCAATATGCAGGATTCATGGCGCGGCCGTCTCATCTTTTTTCGGCCTTATTATTTACTTTTGAGATAACTTGTAGCATTATTATACTGTAAAGTTAATGTGGGACAGGCTTTCGTCCTCCATGCGGCTTGACCGCTCTTTAAAGTGTGGTCCCTACACCAGATTTGCCTTTTCTTACGCGAAATCTGCTTTGTCATATATAAGCCCCTGGCAGCAGAGGATTCAGGCTTATATATTAAGAGCTAATTGCGAGGTTGCTACATAATCTGGTTGCTAGGGTTATCTCAAATTAACTTTTACTTACTTTATCAATTTTGAAAGGAGGTGTAACAATCTTGAATAAGCTTTTTGTTGGTATGGATGTAAGCCTGAATGATGTCAAGGTTCATATTCTCGACCAGGAGGGTAATGATGCTTCCTCTCGTTTTTCTGTAGAAAATAACCCTCATGGTTGTGATGTTATAGTTTCCCGTATCTTGGAGTGTTGTAATAAATACAATATCCAAAAGGTCTTTATTGGTTTGGAATCTACTTCAGTCTATGGCTGGCACCTCCAGTATTATTTGGCTGATCATTCTGCTCTTAAGCCTTATCAACCTTCTATTACTACTTTTAATGCTAATATTATTAATGCTTTTAAAAAGTCTCTCGGCAATTTACCTAAAAATGACTGGATTGATGCCTTTGCTATTGCTGAAAAACTGAGATTCGGTAGACTCCCCAAATCTTGTTCTGTAGATTTTAGATATCTTGCTCTCCAGAGGCTTACTCGCCATCGCTTTCACATTGTTAATAGTATTGTTAGAGAAAAAAATTATTTCCTCAGCAATTTGTTCCTTAAGTTTAGCGGTTTGTGCCAAAATAAAGTCTTTAGTAATAATTTTGGAGCAACTGCTACTGAAATATTTAATGAGTTTTTCACCCTTGATGATATTGCGGCTCGACCGCTTGATGAGCTTGCCGGCTTTTTGGTTGACAAGAGTAAAGATCGCTTTGATGATCCAGAAGCTACAGCTAAATTGCTTCAAGAGGCTGTTCACAAGTCTTATAGAATTAATGCTACTGTAGATGATTCTTTAAACTTTGTTATCAAGTCTTGCTTTGATAATCTACAGTCCCTTGAAAAACAGAAGAAAGCTGTAGAAAAAGCCATTATTAATGAGGTAAAAGGATTTAACAATGAATTCCTTTGTCTTACATCAGTAAAAGGTATTGGCCCAACCATCGCAGCCGGCTTAATATCTGAGATAGGCGGAATTTCAAGGTTTGATAATGATAATGCCCTTGCAAAGTTTTCCGGCCTTTATTGGTCAGAGTACCAGTCTGCTGATTTTAAAGCGGAGGACACATATCTCAAGCGTACTGGTAATGAGTATCTCAGATATTATTTTATTCAAGCAGCTGACCAGCTCAGGAAGTATTTACCTGAGTTCTCACAATACTATGCCCGCAAATTTAAAGAAAGCAAAACTCACAAGCATAAACGTGCTCTTGTATTGACTGCACGTAAAACTGTAAGGTTAGTCTTCGCTCTGCTGCGCGAAGAAAAACTTTATAAATCCCCAATAATGAAAGGAGATGATTGTATAAGTTAACATATTATCCCATAACCATATTTTACATTAATTTCCATCAGCTTATTGCGTGATGGTTAGCTTTGCTATGCCCTTTTTTAGGTTATTTTATTAAATTTTTTTTTGAATTTTTTTTATCACCCTCTTGACATATTACCGAAATACTTTTAGTAGTGTGGTGGTTTCAATAATCGCAGTAGGACTTTTTATTTTAGACATAATTTTGATGCTGTTATTTAGAATTCACTCTAACGCGGCCACTGCTTTGATAGGAGGAACATCTATAATAGTTTTAATTGCCTCTACTTTAGTACAAAAAAATTTTCTAGATAAAACCCGCGAATATTTAAGAGAAGGTTTCATAACTGGAATGAGAACCTTTGCCCCAATTATAGTCATCAGCGCCTTTTTTCTCCTTGGAGAAACAAGCATGGCAAAGGAAGTTATAAGTCCTCATGCAAAAGGATATCTTGTAGATTTAGGAATGTATTTATCTCAGCACATTCCATTAAATAAGTACACTGTTTCTTTATTAGAATTTTCATTAGGAGTTCTGACTGGTTTATCCGGCTCTGGATTTTCTGGACTTCCTTTAATAGGTGCTATTGCTAAAACTTTTTCTTCAACTTTAAATCTAAACCCAGCAATTTTAGCTTCTATAGGGCAGATAGCCGCAATATGGACAGGAGGTGGTACAATAATACCTTGGAGTACCGTAGCTGTTTCTACAGTAATAGACGTAGAAGCCGAAAAAATCGCTAAAAAAAACATGGTACCTGCAATAGCAGGTCTTATAGCAGCATATCTTGTTACAATATTTTTATTATAATTACAAAGCCGAGGACTAAACCTCGGCTTTTAAGATATTCCCCTCATTATCAAATTCATCATACTGTCTTTCTCCTCATTGCTCAACTTTTCCCACGTCGCCTCAAAAATCACCCCCAATCCTGGTATTGCATTTTCCTCTTTGCTGTCAACAACCTCCTGTATAAACCCTTTGATTTCCTCTTTTGTTCTTCCTTTTAAGTTGTCGAGCACAGCTTTTTTTATGTCCATAACATACCTCCAATTGTAAGATTCACTAATATAATTCCCAAAACAAAAAATAATAAACAAAAAAGTTCCTAAAAAGGAACCTATATGACATGGAATAAATATTTAAGAATCAGCAAAATTGCTATACCTGCTATTCCAAAAACTCCTGTAATAAATGAAGTAATTATATTGACAGGCAAGTAAATCCCAAATAGAACACCAAAAAAATTAAAAAACAAAAGCATCACAAAACCCACTAAGGCATTTAATACAAACTTTACCATCAACCTTAGAGATTTACCTAAAAGCCATAAAATAAAAACTAATATTAAAATAGCAACAATAAACGAAAAAGTCCCTTCCATCACCCTGTAATCACCTCTCATATCTTGAGTACATTATATCATATTTTGCAAATTAAAAATAAATTAAATTTACATTTTTTTGATTGATTAGTCCTTATTAATCATATAAAATAATAGAGGTTACAAAATTTAAGACAAAGGGGTATGGTAATGGAACTATTAATCAAAGCTTTTATAATGGGAATCGTGGAAGGGTTAACTGAATTTCTCCCCATCTCCTCTACAGGACATTTAATCATTGTAGGAAGCTTTATTAATTTTACCGGAAAATTTGCTACAATGTTTGAAATCGTCATTCAGTTGGGAGCTATTTTAGCAGTTGTATATTATTACAAGGGAAAAATATTTGCTTCTCTTAAAAATTTAAAACCTGGAGATTGGGGATTTAATTTGTGGTTCAAAATCTTTATAGCTTTTATACCAGCAGCAGTTATAGGATTATTTACTCACAAATACATTGAAGAGCATTTATTTTCGCCCTTCACTGTAGCAATTGCCCTCATTGTAGGTGCAATAATGATGATAGTCATAGAAGATACTTTCGGAAAAAGATATAAAATTGACAACATGGACAAAGTAGACACAAAAAAATCTTTCTGGATAGGTATAGCACAAGTTATGTCTCTTTTCCCTGGAATGTCACGGTCTGCTTCTACTATAATGGGAGGTATGCTTGTAGGTTTATCAGTTAAAGCAGCTGCAGAATTTTCTTTCTTTTTAGCTATACCTACAATGTTGGCAGCAACAGGCTTTGAACTTATCAAAAGTTTTACTGCCATGTCCTTATTGGAATGGGAAGCTCTTACAGTAGGATTCATAATGTCCTTCATAACCGCTTTATTTGTAGTAGATAAATTTTTGTCCTATCTCACAAAACATCCTTTAAAACCATTTGCTTATTATAGACTAATTGTAGGACTACTTATGTTACTTCTAATATCTGAAAAGATAGTTAAATAATAAAAACAAAAAAGGGTAGACCCATTTATGGCCTATCCTTTTTATTTATTTTATTTATTCCAATTCCTCATAAGCTTTTGAATATACTTCATAATCTTTATCACTGAAAAGTATAAATCTCACTTCTTTTATATTGCTACCTTCAAGATAATCAGATACTACTCTTAAAGCTATTTTTGCAGCTCTTTCTACAGGGAAACCATATGCTCCTGTGCTTATAGAGGGAAAAGCTATAGTTTTTACATTGTATTCATCCGCCAATTTAAGGCTTTCTATGTAAGCACTTGCTAATAAATTATCTTCATTATGATTGCCGCCTCTCCATATAGGCCCAACAGCGTGAATAACATATTTAGCCTTTAAATTACCTGCTCCAGTTATAACCGCATGACCTGTAGGGCATCCTCCTTGTTTTTCTCTTATAATTCTGCACTCCTCATCGATAGAAGGGCCACCCGCTCTATGAATAGCTCCGTCTACCCCACCACCTCCAGATAAAGAAGAATTTGCAGCATTTACAATAGCATCTACTTCTTGATCCACAATATTCCCCTTTATTAATTTTATTCTCTCTTTCATTTCATCACCCTAATTTTAATTTTTATTTACGCTTAAAATTATATCACAAAAAACTGATATTTTCACGACATTGTGTTTTCATATTTTTCACCAATTATCCATAGAAAAGCAAAAGATACAAATAAACATATAGACGCTGCTAAAAATAACTTGTTAAATCCTATAAAATCCATAATAGCTCCAAAAGAGGAAGGAGTAACTATTGCGGCCAGGGATGAAAAGAAATAATAAAGTCCTGTATATGTCCCTATTTTTTCAGCTGAAGTATAGCTCACTACAAGAGGATAAGAATTTATTGTAAATAAAGCATTAAACATTCCAGCAAAAGGCATCAAAATTTGGATTGTCCTAAAATCACGTACTATCATAAATATTAAAAATAAAATTCCTTGTCCAAAAGCTCCAATCATCATGGTTTTTCTTTTCCCTATTTTTGTAGCTATAAATCCAGCAGGTAAAGCAAAAACTAAAAATGCCAAAGCGTAAAAACCCATTGCAAAAGAAGAAACACTTTCGTCTATCCCTAAAGCTATTTTGCAATACCTTGTGAAAAAAGTTTCAACTGCAGCAAAACCCGCAATTGTCATAAAAATTGACAGGAGAGTATAAAAGGGTGCTTTATTTTGATCTTTTACCACAGTTGCAAGGGCCTTTAAAATACTCTGTTTTTCTTTTTTTTCCTCATTAACAACTATTTTAGGTTCTTTAATTGTTAAAAATAAAACTATAGGTATAATTAATGATAAAATCCCTGACAAAAAGAAGGGATATGCTTTGTTTATTTTATAAAGCTGAGATCCAATAAAAAATATTATTAATGAACCTAATCCTCCCATAAAATTTATGACTCCATTAGCTTTGCTTCTGTGCTCTTCTTCTACAATATCTGGCATTAAAGCTACCATAGGAGTCCTATACGTAGCTACAACAATGTTAAACAGCAAATCTATAACAAGAAGCGATAAAAGTTTTGTCTGAAGTGGAAGCAAAGCATATAAAACGCCAGCAAGAGGCATGCTTACAAGTATATATGGCATTCGCCTGCCTATTCTTGTTCGCGTATTATCGCTTAAAGCCCCAAAAAATGGAAGTATAAAAAGGTTAGCAATGTTGTCCCAACTCATTACAAACCCAATTAAAGTATTGCTTTTTGTAAAATTACCAAGAAAAATGGGCATATAGGCATTATATGCTGCCCAAATCATGGAAATTACCATAAAACCAAGGCCTAAATTAAATATCTTCAAATAATTCAATCGCGAGGACATATTATTCTCCCTTCTCTAAAAGATTTATCAAAGTTTGTGGGTCGTCAGTGATAATCGCATCCACACCTGCTTTTATCATCATTTCCATGTCTTCTTTCCTATCAACAGTCCAAGGAAATAATTTTATATTATTCTTTTTACATCCCTCTACTAATTCAGGTATTATATTAAAATAAAAAGGATGCAGAGAATACGCTTTCATTCGTATTGCCATGTGCCATGGTTCTACAAGCCCACATTGATAAAGAAGCCCAATTTTAAACTCCGGTGCCATTCTCTTTACATCCCTTAAGCTATAATGGTTAAAAGAAGAAATAACTACTCTATCCTCAAAGTCATAATCCTCTATCGCTTTGATAAGCTTTTCTTCAATTCCTGGATAAAGTACAACTCCACTTTTTATCTCTATATTTATAATAAAATTTTTATGTCCAATGAGTTCAAAAACCTCATAAAGAGTTGGTATTCTCTCCCCTGCAAACTTCTTGTCAAATTTTATGCCAGCATCTAGCCTCTTAAGCTCTTTTAAAGTAAAATCTTTAACAAAGCCAATTCCGTCTGTAGTCCTGTCTACCCTTTCATCGTGAATCACTACTAGTTGTCCATCTTTAGTAAGCTGCACGTCCAATTCAATACCGTCAGCTCCCATTTCTAAAGCCCTTTTAAAAGATGCTAATGTGTTTTCTGGAGCATTTCTTGAATCTCCTCTATGGGCGATTACTAAAGGTTTCATAAATATGCCTCCTCATTTTTCAATTACTATACAAATTTTATCACACTTACCTTTAAAAACAAATTCACAAAATTAATTTTGTATAATAAGTTTGTTCTTCTTCATGAAGGAAAATTATTATTAAATTTTCTTTTTTAAAATCTGCTGTCACATCGTGTTTAAAAAATTCATAAGTCACTCTCTTTGACAATTCAAGACTGGAAAGTCCAACAGCTTGTGGAAGATTTTTTTTCAACCAATTTTCATCTTTAAGATACCTTTTAAAAATCTCTTGACCTTTCTCATATTTTTCTTTTACACAATCAGGTAAATCTTTGGCAGCATTAAAATACAAAAAATCAAATTTTATAATGTCTTTTATTAAATCCTCATCGACATCGAGTGTTTCAATAGAAAATTTATATAAAATATCGTATAAGGCTTTTAATGAATGATTTTTATATAATAGCTCGTTTTCCTTCCAGTACTTATAAAATTCAAGATAAAAGTCAAATGGCCTTTCAAATTTATTCTCCAAATATTCAAGAGTTTTTTTAAATTTTCCAGAATTATAGTATTTGTTCAAAAGGAATGCTATACCTTTTAAAATGACTAACTCTTGATAACTAATATCCTTTGTATACAAGACCTCATAGGGGGGCTTACTATCATAAACTATTTTAAACTCTCCCACTTTTCTCATTAAAGGAGTACCTTTTAATACTTTTAAAAATCCCAACTGTATTTCATCAGGTTTTAAATTATACACATCATCAAAAGCTTTACTAAAAGTCCCAAAGCTATCTTCAGGAAGTCCCGCTATCAAATCTACATGCAGTTTTATTCCCGCTTCTCTAAGCAGTTTTATTCCTCTCAAGGCTTTTTCAACTGCAGTAATACGAGATATTTTTTTTAGGCTATTCTTATTTGTAGTCTGAACTCCTACTTCAAACTGTATTCTTTTTTCCAACCCTTTTAATTCTTCTATAAACTCTTCATCCACAAGCTCAGGGTTAACTTCGCAGTGAAATACAGTATCTCCACCTATTTTTTTCATAATATTTAAAATCTCTCTTGCTCTCTTTCTATTTGAATTAAAAGACCTATCAATAAGTTTTAATATTTTCACATTTTTATCTACAAACCACTTTAAATCCCTTTCAACTTTTTCAAGGCTTTCATATCTCAATTTATTGTCAATAGAAGAAAGACAATAAGCACATTTAAAAGGACAACCTCTTGAGGTCTCATAATACACAAGCTTATTGCTCAAATCTTCCTCTTCCTCATAAGATATGGGAACTTCATTTAAGTTGACATAATCTTTTTGTGGTTGAATTACTATTTGCCCATCAACCATATAGCTAATTCCTGCAACTTCTTTTATATCCCTTTTTCCTTCTAACGCTTCCAATAATTCTTTAAAAGCAATTTCCCCTTCCCCTAAAACTATGTAATCTACAAAGCCTTTTGACAAAAGATTATCTACATCATAAGAAGCCTCAGGTCCCCCCAAAACCAATATTACTTTCGGAAGTATCTTTTTTATATTTTCAACCAAATTTAATACTATTTCTATATTCCATATGTAACAAGATATACCTACTACGTCTGGTTCCTTTTCTACAACACTTTCTAGCATAAAATCTGTACTGTCATTTATAGTGGTTTCAAAAATCTCTATATCATAAGGATGACAAAACTTTCTTATATTTCTTATAGCAAGATTTGTGTGATAATATTTTGCATTGATTCCTACAAGAAGTGTTTTCATATATATCCCTCGCATTTTACTACATTTTACAAATATATAATATAAGTATTTACTATAGATGAGAAAATTCACTAACATAAATTACCATAACAAACTTATATGAAAAAATTTAATAAAAATAGAGACAAATGCTCGCTTCTATGGTATTAATATGTTGTTACCCTATAACAATATTAATCATAGGAGTGGAGCAAATGTCTCATAATAAAAGAATAACAGAAAATTCATCAATAATCCAGTACTTAATGAAATTAAATTTTGCATTATATTTTACTAAACCTGTTATTCGTCATATTTTAGAATTTATAATTGCTGCCACTCAAAAAGGTTATAGTGGTACTGTTACAGATATAGTTAATTTAAGCCTTGCTAATTGCCATAGAACCACGTTTGGCAAATTCTTAAGCCAAGGTGTTTGGAATATAGAGTATGCATGGAGAGCTATAAGGCGAGAAGTTATTCGCATTATATTTGAATTATCCCAAACTAGCAACAAGCCGATATTTGTGATTTTTGATGATACTATTGCTGAGAAGACAAAGCCTTCGTTACAGGCTAAACATACTATCCAGGCAACAGGATTCCATCAATCACATTTAAAAGGGAAGCAAGTTTGGGGACATCAACTTCTTACCATGATGCTATCTTGCGGCAATGTGGTATTACCTTACTGCATTGAGCGCTATGAAAAAGGTGGCAAAAGCAAAATCGAAAGAATATGTGAAATGGTATCTATGCTTCCAATACCTAAAGGACCAGCATATGGACTATGTGATTCATGGTACATAAACAAAAAAGTAATAGAAGCACATTTCGAAAGAGGATACCATCTCATAGGAGCATTAAAAACTAACAGGATTATCTATCCACAAGGCATCAGAATTCAGATAAAAGATTTTGCCCAATATATCGAAAAGAACGAAGTTTGCCTCGTTACAGTAAACGGTTCTAATTACTGGGTATATCGCTATGAAGGAGCCTTAAATGGCATAGATAATGCTGTAGTAGTATTGTGCTGGCCTGAGAAAGCTTTTAAAAATGAAAATGCTCTACATGCATTTATCTGTACTGATACTGAATTAGATACCGAGACTATTCTAAATTACTACAGTCAAAGATGGCCTATAGAAATATTCTTTAGGCAGACAAAGAATAATCTTGGACTAAATACATATCAAGTACGATCAACAAAATCAATAGATAGATTATTATGGCTTATATCATTGACATACCTGTATTGTACGACTTCAGGCGACGAATATTGCAAATTTGGGCAAGGAATAAAAATGGTACGCAAAGAAGTACAAAAGCAGCGTGTTCAATGGCTGTATGAGCGAGCTAATAATAAAGTACCTATTGATGAAATTTTAGCAGAACTACAGTTAGCATAGGTGTAGTGCATCTATTTTATGGTAATATTTGTTATCAATTTTTCTCATCTATAGTATTTATACAAAAAAGCAAATAATTTTATTTGCACCAGTTTGTTGACAAAGTAAAATTTTAGCCCCTGTTTTCTTAGTACCGAAAACAGGGGCTGTATATATCTGGATAAAATTTTCTTTAAAACTCCAAATAATGGATAAAGTTTTGAAATGTCAAAGGGCCCTTTGCCCTTCCTCCATAACCATAAGGCCATTTTCTTTAAATTCATGGCAGCAAAAACAAGCATCGCTTGCATGGACAATTTTTCTTTCCCTCTTAATGTTGTCCATCGCAAACCATGCTTCTCCTTTAAATCTGCAAACACTCTCTCTATTGTCTCTTTCCTTCTCTCATATACTTCTTTACAGTAAGGTGTATGCCTTAGGTGTTCTGCTTCTTCTACATATCCTTCCCATATGTGCCTGAATATCCTCTTTGTGTAGTCTTTACTTTGGGTACACTTTTCTCTTAAAGGACAGTTTTTACATTTTTCTGGGTTTGATTTGTATTCTCTATATCCTTCTCTATTGGTTGTAACATATGTTAGTATTTCATTCTGCGGGCATATGTAACAGTCATAATATTCATCATACACAAACTCATGTTTCTTCATAAAACCGTCTTTTGTTTTTGGTCTTGTGTATGGCACTGCTGGTATTATTTCTCTATCAAATATTGTCTTTAATATGTACGGATTTTTGTATCCTGCATCTACTGCTATTGCTTTCGGTTTTCCTACCCTATTTTCAACTTCTTTTAGTACTTCTTCAAACATTACGCTGTCGTGTACATTCGCTGCTTCAACTTTTACTCCTAATACAAATCCGTTTTTATCGCAGGCTGTGTGAAAGGAATATGCAAAACATTTTTCTTTTTCATTTTTGTTTAACATTCCACTATCTGGGTCTGTTTTGCTTACTTTTACTTCTTTCGTCTTTATCGTCTTGATTTTCTTTAATGGCTTTTTTCCATGAGCTTCTCTATCTTTGTTTATTTCTTCTTCTAGTTTTTCTTGGTAAGTCTTGGCTTCTTGTTCTATTATTTCTTTTGTATATTTTTTCTTATTGGCACTTGCTTTTACGTGAGTGGAATCTATGAATACTTCCTCTGCATTTACTAACCCATGCCTTATTGCTTCTTCTAAAATCTTCGTAAATATTTTCTCAAATATGTCTGTCCCTTTGAATCTTCTTATGTAGTTCTGGCTAAATGTTGAAAAATGAGGTATTTCTTCTGTTAGTCCATACCCTAAAAACCATCTATATGCAACGTTTGTTTTTATTTCTGCTATTGTTCTTCTTATCGACGGTATACCAAAAAGATATTGAATGAACAGTATTTTTATCAATACTACTGGATCTATACTTGGTCTGCCGTGATCTTCGGAATATTTGTCCTTTACTAAATCGTATATGAAGCTAAAGTCTATGACTTTTTCTATCTTTCTTAAAAGGTGGTCTTTTGGTACTAATTGATCTATGCTTACAAATTCTATTTGATGTCTTGCATCCTGTTTCTTTGTTAACATCTTCCTTCTCCTCTCCTCTTTTGCTTTATACCACTAAAATAACAAGGAACCCTTCTCATCATAACGGGTTCCCGATATTTTGTCAACAGTCTGAAGCAAATAATTTTATTTGCACAACTATTTTTTCCTCCAATGAGATATAATATTGTTAGGTAAAACTTTGTGAAAGGATTGAAGACTATGGCTTTTATAAAATTCAATAAATTGTGGCTGATACTTATATTAATTGCCACAATATTTTCTGTTTTATACCTTTATTATACATTATTTCCAGGAAATATACCTCATGAAGTCTACAAATATTTTTCCCCTGCAGAAATATCAAAAGCGCAAAAGTATCACAAAATAAATCGATTGATTTACATAACTTCTTTTTTGACAAAAGCAGCTTTTTTGTTATGGCTTGTATTTGGGAATAATGCTATCAAGCTTTCATACTATACCGAAAAATTAGCTTCAGGTAAATACTATGTGAATGTCTTTTTATATTTCATTGCCTTATGGGTAATTTTAAGGTTAATATCTCTACCCTTTAGCCTTTTAAGCCATTCTGTTCAAGTTGAATGGGGTTTTTCTGTACAGACAATGGCTTCTTGGTGGAGTGATTATTTTAAAAGTGCGGCTTTAGACTTTGTTTTTTCGTCAATGGAAGTATTGCTCTTATTTGTGGCTCTAAATAAATGGCCTAATAACTGGTGGGTAAATGCTGCAGTCTTTTTGACGATAATTATGTTTGTGCAAATTTACGTCTATCCTACTTTTATAGCACCTTTATTTAATAAATTCACCCCAATCAAAGACCAAAAAATAATAAACATGGTAAAGGAAATATCAAAAAATGCGGGAATAAAAATAGATAAGATTCAAGAAATGGATGCAAGTAAAAGGACTACTCTTGCCAATGCCTACTTTTATGGATTTGGAAAGACAAGTAGGATTGTATTGTATGATACATTATTAAAAAATTATCAAGAGGATGAAATAAAGGCAGTTATAGCTCATGAAGCAGGTCATTGGAAAGAAAATCACGTATTAAAAAGTATGTTAATAGGCATAGTAGGACTTGTAATAGGCCTTTATTTTCTTAATATTTTAATTCACTCAAGCCTATTTCTCCCTTATGGTAAAAGAATGACTCCTGCAGTTTTAGCGATGATATATTTGTTTATACTACTTATAAATTTTGACACAACTCCAATACAAAATTACATATCAAGGCAGATGGAAAAACAAGCAGATTTACTATCTGTAGAGTACCTTCACGACAAAAAACCTGTAATAAAACTTCAGATTGACCTTGCTAAAAAAAGTTTATTGGATGTAGCTCCGCCGCCTTTTATAGAATGGTTTTCTTATTCTCATCCTTCTACAATGCATAGGATTGAATTAGTAGAAAAGGCAAATGTAAAATAAGTCACTTAGGTGTGCATTATTTCAATTTGTTGACAAAGTTCTATTTCTGTTGGCATTTTGCATCGTTTGCTCCGGTGATATCGCAGACTAAACTAGCGCTCGTCCTCGGGCTCAAGCGGGGTTCCGGGCACATTCGTCATCCCTGACTTAGTGCCCGCCTCCGCCATCCTTGGCTTCGGCCCCGCTTTCGCCTCTCAGCCTCGCTAAGTTTCCCGGCACTCAACTGAACGGGCTGGTCTTTTCTCTTATTCTCCTTTTTTAACATTTTCGGTTGAGTGCCGGGCTATCAAGTCGCTACACTTATGCAAAATGCCAACATATCATAAAGAGTTTGTCTACAGTCTGAAATAAGGCACTTAAGTGTGCCTTATTTTTATGAAGCTTTTTCTTTTTCAACAAGCTCAATTGCTCCATGAGGACAATATCTCGTACAAACACCACACCCTGTGCACTTTTCTTCATCGATGCTTATGTTTATCCTAAATGACCCTCCAAACGTAACTTTAAAAGCCTTAAATCTGCAGCTCATTGCTGCTGGACAAAAAGGTGACCTGTCGCATATATTTTCATCGATTCTTGCTACTTTCATGATTCTACCTCCATTAAAAATACTCCCCCTATGTTTAGGGGTATCATGTATACATTATACACGAAATTTTATATTTGTCAACCTATTAAAGGCATAAAAAAACGGCCGTCTTAAAGACAGCCTTAATTTAAGCCCTTTATAAAATTTATCAACACCTCAGAGAATTTTTTGGCATCATCAAAATAGCAGGTGTGTCCTAAATTTTCAAACACAAACAAGGTACTGTTTTTAATATTATTTTTCAATATTTCCGCAAATTCATAGGGTGCAATTTCATCTTTCTTCCCCCATACAATCAATGTTTTTACATATATTTCATTTAATTTTTCTTTGTATTTATCTACATTTATGCTATCTACAATTGTCAAGCTTTTAAGCATATCGCCATATTTGAGAGCAAATTTTATAGATATCTCCCCACTAAAAGAGGGAGCTACAAGGTGAAAAGAAGATATATTTAATTTTTTTACAAATTCTAATAAAACCTCTTCCTTTTCTAAATCGCACTCTTCGGAAGAACCATATCCGGGAAACTCAAAGCATATCACCTTAAATCCTTGATTAGATAAATTTTCAGCTATCCCTGAATTTATCCAATCATAAGCATTGTATCTTTTGCCATGCAATAATATCACTGTATCTTTGCTACTCTCTTTATCTATTTCTAAATAATGAATTTTACTGCCTTTTATATTTACATACTCACCTTTTATAACCATTTAAATCACCTCTATATAATGAGTGAAAGCTCTGCTCCATCCCTTATCGCTTCTACTGCAGAAGCAACAGTTTTGCAGTCACCAATGAAATAATATCTGTTCTCATTTTTTAGTTCCTCAAATTCAGTATCAGGTAAATTTCCAACTGCTAAAACTACATCCTCCACTTTGACTACTTTATATGTGTCCTTGGAAGTATACATGAGTTTCCCCCCAGATATTTCTTTTATTAAAGCATTTGTGATTATATCAACTTTAAGTTCTTTTAATCTATTTAAAATCAGTTTTTTAACCATTGGGTATATCCCTTCGCCAACTTCTTCTTTCATTTCTAAAACTGTCACTTTTTTCCCTTTTTCAGCAAGGTATTCGGCTGTTTCAAGTCCAGTAAGGCCTCCACCAATTATTGCAATATCTCTTCCTTTTGGAATATTTCCTTCTAACACCTCAATAGCCGTATAAGGATTTATATCCGCATCCAAATTGATTTTAGCTGGCTTTGAGCCTGTAGCAATGACAATTTTATCATAAGGCATTTCTTTTATTTCCTGTAAACTTATTTTTTTATTTAAATGTACTTTGACATTGTATTTCTTTAAATCATTTTCCAGATATTCAATAACTTTTCCTATCTCTTGTTTATAAGGAGGCACTTTTGCTACATTTAGTTGTCCACCAAGTTTATTTTCTTTTTCAAACAAAGTAACGTTATGGCCTTTTTTTGCGAGATATTTGGCCGCAGACATGCCTGCTGGCCCGCCGCCAATTACAGCTATATTTAATGGTTTATCGGTCTTTACTTCAAATTCTTTTTCTCTTCCTACCTCTGGATTAATCATGCAAGAAACAGAAAGTCCTTTTTGAATGTATGCAATACACGCCTGATTGCAGTGAATGCAATACCTTATATCTTCTTCTTGTCCTTTTATCAACTTTTCTGCCAAATCCGGATCTCCTATGAGACCACGAGCTATCCCTATAAAATCAGCTATGCCATCCTCTAAAATTTTTTCCCAATCATAAACACTGCCGAGCTTATCAACCGCTATAACAGGTATAGTTATATTTTCCTTTATCCTCTTTGCAATTCCAATTAAAGGCTTATCTCCAATTCCCATAGGAGAGATATGGTATTCCGATGTGGAAGACACACCTCCCGATATATCTAAAGCATCAGCACCATGGTATTCTAACAGTTTTGCGAATCTTACACTCTCTTCGATTGAAAAGCCTCCATCTGTAAAATCACTGCCATTAATCCTGCAAATTACTGTCATATCCGGAAGAGCTTTTTTAACTCCTCGCAATATATCAAGTGCAAACTTTGTCCTTCCTTCAAAATTTCCTCCGTATTCGTCAGTCCTTTTGTTTGTATCAGGCGATAAAAATTGATTTACAAACCAACCATGGGCAAAGTGCAACTCCACAGCATCAAAACCAGCCTTTTTCGCCCTTATTGCTCCACTTACAAAATCTTGTACAAAGCCCTGTATCTGTTGTTTTGTAAAATCTGATGGCTTGTATTTTGGATTGTGCATTGCAAGCTGAATAGCAGCTTGTGCCCCATTTTGGTGAATTACCTCCGATAATTTTCTAAGTCCCTGTATTTTGTCGTCATCATCTATTCCTATTTGATTTACAAAGAATTTCCCCAGCTTATTTACATAGCTTGCACCCACAATGACCAATGAGACACCTTTTGATCTTCTTTTATAATATTCTACTTCTCTTTCGCTTACAAAACCCTCATTTGATAAATTTGTAACAGTAGGCAACATAATTATCCTATTTTTTAACTTAATATTCCCTATTTTCCCTTCTTTTAATAACACATTGACCACCTCTTTCATAGTTATATTTTAAAACTTGCATTGACATAAGTAAAATAATATAATTTTATACAACATATAAGTGAAAACTTATGAGGTGGTTAATATGAATTTAAGGCAACTGAAAATTTTTTTGACAGTTTGCGAAAGTGGCAGCATGTCAAAAGCAGCAAAAAAGCTTTATATGACACAGCCTTCAATAAGCCAAACAATCTCTGAATTAGAACAGGAACTAAATGTAAAATTATTTGAAAGAATGAGCAAAAAACTTTTGTTGACATATGCAGGAGAAGTTTTAAAAGAATACGCTAAAAGAATATCTTCTTTAGTTGAGGAAGCCCAAAGTACTCTTTTAGATATTTCAAACTTAAAAGCCGGAAAGCTTCGCATTGGGGCAAGTACAACAGTGGGAAACAAAGACAAATACCCCTTCCCTTTATTTAATGAATTCCTGTCTTACCTTAAAGAATTCCCTTCACAATTTTAATTTCTTGACATAAGTTGCCATAAATGTTACAATAATATTAACCATAAAAATCCTAAGAGGTGAATTCTTATGAAAAAAATTGCTATATTAATTGAGAATATGTATGAAGAACCAGAACTACTATATCCATACTATAGACTTAAAGAAGAAGGATATGAAGTACATTTAATAGGTCCAGAAAAAGACAAAGTATATACAGGAAAACATGGATATCCAATGAAAAGCACCCATGCTTCAAAAGATGTAAAAGCCAAAGATTATGATGCAGTAATAGTCCCTGGAGGTTATTCACCTGATTACATGAGGAGATGTAATGACACTATTAATTTTGTCAAAGAAATGGACAAACTGCAAAAGCCCATAGCGGCTATTTGCCACGGCCCCTGGATTATGGCTTCCGCTTGCAATTTAAAAGGAAAAAGAGTGACAAGCTTTTTCTCAATAAAAGATGACTTAATAAATGCAGGAGCCCAGTATGTAGATGAAGAAGTAGTTGTAGATGGAAATTTAATAACCTCCAGAACTCCAAATGATTTGGTAGCTTTTGTAAAAGCCATAATTGAAAAGGTTAAGTGAACTATATGTTTCACAAATTACTAACCCCGCCACTTAAGGCGGGGTTGCAGTTTGTTGACAAAGTTAAAAAATATTCAAAGGAGATATTTTGCATCGTCACTCCGATGTTCCAAAGCGACAAAACTAAACTCGATCTTCGGGTTCCGGCAGGGTACCGGGCACATTCGACATCCTTGTCTTAGTGCCCGCCTCCGCCATCCGTGGCTACGGCCCTGCCTCCACCCTTGGTCTCGCTAAGTTTTGTTGCCGCTTTGTCACAAGTCGTTCCTTATGCAAAATATCTCCTTTACGAAAGTTTGTCTACAGTCTGTAACCCCGCCACTTAAGGCGGGGTTGTTATTTATTATATCATGCTTAAATGTTATGAATCCGCATAATTTTCAAGGTAGCGAAGGTCTTTTATTATAATCTTTTTTCCATCTATCTCAATTAAACCTTCTTTTTTTAACTTATTTAGTCCTTTTGTAACCGTTACTCTATCACATCCTATTAAATTGGCAATATTCTCATGGGTTAAAGGAATATCTATTATATAACCTTTTTTTATCTTCTTGCCTTGTTGATAGAATAATCTAATTAGAAAATCGCACAGTCTTCCCATTGAATCTTTGAAAATCAAATCGCTCATCTGCATAGTAACAATTCTAAATTTTCTGCTCATGCTATGAGCAATATATTTATACATATCAGGATTTGTTTCCAGAATAGAACTTAATTTATCTTCAAAAATAATAGATATTTCACTATCTTTTATAGCTTGACCTTCAATTAAATCAAATCCTCCTCCTAAATAGGAAAATTCTCCAAATATTTCCCCTGGTTGCAGCAAATAAAGAACTTTTATCTTTCCATTTTTATTTGAAATAAATTGCTTTATCAACCCTTTTGTTATTATGGCAATATATGGTTTGTTATAATTAATTGTTATAGTTTCATTTTTCAAAAAACTCTTTTTATATCCCTGTATAGCTATATTAAGGAAAAATTTTCTCATATCTTTCTGTCGATTTATATCAAACATTTCATTATATACCGAACTTATAGTCATCCCCTTTCAGCTCCCCACTTCTCTCCTGTTTGAAACAATAAAAATTGCACCAACAATTTTACTATTTTTACAATATGTTTAATTAAAAAAGTCAACCTTAAAATTTATTATACTATTTTCAAAATTATATTTCTATATTTTGATCTTTTATATCAAAAAAGCATGGAGCATAAAATCCCCATGCCTAAAATAGTTTCATCTATTTAGTAAAAATACCCTCCAATCACCCGTTGCAATATAAATATGAGGCTCGTTTTTTATGTCCTTTTTATATACATAAATATCTACATCTTCTTTCTTGCCATCCTCATAAAACACTTCTCTTTTTTCTCTCAGATACATAATTTCATGATTATCTCCAAAATACGACTCTAATTCATCAATACTTGGCAAAACGCTGCCATCATCATAGAAAGTAATAATCTCTCCCCATATACAAATAATTTTTTTATTTCTTCTAAATAACTGCTATCTACTTTTTTTTGCAATTACTTTTATAGCAGTTTCTATAGCTTTAACCATATCCCCTAAAGACATGGAAGGAGTATAAGGCTTATTCAAAACTTGCACTGGCAAATAAGGTATGTGAATAAAGCCTGCTTTAATATTTAATCTGTTATTGTGAACATAATTGAGAATTCCATACATTAAATGATTGCACACAAACGTACCTGCTGTATTAGAAATTGATGCCGGTATATTTTCTTTTTTTATCTCTTCTACTATCTCTTTTATGGGAATAGTAGCAAAATAAGCTGGAGCACCTTCAGGGTCAATCGGGGTATCAATTGGTTGTTGCCCTATATTATCTGGAATTCTAGCATCATCAATATTAATCGCTATTCTTTCAACAGTTATATCATATCGTCCGCCAGCCTGTCCAATACTTAGAACTGCATCCGGCTTAACTTCCTTTATTTTTTCTATTGCTTTCTCAACAGAAAGATAAAAAACAGTAGGAACTTGAATCTTAATTATCTCCGCACCTTCTATATTATCTTTCAAGTTTTTTAATACTTCATAAGAAGGATTAATATTTTCCCCCCCAAAAGGATCAAAAGCTGTTACGAGTATTTTCATTATCATATCACCCTTTCATAAAAATATTAAAACGCCCAAAAATACATTAGTACTATGTGAATAATGAGCATGGCAATAGCTACAGGAACTTGATATTTTATAACTCCATATTTCTTATCTTCCATTTCCAATATTGCAGTCGGAACTATGTTAAAATTTGCTGCCATTGGTGTCATTAAAGTTCCACAATATCCTGCTGTCATACCTAAAGCCGCTACTATCACCGGATTCCCTCCTTGAGCTATTACAAAAGGAATTCCAATTCCTGCTGTAATAACCGCAAATGCTGCAAAAGCATTGCCCATTATCATTGTAAATAGAGCCATTCCTACACAATAAGCAATTACCCCTAAAAGTATATTACCCTGAGGAATAATTGTCTTTATCCCACTTGCTATTACTTCACCTACACCTGCAACTGTGAAAACGGCTCCTAAAGCAGCAAGAAGTTGCGGTAAAATGCTTATAGGTCCTACTACTTCAAGTAATCTTCTACCATCATCAGCCATTTCTTTAACTTTCCCTTTTGTAATCACCAATGCTAAAATTGCAGCTACTACAGTTGATATCCAAAATGCAACAAGAGAGCCAAGTTGTTTTGTCCATATTTGAGCAACAATAAATGTAACTATGCCAAGAGCCAAAGCTGGAACAAAAATTAGATTGCCAATTTTTTGTGACATTTGTTCTTTAAATTCTGAGGTTGATTCGTCAAATTTTCCAATTTTGACTAATCGAAATGCAGATAATAGAGTCAATACAATAACCATGTATCCTGTATATATATCAGGTATATAAATGTTTTTATTACCCCACAATAAGCCTATTCGACTAAATGTAAAAATTATTCCTAATAACCCCCAAAATAAAGCAGTAGGGATTTTTGAAGGATGATTTTTTTCTTTTAGTGTAGCATACGCTGAGTAAAAAGAAACTATGCCCATCATAATGTATAGGATTTCAGTTAAAGAATCCTTAAGCATTCAATACTCCTCCTTCCTAAGCATTTTACCTATTTTCTTTTTTGGACCTCGTTCTTATCCCATACTTTTGGTCAAATTTTCTGTCATAATAGAAAAACTGCAAAGTACCAACTACCATTATTATTAACGCGATAGGTATTGACGCTTTTGCGATATCTAAAGCTTCTACAGTATAGTTTAATTCTTTTAATACACCAACAATTAGCAAAACACCTCCTGCTGCAACAAAAGCATTCTGCCCAAAGAAATTACCATAGTTTTCTACTGCAGCTTCTAAGCCCTTAATCCTTTCATGGTCTTCGCTTTTTATTTCGCCATATCTATTCATTGCTGCCCCTTCTGCCATAGGTAATATCAAAGGTCGTATAAATTGTACATGTCCCCCAATCCTTAAGCCGAACATCGCTGCCAATGTCCTAAGTACTAAATATAAAGCAGTTACTTTTCCCACTGTAGCTGCTTTTATTTTTCCTATTACATATGCAGCCCTTTCACGGAGACCATACCTTTCAAGTATTCCAATTACAGGCAATGAGATAATAAATATAGACATGTATCTGTTGTCTACAAAAGCTTTTCCTAAAATTTCTACAATTTTAGGAAAAGGTACCCCTGCCACCAGGCCAGTCACAATACCAGCAATTAAAACCACTGCTAAAGTATCGAGCTTCAAGATAAATCCCACAATAATGATTAAAATACCAATTAACTTAATCATAAACTATCCCCCTTTAAAATGGATTTATTTTTTTGTAATTATATCACAATACATAAATAAAACTGTGGCCACGGCTACAATTTTATAAATTTTTAGTCATAATTATTTATAAATCCTGTAAATCCTATTTTTACTATGACACTTATGTATAAACTTTTATATCTTTTTAGGCCATTACAACAATTTTGTAGTAAAAAAGAAAAGCACTTAGGCAAATGAACCCTAAGTGCATCTATTTTTCAGTATTTTCTGGTGGAGCTGATGGGACTTGAACCCACGACTTCCACAATGCCATTGTGGCGCTCTCCCAACTGAGCTACAGCCCCATATTTATTTTTGGTGGAGGTGCGGGGAGTCGAACCCCGGTCCGAAGGCGTCACAGTAAAAGCTTCTCCGAGCGCAGTCGCTGTTTTAACTTTCCCTCAGCGGTTCTCCCAGCGACAGGATAACCGCCTCGGTAGCTTCATAAGTTCCGGTTTTGCCCCGAAGCCTGAGCAAAACCAGTTCCCCACTTTTTTGACGCCCAATCCTGAAACGTGGGCATTTCAGGTTGGACGGCTACCTTAAATTAGGCAGCGTAAGCTAATTCTCTGTCTGCGTTTATTTTTACTCCACCATTTTTACGAGCTGGCGGACAACTCGGCTCGCTACTTTTACCTCGACTGCCCCCGTCGAAACCAGTACACCCCCATGTTATATGCCTAATTGTTTTTCTTTAAAGTGCTTTTCTAATTCTCTTTTTGCATCTCTTCTCGCAATATCTTCTCTCTTATCGTAGAGTTTTTTACCTCTCGCTACAGCTAATTCGACTTTGACAAGGCCTCGCTTTAAATAAAGCTTTGTAGGAATTAAAGTGTAACCCTTCCGTGTCACATAACCAATTAGTTTATTAATCTCATGTCTATTGAGAAGTAATTTTCTAGTCCTTAAGGGGTCTTTATTAAATATATTGCCTTTTTCATAAGGACTTATATGCATATTATAAAGATAAACTTCGTTGTTTTCAACTCTTGCAAAGCTATCTTTTAAATTGACTTTCCCCATCCTAATAGATTTAACTTCAGTTCCACTAAGCACTATTCCTGCTTCATAAGTCTCTTCAATGAAGTAATCATGGTAAGCTTTTTTGTTTTGAGCGATTATTTTAATTTCTTCCTTCGCCAAATTTTAAACACCCTCTTTAGGAGAAAATTGCCCTACTTGTGTGTCACAAATAGGGCACCCTCATCGCTATTATATTATAACACATTTTTAAATAGTGTCAATATATGTTTCAGCTTTTATGCTCGGTTAAGCCAATCTCTAAATTATCTTTTTCTTCTTCTGCTAAAACAAAGTCTATTTCTCTCCTATCCACATCTACATGAACAACTTTTACATAAACCTCTTTACCTATAGAGTAAACTTTTTTGCTCTTTTCACCAATTAAAACATATCTTTCTGGATCAAAATGGTAATAGTCATCCTCCAATGAAGCAACATCTACTAACCCTTCCACAGTGTTGTCAAGTTCTACAAAAAATCCGTAATTTGTCACGTTGGAAATTATCCCTTTATAAACATTCCCTATTCTATCTGCCATGTACTCTACTTTCTTTAATTCTTCTATTTCTCTTTCTGCAGCTTCTGCTGCTCTTTCTCTCTCAGAAGATTTTAAAGCAATGTCATTTAAAATTCTGTTGTAATGGCGTTGCCTTTTTTTTGTTAATTTTCCATTTATGTATTCTTTGATTATCCTGTGAATTATAAGGTCAGGATATCGCCTTATGGGGGAAGTAAAGTGAGTATAATATTGGGTCGCCAAAGCATAATGGCCAATGTCTTCTGGACTGTATCTTGCTCTTTTTAAAGACCTTAAAAGCAAAGTTTCTACAACTCTTTGCTCACTCTTTCCTCTCACTTGTCTTATTAATTCTTGCAAAGACTTCGGATGTATTTGTCCTCCTTCAATTCCTTTTATATGATACCCCAAATTGTGAATAAACTTATTAAAAGCAATCAGCTTTTCTATATCCGGATGTTCATGAATTCTATAAACAAAAGGTACATTTAACCAATGCATGTGCTCCGCTACCGTTTCATTAGCTGCTAACATAAATTCTTCAATTATCCTGTGAGCTATATTTCTTTCAACTTTTACAATATCTATTGGCTTACCTTTCTCGTCTACTATTACTTTAGCTTCAGGAAAATCAAAATCTACACTGCCTCTTCTTTTCCTCTTCTCTAGCAAAACAAGAGCTAGCTCTTTCATTAGTTTAAAATCTTCCAATAGATACTGATACCTCTTTTTTAATTCTTCATCATTTTCTTCTAAGAGTTTGTAAACATTCGTATATGTCATTCTCTCTTTGCTCTTTATAATGCTTTCAAAAATTTCATGGTCTACAACTTCTCCTTGAGAGTTTATTTTCATTTTAACAGTGAGAGTCAGTCTTTCTTCCTGCGGATTTAAACTGCAAATACCATTAGATAACTTAGGAGGTAACATTGGTATTACTCTATCAATGAAATATACACTACATCCTCTCTTTAATGCTTCTTTATCTAAATGAGAACCTTCTTTTACGTAGTGGCTCACATCTGCAATACTCACATATAAAAGATAATTTTCCTCTGAAAGTTTTTGTACACATACTGCGTCGTCTAAATCTTTTGCATCTTCTCCATCAATTGTGACAAAGTTTAAGTTAGTCAAATCAATTCTTCTCTTTTTTTCTTCTTCAGGAATTTCTGTCGATATCTCTTCTGTTTCCTTTAAAACCTCTTTAGGAAAAATTTCAGGAATATCATATTCCCTTATAATGGACATTACATCTATACCAGGGTCTCCTTTATACCCTAATATTTCTATAATCTCCCCTTCAGGACTTCGCCTTCCTTCAGGCCATTTAGTAATTCTGGCTACAACTTTCATGCCTGTTTTGGCGCCTTTATCTTCTCCTTTAGGAATAAATATATCTTGATGGATCTTTTTGTTGTCTGGTACTACAAAGCCAAAATTTTTACTTTTTTCGTAAGTTCCAACAATAGTTGTATTTGCCCTTTTGAGAATTTTTACAACTTCTCCCTCTTCACTCTTTCCATCCACCCTTTTTGTAACTCTTACCAAAACAGTGTCATCATGCATTGCACCGTTCATGCCGCTTACAGGTATGAATATGTCCTTTATATTGCTATCTTCGGGAATTAAAAAGCCATAGCCTCTTGAATGAAATTCAATCTTACCTTTGACCAAATCTAATCTTTCAGGAAGAGCATATTTACCTCGTTTTGTTTTAAAAACAAGTCCTTCTTTTTCCATCTCTTTTAATATTTTTTCTAAAATGCTTTTTTGACTATAGTCTATCCCTAATATTTTCATTATTTCCTCTATTTTAGAAGGCTTATAATCTTCTTCATTCATTAATTCTAAAAGTTTTTCCTTCACATTCATTCCCATTCCTCACAATCCTATCTGTGGTGCGATTTTTTTCATTTCATTAAGGGCAATCTCTAAAAATTCGTCTAAAGAAATTCCAAATTCTTCACAAGTTTTGATTTGGTCGCGATTTGCTCCTTTAGCAAAAGTCTTATCTTTAAACTTTTTCTTTAATGATTTTACTTGCACCTCCTCCAATTTTTTAGAAGGCATCACATAAGCTGTTGCAGTAATTAAACCTGATAAAGGGTCAACGGCAAAAAGAGCTTTGTCAAGAAGAGTTATCCTCTCAATGCCATGAATTTCATTATGTGCCATAACTGCATGTACTATTTCCTCATCAAGACCATGCTCTCTTAAAATTTCTCCCCCCCTTATACTGTGCAGCTCTGGATTATCCTTAGTTTCTTGGTAGTCTATGTCATGTAATATCCCTGTAACTACCCATCTTTCAACATCTTGTCCTAATCTTTCAGCTAAACCTCCCATTATAGCACCTGTAGCTATCATGTGATTTATTAAAGTCTCATCTGACACATATTCTTTGACAAGCGCTAAGGCCGTGTTTCTATCCATTTAACTCTCCTCCTACTATTAAAGTTACCAATTTTACTTAATATTATAACATGAATGGTCAAAAAACAATAATCTTAAATATCGAGTAGGAGCTGAATAATTATTTTATTCAGCGTCCTCTCACACCACCGTACGTACCGTTCGGTATACGGCGGTTCATTAGGAATTGTGTACAATTAGATATCTTTGGGATAAACTCTTATAACCTATGCTTTCAAAGTATTTATTTGTAAGAGTCTTATTTAGGATTGGGCTATTGGATATTCTCCAGTAGCCTTTCCTTGTATTGGCGTATTCCCAGGCTTTTTGTTCTTCTACTCCTAGTTTTACTAAGTTATCATGCTTCGTTTTTATCTTCTTCCATTGTTTCCATATACATGCCCTTAGTCTTCGCCTTATCCATTCGTCAAGGGTTTTCATTATGCTTTTCGCGTCTGCTAATCCAAAATAGTTGACCCATCCTGTTGTTATTTGATTTAGTCTTTTTATTCTGTTTTCCATGCTTATTCCCTTGTTCCGATTGGTTATTTCTCTTACTTTTTCCTTAAACCTTTTGATGGATTTTTCATGGATTCTTATTCTTACTTCGTTTTCTTTTGTATAGAATGAAAATCCAAGAAATTTTCTTCTCCATGGTCTATCTACAGCACTTTTTGCTTCGTTGACTTTTAGTTTTAATTTGCTTTCTATGAATTTCTTTATGCTCTTCATTACTCTGTTTCCTGCAGACCTGCTTTTTACATATATGTTGCAGTCATCTGCATATCGGCAGAATTTATGCCCTCGTTTCTCAAGTTCTTTGTCTAGTTCGTCCAACATTATGTTTGCTAATAGGGGACTTAATGGCCCTCCTTGGGGTGTCCCTTCTTCTGTTGATATTTTGATTCCGTTTATCATTACTCCTGATTCTAAGTATCTTCGTATTAACCCTCCATGCTTAACAAAGCACAACCATAGATGAAAATAAATTTTCAAGTTGCAAGAAACTAGTTTTTTGGTAAACTAAAATTAACAGGGTCAAAGGTTGATTTAATGCTGATGGATTAATACCTCGTGAATTAACCTAACTTGATTACCTTTGAGCACAACCAATTGTCGCCCCATATTAAGGCAATATGGGAACAGCACGGGTGTTAAGTTTCTTATTTTTCTCAGGTAATCAACCCTGTAATAAATTTAACAGGAGTGAAGAAAATGCAGGATTTACTAGAAGTTTGCTGTGGACTAGATGTTCACAAAGAAACAATAGTGGCTTGTTTGCTTAAAGGTTCTGTCAATGATGAAAAGCCGGAAAAAACGATAAGAACATTTTCCACTTTATTAAAAGACCTTGAAGAATTAAAAACATGGCTTGAAACAGAAAACTGTCATCATGTTGCCATGGAGAGTACAGGGATATACTGGCAACCCGTATATAACGTACTCGAAAGTGCTTTTGATGGTAACATATCAATCATAGTAGCTAATGCAAAACATATGAAGAATGTACCCGGTAAAAAAACTGATATGAAAGATGCAGAATGGATTGCTACTTTATTAAGAGCTGGTCTTTTAAGTGGAAGCTTTATTCCTCCGCAAGAAATTCGAGAATTACGCAACCTTACGAGATATCGCAAAAGCATAATTGAAGAGATATCTTCTCAAAAAAATCGTATAGAGAAGCATTTACAAAGCTGTGGATTTAAGCTTTCAAATTTTTTGACAGATATATTTGGCGTATCAGGTAGAGCGATAATAGACCATATAGCAGAGCATGGAAGTATAACAGCTAAAGAAGTTGAAAATTATGTAAGAGGGAGAGCACGCAGTAAAATAGAAGACATAAAGCTATCAATTAATGGTAGAATGAATAAGCATCAAAGAGAATTTTTAAAGCTTTTACTCAATCATTTAGATGAAACGTATAAACATCTTTATGAGATAGAAGAGAGTATTAATGCTGAGATTGAAAAATACAAGAGACAGATTGAACAGCTAGATGGAATACCTGGCATAGATGTAACGGCAGCTGCTGCAATAATTGCTGAAATAGGTACAGATATGGATAAATTCAAGACTGCAGAGCACATTTGCTCATGGGCAGGATTAAGTCCCGGTAATAATGAAAGTGCGGGAAAAAAAAGTCCACTCGAGTAACAAAAGGAAACACTTATATAAAGAGGATACTGTGTGAAGTAGCATGGAGTATAACCCGCATAAGGGATTCATATCTTGCCACATGGTATTGGAAAGTAAAGCAGCGCCGTGGTACAAAAAAAGCGGTAGTAGCACTTGCCAGGAAAATATTAGTTATCATTTATACTATGCTTAAAAATAACACTGACTATGATGAAAGAATTTTCGATGAAGTGCGAAAGAAACAGGAAATAATTCGCGTTAAACGGATTATTAACGAAGCTCGCAAGTTGGGTTTAGAAGTAACAGTGTCCCAAATTTAAGTAGTATAATTAGATAACTTTACAAAAATTCCCAGCTGATGCTTTTAAAGCATTGGTTTAATATTTATTACCTTTTTTCTGGCTGGATGTTTAAGCCTATGCAGTTGTCAATGTTCAAAATTCTCCTTTTAGATAGTCTATTTTCGTGTTAACTTTAGTACTCTTTTGTCCCCTATCCGCTTTTCTAGTTTGGACATTATTACGTCGTGGTTTACTCTGTCAAAGAACTTTTCTAAGTCCATATCTACAACCCATGTGTATCCTTCATTTATGTATGCTTCTGCGGCTTTTATTGCGTCTTTTGCACTGCGTCCTGGTCTGAATCCATAACTGCTATCAGAAAATGTATGGTTGTAGACTTTATTTAGTATTTGGGCTATTGCTTGTTGTATTAGTCTGTCTAGTACTGTAGGTATTCCTAGTAGTCTTTTTCCTCCATCAGGTTTGGGAATTTCTACTCTTCGCACTGGTTGTGGTTTGTATTTCCCCTCCAGCAGTTGTTGTTTTATGGTTGCCCAGTTTTCTTTGAGATACGGTAGAAGTTCATCTACTCCCATCCCATCGACTCCATGGCTTCCTTTATTTGCAACAACGCGCTTGTATGCTGCTTCCATGTTCCCTCGTTCTACTATCATTTCAAGCATCTTGCCGGTATATCTTTGTACCTCGTTTCTTCCATCTTCCGACGCCGATGATATACTATGCACTTCCGTTGTCTTTTGAAATTCCATTTCTCTATTCAACGGATAGCCTCTTGGTTGAGTTGTCTGCAGTCTCTGCATATCTTTCGAGTCCATAAGATTTCCAAAACCTCCTAACGTTCGGTCCTTCCTTATCTATTATTGTCTAGATAAGTACTATGACCTCTGCTGACTTCTCAAGGTTCAGCCATACATCACTGCATGGGTTGTCACTTCAGATTTTACTTCCATGACTTATCCTTGAGACCTCCCCGGGTAAGAACGATAACTTTCATCTCATATATCTGCCAGATTTACTGTATGGGATTCGGGTAGTGTTGGACTTCGTTTTGTTACGCAAACTCATCCATCCCAATTCAGCCTCTTATCTGGTTCTTGTTCATCAGACCGAGATTTTGCCTTAAGCTTCCTTCAGATTCCACCTCACGATGGACACCCTTGCTCTTGGCTAGTGGTTCCCACTACCAAGCCCACAGCGGACTTTCACCGCCTAGTTATCGCCCATGCCGGGCGCACGTACAAAGGCAGCAAATTTGATTTGCTGCCTTTGAAATTAATTATTTATTATCGTATTTTATTGCCGCCTGAGCAGCAGCCAGTCTTGCAATAGGGACTCTGTATGGTGAGCAGGAGACATAATCAAGACCTACTTTGTGGCAGAACTCAATAGAAGATGGGTCTCCACCGTGTTCACCACATATACCTACTTCAAGGTCAGGTCTTGTCTGCCTTCCAAGCTTAGTACCCATTTCTACTAACTTGCCAACACCCTCTTGGTCAAGCTTAGCAAATGGATCAAATTCATATATCTTCTTTTCATAATAAGTTTCAAGGAATTTGCCAGCGTCATCCCTTGAGAAACCGAAAGTCATCTGAGTTAAGTCATTAGTACCAAAGGAGAAGAATTCTGCTTCCTTAGCAATTTGGTCAGCTGTAAGAGCTGCTCTTGGTACCTCTATCATTGTTCCTACAAGGTATTTTATTTCAACATTGTTTTGTTTTATAACTTCGTCAGCTACTTTTACTATTATGTCTTTGAGGTATTTAAGCTCTTTAAGTTCACCTACAAGTGGTATCATAATCTGCGGTTTTACGTCTTTGCCTGTTTTCTTCTTTACGTTTATAGCAGCCTCTATAATAGCTCTTGTCTGCATTTCAGCAATTTCTGGATAGGTTATAGCTAATCTACAGCCTCTATGACCTAACATTGGGTTAAACTCTTTTAAGCTTTCTACTGTTGCTTTTAGCTCTTCAAAAGTTATCCCCATGTTTTCTGCAAGTTCTTTAATTTCTTCATCTGTATGAGGTAAGAATTCATGCAATGGTGGATCTAAAAGGCGTATAGTAACAGGGAATTCACCCATAACTTCAAACAAACCTTCAAAGTCTGACCTTTGCATAGGCAATAGTTTTTCTAAAGCTTTTCTTCTTTGTTCTTCTGTCTTTGAGACAATCATTTCTCTCATAGCAGGAATTCTATCTTCATCAAAGAACATATGCTCTGTCCTGCAAAGGCCTATTCCTTCAGCACCAAACTGAACTGCAACTTTTGCATCTCTTGGTATATCTGCATTAGTTTTTACTTTTAATTTTCTATATTTGTCTGCCCAGCTCATGAGAGTTGCAAAATCTCCAGTTAGCTCAGGTGTAACAGTCTTTATTTCACCAATGTAAACATTGCCTGTGCTACCATCTATAGATATGTAGTCTCCCTCATGAACTTCTATATCGCCAATTCTCATTACTTTTGCTTGCTCGTCTATCTTTGCATCGCCACAACCTACTACGCAAGCTGTACCCATACCTCTTGCAACAACAGCTGCGTGAGATGTCATACCACCACGAGTTGTAAGTATTCCTTGTGCTACAGACATACCTTCAATGTCATCTGGAGATGTCTCTGTTCTTACAAGAATTACTCTCTCTCCTCTTGATTTCGCAGCTTCTATTGCTTCATCAGCAGTAAAATATACTTTTCCTGATGCAGCACCAGGAGAAGCAGGTAAACCTTTTGCAACAGGCTTAGCAGCTTTCAACGCATTTGGTTCAAAGGTTGGATGCAATAACTGATCTAATTGCTTTGGATCTACTCTTAAGACTGCTGTTTTTTCATCTATTAAACCTTCAGCCACTAAGTCTACAGCTACTTTCAAAGCTGCTTGAGCAGTTCTCTTTCCGTTTCTTGTCTGTAGCATGTAGAGTTTACCTTTTTCAATAGTAAACTCTATGTCCTGCATGTCTTTGTAGTGTTTCTCCAATTTCTCAGCAATTTCTGCAAATTGGTTATAAACTTCTGGCATAGTCTCTTTCAAAGTTGAAATTGGTTGAGGCGTTCTAATACCTGCAACAACGTCTTCACCTTGAGCATTCATCAAGAATTCGCCAAATAAAGCCTTTTCACCAGTCGCGGGATTCCTTGTGAAAGCAACACCTGTACCTGAATCATTACCCATGTTGCCAAATACCATTGATTGGACATTTACTGCTGTACCCCAATCACTTGGTATGTCGTTAAGTCTTCTGTACACTATAGCCCTTGGATTATCCCAAGACCTAAATACTGCTTTTACAGCTTCCAGAAGTTGTTCTTTTGGATCTTGTGGGAAGTCTACTCCCATTTCTTTTTTATAAAGTTCTTTAAATCTTTTTACTACCTCTTTGAGGTTTTCAGCTGTTAAATCTGTATCAAATTTTGCACCATTTTCCTCTTTTACTTCATCTAAAATAGCTTCAAATTTATTCTTGTCAATTCCCATTACAACATCTGAGAACATTTGAATAAATCTTCTATAGCTGTCATAGGCAAATCTTTCATTGTTTGTAGCTTTAGCAAGGCCTTCTACTGTTTCGTCATTTAAACCAAGGTTTAAAATAGTATCCATCATACCTGGCATTGAAACTCTCGCGCCAGACCTTACAGATACTAATAAAGGATTTGTTGGGTCTCCAAATTTTTTACCTGTAATTTCTTCTAATTTAGCCATATATTCATAGATTTGTTCAACAATTTCTGGAGCTATAGTCTTACCATCTTGATAGTACCTTGTACAAGCCTCAGTGGTGACTGTAAATCCTTGGGGAACAGGTAAACCCAACTTCGTCATTTCAGCAAGATTTGCGCCTTTTCCTCCTAAGAGGTCTCTCATTGAAGCATCGCCTTCACTAAATAAATACACATACTTTTTACTCATGAAATCTCTCCTCCTTTTAATACGTTTAATATAACATTAGCTGTTTCTTCTACAGCTTTATTTGTAACATCGATTACAGTACACCCTAATCTCTTCATCACCTCCTCAGCATATTTTATCTCTTTTTTAACTCTTTCTTCAGTAGCGTATATGGCATTAGCATCAAGGCCAAGAGATTTTAATCTCTCTTTCCTTATTTTTACCAAAACTTCAGGGTCTATAGTTAACCCAAATATTTTTTTAGGGTTGATTTCAAATAATTCTTGAGGTGGTTCAATTTCTGGCACTAAGGGTAAATTAGCAGCTTTTATGTATTTATGAGCAAGATACATGCATAAAGGAGTTTTGGATGTTCTAGAAACCCCTATAACAACTACATCGGCCAATAGTATACCCATTGCATCTTTACCATCATCATATTTTACGGCAAATTCTATTACTTCGATTTTTTTCAAATAATCTTCTTTATTATTTTTTGCTAAATTGGTATGGGGGGATATACCAGTACTATCTTCAATAGCATTTATCACTGGTCCCATTACATCTACTATTTTTATGCCAAATTTCTGTGCTTTTTTAAGAAGATAATCTTTTAATTCCGGGACCACCATAGTATGGATTATTATGCTATTTGCATCATTAGCTGCCTCCATGATAATCTCTTCTATTTGATTTTTATCTCCAACATAAGAATATTTTTTTATTTTTTCTATAAAAGTATCAAAGTGGGCAGCAGCAATACTCGCAATGTTTTCTGCTGTGTCTACATTAGAATCTGAAACCAAGTAAATTGATACTCCTTCTTCCATTAAAAATCCCCCTAACCTTCCCCAAGCTTTACAAACAATTTAGTAATGTTGGTCTTTGAAATCCTTCCTGTCACTTTGTATCCTTGTTTTCCATCACTTCCCACTACAGGCTCAACTACAGGAAGACTGTCTACTTCGTGCTCTATAATTTTAACAGCAGCATTATACACAGGCTCATCATCATAAGTTGTAACTATGTTAGGCATACGGGTCATAATTATTCCCACCGGGACCTTATAAATATCAGTGTTGCCTATTGCGATTTTTAAAAAGTCTTTTCTTGAAACAGCGCCGGTTAAAAATCCTCCATCCTGTACAAAAATTGTCCCGACATCTTTTAAAAAAAGTGTTACAATGGCATCATACACTGATGTACTTTCCTCTACCACTACAGGTAAAGACTTGATATCTTTTACTTTTATGCTCTTTATATAATCTTCTACTAAACTGAGGGGTGATTTTCCTGTATAAAAATATCCCACTTTTGGCCTCGCCTCTAAGATCCCAGACATAGTTAATATTGCCAAATCCGGTCTTAAAGTCGCTCTTGTGACATTTAATTTCTCAGCTATTTGTTCCCCTGTAATGGGTTGATGTTTCTTGACAATGTCAATAATTATATGCTGGCGGTTTGTCAGTTGAATCTTTATCACCCCTTTAAAGTTTTTGACAATTTATACTTTCCTCTGTCGTTTCATAAACGTTTTCTATCGGTTTATCACTTTAGTATAATTATATCACAACTTTATAAGATAACCAACTTTCTTTTTCGTTTCCTTCCTATTATATCACAAATTATTGCAACATAAAAAATCAAGGAAATCAGTTAAAAAGCCTGATTCCCTTAAAAATTTAACCTTTCTTCAAGATATTTCTCTACTTCTTCAATTTTTATTCTCACTTGTTGCATAGTATCTCTATCTCTTATGGTTACACAATGGTCATTTTCCGAATCAAAGTCATAAGTAATACAGAAAGGCGTGCCTATCTCATCCTGTCTTCTATACCTTTTACCTATGCTTCCTGTCTCATCGTAATCTACTACGAATTTATTTCTCAACTGGTCATAAAGCTTATAGGCATTTTCTGATAATTTCTTGGATAATGGAAGCACTGCTGCCTTAATGGGAGCAAGAGCAGGATGAAGCCTTAAAACCACTCTAGTTTCTCCATCTTCTAACTCTTCTTCTTCATAGGCATCTATTAAAAATGCCAACATTAACCTATCTACCCCAACAGAAGGCTCAATGCAATATGGTATGTACTTTTCTCCTGTTACAGGGTCCATATAAGACAGGTCAACTCCAGAATGTTCCATGTGTTGCCTTAAATCAAAATCTGTTCTATTAGCTATTCCCCACAACTCTCCCCATCCAAAGGGAAAATTATATTCTATGTCTGTGGTAGCAGTACTATAATGAGACAATTCTTCTTTTTTATGGTCTCTAAATCTTAAGTTTTCTTCTTTTAAGCCGAATTCTAAAAGCCAATCCATGCAATATTTTCTCCAGTAACTAAACCATTCCATATCTTCTCCCGGTTTACAGAAAAATTCTAATTCCATCTGTTCAAATTCTCTCGTTCTGAATATGAAATTACCAGGAGTAATTTCATTTCTAAAAGATTTACCAATTTGCCCTATTCCAAAAGGTATTTTCTTACGAGTTGTCCTTTGAACGTTTTTAAAGTTCACAAAAATTCCTTGTGCGGTTTCAGGTCGCAAATACACTTCTGATTTAGAATCTTCTGTAACACCTTGATAGGTTTTAAACATGAGATTAAACTTCCTAATATCGGTAAAATTATAGGCACCACATTTTGGACAGGGCACTTTATGCTCTTTTATAAATTCCATCAATTGTTCATTTGTCCAACCTTCAATAGAAATATTTAATTCCTTTTCTTTAATGTAGTCTTCAATCAATTGGTCAGCTCTAAATCTTGATTTGCACTCTTTACAGTCCATTAAAGGATCGCTAAAACTGCTAACATGACCTGATGCAACCCACACTTCTGGATTCATCAAAATTGCAGTATCAATTCCTACGTTATAAGGACTTTGTTGAATAAATCTTTTCCACCACATCCTCTTAATATTGTTTTTAAGTTCTACTCCCAGAGGTCCATAATCCCAAGTATTAGCAAGTCCTCCATATATTTCAGACCCCGGAAAAACAAACCCTCTGTTTTTTGCAAGGGCAACTATTTTATCCATTGTGACTGCTTGTGACATTTAATAACACTCCTTTTTCTCTCGCAATTATACAAAAACCCTTCATCCCTTTTGGGAAGAAAGGTTTTTGACGTTACTTATTTAAGAATACCAAAGAGACAAGTTTCTGTCAATCTTTTTTCTTTTCTTCTTTTAATACGGTTACGCTTTTATCATGTTTTTCAACTTCAATTGTGCAATTAGCTAAAAGCGCTACTGCCGCTCCCACTAACGTCAACTGAGGAATGATAACTGCAGAAATAGCACCTGCAGTTACAGGAATCTCCAAAAGAACTTTATCGTCTTTTTTTATTCTTATTTTTGTAACATTACCTTTTTTAATTAATTCTTTTATTTTTTCCATAACTTCTGAACCTGCGACTGTAAAGGTCTCAGTCCAACTTTTTCTATTCTCTTCTATATATATCAATGCGTCTACAACACTGCCACCTGACTTTTCTAATGCTTCTTTTGCTTCTTTATAACTTACTCCCATTCTCTCTACTATCATATCTATTTTTTCTAATTCTTCATCTAACACGTTAAACCCTCCTTTCACATATTTTGTAACTTGTCAATAAAATCTTTTGATTTAAACTCTATTTCAAGATGTTCTTTCATATAGGCTGTTATTATTTTATCCACTTCTTCTTTTATAACTCCTGAAACTTTAATATTTTGAAGCTTGTCATAATCTCCTTTAAGAAAATACTTTATAGCTTTTAATGTTACTTCATGTAATGGCTTGGCGTCAAAACATTTATTTTTGCAGTTTATACACACTGCACCCCCGCAGGAATTAGAAAAATATTTTAAATTCTCTCTTTTTCCACAGACAACACAATTATCAAGTTGAGGCATATATCCCAATAAAGAAACTAATTTTAAGTTATAAGAAGAAATAAAAATTAAAGGGTCTATTTGTAGCTCGTCAACTGCTTTTAAAGAATGTTTTAAAAACAGATACAGCCTCTCGCTTTTTTGATTTTCCTCTAAAATTTTGTTTATAGTTTCGGCAATATACGAAGCTACAGAAAATTTAGCTAAGTCTTTTTCTATATTTTTATGAGCTTCGATTAACTCCCATTGGTCAATATAGTAATAATTTTGCCCCTCAAAAATAACATAATTGGCAACAACAAAAGGCCTTATTGCATTCACAAATCGGCTCTTTGATCGCCTTGCCCCTTTTGCCACTGCCTGGAGTTTGCCATAGCTTTTAGTAAAAAGGGTGGCTATTTTGTCTGTTTCACCTATTAAATTGTTTTTTAATACTATTGCTTCTGTTTTTAACAAGCGCATTTTTTATCAACTCATTTTTAGTTTATTCCATTCCTCCACAATCTTAACGCCTGCACTTGCCCCAATGCGATTAGCTCCTGCTTCAATCATCGCCTTAGCATCTTCAGCAGTTCTTACACCGCCAGAGGCTTTAACACCAAAGTTTTCACCAACTGCCTGTCTCATTAATTTTACATCCTCTACCGTCGCTCCACCTGGCCCAAAACCAGTAGAAGTCTTAACAAAATCAGCACCTGCTTCTTTTGTGATCTGACATGCTTTTACCTTTTCTTCATCAGTGAGATAGCAGGTTTCTAAAATTACTTTTACAACTATATCTCCATAGGATTTTACCGCTTTCACAACTTCTTCAATTTCTTTTTTTACATAGTCGTAATCTCCACTCTTCAACATGCTTATATTTAATACCATGTCAACTTCTGTCGCACCTTTTTTAACCGCTTCAACTGCTTCAAATACTTTGGTTTCGATAGTATTTGCACCTAATGGAAAACCTATCACTGTGCAAACTTTAACATCTGTATCTTTTAACATACTATAGGCAAGGTCTACAAAGCAGGGGTTTATGCAGACAGAAGCAAATCCATACTCTTTTGCCTCATTACAAAGCTTTTCTATCTCGCTTTTTGTCGCATTTGGTTTTAATAAAGTGTGGTCAATCATTTTTGCTATGTTCATAATATAACCTCCTTTTGTTTTCACTAAATACTTTACTATTCGTAAGTTTTCTTGTCAATGGCATATCCTAATTTTTTAAGTAACGTTGTATTGTCTCTCCACCCCTTCCTCGTCTTTACCCATAGGTCAAGAAAAACCTGTTTTCCATAAAATTCTTCTAAATCAAGTCGCGCACTTTGACCTATCTTTTTTAGCATTTGCCCATTTTTGCCTATAATAATTCCTTTGTGGGACTCTTTCTCACAGTAAATATATGCTTCAATGTCTATTATATCTTTATCTTCCCTCTCTTTAATAGATTCTACTTCCACATAAACACCGTGAGGTACTTCTTCCTCTAAAAAGTGTAACATCTTCTCTCGAATTATTTCTGCCACTATTAATTTTTCGGGCTGATCTGTTATATAATCATCCAAATAATATTTGGGGCCTTCTGGCAAAAGTGATACAATTTTTTCTTTTAACAAATCTATATTTTTATTTTCAATAGCAGAAATAGCTACTACATCTTTAAACTCATATTGCTCTTTAAAAATTTTTATAGTCTCTTCTACTCTTTCCTCAGGCACCAAATCTATTTTGTTGACTACAAGTATGACAGGTGTATCTACTTCTTTTAAATGTTCGATTATGTATCTATCTCCAGGTCCTACTTCCGTATCTGGTTCTATCATATACAAAATAAGGTCAACTTCTTTCAATGTTCTTTTAGCTACCTCAATCATAAATTCGCTTAATTTAGATTTAGGTTTATGAATGCCAGGAGTGTCAACAAAAATAACCTGGTATTCATCTGTTGTCAAAATCCCATGAATGGTATTTCGAGTAGTTTGGGGTTTGGGAGAAGTAATAGCAATCTTCTCTTGTAAAATTGCATTTAAAAGAGTAGATTTACCTACATTAGTTCTACCAACTAATGCTACAAAACCAGCTTTATGGCCCATATCATCACTCCTTATTTGATTATTTGAAAAATCAACACTGTAATCAATATCCCAAATAAACCTCCAAAAAATACCTGAGAAAAAGAGTGGATTTTACCTTCTACTCTGCTTTCAGCCACCATAAGAGCAAGTAAAAAACCTAAAGTGGCAATAAAAGCATTTGCTGTCATAAAAGTTATAGCTGTCGCAGTAGCAAAAGCAATAGCACTATGAGCGCTGGGCATTCCTCCCCTCATAGGAGTTCCTTCTTTAAAATGCACCTTTAAAATTACAGTCAAAAACACTACAACTAAAAGACTTATAACTGTGATATGAATGGGTGACTCTCTAAGCTTTAATAAAATTATTTTTGTCCAAGGATTTACTCTATCAAAAAATATTAAATAAGCTACAAGAATGGCATTTATCGCGGATATAAGAACTGCTCCTGCAGCTACATTTTTCGCAACCTTAGCCAAAGGATTATAATTTTTAACCATCATGTCAATTGTGGTTTCAATAGCCGTATTTATCATTTCAGAAATTAAAACTAAAGAAATTGTAAATAAAATTACCACAAATTCTACCCTGGAAAGGTCCAAAAAAAGGCAAAAGAATAATACCAATATTGCTATGGCAAAGTGAATCTTCATGTTTCTTTGGGTTTTAAAAGCATGTAAAATGCCATCTATCGCATAATTAAAGCTGTCAATTAAATTTCTCGATTTCACAAAATCACCGCCCAATATTAAGCCTTGCCATAACTTCCTCTTCTTTTTCCCTCATAATTTTTCTTTCTTCTTCAGTTTCATGGTCATAACCCAAAAGATGCAACATGCTGTGAGCTGTTAAATAAGCTACTTCTCTTTCAAAGGAATGTCCATATTCTATTGACTGCTCTAATGCTTTTTCTAAAGAAATAACTATATCTCCTATTGGCTGTACCTCTTCTGAATCTTCCTCTATTTTCTCAACTTCCCCATAAGTCTCTTCAAACTCTGCTAAAGGAAATGACAAAACATCTGTCGGCTTATCTATGCCCCTATAATATTTATTTAATTTTCTAATTTCCTCATTATCCACAAAGGACACACTTACTTCAACATTATCAATAACCTCTTCTACCTCTAATACTGTTTTTATAACTTTTTCCACCAATTCTTCCAAATTTATTGCATCAACTTTATCTTGTCTGTTGTCTATCAAAATGTTCATTCTAACACCTCTTTATTTTGATTTGGTTCAATATCAGGATACTCAATTCTTTTATGAAACATACCAGTTAAAGCAGTCAAAAAAGAATTTTTTATAGTTTTAATATCTTTTAAAGTTAAATCGCTATCTTCCAACTGACCATCATTTAATCTATCTGCCATGATTTTTTCAATCATATTCTTTATATTTTCCTCAGTAGGTTCAGGAATAGACCTCACAGCTGCTTCTACAGAATCTGCCAACATCAAAATGGCAGACTCTTTGGTAGAAGGTTTTGGACCTGGATATCTAAAAGATTCTTCTTCGCAAGATTCCTCTTCATTTTGTAAAGCCTTAGTATAAAAGTATTTCACTAAGGAAGTACCATGGTGTTCTTTTATCAAATCAATGACTTGTTGAGGAAGTTTATACTTTTTAGCTAATTCCACCCCATCTTTTACATGGGAAATTATTACTAATGTACTTAAATCAGGAGAAATTTTGTCATGCAAATTTTCTCCTGAAAGCTGGTTCTCTTTGAAAAAATAAGGTCTTTTAATTTTACCTATATCATGGTAATAAGCCCCCACTCTAACTAACAAACTGTTCGCTCCAATAGCATCAGAAGCAGCTTCTGCGAGATTTGCTACTACCATGCTGTGGTGATAAGTCCCAGGAGCATCCATTATAAGTTTTTTAAGAAGCGGATTATTTGGATTTGACAGCTCTAAAAGTTTTAAAGGAGTTAAGATATCAAAAGCTGTTTCCCAAAAAGGCAAAGTACCAATAACCAAAATTATACTAAAAGTTCCACTGACAATTCCCCATAAACTGCTTTTTAATACAGAAATTATATCATTGCTATTTAAAAGCCCTATTCCTACAATACTTACAAGATTTACCCCACTGACGTAAAGACCCGCTTTTACAAAATCTAAACGTTGCTTAGAATGAGAAAGTTTTACTGCACCAATCAATCCCCCTAGCAATGACATAAAAATAAATTCTTGGTTAAAACCAACCATTAAGCCTACTAAAAGAGAATAAATTATGTCAATCATAATAGCAATATAAGGATCTATTAAAACAGAAATTAGCATAGGCAAAGTAGCAGCAGGAATTAAAAGCGGTTCAATCTCTTTAAAGGCAACAGCTAATAAAAGATAAAAAATACCTGTTAAGCACAACAATTCAATGTACATTTTTTTTGTAGT
Organism: Thermoanaerobacter ethanolicus JW 200; assembly: GCF_003722315.1. NCBI lineage: Bacteria > Bacillati > Bacillota > Clostridia > Thermoanaerobacterales > Thermoanaerobacteraceae > Thermoanaerobacter > Thermoanaerobacter ethanolicus. Next base: position 1,525,134 of record NZ_CP033580.1, on the reverse strand, counting down.
AATCTTTTTGTCCAATTTTATAATATAATACACTGATAAAAAAAGTGACAAGCCTAAAATCAAAAATAAGCCTATTATCATTCCATAGTCAATCTTACTGCTACCTTTTAAGAGACCTAAAGATTTCAAAACCTCAATTTGTTGTTGTGTCACCACTTCTCCACTGACTACGATATTTTGTCCTTTTTTATACATAACCGGCTGTACTCTTTCCTCTGCTTCTTTTTTAGCAAGGTTTGTCTCATAGGCATTATATATCATATTAGGAACAATAACAGAAGATAAAATCTTAACAGCTACTGGTTTTACTTCTTCAGAAATATCAGAACTTTCTACAACACTCTTGGCATCGTTTAAAACAGTAGGCAAAGCATCTTCTGTAATCTGCCTTGCCATAATTGCTTTTTCTGTCGATAATACCACCGATTCCATGTTTATAAGGGTATTATCATCTATTTTTAAAAGCAAAGCCACGTCATTATCTTCTAAACCTATGGGACTTACAGCTTTAAAGTCCTGCAATTTCTTTTCTTCTGTTTCTGAAGATTTGCGTACATCTCTCAATTTATTAAAAAAATCAACCAGCTTAAGATAAGATTCTTTGGCAATATTTTCATTATAATCATATTTGGGATTTACCGCATTTACTGCTTCCTCTATTTTCTTTTGAGTAGCAACTACATCTACTACATCTTTAGGAGCTTTTATGTCTTGAGTAGCTACGTCCCCAGCTTTTAAGTCAAATTTTGGAGGCGTTACACTAGTATAAACTAAGGCATAGGAAGAAACAAAATAAAAAATAACAAAAAAAATGATTATCAATTGCTCATTTTTAATTATATTTTTTATATGTTTGTCCAGTTTTTTCATGGATTATTCCCCTCGCTCTGGGATTTCTGATTTGTTTTCCTCCATGTTCTTCTCATAAATTTCATAAGCTTTTATGATTTTAGCTACAAGAGGATGCCTTATCACATCTTCTTCAGAAAGCATTACAAACTCTATACCTTCTATTCCTTTTAATATCTCCATAACCTCTTTTAGTCCGGATTTTTTACCTCTTGGCAAATCTATTTGAGTAACGTCACCAGTTATAACTGCTTTAGAACCAAAACCTATACGGGTTAAAAACATTTTCATCTGCTCAGGAGTGGTGTTTTGAGCTTCATCAAGTATTATAAAAGAATCGTCCAAAGTTCTACCTCTCATATAAGCTAGGGGTGCTACCTCAATTAAGCCTTTCTCCATGTATTTTTGGAAAACTTCTGCTCCTAAAATGTCGTAAAGCGCATCATATAAAGGTCTTAAATAAGGATCAACTTTTTCTTGCAAATCTCCTGGCAAAAAACCCAACTTTTCTCCTGCTTCAACAGCCGGCCTTGTTAAAATTATACGACCTACTTCTTTATTTTTCATTGCGGTAATAGCCATTGCCATAGCCAAATAGGTCTTGCCCGTACCGGCAGGTCCTATTCCAAATACAATCTGATTTTTTCTTATAGCTTCTACATACCTCATTTGCCCATAAGTTTTGCACCTTATCTGTTTGCCTCTAGCTGTTATACAAACAATATCAGACATTAAAGACTTTAGTTTTTCTTCTTCTCCTGCCTCAATCATATTCATAGTATACAAAACATTTTGAGTAGTAATCACATCTCCCTTTTCAATCATTCCCATCAATTTGTTAAAAAGTTTATTAGCAGATTCCACGTTTTTTTCTTCCCCCGTTATCTTAATAATTCCTCCTCTTAACACTATCTTGACATCTAATCCCTCTTCTATTAACTTAATATTTTCATCAAAGTTGCCAAACAAATTGGCAGCTTGCTCCATATCCTCAATATTAATAGCTAACTCCTTAATCAATGTTCCCCTCCTATATAAGAAATTTTTTCTTTCATTCCTATTTCCTCTAAAACCTCTGCAGTAATATTGGCTCTTAATATTTTATCTTGTATAATCACATAACTTTCTTTTTTATTTACTATCTTACTTTGAGGGCCTAAAACCTTCTCCAACTCCTTTAGTGCTTTTTCAAAAGCAATATTTTTTGCTTCCTCTTTAGATAAAACAATAGTTTTAGGTTTGGTTTCATAGTATACTTCTTTTATTATTCTAACTGGAAAATTTTTTGATATTATCTCTTTTTCCTCTTTTTCAAAATTCTTAAAGTCTACTTTTTTAGGCGATATAGTTATAGTATTATTGCCAAATATTATTTTTGTAACAGTTATTTTGTTGTTTGTCCTCTCAAAGACTTCTTTTTTGAGTTCGGCGTCAGCATAAACTTCATACCATGTCCTCCCAATAATTTGGCCATCAGCATGTACAAATCTTGTCTCTAGTCCTGGCTTTTCAATTATCCCTGTAACAATTATATCTCCCGCTTTTACTGTATCTCCAACTTTTTTTACCGCTTCCCCTTCTAAAACCGTCATCTTATAAATTATACCATCTTTTTTAGCTATTATATTGCATGGTTCATCTTTTGACAATACCTCTTGAGGTTTTGTTTTACCTACAACTTTTACAAAAGCATTAGTACCCTTTATATTTATTCCTATCCACGATATATCATTATTTTGTAATAAAAATTCTGTCTCTATTTTATTAACATCTATAGCAAATTTAGAAACTCCTGGCTTTAATCCTAAGTGTGAAAGCTTTTCTAAAACTACTTTTTCATTTACATTGTTGACGGTCTCTATATTAATTTCCCATATAAAAGTAGAAAATGCATAAATCAGTATAAGAGAAATTGCTGCCCCTAAAACCAATGATTTTCTTCTTTTTAATCGAGAAATTACAAAAGGCAACCCTCTTTTAGAAATCACTGAAACACGACAATTAGTTTTTTTCGCAAAAGACACTATTTCTTTAAAACCCTTTAAACTTACTTTTGCGACTATAGTAGTATAATTCTTACGCTCAATATCCCAAATATAGACATCATTTACCATTATGAGATTTAAAAATTTTTCAATTGACAAACCTTCAATCTTAATAATAACATATCCTTTTAAAAAATTCCATAATTTTATTGCAACCAAAAATACTCCTCCTATACCATTATTTCTATATTCATTATTTCGCCACTAATCGTTATAATCTCTGTCATTATAGAATTTACAATCATGTTTTTACCTAATATTCTAACAACTCCAATTGTCGTATTTACCCTAATCCTTTCAGGAATATACTCAATAATTCCCTTGTGGTTTTCAATAGTAACATGGGTTTTCCCTATCAAAGTTATTTTTGGGAGATTAAGCAGTACCTCTTTTGGAAAGTCTATTGCATTTACAAGTTCGTTTTTTATCCCATCTTTCATACTGTAACCTCCCTTCTCTTAAAATTTTATGAGGAAGAAATTAAAAAAATTCTCTTGCTTTTTTAGGCAATTAGACCTTTTGAGTAATTAGAAAATATGTATTATAATGAAGGTAACAAAATGAATATTCCTGTTGCTGTAAATTATTTTTTGGGGGGATTTGCCTTGGAGAAAATAGTAATAATTTTTACTGGTGGAACTATATCCATGAAAAATGACCCGAATTTAAATGCTGCTATACCCTCTTTATCAGGAAATGACATACTAAAAATGGTTCCCAACATAAAAGAAATTGCCCAAATTGAAATAATCCAATTTGGTAATTTTCCAAGTCCTTACTTTACTCCCGAGCTATTAATAAATTTGAGACGAGAAGTTGAAAACGTAATCATGAAACAACAAGTAAAAGGAGTCGTCATTACTCACGGTACAGACACCATAGAAGAAACAGCATACTTTTTAGACTTAACTATAAATTCCGAAAAACCAATAGTCTTGACTGGAGCCATGAAAAATTCTTCTGAAGTTGGATACGACGGTCCCAGCAACTTAATTGCTTCTGTAATTACTGCTTCCTCAGAAAAAGCCAAAAACAAAGGAGTGTTAGTAGTTTTCAATAACGAAATACATGCTGCACGAGATGTCACAAAAACTCATACTTCAAGTATTGACACCTTTAAAAGCCTTGAAACAGGTCCAATAGGTGTTGTAGATAATAACAGAGCGTATTTTTATAGGAACATTGAGGCAAGAGATTATATACCAGTAGACCATTTAGAGCCAAGAGTCAGTCTTTTAAAAGTTGCCTTTGGTATGGACGATAAAATTATCAGATTCCTTGTTGACAGTGGAGAAAAAGGAATAGTAATAGAAGGAACAGGAAGGGGAAATGTACCTCCAAAATTGGCTGAGGGTATAGAATATGCTATATCAAAGGGAGTAATTGTAGTGTTAGTTTCAAGATGTCCTATGGGAAGAGTTGATGCCTCTTACGGTTATAAAGGTGGCGGAAAGCATCTTGAGTCCTTAGGGGTAATCTTTGGAGGTAATCTCTCAGGGCAAAAAGCTCGTATAAAACTCATGGCAGCTCTTGCTTATTCTAATAATTACAATGAAATCAAAAAATTGTTTAAAGAAGAAAGGACTTGATACCTAATAGCATCAAGTCCTTTGTTTACTGTAGATACTTGTTTACCATGTCTTTAACAAGGTTGCCATCTGCTCTCCCTTTTACGATTGGCATTACCTTTCCCATCACTTTTCCTATATCGCTTTTAGTTTTAGCACCAGTTTCTTCGATAGCTTTTTTTACTATTTCCTCTATTTCCTCTTCGGATAGCTGCTTCGGTAAATAAGAAAGCATAATCTCAATTTCTTTTCTGGCTTTATCCACTAAGTCTTGCCTTCCACTTTTCTCGTAATCCGGCAACACTTCTTTTCTTTGCTTTATCTCCTTAGAAATTACATTGATGACCCCTTCATCGTCTAATTCTTTTTGAGTATCTTTTTCAACTTGGAGAATAGCTGCTCTTACCATACTTAAAATATTCTTTTTAAAATTATCTTTGTTTTTCATAGCTTCTACCATATCTTTGTATATTCGCTCTTTTAGGGTCATGGCAAGCACTTCCTTTATTTATTATATTTATATTTTCTTTTTCTTGCTGCTTCGGATTTTTTCTTACGTTTTACACTGGGACTTTCGTAATGTTCTCTTTTGCGAAGCTCTGATAAAACGCCTGCTTTGGAACATTGGCGCCTAAATCTTCTCAGAGCGTTGTCCAATGATTCATTTTCGCCGACTCTTACTTCAGACACTACTCTCCCTCCCTCCAGATAAACTGCTCAAACTAAGCTGCGTATTTTGCTGCGATGTCCTGCTGGAAACTCTCATTTTATTATACTCCTAAAACCATAATGTGTCAATGATTAACCTGGTGGCCAAGTCATAAATCTACCGCCTAAAAGATGAAAATGTATGTGATATACCGTTTGTCCCCCGTCATTTCCACAGTTTGATACAATTCTATAACCTTTTTCGTCAATGCCCTCTTTTTTTGCCAATTCTTTTGCCACCATATAAGCATGAGATACTAAATGTTTGTTATCCTCATTTAAATCTAACAATGTCGGTATATGTTCTTTGGGTACAATGAGGATATGTACAGGTGCCTGCGGGTTAATATCCCGAAATGCTACTACTAAATCATCTTCATAGACTATATTGGAAGGTATCTCTTTATTTATAATTTTACAAAAAATGCAATCTGCCATCTTTTCACCTCCTCTTTTTATATTCTACAAATCTCTTTAAATTCCTTCAATTTCTCCAATTAATAAATTATCTTTTATTTCTTTTATTTTCACTGGGAAAATCTCATTTCTAAGTAACTTTCTATCTCCTTTAACAGCTACACTTAAATAATTATCAGTCAAGCCTTCCACATAACCCTCCATATTCTTTACCGGTTGTTCAAAGAGGACTTCCAAAGTTTTCCCTATAAAACTCTCCATAAATTTATATTCACACCTATTAGACAATTCTATGAGCTTTTTACTCCTATCTTCTTTTATATGATTTGCAACTTGATTTGGAAAGTTGTATGCTCTTGTACCTTTTCTCCTTGAATATTTAAAAACATGCATTTTGCTAAAACAAATCTCTTCCACAAATTTGTAAGTCTTGAGAAACTCCTCTTCCGTTTCACCAGGAAATCCCACCATAACATCTGTAGTTATCGCCACATCCTTGATGTATTCTCTTAACCTATCAATTACACTTTTGTACTCCTTTGTAGTATATCTTCTTCCCATTCTTTTTAAGGTTTCATCACATCCACTTTGAAGGGATACATGATAATGCCTGCACATCTTAGGCAAGTTAGCTATTTCTTTCACAAACTCTTCAGTTAAAAAAGTAGGCTCAATAGAACTAAGTCTTATCCTTTTTATGCCATCTATTTCATGAATCATCTTTATAATGTCCAAAAGCCCAATATTTTTTAAATCTTTGCCATAGGAAGCTATGTGTATACCTGTGAGAACAATTTCTTTATACCCTGAATCAGCAAACCTTTTTACTTCATCTAGTACTTTTTTGGGGTCTCTACTTCTCACAGGTCCCCTGGCGTAAGGGATTATGCAGTAAGTACAGTATTGATTGCAGCCGTCTTGAATCTTTATATATGCCCTTGTCCTTTCTGTATAAGCTGTTACTCCAAATTCCTCATATTCCTTTTGAGTCATTATATTATTTACCACACTCAACTTTTGATTTTTTTGTGTAAATTCCTCTACTAATTCCACTATTTTGTCCTTATTTTTCGTACCAATCGCTATGTCCACTTCCGGAAGAGAAAAAGCTTCCTCTGGACTTACTTGCACATAGCAACCAGCAGCTACTACCAGCGCATCAGGATTTTTCTTTCTAGCTTTTCGTATCTCCTGCCTTGACTTCATATCACTTCTATTTGTTACAGTACAGGTATTTATTACGTAAACATCCGCTTTTTCATTAAAATCAACTACTTCATAACCAGCTTTTTTAAAAAGCTCAGCCATGACTTCTGTCTCATATTGATTTACCTTACACCCCAAAGTATAAAAAGCAACAGTTTTTTTATGACCATATCTTTCATAAAATTCCTCATTACTAAGAGTTAAATCTACTTTTGCCACTTTAAAAATGCTCCTCCTATTAAATCTCTTTTTTTTTCATATTATATCACATATTATAACATGCTATTGTACACAAAAAAACATGCCCCGAAGGCATTCAGTTTGTTGACAAAGTTAAAAAAATATTCAAAGGAGATATTTTGCATCGTCGCTCCGATGTTCCAAAGCGACAAAACATAAGCTTCCCCTTCAGGTTCCGGCAGGGTACCTACGTCAGGTGGCATCCATGCCTTAAGGTGCCCGCCTCCGCCCTCCTTGGCTTCGGCCCTGCCTCCACCCTCGGTCTTGCTAAGTTTCCCGGCACTCAAGTAAGTATACTTGTTTTTTTTATTTTTGCTTTATCAAACTCTCTTACTTGAGTGCCGGGTCGCTTTGTAACAAGTTGCTCCTTATGCAAAATATCTCCTTTACGAAAGTTTATCTACAATTTGACATGCCCTAAAGGGCATTAGAAAATATCTTTTTGTTCTTTGTTTATTAATAATTTAACCCATATCTCCTAATTCATACATTACTATTGAACAAACTGCGATGGCTGCTGTCTCAGTTCGCAAAATCCTGGGGCCTAAGCTTACAGGCTTAATACTTTTGTTTAAGGCTAATTCAATTTCCTCTTGAGAAAAACCTCCTTCAGGGCCTATAAAAATTCCAATTTTTTTTACGCCTTTTGCCTTTTCCAACACCTCTTTTAATTTTGAAGTTTGTTCCTTTTCATATGGAATTATGCATAGATCAAACTTATCAACCTGATTTATAGCCTCTTCAAAGGAAATAGGCATACAAATTTCGGGCACCCCAGTTCTGCCCGATTGTTTACAAGCTTCTTCACTAATTTTTCTCCACCTAGCAATTTTTTTATTTATATTGCTTTTAGTTATGTCTACAACCGTATAACGAGTCACAACTGGGATAAATTTTTTAACTCCAATTTCTGCACATTTTTGAATAATCAATTCCATTTTATCTGACTTAGGCAAGCCTTGAAATAATGAAATTTCTAAGGCACTCTCTGTATTTGATTCTAATTCTCTTTCTAAAAATAAAATAAGCTTGTCTTTTTTTATCTCTTCAATGCGAGCAGCATATTCTTTTAATCCATCCGATGCAACAATTTCATTTCCTCTTTTAAGCCTTAAGACATTTACCAGATGATGAAAGTCTTCTCCTTCTATATAGACAAATTCTCCTTTAATATTTTGCCTATCAATAAAAATTTTTCTCATAAGCTCTCACTTTTTCCTTGATAATATTGCACACCATTCTCCTTCTTCTCTAATTTGCAACACTTCAAAAAATTCTTCAACTTTTTGCAAAACTTCTTCTTTTCTACTTTTTATTATACCACTAGCTAAAAATAAGCCCTCTTCTTTTAAGTATTTAGGAGCCTCTGCCGACAACCTAATTATCACATCAGCAATTATATTTGCCACTATAATATCCGCTTTTCCTCTAAATTCGCCTAATAAATCACTTTTAAATACTTTTACATTTTGTAAGTTATTTAATTCTACATTTTGTCGGGCTACTTCCACGGAAACTTCGTCTATATCTGCCGCATAAACTTCCTTTGCTCCTAATTTGCTACTAGCAATGCTAAGTATGCCTGAACCACAACCTACATCAAAAACTATCCTTTCTGGTATCACAATCTCCTCTAAAAATTCCAGACACATCTTTGTAGTCTCATGGGTGCCTGTGCCAAAAGCCATTCCGGGGTCTAATTCGATAATTATCTCTTCTCCTTGAGATACATATTCTTCCCAAGAAGGCTTAATCACTATTTTCTTCCCTATTTTTAAAGGCTTATAGTACTGTTTCCAATTGCTTGCCCAGTCCGCTTCATCTACTTCTGAGACTTTTAAGTCAAAATTGCCTATATCAATTCCAAAAGATTTAAGTTCTACAATTCTATCTTTTAAAATATTTATTCTATCTATAGTATCTGAAGCAATAGGAAAATAGGCAAAAACCTTAATATTTCCCTCTTCTTCAAAAAGAGAAGGGTCAAAGTAATCCCAATTATCACTTTGCGCCAACAGTTTTACATCATTAGGGTTTTTTATAACTACACCGCCAGCCCCTAATTCGTGCATGATATTTGACACAGCATCTTCTGCCTCTTGTGAAGTTGTCACTTGTACTTCAATCCATTTCATTCTTTTCCACACCTTTACTCAAATTTATTATCCGCCAAAAGCGTCCTTCATCCTTTGAAAAAATGATTTTGATTCTGTCGTAGTATTTCCTTCTAATTTTTTTAATTCTCTTAGCAATTCTTTTTGCTTTTCTGTCAATTTTTTAGGCACATCAATATAAACCTCTACAATTTGGTCTCCGCGTCCTCTTCCATTTATGTGAGGAATCCCTTTTCCCCTTAACCTAAACTTAGTCCCTGTCTGGGTCCCTTCTGGTATTGTAAAGCTAACTGTTCCATCCAGCGTAGGAATTTTTATTTCTCCACCTAAAGCTGCATCAGCAAAACTTATGGGCATTTTCAAATGTACATTGTATCCTTCTCTTGTAAATAACTCGTGGGGTTTTACGTGAATTACAATATACAGGTCTCCCCTTGGACCTCCTCTTAAGCCTGGCTCTCCTTCTCCTCTTAAGGTAAGCATTTGTCCTTCGTCTATTCCCGCTGGTATAGTAACTTTAATTTTTCTCCTCCTCCTAATTTTACCTGTGCCACCGCATTTGTTGCAAGGGTCAGTAATAATTTTTCCTTCACCATGGCACTTAGGGCAAGTTCTTATATTTACAATTCTTCCAAAAGGAGTATTCTGTGCAGTTCTCACTTCACCAGTTCCATGACATACAGGACAAGTCTCTGGTTTACTACCCGGCTTGGCCCCTGTTCCTTTACACGTATCACACTCTTCAAATCGTTCAACCTCTATTTCTTTTTCTGCCCCAAAAGCAGCTTCTTCAAAAGTTAAAGTAAGGTCATATCTTATGTCATTACCCTTTTGAGGGCCTGTTTCTGCTCTTCTCCTGCCAGTACCAAAGAAATCATTAAAAATATCGCCAAATATATCGCCAAATCCTCCAAAGCCTCCAAAATCAAAACCGCCCTCTCCAAAACCTCCTTGACCAAATCCACCTTGGCCAAAACCGCCTTGCTCAAAGGCTGCGTCTCCAAATTGGTCATATTGGGCTCTTTTTTGAGGGTCGGAGAGAATTTCGTAAGCTTCGTTTATTTCTTTAAATTTTTGCTCTGCTTCTTTATCTCCTGGGTTCAAGTCAGGATGATATTTCTTAGCAAGCCGTCTATAAGCCTTTTTTATTTCCTCTTCTGTGGCATTTCTATCTACTCCTAATATTTCATATAAATCTTTTTTAGCCACTTTCTCACCTGCCTTTCATTACGTAAATTAGAACCAGGTAAAACCTGGTTCTATATTATTTATTATCATCCTCCACTTTGTAATTGGCTTCATAAACATTGTCCTGTGTTGTACCTTGTCCAGCACTACCACTATTTGTAGCTCCTCCCGTTTGTCCTCCCGCTTGTTGGTATATTCTTGTAGAAACTTTGTAGAAGGCTTGTGAAAGTTTCTCAGAAGCATTTTTAATCGCTTCTATATCGCTTCCTTCAAGAGCTTTTCTCACATTTTCTATTTCTCTATTTATTTCATCTTTTTCAGCTTGCGTCATCTTATCTCCAAGGTCTTTCATTGTTTTTTCAGCTTGATAAATGAGAGAATCTGCTTTATTCCTTATTTCGATTTCTTCTTTCTTCTTCCTATCTTGTTCTTCATACTGCTTAGCCTCATTAATCATTCTTTGTATCTCTTCTTCTGACAAATTAGTTGTAGAAGTAATAGTTATATCCTGAGATTTGCCAGTACCTAAGTCTTTTGCAGAAACATGTACAATTCCATTGGCATCTATGTCAAAAGTAACTTCAATTTGAGGTACTCCTCTTGGAGCTGGTGGAATCCCTGACAAAATAAACCTTCCAAGAGTTTTGTTGTCTTTTGCCATAGGCCTTTCGCCTTGTAACACGTGTATTTCAACAGAAGTCTGATTATCCGCCGCAGTAGTAAATATCTGGCTCTTTCTTGTAGGTATTGTAGTATTTCTCTCTATAATCTTAGTAAATACTCCACCTAATGTCTCTATACCCAAGGACAAAGGTGTTACGTCCAGTAAGAGAATATCTTTCACTTCTCCGGCCAATACTGCCGCCTGTATAGCTGCACCTATAGCCACTGCCTCATCTGGGTTAATTCCTTTGTGAGGTTCTTTACCCATTATTCTCTTTACTGTCTCCTGTACCAAAGGCACTCTTGTAGAACCACCAATGAGAATGACTTTATCAATATCAGAAGGTTTTAAACCTGCGTCGCTTAATGCTTGGTTAACAGGACCTACAGTTGATTCTACAAGGTCGGAGATTAGCTCTTCGAATTTTGCCCTTGTAAGATTTACATCTATATGTTTTGGACCTGTAGCATCAGCAGTAATAAATGGCAAGTTTATATTAGTAACCGTTGCAGAAGAAAGCTCTATTTTTGCTTTTTCTGCAGCATCTTTTAGTCTCTGCAATGCCATCCTGTCATTTCTTAAGTCAATTCCATATTCTTTTTTGAAGTTGTCAGCAAGCCAATCTATTATCCTTTGGTCGAAGTCATCCCCACCCAAATGGTTATTGCCACTTGTAGCCAAAACTTCAAATACTCCATCTCCTATTTCCAAAATAGAAACATCAAAAGTACCGCCACCTAAGTCATAAACCATTATCTTTTGATTTCCTTCTTTGTCAAGTCCATATGCCAAAGCAGCAGCTGTCGGCTCATTTATTATTCTCAAAACCTCAAGACCTGCAATCCTACCTGCGTCTTTTGTAGCCTGCCTTTGGCTGTCATTGAAATAAGCAGGAACAGTAATTACCGCCTGTGTAACTTTTTCGCCCAAGTAAGCTTCTGCATCAGCCTTAAGCTTTTGCAAAATCATTGCAGAAATCTCTTGAGGTGTATACTCTTTATCGTCAATTTTTACTTTGTAATCAGTTCCCATGTGTCTTTTTATGGACATTATAGTCCTGTCAGGATTTACAATTGCCTGCCTTTTTGCAACTTGCCCTACTAACCTTTCTCCTTCTTTAGTAAAAGCGACGACTGAAGGCGTAGTACGAGCTCCTTCTGCGTTAGGTATTACTACAGGTTGGCCTCCTTCCATAACAGCAACACAAGAAAAAGTAGTTCCTAAGTCAATTCCTATAACTTTCCCCATATTTTTCAACCTCCTTTTTATTTTGCTACTTTAACCAAACTTGGTCTTATTACTTTATCTTTTAGATAATACCCTTTTTGGAAAACTTCAATAATTTCATTTGGTTGCTTTCCTTCTACCTCTTCCTGCATTACAGCATGGTGCTTATAGGGGTCAAAAATCTGCCCCTCTGCTTCAATTTCTTTCACACCAAATTTATCCAATATTTTTTTAAACTGCCTGTAAATTAATTCTATCCCTTCTTTTAGAGAATTATAATCTCCACTGCTTGCCAAAGCTCTTTCAAAATTATCCATAATAGTCAAAAGTTCTAAAATCACTGTTTCTTGCCCGTAATCGATCATCTCAGCTTTTTCTTTTTCTATTCTTTTTCTGTAATTTTCAAATTCTGCTTTCAATCTTTGTGCAATATCTAAATATTCTTGAGCTTCAGCCTCTTTTTGCTGAAGTTTTTGCTTTAATTCCTCTATTTCATCAATCGTTTGTTGCTTATGCTCCTGCTGTGTTTGTTCTTCCTCTTCAGGAGGCCCTTCCATTTGTTCATTTGATTCTAAATTATTTACATCCTTTTCCTCCTCTTTGTTAATTTCTTTTTCCATCTCTTCCACTTATATCACCTCGTTATATTTCATCATTGTATATACTCGACAAAAGATTTGAAAGCTCTTTTGTCATCATATTGATTTCGTTAATCAACCTTCTATAATCCATTCTTGTAGGTCCTATAATTCCTATTGTACCCACCACACGACCGTTAATCTTATAAGTGGTTTTTATTACGCTTAAGTCTTTCATCTCTTCAAACTTGTTTTCACTTCCTATTCTCACATCTATAAAATCTACTTCAGGCTCTAAAACTTCGTTCAATAACGACTTGTTGTCCAAAAGATTGAAAAAATTTTTTGCTTTGCCTAAATCCTTGTATTCAGGAAAATCTAAAATATGGAAAGTTCCATCCGCATAAATGTCCGTTTCTTGTAACTGCTTCAAGCTCAAAAGTATAGTGTTTATCAATTCGTCGGCTATAAAAGCTACCTCTCCCAACATCTGCCTTAAATCTTTTTGTAAAAACTCAAAAATATCTTTTTCGCTTTTGCCAGCAATTTTGTCATTTAACAAATTGTTTAAAAACTCAAAGATAGTTCTATCTACATTTTGGCATAAATTTAGCAAGTAATTTTTTACAATTCCTGTGTCTGTCACTACTAAAAAGATCATTTTATTAGAAGCAACAGGTATAAGTTGGATTTTCCTTATTCTATCAGGGTTCAACTTTGGCATTTTAGCAACTGTAGTATGGTGAGTTATGTTAGCCAAAATTCTTGCATATTTCTTTACAATTTCATCAAACTCCGCTATTATTTCCTCGCGAGTATTATAGCTAATTGGAGGGTCATTGTTTATATAATTTCGAAGAATGCTGTCTACATAAAATCTATATCCTTTATCTGAAGGTATTCTTCCTGCGGAAGTATGAGGTTGCTCCAAATATCCCATTTCTTCTAAATCCGCCATTTCGTTTCTTATAGTAGCAGAACTTAATCCTATATTGTACTTCTTAGCTATTGTTCTCGACCCTATTGGCTCTGCCGTCATAATATAATCAGTAATAACCGCGTATAGTATTTTTTTCTTCCTATCATCTAACGGCATTTTCACCACCCCATGTATTATTAGCACTCTACTCGATTGAGTGCTAATTCATGTTTTTAAAATACCACTCTTATAATTTTTTGTCAATACTCATTTAGGGCAGAAATTCTTCAAAAATGACGTTAGAGACATCAATACCCCTCTCGGTAAGTTTTACACACTCATTATCAATCTCAATTAGACCTTCATTTAAGTATTTTTGTATTACTTTTTTGTAAAATTCAAACAAACTGATACCAAATCTTTTCTTAAAATCCTTGTCACACACTCCTTTTGTCATTCTCATTCCTAAAAACATAAACTCAGCCATTCTATCTTCTTTTGCCAACTTTATTTTTTCCTTAACTGCACTTTTTCTTTCTAAAATGCTCTTAATATAGTCTTTTATATTTTCAATATTACTATATCTCACACCCTCCATATAAGAATGGGCTCCTGCACCAAATCCCAAATAATTTTTGCATTCCCAGTATAAAATATTGTGGCGACATTCAAATGTGGGCAATGCAAAATTAGATATTTCGTAATGGTGATAACCTTTTTCTTTTAAAAACTCTATACCCCAATGATACATTTTAAGCTCTTCTTCCTCATCAACTATAGGCAACTGACCCTTTTCATAAAGTCTGTAAAAGGAGGTGTTAGGTTCTAAAATCAAGCTATAAGTAGAAACATGCGTCGGCTGTAATTTTACTACTTCTTTTAAAGTTTCTTGCCACTCTTTAAAGGTTTGAGTAGGAAGAGCATACATCAGGTCAATATTTATATTGTCAAAGAACTTTTTCACTAACTCATAATTTCCAAAAAAATCTTCTATTGTATGAATTCTACCTATATATTTTAAAAGCCTATTTTGAAAAGCTTGAAGTCCAATACTTACTCGGTTTATCCCGTTGTCTTTATAAATTTTTAGTTTTTCTTCAGTTATAAGGCCGGGATTCATTTCAATAGTAATTTCGCAACCATCAAGTATTTTATAATTTTTAAATACAGATTTCAATATCTTCTCTATATAAAAAGGAGGCAAAAGGTTAGGGGTCCCTCCTCCTATATAAACCGAAACCACATTATAATCTTTTGTAGAATTTGATTCTATTTCCATAAGTAGTGCCCGAATATAGTCGTCAAAAAGATAATCATAGCCTGCATAAGAATTAAAATCACAATAATAGCATTTTCTTTTACAAAAAGGAATGTGAATGTATAGTCCTATCTCCCTCATTTTTCATCATCTAGCTTCAATATTGACATAAAAGCCTCTTGAGGTATTTCAACACTTCCCACCTGTCTCATGCGCTTTTTACCTTCTTTTTGCTTCTCCAAAAGTTTTTTCTTACGAGTTACGTCTCCTCCATAACACTTGGCAAGAACGTTTTTTCTCAAAGCTTTTACAGTCTCTCTTGCAATAATCTTAGAGCCTATTGCAGCCTGGATTGGAATCTCAAAAAGATGCCTTGGAATATTTTCTTTTAACTTTTCTACAATTTTTCTCGCTTTTTCATAGGCTTTATCTTTATGAACTATCATGGATAAAGCATCTACCAATTCGCCATTTATTAAAATATCAAGCTTTACCAAATTAGATTCTTTATACCCTTTAAGCTCATAGTCGAAAGAGGCGTAACCCCTTGTTCGTGATTTTAAAGCATCAAAAAAGTCATATATTATCTCATTTAAAGGCATTTCATATTTTAAAAGTACGCGAGTTTGTTCTAAATATTCCATTCCTAAATATGCTCCCCGTCTATCCTGGCAAAGCTCCATAACTGCCCCTACATATTCAGTAGGCACCATAATAGTAGCTTCCACAATTGGCTCTTCAATATGATCTATTTGCGTAGGAGGCGGCATTTTTGTAGGATTGTCCAAATCCAATACCTCTCCATTAGTTTTGTAAACTTTGTAAATTACACTTGGTGCAGTAGTGACAAGATTTAAGTTGTACTCTCTTTCCAACCTTTCTTGAACTATTTCCATGTGCAAAAGTCCCAAAAAGCCACACCTAAATCCAAAACCTAAGGCAGC
The DNA here is from genome assembly GCF_003722315.1 of Thermoanaerobacter ethanolicus JW 200. NCBI lineage: Bacteria > Bacillati > Bacillota > Clostridia > Thermoanaerobacterales > Thermoanaerobacteraceae > Thermoanaerobacter > Thermoanaerobacter ethanolicus. The sequence continues at coordinate 1,509,209 of NZ_CP033580.1, read as the reverse complement.
AGAGGTGTCAGGTTCAAATACAAGTGACGCATCATTTAGCTGAAGTTTTTCTAAAGCTTCTTTTAAATTTTCATAATCTTGTCCATCCGCAGGATAAATTCCACAAAAGACCATTGGCACTACTTCTTTATAGCCAGGAAGTGGAGAATCGGCTGGATTATCTGCATCTGTTATTGTATCTCCTACGCGAGTGTCTTTTACATTTTTTATGCTGGCAGCAATATATCCAACTTCACCTGCTTTAAGCTCTTCTACTGGATAAAGGTTAGGTCTAAACATACCCACTTCTGTAACTTCAAAAACTTTGCCAGTAGAAAACATTTTTATTCTCATTCCTGGTTTAACAATTCCATCTACTACCCTTACAAAGCTTATTGCACCTTTGTAGTTATCATAAAAAGAGTCAAAAATTAGCGCTTTTAAAGGCTTATTTTCATCTCCTTTTGGAGGGGGAATTCTATTTACAATGGCTTCTAAAACTTCTTCTATACCTATGCCTTCTTTAGCAGAGGTAAGCAAAGCATCTTCTGCGTCAATCCCAATCACGTCTTCAATTTCTTTTTTTACAAGTTCAGGATTTGCTGAAGGAAGGTCTATTTTATTTATCACAGGTACTATCTCTAAATCATGTTCTAAAGCCATATACACATTAGCAAGGGTTTGCGCCTCAATCCCTTGTGTAGCATCTACTACAAGGAGGGCCCCTTCACAAGCTGCAATACTTCGGGATACCTCGTAAGTAAAATCTACATGTCCAGGGGTATCAATGAGATTAAGCTCATATTCATTTCCATCTTTAGCTTTATAAATCATTCTTACAGGCTTTAACTTTATAGTAATTCCTCTCTCCCTTTCTAATTCTAAATTATCTAAAATTTGCTTATCTGTTTCCCTTTCAGAAAGAAAACCTGTTTTCTCAATAAGTCTATCTGCAAGAGTAGATTTACCATGGTCTATGTGAGCAATAATGCAAAAATTTCTAATATACTGCATCCTCTCTGACATTTTGTACCTCCTCAAAAATTAAAGACTTAGATCTCATTTCCAAAATCGCCCTTTAAAGTATTGGCTTAACCCTCCTATGTCAATAACTGACTCCTTACCAAAAATTTTAACGATCACCTTTTCGCTATTTGAATATACACCAAATATATTTACTTTCCTCACTCCAGTAGTAATTTCATTAAAGGAAGAATCAGCTATTACAAGTCCTACTACCATAATAACAATGTACAATAAAAGAGCAAAGATTACAAGTCTCTTTCTTTGAATCTGTTTCTTTCTCTCTCTTGTCCTTGTAAGCCTCATCTTTTATCTTCCCTTCAAGGTATCGTAAATCTTGTATATTTCTTCAATCATTTTATTGCAACTATATTTTCCCACACTTTCTTTTCCTCTTAAGCTTATATTTTTTCTCAATTCCTCATCTTTCAAAAATTTCTCTATAGCTTTTGCCAACTCTTCAGGACTTTCTTTTTCTACCAAAATTCCTTCAACGCCATCTTGTATAATTTCTGGAATGCCTCCTACTTTTGTAGCTACGACAGGGACTCCTTCACTTAAAGCTTCAATTACAGAAATTCCAAATCCTTCTTCATGTGAGGGAAGCACAAATACATTGAGATTTCTCAAGAAAGAAGGGATGTCATTTCTATACCCCAATAAAAAGAATCTGTCCTTTAAATTTAAACTATCAATCATTTTTTGTAATTCTTCTCTAAAAGGGCCATCTCCTGCTACAAAAAAGTAGGCATTTACATTTTTTAAAATTGAAGCCGCTTTTATTAAATCTTGAACACCTTTAGCAGGTATAAGCCTTGCTACACTTCCTACAATAAAAGAATCTTGTGGCAAATTGAATTCTTCTTTTAAATTAAGAGTTGTTTCCTCGTAGAAAGAGGTATCAATACAATTGTACACCACTTTTATTTTATTTTCTTTTACATTTTGATTTAGAACTAAATCATCTTTTAATGCTTGAGAGACAGCAATAAACTGATGGGTTTTTTTGTCTAGAATTTTTGTTAAACTCAATAAAAGTTTCTTTTTGTAAAAACTCATATTATTGTAATTTGCAAAGTTGTGGACTGTCACTACTGTTTTTACAGGCATAGCAAAACATGCGACTCTTCCTACCAATGAAGCTTTTGCCCCATGCATGTGAACAATATCTGGCTTAAACTCATTTACTACCTTTCGTATAAACTTAATTGTCCTGTAATCTTTTTTTAAACTAATTCCGTCCCCAATGTCAATGTCATATACTGCAATCCCTAATTTTTTGAGATATTCTTGAGTTTTTTTGTCAAAAGAGCACAAAACAGCAATTTCATACTTATCTTTGTCTAACAATCTAACCAATGATAATAAATGCTTTTTCATTCCTCCTTCTGATTTTCTTACAATTTGCAATACCTTCATTTTTCCCATAAAACCACCTTTTAAGACATTTCATCAATAACAAAATGTATTAACATAGGTCCTACAAACACCATCATTGTAGCTGCCGCTACAATTCCTGAATCGTTAAAAATTAGAGCAAGAATGCTTCCTATAATCGTCGCAACAAAGCATATTCGAATGTGGGTGTGTTTTTTGAAAATTTCACTCAACACTCCAACAGGTTTGAAGAAAAGAATTAGTAAAACAACTATAAGTGTCAACAATACTCTCGACCATATAGAATATTTTATGAGCTTATAATTCATTAAAAGCTTTCTTTCAAAAATTTGTAATAAAGATTTTATACCGTGACTTTTTACTAAAGCAAAAGTTTGTCCTATGTGAGTTTGTTGTGAAACTGGCCTTAAAGAATCCAAGTAAAACAAGCCCAAAAGCATTAAAACTATCCCGGCACCAATATATATTAAATTTTTTATGTTAATTTTTTTTCCAGACAAAAGCAGCAGCGAAACAGCAAAAGCTCCAAAGGCTGTTATCGATCCTCCAACATTTGTACCTATACTTGGAGCTGCAATAAAGTAGAATACCAGTGCGTATATTATTGTAGTTATAGCTAAAAGCAGCTTTTTATTCGAAAAAATTTCAAAAGCCATTGTAGTAAAACATAAGACGGCTCCAATCAATACCCCCATATACTCGTTTCCTATGCCATAAAAACGGGCACCTCCGATGACGTCATAGCTTAAAAAAGAATTTTTTAGCAAATATTGCCCTGTCACAAGGTCAATTAGCAAAACAAGGGAAGTAACTAAACCTATTATAGCATAGAAATAATAACCATAAGGGTTAATTTCATGAATCGCTATAATCGCCACTGCTGTCAAAAATAATATTCCCACGATGCTATTTGATAGGCTAGTATAATTAAACAAAGGTAATAGCAAAAAAGTCAAAGGAATAGTAGAAACAAAAAACAATAGAGGTTTTAAATAGACCGCATACTTTTTCAAAAGCAGCAAAACTAATAGGGCAAAAATTAAAATTATTATCTCTAAAACCACATAAGTTTTTAAGAAAATAGGCCTATAAGTGTAATTAAAAACTAGTTTATGACTCTCAGCTAATAATTTGTCTACATTTCCTTTGTAACCAGAATTATAAAGGGGATGTCCCGTCAAAAAAGTTGGTATAGGAATATCAAAATACTGTAAAATTGTTGGCATTAAATCTGTATTTGTGACAATCCCCTCTCTTTTTGTTGTGTCTGAAGTAACATAGCCTTTAGTAAAGCCTGGTCCAAAAAGTATTATGGGGGTTAAATAACTCTTTTGCCCCATATCTTTAGATGGAGGAAGTGGAGTTAAGACAATGTATAAGGTGTTGGGACTGCCTTCTCTTATGACTTTGCCAATAAATTCATCTGCTTCGTATAAAGCCCTTTTTTTATTTCTCTCATTAATTTTATCCATCGCATATTTATGGTAATCATTCGCTCTTATCGTATCTCCCAATTGAAAAATAGTTAAGTCAGGTTTTTCTTTCATCTCTGCATATTTTTGATAAAGCAAATTATAATCTGTCATAATGCCAAAAGGGCTTAAAGGGTCTCTTTTTAAAATATTATCACTCACATCGCCAAAATCTACAATTCCTTTTTCATCCATTACTATAAGAGGCGCATATCTTCTTTGTTCTACATCAGTATCTTCATTGCCAAACACAGCAACAGTTTTTCCATTTTGTTTTAAAAGAGCACCTAATAAGCCAGGTACTACAATGTGATTTCGAGTTAGGTTATTTCTCTCTATTTGCGCAAAATCTAAATTTACTATATTAAATACTTGTGGCTTAATACCTGTATTTCTTTTGAAAATTATAGAGGCTTGTTCTCCATTTACTATTTCAGAAGCGTTAAAATTAAGGGAAGCTTTTTCAGAACCTACAGCTCTTGTCCCACAACCAATTGTCATATACACGTTTTCAGGGGTCCTGCCTCCATCAGAATTTACCGTCATAAGTCCATATGTACCATTTTCCATGAGGTATTTTATATTAGGAAGGTCATTTGCAACATAGTCATTTAAATTAACCCTGTCTACAATAAAAATAACTATTTTTCTATCTTTTATATTATTTACTTGTCCATAAGAAACAGTGCTAAAGAGGATTAAAAACGCCAAGGCCAATCCCATTATCCTTGCTGCAAATTTCATAAAAAACCTCCTAAATCTTTGATAATTACAGTAATTTATTTTAACCTTTTTTTAAATTAATATCAACATTTATCGCTATAAAATAAAAAGCAGTCTTCACTGCCCAAAATCTTGTTGCTGCTTTATCACTTCACTAATGGCTTTAGCCAGATACTTTGTAGTTGCAATTGCCTCCTCTAAAGTATTATAGTTACTTCCTAATTCTATCAGTATCGACTTTTCAAGAAGATGCTGATTATATTCACTGTAGGGCTTTACCTGTACTCCTAAAGATAGGCCGGGATAAAGTTCATTTAATTTATCACTTATTCTTTTGGCAAATTCGTAATTTCTTCTCCAATCTTCTTTCATTTCCGGTGTCCTTCTTGAACCTATTATGAAAGAAACTTTTGCTACTTTTTCCCCGTTTATTTCCATCACATATTTTTTTCTAAAATCTTGGTTTGGCAAATTGCTCAAAGCAGGAATAGTTTCTACCCCTGGTTTCATAACAGCACCATAGCCATCTCTATGCAAGTCAATCGCTGCTTTAATAGAAGGATACTCTTTTAAAATTTTACTGACCGTTGCAAAAGAGTTTACATAGGATTTGTCATAGTTGTAATCATGGATAGTTTTATCGTGCAATACAGAAATTCCTTCTTTTTTAAAATATTCCGTAAGATAATCTGCTACTTTTGCAACAGTATAATTTAAATCATCTGTCCTATCATAGCCGTACCTTGCTATGTATTTGTTCTTTTCTGTAGCAGCATAAGCTTCCATAGTATGAGTGTGATATATCAAAAGATAGGGTTTACTATTATCTATATTTTTCGAAACTGGTTTTTCTTCCTCTCCTTGTGTCTGCGGTGTGTTTTTGTCACTTTGTGCATTAGTATCAGACAAATTCACATTGTTATTAGAAGGAGGATTTGTTTGTGCATCATTATTCTGTATATTATTAGCACTTACTTTTTCCAAATCTATCTGTGCTAAAATTGGAAGTTGAAATTTCAATATATTAATAGGGTCTTTAACTTTAGCATTTAACAAAGAGGAAAAGGTTAAATCCTTTCCTGTATACCCTTGAGAAGTAAATGCTACTTCTATTATCGGCAGGGTATAATTTATTGAAGTTACAAATAAACTGTCTAATTTATCATACTCCTCTGAAAAAGAATCACCAATTATTTGTCTATATTCACCCTTATAAGGTTGTGTCATCCAATTATAAAGAAAAACGTTTATCAATAACAAAATTAGAAACATTATTCTGCTTATCTTTGAAAAACTATAATACCTGTACAAAAAGAAGCACCTCTCTTTGGTTTTTATATTTTATAAATATTCCATCAAGAGGTGCTTTAGTACTTTATGTTTAATGAAGCAATTGATTCATTTCCTTTTCCGTAAGCCCAGGTTGTAGTGCAAGATTTATCCCTCTGGAAATAATTGAAGATATATTTTTTACCAATAAATCTATTTCTTTAGGAGTAACTACAAGATTATGTACATAAGGTGTTAAAACTTCTTGAATGAGACTGTATTTCTCTTGTTGACTCATATTCTTAAGTACTTCATAAAAAGGGCTTTCTTCTTTGGTCTGTTTTAGTAACTCTTCTGTTAAATATTCGATGGTGTCGTTAGCAATTGTGACCGCATCTACTACTGTAGGAACTCCTATGGCTATTACAGGTATCCCTAAGCTTTGCTCAGTAATGGAAAGCCTTCTATTACCTATTCCAGACCCTGGACTTATACCTGTATTTGAAATTTGAATAGTAGTAGACAACCTCTCTAATCTTCTCGAAGCCAAAGCGTCAATTGTAATTATTAAGTCAGGTTTTATTCTGTCAACTACACCTTTTAAAATTTCAGCTGTTTCTATCCCGGTTATGCCTAAAACTCCGGGAGAAATTGCGCTGACAGACCGAATTTCATCGCCAAACTGTTGAGGTGCATATTCCTTTAAATGCCTTGTCACCACAATGTTAGACACCACCCGTGGCCCTAAAGCATCAGGGGTGACATTCCAATTGCCTAACCCTACTACTAAAACTTGTGTATTTTCCGTCAAATTAGCTATTTCTTTAATTATATCTGCTAAAACTTTCGCAACTTCTTCCTCTAAATCCAAGTCCCTTTCAATGAGGCCGGGGGCTTCAATAGTTATATAGTCCCCCACTGGCTTCCCCATTGCTTTTTCTCCTTCTTCATTTAAAATTTTGACCTTTGTCACTTTTATACCCTCTAAGTGTTTTTCCTCCACACTCACCCCTGGAATCTCTCTTCCTTTGTATAATTCTCTCGCTTCTACTGCAAGGTCTGTCCTTATACTGTACATCTACATCACCTCAACTCTGTCGGTACAAAGGCGTCAACCAATCCTATCACAAAAGCAGCAATCAACGAACCAACTATTGTTGCGTGAATGGTAGGAACAATAAACTGAGAAACGTATATCACTACCGCCGCAACAATAAATCCTACAAAGCCACGGCTTCTTGGTGAAATATCTTTCCCTAATATTAATTCTACAATATAGCCTAACAAAGCTATTACCACCGCTGAAATAAGAGCTCCCCAAAATCCTGCGACGCTAAACCCTGGAACAAGATATCCTACCACTAACAGCACAATAGCTGACACAATAAAGCGAATAACTGTTTGTAACATTAAATCACCTCCTTTAATTATGATGAACAAATTGACAAATTTTATACCTCTGTGGTAAAGTAAAAAGTGTATTAATCCTTGAAAAACTATTTCTTTCGTGGTAAAATTAAATTCGATTGAGGAGGTGAAGCTTTTGGCAAACACAAAATCTGCAAAGAAGAGGATTTCTGTTATCGCAAAAAGGACTTTACGCAATAAAATGATAAAATCAAGAGTTAAAACATTTATTAAAAAGTTTAACGAAAGTTTAGCTACAGGAGATATAGAAACAATAAAAGAAAAATTAAGACTTGCTGTCAAAGAATTGGACAAAGCTGCCACAAAAGGAGTTCTCCACAAAAACACAGTGGCAAGAAAAAAGTCCAGACTTTATGCAAAATTTAACAATCTTTTAAAATCAGCAGCAAGTAATGAATAAAGCGTACCTTAAAAGTACGCTTTTTATCATTTGCACAATTTTTTTACAAGCCCCTCCAATGCCAAACTACTATCTGCTCCTGATTTCAATGCAATATCACATTTCAAACACTCTTTATAAGCTCTTTCCAACTCTTCTTTTTTAAAAAGTCTACTCTGTCTCATTAACTCTTCTACTGCAAAGTATGGTACTCCTAAAGAAGATGCAATAGTCTTTTTATCGCCAAATTTACCTTCAAAGCTTTTTATCTTAGTAATCAACCTCATTTGTCTTACAATCATCGACAATATAATAAGGGGTACTTCTCCTTTTTCTAAAAGGGTGTGTAAAACTTTATAAGCCTCTTTTTCTTTTTTCATTCCTATAGCATTGACAAGATTAAAAATGTTTTGTTGCAGGTTTATAGTAAGAACCTCTTTCATCTTTTCCATTTCTATTTCTTCACTGTCAGAATAGGAAACTAATTTATGTATTTCATTTACAATTGCGTATAAATCCGTTCCAACGCTCTTCACAATATATTCCACATCAGATTTTTTTACTTTTTTGCCACTCTTTTTTAAAAAATAGCCGGCGTAATTTACTGCCTCTTCAAAAGAAAGTCTTTGAAAATAAACTATTTTACCTATTTTTTCAATAAACTTATAAAGCTTTTTCCTTAAATCTATTTTTTCTCCTCCTATAATTACTAGTACAATGCTGCTTTGAGGAGAAGTAACTTTTTCTTCTAGATAGTTCGTAAGTCTTTTTAACTCTTTATCCCCTAGCTTAGAAAGCTGTTCCTCTTCATTTTTTACTACTACTAATTTGTAATCAGAAAATAAAGGTAATGTCTCACAATTTTCGATAATAGCTTCCATACATTCTTCTGGACTATCTTTTTCAATAACCACATAGTTCATATCCATAGTCTCAGGCATTAATATTTTTGCTTTTATCCTTTTTAAAGCATCTAACAATAAAAACCTCTCTTCTCCATAAAAAAGATATACATTGTCAATCTTATCTTTTTTTAAACTCTCCACTAACTCTTTATAATTCATTATTTCACTCCTTGAGAAAAGTAGTTATATAAGCCCTTTCTCCATTTGTTTTTACGATAATTGCTCCATTTTTATCCGTCCTATATACCTTCGCCTTCTCTTGAAGATATTTTAGCACTCTCTCATCAGGTAGTCCATAACTGTTTTTACCTACTTGGACAATACATACTTTCAGATTGGCTTTTTCAATGAATTCTTGTGTAGAAGAAGTATTTGACCCGTGGTGAGCCACCTTTAAAATATCAGTCTTTATGTCTAAATTTTTCAAAACCTCTTCTGCAGGCTTTTCTATATCACCTGTAAATAAAAATTCCATCTTCTTGTACTTCATCTTAAAAACAAGTGCATTGTTATTTATAGGATTTTCCTCTATTAAATTTTGAGGGTCAGGGTGTAAAACGTATATTTCAATATTATCTATTTCAACCTTATCTCCTTTTTTCAGAAAAATAACAGGGATGTTTTTCTCTTTTGCAACCTTAATCATCTTTTTAAAATTCTCATCAGTAACTTTTTGGACTCCAATAAAAACTTTATCTACCTTTATCTGCTGCAAAACAGTAATTATTCCACCGATATGGTCAATATCTGTATGAGATATAAATACTCCATCAAGCTTCATAACACCTTTGTAATACAAAAATGGAAGTACTAGATCTTCTCCAACATCAAAAGAAGAAGTCGCAAATAAAGGTTTGCCTCCTCCATCTATTAAAAAAGTTTTGCCGTGTGGTGTCCTGACAAACGTGCTGTCCCCTTGTCCTACATCCAGGAAAGTCACTTCTAAATCTTTAGGCAATAGATAATTATAAAAGAAAATTGCTATAACAAAAGTCAAGGCGATTGCAATAGAAATCTTTTTAGTTTTTTTATCAAAACTGCTAAGTAGGACTGTTAAAATTCCATAATACAAAACAATCACATACAAAGGCGGAACAATAGTATTTATACTGGCATAAGGAAAGCTATTGAACAATTTCGTTATGTACAAAATAGCTTCTACTACAGGTATATTTATATAATTTATAAAATAGGACAAGGGAGGAAAAATCAGCCCTATCATAGCCGATAAAAATCCCAAAACAACTGCTATATTCGCCAATGGCACTATTACAATGTTGGACAAAAGCGAAATTATGGATATATAATGATAATAATACATGGTAAAGGGGATTGTGCCAATTTGAGCAGAAAGAGTTAAAGCGACTAAATCTCGTATTTTGGGATTTAGCATTGATAATTTTTCTCGTATCGGCTTATAGAAATACAAAATGGCTAAAGTGGCAACAAATGAAAGTTGAAAACCTACATCCCACAGCATCAAAGGGTTAAATATTAATATCACAAAAGCCGCAAAAGACAAAGAATTTATAGAATTATGTTTTTTGCCATAAGTAGTGCCAATTAAAGCGATAGAAGCCATAAGAGCTGCCCTTATAACTGGCGGATTTGCTCCTGTTAAAATTGCATAGAAGGTCAATACAATTATAATGATAGGAACTTTGTACCTTCTAATGTTAAAAAGACTTAACATATAAAGTATAAAACCTGTTATAATTGCTACGTGCATTCCTGATACGGAAATAATATGTGAAATACCTGCTGTCCTAAATTGTCCCAAAGTCTCATCGTCAACAAGTTTATCTCCTAAAAAAATCGATATAACAAACTTAGCATCTCTTTCGGGCATTGAATTTATATAATTAACTTCTGTTTTTTGCTTTGCAGCATATATAACCTTCTCAATAAAATTTAAATTGCCTTTGCCCACAATGTCAACGGCATACCCCTGCACTCTCATAACTGCATAAATTCCTTTTTTCTTTAAAAAGAGCTTGTAGTCAAAGCCTCCTGGATTTGTAGCTTTTTGGGGAATTGAAATTATCCCTCTTATACTTACAATATCTCCCTCTGAAGGATATTTGCCCCCATATTGAGTAACCAATACTTTAGGTAATTTAGGCGGTTTAACTATGTATTTAGCATATCCCTCATATTCTTTTACCTCGTACACCTTGCCATTTATAGTTATAAATTTGTCTTCAAACTTTAGATAAGGATTGGGAGAATTAAAAGCATTGCCACTTAAAATTGCACCTACAAAAATAAAAGAAATTAAAAGAAGTAAACTGACATTTTTATTTTTCAAATACCGCCACAAAGAAATAGCCACTGAAATTGCTAATAAAAGCAAAAAAGCAAAAGGATGAAAAACATATCTTCCAATTATTATTCCTAAAGAAAGAGCTACAGTAAGATATAAAAATGGAAATTCCATTTTATATCACATAAACTTCAAAATCTCTTGCAATTTCTGTATTTCCAAAGACTTTAATTGCTTCATCATAATAATCCTTGATAGAAATAAGCGGTGACAAATGAGTCAAAACTAATCTTTTGCACTCGGCTTTCTTAGCAATTTCAGCAGCTTCCGCAGCAGTTAAGTGTGGTCCTTGCATTCCTGTCAAGAAATTTCCATCACATAGGAATAAATCAGCTTTATTTGCAAAAGATATTAAATCTTCATTATAGGTGGTATCACCACTATATACAAAGATTTTTTCTCCCTTTTTCATCTTCACAGCATAAGTCTCTACAGGATGCGTCATCTTTTTAAAAGAAATCTCTATTCCCTCTAAATTTAAAGTAGCCTCTTCATTTATAATGTGTAAATTAAAAACATCTTTAAACTTAAAATCTTCAAAAACATTTTCTGGTGTTTGTGGACAATATACATTCACAGGTTCAGTTATCATGCCTCTTGACTCCATAATATCAAGAGCATATCTTAAAACCATCATGTCTGCCACATGATCAGAGTGCAAATGAGACAAAATTATGTATTTTAATTTATTTAACTCGTAATACCTTTGGTATCTGCTTATTACTCCACTGCCACAGTCCAGTAAAATATGAGTATTTTCCTCTTCTACTAAATATCCGGAAGTAGCCCCATAAGGCCCAGGGAAAGGTCCATGACACCCTAACACTGTGACTTTCATAAATTTTTGCCTCCCTCCTTAAAGCTACAGACAAATTCATATAAATCTTTGTAACTACCCTTTTGTGTCGCTACTATATCTTTTGAATTTCTATTTATCATATAGTCCTCAATCAAAAAAGTCTTCATACCCAACTTAAAAGCTATCAAGTCCTCTTCCACATCATTTCCCACCATATAACAATTTTCCGGCTTTTTATTTATAACTTTTAATATCTCTTCATAGTATTGTATATGGGGCTTACAAAAATGCATATTTTCATAAGTAGTTATAAAATCAAAATAGCTTTCATTAAGGCCTGCCCATCTAAGCCTCTCTAAGATTGCAATTCTTGGAAATACAGGATTGGTTGCTAAAACAAGTGTATAGCCTTTTTCTTTCAAAATTTCTAAGGATTTCTTGACGTATTCATTGGCCTTAATATTTTTTCCTAACTCTTTGTAATCATTTAAATAAAAGTCTTCAAAAAGTACATCCAATTCCTCTTTTGGATAGTTGACTTTTTTTAAAAAAGAATCAAAAAATGCTTCTTCATTAGTTTTGTTTGGATCTAAATTATTTATCATGTCCATACTGGCACTATAAAGACTTTTAAATAAAAAATGGGGGTCAAATAGAGAAGAAAGCTTTTTTGTGAGACTTAAAAAATACTCATCCAACATCTTGTCCGTATCAACAGGAAGTAAGGTACCGTCCAAGTCAAATAGAAATGTATCAATCATTCTCATCACCTCAATTTCTCTTTCCTATATAATGATATATTTTTACATAAAAAAAAGCAAGGTTTAAAAAACCCTGCTACACTTTGTTAAATAGTTCCAATCGAGATATCAAACGTATCAAAATATACCCTATTATTATACTTGCAAAACCTTGCACTAAATTACTTGGCACATCAACTAAGGAAGCCTTAAAACCGTACATGATTCCTCCTGCTATATAGTATCCTAACACCATCCATAAAGCTCCTATTATAAGAGATACAACTTTTAAATATTCCTTAGTATATTTTTTATACATAAGTCCAACAATCAACCCTTCTATCCCTTTAATTATAAAGGTCCATGGAGACCAATATGCATAACCTGATAATAAGTCCGCAAGAGCAGAACCAATGCCTCCAGTTACAAATCCCATTGCAGGGCCAAATAAAGCAGAACTTAAGAATATAAAAGAATCGCCTACGTTTATATAGCCTTTTGTAGCCGGAGTGGGTATCTGAATTACCATAGTACCAATAGTAACCAATGCCATCATAAAAGCCCCATATACTATTTTTTTAACATTGTTTTGTTCCATATTTCCACCTCCAATAAATGTATGTAGGATAGTTATATTATAACATACAATTGTAATGGTGCAATCATAACAATATAATAACAAAAAAAGAAAAGCCCTTGTTTCTTAAAAGGCTTTAGATATAGTTTCCAACTGTGGAATACCTATCTTTTTTGTTGATTATATATGAAACAATCAAATCATCCAGTTTACGACTTATATCAAGCACTTTTTCATAGTCAATCTCTTCCTTAGTAACGAGGTTATCCAGTTCTTTCCTCAAAACACTTATCTGTCTTTCTAATGCTTCATTACTTTTCATTTTGTTTACCCCTTTTTTGAGAGTTCGTATATACAATTTTACCATCATAATACAAAAATTACAATAGGCTTTATTAAGAAACAACCCTTAATTTATCTACTATATTAACCAATTTCTTATAAATTTCTACAATTTCTCGTCCACACTCTACTTTCCAATCATTTTCTCCCTCATTTACCTGTCCAGCTTCATTAGTTAGTATCCTATTCAAGATATCGTCACTTTTTATTTTTTCCTTAATACCCTCCATGCTTCGTTTTAATTCTTCATCTACTTTTTTTACTACACCCATCTCCCTACTCTCCCCATTTTAAATATTTATTATAATATATTCTATATATGTTATAAATTTCCTGCTAAAATTTTAAAAATTTTTATCTTTTATTTATTTCGTCTATAACAATACTCAACGCCTTGTCCATTGCTAATTCTAATCTGTCTAGGGAGACTCCGCCTTGACACATATAAGCGTTTCCTCCACCTTTTCCGTCAAAAACCCTCAATACCTCTTTAAAAAATCCATTCACCACAATGTCTACATCGCCAGACCTTGAAACCACTAAATCTCCTGTTTCTCCTCTTTTATTCCCAAGTATAGCTATACATTTGTCATTAGAAACTATGTATTTAGCTAATATTTTTAGCTCTTCTGTCGTTCTATTTTCATAAAGCTTGTATACTATGTGTATACCTCCATGCAACTCTGAACTTTTTATCAGGTTTCTAGACTCTTCCAACAATATGTTTTCTTTCAAAATATTAACTTCTTTTTTAACCTCTTTATTCTCTTCAAGTAACTTTAACACATGTTCTAAAATATTCTCTTCTTGTTCGGAAAGAAGATGACAAAGAGCATTCACATAATTATTTTTTATGTGATAATCATAAAGTGCTCTAAATCCAGCTACAAATTCCAACCTTATGCCTTTATTCGTTTTCTCCCACTTCTTTATTTTTACAATTCCTATTTCTCCTGTAGTCATAACATGAGTGCCCCCACAAGGAGAATAATCTATCCCTTCTATTTCTACTATTCTTATATTTTCACTGACTTGTGGTTGCTTTCTAAGGGGCAGCTTTTTTAACATTTCTTCATCTGCAAAATAAGTTTTAACAGGTATATTTTTATAAACAAAGCTATTAACTTCTTTCTCCACTTCAAAAGCCTCTTCTTCGTTAAAAGTATCTTTTGTTATAGTTATGTGGGAAGATTTATCCCCAATAGAAAAACTTTGCGTATGAGCTCCATATTTTTTCTCCAAAACGGCTGATAAAAGATGTTGTCCGGTGTGCTGTTGCATATGGTCAAATCTTCTCTCCCAATCAACTTGGCAATGAACTTTTATACCCTTAGGGCATTTATCTGCAAGGTGGTATACTGTATCATTTTCCTCGTATATTTTGTAAACTTTAATACCATCAATTAGGCCCGTATCACTTGGTTGACCTCCACCTTCAGGATAAAAATAAGTTTTATCTAATACTAGTTCCCATTTGTTATTTATTTTTCTTTTATCTACGATATTAGCATCAAATTCAGTAATATAACTATCCTCATAAAAAAGCTTTTCAGTCATAAAAATCATCCCTTCTTTATAAGAATTGCATGGAAGTCATCCATGCAATTCTTATTCATAAACTTTTGTTCCTAAAACAGGAGTAAGTTTTCTAAACTCTTCTATTATCTTTTTCGTTATGGGACCAGGTTTTCCATCTCCTATTACCCTATGATCTACTTCTACCACTGGTATTGCTTCAGCAGCTGTACCTGTCAAGAAACATTCATCTGCAGTATACACGTTAAACAAGGAAAAATACCTTTCTTCAAAAGGGATTCCTAATTGCTTTGCTATATCAATTACAGTAGCCCTTGTAATTCCTCCTAATGCTCCTACTGTCGAAGGAGGAGAATACAAGGTGCCATTTGAAACTATAAAAATATTGTCACCAGTACATTCAGCTACATATCCTTCTTGGTTTAGTATAAGAGCTTCAGGATACCCTGCTTTTACTGCTTCAATTTTTGCAAGAATATTGTTTAAATAATTTAATGACTTTATCTGGGGATCTAAAGCCTGAATAGAATTTCTTCTATAAGTAGAAGTAATAATTTTTAAACCGTTTTGATACATAGATTCAGGATACAAAGTAATCTTATCAGCAATTATAACAACAGTAGGTTTAGGACATTTATATGGGTCAAGGCCTAAATCACCTTTTCCTCTTGATACTACAAGCCTTATATAGGCATCCCTTAAATTATTAACTCTTACCGTTTCAACAACTTTTTCTTTCATCTCCTCCATCGTCATAGGAATGTCGAGAAGAAGAGCTTTTGCCATACTATAAAGCCTTTTTAAGTGCTCATCAAGTTTGAATATAACTCCATCATAAGCCCTTATGCCCTCAAAAATACCATCCCCATAAAGATAGCCATGGTCAAAAACCGAGACTGAAGCTTTTTCACTGTCTACAAATTCTCCATTCACATATACTAACCCCATAACTTATGACTCCTCCTTTATCGCAAAATTAATTTAGTAAGATTTTATCACTTTAAATAGCTTTAGTCAATTGAAATGTAAAAAGCCCCACAAAGTGAGGCTTTCTTCAAATTTATTCAGCTTTTATAGCACCAGTTGGACACACAGCTTCACAAGCACCACAGTCAATGCAAGTATCAGGGTCAATCTCGTATTTTCCATCCCCTTCATGAATAGCATCTACCGGGCATTCTGCCGCACAAGCTCCGCAGCTTATACATTCATCAGTGATATAATGTGCCATCAATTTTCCCTCCCTGTATACAGTATGTAGCTCCACAAAAATTATAAATCATTTACACAGAATTGTAAATAATCAAATTAAATTTTAAGAATTAAACAAAATTTAAAAAAATGTGAGGGGTATTGTCAAATTATAAAACCTATGTTATAATTACTTTCGTCGAGGCGCTGCCGAATGGTGTAATGGTAGCACAGGTGACTCTGGATCATCTAGTCTAGGTTCGAGTCCTAGTTCGGCAGCCATTTTGGCCCCATCGTCTAGCGGCCTAGGACATCGCCCTCTCACGGCGAAGACAGGGGTTCGAGTCCCCTTGGGGCTACCAATATCAAATTGAGAAAAAGGCATCTGTGGATGCCTTTTATATTTTTAATATAGCTTTTATCAGTAAACCTCCAAAAATAGCTATAAGCATGCTACTCATTGTCCCTATTAAATAGTATTCTGCAAAATTTTTATCATCTAACTCTTTATATCTTGCGATGGAATTTAATCCCCTTTGCCAACAGTTTTCTTGAACCAATTATGTCGCCTGTTATCACTGTATACACGTGGTATCACCCTTTCATGGGTTAAAATAATAGTATCACCCTTATAAGGGTAATACTATTGTCTATAGTAGTAAAAATTATACACTATGGCAATATTTTTGTTATTTCCTCATCTTTTCAATAAAATCTATGGCTTTTTCAATTCTCTCTATAGTTCTTTCTTTTCCCAAAAGTTCCATTATGTCAAATAGTCCTGGTCCAAAAGTTCTACCCGAAATAGCTAATCTCGTAGGATGGAAAAGTTCACCACTGGATATTTGCAATTCCTCCACAAGTTTGCGATAGGCTTCCTCAGTTGTAAATTTATTAAAAGGCTCGATTTCTTTTAAAGTCACTACTGCTTTTTTTAGGATATCCACAACTTTTTCTTTAGTAAAATACTTTTTAACTCCTTTTTCCTCATATTCGTTAACTTCTGTAAAATAATAGCTCATGGCATCAGCTATATCCACAAGAGTTTTTTCCCTTTCTCTTACTGCACTTACTATTTTTTTGATATAATCATAATCGAAATCCTCCCTAATTAAGTTTTTAGCTTTCAGAAATGGGATAACTGCTTCAGTTAATTTATCTAGATCATAATTCCTTATGTAATGGCCGTTTATCCAAGTCAGCTTTTGTACATCGTAAACAGCTGGATTTTTTGATACCCTTTCTAAAGTAAATTCTTTTATGCTTTTTGACACATCAAAAATTTCTTCCCCATCTTTTGGCATCCATCCCAGCAAGGTTATATAATTTACAATTGCTTCAGGAAGATACCCCTGGTCTCTAAACTCCTGCACAGAAGTCGCTCCATGTCTTTTACTAAGTTTACTCCTATCAGGAGCTAAAACCATAGACACATGGGCAAATTGAGGAATTTCTACGCCTAAAGCCTCATAAATTAATATTTGCTTTGGAGTATTTGACAAATGTTCCTCTGCCCGTATAACATGAGTTATTCCCATTTGGTAATCATCCACCACAGTAGCAAAATTATAAGTAGGCATATTGTCTGATTTCATAATTATAAAGTCATCAAAGGTGGAATTATCAAACTCTACATCCCCTCTTATTACGTCGTGAACTACTGTCTTCCCTTGTTGAGGCACTTTTAACCTTATTACAGGTTTTCTCCCTTGCCTTAAATGCTCCTCTATTTGCTCTTTGGTCAAATTTCTACATTTTCCCGTATACATTGGAGGCCTACCTTCTTTTTCTGCCTGTTTTCTCATTTCCTCTAACTCTTCTTTTGTGCAAAAACAGTAGTAAGCCTTTCCTTCCTCTAATAATTTATTTGCAAATTTTCTATATTCTTCTATCCTTTGCGATTGGTAAATAGGTCCTTCATCCCAATCAATACCTAACCATCTAAGTCCTTCAAGTATTCCTTTCATAGATTCTTCTGTAGACCTTTGTAGGTCAGTATCGTCCACCCTTAAAATAAATTTTCCTCCATTGTGCCTTGCAAAAAGCCAATTAAAGAGAGCAGTTCTGGCACCGCCTATATGTAAACTCCCTGTAGGACTTGGAGCAAATCTTACTCTCACTTCACTCATCTTATCACCTCTTCATAAGTTTAAACTATAGACTTGTGCAAAATTCAGAAGCCTTAATTTAAGCCATTCTACAGACATACTTTTTTCCTATCACTCTTGAATTTTTTATCTTTTATGTAGGATTTCCCCTCCCATTTGTCGAATTATTATATATACACTATAAAAAATTTTTTAAGAAGGAGGAAATCCTACATGTACCAGCTTCAATTGCTTTTAAATATACCTGAACTCTTTACCTCTCAGTCTAAAATTGATTTCTATTCTTCTATGTTTGAAAATCTTGACCTGTCTTCAATACCTGAATTCCCTTCCTCTAGTCCTGGCCGTAAGGGTTATTCTCACCATGCACTTTTTAGAGCTTTTATTGTCATGAAAGCTGAAAGATTCGGCACAATTTCTGACCTTTTAGATTATCTCCGCAATAATCTTATCATTGCTCATCTTTGTGGCTTCGACATTTCTAAACCTCTTCCTTCTTATTGGACTTTTCGCCGTTTTATTAATGACTTCTCTCATGATTATTTGACCTCTATTTTTCAAAATCAGGTCAATATCCTCAAAAATATGGGTATTATCTCCGGTGAGTTTATTTCCATGGATTCTACCCCTATTAAAGCTAACACTAAGTTAAATAACCCTAAGTCTTTTTCTAAAAATAAATTCTCTAAAGATAATCAGCCTAAGTCAGATAAGGATTGTAAATTAGGCGTTTATTCTGCTTCTAACGATTCTTCTAATAAACGCTATAAGTTTTATTGGGGCTATAAAAATCACATTATTGTTGATGCTATCTCTGGTTTACCCATCGCTGAAACTACTACCCCCGCTGATGCCCCTGATTTTGAAGCCGCTTTATCTTTGCTTGAGAAGACTAATAAGTGGTTTAACCTTAAGTATGTTAATTTTATTGCTGATAAAGGCTATGATGTTAAGAAACTTTATAATTATGTTAGAAATATTCTCCACGGTCATTGCTTTATTCCTCTTAACAAGCGTAATTCTAAAAATCCCCCTCTGACTGATGATGGTTATATGGTCTGTGAAGCGGGTATTAAAATGCTTAAAGATGGCAAGCAATATTTTGATGGTTTTATTAAGCAAAAATTTGTTTGCAAGTTCTGTAATTCTAAGGATGATTCTGCCTGCCCTATAAATCATCCTAAATATTTTAATGGCAAAAAGCATAGAGGCTGTACTAAGTATGCTATTATATCTTCTGATTATAGGTCCTCTATTAATAGAGACTCCCTATATTTTAAGGCCGTCTACAAATTGAGAATTGAATCAGAAAGATATAATTCCCGCTTTAAAGCTCTGGATTTTGAAAAGGCTTATGTTAGAAATATTAATTCTGTGAGCAACCTTAATACTTTTGGCCATATTACTTTGCTTACTGTCGCTATTGTAGCTATTAAATTGGGCAAATATGATGAGTTTAGATCTCTTGTTGCTTTGATGCAATCGGCCTAATTTTTATTGAATCTATTTCATGCCATTTTTTAACATTTGACTTCTACAGGATATTTATGCCCTTTTTTAGCTCCTCTTTTTGTCTTTTCTTTTCCCTTACCACTTCCTTTATGTTTGATTGTCAGTGTTGATTACTATATATTGTATGTAATACATATTTTGGTTTTTGATTATGATTATTTTAATTAATTTTGCACATCCCTAGTTTAAACTATTTTGATTATACTTTAATTGAAGTGTTTTTTCAACAAAGAAGTATTTCATCAAAAATTTGTGATATAATCATACTATAAACTTAAAAAAGGAGCTGTTAAAATGAAAGATATTGCTATAAACCTTTTAGAAGAAAGAGGAGTTACTTTAGAAGATATGGCAGTATTAGTATTAGACTTACAAAAAAAGTATTATGATGATTTAACAATAGAGGAATGTATAGAAAATTTACATCATGTACTTGAGAAAAGGGAAGTTCAAAATGCAATCTTGACAGGAATCGCTTTAGACAAATTAGCAGAAAAAGACATGTTAGAAGAACCTCTTTTGTCCATTTTAAAAAAAGATGAACCCTTATACGGCATTGACGAAATTTTAGCCTTAAGCATTACAAATGTTTATGGTTCTATAGGTCTTACTAATTTTGGATATCTTGATAAAGTAAAACCCGGCATAATAGGAAAACTTAATGAAAATAAAGAAAAAAAGTGTAATACTTTTATTGATGACTTAGTAGCTGCAATAATCGCCGCGGCTTGTGCCAGAATTGCCCATTCTAAAAAAGAAGTTTTATAAAAAACTATTTTTCTAAAGTAAACTTTACATAGCCTTTTTCTGCCTCCACCTTTTTTAATTTAAATCCTTCAACAGGAATTTTAATGTTTATAGTCGTGTCATAGCCATAAAGAATTTTTTGAAGCAACTGGCCGCCAATTTTTATATCTCCTATATTTAGAGAATTTATTAACAATTTAATTTTGTTATCTTCTATCGCAAAATTGCCTTTTAAAGTGTATGAATCATCATCTTTTATTTCAAAACTTTCTCTACTAAAAGATACTGTTACATCTTTTAACTTGTCACTGTAAGAGCGTATCATCTTTGTTACATCAACATCAGTAAAAGAAGCTGATACGCTAAAAAAGGAAAAACTCAAATCCTTATACTCCAAAGTATCCCATGGAAATTGAGAAAGGTGGCTTAATAAATAATCTAAAGAAGGAAACATTTTGTCCAAATTATCAGCCATTGCAAATATTTTTTGATAATTGGCAATTTTCTTTTTTATCTCTTCTAACATTTGGCTTTTAGCTAACTTTAATTCGTCTATTTTTTTTAGCAATTCTATTTGTTCTTTTTGTTTTTCTATAAGCTGCGATCTTTGAGAGGTTAATCTATTTTCCTCTTCTCTTTTATAGTTTACAAGCTTATTTAAATTTTCTAGTTTATTGTAAAAATAATTGGTTACAATGTCTATGTAAATAAGCCTATGCAATAATTCGCTGGAATTTTGTGACATAAGCAGAAGTGATAATATAGCATTTGTTCCATCCATATACAAAAACCTAAACCAAGTCTTTATTATTTCTTTTTCCTTTTCTATGTCTTTATCTACCATTTGTATTTCTTTAGATTTTTCCTGAATAGCTACAGTTAAATTTTCAATCTCTATTGCTAAATCTTCTAAAGACTTTTGGGTTTTAAGCCTTTCTACCTCAAGATTTAATAGCTCTAATACAAGCTTTTGTTCCTCCTCCTTCGCCTTATCAAAATCCGAAGAAGTATCACTTTGCGCTGGTACTAGTATAAAATTAAATAAAAATATACTCCCAATTATAATAGCTATCAACTTTTTCATAAAACCCCTCATTTAATATAGCATTTTTTGTTCTACATGGAACTATTTAACATTAACTAGTCCACAGTAATCTTGTCTTTTATCTGTTCAAACATTTTAGGACCTATTCTCGGAACATTCATTATGTCTTCAATTTTTTTAAAAGAACCTTTATTTTCTCTAAATTCGATTATCCTTTCAGCCGTCACAGGTCCTATTCCTGGCAAAGTTTGCAATTCTTCTTTAGTCGCAGTATTTATATTTATTTTTTCATTTTTCTGTATTGTACTAGTAGGAGAAATATTATTTGTTTCACCCTTTTTTGGAACTATTATCATTTGTTCATCCTTAACTTTTTGCGCGAGATTTATATTTGTGAGGTCTGCTTCTTCCAAAGGTCCTCCTGCTTTATTTATAGCATCTATAATCCTTTCTCCTTCTTTCATAGTGTAGACTCCTGGATTTTTTACTAATCCTGTTACATATACTTTTATTTCCAAAGGCTTTTCTTTCTTCTCTTCACTCTCTACAATTCTTTCCACTGGCACACTCTCATTGCTTGCATTGACGACAAATTCATTTTTTAATTTATAATTTTTGTAAATTACATATCCTGAAAATGCCAATATAAAGCATAATATAACAACTATAGCATATTGCTGTTTTTTTGAAAAATAAGGCATACTAACACCTCTTTTTACAGCTTCCTTTATTTATTTCTACATGAATTAAAAAATTCCTTTTTATTTTTCACATTTTTTTGGTATACTTTAGGTATGAGCATAAATTGGAGGCATGGCAATGAAAAAGATAATAGCTTGTTTACTTACACTCTTTATTTTAGTAGCTCAAATAACTCCTATATACGCTAACGTACCGCCACCGCCCGAAATCGTAGGCCCAACTGCAGTTTTAATGGATTTTACAACAGGTCAAGTATTGTATGACAAAAATATGCACAAAAGAATGTACCCCGCAAGCACAACTAAAATTCTTACTGCAATTATTGCTATAGAAAAGGGAAACTTAAACGATATTGTAACTGCAAGCGATAATGTTACAAAAATAGATGGAAATTCCATATTTCTTTCTCCTGGTGAACAACTTACGTTAGAGCAATTACTTTATGCGCTTTTGTTAGAATCTGCCAATGATGCAGCAATAGCAATTGCTGAACACATTGGTGGGAGCATAGAAAACTTTGCTAAAATGATGAATGAAAAAGCTAAAGAAATTGGAGCTTATGATAGCCATTTTGTAAATCCAAATGGTCTTCCTGATGAAAATCATTATTCGACCCCTTATGATATGGCATTAATAGCAAGGTATGCAATGCAAAATCCTGAATTTAGAAAAATAGTAACTACAATACATTATCAAATTCCCCCTACTAATAAGTTTGATAAAGTAAGAGATCTATGGTTAAGCAACCGCTTAATTAAACCTTCAAGTTTTCACTATGAAGGCGCCGATGGAGTAAAAACAGGATACACGGTTGCAGCAGGTCAAGTTTTAGTAGCTTCTGCAACAAGAGACGGCCACAGACTTATATCCGTCATAATGGGAGACCAAGGAACAAATATCTGGACAGATACTATAAAACTTTTGGACTACGGATTTCAAAACTTTACTTTAGTGAAAAAAACAGAAAAAGGTGAGGTAGTAACTTATATCGACTTGGGAAAATCTCACTTTAAACTTCCTCTTATTGCAAAAGAAGACTTTTACTATGAAGTCCCTAAAGGGCAAGAAAATTCTATAGAAACTCAAATAATACTAAACAAAAACATAAACGCGCCAATAAATAAAGGAGATACATTAGGATACATTAAATACACTTTAAATGAAAAGGAAATAGGCACAAACCCTCTTATTGCAACCGAATCTGTTTATAAAAACTTTTGGGGAAATTATTATATGGATGTACAATCTTCTGGGGTAAAAAATACAATGTATACTAACCCTGTAAGATTCATTACTGGAACAACAATTTTAGGAATAGCTTTTATCCTTTGGAGAAGACGGAAAATTAGAAATAGAAAGAAATATATTTTCTCAAAATATTGATTTAAAAAAAAGGGCAGAATGCCCTCTTTTTATGCATATATTTGGTTGTCATTGAGACTTCTACTTCTTCCCATGTCCTTTATAAAAGAATCAACATTAAAAAATCTTTTTAAAATTTTAAAATAATACAACTCTTCTTTAGACTTTATTTCAAAACCGTTAGGTAGGAATCTATTTTTTATATACTCTGCATCACTAATTTCTGATTCGGCTATTTTATTTAATATTTCAGATGTACCAGTTCCTATTGCAAATTTTTCTTTTCTTCTCCATACAATTGATTCTGGCAAATAATTTTCTGCAAGTTTTCTAAGTATCCACTTTTCGGTTTTTTCTCGGCCGTTAATTTTAAATGACGGTGTTATTTTAAATGCGTACCGTAACACTTCTACATCTAAAAACGGTACACGTCCCTCAATGGAATGTGCCATTGTCATTCTGTCAACTCTTTGAAGATTTGTATTATGCAAATTTCGAGTTATATATTTTAATTCGGATTGTAATTTCCAAGGATTTGAATAATTTTTAAGGTAATGATATCCACTAAACAATTCATCAGCACCTTCTCCCGAAAGAACAACCTTTACGTAATTGCTTGCAAGTTTTGATACAAAATATGTTGCAACAGCACTTCTGACTAAGGCTGGATCACAGGATTCAAGATGATATATAACTTCAGGTAAAACTTTTTTTATGTCCTCCTCTGTATAAATAAATTCATGGTGAATCGTACCTACATAATCAGCAACAACTCTTGCATTCTTTAAGTCATTACTTCCTTCGACACCTACTGCAAATGAGTGAAGGGGATTTTTGTATTTTGCTGCTATTGCTGCTATAAGGCTGCTATCCAATCCGCCACTTAAAAATACTCCAACAGGCACATCAGCAATCAACCTTTTTCTTACTGAATCCTCTAATCTAAGCCTTAATCCATTAATAATATTATCAACATCTGCAAAATACATCGGATCCTGTGGAATTGAATAATATCTCTCAAATCCGTTTTCAGTTGTATAAATATATCCATTAGGAAATTCATTTATATCATCAGTTACTTCCTGAAGTGCTTTAATCTCCGAAGCAAAGGCAAAATAACCTTCTTTTGTTTTACCATAATACAATGGCTTTATTCCTAACGGATCGCGAGCAATAAATATGGTCTTTTTTTTAGAGTCATAAATAACTAAAGCAAACATTCCATCAATATAGTTAACACAATTTTTACCTAGTTCTTCATACAAATGAATTATTACTTCGCTATCAGTATCTGTGGAAAAAATATGGTTTTTTAACTCTTTATGCAATAATTGGTAATTGTAAATTTCTCCATTATAAATAAGCCAATACCTGCCATCTTCGTTTTTTATAGGTTGGCGTCCATGATAAAGGTCAATTATCGTCAACCTATTATGGCCTAATGTAATATTTTCATCTGCAAAAATACCTGACTCATCCGGGCCACGATGTCGTATTTTATCAAGCATCCTTTGTACTTTGCTCTTATCACCAGTTCCTATAATTCCTGCCAATCCACACATTTGATTATCATTCCTCCACTTCATATATATTTAAAGAAAATTGAATAAGGAACGTAAGAATAGATCTTACGTTCCTACAGTTTGTTGACAAAGTTGAAAAATATCAAAGGAGATATTTTGCATCGTCACTCCGGTGTTCCAAAGCGACAAAACTAAAGCTCGACCTTCGGGCTCCGGCAGGGTACCGGGCACAATCGGCATCCATGCCTTAAGGTGCCCGCCTCCGCCATCCATGGCTTCGGCCCTGCCTCCACCCTCGGCCTTGCTAAGTTTTGTTGCCGCTTTGTAACAAGTCGCTCCTTATGCAAAATATCTCCTTTACGAAAGTTTGTCTACAGTCTGAAGGAACGTAAGAATAGATCTTACGTTCCTAAATTTTATACTGTTATAACTAATCTTTCATATTCACGTAAAATCTTTTCTACCCTTTCTTCTTCAGGTATTATTCTATGCTTCTCATAGTCATAAGCATAACATGCACCATCTATTACTTTGGTCTGCAATTCTCCTTTTGCATACTTGTTACCCTTGAGATGTGGTGCATCTAATAGACCAATCTTTATCGCCAATGCTAATACGTCTGGATCAGAAAGTGGATCAGGACTGTGAGGCGCTAAACTCTTTATCGCTTCCAATAAAATCCTTGTCTCTTTCTTTAACTGTTCTTTTCTTTGAATTACTTCTTTATCCTGAGTCAAATCAGGCATTCCAAACATAGAGTTTTTTATCACGGCTTTTACTATTTTAACGCTTTCAATTATATCTTCTGGCGTTGCAGCATGATGAGCTTCACAGTAGCCTACCACATGATAGATATGAGGCTTTATAGCCATGGAGAGATAGGCACTGGAAGCCAATTGTCCTTTAGCTTCTAAAAGGTCGGAAGGGAAACTTGCAAGTCCAGCCCTTGCCTGCCTTATAACTCTGAAATTTTCATCTTGTAATTCTCCTATCAATTCTATCTTAGCTAACATCTTTGCCAAATCCATTTTTGGTGAAATAGAAGCAGGTACATTAAACATAAACTGAGCTACATAGTCTCTTACTCCCATCTTTTTGGCATTATATGCTGCAAGATAAGCCATTGTTACTCCAATTACGTCGTGAGCATCTCTCAAGCTCCAATGATGTGCTTCGTTTACTTCTACAGGTACTCCTTTTTCAGCGTGCCATTTCATAAGCTGCTGATTTTCTCTTATGGAAGTATTTACATCCCTTGGTCCTCTGCCGTCCAATACATTATACCAGCAAAGGGGAATCGCTGCCCAAGCGTTATGGATAGTCTCTAGAAGCATCTCTGCCATCTTGAAAACATCATTTGTACCACTGTAACATCTGAGAAGAGGATAGTTACCTCTTCTTGAAGCCTCATATATTCTTATTAAGTCTTCTTTCTTTCTTATAGGAACACCGCCTGCTCCGTCCAAAGATTTGTCATATTTCTTATCAAAGAAGTGCTCTTGAGCATTTTGGTCTGGTGCTATAGAAATTACATCTAAAACTTCTGCTTCTGCTATCTTCTTAACTCCTTCTATAGTGTCCTCCAATGAAGGAAGCCCAAAGTGATGCCTTATTATAGGATAAGGATATTTATCTTCTATTCTTCCAATTAATGTATCAGCAAAAACTCTTTGTCTATGGTTTGAACTTCCTCCTCTTAAGAAATTAATTGTAGCTTCATCGCCATTTTTACCATCAAAAACTGCTGCAAATATTCCTGATTTACGAGCTACTTCTGCAGTAGGCTCTGTCCCTCCAAATACCCATTTTATATGTTGCAAATTATTTACTTCTATTTCCCTCTTGAGTTCTTCTAAAAGTTTTTCAAGAGCTGAAGGAGTTAGTCTAAAGCTTACTCCTACAATCTCCGGCTTATGTTCTTTAACAGCTTCAATCAATTTTTTAATAGGAACTGCAGGACCTAAAAATACAGTCTCATAACCTTGCTGTTCTGCAAATCTCAAAAAGTTATACACACCTGCTACATGGACGCAATTACCTATCGCTGCCGCTACAATTAACTTTTTCATGCTATCGTTACCTCCTTTCTTTTCCCTTCAACCAATTCTATAATTTCTTCAACTGTCATACCTTGTATGCCAAGCTTTTCAGCCGTTCTTCCAACTTTCCAATAATCTTTTCCGTGCATAACTGAAGCAAGATGTATAACAGCATCAATAGTGGGGGTCTTAATGCCTATTTCTTTCCCTATAGAAGACATAGGCACTAAACTCATAGGAACATCTTCAAATATATAACGACAATCTAATGTTTGAGGAGCTAATAAACCAACATAAGCTTTTGTATTTTGAATTGCCTCATATAGATTTTCTCCTTCCGCATTATAACTTTCTTTTAGCCATCTTTTAGCGGAAATAGTATTTACGCCCAGAGCTTTTGCCACCATCATTCTCTCATTATCTATTTTTTCCAATATCTTTGCAACAGAAGGAGAAATGCCTTCCCGATAATATTCAAAATTCCCTTTAGTAGTTTCTATTCTCGCTGCATTCAAAAGAGTAGGGGTGGGATGAAAAACAGCTCCAAAATTGTTAAGACTCGTTTCAAGAACATTTTGCGCCGGAATAAACTGAGAAAATGCAGTATTAAGTGTTTCCACCACTATTTCTGTTTTTTCTTTAGGTATTGCAGCAACAGACACTACTTCTTTTATTTTGTATATTTTAGCTCTTCCCATGGAAGACCTGCAGGCGTATATAAAAGTATCTGTTTCTGCAATAACTACATCTAAATCTTCTCTTTTTCTTGTAACATTATGAAACTCTAAAGCACCACCAGTTCTCCCAGGGTTTAATACAATTATTTGACCATCCCTAAGATATGGCAGCATGTCTTCGGCAATTTTATAATGTGCAGAAGCAGGAACTACAACTAAAACTATATCAACATCTTTAATAGCTTTCTCCATGTCATCAGTTATCACATTTAACTTGCCAAACCCTTCTACTTCTCCTTCTAATTCAATTCCACCTTTTTCTATAATAGGAAGTAATTTTTGATAGGTTCTATTGTACAAATTAACTTTATAGCCTTTTAAAGCGAGATGCCCCGCTATCGCTTGACCCCCATTCCCAGCTCCAATTACTGCAAAAGAGAGTTGTTTCATTTTTACTACCCCCTTTTAAAGAAATGAAAAAGCTATAGAGGGAAATCTATAGCTTTAACCTTCGGTGTCTGTAAAAACCCAAAAAGACACCAATGCTATCATCCTCCTCTTTCAACGCTTACGAGGTTAGCTGACGGGTTCGGGTCGAAAGATAACCCTACCATCTTTTAAAAGATGGATTCACCCCAGAAAGTGGTTCCCCCGCTTCTTTACGAATTCAGCGTTTAGCATTTTATTTAATTTTCAATTTATTTTTATTATATCATAAAATCTAATATTTGTAAAGGAAAACAGACTAATATTTACCAAAATCCTCTCCTACCCTTATTTCATCCAAATAATTATATATAGTATATCTGGAAACACAGAGTATTTTTGCTACGTAATCCACAGCGCCCCTTATTAAGAAAGTCCCTTTTGCATCTAACATTTTCACTATCTGAACCTTTTCTTCTTTTGTCATAAAATTTACAGGTTTACCATAATTCTCTAATGTAGTATTCACAATGCTTTCCAAAACATCACTTACACTGCCCGTATAACTTTCTCTATTTTCTTCTGTAGTATCAGCTACTTCACAGAATTCTGATAAGGTATTTTTCACCATAATAAATTCTGAAATATCGATATTAATTGTAAGGCACCCAATGGGCTTGCCATTTTCATCTTTTATAAAAATCGCGGACGACTTCAAAATTTTTCCATCATTGCTCTTGTTTTTATAATTTATTAAATTCTCAATATTATCTGATTTCAATACTTTTAATATAGCCTCAGGCAATGGAGCCCCCACTTCTCTTCCCGTAACATGGGGATTTATGATCGCAATGATAGGATTTTGTGGGGAAGAAAAGTCATGTAATGCCACTTCGCAATTTTTGCCAAATGTATTAGCTATACCTTCTAGTACTGGGATCATGCTTTTTAAGATAGGATGTGTTCCCATTGGCTTTGAATCCCCCTAATCATACAATATTAAATATATGCGGTAGAGAGTAAAAAATGACACAAGAGATAACAGCATTAAAAATTTATTAACGTTATTATACATACCTTAAATGCGGTTGTCAAGCACTATTTCCTTTGCATCTGCCCACAATCTTTCTAAATTATAAAATTCCCTTTCGGGTTGTTGAAATATGTGAACTATTACATCTCCATAATCCATCAAAATCCACTTGCCCCAATTGTAACCCTCAATATGATCAACAAAAACGCCGTCTTCCATAAGTTTTTTTTCAATTTCGTCTGTCAATGCTTTGACGTGAGTATCCGAACTGCCAGTGGCAATAACAAAATAATCTGCGACAATCGTTAAATCTCCTATATACAAGATCTTTATATCATAAGCTTTTTTGTCTTCTAAAACTTTATAAATTTTAGACACCTTATCTTTTCCGTCTATCACTAAATCACCCTCCATTTTATATGTTTTTCCCTAAAATTATAGTTATATCAACATTACTGTCTCCATTCGTATCTTCCACTACAATAGCGTTTTTTAAAATTTTCTTCAGATCTTCTACTATTTTTTTATCATCAGTCCTATTGATTATCTGAGTAGTGTTGTAAGTGGTACCTATTACATTTCCTATCTTCACTACATCATACCCTTGTTGTTTTAACAAATCAGCAGTCTTTGTAGCAGCTCCTGGTATACCACCGCCATTTAAAACTTCTATTTTTATGTCTTTTTTATTAGCTGCGATAGCAGTATCATCTCTTTCATCATTTAAATTATCCATAAATTGTAATACTTCTTGTGGATCTGTGATATAATAAGCAACCCCATCAATGTACTGAGGAGTACCAGGCACAGTAGCTGTTTTTATATTGTCTTTGTCAAGTTTTAAAAGATAATCTGCATACTTTAACATAGTAGTAGGTGGTATGTTTGTTTCTACGTATTGATTTATGGTTTTTAATATACGATGAATTTTTAACAAAGTACTAGGGTCTTTAGCTTTTTGAAACATCGCTAATAAAAATTCCCTTTGGACTTTGACCCTTTCTAAATCCTGTTCTGCATACCCATGTCTAAATCTCACCAACTGTAAAGCCTTCTCTCCATCCAAAAGTTGAACACCTTTTTTTAAATGAATATGAAGATTCCCTGCATTGTCATCATAATTCATGTCCATCGGTACGTTCATCTCTACTCCGCCTAAATCGTCTACTAATTGTTTAAAACCTTCATATCCAATCTTTACATAATAATCAACGGGCTCTCCAATAAGCTGTGACACCATATCCATCGCCAGTTGAGGTCCACCTATGGGATAGGCAGCATTTATCTTTTGTGTCCCATATTTGTCAAGTTTAATCATTGTATCTCTGGGAATAGATAAAATATAAGCTTTGTTAGTTTTAGGATTATAAGATAATAATATCATAGTATCAGAACGCCTTGGATCTGTTGGCGATGTTTCATCAACTCCCAAAACCAATATATTTATTTTCTGAATTGCCTCTGAATTTTTGTTTTCACTATTTTTATTCATCAAAGAAACATCTAAGGGGTTCAAAGACTTTAAATAGATATATCCTCCTACTCCTACAGATAATAAACTCAGCAACAATAACATTGATACAATCTTTATAAATTTTTTCATTTACCTCCACTCCCAAGTTTCAAAAGAATATGATTTCGAGCTTTTACTGTTTTCTCATAAAGAAGTAGTCCCCTCTCTAAAGCATAACAAATTGTACTATCAAAAGACTTTAACAAAGCAAGGTCTAAATTTTCCTCAGCTAATCGCCTTAATTCCTCTACTCCTTTAAAATCTCTATTAGGCTCTATATAATCCGCAAGAAATACTACTTCATCCAAAAGGCTCATATTGACATCACCAGTAGTATGAAGAGCAATTGCCCTTTTTATTTCTTGATCTTTTATTCCAAAAATTTCTTCTACCAAATGTGCACCTATAGGACCGTGTAAAAGAAAAGGCGCATGAATTAAAATCTCATCTAGCTCAATTCTATATTTTTTAGCAAGTTTTAAAAGGTCATCATCAGAATAGCTTTTAGCGCAATCATGCAATAATCCTGCTACTTGTGCCTTTTCGACATCAGCTCCATATTTTATTGCAAGATGCATTGCGGTTTCCATTACTCCAATAGAGTGTTTAAATCTTTTTTCATCTAATAACTCTTTTAATCTCTTTTTAAAAAATTCTATGTCATACCCCATTTTCGTCATCCTCTTTGTATAAACCGTATTTTTGAATATATCTTTCAACAGACTCCGGCAACAAATACTTTATAGGTCGTCCCCCTGCTACTCTTTCCCTTATATCAGTTGAGGAGATAGCCAAAGAGGGAACAGTCACTTTGTAAATGACATTTCCATAAAGTTTTCTAATTTTTTTTAATTCTTCATCTATTTTACTACCTTCAACTCCTGGCCTAGTTGCAGCAACAAAATTACACATTTTCAGAAGCTCATCCGCGCTTTTCCAAGTCAAAATTTCTAAAACAGCATCTGCTCCTGTTATAAAATAAAGTTGCGTACTTTCCCCATAAATTTTTTTAAACTCTTTGATAGTATCAATAGTATAAGTATACCCTTCTCTGTCAATTTCAATCGTCGATACCTCAAAAAAAGGATTAGTTATTGTAGCAAGTATAGTCATTAAATAACGATGTTTTTTATCTGTCACCTTTCGCTTTACTTTATGAGGCGGGTTACCTGCTGGAACAAAAATCACTTTGTCCAATTTAAATTCAGACCTTACCGCTTCAGCAGTAACTAAATGGCCATAATGAATAGGGTCAAAAGTGCCTCCCATTATCCCAAGTCTAAGCTCCCTTTCCAAGTTACTATCCCCCAATTTATATTTCTTTTATATTATACATTATACATCAAAAGAGGTAAATTGCACAAGCTTACCATGAGCCCTCATTAAAGTAATCGAGTAGGAGCTGAATAATTATTTTATTCAGCGTCCTCTCACACCACCGTACGTACCGTTCGGTATACGGCGGTTCATTAGGAATTGTGTACAATTAGATATCTTTGGGATAAACTCTTATAACCTATGCTTTCAAAGTATTTATTTGTAAGAGTCTTATTTAGGATTGGGCTATTGGATATTCTCCAGTAGCCTTTCCTTGTATTGGCGTATTCCCAGGCTTTTTGTTCTTCTACTCCTAGTTTTACTAAGTTATCATGCTTCGTTTTTATCTTCTTCCATTGTTTCCATATACATGCCCTTAGTCTTCGCCTTATCCATTCGTCAAGGGTTTTCATTATGCTTTTCGCGTCTGCTAATCCAAAATAGTTGACCCATCCTGTTGTTATTTGATTTAGTCTTTTTATTCTGTTTTCCATGCTTATTCCCTTGTTCCGATTGGTTATTTCTCTTACTTTTTCCTTAAACCTTTTGATGGATTTTTCATGGATTCTTATTCTTACTTCGTTTTCTTTTGTATAGAATGAAAATCCAAGAAATTTTCTTCTCCATGGTCTATCTACAGCACTTTTTGCTTCGTTGACTTTTAGTTTTAATTTGCTTTCTATGAATTTCTTTATGCTCTTCATTACTCTGTTTCCTGCCGACCTGCTTTTTACATATATGTTGCAGTCATCTGCATATCGGCAGAATTTATGCCCTCGTTTCTCAAGTTCT
This sequence comes from Thermoanaerobacter ethanolicus JW 200, assembly GCF_003722315.1. Lineage (NCBI taxonomy): Bacteria > Bacillati > Bacillota > Clostridia > Thermoanaerobacterales > Thermoanaerobacteraceae > Thermoanaerobacter > Thermoanaerobacter ethanolicus. The sequence goes on along the minus strand of NZ_CP033580.1, from coordinate 1,476,329 downwards.
TTGTCTAGTTCGTCCAACATTATGTTTGCTAATAGGGGACTTAATGGCCCTCCTTGGGGTGTCCCTTCTTCTGTTGATATTTTGTCATTTCTCAAATTAATTCAGCCCAAAACCGATAAAATTTTTCAGATTAAATAATCTTGTGATAAAATTAATGCTAAAGGAATTTGATAAATTTTTTTCAGATTCCTTTAGCATTAGTTTTAATTGGAGAGGTTACTTATGCAAATAGTTTTCCATGTTGATAACATTGAAGAATATTTACATAAAGGTAAAGATTACAATTTCCCTGCCCCACCAGATAGATGTCCTTATCCCGATTGCAAGTGTAGAGTAAAACTAAAAAAGCACGGGTTTTATTACCGCTATTATTTAGACGGACTTAACTGTGTAAAAATAGCCATAAGAAGATATATATGCCCTGTGTGCAAAAGGACTCTTTCCTACCTTCCTGATTTCTGTATTCCTCATTTTCAGTATTCTTTCAATATGATTGTAAAGTCTTTAAAAGAGACACTTCTCAGAGAAAAAACTCTCAGTTCTTTCATAAGTGACTTAAAAAGAAACTTCCCTACCATACTATTTTCAAGACAGCATATATATTTTTACACCAAAAGGATAATGAATAATTTAAGTTTTATCATATACGGATTAAGGCAAATAAACCCTTACATAAAGTTATCTAAGACTGACTCACAAAGAGAGAGGGCCAGAGAGATTTTGGACATAATAAGCATTGTACCACTCTTCTCCCAACGGTTTTATGCTCATTGCCAAAAATCATTTCTGGCCTCTCTCACATAATTTTAGCATTAAACCTGAAAGATTTAAATAAAAATTTTGATTTTTTCTTAGCAACATAACTTTTTCCTTTAATGTCCCCCAGGTATGAGCTAAAATTACGATTAAGAAATCAAAAAAGTGAAGGGGGAACATATAAATGCTTGATGAAAAAGCGAGAGAAGCTATAGCATTAAAGAGATTTTCACTGATAAGTCCGGTGTTAAACGGACAGGTAAAAAATCAGAAAGAATATTTTGATGCTCTTTCCGATAAACCTATTGAGATACCTTATCTTGGAATGAGAAGATATACTCCCAAGACACTTAGAGGGTGGCTATATCAGTATTTAAGAGGCGGTATAGAAGCGTTAAAGCCGGGTTATCGAAGTGACAGAGGCAAATACAGAAAGATAGACTTTGAACTTTCAGAGAGAATAAAGCAAAAGAAGCTTGAACATCCTGAAATGCCAAACAAACTTCTTTATGAGACATTGATAGGAGAAGGAATAATATCACCGGATAAAGTATCCCTTTCGACATTCTATAGGTTTTTGAAAAACATTCCTGTAAAATCTTTAGATAAAGAAAAAGAGGGTAAAACAAAGAGGTTTTCCCATGAATACATCAATGAACTGTGGTAAACTGATGTCATGTATGGGCCATATATTAAAGAAGGTAAAACAAAGAGACAAACGTACCTTATTGCATATATAGATGATGCTTCCAGGCTGTGTACCTATGCTCACTTTTACTATACCCAGAATTTTTTAGCTTTAAGAGACTCATTTAAAGAAGCAGTGCTAAGAAGGGGAATACCCAAAATGCTCTACACTGACAATGGAAAGATATATAGAAGCACTCAATTGGAGTATATCTGTGCTTCACTAGGTACATCTCTTATTCATGCTGAGCCCTTTTCACCTCATTCAAAAGGAAAAATAGAAAGATTCTTTCATACGGTGAGAATGAGATTTTTAAGCACAATAGATCCTACATCCATAAAGAGTATAGATGAGCTCAATATGATGTTTTTTAAATGGCTGGAGGATGATTACAACCGAAAAGAACACAGCAGTATTGGCATGAGTCCTTTAGATTTTTTCATGTCTCAAATATCAAGGGTAAATATGTGTAAAGACATAGATATGTTGAATGAATGTTTTCTCATAAGAGTAAATCGTAAAGTAAACAAAGATGCTACACTTAAAGTGGAAAATATACTTTATGAAACAGAAGAAAAGTTTAAAGGTATGCGCTTAGAAGTCAGATATGACCCGCAGTGGCTTAAGGATAATACACCTCTTCTACTTTTTCATGAAGGCAAAAAAGTGGGGGAAGCGTATAAGGTAAATTTTCATGATAATGCTAAAATTCCCATAGGATACACCCAAAACAAAAATGCTGTAAGTAGAAATGAAGAGTTAGTTGATTTTATTAAACACACAGTGATATCCTTTAACGATATCATTGATTAAAAAAGAGCATTCCTGTAATGAATAAAAAATAAGGAAGAATGAACTTTGAAAAAATAAGTACCTCCTGATAAAATACAGAGTGTAAGTTCTAGAACTTACCTCGAATTATCAAAATAAACAGGAGGTACCTAAAATGAAGTATACACAAAATGAAAAGATTTTGCAAGTAACAGAAGACACATTAATTGCGGGAGTAGACATAGCAAAAGAAAGCCATTATGCCAGAGCATTTGACTACAGAGGAGTAGAATATGGGAAATACCTAAGATTTGAAAACAATAGAGAAGGTATGACAAAATTTTTTAGATGGGCAAAAGAGTTGATGGAGAGACATAAGAAAAACAAACTAATAGTAGGGATAGAACCGACAGGGCAATATTGGCTATGTTTTGCCCAATACCTTAAAGACAATAACATAAAGGTAGTATTGGTTAATCCATTTCATGTAAAGAGGAGCAAAGAATTAGATGACAATTCTCCCACAAAAAGCGATAAAAAAGACCCAAAAACAATAGCAATGCTAGTAAAAGATGGGAGATATGTAGAGCCGACAATACCTGAAGGAGTATATGCAGAATTAAGGGTAGCGATGGACATAAAAGACAGGTTGAACAAACAAATAGGGATGACAAAAAATCAAATAACAAGATGGATGGACATATACTTTCCGGAGTTTAACACCGTATTTTCAGACTGGGAAGGGAAAGCAGCACTTATCACATTAAGAGAATTTCCAACGCCTGAGAAGATAGCAAAAAAGAGTGCTGAAGAAATAATATCGATATGGAAGAAAGAAGTACAAAGAGGGGTAGGAGAAAAAAGGGCTATAAAGCTGATAGAAACTGCTAAGGAGAGCATAGGGAAGAAGCAGGGCATAAAGATGGCGGAATACGAGATAAAGACTCTCATTGAACAATACGAATTTCTCAAAAAACAAATTGAAGAAATAGAGAAGAAGATAGAAGAATTAATAGTTGAGATACCAGGGGTTAAAGAACTACTAGAAATCAAAGGGATAGGAGTAAATACAGTAGCAGGTTTTATTGCAGAAGTAGGAGATATTGAGAAATATGAACATCCAAAACAGATACAAAAACTAGGAGGATTAAACCTAGTAGAGAATAGCTCTGGTAAACATAAAGGAGAAATGACAATAAGTAAAAGAGGGAGGAAGCGATTGAGGAGAGTACTATTTAATGCAGTAATGGCCTTGGTTGCAAAAAACGAAGAGTTTCGTGAACTACACAAATATTACACTACCAGAGCGCAAAACCCGCTAAAAAAGAAGCAATCACTAATAGTATTGTGTAACAAACTGATAAGGGTATTTTATGTCATATTAAAAAAGGAGTAAAATATGACCCAATCAAGATGATGAAGGACATAAAGAGGCCAGCCTTACAGGAAGCTGCATAAAAAGTGCTAACATACTATCAAATCAATTAAGGGTTAATCATCTTCTCTTCAGCTTTAAATTACTCACATCTAAAAAGCTGACCCTTAAGAAGAATTAATTTTTAGGGAAAAGGAAAGTGTGAACGACGTGACATAAAAGGTAAAGTAAGGAATAAAACAAAAACAACTAGTCAAGAGATGGGATATTGACAACAAGAGCGGGAATTGTCATACAAGAATAATCACCATACGGGCAAAGACCCTGCAATGGAGCAGAAATGACATCCACCTCATGGCAGGTAGAACGAAGGAATTAAGGACTAAGATCCAGTAAGACATGGGAGGGTAAACCCCATGAGATAAGTGGAGCTATCCCGCCATAATATGGAAATAGGATATGAGGTTTATTAAACTTACCTATTTAATGGTTAGATAAGTAAGAAATGATAATATAAGCCATGAGATGCTCTTGTTGTGATGAGAAAATTAAAGAAAAACTAAGATATTAAGAGAAAATAAAAGATAATAGAGGGAGGTGTTTACAATGTTTACCCAATATTTTGGAATGAAATTTAATCCATTTTCTAAAGAGATAAGTGTAAACGACCTTTACATAAGTGAAGACATTGCTGAATTAAATGCCAGGCTAAAATATTTACAAGAAACAAGGGGTATAGGACTTATCGTTGGGGAGGCCGGTTCAGGCAAATCTACCGCATTAAGAAGATATGCTGAAAGCCTCAACCGTTCTACATTTAAACCATGTTACTTTGCTCTATCTACACTCACAGTGAGAGAATTCTATCAAGCATTGGCTATGATTTTAGGCGAAACACCCTCATACAAAAAAGTAACGCTCTTTCACCAGATACAAAGAGCGATAACAGAACTTTACTATAGCCAGAAGATAACTCCTGTCATAATATTAGATGAAATACAACTGGTTTCTAATGATGTTCTTGAAGATTTGAGAATAATATTTAACTTTAATATGGATTCTCAAAACCCGTATATATTGATACTTTCAGGACAACCACACATAAGAAACAAACTAGCCTTGAATGTAAACAGTGCACTAAGGCAAAGAATTTCTATAAAGTATGTGATGCAAGGGCTAAAAAAAGAAGAAATTCAAGATTATATAAAAACAAGAATGAAAATAGCCGGAGTGGTGGATGATATATTTACACCATCAGCATATGAAGCAATATATTCTCTAACAAAAGGGCTCCCAAGGATAATAAATAACCTGGTAACAGCTTCTCTTCTCTATGCGTATTCTAAAAGGCTAAGAGAAATAGATGAAGAAGTAATATACCAGGCACAAAATGAAATCAGTTTGTGAGAGTAGTAGCTTTCGCTACTCTCATTTTTTATTATACATCAATTAATTCAAATTGCCAATAACAGATATTAACATATTTTGGCGGTAATGCTCTTAAAAAGTGAAAAAAATTTTTAATCAGGCTGTGATAATTTGAGAAAAAATACTTTTATGCACTTAAAAAATGCCATTATAATTTGAAAATCTTTGGAGATTTAATTTGAGAATTGACAATATTTTGATTCCGTTTATCATTACTCCTGATTCTAAGTATCTTCGTATTAACTTTAGTACTCTTTTGTCCCCTATCCGCTTTTCTAGTTTGGACATTATTACGTCGTGGTTTACTCTGTCAAAGAACTTTTCTAAGTCCATATCTACAACCCATGTGTATCCTTCATTTATGTATGCTTCTGCGGCTTTTATTGCGTCTTTTGCACTGCGTCCTGGTCTGAATCCATAACTGCTATCAGAAAATGTATGGTTGTAGACTTTATTTAGTATTTGGGCTATTGCTTGTTGTATTAGTCTGTCTAGTACTGTAGGTATTCCTAGTAGTCTTTTTCCTCCATCAGGTTTGGGAATTTCTACTCTTCGCACTGGTTGTGGTTTGTATTTCCCCTCCAGCAGTTGTTGTTTTATGGTTGCCCAGTTTTCTTTGAGATACGGTAGAAGTTCATCTACTCCCATCCCATCGACTCCATGGCTTCCTTTATTTGCAACAACGCGCTTGTATGCTGCTTCCATGTTCCCTCGTTCTACTATCATTTCAAGCATCTTGCCGGTATATCTTTGTACCTCGTTTCTTCCATCTTCCGACGCCGATGATATACTATGCACTTCCGTTGTCTTTTGAAATTCCATTTCTCTATTCAACGGATAGCCTCTTGGTTGAGTTGTCTGCAGTCTCTGCATATCTTTCGAGTCCATAAGATTTCCAAAACCTCCTAACGTTCGGTCCTTCCTTATCTATTATTGTCTAGATAAGTACTATGACCTCTGCTGACTTCTCAAGGTTCAGCCATACATCACTGCATGGGTTGTCACTTCAGATTTTACTTCCATGACTTATCCTTGAGACCTCCCCGGGTAAGAACGATAACTTTCATCTCATATATCTGCCAGATTTACTGTATGGGATTCGGGTAGTGTTGGACTTCGTTTTGTTACGCAAACTCATCCATCCCAATTCAGCCTCTTATCTGGTTCTTGTTCATCAGACCGAGATTTTGCCTTAAGCTTCCTTCAGATTCCACCTCACGATGGACACCCTTGCTCTTGGCTAGTGGTTCCCACTACCAAGCCCACAGCGGACTTTCACCGCCTAGTTATCGCCCATGCCGGGCGCACATAATAAAAGTGGAATCAAATTCCACTTTTATTCATAGTATTCAAATTCAAAATCTCTCACATTTATTGTATCGCCACTTTTAAATCCCTTTTCCTTAAGAGCATCTATTACCCCGCTCTTTCTAAGAAGCATTTCAAAGTACCTTAAAGAATGCTCATCTTGTAAATTTACTCTTTTTAAAAGTTTGTCAATTTTTGTACCGCTAAGATAATAGGTATTATCTTTTACTTCTATATTGAGAGTTTCTTCCTCTTCAGGAGGTGTATAAACAATAACTTCTGATACTTCCTTTATCTCCTCAACCGGAATAGAAGAAAGAATTTCTATAGTCTTGTCCAAAAGTTTGTCAATACCCTCTTTTGTCAAAGCAGATATAGGATATACATCATAACCTCTTTTTTTAATTTCTTTTTCAAAATCAGGGTAATTTTCTCTACCACTTTGTAAATCAATTTTATTTGCAGCAACAATTTGAGGCAAAGTAAGTAATCTTTCACTGTAGAGTTTAAGCTCTTCATTTATCTTCTCAAAATCTTCTATAGGGTCTCGTCCCTCATTTCCAGATACATCCACAACGTGTATCAACATTTTTGTCCTTTCAATGTGCCTCAAAAAGTCATGACCTAATCCTTCGCCTCTGTGAGCTCCTTCAATTAAACCTGGAATATCTGCCATTACAAAAGATTTCCCTTTATACTCTACAACTCCTAAATTGGGTGTCAGGGTAGTAAAAGGATAATTGGCAATTTTAGGCTTTGCTCTTGTGCAACTGGCTAAAAGAGTAGATTTACCTGCATTTGGGAATCCTATTAATCCCACATCAGCAAGAAGCTTCAACTCCAATCGTACCCACATTTCTTTGCCTTTTTCACCGCTTTCAGCAAAACGAGGAGTCTTCAAAGTAGAAGTAGCAAATTTAGTATTCCCTCTTCCTCCCTTACCTCCCCGTAAAACAATAGCCTTTTGATTAGGTTTTACAAGGTCAGCTATGATTTCTCCTGTTTCATCGTTAATTATCAAGGTTCCTACAGGAACTTTTATGTACAAATCTTCTCCGTTTTTGCCATATTGATTTTTACCTCTACCATTTTCTCCGTTTTGCGCAATGTACTTTTTTCTGTATTTAAAATCTAACAAAGTAGACAAATTAGGATCTGCTACAAATATTACATCTCCACCTTTTCCTCCGTCGCCACCGTCCGGCCCACCATAAGCAACGTATTTTTCCCTTCTAAAAGATATAATTCCATTTCCACCGTCTCCAGCTTTTATGTATATCCTTGCCGTGTCTATAAACATTCTTTCACCTGCCTTCCTTTATAGTATATACTTTTCAAAATTTTTTACCCCTCTAAGATATTTTTTATAATCTCTTCTGCATTCTCGGAATTAAAAATATCTCTTTCTCTATTAAGGTGGTCAATTGCAATGTGAAGAGATTCAATCACTTTATCTAATTTCCCCAGTTGAGCATACCCTAATACCACTTGTAAATCATTTAAAAGTTCATGTCTGCTTCGTTTGATGTAGTCTACCAATAACTCCACATCTGACACCATTTTTCCACCACTTTCTATTATTATTTTAGACTTGTGCAAAATTCAGAAGCCTTAATTTAAGCCATTCTACAGACATACTTTTTTTCTATCACTCTTGAATTTTTTATCTTTTATGTAGGATTTCACCTCCCATTTGTCGAATTATTATATATACAGCATGAAAATATTTCTTAAGGAGGAGGAAATCCTACATGTACCAGCTTCAATTACTTTTAAATATACCTGAACTCTTTACTTCCCAGTCTAAAATAGACTTTTATTCTTCTATGTTTAAAAATCTTGATCTGTCTTCAATACCTGAATTCCCTTCCTCTAGTCCTGGCCGTAAGGGTTACTCTCATCATGCAATGTTTAGAGCTTTTATTGTTATGAAAGCTGAAAGATTCGGTACAATTTCTGACCTTTTAGATTATCTCCGCAATAATCTTATCATTGCTCATCTTTGTGGCTTTAACATCCTTAAACCTCTTCCTTCTTATTGGACTTTCCGCCGTTTTATTAATGAGTTCTCTCATGATTATTTGACCTCTATCTTTCAAAATCAAGTCAATATCCTCAAAAATATGGGTATTATCTCCGGTGAGTTTATTTCCATGGATTCTACCCCTATTAAAGCTAACACTAAGTTAAATAACCCTAAGTCTTTTTCTAAAAATAAATTCTCTAAAGATAATCAGCCTAAGTCAGATAAGGATTGTAAATTAGGCGTTTATTCTGCTTCTAACGATTCTTCTAATAAACGCTATAAGTTTTATTGGGGCTATAAAAATCACATTATTGTTGATGCTATCTCTGGTTTACCCATCGCTGAAACTACTACCCCCGCTGATGCCCCTGATTTTGAAGCCGCTTTATCTTTGCTTGAGAAGACTAATAAGTGGTTTAACCTTAAGTATGTTAATTTTATTGCTGATAAAGGCTATGATGTTAAGAAACTTTATAATTATGTTAGAAATATTCTCCACGGTCATTGCTTTATTCCTCTTAACAAGCGTAATTCTAAAAATCCCCCTCTGACTGATGATGGTTATATGGTCTGTGAAGCGGGTATTAAAATGCTTAAAGATGGCAAGCAATATTTTGATGGTTTTATTAAGCAAAAATTTGTTTGCAAGTTCTGTAATTCTAAGGATGATTCTGCCTGCCCTATAAATCATCCTAAATATTTTAATGGCAAAAAGCATAGAGGCTGTACTAAGTATGCTATTATATCTTCTGATTATAGGTCCTCTATTAATAGAGACTCCCTATATTTTAAGGCCGTCTACAAATTGAGAATTGAATCAGAAAGATATAATTCCCGCTTTAAAGCTCTGGATTTTGAAAAGGCTTATGTTAGAAATATTAATTCTGTGAGCAACCTTAATACTTTTGGCCATATTACTTTGCTTACTGTCGCTATTGTAGCTATTAAATTGGGCAAATATGATGAGTTTAGATCTCTTGTTGCTTTGATGCAATCGGCCTAATTTTTATTGAATCTATTTCATGCCATTTTTTAACATTTGACTTCTACAGGATATTTATGCCCTTTTTTAGCTCCTCTTTTTGTCTTTTCTTTTCCCTTACCACTTCCTTTATGTTTGATTGTCAGTGTTGATTACTATATATTGTATGTAATACATATTTTGGTTTTTGATTATGATTATTTTAATTAATTTTGCACATCCCTATTATTATTTATGAAAAAATCCTGGTATAAACCAGGATTTAATTCTGCGCAACTTTCCTTTCTGGATAAACACTTACTTGTTTTTTGTCGCGGCCTTTTCTTTCAAAAGTAACATATCCATCAATTAATGCAAAAAGTGTATCGTCTTTTCCTTTTCCTACATTTACACCTGGATGTATTTTAGTTCCTCTTTGTCTTACAAGGATATTACCAGCTAATACAAATTGGCCATCTGCCCTTTTTACTCCCAAACGCTTAGATTCACTATCACGACCGTTTCTGGAACTTCCAACACCCTTTTTATGAGCAAAAAGTTGGAGTTTCATTTTTTGCACCTCCTATCCATAACCCTTACATATTCAGGATAATCCGCTTCAATATCTTTAAGGCCTAAAACCATAGTCTCCAGAATAGCTTTTAATCGTATATCATCTTCTGCCAAACCTTTATCAATAATGTCAATCTGCAAATCGCCACTTTCTATTTTTTTCTTTATTTTAACAGTTTTTAACGCCTCTATTCCCAGCACCGCTGTCTGAGATATAGCAGAAACAGCTGCACATATGATGTCCTTTCCGTACTCATCGAAACCTGCATGTCCTTTTATATTAAATTTATAAATATCCCCTTTTGGATCTCTCAATATTTCTACTCTAATCATGGCTTACTGAATTATTTTTTCAATCTGTACTTTTGTGTAAGGTTGTCGATGTCCTTGTCTTCTTCTATAATTTTTCTTTGGCTTATACTTAAAAACTCTTATTTTTGGTCCTTTCCCATGCTCTAAAACCTTGGCATTAACCTTAACATTTTCTAAATAGGGTTTGCCAAACTCTACATTACCGTCCTCTTTTGACACAGCCAAAACTTTGTCAAAAGAAATAACTTCTCCTTCTGGATAATTTAACTTTTCTACTGCAAGAACATCTCCTTCACGAACCATATACTGTTTTCCGCCAGTTTCGATTATTGCGTACATCTTTGCACCTCCTCCATCCAGTCTCGCCGGGAAACAAGGTAAAAATTTAAAAACCCGTCCCGAGCGGCCGCAAGTGATATTTTAACATAATAAAATATCACTTGTCAATTAAAAATCGACTAAAGAGTTTGTGTTCCTTTTTCTTCCTCCTCTTCCTTGCCATCGCTTTGTTCCTTCGTTTTTTCTTCCGCTAATTTATAGTTTTGCAATTCTATAACCTTTTGATTCAATTCTTCCTTTTCTTTTTCCAATTCTTTTATCCTATTGTTAAGTCCTCTTATCGTTACGCTATAGCGAATTTGTCCAAACAAACCTATTGTCCCCACAATTATAGCTCCAATAGCTGCTGACAATAAAATTACTAAAGCTTGAGAAATTGAATAATGCCAATACAAAAAACTTATATCCACAGGTCCAGCATTAGAAATAGCAAAAATCGCTACTATAATTGCGAATATCAAAGCTAATATTGTATAATATTGCCCCTTCACAAAATTCACCTCCCCCATCTTCAGTAACACTCATTAACCCCTTTCTATCTTTATGATAAATTATACAAATTATTATTGTCAATAAAAATTATAAATTTTTCGATAATGACAAAAACATCATTGTTTACTTTTATCATTTAATTGATAGAAAAAGTTTTTATGTTGAAACTACTCCAGTAGTTGTGTTAAAATTGATTATAGTGAGCAAAATGCTCACCTGGGTCGCAGTAACCCCAGTTAACAAAACAAAGGAGGTAATTTTGTGTCCAAAAAAAGAATAAAAGATCTAGCAGAAATTGCTCTGGTCGCGGCAATTTATTTTGTACTCACAGTTATATTTTCTTCTATTTCATTTTTACCCCTTCAGTTTCGCGTAGGGGAAATTACAAAATCCATTGTAGTATTCAATAAAAAATATGCCATTTCCATGATGATAGGAAATTTTTTTGCAAATTTGTTTAGCCCATTTGCTGGCACAATGGAGCTAATTTTTATGCCTCTTTCAAACTTAATCGGTTGTACAATTGGATACTACATTGGAAGAGCTACTCACAAATTGGTAGGTGCTGTATTCGTAGCTCTTTGGATTGCAGCATCTGTTGGAATCACTTTAAATATCTCTGCCAATATACCATTTATTCCAACTTTCTTAAGCGTAGGATTGGCTGAAACTGTACTTTTGGTAACGGGATATTTTTTGCTTTTTACAATTGAAAAGAAAGGAGTTGTGAAATTTGACAGATAAATATAAAGAGAGAAGATTTGACACTTACGGTTATGAGAAGATTGACAAAGAAGTTTTAGAATCGATTGAATATGAATACCCTGAAAAAAATACTATTGTGGAATATATCACTAATGAATTTTCTTCTGTTTGCCCTTGGACAGGATTACCTGACAATGCAAAACTTACTATAAGATATATACCCTCTAAAAAATTAGTAGAACTTAAATCTTTAAAGTATTATCTCACCTCCTATAGAAATGTAGGTATACTGCAAGAACATGCTATAAATAGAATTTTAGATGACTTAGTTGAACTTCTACAGCCAAAATTTATGGAAGTAATAGGTGAGTTTCAAGAAAGAGGTGGAATAGCCACGAGAATTGTGGCAAAATATGAAAAAGAAAAATAGATATCGAGTAGGAGCTGAATAATTATTTTATTCAGCGTCCTCTCACACCACCGTACGTACCGTTCGGTATACGGCGGTTCATTAGGAATTGTGTACAATTAGATATCTTTGGGATAAACTCTTATAACCTATGCTTTCAAAGTATTTATTTGTAAGAGTCTTATTTAGGATTGGGCTATTGGATATTCTCCAGTAGCCTTTCCTTGTATTGGCGTATTCCCAGGCTTTTTGTTCTTCTACTCCTAGTTTTACTAAGTTATCATGCTTCGTTTTTATCTTCTTCCATTGTTTCCATATACATGCCCTTAGTCTTCGCCTTATCCATTCGTCAAGGGTTTTCATTATGCTTTTCGCGTCTGCTAATCCAAAATAGTTGACCCATCCTGTTGTTATTTGATTTAGTCTTTTTATTCTGTTTTCCATGCTTATTCCCTTGTTCCGATTGGTTATTTCTCTTACTTTTTCCTTAAACCTTTTGATGGATTTTTCATGGATTCTTATTCTTACTTCGTTTTCTTTTGTATAGAATGAAAATCCAAGAAATTTTCTTCTCCATGGTCTATCTACAGCACTTTTGCTTCGTTGACTTTTAGTTTTAATTTGCTTTCTATGAATTTCTTTATGCTCTTCATTACTCTGTTTCCTGCAGACCTGCTTTTTACATATATGTTGCAGTCATCTGCATATCGGCAGAATTTATGCCCTCGTTTCTCAAGTTCTTTGTCTAGTTCGTCCAACATTATGTTTGCTAATAGGGGACTTAATGGCCCTCCTTGGGGTGTCCCTTCTTCTGTTGATATTTTGATTCCGTTTATCATTACTCCTGATTCTAAGTATCTTCGTATTAACTTTAGTACTCTTTTGTCCCCTATCCGCTTTTCTAGTTTGGACATTATTACGTCGTGGTTTACTCTGTCAAAGAACTTTTCTAAGTCCATATCTACAACCCATGTGTATCCTTCATTTATGTATGCTTCTGCGGCTTTTATTGCGTCTTTTGCACTGCGTCCTGGTCTGAATCCATAACTGCTATCAGAAAATGTATGGTTGTAGACTTTATTTAGTATTTGGGCTATTGCTTGTTGTATTAGTCTGTCTAGTACTGTAGGTATTCCTAGTAGTCTTTTTCCTCCATCAGGTTTGGGAATTTCTACTCTTCGCACTGGTTGTGGTTTGTATTTCCCCTCCAGCAGTTGTTGTTTTATGGTTGCCCAGTTTTCTTTGAGATACGGTAGAAGTTCATCTACTCCCATCCCATCGACTCCATGGCTTCCTTTATTTGCAACAACGCGCTTGTATGCTGCTTCCATGTTCCCTCGTTCTACTATCATTTCAAGCATCTTGCCGGTATATCTTTGTACCTCGTTTCTTCCATCTTCCGACGCCGATGATATACTATGCACTTCCGTTGTCTTTTGAAATTCCATTTCTCTATTCAACGGATAGCCTCTTTGTTGAGTTGTCTGCAGTCTCTGCATATCTTTCGAGTCCATAAGATTTCCAAAACCTCCTAACGTTCGGTCCTTCCTTATCTATTATTGTCTAGATAAGTACTATGACCTCTGCTGACTTCTCAAGGTTCAGCCATACATCACTGCATGGGTTGTCACTTCAGATTTTACTTCCATGACTTATCCTTGAGACCTCCCCGGGTAAGAACGATAACTTTCATCTCATATATCTGCCAGATTTACTGTATGGGATTCGGGTAGTGTTGGACTTCGTTTTGTTACGCAAACTCATCCATCCCAATTCAGCCTCTTATCTGGTTCTTGTTCATCAGACCGAGATTTTGCCTTAAGCTTCCTTCAGATTCCACCTCACGATGGACACCCTTGCTCTTGGCTAGTGGTTCCCACTACCAAGCCCACAGCGGACTTTCACCGCCTAGTTATCGCCCATGCCGGGCGCACATAAAGCTGCCCAAAAATTTCCTTGGGCAGCTTTTTCATATTGATTCTTTATTCAAATTCTATCTCAAAATGGCCATATTTTTTGTTATTGTCAACAACAACTTCGAGATCTACATTAAATTTCTCTTTGTAAAATTTTACAATTTCCTTTTCTGCCGCGATTTTAACAACTTTATCATTCCCTTTTATGTAGATTTTTCGCACTTTTATATGTCGCAACACTCTCTCTATATTATTCCTTAATCTTTTGTAGATGTACTCAGTTGAATAAACCATCCCTTCCCCTTCACATATAGGGCATTTTTCTTTAAGGTATGAGCCTACTTGCGACCTCACTCTTTTTCTTGTCATCTCAACAAGCCCTAATTGAGTATACCCTAATACACTGCATTTTGTCCTGTCTTTTTGGAGTTCTTTTTTGAAAAACTCCAGCAAATCCTTTCTAAAATTTTCATTTTTCATGTCTATAAAGTCAATAATAATTATTCCACCAATATCTCTTAACTTAAGCTGCAGGGCAATTTCTTCTGCTGCTTCAAGATTGGTCTTGTATATTGTCTCCTCTAAAGAAGATTTTCCTACGTACTTTCCTGTGTTTACATCAATTACAGTAAGAGCTTCTGTTTGGTCTATTATTACAAAACCTCCACTTTTTAACCATACCTTTTTTTCTAACAATTTCTCAACTTGAAAATCTGCTCCATAAATCCCCATTAAGTCTCCTTCTTCATAAGTAACTGAAATATTTTCCTTTCCTACATTTTTTAAATATCTTTTTATGTTCTCATACTCTTCTTTGTCGTTTACCACAATTTCATCTACCTCATCAGAAAGCAAATCCCTCAAATACTTAATTGCAAAATCCTCTTCTTTGTATATCAAAGAAGGAAGGGGAGCATTTTGAAAATCTTTTTGTATTTTCTCATACAAGCGAATTAATTCGTCTAAATCCTCCCGCATTTGCTGTTCTGTCGCCTCTAATGCAGCTGTTCTGACAATTATCCCCATACCATCAGGTTTTAATTCTTTCACAATTTCCTGAAGCCTTTTCCTTTCCCCTTCTTCCTCAATCCTATGGGAAATTCCGACGTAGTCGACATTAGGCATTAAAACGACATATTTCCCCGGCAAAGAAATATTAGCGGTCACTCTGGGATTTTTCATGCCTACTGCTTCTTTTGATACTTGAACCATTATTGGTTGGCCTGGTTTTAAAACTTGTGTAATGCTTTTGGGTAAATTTTCTTGTTGAAAAAGCACATCGTCAGAAAATAAAAAAGCGTTCTTACCAATTCCAATATCTACAAAGGCCGCCTGCATACCTTTTAAAACATTTTGAATCTTACCTTTATAAATATTTCCCAAAATATTTTTTCCATCTCTTTTCTCTGGATGGTACTCCTTTAGCTTCCCATTTTCTAATAAAGCAATTTGACTCAAATTTTCATCAATGTCCAATATAAGTCTTTTCAAAATTTTCACCCCGTACTTATTCTAAAATCATATTTTTTCTGTGAAGTTTATAAAAGTCCATATCAAACAAGTCTCCAATGTAATCATTCAAAGCTTTTAATAAATGCAATGGATTAGGAGCTCCCTCTCCTAATTTTAATTTTATATAAAATTTAAAATAATCTTCTGCCTCTTCAATTACCTTTAATTCCAAAACATAAGGTCTTATATTTACCATTTTTCTGCCACTTTTACTCTCTTTTTCTATCTCAATTATATCTCTTTTCATAAATTCTTCTATTTTATTTTGAATATCTTTAATACTTTTTTTAACATTGACTTGCAAAATATACTCTGCTCCTTTTATTTTTGTAGAAAGCGCATCATTTAATTCTACCTCATAACTTTCCACAATTTCAATACCAGGTGGTAACACTTTGTTCATCTTTTTTCTGAATTCTTCAGGAGAAATATCTTCTTCCACATCTATATCCATATAATCTCCTTCTGTCGTTGCTCCCACCACAAGTGCAGGCCCAAAAGAAATTTTGGGATGGGGATTAAATCCTTGTGAAAAAGCCACTTTTATATCGGCTCTTCTCAAAGCCCTTTGAAATACTCGCAAAAGGTCTAAATGGGAAATAAATTTGACTCTTTCATCTTTTGTATATTTATTTCTTAGACGCTTCAAAACATACTACCCCCTCATCAAAGTCCTTTACTCCACAACCTGTACAATAGAGCCTGCAGTCAGGTGTAATTCTTCCTTCTTGAGATTTTTTATATTCTCTAATCAAATATCTTTTATCCACCCCAACGTCTATTACATCCCATGGAAATACTTCTTCTAAACTTCTTTCTCTATTGGCATAAAAGTGAGGATTTACACCTACCTCCTTAAAAGCCTCTTCCCATTTGTCATAATTAAGATATTCTTCCCATCCGTCAAATTTGCATCCTTTTTCCCAGGCTTTTATTATAGCTTTTCCTACTTTTCTATCTCCTCTTGAAATAACAGCCTCTAAAAAACTCATATAAGGATTGTGCCAATTGTACTTTAACACTTTACTCTTAAGTTTCTTTTTTAGCAAGTCTTGCTTTTCCATTATATCTTTAATGCTGTCTTGAGCTGTCCACTGAAAAGGTGTAAAAGGTTTAGGCACAAAAGTAGAAGTGCTTATAGTGACTTTTAAATTCTTCACATTCCCTTTTACTTCTTTGTAATTATCCACTATTTTATAAGCCAAATCCACTATTCCCTCTACATCCTCCATCATCTCTGTAGGAAGACCAATCATAAAATAAAGTTTGACATTTGTCCATCCTGCAGAAAAAGCCTCTTTTGTCGCCTCTAAAATATCTTCCTCTGTAATCCCTTTATTAATTACGTCTCTAAGTCTTTGTGTACCAGCTTCTGGTGCTAAAGTAAGACCTGTTTTTCTAACTTTTTGTATTTCTTTTAACAAATTTATAGATACAGCGTCTACTCGTGTAGAGGGTATAGAAACTCCAACTCCTTTATCCTTATATTTATCAATCAGTTTTTTGACTAAGTCTTCAATTTGAGAATAATCACAAGTACTTAAAGAAGTTAAAGATATTTCCTCATACCCTGTAGATTTTATAAGCTTGTCCGCTAAATCTAAAATTTTTTCCTTTGATTTTTCCCTCACTGGCCTATATATCATGCCAGCTTGACAAAATCTACAACCACGAGTACATCCTCTAAAAATTTCTAACATTATTCTATCGTGAACTATGTCCATAAAAGGAACAATTTGCTCCTCAGGATGATACACATTTTCAAAATCTTTAACTATTCTTTTCTTTACCTTTTCGGGCACTCCTTTTTTAATAGTCCTTATCTCTTTTATTGTTCCATCTTGATTGTATACTTCCATATAGTACTTAGGAACATATACTCCTTTGATTTGAGAAACAATTTGTAAAAATTCTTCTCTTTCTCCTCCTCTTTTCTTCCAATCTATATAAGCGTCAATAATTTCATTTATGACCTCTTCTCCTTCTCCCATTACAAAAAAGTCAATAACGTCAGATAAAGGAGCAGGGTTATAAGCACAGGGTCCACCAGCAATGACAAAAGGTAACCCTTTCCTATCTCTTGATAGGATAGGAATACCCGCTAAGTTAAGCATATTTATTACATTTGTATAACTTAACTCATACTGGAGAGTAAAACCTATAAAGTCAAATTTATCTAATGGGGTTTTTGTCTCTAAACTAAAAAGAGGAATGTCATTTTCCCTCATGAGTTTTTCCATATCCAACCATGGCGCAAAAACCCTTTCACAATATACGTCTTCTCTTTTGTTTAAAAGATGGTATAAAATTCTAAGCCCCAAATGAGACATTCCCACTTCATATACATCCGGAAAAGCAAAAGCAAACCTTACTTTGACTTCCTCCGGATTTTTTATAGAAGAATTTAATTCTCCTCCTGTGTATCTTGTAGGTTTGCTTACTTTCATAAGCAAAGCATCTATTTTATCCTTTAAGTTATTCATCTTCCTTCCTCCATAGTCATTTTATAATCTCACCAATTGGTAAATACAATCCATGTTCTACCGCATATTCAAAAAGCTGAGTCTCGGTTATTCTATATTTTTCCCTAAATTTGTCGTCTAATATTATTATAACATGGTATTTAGCAGGTATAAAACTTTTTATAACATTTGCAATTGTCTCCTTTTCTAATACTGCTATATGATGTACCCCCATCAATCCTTTTTTGTAGAACTCTGCTTTTTTTCTAAAAAGATCTCTCATTTGCAAAAAAGCTGATGCCTTTTTCTCTTTATTTGCCGCGACTACTAATAACACCGATAAAAAAGCATAAACAACATTTAGCTTCCAATTGAATATGCCTTTTAGAAGAAGATATAACATAACGAGAGAAATAGCATAGGAAGAAAAAACAGCAGTCGCAATAGCACTTCTTAGGCTAATAAAATATGACAAAACACTTTTTAAAACCCGTCCTCCATCCAAAGGAAGCCCTGGCAGTAGATTAAAAAAAGCCATTGCAATACTAGCTTTTATAAAATAATCCATGTCTATTTGTAAAACTTGTGAAATGAATTCTCCAAAAAAAACAAAAAAAATATTGGACATAGGTCCTGCCAGTGCAACTAACACTTCTAAGTCTGGTCTTATAAACACTATGCTGTCCAAAAGAGCAATTCCTCCAAAAGGATAGATATTGACTTGTAGCACCTCTACTTTTAGTTTCTTGGCAATATAAATGTGTCCACATTCGTGAACGAAAACTGTAGCAAAAATAGCAATTAATTCTTTTATAAATCCCGTTGCAATTAAAAGTAATGCAAATGCAAAAGTAGAAAAATGTATTTTTACTTCAATCCCTCTAAATTTCATTTTGCGCCTTCACTGGCAGCATCCCCTATAACAACCTTTGTCAAGGGGTCTACTGGCTTGCCATTTTCCCAAACTTCAAAATGCAAGTGAGGAGCAGTGACTTTCCCAGTATCGCCTGTCTTCCCAATTATATCCCCTTGTTTTACTTGGTCTTTTTCTTTCACTAAAATTTCTGATAAATGAGCATAGACGGTCCTTACATCATTAGCATGCCTTAAAACTATGACTTTTCCAAAATCCTGGTTTTGCTCCTCCACTAACATTACTACCCCATCTAATGCTGCCTTCACTTCTGTTCCAATAGGAGCATCTATATCAATACCAGTATGATTTGTCAATTGGTTTGTAATAGGATCAACCCTCATTCCAAAGCCAGAGGTTACCTTTCCAGTAACAGGTGCAATCATTTTGATAGAAGCCTGAGAAACATCAGAAGAAGTTTTATTTTCTGAAGTTTTTTCTTCAGTGGGAGAAAAAACTTTTATCACACTTTCTTTAAGCCAAGGAATCTTACTTTGAACTAATTTTAACCCTTTCTTTGTGTTTTCGTAATTCATATCATAACTTAGCGCACTTTTAGTAGCATTTATAAAAGAGTTAGCTATAGGCACGTCAACTGCTTTAAAAAGCAAAATCATTCCTAATAAAACTAATGAAATAATTAATTGATTTTCAAATAGCTCTGCATACTTTTTGTAAGTGCTAAATTTTTTGGGAGAATAATAAGGAATTCGTTGGTATTTCATGATATATGCCTCCTTCTATGTTACATTTTATTTTGAAGGAGGCATTATTATGATAAATTATTTTATTTATCTGCTATTTCTCTCCACTCTAAAAGTCCTTGCTCCATTCCCTTCAATAAAACTTCTGCAGTAGCGATATTAGTCGCCAATGGAATAGAATGCACATCACAAACTCTAAGCAGAGCCAAAATATCTGGTTCATGGGGTTGAGCCGTAAGTGGGTCTCTTAAAAAAATCACCATATCAATCTTATTTTCAGCAATCATTGCACCAATCTGTTGGTCTCCACCAAGAGGGCCGGGTAAAAGGCAATTTACATTTAGACCTGTCGCCTCCTTGATAAGTTGTCCTGTATGGCCTGTTGCGTATATATTGCATTTTTCAAAGATATGCTTATAGGCAATTGCGAAATTCACCATAAGTTCTTTTTTTTGGTCATGGGCTATCAAAGCTATATTCATAGAAATTCCCCCTAAAAGTTTATCTTTTGCCTTCTCATGCTTATATTTTCTAAAAGTCCTATTGCCATCATGTCTGCTACCATTGCACTTCCCCCATAGCTCATAAAGGGAAGAGGAATACCTGTGATTGGCATTATCCCAATAGTCATCCCTATATTTTCAAAGATATGAAATGTAAACATAGCAATAATTCCTACGGCCACGAGCATTCCATATTTATCCTTAGCATTATAAGCAATCTTCCAAGCTTTATACAGCATAATGGCATAGAGAACTATCAGTATAGATGCCCCTATAAACCCTAATTCTTCCCCTACAACAGAAAAAATAAAGTCTGTCCATGCTTCGGGAAGATAATAGAGCTGAGTTTGGCTGCCGTGAAAAAGCCCCTTCCCCCAAAACATTCCTGAACCGATAGCAATTTTAGACTGAATCACATGATAACCTGTTCCCATTGGGTCCAGTTCCGGATTTAAAAAGGATAAAAGTCTATTTCTCTGGTAAGGTTTTAATAGTTTGTATCCAATAGGCAGCAGGGCAATTCCTAAGGCAAAAAGCTGTGTCAATACCCTTGTTCTTATCCCCGAGATATATACTATCGCTAAAAAAATTGCAATAAATACAAGCCCTGTCCCTAAATCCGGCTGCAACATCACCGCAACAAAAGGAATCCCTACATAAACCATTGGCCACAAAAGTTCTTTAAAGGTCTTTATTTCTTCCGCCTTGCTAAACATATTCGCCAAAGTTAGCACTAATGCCAACTTAGAAAATTCGGAAGGCTGAAGATCCACAGGCCCTAAACTTATCCAGCTTTGTGCACCGTTACTTACCTTTCCTGTTGCTAAAACTAGCACAAGACCAAAAAGGTTGAGAATATATATAAAAGTAGAAAACTTAGCAAGAATATTATAATCAAAAAGACATATTAGAGCGATAGAAATAAGTCCTATTAAAATTGCCGCAGACTGAACAATAACTTTTTTGTAGGAACCCGTCTGAATTGCATGAGAAGCACTTGTCACTACAATAACGCTATATATAGAGATTAAAAGCACAACAATCAAAAGTCCCCAGTCAAAGTTTTTTAAAAGTTTTTTATCAAACACTTTAATCCCCTCTTTTTCAGCAATCCAACTTGTATTATACCATATAAAAGAGATTTTCACTATATAAAAAAACTGGCCTACGGCCAGTTATCTTATCACCTGTTTCATTTTCTTTATAGGAATATTCGCATGAAGAGCAGGCATATAGGTATTATCACTTCTTTTTTCTTTTGTAATTTCTACATTTAGTCCTGCTTCATCAATATCCACGTAATTAGAAATAACGTTTAATATGTCTTCTTTTATCATTTCCAAAAATTTAGGAGAAACGTCCGCCCTATCATGGACCAATAAAAGTTGTAACCTTTCTTTTGCTATATCTTTACTGTTGTTTTTTCCTCCAAAAGATTTAAATAAATCCACAAATCACACCTCCTAAAAGCGCTAAGCCAGCTTAAAAAGCTTTTTGAGTCTATCCATAAATCCATTTCCTATATCAAGGTTAATTAAAGGCACATTATTCCCTAAAAGTCTTTCCACCAAATTTCTATAGGCTTGTCCTGCTAATGACCTCTCATCCATAACAATCGGTTCACCTTTATTGGAAGAAATAATTATATTTTCATCATCAGGAATGACACCTAAAAGGTCAATAGCTAAAATATCTATAATATCTTCAATATCCATCATATCTCCTCTTTTGACCATATCCATCTTAATCCTGTTTATAACTAACTTAGGATTGTGAAGTTCCGCAGCCTCTAAAAGTCCTATAATCCTATCAGCATCTCTAACCGCTGAAACTTCTGGAGTAGTTATGACAATTGCTCTATCAGCACCTGCAATTGCATTTCTAAATCCTTGTTCAATACCTGCAGGACAATCTACTAATATATAGTCAAATTCCTCTTTCAAATCTCCTATTAATTTTTGCATTTGCTCTGGAGTAACAGCAGATTTATCTCTTGTTTGAGCGGCAGGTAAAAGATATAGCCCATCAAACCTTTTGTCCTTTATCAAAGCTTGCTTTAATCTGCACTGCCCCTCTACTACATCAACAATATCATACACAATTCTATTTTCCAATCCCATCACTACATCAAGATTTCTTAAACCTATATCAGTATCGACTAAAGCAACTTTATAACCTTTCATAGCAAGGTATGTACCAATATTTGCAGTAGAAGTAGTTTTCCCAACTCCACCTTTTCCAGAAGTTATAACTATTGCTTCGCTCATCGTACCACTCCATTCCATTAATATTATTTTTTAGAATATTTTACCATAAATCATTGAGATGGTAAAGAGGTTTTACAATAATTTTACCTTTTTTAACAACTGCAATTTCGGGATAATCACTGGCATCATCTTTATCTGGAGCCCTGGAGATAACATTAGCTATTCTAAGCTGCATTGCTCTTAAGGAAGAAGCTACAATTACAGCCTCCTTATTGCCAGTAAATCCCGCATGAGCTATTCCCCTCAACGTCCCCATAACAACTATATTACCGGCAGCTTGTACTAATCCTCCAGGATTCACATCCCCAATTATTACAAGATTACCATGGTATTTCACAACCTGTCCTGACCTAACAGTACCTTTATGAAATTTTGTTATCCCCTCTTCTAACCCATTAAATATTTCGTCATCTGTCACATTTTTTATATGTTTTTCTTGAAAATTTTTTACCCGCACCTCAATGCCGTATTTATCAAAAATAAAGTCTTTTAATTCTTGTAATTTCTCTTCTTTGACGTTTAAACTTTTTACTCTCACAGTAAGAGTTGCACCCTCAAAAAATTTAAGAGATTTCTCAATTCTATTCACTATTTTCTCTTTTAGTATTTCAATATCTACATCCTCTTCTAATACAATTACCAGCCCTTCTTTTGTCCCTTGAATTTTTATTGCTTCTTTTATCATAATCTACCTCCGTAAAACACTCGTTATTATCTATATTCTCCACAAATCGTAATTTTCCTTCTTGTTAAAGAAAAAAAGAGGATAAAATATCCTCACCCACAAATCATCTTATAGGCAAATTTATCACATTGAAGGTTTCACCTGTATTATTCTTACTCAATCCAAAATAAGCATCAAAAATATCTCTCGCTACATAACCTGCGTAAGAACCATGTCCTCCTTGGTATATAACCGCAACTACAACTATTTGAGGATCATCATAAGGAGCAAAGCCAACAAACCAAGCATAATTAGCCCTTCCAACTACTTCTGCAGTACCTGTCTTGCCCCCTACAGGAATAGGAAAATTGCGAAAAGCACCGCTTGCAGTACCTCCTCTTTCAGTTACTCCTTTCATACCTAACTTTATAGCATCGAGGTATTTCTTGGGAATATGAATTCTATCTAAAACTTCTGGCTTTGTTTCCTCAACAATTTTTCCATCTGGGGACACAATTTTATCAACTAAATGAAGTTTATATCTAATTCCTCCATTTATTAATGTAGACACATAACTAGCAATTTCTAAAGGAGTAAACTGATTATCTCCTTGTCCTATTGCCGCACTACAAGTATCTGTCAAGCTCCAATGTTTTGCATAATACATCATTTCCCATAACTTTCTTTGAAGCTTTGTATCTTTTATACCCATCTTTTCTAATTGTAAAAAGGTATTATAGTCACTCAAATTCCCTTTATCAATGATTTCTACAATTTTTTGATACTGTTCTTCCGTTATAACTCCATCTGGATTTGTATCTGTTTTCACCATTGATTTTATCAACCCAAGATAATATTCTCTTTTATATTGTGGACTTGCAATAACACCTTTTGCTTCATACAGCTCTATTCCTGTTTTTTGGTCTAAAC
This sequence comes from Thermoanaerobacter ethanolicus JW 200, assembly GCF_003722315.1. Classification (NCBI taxonomy): domain Bacteria; kingdom Bacillati; phylum Bacillota; class Clostridia; order Thermoanaerobacterales; family Thermoanaerobacteraceae; genus Thermoanaerobacter; species Thermoanaerobacter ethanolicus. The sequence continues at coordinate 1,452,315 of NZ_CP033580.1, read as the reverse complement.
CAAATTTCTTGGCATATTCGACTATTTTATCTATTCCCATTCTTCTTCCCATTTCATAAAAATAGGTATCAGTAGAATATTTAATTGCATCAGAAACATTCACCCAACCTTGTGTCCGTGGCCATAGCCAGTTACGCTGTCCTGTATAAGGATATATTCCTGGGTCTAAATATTTTTCATCAACTGTTGTGACACCAGTGTCTAAAGCTGCGAATGCAACAGCCATCTTGAAGGTAGATCCTGGAGGTACTGCTCCTTGAGTTGCATAATTGAAAATAGGACTTGGATCAGCTGTAGCATCTCTTGATTTAAAAAGTTCATTTACTACATCTTTAGGGGGATTGCCAGTAGCAAAAATGTTTGGATCATAACCAGGGATACTGGCTAATGCTAAAACTTTTCCTGTGTTTACATCTACAACCACTGCTGCTCCAATATTAGCAGGAAAAGACTCGCCATATTTCCCCTCTCTTATATTTTGCATAGTTGTGATAAGAGATTGTTCTGCCGCCTCTTGAATATTTTTGTCAATGGTTAAAAATATAGTATCACCTGGTACAGGAGGTTCTGTCCCTAAATTCTTTATTAATCTTCCATAATTATCTACTACTACTTGTTGTCCACCATCTTTTCCTCTTAAATACTTTTCATACAATGCTTCAAGTCCAGAATGCCCAACCAAATCTGTAAGCTTGTATTTACTCATATCCAAGTTTTTTAAATCTTCTTGAGTAATTCGACCAATATATCCTAAAGTTTGGGATAATAGTGTTTCATAAGGATAATATCTAACAGGTTTTACATTTATCATAATTCCTGGCAATTCTAAATGTTTTTCCTCAATCTCGGCAACTGTTTTTTGATCGACATCCACAGCTATTTCTACTGGCTGATATTGATTATAGCCTTGTTCTTCCATTAATTGACGCACAACCATTATTTTTCTCGCTTCTATTGGATCCATATCCTTAGGTATTTTAAATTTTTTTATCAAAATATCCCATGCCTCTTTAGCAGTAGCATTTTCATTTATGTTATTAGCTTTTTTCCAGGCTTTTTCTCGAGTTTTTAAAGTTTCTTCTTTTACTGATACTTCATCTGAATTTTTAAAATTGAAATAAGGATTTCCATTTTCATCTAAATAGATAGGCAAATCATCTTTATATTTTACATTATTCTTCGTCAAAATATCCATTAATTTTAATATAGTCTCGTTAAGGTGACTATCAACTATTTCTCCTTTTATAATATCTACAGAAAAGCTTGGTCTATTTGTGGCTAACTTTACTCCATATCTATCAACAATTTCCCCACGAGGAGCATCAATAGGTATAAGTCTAATTGCTTGCCGCATTGATATTTCTCTATAATAGTCGCCTTTTATCAGTTGTAAATAAATTAAGCGGGAAACTAAAACGACAAGAAGGGCAAGGATAATAGCTCCAAAAGTATAAAACTTTTTTTTAAGGCTCTCATTCAAGGATATCACCTTCAAAATTTGCTTTTCCTAAAAAAATTTACTTTATTTTCATTAACATATCTGTTAAAGGAAACTAAATATCTATAGGCAAAAGCAGTAATTACAGAATTATAAACCGCCTGTATCATCGCAACATTCATAAAATCTGATAAGAAATTAAACTCATACTTCATCAAAACCATTGAAAACATCGTTATAAGGTTATAAAGAAGGGTTCCTAAAAAGACAAACACAAAAGCCACAAAAGAACTTTCTTTAAAAACACTTTTGCTTAAAAGCCCTGTAATGTAGCTGACAATGAGCAAAGAAAAAGTAGTAACCCCTAGAGCATTATTAAAAAGAATGTCTTGAATAAGCCCGGCAAAAAGACTTAAATAAATTGCTTCCCAAGAGCCATTTAAAAGTGAAAAACTTAGTACTACAATAAAAGCTGCATCTGGTTTGACGCCAAAGATATCTATAAATCTGAATAAAGTTGTTTGTAAAACAATTAACAAAACAATCAATAGATATTTGTATACTTTTCTCATAATACTCTACTTCCCTGTATTTGTTGTATTAGTAACTACAAAAACATACTCCAATCTTTCAAAATCAGCGGCTGGTTTTATGACGGCTTGTTTTAGCAAAGAACCTGGGTCTCGAGTAACTTTTGATACTTTTCCTATTATCAAACCTTTTGGGAATCTACTCATACCAGAAGTAGTTACTACATCACCTTCTATCAATTCGGCATCTAAGGGAAGATATATCATGATAAGTCCACCGTTTGAATCTCCTCTTACCACACCATTATCACGAGTTCGTACATCTACAGCGCTTACAGAACTATCTCTATCTATAATGGCTAATACCTTTGCCCAATTGTCTCCTACTTCAGTAATCTGTCCCACCATATTGCCTCTCTCGTCTAAAACTGCCATGCCAGGTTGTATACCCTCATTTTTGCCTTTATCAATAGTAAAAGTATTAAACCAATTTCCTGAATTCTTTCCTGTTATAGTAGCAAGTTTTAAATCTAGTTCAACATTTTCTGTTTTAAAATTTAAAGCTTCTTTAAGCCTTTTATTTTCGTTCATTAATTCCTGTAACTGAATATTTTCTTTTCTCAGTTTTTCTACTTCTTTTTGAAGTTTTTCATTTGTTGCCCTTAAAGTACCTATCTCACTAATTGAAGAAAACAAATTAGAAATTCCCTCTCCCATTTGATAGAAAACTTTTTGAATGGGAGTAAAAACAGTTCCAACTATAGATTCTACTTTAGTAACATACCTTTCGGTATCATAAGTATAAGCCATGGCGGCAATAAGCGCCACGGCTATCAAAAAAAACAAAATAAATTGCTTATTATTTCTAAAAAAGCGTGGCACGCCAATAACACCTCTCAAGCTCTACTTGCCGGACTTAAAACTCTCCTAAAGAGGGAACTTTCCTCTAAAATTTTCCCTGCTCCAAGTGCCACACAATCCGTTGGCTGATCAGCTATTTGTACAGGCATTCCTGTTTCCTCTCTTATGAGCTTGTCTATGCCGCTCAAAAGAGCACCACCGCCTGTTAACATAATTCCTCTGTCCATGATGTCTGCTGCAAGCTCTGGTGGAGTCTTTTCAAGAGTCATCTTTATAGCTTCAATTATACTAGATATTGGATCTTTTAAAGCTTCCAAAATCTCAGTTGAAGTAATCTTTAAAGTTTTTGGAAGCCCAGACACCAAATCCCTTCCCCTTATATCCATAGTTTCTTCTTTATCCTTTGGAAAAGCTGAACCAATTTGTATCTTTATCTCTTCTGCAGTCCTTTCTCCTATCATGAGGTTATATTCTCTCTTTATATAATTGATTATGGCTTCATCCATTTCATCTCCGCCAACTCTCAAAGACTTGCTGGTAACAATTCCTCCAAGAGAAATTACAGCCACATCTGTAGTACCACCGCCTATGTCTACAACCATACTGCCAGTTGGTTCTTCAACAGGAAGACCTGCACCAATTGCTGCAGCCATAGGCTCTTCTACTGTATGAGCTTCTTTCGCCCCTGCTTGTAAAGCTGCTTCAATAACTGCTCTTTTCTCTACTTCCGTAACCCCTGAAGGTATACCAACTATAACTCTAGGCCTAAATAATCCTTTTCTTGGATTAACTTTACTTATAAAGTGATCCAACATAGCCTTAGTTATATCAAAATCAGCTATTACACCATCTCTCATAGGCCTTATAGCGATTATGTTTCCAGGAGTTCTACCTACCATCTTTTTTGCTTCTTCTCCAACTGCAAGAATTGTCTTCGAATCTGTCCTCATCGCCACAACGGATGGCTCTCTTAAAACAATTCCCTTACCTTGTACATATACCAAAGTTGTGGCAGTACCTAAATCAATTCCAATATCTCTGGAAAATCCTCTCATCTGCGTATACTCCTTCCTATTTTATTCAAACTCATAATACCCCTTTTCTTTAAGACTTATACCTCTCCCATCCCCAATTATAACATGATCTAAAACTTTTATACCCAGTATATTTCCCCCTTCTACCAGCCTTTTTGTCACTTCTATATCTTCTCTGCTAGGAGTAGGGTCTCCACTGGGATGATTGTGAACAAGAATTATAGAGGAAGATGACCTTTCAATTGCAGCCTTAAATACTTCTCTTGGATGCACAATGGAAGTATTTAAACTACCTATAGATATAGTCTCTATTGCAATAACTTTATTCTTTACATTAAGCATTATCACTTTAAAATGCTCTTTCGTCAAATACCTCATTTCATCCATCATCAAATTTATGACATCTTCTGGCGATGTTATTGTGAAACTATCACTTCCCGTAGATAACATCATTCTGCGTCCTAATTCTACTGCAGCTTTTAGCTTTACTGCCTTAGCTACACCAATTCCTTTTATGCTGGCAAGCTTTTCTACGCTTGAATCTACAATGAATTTAAGCCCTCTATCTTCCATTATAAGCCTTTGCGCTAAAGTAATCGCACTTTCTCTTTTACTTCCTGTCCCTATTATTATAGCTATCAATTCGGCATTTGACAATACTTGAGCTCCATGTTTTATAAGTCTTTCTCTGGGTCTTTCCTCATAAGGCAAGTCTTTTATCATGATTTTCGCATCCTTGCCCAATACTTTCACCCTTTCAAAGTAACCTCACATCAAACTCTCTTTTTAAAATATCAAAAAGTTTTGAAATTGGAAGACCTACCACATTAAAATAATCTCCTACAATCTTTTCAACAATAAGAGCACCAAATCCTTGTATAGCATATGCTCCCGCTTTATCATAACATTCGCCAGTATCTATATAATTAAATATTTCCTCATCTTGTAATTTTTTAATCCAAACTTTTGTCTCTTCAAAATCACTTACATATTTAAAATCTTTAGTCCTAACAATAGTAATTCCTGTATATACTGTATGAACTCTTCCTTGTAAGCTTTTAAGCATAATATAGGCTTCATCTCTATCCTTTGGTTTTCCTAAAACTTTATCTTCAATTACTACAATAGTATCAGCACCAATTACTATAGCTTCTTCCTTTAATTTTTTAGCAACCAACATGGCTTTATTAAAAGATAAATCCATAACATATCTTGAAGGATGCTTTTCATTTGAAAACTCCTCCACATTACTTTCGATCACTTCAAAGTCGAGTCCTAAATTTGAAAGTAACTCTCTTCTTCTTGGCGATTTAGAAGCGAGGACAATTTTCATTTTATCACCTACATTTTGTAATAAGCGTATATTGCAAGAATTAATCCTACTACAGTCCCTATGTTTATCTTAACAGATAATAGAAAGGAAAATTTAATAAAATTCAGATCCAAAGTAAGAGGATTGCTCATACCTATTATTTGTTGATAAGCTAATTCTTTAAAAAAATGTGCCAATAGGTCCCCTAAAAAACCTCCTAAAATTAGTCCTACGACAATTAAAAATACCAATGTCCAAGGACTTTTGCCTCTTCTCAATTTCTTTCACTCCTTAAGTTGTATTGTCCTCATAAACTACCATTCTTTTTTATTATATCACAAATTATATACATTTCTATAACTAACTTTAAAATAAAAAAATGGTAAAGCTCCCAATAAAGTATTGGAAGCTTTACTATTAATTAAATTTATTTTACCAAAGGATACAATTCCTTCTTGGAATAATGAGTGTGGAGCAAGTGATGAGACTTTTCGCTTAAAGGACTGCCCAAAAATTCTTCATAAAGTTTTTGTATTGCAGGATTTTTGTGAGATTTTCTGATAGGCAAGTTTTTATCTGCTTCGTAAATAGCCTTCGCTCTTAATTCTTTTACTTTTTCCATTTCATTGGGATTGTGGATCGGCTGACCGCCTCCCATTATACATCCTCCTGGGCAGCCCATTACCTCTATGAAGTGATACTCTACCTCGCCAGCTTTTACTTTGTCAAGAAGTTTTTTCGCATTTCCTGTTCCATTTGCTATGGCAACTTTTACGTCCATACCATCTATTCTTATAGTAGCCTCTCTTACACCTTCTAAACCTCTAACTTCTTCATAATCAAATTTGTCTAAGTCTTTCCCTTCTACAATATCTGCAACTGTTCTTAAGGCTGCCTCCATAACTCCACCTGTAGCTCCGAATATCACTCCTGCACCAGTAGACATTCCAAGAGGTTCGTCGTATTCTTCATCTTTAAGATTTACAAAGTCAATGCCCATTTCTTTTATCATTCTCGCTAATTCTCTTGTCGTAAGAACAGCGTCCACGTCTTTTATGCCATTATGCTGCATTTCTGGTCTTTCAATCTCCAATTTTTTAGCTGTACATGGCATAATAGATACTACATATATATCCTCAGGATTAAGCCCTTTCTTTTCTGCATAATAACTCTTTACCAATGCCCCCATCATCATGTGAGGAGACTTGCAAGTTGAAAGATTGTCTATAAATTCTGGATAATATTTTTCACAAAAAGCTATCCAACCAGGGCTGCAGGAAGTTATCATAGGAAGTTTTCCGCCATTTTTAAGCCTTTCAAGAAGTTCCGAACCTTCCTCCATTATAGTCAAATCTGCTGCAAAATCCGTATCAAATACCGCATCAAAACCCATTCTTCTCAAAGCTGCTACCATTTTTCCTGTAACAATACTTCCTATAGGCATACCAAACTCTTCACCTAATGCTACTCTTACAGCTGGGGCTGTTTGAGCTACCACATATTTTTTCTCATCTGCTAAAGCCTCGTAAACTCTTCTTGTATGGTCTTTTTCATATATAGCTCCTACAGGACACACTTGGATACACTGGCCACAACTTATGCAAGGAGAATCTTTTAAACTTCTGCCAAAAGAAGGTGCTACCATTGTTTTAAATCCTCTATTTACCATTCCAATAGCAAATACGTTTTGAACTTGTGAGCATACTGCCACGCATCTTCTACAAAGTACACACTTATTTGGGTCCCTTACAACAGAAGGAGAAGCATCATCTATAGAATACTTTATATTTTCTCCTTCAAACCTTATTTCATCTACTCCTAATTTTTTAGACAATGATTGAAGCTCACAGTTAGTATTTCTAATACAAGTCAAACAACTTCTATCATGATTTGAAAGTATAAGCTCAAGATTTAATTTCCGTGCTTCTCTAACTTTAGGTGTATTTGTATACACTTTCATACCATCAAATACCGGATAAGTGCAGGAGGTTTGTAAATTTCTAACTCCTTCTATTTCAACTACACATATACGACAAGCGCCAATTTGGTTAATTTCCTTGAGGTAACACAGTGTAGGAATATCTATGCCTGCTTCTTTTGCTGCTTCCAATACCGTGTAATGGGAGGGGACTTCTACAGTGATGCCGTCTATCGTAACACGAACTTTGTCCATCTTTTACACTCCTTCCTCAATTATTTTTTGTATATTGCGCCAAATGGACATTTTTCAATACAGGTACCACACTTGATACATTTGTCTTGGTCAATTACATAAGGTACCTTTGGTTTTCCGGAAATCGCATTGACAGGACAATTCTTAGCGCAAATTCCACAAGCTTTACATTTATCTGGATCTATATAGAATCTCAACAATGCTTGACATACACCAGCTGGGCATCTTTTTTCCTTTATATGGGCCTCGTATTCATCCCTGAAATATCTAATTGTAGATAAAACTGGGTTTGGCGCTGTCTGTCCAAGTCCACATAAAGCTGTAGCTTTAATAGTTTTAGCAAGTTCTTCTAATTTTTCAATGTCTCCTTCCTCACCTTTACCAGAAGTTATCTTTTCTAAAATCTCCAGCATCCTTCTTGTACCAATCCTACAAGGCGCACATTTCCCGCAAGACTCATCAACTGTAAACTCAAGGAAGAATTTTGCAACATTAACCATACAGGTGTCTTCGTCCATTACAACAAGCCCACCTGAACCCATCATAGAACCTACATTTATTAAAGAATCATAATCGATTGGTGTATCTAAATGCTCTGCAGGAATACATCCGCCGGAAGGTCCTCCTGTTTGAGCAGCTTTAAATTTCTTCCCATTGGGTATTCCTCCACCTATTTCGTATATAATTTCTCTCAAAGTAGTTCCCATTGGAACTTCAATAAGACCTGTGTTGTTTACTTTACCAGTTAAGGCAAAAACTTTTGTTCCCTTCGATTTTTCTGTACCAATGCTTGAAAACCATTCAGCACCATTTAAGATAATCGGTGGAATATTAGCAAATGTCTCTACGTTATTTATAATCGTTGGTTTATCCCACACACCTTTTACAGCAGGGAATGGCGGTCTTGGTCTTGGTTCTCCTCTTCTTCCCATTACTGAATTTAAAAGTGCAGTCTCTTCTCCACAGACAAAAGCACCTGCTCCTAATCTTATCTCAATGTCAAAATCAAAACCTGTCCCAAATATGTTTTTTCCTAAAAGACCATATTCTCTAGCCTGCTCAATAGCAATTTTAAGCCTTTTTACTGCCAAAGGATATTCTGCCCTTACATAAATATATCCATGGTTTGCTCCAATTGCATATCCTGCTATTGCCATAGCCTCTAAAACACTATGAGGGTCTCCTTCCAATATGCTTCTATCCATAAAAGCACCAGGGTCGCCTTCATCGGCATTGCAGACTACATACTTAGGAGTTTCTTTTTGGTTGTAAGCAAATTCCCATTTTACACCTGTTGGGAATCCACCGCCACCTCTACCTCTTAATCCGGATTTTTTGACCTCTTCGATAACCTCTTTTGGAGTCATTTGAGTAAGAACCTTTGCTAAAGCCCTATATCCATCAAAAGCAATTGCTTCTCTTATATCTTCAGGGTTGATAATACCACAATTTCTAAGAGCAATTCTCTTTTGCTTTCTAAAGAAAGGAGTCTCTTCCAATGGCTTTATAGCTTTTTCCGTTACACTTTCTCCATAGAGATATTTCTTAACAGGTCTTCCTTTTAGCAAGTGCTCCTCTACAATTTCAGGAACATAGTCAGGTTTAACTCTGCTATAAAAAACTCCTTCAGGATACACTACAACAACTGGTCCCAATTCGCAAAGACCAAAGCATCCTGTCCTAACAACTAATACTTCTTTATCTAGACCAGCCTTTTTTATTTCCTCTGTAAAACGCTCTGCTACTTTATCAGAATCTGAAGATGTACATCCGGTACCACCACATACCATTACGTGTGACCTATAAAGCATGCTATTTCCCCTCCTCTATTCGTAATTTTCAATAGTCCATTCTCTGATTGGATGACCATTTATAACATGTTCAACAACTATTTGTCTTGCCTTTTTCTCATCAACCTTTACGTAGGTTACTTTTTCTTGTCCTGGAACATAAACATCTACAATAGGTTCTAGTTTACACATACCTATACAACCAGTCTCTGTGACAATTACATCAGTCACATTCCTTTTACTGAGCTCATCTAATATCGCCATCATGACAGGCCTTGCTCCTGCCGCAATACCACAAGTAGCCATTCCAACGGCAATCCTTATGCCTGACCTATCTTTTCTCAAATTGATTTTTTCCAATGTCTCTTTCCTGATTTTTTCTAATTCTTCTATAGATTTCATTATTACACCTCCATATCACCTTTCATATTCTCTTTTACATATTCCTTTATCCAATTTAATACCTTAATATCATTTAAACTGACTTCTTTTAGCACTTTTCTGAGTTCTTTAGTATCAAACAAAAACTCATAGCCATCTTTGCTGTATTTATACACAATGTCGACCTCTGGTGCAGATAATATCAAAGATACAATTGTTGAAGCCATATCTCCTATTGGAACAAGGTCTACACTGGAAAGTTTAAAAGTACCTATTATTTTTGTTCCTTTTCCTTCCTCAGAAAGAATTTCAAAGTTTCCTTCACACAGCTGGGCAAGCTCCTTAAAGAGGGGAATTCCAAGTCCTACTTTTCTTTCCTTTCTTGTGGTTATAAAAGGGTCTGTGACTTTTTTTAGAAATTTTTCATTCATTCCACATCCATCATCTTCTATAGATACTTTAAGCATATCTTTTGAAGTATCTATATTTATTTCAATATAAATATTTTTTGCTCCTGCTCTTATGCTATTTTGTGACAAATCTAATATATAAAGAGCTAATTCTTTCATAACAATCAAACTCTTACTCAAATTTACTTAATATTTCATCCACATCATCAGGAGTTAATCTTCCAAAAACTTCACCATTTATCATCATAACAGGAGCCAATCCGCAAGCTCCAAGACACCTAGTAGGTTCTAAAGAAAATTTCCCGTCTGGAGTTGTTTCGCCTACTTGAATTCCCAATTTCTCTTTTATTTTTCCCAATACCATTGCAGCTCCTCTTACATAACAAGCTGTTCCCATACACAAATTGATCTTGTATTTACCCGAAGGCTTTAAGGTAAACCTTGAATAAAAAGTAGCTATTCCGAATATTTCTGTCAAAGGCACATTCATTTCTTTTGAAATATAAAGTTGAACTTCAATAGGAAGATATCCAAAAATTTCTTGAGCCTCATTCATAATTGCAATCAAAGAGCCAGGGATATTTTTTAATTCCTCTAAAGCCTTTTTAAACCTCTCTACTTTCTCTTTACCGAATTTTTGGTATAAGGTCTCCATTTATTTCCCTCCTTGTGAATTAAAAATTTCATATCCCATATCTTTTGTAAACTTTTTGTTCACTATTCGTTAATATTATATCATAACTTTATTAAATTTTTAACAAGTTTTTATAAAAAAATTTTTATTTTCTGATAATCCCAACTAATTTAGTAGGATTACAAAAAATATTAGCCATAAAGCCAATCTACAATGCTTTTTAATCCAAACTCGCATGGTAGGAATTCTTCTCTTTCAGAAATATCTCCTAAATAATGAGCATCCGAAGACCTTATAATTTTATATTTTCCATATTCAGGATATGAGTGTAAAAAATTTTCTGTCACAATACCTTTTGATATCTCAATTGTTGTTAAATTTTTAATATTAGGAATAAATCCAAGATTTGATACAATGCTATAGGAAGGCCGATCTACATGGGCAGGGACTGCTACCCCCTTGCCCTCCATGTATTCAAAAATTTCATTAATGCTCAAATTTGACGAAATTAACAATGAGTAATCTATTTCTTCTATAACATTATCTTCTTCATCCATTACAAATTGATTCCCAAAGATTGTTTTTTCATTTTTAATTTTTATCAAATTTTCGTTAATAATTTCACTAAATTTTGCACATTCATCTACTGAATAAAAATAACAAAGTATGTGAACCTCTTCTCTTGTCTGTACCTCTATACCAGGCACTACTATCAAGCCTTTTTTTAATCCAAGATTATACACAGCTTTCACATTTTTTGCGCTGTTGTGGTCTGTTATAGCTATTACATCAAGTCCTTTTATAGAAGCCATATTGACAATATTGTTAGGAGTCATATCATCAGAAGCGCAAGGGGATAAAGCCGTATGAATGTGCAAATCATAATAAAGCATCATTTCATCATCTCGTACAAAGTTATTGCCGCTTCATAAGAAGTCCCTGTAAAACTTAATATAGGGATGCCTTCTTCATCAGCCTTTTTCTTAGCTTCTTCATCTAATTTCGCATCTTCAGGAATTATTATACAACTTATTTCGGCCAACAAAGCTACTGCTACGATATTTACATGAGTTTGAATTGTTATCCAGGCGCTCTTTGCTTTTGCATGGGCCATAACCCAACTTAAAAGGTCGCATATATACACCCCCTCAATTTCTTTGTCAATTCCGTTGCCCCCTGCAACTAATTTAAATCCTCTGTTGACAAGATCAGCTACTTTTATCCTCATAACATTTCACTCCTTTCCCTCACTTAATAGACTTGTGCAAAATTCAGAAGCCTTAATTTAAGCCATTCTACAGACATACTTTTTTCCTATCACTCTTGAATTTTTTATCTTTTATGTAGGATTTCCCCTCCCATTTGTCGAATTATTATATATACACTATAAAAAATTTTTTAAGAAGGAGGAAATTCTACATGTACCAGCTTCAATTGCTTTTAAATATACCTGAACTCTTTACCTCTCAGTCTAAAATTGATTTCTATTCTTCTATGTTTGAAAATCTTGACCTGTCTTCAATACCTGAATTCCCTTCCTCTAGTCCTGGCCGTAAGGGTTATTCTCACCATGCACTTTTTAGAGCTTTTATTGTCATGAAAGCTGAAAGATTCGGCACAATTTCTGACCTTTTAGATTATCTCCGCAATAATCTTATCATTGCTCATCTTTGTGGCTTCGACATTTCTAAACCTCTTCCTTCTTATTGGACTTTTCGCCGTTTTATTAATGACTTCTCTCATGATTATTTGACCTCTATTTTTCAAAATCAGGTCAATATCCTCAAAAATATGGGTATTATCTCCGGTGAGTTTATTTCCATGGATTCTACCCCTATTAAAGCTAACACTAAGTTAAATAACCCTAAGTCTTTTTCTAAAAATAAATTCTCTAAAGATAATCAGCCTAAGTCAGATAAGGATTGTAAATTAGGCGTTTATTCTGCTTCTAACGATTCTTCTAATAAACGCTATAAGTTTTATTGGGGCTATAAAAATCACATTATTGTTGATGCTATCTCTGGTTTACCCATCGCTGAAACTACTACCCCCGCTGATGCCCCTGATTTTGAAGCCGCTTTATCTTTGCTTGAGAAGACTAATAAGTGGTTTAACCTTAAGTATGTTAATTTTATTGCTGATAAAGGCTATGATGTTAAGAAACTTTATAATTATGTTAGAAATATTCTCCACGGTCATTGCTTTATTCCTCTTAACAAGCGTAATTCTAAAAATCCCCCTCTGACTGATGATGGTTATATGGTCTGTGAAGCGGGTATTAAAATGCTTAAAGATGGCAAGCAATATTTTGATGGTTTTATTAAGCAAAAATTTGTTTGCAAGTTCTGTAATTCTAAGGATGATTCTGCCTGCCCTATAAATCATCCTAAATATTTTAATGGCAAAAAGCATAGAGGCTGTACTAAGTATGCTATTATATCTTCTGATTATAGGTCCTCTATTAATAGAGACTCCCTATATTTTAAGGCCGTCTACAAATTGAGAATTGAATCAGAAAGATATAATTCCCGCTTTAAAGCTCTGGATTTTGAAAAGGCTTATGTTAGAAATATTAATTCTGTGAGCAACCTTAATACTTTTGGCCATATTACTTTGCTTACTGTCGCTATTGTAGCTATTAAATTGGGCAAATATGATGAGTTTAGATCTCTTGTTGCTTTGATGCAATCGGCCTAATTTTTATTGAATCTATTTCATGCCATTTTTTAACATTTGACTTCTACAGGATATTTATGCCCTTTTTTAGCTCCTCTTTTTGTCTTTTCTTTTCCCTTACCACTTCCTTTATGTTTGATTGTCAGTGTTGATTACTATATATTGTATGTAATACATATTTTGGTTTTTGATTATGATTATTTTAATTAATTTTGCACATCCCTATCACTTAAAACTGGAGGAATTTTACCTGCAAGTTCATTTAATTCTTGAGACAAATTTTTTATTTTGTCTTTTAATATAAAAATGCAATCATATTCCGTAGCATAACCTTTCACTATATCTTCTGCCAATGCCCTACAAGTAGGTGAACCACAAGAACCACAGTCAAGTCCTGGTAAGGCTTTGTATTGTGTGTCTATTTGTTTCATCATTTCGAGCGCCTTAGAAATGTCTTTGTCCAACTTCATAACTTCACTTTTTTCTATTTTCTTTTTCCATTTCACCTCTTCAAAATCAATATCTTTCTCATCAAACATAGGCTCTTCTCTTTTGGGAAGTTTTTCCGTCAGTTTTCTTATTCTGTTTTTGGCCACAAAATTATTTTCAACAGTCAAAGGTCCACCAATACACCCACCGATACATGCAAGCCCTTCAAAAAAGTCTAAATCGTTCAATTTTCCTAATTCAATCTCTTCTAGAACATCTACAACATTGTGTATCCCGTCTACATAAATACTATTTTCTGTAAAAGTACCAAATGCTTCTCCACCAGAGTTTGCCCATCCAACACCTATCATAGAAGCTTTGCTTAAATCTCTGACAACAGTAGTCTTAGCTTTTTCAATGATTAGGCCATATATTTCTTTCATAGAAAAAACCCCATCAATTTTGGATTTTTCTATACCAATAGGATTTTTCCCACTTGTCACTTTTGCAGCACAAGGGGAAATGAAAAAAACTCCTATTTCCTCTTCATTTAGTCCCGTCTTTTTAATTGCCTCCTTTTTCGCTAATATTGCCGCAGTATCCATAGGAGAACATATATCCAATAAATTATCAATCAAAGAAGGAAATTTGATTTGTACAAGTCGCACAACAGCAGGACAAGCAGAAGATATAACTGGCTTTTTTAAATTCCCTTTTGCCAATGCTTCCCGCGTAAACTTAGAAACAATTTCAGCAGCATATGCTACTTCAAAAACCTCATCAAATCCTATATCCAGTAAAGCACTCAATATTTGATTAATAGTTAAATCCCTAAATTGTCCATATAAAGAAGGAGCAGGAAGTGCAATCTTGTACTTAAAATTTTTCATCATATCCAAACTATCAGTTACCGCCAATTTAGCATGATATGGGCACACACGTATACATTCACCACAATCTATGCACCTTTCATTTATAATCCTTGCTTTCCCATCTCTTACCCTTATTGCCTCTGTAGGACATCTTTTTATGCAATTAGTACACCCTCTACATCTATCCTTATCTAATGTCACAGAGTGAAAATATGACATTTTATCACCTACTTAAATAAAATTTCCATCACCACAGTTGTTCCCTCTTTACTGCTTTTTATCTCCATGAAATCCGAATTTTCCTTCATATTAGGAAGCCCCATGCCGGCTCCAAATCCCATTTCCCTTATCTCTTCAGGAGCAGTAGAATATCCTTCTTTCATGGCAAGTTCAATGTCTTCTATTCCAGGACCTGTGTCTTCTGCAGTTATGCGTATTTTATCGCCAAAAATTTCTATTTTCATGTGACCTCCATAAGAATGAATTATTATATTCATCTCTGCTTCATAACAAGCTATGCAACTTCTCCTTACAACATCTGGATTTAAGGAAAGCTGTTTTAACACTGCTCTCAAATTGCTGGAAACCTCTCCTGCAGAATCAAAATCTCTCGCTTTAACATCAAAATCTAAACTATAAAGTACCATTTCATTCACCACTTCTACAAGTAAGGCCATTAGAATACAAAAGGCCACAGGCAATATAAAGAGGATGTCTTGTTTTCATTATCACAAGTCCTGCTTTTTTAGCAAGTTCCAATATGTCCTCTCCCGGAGTCTTACCTCTTACAAACACTATACATTTAATATCTCCCACTACTTCTGCAGTTCTTATAACCTGCACATTAGTAAGCCCTGTCAAAAGCACAGCCTTTTCGTCCTTTGAGGCCAAAACATCACTCATCAAGTCTGCTCCACAGGCAGTAAACACTTCTTCTTCTAATTTTTCTTCCCCTACCATAACTTCTGCATTTAAAATTTCTTTTACCTCTTTTAATTTCATACCTTAACACCTCATTATTGGTTCTGCGTAACAATTGTCTTTAAAAAGGTATTATATTCTTCACAAGATTGCCATAAACTTTCTTGCAATAAACTAAAGGTATTCCCATCTTCTAAAGCAGCTGATATTTCAATTTTTTTAATATCATTTGTTACTTTATCGACAATTTTTATCGTCTTTTGTATTAGTATTGTCACTTCTTCTTTTCCAAAATCCTCCTTACTATTTTTAAAACTATCTACTTTTCTCTTTAATTGCTCTAATTCTTGTTTTTCTAATTTGTCATTAAAAGCCTTATAAGAAAGAGCCGACATATAATCAAAAATTTGTTGAAAATCTTGTAATTTGTTCATAAAAACATCCATTTCTGATGTTAATTTCTTGTCATATGCAATTTTTATAGAAGGCCCTCTTTTTACATATACTTCACTGGAAATGCCTTGAGACTTTAAGGAAGAAGAAAATAAAGCAGCTTGTTCTCTATCTAAAAATATTCCACCTATTAACAAATATTTGTCAGAATCTTTACTAACAAAGGAATAAACTCCCTTCATCTTCATTAAATCATCCTGATACTTTGCAGTATCAAAATCTGAATAGCTGCCTAAAACAACTTCAAACAAGTCAATTCCTTTAACAACCATCTCTTTAAGATTATCACTGTCATTTGTTTTTGAAATGTTAGGCTCTACAATATCTTTTGAAATGAAATAACCTGCTAAAAGAGAAACTAGAGGAATTATTAATACAACAATTAAAACTTCCAGCATTCTTTCGTTTTTCATCTCTTTATCAACCCTTACCATAAACCTTTACTTATATTATACTATACTCCTTTAAAAAATCCTTTAAAAATTTTAATAGGACTTTTTTACTAATTTGCACTTTTAAAAGAGGTTTTAGAAGAATTTTGTCGAATTATATATTATAGGAGGGATTGAATTGACAAATATTGTAAATCAAATAATTGAAAATAAATTTCGCGAAATTCAAAGCAGACTCCCTGCTAATATAAAAATATTTAACACTGATAAACCTTTTGCTGAAGTTTTAAACAATGCTATAGAAAATCAACAATACAATTCAGGAAATGTGAGTAATAATGCGCCATCAAAAAATACAAATTTACAACAAATTGAAGATTTAATACAACGGGCCAGTCAAAAATATAATGTAGATGCAAATCTCATCAGAGCGGTCATCAAAGCAGAGTCTAATTTTAATCCATTCGCAGTTTCTTCTGCAGGAGCGATGGGACTTATGCAGCTTATGCCTTCAACTGCAAAGGAATTAAATGTATCCAATCCTTTTGACCCTTCTCAAAATATAGATGGAGGAGTAAGATACCTAAAAAATTTGTTGGATACTTACCATGACATAAGATTAGCATTAGCTGCATATAATGCTGGTCCTCAATCAGTAGAAAAATATCAAGGTATTCCCCCTTACCAAGAAACTATAAATTATATAAACAAAATTTTAAATGACTTATATAATCGAGTAGGAGCTGAATAATTATTTTATTCAGCGTCCTCTCACACCACCGTACGTACCGTTCGGTATACGGCGGTTCATTAGGAATTGTGTACAATTAGATATCTTTGGGATAAACTCTTATAACCTATGCTTTCAAAGTATTTATTTGTAAGAGTCTTATTTAGGATTGGGCTATTGGATATTCTCCAGTAGCCTTTCCTTGTATTGGCGTATTCCCAGGCTTTTTGTTCTTCTACTCCTAGTTTTACTAAGTTATCATGCTTCGTTTTTATCTTCTTCCATTGTTTCCATATACATGCCCTTAGTCTTCGCCTTATCCATTCGTCAAGGGTTTTCATTATGCTTTTCGCGTCTGCTAATCCAAAATAGTTGACCCATCCTGTTGTTATTTGATTTAGTCTTTTTATTCTGTTTTCCATGCTTATTCCCTTGTTCCGATTGGTTATTTCTCTTACTTTTTCCTTAAACCTTTTGATGGATTTTTCATGGATTCTTATTCTTACTTCGTTTTCTTTTGTATAGAATGAAAATCCAAGAAATTTTCTTCTCCATGGTCTATCTACAGCACTTTTTGCTTCGTTGACTTTTAGTTTTAATTTGCTTTCTATGAATTTCTTTATGCTCTTCATTACTCTGTTTCCTGCAGACCTGCTTTTTACATATATGTTGCAGTCATCTGCATATCGGCAGAATTTATGCCCTCGTTTCTCAAGTTCTTTGTCTAGTTCGTCCAACATTATGTTTGCTAATAGGGGACTTAATGGCCCTCCTTGGGGTGTCCCTTCTTCTGTTGATATTTTGATTCCGTTTATCATTACTCCTGATTCTAAGTATCTTCGTATTAACTTTAGTACTCTTTTGTCCCCTATCCGCTTTTCTAGTTTGGACATTATTACGTCGTGGTTTACTCTGTCAAAGAACTTTTCTAAGTCCATATCTACAACCCATGTGTATCCTTCATTTATGTATGCTTCTGCGGCTTTTATTGCGTCTTTTGCACTGCGTCCTGGTCTGAATCCATAACTGCTATCAGAAAATGTATGGTTGTAGACTTTATTTAGTATTTGGGCTATTGCTTGTTGTATTAGTCTGTCTAGTACTGTAGGTATTCCTAGTAGTCTTTTTCCTCCATCAGGTTTGGGAATTTCTACTCTTCGCACTGGTTGTGGTTTGTATTTCCCCTCCAGCAGTTGTTGTTTTATGGTTGCCCAGTTTTCTTTGAGATACGGTAGAAGTTCATCTACTCCCATCCCATCGACTCCATGGCTTCCTTTATTTGCAACAACGCGCTTGTATGCTGCTTCCATGTTCCCTCGTTCTACTATCATTTCAAGCATCTTGCCGGTATATCTTTGTACCTCGTTTCTTCCATCTTCCGACGCCGATGATATACTATGCACTTCCGTTGTCTTTTGAAATTCCATTTCTCTATTCAACGGATAGCCTCTTGGTTGAGTTGTCTGCAGTCTCTGCATATCTTTCGAGTCCATAAGATTTCCAAAACCTCCTAACGTTCGGTCCTTCCTTATCTATTATTGTCTAGATAAGTACTATGACCTCTGCTGACTTCTCAAGGTTCAGCCATACATCACTGCATGGGTTGTCACTTCAGATTTTACTTCCATGACTTATCCTTGAGACCTCCCCGGGTAAGAACGATAACTTTCATCTCATATATCTGCCAGATTTACTGTATGGGATTCGGGTAGTGTTGGACTTCGTTTTGTTACGCAAACTCATCCATCCCAATTCAGCCTCTTATCTGGTTCTTGTTCATCAGACCGAGATTTTGCCTTAAGCTTCCTTCAGATTCCACCTCACGATGGACACCCTTGCTCTTGGCTAGTGGTTCCCACTACCAAGCCCACAGCGGACTTTCACCGCCTAGTTATCGCCCATGCCGGGCGCACATAAATAATAAAGGAGCCAAAAAGGCTCCCTTATTTGTTATATTTTGCATTTTTATATCTTTGTTGTGAATCCAAAATCTTTTTTCGTATTCTAATGCTTTGAGGAGTAACTTCAACCAATTCATCATTATCTATAAATTCTAATGCTTCTTCTAAAGACATCTTTTTTACAGGAGATAGCCTCAAAGCTTCATCCGCCGTTGCAGACCTTAAATTTGTCACATGTTTTTTCTTACATACATTGACATCAATATCTCCACTTCTTGAATTAACTCCCACAACCATCCCTTCATACACTTTTGTACCTGGCTCTATAAAAAGTGTCCCTCTCTCTTGAGCATTGTAAAGGCCATAAGTTGTCGCAACCCCCGTCTCAAAAGCTACAAGAGCGCCTCTCGTACGAGAAGGAATGTCTCCTTTGTAAGGTGCATAATCATAAAAGACAGAGGTCATTATGCCATTTCCTTTTGTATCTGTTAAAAATTCAGACCGATACCCTATTAAGCCTCGTGTAGGTATTTTAAACTTAAGCCTTATAGTTCCTGGCTTTAATGTGTGCATATCCATCAATTCAGCTTTTCTCGGTCCTAATTTTTCCATCACAACTCCCATATATTCTTCAGGAATATCTATTGTCAAAAGTTCAATAGGTTCCATTTTTACTCCATTTATTTCTTTAAAAATCACTGTAGGCTTAGAAACCTGTAATTCATACCCTTCCCGTCTCATAGTCTCAATTAAAATAGAAAGATGCAGCTCTCCTCTTCCAGACACCTTAAAAGAATCAGTAGAATCTGTTTCTTCAACTCGCAATGCGACGTTTGTCTCTAGCTCTTTAAAAAGCCTTTCTCTTAAATGTCTTGAAGTAACGTATTTACCCTCAGTTCCAGCAAAAGGACTGGTATTTACACTAAAAGTCATAGAAACTGTTGGCTCTTCTATGCGAACAAAGTCTACCGCCTCGGGGTTATCTCTATCTGCAATGGTCTCTCCAATCTCAATATCGCTTATGCCAGAAACCGCCACAATATCTCCCAAGCTTGCTTCTTCTACTTGCACTCTTTTTAGTCCTTCAAACTGATATAGATTATTTATGTGAACTTTTTGTATTGACCCATCTCTTTTACATATAGCCGCTTCTTCCCCTGAAATTATTTTTCCTCTAACTACTTTTCCAATGGCAATTCTCCCAATGTAATCATCATAATCTAAAGTAGTCACTATAAGTTGTAATGGTGCTTCAATATCTCCTATTGGTGCAGGAATATAGTCTAAAATCGTATCAAAAAGAGGTCTCAAGTCATGAGACTCTTCTTCTAAACTTAATTTTGCTATACCTTCTTTTGCAGAGGTGTAGACAACAGGGAAATCAATTTGGTCATCATTTGCTCCTAATTCAATAAATAGATCTAAGACTTCGTCAATAACCTCCTGAGGCCTTGCATCAGGCCTATCAATTTTATTTATGACAACTATAGGTTTTAGATCCAGTTCCAATGCTTTACTTAATACAAAACGGGTCTGTGGCATAGGTCCTTCAAAAGAATCTACCAACAAAAGTACCCCATCTACCATTTTTAATACTCGCTCTACTTCACCGCTAAAATCTGCATGTCCTGGGGTATCCACTATATTTATTTTCACATCTTTATATCTAACAGCAGTATTTTTAGCAAGAATTGTTATACCTCTTTCTCTTTCTAAATCGTTAAAATCCAAGATCCTTTCCTCAACTTTTTCATTTGCCCTAAAAATACCGCTTTGTTTAAGCATAGCATCAACCAAAGTAGTTTTACCATGATCAACATGAGCAATAATGGCTATATTTCTTACATCTTCTCTTACAAATTTCATAAGGTATCTCCTTCCATAAAATAGGCTATATCGCGTATACAGTATTATATAATATCTCAAGGAATAAAAATAGTCAATATAAAAAAGAGCACTCTCTAGAGCACTCTTTTTATCATAGGTCATTTTATAATTCTTCTTGCTGTAACATAATGTTCTTTATAATACCCTTCGTTTAAAGGACTTATTATGACCTTCCCTCTACCTGAAGAGCTTTGTATAAACTCACCATTACCTATATATATTCCTGAATGATTTATCACACTGCTTCCTAAAGTTTTAAAAAATACCAAATCTCCTGGTTGAAGATTGTTATAACTTACATATTCTCCTGCAGTAGCTTGCTCATTTGCCGTTCTTGGTAAATTAATACCTACATTCTTGAAAACATATTGAACAAAGCCGGAACAATCAAATCCTTTTGGAGTTGAACCTCCATAGACATAAGGAGTCCCCACAAAAGACTTGGCAAAATCTATTAACTTATCTATCAAACTCCTATCTACTTCACCCCTTGAGATACTTGAAGAGCTCCTCACTGCTAAGTATTCTCCGTAAATCCATCCTTCTCTTCCGTCCGAAAGCTTTATTTTATACCACCCATTTTGTTTACCCAACACATTCACTGTAGTATTCTTGTTAAGCTGTGCTACAACGCTGCCAGATAAACCCGCTTCACTTCTCACATTAACGTAACTACCTGTCACTATACCAACACTTGCTGCTTTTTCCGAATCTCCTCTTGAGACATTAGAAGAATTTCTTACGGATAAATATTCACCAAAAACCCATCCTTCTCTTCCATCAGAAAGCTTTATCTTGTACCACCCGTTTTCCTTATCTAACACAGTCACTGTGTCATTCCAATTTAAGCGGGCAATGACACTTCCTGATAAGCTTCCTTGAGTCCGCACATTTACATAATTGCCTGTAATCTTTCCAACTCCCAATCCTTCCGCAAACGCTGGGTTCAAAAAAGAGCTACCAATCAGCGTCGCACCAAACACAGAAATTCCAAAAATCATCTTTCCTATTCGCTGATCCACTGCAAATCTCCTTCCTTTATTGCCTCCGGAGTTAGCTGTCGGGTGCGGGACAGAAGGTATCCCTACTGCAGCTTAAAGCTACAGATTAACCCCAAAAAGCGGTTCCTCCGTACCTTTCGGATTCGGCAAGATTGCATATTTTGTCCTTTTGTCTTATCTTATCATATCCTACAGTCAAAGTCAATGTTTACATTATAATTTCTTAAATTTTTTAATCTTGGTTAGTTGTATAATTAAATGCAACAGATAAAAAAATAGAAACCATAGTGAAAATCGTGTATGATATAGGTGTCAACTAAACATCATACAAGGAGGATTTTCACTATGGTTCATAATAATGATACCACAAAAAAGCGTTCTTTTAAACACTTAAGTAGCTATGAACGAGGAGAGATCTATGCATTACTCAAAGAAGGAAGAAGTATTCGGTATATTGCTAAAAAACTTAATCGATCTCCAAGCACTATAAGCCGTGAAATTAAACGTGGAACTACTACACAACTTAGAAGTGATTTATCTTCTTATACAAGCTATTTTCCTGAAACCGGTCAAGCTATCTACGAAAAAAATCGTTCAAATTGCGGAGCTAAATTTAAAGTAGCTAAAGCAGAAGATTTCTTGAAATATGCTGAAAATAAAATATTAAATGAAAAATGGTCACCAGATGCAGTTGTAGGCTATTGTAAAAAAGACCCAAGCTGGAATAATAAAACCATTGTTTGTACTAAAACACTGTACAACTATATAGATAGAGGATTATTAAAAGTTAAAAACATTGATTTACCTTTAAAACTACGTTTAAAACCAAGGAAGAAACAAAATCGTAAAAATAAACGTATTATGGGCAAAAGTATTGATTTTAGGCCTAAAGAAGTTGAAAGCCGTGAAGTTTTTGGGCATTGGGAAATAGATACGTTAATTGGCAAGAAATCTAATGACAAGGTCCTTTTAACATTAATAGAGCGTAAGACTCGCCATGAAATAATATTCTTATTAGATGCAAAAGACAATAAATCTGTTAAAGATGCATTATCAAAATTAAAAGATATGTTTGGTGACAATTTAAACAAAGTATTTAAAACAATAACATCTGATAATGGTACAGAGTTTAGTGATTTAGAAAGTGCTCTTTTAGAATATGGCGTAGAAGTATATTATACACATCCATATTCATCTTGGGAAAGAGCTACAAATGAACGACATAACGGTCTTATACGACGTTTCATCCCTAAAGGTAAAAGTATTAAAGATTTATCTATAGATACGATAAAGAGAGTAGAAAACTGGCTTAATAACCTTCCACGAAAATTGTTAAATTACAAAACGCCTAAGGAATACTTTTATGAAGAGCTGGCAAAAATCTGTTAAGCCCATCCCTTATAAAGTTTAGAGCTCGTTCGTGATTTGTCAAGGGGCAGGCTTCGCCTGACTTTAACCCTTGACAAATCACGACCTTCGCTCAATTTGTTAACTAAGATGGGCTTAAGGTTATATATGATTTGTTCCAAATCCTATATCTACATGATTTTCATTAGGTGTTGCATTTAATATTGCAATTTATATTTTTTAATCTTTTTTTAATATATTTTATAAAAAATTAATAATTTGTGTGACAAAAAAATAAAAGGCTTAACGCCTCTTTTCTCTTTTATTTATGGTGCGGGCGGTGGGACTTGAACCCACACGAGATCATCTCTCACATGCCCCTCAAACATGCCTGTCTGCCAATTCCAGCACGCCCGCCTGCGTTTTTATTATACTGCTCACTTAACTCGTTTGTCAAGGTGGCAAACCTATTAATCATTTCAATTAAAATATCCATCACTGAATAGTCATACACCCAAACGTACGCGTCTGCCAGTTCCGCCACCACCGCACGCTTTATTTAATTTCGTCACACTATGAATTATATAATCTTTTTAGGTCAGTGTCAATACCTATTTTTTGATATACCATTTTTCTATATTGTTAAAAACATTAAATCCAGTAGGGTCCACAACTTTTACATTGTCATATGCCATAACTGCTCCTTCAATATAGAAAAGGCCAATTATGGGTTGTTCCTCTAAAAAAACTTGTTCCAAAGCCTGATAATCTGTTTTTAAAGAATTCTCTTCTGAATCATAAAAAATTCTACTATATATTTCATCAACTTTAGAATTACTATAACCCATAAAATTGTCTTTGCCTTTTGTCATAAACATTGTAGACATATCTTGATTATAACTTAAATTCCACTCCATTAACACCAAATCAAATTTACCCGAATATACAGAACTTAGTAAATTGCCCCAATCTTTTGGTACAATGTTTATTTCAATTCCTACATCTTTTAAATTATTCTTTATAATTTGAGCAACTTTAATCAAATATGGATTATTTGCATTTACCAGCAAATCAAATTTGAGCTGATAAGTTCCATTGCTCCTTATCCCTTTAACTAAATTCCAACCACTTTCCTCTAATATTTTATTTGCCTCTTTTATATCGTAATTATGAGATACTATTTTATTGCTATAAAGCCACGAATCAGGGCGAACGGGAATACATGACTTTAACCCATGACTGAAATATACATCTCTCAAAATTTTGTCAACATCTATTCCATAACACATCGCTTTCCTGACATTTGAATCTTTCAAAGCTGGCTTTTGATAATTAGGGGCCATAAATACATAATCTTGCATAACGTATTTATAAATATTTACGTTTGAAATCTCTTTGTATTTATCCCAGTCTATGTCACTTAAAAAAGTAAAATCTGCTTCTTTGCTTTGAAAAGATGTTATCATAGCATTTTCATCAGGCACAATTTTAAACACTATACTATCTATATAAGGTTTGTCGCCTCTATAATAAGGATTTCTTTCAAAAATAATTTCTCTGCCAACGCTGTAAGAAGATATCTTATATGGCCCTGTACCAATAGGTACAATATCTTTATTTAAAATATCTTCCTTACCTTTATATTGGTGCTCAGCTAGAATAGGAAAAGTAAACAAAGCTATTGGATTTGCAACAGGTTTATTTAAAACAACTTCAAATTCATAATCACCATTTGTCTTATAAGAGGAGAGATAGTTAATGAGAATATCCCTATAAGGACTTTTTACATCCTTATTTTTAAAAGAATCAAAAGTAAATTTTACATCATTAGCTGTAAAACTTACTCCATCCTGCCATTTAACATTCTTTTTTAAATAAAATTTTATATTAAGTCCATTTATCTGCCAGTTTTCTGCTAATTGAGGAATAGGTTTTAAAGTTTTATCCAAGGTAACTAATCCTTCCAATGACAAATTTAACATTTGCCTTACTCTCTCATTGTCATTCAAAAAAGGATTTAATGTATCAAAAGAAGTAATATTTACTCTTAAAGTGCCACCCTCTACTGGCTTTTCTTCTTCAATCTTAGTTTTGTCCTCAGATGCTTGAGGTAAATTTACCATATTTTGCGGAGTAGTTTTGCATCCTGTAAAAATAAACATCAAAATGAAAGATAATATAATAAATTTTCTCATTAACTATCATCTCCGAAAACTATTTTATCTTTTTCAATTTTTTATTTTCGATAATTCCAGGAATTCTCCCTCTTTTAGCAATAGGTACTCCTTCCACTTCTTTTATATCCATTGTCATATCAATAGGTTGAGCATCAGATATGTAACTTCCTACTCCAAAAGCATCTGCTCCACTTTCAGAAAGTTCTGCTACCCGTTCTGGGTTTAAACCTCCAGAAACTATAATTTTTACATTTGTAAATCCTTTTTGATTTAATCTTTGCCTTAGTTCATACACTAAACTAGGTGTAACTCCACCTCTTTCTGATGGAGTATCAAGTCTTACTCCGTATAATCTATCCCCTAAAAATTCAGCAACCCTCAAAGCCTCTTCCACTTCGTCTTTAAAAGTATCAACTAAAATGGTTATCTTTTCATCAAGGGGAGTTATATCTCTGTAAGCTTTCGCCACTTCTAATGTATCTCCTGCAAGCAAAAAAGCAGCATGAGGTACTGTCCCTTTAGGGTCTTTCCCCATTAATTTTGCACCTAAAATACAGCTGGCATCATCTGCCCCTCCTACTAAAGCCGCCCTTTCCATCACAGGTGCCACAGCTGGATGTACATGCCTTGCACCAAAACATAATATTGGTTTGTCTTTGGCAACTTCTTTAAGCTCCCTTGCTGCTGTTGCCCAACCGGAAGAACTTGCAAGAATTCCTAATATTGCCGTCTCATAAATTCCAAACTCACTATAAGGCCCTTTTATCCTCATTACTGTATCTTTAGCTTCAAAAGTGTCCCCTTCTTCCAAAGACCATACTTCCACATTTTTGTCTTTAAGTAAACTCATTACTTCTGGTAACCCTGCAAAAACTCCTTTTTTTCTTGGAAATATCTCCGCTGTGACTATTTTATCTTGTACACCAAGATATGACAAAATATCCTGGGTTCTTAAAAAATACACATCTGTAGTCCATGCATTTTTTATTTCTTCATGAGTAGCTGAGAAAAACTCCCTATCCTTTTCAATTTTTACTTCATTTAAGTCTTTTAAATGCTTTAATAGTTTCATTTGTGTCCTCCCTTTTTATTTTCTTTTTTAACGATACTATTATACCAATTTTTCAGCTTTTTTTGTATATTCATATCAACTTTTAGTTTCATATATAAATTTATATATCTGATAAACTGCTAACACCTTTTTTATATATCTATTTGTCTCAGGATAAGGAACAGCATGTAGCTGTTTCCCATCTTTGGAAAATCTCTTGTCTTTAAGCCATGCATCTACATTTCCACTACCTCCGTTATAAGCTGCTACAGCTAACTGTATATTTCCATTAAAAGTTTTAAGAAGATAAGTCAAATACCATGTCCCCATCTGAATATTGTATTTAGGCTCAAAAAGCATATCATCGCTGTAGTTTTTTATCCCTACTTTATTGGCAATCCATCTTCCAGTATCTGGTAAAATTTGCATTAATCCTATAGCATTTTTGCTAGAAATTGCATCACTTTTAAAATTACTTTCTACTTTTATTACAGCAAAAATAAGATAGGGGTCTACGCCATACTCTTTTGCGTAATAAACTACATAATTGTGGTATTTAAGAGGATAAATTTTTTTTAAAAAATAATGAGTATTTAACTCGTAAGTAAACAAAAGACCTACTAATATCAAAAATATTACCGCAACTTTTTTCCTCAAAGTAACTCCTCCGATATTATGATTTATGTTGCAAATCTTCCCCAAAATAGTGTAACTTGTTTTTCCATAGCTTTAAAATCTTTGCTATTGTTTATTATAAAATCTGCGTACTTCATCTTTTCATCCAAAGGCATTTGACTTTTTATTCGGTTTATTGCATCTTTATAAGAAAGTTTATCCCTTTCCATAACCCTCTTTATTTGAGTTTTTGAATCTACTACTACTAGCCAAACCTCATCTACCATTTTATAAAGTTTCATTTCAATTAAAAGAGCTGCATCTAATACAATTGCATTTTGCTGATTTTTTTTTCTTTCTTCTTCTATTTTTTCTTTTATCCGCTCTATTATTATAGGATGAGTAATTTCGTTTAATTTTTTAAGCTTCCTTCTGTCAGCAAACACAATATTACCCAATTTTTTTCTGTCAATTTCTCCGTCTTCCTTTAAAATTTCTTTTCCAAAATATTCTACAATTTTATTATATGCTTCTGTTCCTTTTACCATTATTTCTCTCGATACAATATCTGCATCAATAATCACAGCACCCATCTTCTTTAAAAGCTTAGAAACAGTGCTTTTTCCTGATGCAATACCGCCAGTAAGTCCAATTACTTGCATTTTTGTACACCTCACTTGGCTAAAAACCAATTGGGCCCTATACCAATTTCAACAACAAGAGGAACTTTTAGTTTTATCACATTTTCCATATTTTCTTTCAATATTTTCTTTACAATATCTACTTCATCTTTATACGTATCTACTACAAGCTCATCGTGCACTTGCAATATAAGTTGAGACTTTAACTGCAATTTTTTAAAATCTTCATAAACTTTAACCATTGCCATTTTTATTATATCAGCCGCACTTCCCTGTATTGGAGCATTCATTGCTAACCTCTCAGCCTGCGACCTTTGAGTAAAATTTCTTGAGTTTATCTCAGGAATATATCTTCTTCTGTTCATTATTGTAGTCACATAGCCATTTTCTTTTGCAAATCGCACTATTTTTTCAATATATTCTTTTACTCCTTTGTATCTTTCAAAATAATTATTTATATACTCTTTTGCCTCTTTTCTTGATATTTTAAGGTCTCGAGAAAGCCCATAATCGCTAATGCCATATATTATACCAAAGTTTACGGCTTTTGCCGCTCTTCTCATTTCAGGTGTAACTTTTTCCATTGGGACTTTAAAAACTTCAGCAGCTGTTCTTAAATGTATATCTTCGTTATTCATAAAAGATTCTATTAGCTTCTCATCCCCCGAAACATGTGCTAAAACCCTTAGTTCAATCTGAGAATAATCAGCCGAGACAATATACCCATCTTTAGTCCGCGGAATAAAAGCTCTTCTAATTTGTCTGCCAAACTCTTCTCTTATAGGTATATTTTGTAGATTCGGCTCGGTACTGCTTATTCTGCCTGTAGCAGTGACCATTTGCTTAAAATTAGAATGTACTCTATTGTTTTCATCCATGAGAGGCAAAAATCCATCTATATAAGTAGATTTAAGTTTTGTAAGTTGCCTATACTCTATTATATCACTGACAACATCATTATAAGGAACTAATTGCTCTAAAACTTCAGAATCTGTAGAATATCCTGTTTTTGTTTTCTTTATTACTGGTAAATTTAACTTTTCAAACAAAAATTCACTTAATTGCTTAGGGGAATTTACATTAAATTGATACCCTGCCTCTTTATAAATTTTATCTAGTATTTCTGCTATTCTATCATCTATTTTTTGTGAAAGCTCTTTTAGGACTTCTTTATCTAATGTAAAACCACTTACTTCCATTAATTTTAAAACTTCTACAAGAGGCATTTCTATTTCTAATAAAAGTTTTTTCATGTCCATTTCTTCAATAAAATTCATCAACTTTTCTCTTAAATCGAATAGATGTACACATCTACTGCAAATGTAATCTGCAAGTATATCTTCTCCTATTTCTTCAAGCTTCTTTTTATCCCTACCTTTGCCAAATACCTCTTCATAAGATGGAACATCCACCTTTAAATATTTTTTCAGCACGCGGTCCAAATCATAGTTAGACTCAGAAGGATTTAAAAGATAAGCCATTACAGCAGTATCTATGTACTTGCTTTTACACTCTATTCCTTTATAAGAGAGTTTAACTAAAAAATCTTTTATTTCGTGGGTTGTAAATTCAAACTCTTCTTTTTCAAAAATCTCTTTTAAATCTTCTATTTGAAAAACATCAATATAAACAGTATCCTCTCCAAAAGAAAAAGCTATTTTCTTTATTTCCCCTTCATAAATTAGTGGATAAAAAGCAATATTTCTGCTGTCTTGCAATAAAGTTATTAATTTTCTTATATCTACTTTTGACCATTTTTGAACTTTATGATTATTTACAATCTCTACGTTATTTTTTTTCTTTATGTTATCAATCAAACTAAAGAATTCTAATTTATTAAAAAGCTCCAAAAGCTTCTCCTCATTAAAGTCTTTTACTCTATATTCCTCAAAATCTATCTCAATAGGAATGTCTCTTTTTATAGTTGCAAGTCTTTTACTCATTACAGCTAATTCTTTATTATTTTCTATATTTTCCTTTATCTTACCTTTGAGTTGAGAAAGATTTTGAAGCAAATTTTCAACACTGCCAAATTCTTTTAAAAGTTTAATCGCTGTTTTTTCTCCTATATTAGGTATCCCTGGGATATTATCAGATTTATCCCCCATTAACCCTTTTAAATCAATAAATTGCTGAGGAGTTATTTCATATCTTTCTAAAACAGCCTTTTCGTCAAATTCCTCCATCTGAGTTATACCCTTTTTAGAAATCTTAACTTTCACTTTATCTGAAACTAATTGAAGCGCGTCCCTATCTCCTGTAACTACAAGCACTTCCATTCCTTTTTCCTCTGCCAGCTTTGAAATAGTACCTATGATGTCATCGGCTTCGTAACCTTCTAATTCTAAAGTCTTTATATTAAAGCCATCTATAATTTCTTTTAAAAGGTCTACTTGTTCTGTGAGTTCCTCAGGCATTGCTTGTCTTGTAGCTTTGTAGTCTTGATACTCTTTGTGTCTAAAAGTAGGAGCTTTTTTGTCAAAAGCTATAGCTATATAATCAGGTTTTTCCTCTTCAATAAGTTTTATAAGCATCATAGTAAAGCCATATAAGGCATTTGTATGTAATCCTTCACTTGTAGTAAGCATTGGCAAGGCATAAT
This sequence comes from Thermoanaerobacter ethanolicus JW 200, assembly GCF_003722315.1. Taxonomy (NCBI): domain Bacteria; kingdom Bacillati; phylum Bacillota; class Clostridia; order Thermoanaerobacterales; family Thermoanaerobacteraceae; genus Thermoanaerobacter; species Thermoanaerobacter ethanolicus. The sequence continues at coordinate 1,422,057 of NZ_CP033580.1, read as the reverse complement.
AGGCTCTGTACATGAGGCTACTCCCGTCAATTACTAAAAATTTAGACATTAAATCACTCCCATTTTTATTTCTTTGTATTTTAATATACCGCAAAAAAAAGAAGATGTAAATTGTCATCTTCTTTTTTTGAAATAGATATACACTTTATACCCAATAAAAGCCAGTGCACCATAAGGTAAAACTATTGCCAATATTATTATCAGCTTCTTTATAAAAAATATTAAAAAATTTACATTATTTATAAAAGCTTGTTTTATATCTCTACCGATTCCCTTAAAAGAAACTAGAGTCGTAGGTTTCTCAACCTTGGAAACCTCTCTTATTAAAAGATTTATGGTTCCTAGCCTCGTAAGATTTTCCCATACTTTTAACTGTTCTTTCATTGATTCTATATCGCTTCTTATCCTGTTTATTTCGGATTCTACTTCAAGCATTTCCTTGACTGTAGAAGCCTTATTCATAATGTCTTGAAGTTTTTGTTCCTCTATTTCTAAGTTTTTTAGTCTTGCTTTTAAATCATAATACTGCTCTGTAACGTCTTTACTATCTATTCTTAAAGCTGTTACTTTACCAAATTCTTTAATCTGAGAAATCACACTTTCAAATTTATCTTCCCGCACCTTCAAAACAAGATTTATCCTTTTGGTATTATCGGTAAATACAGTTTCATCAGAACTTTCAATAAAGCCTTCTGCTTCTTTTACCAATTTAAACACTTTATCATAACATACATTGACATCTTCTACTTCTAAGGAGATGGTTGCATTTTTTGTAATTTTCCTTGAAGTTCCTGCTGGCAATCCTCTTTGACCAGTGATTGAAAACATATTAACTTCATTATTAATTCCTTCCTTTTTAGACAAATCAGCACTTTGAGTCATTTTGATATTGTTTGAAGGAGCACTCGATTCTATTCGTGAGGATTTATCAAATTTAAAAATATTTACTACAAATACTGTCATAAGTATGAAAGAAGCTGCAATAACTGCTACTGTTAACGTCTTTTTTAGCCTTTCTTTTTTCTTCTCTAAAATATTTTTCTGGTAAACCAATTTTTCGTGTATTTTTTTATTGAAATCTTCAGGTAGTTCTAAAGGAGGCATATTTTTTAAACTTTCTATTATATTTTTCTCCAGTTGATATTCTTTTCTGCAACTTTCACAGCTTTCTATGTGCTTTTCTAATTCTTCCTTTTGTGCTACATCCAATTCACCATCTATATATCGGGGTATAAGTTGAAGTGCCTTTTTGCAATCCATCATACTTGCCTCCTTTCGTCTAATGATAAAAATTCTGGCAAAGACTTTATTCTCTCTTTAAGCAGATTCCTTGCTCGCCACAAGCGAGACTTTACAGTGCCTAAATTCAAATTCATTATCTTGGATATTTCTTCATAGTTTAAACCTTCTATATCTCTTAAAATCAAAACCACTTTATAGTCTATAGGAAGTTTGTTTATTTCTTTCATTACAATTTCCGCAGTTAATTTTTTATCTACCACCTCTTCAGGAGTTTCAAAATCTTTTACTCCATTTTCAAATTCCTCTATCTCTCTAAAATTACTTCTTTCCACATTTCTTTTTCTTAAATAATCTATAGCACTGTTTACAGCAATTCTATAAAGCCATGTTCTGAAACTACTATTCCCTTTAAATTTTTTTATATTTAAATACGCTTTAAGCAACGTCTCCTGCGTAAGGTCTAATGCTTCTTCTCTGTCAAAAATAATCCTTAATATCACATTGTAGATGTATTTTTGATGCTCACTTGCGAGAATTTCAAAAGCCTCCACATCTCCAGCTTTTGCCCTCTCCAACAACTCCTCCTGTCCCACCTTCTAACCTCCCTTTCATTCAATTTAGACGTAAAAAAATAAAACTTGTTCCCAAATATTAAGATGCAATATATGGAAAATATGTGTTGCAGGAAAAAAGTTATTTCTGTAGAATAAATATAATTAAGATATATATTAATAATACGACATGCTGATTACTTTATCCTTCTAATTTAGAAAATTTTTGATAATGGAGTGAACAAATATGTATGAGCTTCTGATAATACTTGCAGAAAGGTTTAGCATAATAGCTCTTCTAGCTTTTGTGCTTTCTAAGGCAGAATTTTTCAAAAAAATAATCTATAACAGTCGCGTTACAAAAAAAGACCTTCTTTTGACCATGGTCATCTTTGGGGTAATAGGTATTGCAGGAACTTACGTCGGTGTACCTATAAAAGACGCTATTGCAAACTCAAGAGTGGTAGGTCCAATGGTAGCAGGCTTAATAGGAGGCCCTTTAGTAGGTTTAGGTGCAGGTTTAATAGCAGGAGTTCACAGATTTTTCTTAGGTGGTTTTACAGCAATGTCTTGTGGCGTATCTACTATTTTAGAAGGATTTTCTGGTGGACTTATAAGAAAATATTATAAAGGGGAACATGTCCCTTGGGAATTGGCATTTGTAGCAGGATTTATAGGTGAAGCTGTACAAATGTTAATCATTTTAACAACTGCCAAGCCTTTTTCCCAAGCTTTAGAATTGGTAGATATTATAGGATTACCTATGATGATAGTCAATGCAACAGGTATAGCTATATTTATGATAATAATTAAATCGGTCTTCGATGAAAAAGAACAAATCTCTGCCATGCAAGCAAAAATCGCCCTTGAAATTGCATCCAAAACTCTGCCATACTTAAGAAAAGGATTAAATGAAGAATCGGCACAAAAAACAGCAGAAATAATATATAATTCCACAAATGTATCGGCTGTTACATTAACTGACAAAAAGAAAATTTTAGCCCACGTAGGTATCGCTTCAGACCACCATAAACCTGGTACACCAGTACTCACAAAAGCGACAAAAGAAGTTTTAAAAACCAGAAAAATCCGCATAGCCAAATCAAAAGAAGAAATCGGATGTTCCCATGAGGATTGTCCTTTATCCTCTGCTGTAATTGTGCCTCTTTTTAAGTACGATAAAGTGGTAGGAACATTAAAACTCTACAAAGGAGGAAATAAATCGAGAAATAATGTCATCTCAAATACAGAAATTGAGCTTGCAAAAGGGTTAGGACATTTAATATCTTATCAATTAGAAATTGCTGATGCAGAATATCAGAGAAAATTAGCTACTGAAGCAAAACTTAACGCTTTACAAGCTCAAATTAATCCTCACTTTTTGTTTAATGCTTTAAATACTGTCATATCTTTTATAAGAACAAAACCTGATGAAGCGCGAGCACTTTTAATAAATTTAAGTGAATATTTTAGACACAATTTAAAAAATGTAGGAAAGTATGTCACTATTGAGCAAGAGTTAAATAATATCAATGCTTACTTATATATAGAAAAAGCTCGTTTTGGAGATAAACTAAACATAGAACAAGACATTGATGAAAGTGTACTGTCCTATTACATGCCTTCTTTTACCCTTCAGCCAATAGTTGAAAATGCCGTAAAACACGGTATCCTCCCGAAAGGTAATGGTGGAACTATCAAAATAAAAATAAAAGACAAAGTAGACTACATTAGCTTTTGTGTAGAAGACGATGGAATAGGAATAAAACAAGAAGACCAACAAAATCTTTTGAGAAAAGGTTTTGGCAATGGAGCAGGAATTGGTCTTTATAATGTAAATGAAAGGCTTACTACTATATTTTGTAAAGAATGTTCTCTAGTAGTTAAAAGCGAAGAAAAGATTGGTACAAAAGTTTCTTTTAAAATACCCAAAGCTTACTTAAAAAGGGATGATGTATATGAAGAAATTGAAAGCGTTAATTATTGACGACGAACCACCTGCAAGAGATGAACTCAAATATCTTCTTAGTGAGTATGAAGACATAGAAATTGTAGGAGAGGCTGACAACGGTCTTTCAGCGCTAAAATTGATAGAAGAGTTAAAGCCTGAAGTAGTATTTCTCGACATAAACATTCCAAAAATAAACGGTTCCGATGTAGCAAAACATATATCTTCTGTCGGGAAACTGCCTTATGTGGTTTTTGTAACCGCTTATGATATGCACGCAATAGAAGCTTTTGAAATAGGAGCCCTTGATTATCTTTTAAAACCAATAAGTCAGCATAGGCTATATAAGACATTAGAAAAAATAAGAACCTTTTATAAAGATATGGAATGGAAACAACAATATAATCCCCCCTTAGAATTTGAAAACAAAAAAATAGAAAAATTAGCTGTTGAAAAAAATGGAAGAATAAAACTTATCGATTTAGATGAAATAATTTTTGCAGAAGCCTATGAAGGAGACGTTATGGTAAAAACTAAAAGTGACAATTTTATATACAAAGGAACGATAAAAAGCCTTGAAGAAAAGCTTAAAGAAAATGCCTTTTTTAGGGTTCAAAAAAGTTACATTGTTAACTTAAATAAAATAATAGAAATATTGCCTTGGTTCAAAGGCACTTACTGGGTGGTAATGGATGACAACAAAAAAACCCAAATACCTGTAGGCAAATCTCAAATAAAAGAACTAAAACTTTTGCTGGGTCTTGACAGGGATAATTAACCCTGTCATTTCTTTTTATCTATATATATTTCTTTTCATAGTTTAATTTCTTCTTTTCATTTCAAATTGACTGAAATCGTTTAAAATCTGTGTTAAACTTATAATTGAAATTTATTACAGGAGGGGTTATATTCAATGAACGGTCTAGTTTTAGTTATCATAACAGCAAGTGTATACGCTTTAGCATACCGGTTCTATGGCGCCTTCATCGCTGCCAAAGTTCTGGCATTTGATGAAAACAGGACAACACCTGCTTATAGACTGGAAAATGGCTATGACTACGTTCCAACTAACAAATGGGTCCTTTTTGGACATCATTTTGCTGCAATAGCCGGTGCAGGACCTCTTGTAGGACCGGTACTTGCTGCACAATTTGGCTATCTGCCAGGAGCTTTGTGGATTTTAATTGGCGCAGTACTAGCAGGAGCAGTTCACGACATGGTAATACTTTTCGCTTCTGTAAGGCATGATGGATCTTCTATAATAGACATTACCAGAAAAGAAGTAGGTAAAGTATCAGGAGTAGCAACTGCTATAGCCGTCCTTTTAATAATTATAATTACACTGGCAGGTCTTTCACTTGTTGTAGTAAATGCCTTATACAACAGCCCATGGGGAACATTTACAGTTGCTGCCACAATTCCTATAGCAATCTTTATGGGAATATACATGAAATGGATTAGACCTGACGATGTAAAAGGAGCAACAATAATAGGTGTGACTTTTTTGATATTGTCCGTTGTGGCAGGACCTTACATTGAACACACGGCTTTAGCTCGTTATTTAACATTTAGCCAAAAAGAAATGACTGTAATATTGGCTAGTTATGGTTTCATTGCGGCAGTATTACCCGTGTGGCTTTTGTTAGTGCCCAGGGATTATTTGAGCACTTATATGAAATTAGGTGTAATGCTTCTTCTTGCAATAGGAGTTATAATCGTAAATCCTGAAATAAGAATGCCTGCTGTAACACAATTTGTCGCAGGAGGAGGTCCTATAATCCCTGGAAAAGTATGGCCTTATGTGTTTATAACAATAGCCTGTGGAGCCATATCTGGTTTTCATTCTCTTGTGTCATCTGGAACAACGCCTAAAATGATAAAAAACGAAAAAGATATACTGCCTATAGCTTATGGAGCAATGTTAGCAGAAGGTTTTGTTGCAATGATGGCGTTAATAGCTGCAACAAGTTTAATCCCTGCTGATTACTTTGCTATAAATGTATCTCCTGAAGTCTTCCAAAAGTTGGGCATGAAAGTCGTAGACTTACCAGTTTTATCTCAGTTAGTCGGTGAAAATGTAGCAGGAAGGCCAGGTGGTGCAGTAACTCTTGGTGTAGGTATGACCTTTATCTTCTCCAAAATTCCTTTTTTAGAGCATCTCAGTGCATATCTCTATCATTTTGTAATACTATTTGAAGCATTATTCATTCTAACTACAATAGACGCAGGCACTCGTATAGGAAGATATTTGTTACAAGAAGCAGGTGAAGCAATATACAAACCTTTAGGAGATAGAAATTGGTGGCCAGGGATAATTTTTACAAGCTTCTTAATATCTTTCGCATGGGGTTACCTAGTATATACTGGAAATATTTCAACAATATGGCCTCTATTTGGAACTTCCAACCAATTACTTGCAGCAATAGCTTTAGCCCTAGGAACAACTGTCATCATTAAAAAAGGAAAACCTCAATACATGTGGATAACATTGATTCCCTTTATATTTATGGCTACGACTACATTATACGCTGCATACTTAAATATAGTCACCAATTACCTTCCAAAGGGTAACATGTTACTTGTAGTGCTTTCAATTACAATAATACTGCTAGCAATCATCATTATAATAGATTCTGTAGTAAAATGGTATGGATGGCTCAAAAAAGGAAAACTCACAAAAGAGGCAATTAAAGCAAGTGTATTTAATTAAAGTAGATTTTGAAACGGGGTGTTTTATTTGAAAATCACTAAAGCTGCAAAAGTATATATACTCAAAAAAGGCGGCAATATATACATTAAATATCATGACATCCAAAATTGCTGTATAGAGCCTAACCTCACCCCAGAAATATTTATTGGTATTCCAAAAAATCAAGAAAAATACTATATTGTAGGAGTTGACAGAATTAACGTATACGTAGACAAAATAATATATGAAAGGGAATTAGAAAATCTAACAATTGAACTTAAAAGTATTTTAGGTATAAAATATCTTGCAATCAATGGATGGAAAGTAATTTAAAGCAGGGAAATTGCTTATTAAGGCATTTTCCCTGCTTTCTTATTTAACTCTTTAGACTTGTGCAAAATTCAGAAGCCTTAATTTAAGCCATTCTACAGACATACTTTTTTCCTATCACTCTTGAATTTTTTATCTTTTATGTAGGATTTCCCCTCCCATTTGTCGAATTATTATATATACACTATAAAAAATTTTTTAAGAAGGAGGAAATTCTACATGTACCAGCTTCAATTGCTTTTAAATATACCTGAACTCTTTACCTCTCAGTCTAAAATTGATTTCTATTCTTCTATGTTTGAAAATCTTGACCTGTCTTCAATACCTGAATTCCCTTCCTCTAGTCCTGGCCGTAAGGGTTATTCTCACCATGCACTTTTTAGAGCTTTTATTGTCATGAAAGCTGAAAGATTCGGCACAATTTCTGACCTTTTAGATTATCTCCGCAATAATCTTATCATTGCTCATCTTTGTGGCTTCGACATTTCTAAACCTCTTCCTTCTTATTGGACTTTTCGCCGTTTTATTAATGACTTCTCTCATGATTATTTGACCTCTATTTTTCAAAATCAGGTCAATATCCTCAAAAATATGGGTATTATCTCCGGTGAGTTTATTTCCATGGATTCTACCCCTATTAAAGCTAACACTAAGTTAAATAACCCTAAGTCTTTTTCTAAAAATAAATTCTCTAAAGATAATCAGCCTAAGTCAGATAAGGATTGTAAATTAGGCGTTTATTCTGCTTCTAACGATTCTTCTAATAAACGCTATAAGTTTTATTGGGGCTATAAAAATCACATTATTGTTGATGCTATCTCTGGTTTACCCATCGCTGAAACTACTACCCCCGCTGATGCCCCTGATTTTGAAGCCGCTTTATCTTTGCTTGAGAAGACTAATAAGTGGTTTAACCTTAAGTATGTTAATTTTATTGCCGATAAAGGCTATGATGTTAAGAAACTTTATAATTATGTTAGAAATATTCTCCACGGTCATTGCTTTATTCCTCTTAACAAGCGTAATTCTAAAAATCCCCCTCTGACTGATGATGGTTATATGGTCTGTGAAGCGGGTATTAAAATGCTTAAAGATGGCAAGCAATATTTTGATGGTTTTATTAAGCAAAAATTTGTTTGCAAGTTCTGTAATTCTAAGGATGATTCTGCCTGCCCTATAAATCATCCTAAATATTTTAATGGCAAAAAGCATAGAGGCTGTACTAAGTATGCTATTATATCTTCTGATTATAGGTCCTCTATTAATAGAGACTCCCTATATTTTAAGGCCGTCTACAAATTGAGAATTGAATCAGAAAGATATAATTCCCGCTTTAAAGCTCTGGATTTTGAAAAGGCTTATGTTAGAAATATTAATTCTGTGAGCAACCTTAATACTTTTGGCCATATTACTTTGCTTACTGTCGCTATTGTAGCTATTAAATTGGGCAAATATGATGAGTTTAGATCTCTTGTTGCTTTGATGCAATCGGCCTAATTTTTATTGAATCTATTTCATGCCATTTTTTAACATTTGACTTCTACAGGATATTTATGCCCTTTTTTAGCTCCTCTTTTTGTCTTTTCTTTTCCCTTACCACTTCCTTTATGTTTGATTGTCAGTGTTGATTACTATATATTGTATGTCATACATATTTTGGTTTTTGTTCGTGATTATTTTAATTAATTTTGCACATCCCTAATTTAACTCTTTTATAAATTCCTCTCTTTTATCCACAGAAAAAATAGCAGTATCTACCCATCTTTTGAAAAAGAATAAATAATATACTCGAACTTTCTTTTTTAATTCTATCTTAACAAGACTTCTTTTAGCAAAAGCCATATAACAAGTATTTTTCAAAATACGCATTCCCCCAAAAGGAATGTCTTTTTCGTTATACTCTGAAATCGCAGATATATCACTATATCTTATATGCATAAATCCTAAAATTCCAAATCTCAATATCAACCGGTCTTCATTTAACTCGTGAAAAGAATTAGCCAAAGATAGCAAAAATCCTGAAAATACCATCACTAAAAAAACATATAAAAACCACTCAAGCAAAGTATCAAATACATGAATCCTTTTTTCGTTTACATCAATAAAAGCATTAAAAAAGCTCACTAAAAGCACTGTATAAATCAATAATATCAAAAGATATAAGAGCACCCTTTCTTTTTTTGTAAAAGTTTTGTATTTCATGCAGCACCTCCTTCAATTTATAATATCGAATTTTACTATAGAATAGTTAAATTTGCAATAATAAGCTAACACTAATTTGCCAATAATAATACTAACAATTTGTGGAGGTGTAAATATGGAAAAAGGTGCACTATCTGTCAACGAATTAGTACTTATCGGCGTTGGAGGAATTTTGGGGGCAGGATTTTTCTTAGCCAGTGGCATTGCAATTCATACTGCCGGCCCTATTATTATACTTAATTACGTTGTATCAGCTTTTATCATGTCACAAGTTTTTTATGCACTGTCACAAATGATTACTTATAAACCGGTAGAAGGAACTTTTAGAGTATACGCAGAAGAAGCTTTGGGAGATATTGGAGGTTTTTTGAGCGGCTGGGTGTACTGTACAGCAGGAGTTTTCATCATGTCCAGTGAAGTAACTGCATCAGCTATATTTACAAAATATTGGTTTCCTAAAGTACCCTTATGGATTTTTTCTCTTATATATTCCGCTTTAGTTATAACTATCAATTTAACTGGAACGAAAAACTTTGGAGAAATTGAATCCTGGTTTTCTACTATAAAAATAGTGGCTTTATTTATTATAGTCATAGTAGGGATCCTTACACTAATGGGCTTTTTTGCAAAGACTCCTACTATGGGAATTAAAAATCTCTATGTTCATGGGGGATTTGCACCTCACGGTATAAAAGGATTTTTAGGTGCAATGCTCATGTCACTAATCCCCTTTGGCGGTGTAGAAGTTGTAGCAATGTCAGCAGTAAAAACGAAAAATCCTCAAAAATATACTCCAATAGCTCGTAAATATATAGTCTTATTTCTTACAATATTATACATTTCCTCAATAACCCTATTACTAATGATAATACCATGGGACACCATCTCCATTAACGAAAGCCCTTTTATAAAACTTTTGTCCTTTACCAAAATTCCCTTTATAGCTTCAATAATGAATTTTGTAATACTTACGGCAGCTTTAACTACAATGAATGGCGCAATGTATGCCGTAACACAAGTCCTCTACTCTTTAGGACAAAGCAGGTTTGCTCCTACTTTTCTAACAAAAAAAACAAAAAGAGATGTACCCATATATGCTCTTGCCTTAAGTAGTTTTGGGCTTTTCATAGCAGTTATTCTTTCTTACATACTATCAAAGGACGTCTACGAATATATAACAAGCGCTACAGGGTTTGTACAATTTTTCAACTGGATAATAATACTCTACACATTTATAAAATACAAACCTGTCATGGGAAATACATCATCTTCAAAAAAAGAATGGTTTACAATAATGCTGATAGGGATAGTATTGTCTTCCTCATTGTTAATACCAAAACAATCTGTTGGATTTGTCGGAGGAATTATAATACTCCTAATAATCTTCTTTTTATATTATATAACTAAAAAACTTAATCTTTTTGACGTATGGTAAAAGTACTAATAATTTGTCATATTTTTTGAAACTTTGTCATTCCTGCTACGTCTACATATATGGAAACCAAAAATAATTAAAAACTATAGATGAGAAAATTCACTAACATAAATTACCATAACAAACTTATATGAAAAAATTTAATAAAAATAGAGACAAATGCTCGCTTCTATGGTATTAATATGTTGTTACCCTATAACAATATTAATCATAGGAGTGGAGCAAATGTCTCATAATAAAAGAATAACAGAAAATTCATCAATAATCCAGTACTTAATGAAATTAAATTTTGCATTATATTTTACTAAACCTGTTATTCGTCATATTTTAGAATTTATAATTGCTGCCACTCAAAAAGGTTATAGTGGTACTGTTACAGATATAGTTAATTTAAGCCTTGCTAATTGCCATAGAACCACGTTTGGCAAATTCTTAAGCCAAGGTGTTTGGAATATAGAGTATGCATGGAGAGCTATAAGGCGAGAAGTTATTCGCATTATATTTGAATTATCCCAAACTAGCAACAAGCCGATATTTGTGATTTTTGATGATACTATTGCTGAGAAGACAAAGCCTTCGTTACAGGCTAAACATACTATCCAGGCAACAGGATTCCATCAATCACATTTAAAAGGGAAGCAAGTTTGGGGACATCAACTTCTTACCATGATGCTATCTTGCGGCAATGTGGTATTACCTTACTGCATTGAGCGCTATGAAAAAGGTGGCAAAAGCAAAATCGAAAGAATATGTGAAATGGTATCTATGCTTCCAATACCTAAAGGACCAGCATATGGACTATGTGATTCATGGTACATAAACAAAAAAGTAATAGAAGCACATTTCGAAAGAGGATACCATCTCATAGGAGCATTAAAAACTAACAGGATTATCTATCCACAAGGCATCAGAATTCAGATAAAAGATTTTGCCCAATATATCGAAAAGAACGAAGTTTGCCTCGTTACAGTAAACGGTTCTAATTACTGGGTATATCGCTATGAAGGAGCCTTAAATGGCATAGATAATGCTGTAGTAGTATTGTGCTGGCCTGAGAAAGCTTTTAAAAATGAAAATGCTCTACATGCATTTATCTGTACTGATACTGAATTAGATACCGAGACTATTCTAAATTACTACAGTCAAAGATGGCCTATAGAAATATTCTTTAGGCAGACAAAGAATAATCTTGGACTAAATACATATCAAGTACGATCAACAAAATCAATAGATAGATTATTATGGCTTATATCATTGACATACCTGTATTGTACGACTTCAGGCGACGAATATTGCAAATTTGGGCAAGGAATAAAAATGGTACGCAAAGAAGTACAAAAGCAGCGTGTTCAATGGCTGTATGAGCGAGCTAATAATAAAGTACCTATTGATGAAATTTTAGCAGAACTACAGTTAGCATAGGTGTAGTGCATCTATTTTATGGTAATATTTGTTATCAATTTTTCTCATCTATAGTTAAAAATAAACCTCAAGAGTTAATTCCTCTAAATATTACAAATTTGTAACATAAAATTAATTAATTATTAATAACTGCTAACAGTTTAAATAGTATAATTGAAGCAACGAGGAGATGATTATATGGCCCCAAGAAGACGCCGCAAAAAAAATAGAAGTATAATTTATACACTTATAATAGTGTTTTTACTGTCAGTCCTCATTGGTTCAGCAGCTTTTGCCTATAAATATATGTTTGAGGATAGATATGTACAAGTAAATTCTACCACAAAAATTTGGGACACACCATCTGACGAAGAAAAAAGTTCCTCCCCACTGCAACAACAACCTAATACTACCAAAAATCAGGAAAAAAATAATTCTAAACAAACTTCTTCAAACCAAAATTCTGTAAACCCTAATACTACAAAAGACACTAAAGTAAGTGATACTACAAATGTGTCACCTGAGGAAAATATTTCTCCTCAAATTGATAATTTAGATAAAGATTATGGCATAAGTACTTTCATATTCAAATTGCTCAATAAATCTGAGATAGAAAAACTCTTTGGACCTCCTATCCCTTTTAATAAAAGGGTTTTTGGTTACAACAAAAGTGCAGGTAAAGTAGTTGCTCTTACCTTTGATGACGGACCGATACCAGAATATACAGAGAAATATGTTGATATCTTAAAAAGCATGGAGGTAAAAGCTACATTTTTTGTCATTGGTAAAAATGCTCAAAAACATCCTGAACTTCTAAAATATATTTATGAAAATGGCAATGAAATTGGACTACATTCCTACAGCCACTTTAATATGTCGAAAATGAAACCAGAGCAAATGGTAGAGGAACTTTACAAAACGCAAAAAATCGTCGTTGAATCTACAGGAGTAAAACCTATACTTTTTAGACCTCCTTATGGAGCTTTTAACAAAACTCTTTTAGAAATATCAGATGCATTGGGACTTCACGTTGTTTTATGGAATGTAGACCCAGATGATTGGCGAAGCCCAGCAGTAGAAAATGTAGTCAATCGGGTGATAAGTCACACAAAAAACGGTTCAGTAATTCTCATGCATGAAGGAAAAACTAATACTTTAGCTGCACTTCCTCAGATAATAGAAAAACTAAAATCTGAAGGTTATAGTTTTGTAACTGTATCAGAGCTTTTAAATTATGAAAAAAATAATATAGCAAATAACAACCAAGAACAGCAAAAAGATTAGGGAGCACATGCTCCCTACAGACTGTTGACAAAATATCGGGAACCCGTTATGATGAGAAGGGTTCCTTGTTATTTTAGTGGTATAAAGCAAAAGAGGAGAGGAGAAGGAAGATGTTAACAAAGAAACAGGATGCAAGACATCAAATAGAATTTGTAAGCATAGATCAATTAGTACCAAAAGACCACCTTTTAAGAAAGATAGAAAAAGTCATAGACTTTAGCTTCATATACGATTTAGTAAAGGACAAATATTCCGAAGATCACGGCAGACCAAGTATAGATCCAGTAGTATTGATAAAAATACTGTTCATTCAATATCTTTTTGGTATACCGTCGATAAGAAGAACAATAGCAGAAATAAAAACAAACGTTGCATATAGATGGTTTTTAGGGTATGGACTAACAGAAGAAATACCTCATTTTTCAACATTTAGCCAGAACTACATAAGAAGATTCAAAGGGACAGACATATTTGAGAAAATATTTACGAAGATTTTAGAAGAAGCAATAAGGCATGGGTTAGTAAATGCAGAGGAAGTATTCATAGATTCCACTCACGTAAAAGCAAGTGCCAATAAGAAAAAATATACAAAAGAAATAATAGAACAAGAAGCCAAGACTTACCAAGAAAAACTAGAAGAAGAAATAAACAAAGATAGAGAAGCTCATGGAAAAAAGCCATTAAAGAAAATCAAGACGATAAAGACGAAAGAAGTAAAAGTAAGCAAAACAGACCCAGATAGTGGAATGTTAAACAAAAATGAAAAAGAAAAATGTTTTGCATATTCCTTTCACACAGCCTGCGATAAAAACGGATTTGTATTAGGAGTAAAAGTTGAAGCAGCGAATGTACACGACAGCGTAATGTTTGAAGAAGTACTAAAAGAAGTTGAAAATAGGGTAGGAAAACCGAAAGCAATAGCAGTAGATGCAGGATACAAAAATCCGTACATATTAAAGACAATATTTGATAGAGAAATAATACCAGCAGTGCCATACACAAGACCAAAAACAAAAGACGGTTTTATGAAGAAACATGAGTTTGTGTATGATGAATATTATGACTGTTACATATGCCCGCAGAATGAAATACTAACATATGTTACAACCAATAGAGAAGGATATAGAGAATACAAATCAAACCCAGAAAAATGTAAAAACTGTCCTTTAAGAGAAAAGTGTACCCAAAGTAAAGACTACACAAAGAGGATATTCAGGCACATATGGGAAGGATATGTAGAAGAAGCAGAACACCTAAGGCATACACCTTACTGTAAAGAAGTATATGAGAGAAGGAAAGAGACAATAGAGAGAGTGTTTGCAGATTTAAAGGAGAAGCATGGTTTGCGATGGACAACATTAAGAGGGAAAGAAAAATTGTCCATGCAAGCGATGCTTGTTTTTGCTGCCATGAATTTAAAGAAAATGGCCTTATGGTTATGGAGGAAGGGCAAAGGGCCCTTTGACATTTCAAAACTTTATCCATTATTTGGAGTTTTAAAGAAAATTTTATCCAGATATATACAGCCCCTGTTTTCGGTACTAAGAAAACAGGGGCTAAAATTTTACTTTGTCAACAAACTGTAGGGAGCACATGCTCCCTATGTTTTTTTAAATAAAATCCCTAAACCAATTATAATCAGCAAAACTGGCCAAATAATTTTAAAACTCAACCAAGGTAATAATCTATTTAATAAAAGCAATACTCCCAAAATCACTAAAACCCAACCTAAAACTTCATTTGCTTTGTTAGTTTTATCTTCTGTTTCTACTGCGTTATCTTGTTGCTCTCCGGTTTTAGGCTCTTCATCTATAATTTTTTCCTTTAATTGATAAGGATTTTCTGGTATTATTATCCACGCAATGATATATGGAATCAATCCAAAACCGCTAAATATAGCCAAAAGGCAAATAAGCCTTACTAAAGTCACGTCAACATCAAAGTACTCCGCTATTCCCCCGCAAACTCCTCCTAACATTTTTTGTTCCCTAGACCTGTACAATTTTCTATCCATATTTTGACCTCCAATCTAATTTATTATATATACTATCTCTACAGCTTTGCAGATAAATTTTTTCTTTCCTTACTACTTTACCTGTCAAAAATTGATGATACTTAAAGGATCTAAATAAAAAAGTTTGCTTGTAAAAATTAAAATCAAAATTGCCAATAATATGACCCCTAAATTAATGCTACTATTTTCTTCTCCATAGAGTTTATTGCTAAATATCAACTCTAAACCTAGCAAAATAAAAAAGGCAGGCCATACCATTTTATAAACAAAATAAGGCACATATACATTAAAGTTCGGTAAAAGTAACAAAATCCCCACAAATATAAGAGAAAGTGCACTAGCTAAAATTCCCGTTCTTTTTTTCATTTTTACCGTTGCCTCCTTTATTTCACTCTATAAAACATTATACATATTATGAAAGTATAAAGTCAAAATAAAAAAATTTTTATAAAAAATTAGGGATGTGCAAAATTAATTAAAATAATCATAATCAAAAACCAAAATATGTATTACATACAATATATAGTAATCAACACTGACAATCAAACATAAAGGAAGTGGTAAGGGAAAAGAAAAGACAAAAAGAGGAGCTAAAAAAGGGCATAAATATCCTGTAGAAGTCAAATGTTAAAAAATGGCATGAAATAGATTCAATAAAAATTAGGCCGATTGCATCAAAGCAACAAGAGATCTAAACTCATCATATTTGCCCAATTTAATAGCTACAATAGCGACAGTAAGCAAAGTAATATGGCCAAAAGTATTAAGGTTGCTCACAGAATTAATATTTCTAACATAAGCCTTTTCAAAATCCAGAGCTTTAAAGCGGGAATTATATCTTTCTGATTCAATTCTCAATTTGTAGACGGCCTTAAAATATAGGGAGTCTCTATTAATAGAGGACCTATAATCAGAAGATATAATAGCATACTTAGTACAGCCTCTATGCTTTTTGCCATTAAAATATTTAGGATGATTTATAGGGCAGGCAGAATCATCCTTAGAATTACAGAACTTGCAAACAAATTTTTGCTTAATAAAACCATCAAAATATTGCTTGCCATCTTTAAGCATTTTAATACCCGCTTCACAGACCATATAACCATCATCAGTCAGAGGGGGATTTTTAGAATTACGCTTGTTAAGAGGAATAAAGCAATGACCGTGGAGAATATTTCTAACATAATTATAAAGTTTCTTAACATCATAGCCTTTATCAGCAATAAAATTAACATACTTAAGGTTAAACCACTTATTAGTCTTCTCAAGCAAAGATAAAGCGGCTTCAAAATCAGGGGCATCAGCGGGGGTAGTAGTTTCAGCGATGGGTAAACCAGAGATAGCATCAACAATAATGTGATTTTTATAGCCCCAATAAAACTTATAGCGTTTATTAGAAGAATCGTTAGAAGCAGAATAAACGCCTAATTTACAATCCTTATCTGACTTAGGCTGATTATCTTTAGAGAATTTATTTTTAGAAAAAGACTTAGGGTTATTTAACTTAGTGTTAGCTTTAATAGGGGTAGAATCCATGGAAATAAACTCACCGGAGATAATACCCATATTTTTGAGGATATTGACCTGATTTTGAAAAATAGAGGTCAAATAATCATGAGAGAAGTCATTAATAAAACGGCGAAAAGTCCAATAAGAAGGAAGAGGTTTAGAAATGTCGAAGCCACAAAGATGAGCAATGATAAGATTATTGCGGAGATAATCTAAAAGGTCAGAAATTGTGCCGAATCTTTCAGCTTTCATGACAATAAAAGCTCTAAAAAGTGCATGGTGAGAATAACCCTTACGGCCAGGACTAGAGGAAGGGAATTCAGGTATTGAAGACAGGTCAAGATTTTCAAACATAGAAGAATAGAAATCAATTTTAGACTGAGAGGTAAAGAGTTCAGGTATATTTAAAAGCAATTGAAGCTGGTACATGTAGGATTTCCTCCTTCTTAAAAAATTTTTTATAGTGTATATATAATAATTCGACAAATGGGAGGGGAAATCCTACATAAAAGATAAAAAATTCAAGAGTGATAGGAAAAAAGTATGTCTGTAGAATGGCTTAAATTAAGGCTTCTGAATTTTGCACAAGTCTAAAAAAATAACTTTGGAGGTGTAATAATGGATAACAAATGGTATTTTGATATAGCTCCCGGTGCTATCGATGATTTGAAGGCCCATGCAAAGGATATAACAACCCTCATCCCTTTTTGGTATGGAGTAAAAGAAGATGGAACTCTCGCTGACATGTCTTCTACTGACGTCAAAAAAATTGCCTCCGACAACAATTTACCTATTTATGCCATAATCCACAACTATTCAGACCCTAAAAAGTCACAACTAATACACGATTTATTGTCGACTTCCTCTTTAAGAAACACTCTTATTGCAAGTATCAGAGATGTTGCAGTAATTAACAATTACCCTGGTATCAATATAGACTTTGAATTTGTACCGCCCGAAGACAGAGAAAATTTAAACATTTTTATAAGAGACTTATACACTTCTTTAAAAGCCATAGGAAAAATTGTCACAATTTCTGTCCCAGCAGAACTGGCTGACAATCCAAGGCATCCTTTTTCAGGCGCTTTTCAATATTCCTTTATCGCCCAATATGCCGACGAAGTATATATTTTAGCCTATGATGAACATTTTTCACAACCTGGTCCCATCGCCTCTATAGGTTTTGTAACAAATGTTTTAAATTACGCTACAACAGTTATACCTCCTCAAAAGATATGGCTAGGAATGGCCGTTTATGGATATGACTGGACACAGGGAGTAAATTATCCCAGAACTCCCACATATCAACAAGCGATAACTCTAGCTAAAAATTTAGGAATAAATATACTGTATGACGAAACAGCTCAAGAATCCACTTACACTTACGTATTAGATGGCAAAGTTCATACAGTCTGGTTTGAAGATTCAAAAAGCTTTTCTGCAAAATTATCTTTAGTAGACAGCTACAAACTATCCGGTATAGCAGTATGGAGATTGGACCAAGAAGACCCTAATATATGGAATATTTTAAGAGGAAGATAACTTTTTTATCTTTATGGGAACTTTTTTATCTTTTTTACGTCTAATAAAATGAAAAAACTAAAGGAGGAGGTTTCTTTTATGAAAAAATTTATTTCCATCGCAATTGCCCTTGCCTTCCTGTTTACACTTATGATACCATCAAACATGGCACAGGCACAAGCTGATACAAAGATAAGTTTAAAACAGGCCATTGAAATAGCAAAACAAAAACTCGGCATAAGTGATAGCGGCTACGACTTTAACTCTAACTACTATGAATACGGCAATAAAAAGTCATGGAATCTCAATTGGAATTCTTCTTCAAAAGGCAACATAAGCGTCACAATAGATGCCGATACAGGTGAAATTACAAACTATTACAGTTGGAGCCCCATTGCACAAGAACAGCCAAGAATCCCAAAATACACGCAGGATGAAGCAAAAAAAGTGGCAATTGAATTCTTACAAAAAGTAGCTCCTGAAAAATTCAAAGAAACAAAAGAACAAATTAACAATAATAACTATGGTTACAATGAATACTATTCTAATGACTATAACTTCACCTTTGAAAGAATAGTAAACGGTATACCTTTCCCGTATAACGCCTTATACGTCACAGTAAATAAAAATACTTTAAAAGTAACCTCTTACTCATTAAATTGGGAAGATTATTCCTTCCCCGACCCAAAAGCTGCAATATCTAAGGAAGAGGCAATAAAAATCTTTAAAGAAAAAATAGGTTTAAAACTTCAATACAACTTGGTCTACAACCAAGTATACGGCAATGAACCTCAAGCAATATTAGTCTATGGCATATACCAAAATGCGCCAATTGATGCTATTACAGGAGAAATAAAAACAAATGAATACTATTATGTGTCAATGTATGATGGCGGAGGTGGAGGCAGCGAAGTAGGAAGAGAATCTACACAAAAACTCTCTCCAGAAGAGCAAAAAGCAGTCGAAGCCTCAGAAAAATACATATCAAAAGACAAAGCTATTGAAGTAGTTAAAAACAGCCTTCCTTTTTCAATAAGCGATTACAAGCTAAGCAGCGTAAACTTATATAGCGGCTATGATTATCCTCCTGCAAAATCAAATCCTATATGGTATCTTGATTGGACTTTAACTAAAGACAATAAATACTACTATGTAACCGCTTCTGTCGATGCAGTTACAGGTGAACTAACTTCCTTTTCCAGAGGAGGTCCCGACATAGACAATGTGCAAGGAAAAGAACTTTCCTACACCAAAGAACAGATGAGAAAAATCGCTGAAGATTACCTTAAAAAAATAGTACCTGAAAAGTTCAGCAAAACAGCATATCAAGAAACAAATATTCCCGAAAGCTCCAAAATGATTGAAATGCCAGCATATCCATTCAGATATGTAGAAGTAACAAATGGAATTTTGTGTCCTTTCAACAATATAAACGTCAATGTAAGTCCATATACAGGGGAAATAGTCTCATATTCCATACATTGGACTTCTGTAAAATTGCCTTCTCCGGAAAATATAATAAGCCTTGAGGAAGCTTACAAGATAATGTTTGACAACTCTGAATTTACATTAACGTACATTCCAGACTATGACTATAAATCTCCAGATAAACCACCAACAATACGACTTGCGTATCAATCAAACTTCTACAACTATATAAATGCGAAAACTGGCCAAATTGTAGATTACAGTGGAAAACTTGTAGTTAAAAAATCAGAGGTTGTTTTTACAGACATAGAAGGCAACTGGGCAGAAAAGGATATAAAACTCTTAGTGCAATACGGAATAATTGATGTAAAAGAAGACAAATTCTATCCAGATAAAGACATACTCCAAAAAGATTTTGTAAAAATGCTCATTAGAGCAATACAGCCTCCCTATTATGACCCTGTGCCAAAATCTCCAGATGATTATGACACTTACTATGCCATAGCAATAAATAAAAACATCATAACAGAAAAAGAGAAAAGCCCTGATTCTATGGTCACAAGACAACAAGCAGCAAAGATGCTTGTAAAAAGTTTAGGTGTGGGTTATATAGCTGATATTTCAGATATATTTACAATAAACTTTAAAGACAAAGATAAAATACCTCAAGACATGATAGGATATATAGCTATAATATCAGGTCTTAAAATAATGAATGGTTCAGATGGATACTTTGACCCACAACAGCCTTTAACAAGAGCCCAGGCTGCTGCTGTAATAGTAAGATACCTTCAATTGAATAAATAACTTAAGGCACGGTCTTCCGTGCCCTTTTATAATTTTTTATATCTTGCCCTTTCTCCTCCTACCATCTTAGGCCTAGTCCTTGCAGCAACAATTGTAGCTTCCCCTATTTTATTTCGGCTTAATCTCACAGGAACAACCACAGGCCTTAAGTGCATTCCAATCAGTACAAGCCCTATATCAAGCCCTGCATGTCCCAACCCTTTCAAATTTTCCACCATTACAGGATTCTTAAACTGCTGATAAGCATAAGTCTGTATTGACCCTCCTGCATGTTCATGAGGAATGACATTTACCACTTCAAGCCCGTACTTCTCTTGTGCTTCTTCCTCCACCAAAAGCGCCCTGTTTATGTGCTCACAACCCTGTACTGCAAGGTATAACCCTCGCTTATGTAGAGCCTCTAAAATTGGGTCCACCACTGCTTTTGCCACATCAAGACTTCCTGCAGTTCCCACTTTCTTGCCCAATATTTCACTTGTACTTCCACCCAAGACAAAAAGACTCCCCGGCTTTAAATTTGCTATGTCAAGTAACTCCTCTATGACCTCCTCTGCCTGCTTTGAAATCTCTTTTAAATCCATTTCTATCCCTCCTGAACTACCCTTTACCACCATTATACCATATTCAAAATGAATCCTTTCACTGTCCTTAATAAAAAACACTAAATCTTGTGTTAAAATGTCCCATTGGCATATGTTTTTTATTCACTTTCTAACTTTTCGAATCCTTTGGTAAATAAATCATTCCCGTATTTTCTTCTTCTCTTCTCTGCTACTGAGTAACAATAATCATCTCTTGGAGAAACCGCTACTATATTCATGAGTTTTTTATCTCTAACGAGTGTATACACTACTCTTATTCCTATATCCTTGTACTTGATCTTAAAAAAGCCTGTCAAATTGTTTCCTTGTTTATTACCCAAAGGTTTTCCATAACCACCTTCACTTTGAGGGAGAGGATTAGACCTTACTTTTTCAATGCCCGCGTATACAATAGTTCTAATACTTTTATCCAGCTTATCCAAATCTTTTTTTGCTTCTGGTATAAATGCCACTTCCCACATATTATTCAATCTCCACAATATCGATGTACTTTTTTAATTCTTTTAATTCTTCTTTTGTCAATCCATCTTCTTTAAGAATCTCCTCAAAAGGTATAGTTTCTCCTTCTTTTAAATTTTTTGTCCTTTCGATTGCAAGCTGTAAAAGTTCAAGGTCTTCCTGTGCTTCTATAAGTTCATCATATTCTTCGATAGGTATAATTACTGCTTGAGGTTTGTTATTTTTAACAACTATATAATGTTCCTTTTTTTTAGCAACCTTCTCTATAATTTTTGATGCTTTCCCTCTCCCTAAATCACTCACGGAAATCATATACGAAGCCAAATCTTTAAGATTTAAAAACTTTCTTTTGCTCATAACTGCATCACCCACTTTTATCAATGTACATCCTTCCTTCCTATTTTATTCTTTGCTCAATTAAATTATACCAGTAGTATAACAAATTTTCAATTAAAAATTAATGAAAATTTTAATGAATTACTAACTTCATTTATCATCTGAAAAATTATGGCCCTGTATAGGGTAATTACCCTCTACAGGACCTTTATATCAAAACTTTGTAAGACATGGGGACTAAGACATGGGGACGGTTCCTCTGTCTGTGCGTGTCAAAAGTTAGTCGATAGCTTACAATGGCATTTTGCACAGACCCTCTGTGTAAATTTTTATATGCACTAATTATATATCTTTTCATATGCTAAAATTAGATATGCAAGAGGAGGAATAATATGGATAAGCTTGTAGCAAAAAAATATAATTTAGTTTTAAGAGGAATATCTCAAAGGACTCTTGAAGAACACTACAAGTTATACAATGGATATGTAGAAAAGACAAACGAAATACGTGAAAAATTAAAAACAGTCGATCGTTCAAAAGCAAATGCCAGTTATAGTGAATACAGAGAACTTAAATTAGAAGAGACTTACAATTTAGATGGAGTAAAACTTCACGAGTTATATTTTGAAAACTTAGGAGGACCAGGTGGCATCCCAGATGGCATAATAGCTTCAATGATTACACTTGACTTTGGCTCTTTTGAAAACTGGAGACAGGACTTCATAGCCTGTGGAATGGCTTCCCGCGGTTGGACTGTCCTTTGTTTTGACCCTATAGATTTAAAACTTCACAATTACCTTCAAGACCTTCACAATCAAGGAATAGTATTAAGGACAATTCCTCTTTTAGTTCTTGACACTTATGAACATGCCTATTTTATAGACTACGGAACTGATAAAAGAAGCTATATAGAGGCCTTTATGAACAATATAAAATGGGAGGAAGTAAATAAAAGGGTGACCTCTTGGATAGAAATGCATTCTTTTTAAATAAAACTTATATAGAGGGAGGTTTATGTCTGAGACAAAAACCTCCCTCTATTCATTTCGGAAATTATTAACTCATTCAAAAGTGTTAATATCCCTTTTTTTAATTTTTTTCGCCTTTAAAAGAGAAATAACGGCTATCAGACATAAAAAACTTAGCGACATTATCAGATATGTATAATATATGCCTGTTCTATCCATCAAATATCCCAGTAGAGGAGCAGCAACAGCCACAAATAAATCCATCAATAAATTGTAAAAAGATAATATTGAGGCACGCATTTCTGAAATTATACACTCATTCAAACGTCTGAAAATATAGGGAGAAGCTGTACCTCTAATTGCATGGAAAATAAAAAGTAATGGTAAAGCGAAATATAAAGATTTAATTTGACTCATCAATATTAAAAACAAGAATAATACTACATATATATAAACCTGTCCTTTATCTTTAAATAAATCAGTTATACGCTTGCTTTTTCTACTGCCATCAATTTGTTGAAACTTATCTGCAATATTATTTTCCTTTAAAAAGTCATACAAATAAGCGTTGTCCGTCCCCGATATAAAAGTAGCTCCAATCGAAAATATTACCGACCCGGCAATAAAAAATAGATAACTCTGTCCAATTATAAAAAATACGACGCCAATTGCTTGTAAAAATGCTCCAAAAAATAAACCATATTTTCTGCCAAACTTATCTGCTACAGCACCACCTGGAACTTCAAAAAAAGTTGTCGTTAAAAAAGAAAAAGTCCCAAGCAACATAATCTGGGTTACATTCAAACCGTGGGCAAATAAATACAGTGTAAAAATAGCATCCATGAATAACGCCTTCGTAAAAATATTATACAGCGTGAACTTCATTATATTTTTTTCTATTTTCATATAATGCCTCCTTGTGTAAACGAATACACAAAAAGAGAATATAAAATCTTCAAACCACCAGGCTAGTATATCATATTTCGAGCGAGGAGTCAATTTTTTCATTACTCCTTGGTCAATTATACACCGACGGTGATACTATTTCCTCTGCCGGAATTGTAAAAAGCTCACTTTTATCTATTTCAGGGTGCCTTTCAATAAAACTTTCTATAAGGCGCATTCCAATATAATATCCTGTGCGTGGAGGAATACTCTCATCATATCCACTAAAATATCTAAAATACTCTTCTTTACCTGGAGGTTTATCCCAAATATTTCTTAACCTACTCAAAAGTTCTTTTTCATTATTCACACACCAGTGGTAAACATCCTCTGTATATCCTAATACTTTATGCAAAGGCTCTTCAGGAAAAACCCATCTTGTAGTCATAACTGCCAAGCCTTCATCAATTAAAAATTCAAAAAGCGGAAGTTCCTCCACTGCTTTATCTAATTTCAGACCATTTTGGTAAAGCCATTTTGCCAAAGGATGTGAAGGATTTTTATAGTGAAGTGCATGGCCTATTTCATGAGAAAGCCATAAAGGTATATCTTCATAAGGCATAGGTATACCAAAAAAATCGTCCCATGAGCCTCTACTGCTAAACCTACAGCAGGTCGACCTTCAAGAAAATATTGAAAAGCATTGCTACTGTAAAGTCCTATAAGCACATACACATCTATATCTTCAGCTTCTGGAAAAACTTCTTTAATTTTATCTATCCCCTTAGATACATTAAAGCGTATTTTTTCTTCATTAAACTTAGAAAACAAATCTTCCCTATTTTTACTTTCTTCAAACCAATGCTTTTTATACTCTTCAATGCATCTTTCCCATGGCACCTCTTTTGTGAAAAAGAAATTATTGCAATATTCCTTTATAACTAATCGATTCTTTTCAAGATAATTATTTAAAAATGCCTCCCAATTTAACTCTTTAAGTGCATTTATACCATCAAGATAAATATAATGTATCATTTTTTGTAACCCCCCTCTTATATGCAATTTCCTATAAAAAATTCATTCTTCAATTTTTTCTATAAAATCAGTCACAATATCAATATATTTGTCAACTAACTCTATAAGATTTTTATAATTGTCAAAAATTATCTTGTGGTTTACATCTTCATATTGGTGAACAATTCTATTTCTCATGCCAGTAAAAGAAGCTAGCTCTCCTGCAACTTCTTTAGGCAAAATCTGATTATCACCAAGCATTATGAAGGATTCATAATAACTTTTAGGAGGTTTAAAGCCTTTATATTCTGCAATTAAGGAGTTTATATCCATACAAGTTTCTATTATGAGCTGTATAAGCCTTTCTCCAGTGTAATAGATAAAATAATTGCTTATATATTCCTCATAAGTATATTCCGTTATTGGTAAAAGTGTTTCACATAATTAGAAAGACTTATTAATTTGCGGCGGATGACATCTTTGTAATTCATTTTTTATCCCCTTTTTTAAATAATTTTCTTCTAACTTTTTTAATTTCCTCATATCATCATAGCTTTTTACAGAATATAAATAAAAATCCAAATAAGCTCCAGAATAAGCCTCATATAAAACCTTGCAATTGTTTATGATTTCAAAGCGCAAAAGAGGATCTGCATAATTTAAAATAACAACATCAATGTCATCTCTTTTAAAAATTTCTATAAGCTCTTTTAATATTGAATTATACAAATTCATATCTATCTTTTTAGTAAATTTTATTCCAATATCTAAGTCACTCAATTCATTTGCCTTTCCTCTTGCATAAGAACCAAATATCAAGATTAAAGATACATCGTATTCTTTCACAAACTCACTTAATTTTTCTTTGTCATAAAAGACACCATCTATTTCATAAAACATAAACTTTACCCTCACATAACAAACTCATCTTTACTTGTAATTTAAACTCCATTTATCAATAAACAAAAGCCTTAATATCTCAAGTCCCGTACCTTCTAAATTGCTCTTTGCCCCGCTTCCAAAAAGTATACTCAAAGGGTTTGGAGTTGTGTAATATTTTAACACAGGTTTGCCCTGTATGCCAGCCTCTTTGGCTGCAATGTCAACCGCATCGTAAAAATCCCCTAATTTATCTACAAGACCAACTTTAAGTGCCTGCCTTCCTGTGAATATCCTGCCATCTGCTAATTCTTTTACTTTGTCTATAGGCATCTTTCTCCCTTCAGATACAATCTCTACAAACTGCTCATAAGTATCATCTATGACTCCTTGTAATATTTTCTTTTCTTCCGGAGTTAAATCTCTGGTAGGAGAACCCATATCTTTATAAGGACCGCTCTTTATTGTTATCTCTTTTAATCCCAACTTATCGTAAAGCCCTTCATAATTTGTATACTGCATTATAACTCCAATACTTCCTGTTATTGTGGCAGGATTTGCCACTATTATGTCTCCGCCACAAGCTGCCATATATCCTCCTGACGCAGCCGCATCCCCCATTGAAATTATCACTTTTTTCCCTGTTTCTTTTAACCTTTTAAGCTCTGTGTATATTTCTACAGATTTTGCTGCAGAACCTCCTGGACTATTTATCTTGACAACAACTGCCTTTACAGTACTATCCTCTTGAGCTTTTCTTATCTGCTCGACTGGATCCCCTGTGACTTGTGGAATCCCCAATATGTTTGTCTCCCCTATAACTCCTTCAATTGTTATAACACCTATTGTGTTTGAAACCGATGGCACACTTTTATTCTCTTGGGGCATTGTAAGAAAAATGGAAGCAATAACAGTACTAATTATCAAGACTATAAAAATTAATCCTATTAACGCTTTTTTACTCATTTTTTTCTTCCTCCTTCATTCTCCTTTGTACAGCTTTTTTACAACACTTTTTGCCAATAAATAAACACCTAAGTTTAATAAAATGAGCAAAATCCCTATTATTAAAGTTATTATTATTTCAGAAACATATAATTTCTTTAGTAACAACACAATTCCAACAATGCACCCTATCAAAATAGTAGTCAGTATAAGACTCAAAAGCA
Source organism: Thermoanaerobacter ethanolicus JW 200 (assembly GCF_003722315.1). Taxonomy (NCBI): domain Bacteria; kingdom Bacillati; phylum Bacillota; class Clostridia; order Thermoanaerobacterales; family Thermoanaerobacteraceae; genus Thermoanaerobacter; species Thermoanaerobacter ethanolicus. Next base: position 1,395,384 of record NZ_CP033580.1, on the reverse strand, counting down.
CATTTAAATTCCCCTTCATAGCCTTTTGAGGATTCTCCCATTCAAAGGAAGGCTTCATGGCGTCTATCAAAAGGCTTAGTATATTTACTGCGGAAATGCCTATAAGCATTAAAACAATCAGTATTACCATACTTAAAAGGTGTATTTTAAAAAGATACCAGCCCAATACATATGTAGGAAGTATAATCACTATTGTAATAATTATACCAAAAATCCATTTTGCTTTTAACTGTATTGCAGGGTCTGCAGGCATCAATTTTGATATGTAAAACATTTTTCCTTCCCTAGAGAAGGAAGTAGAGGAAAGGCTGTTACTTCCTGCTACAAAAAGAGAAAAGAAAAGCCCTATCATCGAAACCCAAAACCAGCCGTCAGGAGCTGAGGTGTATTTTATAGCCATTTCAAGCCCAATTTGTGGATTCCCCACAAAAGAAACAAGAAACACAAAGGGAATTATTATAGCCACAGGCAACACATTCATAGCATATACAGGAACTCTTATAAAAAGCTTCCATTCCCTTAACAGTAATGCCTTCAATAGGCTGGATCTCACTATTTCTTTTTTCAATGAAACTTCTTTTCTTTTTGCTTCAACCTCTTGCCCTGAAATTACAGCTTTTAAGTACATTTTTTGAGCAGAAACAGCCAAAACGGCTGTAAATATTATTGATACAGCGATAAACATCAAAAGATTTAAAACCCCTGACAAAGTATTATAATCCGTCATAGAAACTGCTCCCCATAAAGCAGGAGGGAAACTTCTAGATATCATCTTTGCAAGGTTAGCATTTTGCAAAATAAAATTTTCTATTGCCTGTTGTTCTCCATTTTGAGGAATCCGATTGATAAAAAATTGTATTGTAAAGAAGAAAATTAGCGCTAATATACTCACTATAACTGTATACAAGTCCTTTTTCCTTTTCAAATTTACAAATCTCATAATTAAAACAGAAGCAATTGCCGCAATAGAAAGAGGTATAATAGGTGTAAATATAAATACAATAAATGAAACGAGATAGTATAAAATTCCTGCCTGCGTGCCAATGCCATATATAAAGATTGCTGGTAGCATTAAAAATGCCAATGTAACATATTCATTCAATAAAATTATGCTATATTTTGACAAAACTATTTTATAAGGCTGTATAGGAAGAGGAAGCAAAATATTTATATCATCAGAAAAATAAAACACAGAAATAGTCCAAAAAAAGCCGAATACCAATGTCAAGAGCTGAGCTAAAAGAAGGACTGTCACAGACATAAGCTGAGGCTGGTTAATTAACATGCTTGCTGCATACATGCTGTTTAAATACATTATGTACATAAAAAGCAATGTTCCACCGCCAACAGCTATTCCAAATGTAGCAAGCACTATTTCCCATAAATCTTTCTTTCTTACAAAATATTTGTATTTCATTGCGGAAATGCCATAATAAACTTTCATTTGTGTTCTTAAAAACGATAAAAACTCCCTCATTTTTCTGTCAACTCCAAGAATATTTTTTCTAAAGATTCCCATTCATGTTGGCTCTTTATCTCTTCCATAGTACCATAAGCTATTATTTTGCCTTTGTTTATTATTGCTATTTTATCACAGAGCTTCTCAGCAACTTCCAATATATGAGTTGAGAAAAATACAGTAAAACCTGCTTTTGTATGCTTTGACATCAACTCTTTGAGTAAAAATGCTGATTTCGGGTCTAATCCTACCATTGGTTCATCCAAAATCCAAACAGAAGGATTGTGAATAAGTGCGGCTGTAAGGAGAATTTTTTGCTTCATTCCGTGGGAATAGGTCTGTATTAGGTCTCCAATAGCATTCTTTAGCTCAAAAGCTTCAACAAAATATTCAATCCTTTCTTTCCTTTCTTTTTCAGATACCCCGTATACGTCTGCAATAAAATTGAGATATTCTATGCCTGTCAGTTTGTCATAAATATCAGGGCTATCTGGAACATATCCTATGCGCTTTTTGACCTCTATAGGATTTTTGTCAATATCAATTCCGTCTACTTTAATTTCTCCTGTATCATGGGACAAAAGGCCTACTATCATTTTTATCGTGGTAGTTTTGCCAGCCCCATTAGGACCTAAAAATCCAAATATTTCACCAGGATTTACAACAAGGTCAATGTTGTCAACAGCTTTTATTTTAACTTTGTTATAAGATTTTGAAACACCTTTTAATTCTATCAAGTTTTACACCTCCATTTTCTCACTTTTCTATTATAACATAAAATTGTTTAAAATTTGCCAATAAAATTAATAAAAAGATAGTGTTAAAAAACTTTTAACCTTCATATTATTATTTTGAATTACATTGGCAGGGAGGAGAGCAATTGGACACCAAAAAATATTACAAACCAATTCTCCTTTTACTAGCACTCATTTTTTTAACTTACTTTTCTATTTCCTTTTTCAATAAAACCATAGAGACAGTTGCAAACAACAAAGAAGAGATAAAAACTGTACTGGATGAATTTTTTAAAAAAAGAGGAAGTGTGCTTTTAAGCGGTGACTTAAAAGAGATAGAAGGCTTTTATGACAAATCTTCCACTTATGGCAAATGGGCATTGGACCATGAAAGGAGGCGAGTTGAATACGTTAAAGGATGGTCAGAAAAAAGAAATCTTAAATTTACAGAAGCAGAATCTTTTTACAGGATAAAAAGTGTAAAAGCTGGCGAAAATTCCGTATGGGTTTACCTTGTGGAAACTATGAAAATGGGATACGCTTACAACATAAAAAGTGATGTAATAAATTACATGGGATTAGGTATACGACATTCTGTACAGCTTGTAAAAGTTGATGGAAAATGGCTTATAAGAAGAGATTGGTACTATGACCCTCTTGACGAAGATTCCGCCTATATAGATGCTGCTCCTGCTGAAGGCATAATGCCTGAAATTGCACCTACTACTTCAAAGCCAGAAACTGAAGAAGAAGCAAAGCCTAAAAAGAAGGGTAAATACGACAGAGAAGGAGCAGTAGCTTATGCTGACAAATACGCAGGAGCTGCTTGGGGAAGCGGCAATAACTACGAGTACAATCCAAAATATAGGGATTATAACGGGGTAGGAGGAGACTGCACCAATTTCGTCTCTCAAGTATTACATGAAGGAGGAGGCCTTCCAATGGACTATGTATGGAACTTCAACGGCAAAGACTCTTCCACCGCTTGGGCACAAGCACCCGCTCTTTTTAACTATCTCATTTATACAGGAAAAGGTAAATTAATTGCAAAAGGATACTATTTAGATATGGTAAAGCCTACTGAACAGCACCCAAAAGGTGCCATAAGAGAAATTGAAAAAGGAGACCTTATATGCTATGAAGAAAAGGGAGAAATAGTACACTTTGGCGTAGTTACAGGTTTTGATTCTATAGGGATACCCGTTGTAAATACTCATACTTCCGATAGATACCATGTCCCTTTTGACTTAGGATGGGATAAGAGAGTGATTTATAGATTTATACATATAAATGATTAAAGATAGAGAAAAATTCTATCTTTAATTTTTTTCATCTGCCTCTTGAAGTTTTATAACATCCTCATCCATAAGATTTTTGTCATGGTGCTGCCTTACAATGCCTACTATTCTCTCATTTAACCCAATTTCCTTACAAATTTCTGCACCATATTCTGCATGATTATAATAGACTTTAAAAAAATATATATGTTTTTCAAGAAACTTAGCCAAAAAAGGAATTTTCTTTAAAATCACCGTCATGGCTTTTCTTTCAGGAGTAATTTTCGCTTTTATCTTTCCAATATCATGAAAAAGAGCCGCTTTTAAAAGGTCTTGGTCTTCTATTCCGTATTTATTAATAAGATAATAGCACACATCTAATGAATGCCTTTTTTCATAAACAGGCAATTTATTAAAATATTCTAATTCCTTTTCATTTAGGAATCCAAGTAAAAATTGATAATCTTTTTCATAAATTTTAGCTCTTTTAGCTTTAAAATATTGTTTTATCCTATTCACAAAATCACCTTTATTCTAATATTATACCTTCTTTTTCAAGGACCTTCAATACTTTACCTGATTTTATAATATTAAAGCAGGCATTTATGTCAATATAAAGCTCCCTATCTTCTTCCAACGGCTTAACGTATTCTCTTACTAAATCATATATTATTTGAGAGCCCTTCCCTTTTTTAAAACCTTTCCTAAACTCCATTGCCTGCAAAGCTGCCATAAGTTCTATTGCTATAACCCTTGTAGCGTTTTCTATTATTTCCCTTGCCTTTCTCGCAGCAATAGTGCCCATACTCACATGGTCTTCTTGATTTGCAGAAGATGGTATAGAATCAACAGAAGCTGGATGCGCCAAAACCTTATTTTCTGACACTAAAGAAGCTGCTGTGTATTGAGCTATCATCATACCAGAATTTAGTCCCCCTTTTTCAGTCAAAAAAGGAGGAAGGTCGTTTAACTGATAATTTACAAGCCTTTCAATCCTTCTTTCAGAAATATTAGCAATTTCAGAAACTGCAATACCTAAAAAATCCATTGCTAATGCAATAGGCTCTCCGTGAAAATTGCCCCCAGATATCACCTCGCCATCTTCAGGGAAAATTAAAGGATTATCTGTTGCAGAATTTATCTCTCTTGTAAGAACTTCTTCCGCATATTCAATAGCATCTCTTATAGCTCCATGGACTTGTGGAATACACCTTAGGGTATAAGCATCCTGAACCCGTATTTCTCCCTGTCTCGTTATTAGAGTACTTCCTTCACACATTTTTCTTATATTTTTAGCAGTGATCATCTGACCTCTATGAGGCCTCACCATTTGGACTCTATCATCAAAAGCATCAATTATTCCTCTTAAAGCTTCTAAAGTAATAGAAGATACAGCATCAGCAGATTTTATAAGTCTTTTAGCATCATATACATTTAAGCATCCTATTGCTGACATAACTTGAGTGCCATTTATCAAAGCCAAACCTTCTTTTGAACTCAAAACAACTGGACTAATCCCTGCCTCTTTCATTGCTTTTTCTCCAGTCATTCTCTCACCTTTGTATAAAGCTTCACCTTTCCCTATCATCACAAGAACCATGTGAGCTAAAGGTGCAAGGTCTCCGCTTGCTCCTAAAGATCCTTTTTCAGGTATAACAGGAGTTACTCCTTTATTTAACATTTCAATCAACGTGTTTAAAGTTTCAAGCCTTACACCTGAAAAACCTTTCGCAAGGGCATTTGCCCTCAAAAGCATAATTGCTCTTACTACTTCTTCCGGTAATGGTTCTCCTACTCCACAAGAATGGCTCATAATCAAATTCTTTTGCAAAATTTCTGTGTCTTCTTTAGATATTACGACATCGCTAAATTTCCCAAAACCCGTCGTGATTCCATAAACTACTTTTTCATCATTTACATATTTTTCTACTATTTTTCTAGAATGAAGTACTCTCTCTTCAGCAATATTGCTAAGTTCTACTCTATACCCATCTCTTGCTACGTGCACTACATCTTCTATTGTAAGATTATTGCCATCTATTATGACCTTTCCCATAATCCCCCTCCTTTTTACGTTAATTCTTTATCGCAATAAAACAAAAAACGCGAGAGCTTTTCCTCTCGCGTTTTATTATTAAATTGTAAAATTTTCCCTCTCATTTCTATCCCACACTTAAATCCTTAAATTAGTCTTATAAGTATATTATATTCTACAAAGTTTAAAAAAATCCTTTTGACATTTCAAGATTTAAGTCTGATCAAGGCTTGATAAAACTTCATCAAAAACTCCTATTCTGCAAATTTTTCTATTCACATCCCAATGTTGACATATTTCGCAGCTTCTTTCTTGTAAAGACACAGACATACTCAAATTATTTCCATAGCGAGATGGATCTAACTCAAAATCCTCACAGCTTCTTCCTACAGCTTTCAATTGTTCAGTACTTACCACAAAATTCACCACCTGTAATTATAATCTTTTTATACTTTCTTCTACATCAAAAGGACTCATTCCCGTTGCATCTATCACCGGAACTTTTGTCGAAATATCATCTATGCCTAGCATATTTCTACTTTGCCCTGTTATAACTATGGCATCATAGGCATTTAAATTGTTTTTTTCTGAAAGAGTTTCTTTTAATTCTACAACTTCATATCCTTTTTGCTTTAAATACTCTTTAATATTGGAAAGCTGACTTTCTACCGCTACTCTTTTCCCCACACCAACACCTCCTGTAGCTCTTATTAAATAGTAGTATTTTCAAATAGTAGTATTCTCTATACCAATTATTTTATACCTCTAATTGCTTCTCCGACTAAGACAACTATGAAAGACAAAAACCACATTACTAACATGGCAATAATAAGATAGCTTCCCCATATTTTTATAAATTTTATCTCATCTCGCCGTTCTGGTAACTCTTCTTTATAATAAATTTTTTTGACAAGTCTTAAATCATTGATCCAATAAGAAATATACAATACGCCCCCTAATAATCCTATACCAACTCCTATTAAAAAAAGATAATTGCTATAATATACGAAAGAAGTAAAAAAACCATTTACTATAATGTTAAGCACTATTGCTATTATTCCCAACACAATTCCTAAAATAATTCCTTTTTTCATACTCCACCTCAATTTCTCCACTTCTATAAATTACATTTTGATTATATCACAAAAGCAAATTAAAATAATTTATCATAATATTATAAAAATTTAAAATTTGATTTTTTAGCAGGATTTTGACACCTTTATATAGAATAAGTATAGTTGTCCATTTTTTTAGGGTGGGGGTATAAATGAAAAAGAAAAAAGAAAAATACCTCAATATTATGATTATTCCTGATTCAAATCAACAAATCAAAAGCTTTAAAATTTCTATTCCCCTTATAAAAACCGTAGTAATAGTGGCTTTTTCAATAATTATGGCTGCTACAATTTCTTTAGTCTATTTTGGCAAAACAACTGCTTACCTATACACTGTAATAGCAGAAAAAGATAAAAAAATCGCGCAACTAACCTCCCTTAAAGAAGAACAAGACAAAAAAATAGCTACTTTAGACAAAAATGCTCAATTGGTCAATGAAAAAATTAAAAGCTTAGATGAATTAGAAGAAAAGGTAAGGCGTATGGTGGGATTATCCACTTCCACTCCAAGCCGTGGCAATGTATCAAGAGATATTAGAGGTGAAAGCAACATATCTTATGACAATGAAACAACCGCTGAACTTATTTCGGAAATAGATCAAAAAACACAAAATTTACAAGACCTTATTTCAAAAGTAGCAGCTCGACTTGATTATCTGAATTCAATACCCAGTGTTTATCCAGTATATGGTGCAACAACCTCCTCTTTTGGAACGAGAAAGTCTCCTTTTGGATATGGAAGTGAATTTCACCCTGGAATTGACATATCGGTACCTGTAGGAACTCCAGTAAAAGCCGCTGGAAAAGGTGTAGTTACATATGCAGGATGGTTATCAGGATATGGTAATGTGGTAATCATAGACCATGGTTATGGGATTCAGTCAGTATATGGACATAATTCTCAGATTCTTGTCAAAGTAGGTCAAAGTGTAAAAAGAGGCGATATAATAGCAAAATCAGGAAATACCGGAAGAAGCACTGGACCTCATGTTCACTTTGAGATTAGAGTAAATGGCAATCCTGTAGATCCAATGAAATATCTTGCAAAGGGGAATTGATATGTTTCAAAAAAGAGAACAGATTGTAGAAGTTAATCCAGACAAAATTGATACCGTCATAGGAAAAAATTCAACTTTTGAAGGCACAATTAAATCAGAAGGCACTCTAAGGATAGACGGTAATTTTACAGGTCAAATAGAAACAAAAGGAAATGTTGTAATAGGTGAGTCAGCAAAAATAGAAGCGAATATAACAACAGATAATATAATCGTTTCAGGTGAAGTAAAGGGAAATATATTTGCCAAAGGCCAGCTACAACTTACTTCTACTGGAAAACTTTATGGAGATATAGAAGTTCAAAATTTGATAATTGAAGAGGGAGCTATTTTTGAAGGAAAGTCTAAAATGACAAAGTCTTCTCCTTCAGATTTTAACAAAAAAGATGAACAAACAAAATAAAAAGGCCATCTTACGGCCTTTTTTATATTATAGGAAGATATATGCCGTTTTCATTAGATTCTCCTTCTAAAACCTCTTTCAGTATATTTATCCCTTTTTCTATCTCCTCCAGCTCACAAGAGGCAAAACTTAATCTTATAAAATTGTTTTCTTTTTTTATTGCAAAAAACATATCCCCTGGAACTATAAGTAAATTTCTCTCTAAACATTTAGAATACAAATTTTTAGCAGAAATATTGTTTTTAAGCCTTAACCAGTAGTAAAAACCCCCTTTAGGATATTCAAACTCTACATAATTTTTTAATGTTTGAAGCCCTTTACCCATCTTTTCAAATCTTTTTTTCATCACTTGTTTTATTTCCCCAATATGGCTTTTCCAAATATTTTCTCTAAGATATAAATCAAAGGCTCTTTGCATTAAACCTGAAGTAGATAAATCTGTCACATATTTTGCTTTTAAAAAACTACTTACTAACCTTTCAGGAGCAATTATAAACCCTAACCTCAAGCCAGGCATGTATATCTTTGAGAAACTTCTTATATAAATGACTCTGTCATATTTATCATAGGCCTTAAGTGGCAATATCTTTTCTTCTGTAAAACTTAAATCACTGGCAAAATCATCTTCTAATACATAAGTCTCGTATTTTTCCGCTAGCTCTATCAGTTTCTTTTTTTTATCCTCACTATAGACAATGCCGGTCGGATTGTGAAAATTAGGTATAGTATATATGAACTTAGGCTTAAACTTCTTTAACTTATCCTCTAATTCCTCTAAATTTATGCCATCTTTTTGCAAATCTACTTCTAAAATCTCTGCTCCTCTCGATTCAAAAGAGGCTAAAGCCCACGAATAGGTGGGTCTTTCAACAATTATGCTATCTTCAAAATTTATTAGCGCTTTCGATACTACATCTATACCTTGTTGTCCCCCAGAAATTACCTGTATATTTTCAACATAAGTAAATATTTCATCTTTCTTTACAAATTCTTTTATAGATTCTCTTAATGGTTTATATCCTCTTGTGTCTTGATACTCAAATGCATATCCTCCATCTCTTCTCAATACTCTATTGATTAAATCTCCAAAATCCTCCACTGGAAAAAGCTCTGGATTAAGAGATGAAGAAGCAAAATTTATAATTCCTTTCCTTAAGGGAATTTCTCCTTGGTCTGTTAATTTAAAGGTTTCATCAAGGTCCTCCTCTTTTTTTATATCTTCACATACATAAGTACCACTTCCTACCTTAGTATATACATATCCATTTTGTTCTAAAAGCTTATAAGCGTTTATCACTGTAATATTGTTTACTCCCAACTCCTTTGCAAGGCTTCTTATAGTGGGGAGTTTATAACCGCCTGGCAGGCTGCCATTCTCTATAAATCTTTTTATTTGGCTGTACAACTGAATATACAAAGGTACATTTTTACTTTTATCAATTGTTATTTTATTCATATCCATCCCTCGCAAAATTGTATCGCTACAATTATTATATCATTATCATGACAAAAATTCTTTTTAATTTTAAAATGTATTATAATGGATATGGGAGAAGAAATATTATAAAGAAACCAAATGAGGTGAGATCATGTTTTTACTTTTAAAAGGTGGAGAAGTTTACTCTCCTCAGCCTTTAGGTAGAAAAGATATTTTAATCTGCAATGGAAAAATAATAAGAATTGCTGATGAAATAAAACCTATGAAGGAATTTGGAAATGTAGAAATTGTAGATTTGCAAGGCTTTATCATAGTTCCCGGATTCATTGACCAACACGTCCACATCGCAGGAGGCGGTGGAGAAGGAGGACCAGTCACAAGGACACCTGAAATAACTCTATCTGATATCACAAAAGGTGGAATAACTACAGTTGTAGGCCTCTTGGGAGCAGATGGAATAACCAGAAGCATGGCTTCTCTTCTTGCAAAAGCGAGGGCTTTAGAGCAAGAAGGCATAACTACCTACATATATACCGGTGCTTATGAACTTCCCACCCGCACTTTAACAGGAAGTGTAAGGTCTGATTTAGTTTTAATCGACAAAGTAATAGGTACTGGAGAAATTGCCATTTCAGATCACAGGTCTGCACAACCAACTACTGAAGATTTAACAAAACTTGCTGCAGAAGCAAGAGTTGGAGGACTTTTGGGTGGTAAACCTGGAATAGTTCACTTACACGTTGGAGATGGAATAAGAGGATTGTCCCCGTTATTTGAAATAGTGGAAAATACTGAAATACCTATTACGCAATTTGTTCCTACTCATATAAACAGAATAGGACATTTATTTGAACAAGGATTGAAATTTATAGAAATGGGTGGCGTAATTGACCTTACTTCTGATATAAAGCCGGACGCCCACACAAAAACTGCTTTAACCCCTAAAGAAGCAATTAAAAAAATTATAGAAAATAAATTGCCAATAGAAAAGGTAACTATGAGTTCTGACAGTAACGGTAGCATTCCAGTATTTGATGAAAATAAGCGATTGGTAAAGGTTATGGTGGGAAGTGCACAAACTCTATACCGCGATTTAAGAGAAGTTATAGTGGAAGGGATACTGCCAATAGAACAAGCAATTAAAATAATAACAGAAAATGTAGCAAAAGTGTTGAATTTATATCCAAACAAGGGGTGTATCAAGGAAAAATCAGACGGGGATATAGTAGTATTAGATAGCAATTTAAATATTCATTCTGTTATTGCAAAAGGAGTATTCATGATAAAAGATAAAAAAATAGTAAAAAAAAGCATGTTTGAAGAATAAAAGAGGCGGTCTCACGCCTCTTATTCTTTATATTCTTGCAATATCATTTCAGCTATTATTTCCATTGGAATTGACAAATCCATGCTCATCTTTCTCATAATTTTATAAGCTTCCTCTTCACTCAATCCTTTAGCTTTCATAATATACCCTTTTGCTTTTTCAATCTTTTTTCTCGCTTCAAGTTCATGCTTTAATTTTTGAATTTCTTCTTTCATGCTCCTAAACTTTTTGTAATTTTCTATGACAAATTCAACTGTCGACAAAAGTACCCCTCTGTCTACTGGTTTTAATAAATAAGAAAATACAGAATATTTTCTTATTTCCTCAAGAAAATCTCTTTGAAGAGTAGAAGTCATCAAAATTACAGGTGCTATATCATCTTCATTTATAATGCGTCCAACTTCAAAACCATTTATATTGGCAAGATTCAAATCCGCTATAACTAAATCAGGAGCGAGAGCGCGACAAAGCCTTATAGCACTTCCGCCATCTCTCGCTTCATAAACCAAGTGTCCATTCGCTAATAACACATTCTTTATGAACTGCCGAGACAAATCGCTACTGTCTGCTAAAACAATTCGCCATTGGCTCATCGAGACACCTCTAATTTAACTTAGAATTTAGAAAGATATTGATCTAATTCCCACTGAGTAACGTATATTTTGTACTCATCCCATTCTGCTCTTTTAGCCTCCAAGAATTTTGTATACACATGATCGCCTAATGCTTCTTTTATAACTTCATCCTTTTCTAACTCGTTTAAAGCTTCTTCTAAAGAGCCTGGCAGTCTTTCAATTCCTAAGTTTTCTAATTCTTCTTTATTCATATGGTATATATTTGCATTTACAGGTGGTGGCGGTGTTATATTATTCTTTATACCATCTAATCCTGCTGCCAATGCAACAGCCAAAGCAAGATAAGGATTGCTGGTTGGATCAGGACTTCTAAGCTCTATTCTTGTAGATTCTCCTCTTTTGGCAGGAATTCGTATTAAAGGACTTCTGTTTCTTGCAGACCAAGCAATATTTACAGGAGCTTCATAGCCTGAAACTAGGCGTTTATAAGAATTAACAATAGGGTTAGTAATAGCTGTCATAGCTTTTGCATGTTTTATAATTCCTCCTATATAGTTATAACATACTTTACTTAGCCCTATAGGGTCAGAAGGGTCATAAAAAGCATTTTTACCATCTTTTGTAAGTGACATGTTCATATGCATTCCAGAACCTGCAATGCCAAAAACTGGTTTTGGCATAAAGGTGGCGTGTAACCCATGTTTTTGAGCAATTATTCTTACCACCATTTTAAAAGTCATCACATTGTCAGCAGTAGTTAATGCATCGTCATATTTGAAATCTATCTCATGTTGTCCTGGTCCTACTTCATGATGAGATGCTTCAATTTGAAACCCTAGTTGCTTAAGAGTGGATACCATTTCTTTTCTTGCGCTTTCTCCTAAGTCCACAGGTGCCATGTCAAAATAACTTGCATCGTCTTGAGTTATTGTTGTAAGATTACCCTTTTCATCCGTCAAAAAGAGATAAAACTCGCATTCAGGCCCTACATTAAATTGATAACCTAATTTCTTCGCCTCTTCTAAATTTCTTTTTAAAACATAGCGAGGGTCTCCTTCAAAGGGAGTTCCATCGTAATTGTAAATATCACATATGAGTCTTGCCTCTACACCAGAGTTTGTCCTCCATGGGAAGATCACAAACGTATCAGGATCCGGCCTTAAATACATGTCTGATTCTTCAATTCTCACAAATCCGTCAATTGAAGATCCGTCAAACATAATTTCATTGTTGAGAGCTTTATTTAGTTCTTCTACTGGGATAGAAACATTTTTCATGACTCCAAAGATGTCACTGAATTGAAGATGTACATATTCCACTCCATACTCATTTGCCAGTTTTAAAACATCCTCTTTGCTATATTTTTTACCCATAATCTTCCTCCTCTAATAAATTAAGGGCGCACTCAAATAGGGTGCCAATACCCATTTGAAGACGCCCTTGCCTTCCCTATAAATTATTATTAAATTTTAACTAAGAAATATTATATCACATTTTTTTCACAGTGCAATATAGTTTTAATAATTTTTTGCTATTTTTTCTCTACTAGTATGTCAATGCCATCAATCCAGCCAGAAACTACGTTGAAAAGCCATGCTCCAAAAGCACTAACTATAGAAAAAATTATGCCATAAACTATTCCGCCAATGAGGCCACCAATTATTCCTGCACCAAAAGCTCCAAAGCTGTTTGCAAAAAGTCCACCAAATAAACCACCAATGAGTCCCAGAATTAGGCCTATCACAATCCCGTAAATCAAAGTAAATTTAAAAACTGACAAAACAGATATTTTTTTGAGTTTATAATTCCACATTTTAACACCTCCTTCCTTTTTTGAAATTTTAAATGTTTACGTTATAATTATATTATATCCAAAAATAATTATGCCTGTCTGTAGTTTCAGGGGGGATTTTATGAAAAGTTTTACAATAGTTATTCCATTTATAAAAAAGCACAAGTGGGATTACATAATAGGTATAATTTTTTTATTAGCAGTAGACTTGCTTCAAATGATAGTTCCCCATTTACTAGGTTCAGTAACTGATTTATTTAAAAGTAAAGATTTAACTCCAAAAGTACTATTAACGTATTCGTTTTGGATAATAGGTATAGCTATTTTGGTATTTGCTTTTAGATTTATTTGGCGTATGAAAATAATGGGGATGTCAAGGCTTTTGGAAAAAGAACTAAGGGAACAACTTTTTGCTAAGTTTCTTGAACTTTCGCCACAATATTACAATGAACACAAAACAGGTGATTTAATGGCTCATGCCACCAATGACATAAACGCCGTCAGAATGGCAGTAGGACCTGGAATTGTAATGTCTGTAGATGCATTATTTTTAGGCATATCCATAATAATCATAATGATTTTTACTATCGATCCAAAATTGACTATATTAGCACTTCTGCCTTTACCTATTATCGCATTGGTAGTCACTCGCTTTGGCAAACTCATTCACTCAAGATTTTTAAAAGTTCAAGAAGCTTTTTCCTCTTTAACAGATAAAGTTCAAGAAAGCATATCCGGTATCAGAGTTATTAAAGCCTTTGTTCAAGAAAAAGAAGAAATAGAAAACTTCAGACAGGAAAATTTAAGAAATTTTAAAACAAATATGAACATGATTAAAATCTGGGGATTATTTGACCCTACTGTTCAATTTTTAGCAGCATTAAGTTTTACAATAGCTTTGCTTTACGGTGGAATACAAGTAATAAAAGGGCTAATCACTTTGGGTGATTTTGTAGCATTTACCAGTTACCTTGGAATGCTCATCTGGCCTATGATGGCTTTTGGCTGGGTGATAAATATTTTTCAAAGAGGTTCTGCTTCTATGGAAAGGCTTAATAAAATTTTCAGTGAAGTACCAGAAATAACCGATAACTATGCAGATCCAAATATTACACTAATTGAAGGAAATATAGAAATAAAAAATCTCTCATTTTCTTATAAAAAAGGCCTACCTCCTGTTTTAAAAAATATAAATATAAGTCTTCCAAAGGGAAAAACTCTGGCTATAATAGGTAAAACCGGCAGTGGTAAAAGCACTCTTGTAAATTTACTTGCAAGACTTTATAAAGTACCGCAAGATACCATATTTATTGATGGGCATGACATCAACGAAATACCTTTAAAAGTTCTAAGACAAAACATGGGTTTTGTACCTCAGGACAACTTTATATTTTCAGATACTATAGCCAATAATATAGCCTTTGTCAATGAAGAGCCTCTAGAAAAAATACAAGAATTTGCTTCAATGGCAGATGTACATAAAGATATAATGGACTTTCCACAGCAATATCAAACAATTGTAGGCGAAAGAGGAGTAACTCTCTCAGGCGGTCAAAAGCAAAGGATAGCTATCGCAAGGGCTTTAATAAAAGAACCAAAAATCCTTATTTTAGATGATAGTCTCTCTGCTGTAGATACAAACACAGAAGAAACCATACTAAACAATTTACGCGAATATATGAAAGATAGAACAACTATAATCGTCTCTCATAGAATCTCTACTATAAAAAACGCTGATGAAATCATAGTATTAGATAATGGAGAAATAGTTGAAAGGGGAACCCATGAAGAACTTATTAAGCTAAAAGGTCTTTATAACAGCATATATGAAAAACAGCAATTAGAAGATGCAATATTAAAAGAGGTTTAAGGCGGTGATAAAATGGAATACCAACAAGAAGAAGTAATGACCAAACCTTTTGACATTAAAATAATGAAAAGGCTTTTGACATACGCTAAGCCTTACTGGTTGTACATTTTTATAGCAGCTGTAGGTATACTTTTAGTAACAGCATCAAACCTTTTACGACCATACCTCGTCCAAAAAGCTATTGATAACTATATAAATAATCCTAACATTCCTAAAGTAGAAGCAATAAATGGCGTTACACATATAGGGATTTTGTATTTAATAATCATAACTGTAGCCTTTATCATAAATTATGGACAGATTTATTTGATTCAATACACAGGTCAAAAAATAATTTTTAACTTAAGGCAACAGATATTTGAACATCTACAGAGTTTATCATTATCATTTTTTGATAAAAACCCTGTAGGAAGGTTGGTGACCCGTGTTACAAACGACACTGACACTTTAAATGAATTGTACACAAGTGTTATAGCAAACCTTTTTAATGACATCTTTATAATATTAGGAATAATCATTGCCATGGTAAGTTATAATGTAAAACTTGCATTAATCAGCCTCTCTACTACTCCGTTAATTATTGGAGGAATGTACATATACAGAAAATTAGCTTCACAAGCCTATAGACTTGTAAGAGTTCGCCTTGCCAGAATAAATGCTTTTCTTTCAGAACATATAAGTGGGATGAAAATTGTACAACTTTTTGTAACAGAGCATAAAAAAAGCAAAGAATTTGAAAAAATAAATAAAGATTATTATGACGCTAACATGAGGCAGCTTACAATTTTTGCAATATTCCGTCCTTCTATGGATGTAATATATTCTTTAACTTTGGCTCTTTTAATCTGGTATGGTGGGAAAGACATAATATCTCACAAAATTGAATTTGGCGTACTTTACGCTTTTGTAAATTATCTGCAACAACTGTTTCAGCCAATTTTTGATATATCAGAAAAATATGACATACTTCAATCGGCAATGGCTTCAGCAGAAAGAATTTTTATACTTTTAGATACAAAAGAACAAATAAAGGACCCTGAAAAACCTATTCCTTTGGAAGACATCCAAGGAAAAATAGAATTTAAAAATGTTTGGTTTTCTTACAACGGAAAAGAGTGGGTATTAAAAGATGTAAGTTTTGTGGTCAATCCTGGCGAGACAGTAGCTTTTGTAGGGGCAACTGGTGCAGGAAAAAGCTCTATAATAAGCCTTTTAAGTCGATTTTATGACATACAAAAAGGAGAAATTTTAATTGACGGAATTGACATAAGAAAAGTAAGGCAACAAGATTTAAGAAAACATATAGGTGTTGTATTACAAGATGTCTTTCTTTTTACGGGAGATATTAAATCAAACATAAGACTAAACAACAAAAACATAACAGACAACGATATTTACATGGTAGCAAAATATGTAAATGCTCATCACTTTATAAAAAAACTTCCAGAAGGCTATGAGTCAAAAGTAACCGAAAGAGGCTCCACTTTGTCAGCCGGTCAGAGACAGCTTTTAGCCTTTGCAAGAGCTTTAGCTTTTAATCCAAAAATATTAGTATTAGATGAAGCAACAGCGAATATTGATACAGAAACAGAAAGGCTTATACAAGATGCATTAAAAAAACTAACAAAAGGCCGTACTACCCTTGTAATAGCCCATAGACTATCTACAATACAGCATGCAGATAAAATAATTGTACTTCACAAGGGACGCATAAGAGAAATGGGTACTCACAACGAGCTTTTGCAAAAGAAAGGTCTGTATTATAACTTATATATGTTGCAGTACAAAGACCAATTAATAGAAAAAGAAGCATAAGTAGCATACTAAGATTTATGATGGACATACTATTTTTGAGGTGATAGTATGAGAAAATACTCTAAAATAGTATGTGCCATCTTTATTTTCTTACTTTTATTCAACTTATCAGGCTGTAAAAATAAACAACAAAATAAACCTCAAAAAAAGCCTCAAACAAGTCAAAAAACAGAAGTACCAAAAGAACTATCTAAAATAGAAAAAAATATAGAAAAAATAATAAAAGAAGCACAGAAAATAAAGGAAAAACCACAAAGTGATCAGGAAAAACAAAGTGATAAAGAAAAAAAAGATAAAAAGGAAGAGGATAAAAAATCACCAAAGAAAACTCCTGAAAATAAATCTTGGGAAGAAATTAACAAAGCAATAAAAGATATTCATACAGATTGGAACTCATTAACTCCTTTAGTTACTAAAGAAGGAGCAAAATTAAATCTAATAAATAGTATGAGTGCCGCTATAAATGACCTTACTATTATAGCAAATAAAAAATCAAAAATTGATGTTTTGATATATGCAAATAATGTGTATAAATATATTCCTGATTTAGAAGACCTTTTTCAAACAGAGGCAACTACTGACATAAAACGATTAAAATTTTACGCTCAAGATATCGCTTTTAAAAGTGAAGTGCAAAAGTGGGAAGAAATTTCAAAAGATTTGATAGATATAAATTCTGTGTGGCAAACTTTTAAGCCAAAACTTCCTAAAGAAGCAAAAAATTCAGCTGACAAATTTGAGGCAGGAATTACTGAATTACAAAAAGCAATAAAATCTCAAAATAAAGTTTTAACTAAAATAAAGGCAGAAGTACTTTTACAAGATATAAAATCTCTTGAAAAAACTGCAAAAGCCTAAAAAGTAAAAAATTACTTTTTAGGCTTTTTGTTCATCTGTAATCCTTATTTTATTGACTTCATATAATAATAATGATATATTTTAAATTAAATAAACCTGCTTTAATGCAGTATAATTGAAATATTGTCATAATTTTAGAACTTTAGAGGAGGATAATAATGGGAGTTAATGTAGCAATTGTAGGAGCTACCGGAATGGTAGGTAGGACTTTTCTTAAAGTAATGGAAGATAGAAATTTCCCAGTTGACAAACTTTATTTATTTGCTTCGTCAAAATCTGCAGGTCAAAAAATCACATTTAGAGGTAATGAATACATTGTAGAAGAACTTACTGAAGAAAGTTTTAAAAGAGACATTCAAATCGCTCTTTTTTCTGCTGGTGCAACTATAAGCAAACAATTCGCTCCAATAGCTGCTTCTCATGGCGTAGTCGTAATTGACAATTCCAGCGCTTGGAGAATGGATGAAAATGTACCTTTGGTTGTCCCTGAAGTAAATCCTCAAGACATTTCATGGCACAAAGGAATAATAGCAAATCCCAATTGCTCTACCATTCAAATGGTAGTTCCTTTAAAGCCTCTTCACGACAAATATAAAATAAAAAGAATAGTGGTATCCACCTATCAAGCAGTGTCTGGAGCAGGTAAAAAAGGTGTAGATGACCTTGAAAGAAGTTTAAGAGGAGAACCATGCCAAGTATTCCCTCATCCTATTGCAAACAACTGTATTCCTCACATTGATTCTTTCGCACCAAACGGATACACAAAGGAAGAATTAAAGATGATAAACGAAACCAAGAAGATCATGGGAGATAGTTCAATAAAGGTATCTCCAACCACAGTAAGAGTACCTGTTGCAAACTCTCACAGCGAATCTGTCAATGTAGAATTTGCAAGGCCTTATGAAATGGAAGAACTAATAGAAGTCTTAAAACATGCCCCGGGAGTTGTTGTACAAGACGATCCTCAAAATAATATTTATCCTCTTGCAACTTATGCTACAGGAAAAGATGAAGTTTTTGTAGGTAGAATAAGAAGAGATGAGACAGTTTACAGCGGTCTTAACATGTGGATTGTAGCCGACAACATAAGAAAAGGAGCGGCAACAAATGCCGTTCAAATAGCAGAACTTTTAATTAAAAATATGTGAAAGGAGAATAATTATGCCTGTTTTTAAAGGGTCAGGTGTCGCTATTGTTACTCCATTTAACGAAGAGGGCGTAAATTTTGAAAAACTTGGCGAGCTTATTGAATGGCATATCAAAGAAGGAACTGATGCTATCATCATATGTGGTACCACTGGTGAAGCCTCTACAATGACACAAGAAGAGCAACAAGCGGCAATTAAATTTACAGTAGAGAAAGTCGCCGGAAGAATACCAGTAATTGCAGGAACCGGTTCTAACAACACTGCCCATGCTGTTGAAATGAGTGAATATGCTCAATCTGCAGGTGCTGATGCTCTTTTAGTTATAACACCCTATTACAACAAAACAACACAAAAGGGATTAGTGGCTCACTTTACTGAAATAGCAAGACACGTAGACATACCTATTATTATCTATAATGTCCCCAGCAGGACATCTCTCAACATGCTGCCAGAAACTTATCTTGAATTGAGTAAACATGTAGACAACGTAGTTGGAGTAAAAGAAGCCAGTGGTGACATCGTACAGGTAGCTGAAATTGCCCGCATTATGGGTAAATCTTTTGAAATATACTCAGGAAATGACGACCAAGTAATACCAATAATGTCTTTAGGCGGCTTAGGCGTAATATCCGTCACGGCAAATATAATCCCGGCAAAAATACATGAAATGACAACCGCTTATTTAAATGGAGATATTGAAAGGGCAAGAGACATGCAGTTAGAACTTAATCCTCTAAATAAAGCCCTTTTTATAGAAACAAATCCTATACCCGTAAAAACTGCTATGAACTTAATGGGATTTAATGTAGGACCTTTGCGCCTCCCACTTGTTGAAATGAGCGATAAAAACTTAGAATATCTGAAATCTGTTCTTACAAAATACGGTTTGCTGAAGGAGGCAAATTAATGATTAGAATCATAATTCACGGTTGCAATGGAAAAATGGGAAAAGTAATAACAAAATTGGCAGCAGAAAATCCTGATTTCAAAGTCGTAGCAGGAGTAGATAAAAATACTTCTCCTCTCGACTTTCCTGTTTACAGCGATTTAAAAGATGTAAAAGAAGAAGCAGATGTAGTAATTGACTTTTCATACCATGAAGCTGTACCTAATTTAGTGAAAGCCGCTCTACAAAAGAAGCTTCCTGTAGTCATTGCCACGACTGGACTTAGTGAAGAAGAATTAAAGGTCATAGAAGAAGCATCAAAAGAAATACCGATTTTTAAATCTGCCAATATGTCCCTTGGAGTAAACATACTTATAAACCTTGTAAAAGAAGCTGCAAAAATCTTACAGCAGGATTTTGACATAGAAATAATAGAAAAGCATCACAATATGAAAAAAGACGCTCCAAGTGGCACTGCGTTAATGATTGCAGATAGCATAAACCAAGTGCTAAATGACAAAAAGGAATACGTGTATGGACGCCATACTAAAACTGAACAGAGAAAGCCAAACGAGTTAGGAATACACGCAGTAAGGGGCGGCACAATTGTGGGTGAACATCAAGTAATTTTTGCAGGTCACGATGAAGTAATCACCATAAGTCACTCTGCCCAATCCCGTGAAATTTTTGGTTATGGTGCCCTACAAGCTGCAAAATTCATAATAAATCAAAAACCTGGCTTATATACAATGGAAGACCTTGTGAAGAAAGGATGATAATTTTGAGCACAAATGATAACTTGACAAACCCTTATGAAATTGCAAAATATATCAAAGAAGCGAAAAAAACCACACCTGTTAGAGCTTACATACAAGGGAATATAGAAATTGAAGAAACCGAAGAATTAGAAGTATATGGCTGTGACAACTTTAAAATCGTCTTTGGAGAACTAGATGTCGTTGAAAAATTGATTGAAGCAAATAAAGATAAAATAAAACATTATCGCTTAGAGTACGACCGCAGAAATTCTGCAATTCCTTTGCTGGATATTAAGCATCTTGACGCGAGAATAGAACCAGGTGCAATAATTAGAGATCGAGTAAAAATAGGCAAAAACGCTGTGATAATGATGGGGGCAGTAATAAACATAGGTGCAGAAATTGGTGAAAATTCTATGATAGATATGAACGCAGTAATAGGCGCCAGAGGAATTATAGGCAAAAACGTCCATGTAGGAGCTGGAGCTGTTATAGCCGGGGTATTAGAACCCCCCAGCAGTGTACCAGTTGTGCTTGAAGATAACGTACTTGTCGGGGCAAACGCAGTTATATTAGAAGGAGTAAGAGTAGGTCATGGAGCTGTTGTAGCAGCAGGATCAGTTGTGACAGAAGATGTACCACCTAACACAGTAGTTGCAGGAGTTCCAGCAAAGATTGTAAAAATAGTAGACGACAAAACCCGTGAAAAAACAAAACTCATGGAAGACTTGCGAGGTTAAATAAAACACCCGATTTTGTCGGGTGTTTTAATATTCTATTCCGTATCTCGCTGGTATTCCTTTTTCAAAAGGATGTTTAATCGCTTTCATCTCTGTAACCAAATCCGCTTTTTCAATTATCTCCTGAGGAGCACTCCTTCCTGTCAAAACCAATTCCATCTCCGTCGGTTTCATATCTATTAACTTTAACACATCTTCCACTGTGTACATTTTACTATGTATTGCCGCCATTATCTCATCTAAAATTAAAATATCGCACTTTTTGTTTTGGAGGACATCTACAACAAATTCATAGGCTTTCTTCATATCTTCAGCAAGAATCTTCTTTTCCTCTTCATTTAAACTCCAAAAAAACTTTTCTGTTGATTGAAACCTAAAAACCTTGAAATTTTCAATATTCTTAAGTGTATGCAACTCCCCTGTATCCGTGCCTTTCAGAAATTGTACCATATAAACTTTAAAGCCTCTTCCCACCGCTCTTATGCCAAGTCCAATAGAAGCCGTCGTCTTTCCTTTGCCATCTCCAGTATAAACTTGTATAAGTCCTCTCTCCAAAACTCATTCCCCCTTGTGTCCTCTGTTATTTCCATTCTAACTCTTTTGTAATTCTTTTTCAACCACTTCCATTCTCGTAATAGAAACCTCATAAGCGACCTTTGTAACCACTTCATCGC
The DNA here is from genome assembly GCF_003722315.1 of Thermoanaerobacter ethanolicus JW 200. Lineage (NCBI taxonomy): Bacteria > Bacillati > Bacillota > Clostridia > Thermoanaerobacterales > Thermoanaerobacteraceae > Thermoanaerobacter > Thermoanaerobacter ethanolicus. The sequence continues at coordinate 1,373,425 of NZ_CP033580.1, read as the reverse complement.
CCAGTTTTTTTTGGTATTCCCTACTCTGTACTCTTCCCCATAAACGTATACGATCTCCTATTTCTAACTTTTCAGAAAACCTTGCATTTCTTCCCCACGCTATGACAGGTATGTAATCAGATTTGTTATAAGGCCTATTTACCGCAATTAATAAATCAGTTATCTCTCTCCCAAAAGGAGTAGTTCTATAAACAGGTTTTTTACAAATAAAGCCGTCCAAAAAAATTTCATTTGGATTTTTTACTACTTCCTCCTCAGGTATCGTCATTATGTCCCGGGCAAATATGGTCAAAATTAATTTATTTTTCCCTTCTTCTGGAGATTTCCTATTATAAGACCTCAATTGCCCTTCAATCTTTACCCTTGTGCCTACCTGTAAATTCATACCTTCAAACAGGCGGTTAGAAATAGTAACCGGAAGATAATCCTTTGTTTCACTCAATCTTGGCACTTCCAAAATAAAATTAAAAAATTCTTCGCCATATAGTTCATGACTGTACTCTAAATCAGTAAAAATTTTTCCTACAACTACAACTACGTTGTTCTCCAAAAAGTTGCCTGCCATGTGTTCACTCTCCCCTTCCCCTTATGTGTCCTTCTAAAAATATATATTAAAATTGGAAAGCATTTATGACAGGTGGCAAAAGTAATCGTTAAAATTATCTTCAAAAAATTTATCACCGCCCACTATTCTCAAAGGTTTTAACCACATTTTGTATATCTTTAATTTCATATCCTAAAATTAATAATAAAGTTATTACAAATAATGAGTTATATATATTATACTGTCCAGGAACTTTTATTTCAACAGGTATTTCCATTGGCTCTATCAATTTGCCCTTTAAATTAAAAAAAGTCCTTTGTACGCAATAATTAAATTCATAACCTTCATCTTCATAAGATATTGAAGAAGCAGTAATGGAAGATTTTGGATTTAAACCGCATGTTATAAGGGTAGAATTTATTCCCTGTGCAAAGAGTTTATTTGATAGCTCATCATCTGCATTTGTTATTATAATACCGCTCGGAAAATTATAAATATAATTTTTTAACTTGTGAAAATCCTCATCACATAGAATATCAGAGATAATTAAAATATCTGCTCTCTCTTTATAATTCTTTAACTCTTCTATCACAATTTCTTTAGAATGTACACAGTAGGATAAAAATTTTATAATAGAACTTTTTTCTGAACTTCCTCCTACAAATATATGTACCATATAATCAGCTCCTATTTTTAATGCTATTCTTATTCTTTTACAAAAGTAAAATTTTATAATGTAAAATATATGCAATATAGGAAGGCTTCTGCCTTCCTATATTGCAAACCAGTGGTGTCCTATCACATTTGTAATTGTCCTTGTCCATATCCACCAAGAAGTTGAAGTAGCTGGATTGAAGAAGTATAGGGCTCCTCCTGTTGGGTCCCATCCGGCTAAAGCTGCATCTGCTGCTTTAAAAGCTGTAAGGTCAGGTTCGTGATTGAAAAATTCACCATTCGTTACAGACTCAAAAGCATCTGGCTGATATATAACTCCTGCTACAGTATTTGGGAAAATACCGCTTTTTACTCTATTCAAAATCACCGCACCTACAGCGACCTGACCCTCAAAGCTTTCTCCACGAGCTTCAGCATAAATCATTTTTGCGATTAAATATCTGTCAACAAGATAATTGTAATAAGCACTATTTTCATCTACTGGCACCACTAATTTTTCACCAGGATATATCAAATCGCTCCAATTCCCATTTGCCTGTTTTATGTTATTTACATCACTACCATACCATTTCGCTATTAAATACAATGATTCACCTTTTGAAACAACGTGGATTTTGTCGTAAGCGTATGCCGAAGTAATTCCTCCAAATAGCATTATAAATATCATTAAATATGCTACAGCAATTTTCAAAATTTTATTCTTCATCATGAGTTTCCTCCTTTCTATTGTTGCGCAATAGCAGGAGTTAATTCGATTACAATTATAAACTCTCGCATCAATATTGTCATCCTTTGTATTTCCCGATAATTCTCCGTTAATTAAAAATATCTCCAGAATGATATATTATAGTGGTATATTCTTAGATATACTAATCTATGGATGATTCCCATTTTTCCCAAAATTATCACCCAACATAATTTCAAATATTTCTACTATTCCTTTTTCTTTTAACTCATTATACTTCATAGCAATAAACTCATAAAAATCATATTTGTCTATTTCCCTTTCAATTTCAGAGGAAATGATTAAAAATTTATCAAAATTTATCGTTTTACTTTTCCCTACATTAAAATAAACGGAGGGCAACAGAGTAAGATCAATTTTTAAAAAATTTCTCTTCGTTTCGTAATTCATTAAAAAAGCTTTAGAACAAAGCAATTGAATGATAGATTTTAATTCTCCAATATTTCCCTCATACTGCAAAGACAAAAGTAAAGAAATTAACTCTGGATGTACAATAATATTTAAGTTTAGCCGTTTGGCTTCTTCTTTAAAAAGGTAAACAATTATCTCAATTTTCTCGTTTAGAGGCCTTCCCTCAAAAGATGGCAGTTGGATGATAACTGGTATTCGTCTCATAAAAGTTTTTAAAAGAAAAGAATCAGGTTTTTCTGTAGTAGCTGCTATAATCATTAAGTTAGCCGTTCTTTCAACAGTATCTCCTAATCTCCGATATACTCCTTTGTCAATAAGATAAAATAACATTTCTTGGCCTTCTGGAGGTAATCTGTGAACCTCGTCAAGGAATAATATCCCTTTATCAGCTTTTTCGACTAAACCTATCTTATCTACATCAGCTCCAGTATAGGCTCCTTTAACATGTCCAAACAAATGAGACATAAGAAGTTGAGGATTGTTATAGTAATCCGCACAGTTTAATACTTCAAGAGGTCCTACCCTACCATTTTGAAGACTGAATTTGTACATCATCTCTGCGAAAAAAGATTTACCAGAGCCAGGCGGTCCTATGATAAGAGTGTGGAGCCCATAAGGAGGATATAATACAGCTGCTTTGGCCTGTTCTATTTGTCCTTTGAGGCTGCCATCATGTCCTATTATATTTTCAAAAGCACATTCTTTTTCTTTCCTTAAGTTTAAAAAATCAATTAAGTCTTTTAGAAGCATTTCTTCCTTAACCTTATTCCCTAAAAAATAAGCTAATCTATTTTTTTCAATATAATACACAGGTTTTGAAATAATTTTAACTATTTTCCCTTCTCTTACAAGATGATTTAAAATAAAAGACACATTTGGTCGAGCCATTTTTAGCAATTGTGCTACTTCTTCTGTAGTGATTCCACCTTTTCTACTTATCAAAAAATTTTGAATATCAAATTCTTTACTTTTTTCTACAATAATATTATAAATTTTTTCCTTATTAGTCATATAAAACACCACCTTAATTAATAAACCTCCTACCAAAAGGCAGGAGGTTATATATAAATGTTGGTAGCCCGGCTATCATAGCAAAACTGTTGCATTAGACCCGTAGCTTTGCGTCCCCGCCTTTCGACGAGTTTGCCTTTTTCAACAAAAATTTATCTAATTTTCCTATATTACTATTTCGACATAAATATGAATTTTCCTTCTATTTTTAAAAAAGATTTTTTCTACATAATTCGTTAAATTTATACTAATTTCTAAATGTATGTGTTTTATGCATTCTTTTGTGTATCAAAAATGTGTATAAAAAATTATACACATTAAAAACTTTTATTAATTTTGTCTATATACAGTAAATTGGCATAAAAATTGCTTGAGTTTTATTATAGAAAATAAATCTTACAGAAAGGAGATGATGAATAGAAGAAAGAAACAGTTTCACTTAGCGACTAGAAGGGCTGACTTAAATTTTAAAAAATATTAAATTTTTAAGGAGGTAAGAAAAAATGAAGAACCGACAAACATTAAAAGCTTTACTGGCTTTTGTGTTAATTGTAGCTTTAATGTCGCTAAGTGGAGTATTAGTCCAAGCTCAGCCCAACTTAACAAACTTATCTGGCGACTCTCCAACAAAAAATTACTCGCCTCAAATTCAAAAAGTTTTGATGCAAGATTCTAACAAAAACAAAATCTTTGATAACTTGGAAGCAAAGCTTACTGATAAGCCTGACAGTGCGGAATTCCCTGTCATAATAACCTTCAACAAAAACATAGATGATAACGAACTATTAAATATTTCTAAATCCATTGGAAAGTTTAATATAAAGCATAAATACAAAATTATTCCAGGAGTTGCTGCTACTTTAACTAAAGGACAAATAAACGCTTTGTCAAAATTAGATATAGTAAAGCAAATTGAGTATGACGAGCCTGTATATGCGACATTAGACACTGCAACAAAATGGTTTGGCGTTACAAAAGCGAGAAGTGACTTTGGCGTAACTGGAGACAAAGATGGTAATCCTTCCTCTTACTCCAAGAATGATATAGTAATAGCAGTTATTGATACAGGTATTGATGGATCCCATGTTGACCTTGCTGGTGGCAAAATAATAGGATGGCAAGATTTTGTAAACGGTAAAACTACCCCTTACGATGATAATGGACATGGAACTCATGTAGCAAGCATTGCGGCAGGCACTGGGACAGGGAACAACCTTTATACAGGTGTTGCTCCTGGTGCAGCTTTGGTAGGAATAAAAGTACTCGATTCAAATGGAAGCGGAAGTATGAGCACTGTAACGGCAGGAATTGATTGGGCTGTTCAAAACAAAGATGTATACGGAATCAAAGTTATAAATTTAAGCCTCGGCACTTCTACAAGTTCTGATGGAACTGACTCTACCTCATTAGCAGTAAACAGCGCCGTAGATAGCGGAATTGTAGTAGTAGTTGCAGCTGGAAATTCAGGCCCTGCAAGGTACACCATAGGATCACCTGGTGCAGCAGAAAAAGCCATAACCGTTGCAGCAATGGCGGATGTAGGAGAACTTGGATTCAACCTTGCAAGCTTCTCCAGCCGTGGTCCCACAGCTGACGGAAGGATAAAACCTGACATTGCAGCACCCGGATACAATATAACTGCCGCAAAAGCAAACTCTATAAATGGTTATGTGACATACAGTGGCACAAGCATGGCAACACCTTTTGTAGCAGGTACAGTAGCCCTTATGCTCAATGCAAATATAAGCCTTGCACCACTTGATGTAAAAAATATAATAATGACTACTGCAAAAAGTTGGGGTCCTCCAAGCAAAAACATTGACTATGGTGTAGGAAGATTGGATGCATATGAAGCAATTAAAACAGCTGGAAATTTCACAGGAACTAATATATCTGTGCCAAACCATTATTATGCTAAAGATTCACTCCCTGGGTCTCGTTACAGTGACATTTGGACATTTAACGTGACAGACACATCATATCCTATTGCAATAACTTTCATAATACCTGATTGGGCAAACTATAACCCTGATTTCGATATATACCTCTATGACCCCACCGGTACTCTTGTTAAAAGTTCAACTGGAACACAAAGGCAGGAAACAATAACATATATTCCAACACAAACGGGAACCTATTATATCAAAGTATATTCATATAGAGGCAGTGGAAATTATTACTTTGATTTAAGTACGGGCGGCGGTTCACTCACCCTTTCAAATAACGATATATAAAAATTAAAGAAGTATGGTGCCGATTGGCTCCATACTTCTTTAATTTTTGCGACTTTCTACTTTATTTTCTCCTTTTTCAAGTAAAATTTTTTCGTCAAAGCAGTAGATTTCTATAGGCTCTCCTTCTAATAGTGCAAACACAACACTTTCTTTGGTTAATTTGACATTTATTTTTCTACCTTTGTATCTCACATTAAAAGAGAGCAAATTCCATTCTTTTGGCAATCTCGGCTCAAAATGCAGTTCATTTGTATAAACCCTCATTCCACCAAAACCATTCACAACTGCGCTCCATGTTCCCGCCATAGAAGCAGCATGAATTCCGTCCTTAGCATTGTCATTGTAGTCGTCCAAATCCATTCTTGCAGTCATCATAAAGTATTTATAAGCTTTGTCAGTATATCCTATTTCATTGGCTAGTATGCTAAATATAGCTGGCGACAAGGAGGAGTCGTGAGTGGTAATAGGTTCATAATAATCGTAATTCTTTTTAAGTTCATCTTTAGTAAATTTTTCTCTCTGTAAAAACATCAAAAGCAACACATCAGGCTGTTTACATATTTGATATCTATAAATATTTAGGTAATGCCAGTGCAACAAAAGTGGAAATTGATCTTGTGGTATTTCATCCCCTGTTATCCTTTCTTTATACAAAAAGCTGTCATCCTGTGGTATAATATCAAGTTCTTTTGAATAAGGAAGGTACATATTGTCAGCAGCTTTTTTCCACGCATTAATTTCTTGATCTTTTAGATTTAACTTAGAAGCAATTTTTTGGTATTTCTCAGGCACTTCTTTTTTCATTTTATTTGAAATATCATAAGCGTATTCCAAATTCATCTTTGCCATGTAATTAGTATAGGCGTTATTATCAACCAATGCAGTGTACTCATCTGGACCAGTTACACAGTTTATGCAAAATTTATTGTCTTTAAGAGGAATATACGCCCCTAAATCTTCCCAAAACCTTGCTGTCTCAAACACTATTTCACAGCCATAGTCATAAAGAAAATCCACGTCATTCGTCGCTTCTACATATCTTTTCAAAGCATAAACTATATCAGCATTTATGTGATACTGTGCCGTGCCAGCTGGAAAGTAAGCAGAACATTCAGGACCATCTATCGTTCTCCAAGGATACAAAGCTCCTTTGTGACCTAATTCCTTTGCCCTGGATCTTGCTGCATCCAAAAGATTATACCTGTACATTACCAAAGCTTTTGCAATTTCAGGCTTTGTATAAAGAAAGAAAGGCATTATATAGATATCAGAATCCCAAAAATAATGGCCTTCATAACCTTCTCCAGTCAGCCCTTTTGCTGCAATATTTGTCTTTCCATCTCTTCCGACAGATTGAAGTAGATGAAATTCATTAAAGCGTATGCCTTGCTGCAGAGCTTTATCTCCTTCTATGATTACATCAGCATCTTTCCAAAAAGAATTCAAAAATTCTTCCTGCTCTTTTTCTATCGTTTCAAAGCCGTCATTTTTGGCTTTTTCTATTTCTTCTAAAGCAAGAACAACTAATTTATTTTCATCAAAATCCTTTGAAGTGTAATAGGAAATAAATTTATTCAATGTGTATGAGGTGCCTTTTTCAGCCTCTAGATCTACAATTACTTTTACTCCATCTTCTTCTAAACTATTTGAGACTTCATATTTACTATCTCCCACTAATACATTGTCTATCGCGCAAACATAGGAGAAATTACTCTTTTGCGTCTTTTGAACAATCCACCCTTTTAAACCCTCTACACTTTTATCTATAGTCTTTAAAACCTTTCCTTTTAAATTTGACCCTACTCTTACATCTTCACTATCATTTATATTTGAAACATTTCCGTCAATAGCGGAAACAAATCTAATTTTTCCGGTAAAATTTACAGGTTCCACAGTAAAAGAAATCGCCGCTAAATGTTGTCTATTTAATGATACAATTCTCTTTATTTTTACCTCTAAAATTTTTCCTGTAGGAGATTCCCATTTTACTTTTCTTTCTACAAAACCTTTCTTCATGTCAAGTACTCTCTCATAAAAGAGGATTTTCCCTTGTAACAAATCAAACTTTTCCCCATCTACATATAATTTTATTATTTTACTATCAGCCACATTTAACATCGTCTGCCCTATTTTTGCAAAACCATATCCCCCTTCAGGGTAAACTATATCGTGTATTTCATAAAATCCATTGATATACGTCCCATTAAAAGAGGTATTTTTAGGCCCTGAATATCCTTCTTCAAAAGTTCCTCTCATTCCAATATATCCATTTGCTAAAGCAAAAATAGTTTCATTTCTGTAGTTAGTGTCTATACTAAACTGCGTCTCTCTTATAACCCAATCTTCAAAAGGGTAAATTGGTTTCTTCGTTTTGTTGGCCATATCCATCCTCCACTCTTACTTTATTCAAAATTTTAGTCGGAAACAAAGTCGTTTCCGACTAAAAACAATTTAAAACATTTACTTGCTTTCTGCAGCTTTCTTAGCTTCTTCTATCATGTTGTGATATTTATCAAGAGTTGTCTTGATATCTTTGCCTTCAAATATTATTTCTCTCAATGCTCCATTTATAGCTTTGTCCACATCAGCCCAGTATACAAGGTTTGGCCTTGGTTCTGCATGTTTTAATGCCTCATTTATAGCTTCAAAATATGGTTTCTGCCAATCTGCAACCTTACCATAAGCATCGCTTCTCATTGATGGCCATCCTAATTTAGTGACAAGCTTCTCTTGAACTTCTTTGCTCATAAGGTATTCCATAAACTTTATAGCCATCTCTTTATTAGGTGCACCAGTTGGTATTCCTATAACTTCTCCTCCTAAAACGTGGGACTCTTTAACCGGACCTGCCCAACCGTGATATGCCAAAATGTTCTTTTTGCCATACTGCTCTACAAGAACGTTTGCAGTGTAAGGCCAATTTTCAACCAAATATACACTATCTTTTGCGAGATATTCTACAGGTGTATTCCAGTCAGCTTTCTTTGAGTCAGGAGAGAGGTATGGCTGTAATTCTTTCAAGAGTGTAAATGCTTTTATTGAACCTTCATCATTCAATACTGTTGGGTCACCACCAGCAGACCTTATAAGGTCAAACATTTGAACTGTGCTGTCAGGCCCCAAATTTTCTTTAATTATAACTCTGCCTATGCCCTCTTTTTCTTTAAAAGTCTTTGCAACCTGCAAAAGCTCATCCCAATTTGTAGGAAGTTTTAAACCGTATTCGTTGAATTTATCTTCGTTGTAGAAAGCTATTTCTACATTTGGTCTATACGGCATAAAGTACAACTTTCCATCAAACTCTCCTACTGGCACAAGACTTGGTATTACTTCCTTTGGTATCATGTCTCTATACTGAGACAAATCTTCCACAAGCCCTTTTGCCACAAGCGGAGCAAGTTGCATGTTATCTTGAGTTATAATATCTATATCCATCGCATTTGCTTTGTGCATAGCATCTAACTTTTTAATAAGGTCTCCTGCTTCAATTTGAAGAGGCTCAATTTTTACACCATACTTTTGCTCAAATGGTGGGAAAATATCTTCCTTCATCACTTTCCATTCTGCTTCTCCAAGTCCCATTGAAACTTTCAAGACTTTTTTCCTAGCATCTGACACATTTTTACTCCCGCATCCTGCGATAAGGGTACCCAAAAGGGAGAGAATCACTAATACTGCTATTACCTTAGCATAAAACTTCCTCATAACTTCAGAAAACCTCCTTAAAATTTAATTTTTTTATATATACAGTATCCGAAAAATTCGGATACGTATATGCTAACCTTTAACAGCCCCTGCAAGATAACCACTCTTCATGTACTTTTGTAAGAAGAATGTCACAAGCATTACAGGGATTGTGAGTATTGCCGCATATGTGGCAGAATCAAAAATTCCTCCTCTTTGAACATAATAGTAAGTTTGAAGAGGCAAAGTCCTGTCTGAAATAGTCAAGTAAAGAGCATAAGTAAATTCATTCCAGGAATTCAGCCACACAAATATAGCAGTAACAGCTATACCAGGAAGTGCAATTGGCATTATAATCCTCATCAATGCCGTCAATTTACTTGTTCCATCAACCAATGCAGCTTCTTCTAAGTCCTTTGGTATTGTCTCAAAAGTTCCAACCAATATCCATGCTGCAAAAGGTAAATTTACAATAAGGTGTGCCATAACTAATCCTAAATAAGTGTCCATTAAATTTAATTTTATAAACTCAACTGCTATCGGAAGAGCAATACCTACATCAGGAAACATTCTTGTAAAAAACAGTGATAATACTACTGCGTATTTTATTTTCGATGGCATCCTCGCTATAACATAAGCCGCTGGAGCAGCTATTATAATTGCGATGATAGTAGTCATTGTTGCCACTACAAAACTTTTCTTAAAAGGAGGCCATATATTTCCTGAAAGAAATACGTCTTTCCAATGGTCCAAAGTAAAGCGAGTGATGAAAAAGTCTGGATGAGGCTTTAATATATCACTTGGCACTGCAAAAGAAGTTATAAAAAGTATATATACTGGTATAATCATCAATATTGCCGCTATTATAGCTATTGGAATATACGCTGTATTTGAAATCTTTTCACTAATATCTATTTTTCTCATCATTGTTCCTCCTTAGTACCAGCTATTTTTAAGTAGCTCACTATAAATACTGCTATTATTAGGAGCAATATTGTAGATGCTGCCGCAGATGTATAAGCATTTGCATAATTATTATACTCATCATACGCAAAAGTAGAAATAACAGGAGTAGCACGGCCTGCAAGAACAAGTACAAGTTCAAATATTCTAAAAGCATCTATCGCTCTTAATATCAAGGCCATCGTTATAGAGGGCTTTAAAAGTGGCAATGTCACATATTTAAAAGTTTGCCACGCAGTTGCCCCGTCAATATTGGAAGCTTCATAAACTTCATCTGGTATACTTTCAAGACCAGCCAAAAGCAATAGTATGACCAGTGGGGTAACTTTCCACATATCAGCTACAGAAACCATAAGCAATGTCTTAAAACCACCGCTCGCCCAATCTACAGGAAGCTTAATTAAGTGTAATTTTTCCAAAAGTTCATTAAAATAACCATTTAATCCGAAAATATATGTCATAGCGACACCTGATACAAGTGTAGGAACTCCCATAGGAACCAACATCAAAGACCTCAAAAGCCCTTTTCCTCTAAAATTCCTTTTTAAAATAAGCGCAATGACGAGGCCTGCAGTCATTTCCAAAGTGAGGCTTATAAATGTAAGAGCTATGGTATTGAAAAAAGCATTTTTAAATTCTGTTTTTCCTATAATCTCTTTATAATTTGCCAATGTGAATGCTTTAGTATACTGGTCTTGAAAACTTAAAGTAATAGTTTGAATAATAGGGTATACAGTAAAACCCAAAATATATAATAGTAATGGTAAAACCATGGCAATTTCAAGTTTGTATTTCTTTACGAAGTTTACATAAGCCATGCCATATTCTCCTTTCCTAAACTTAAAATCTTCACTGCGCTTTTCATGCTTTAAAATTGTAAGCGCTTACAATTTAAAAAATAAAACAAAATTTAATCTTTTGAAGATATACAAGAATTTCTTACCACAATTTTGTGTTTTAAAATTATTTGATAATCATCAATTTCTTCCCCATTTAACATTTTTATAAGCATTCTAGCTGCAACAGCCCCTATTTCATACATAGGCTGTGATACAGTAGTGAGAGAAGGCCTTGTTGCTTCTGACAAGTCAATATTATCAAAACCCATTACTGATACATTTTCAGGACAGGAAAGCCCGCTGTCAAACACCGCATTTATTGCTCCCATTGCCATAATATCACTTATCGCAAAAATAGCAGTGGGTCTCATCTCGCCTTTTAACATTTCCATCGCCGCATTATATCCGCCTTTATACTTAAAATTTGCTTCTTTAATAAATTCATCGTAAATTGGTAAGCCATTATCAATAAGAGCTTGCTTATACCCTTTTAGCCTGTCTACGCTATCTATTGTCTCTTTCATGTCATCAAGAGGGCCATGAATAATTCCAATCCTCTTGTGGCCTAATGATATCAAATAATTCACTGCATCATAAGCCGCTTTAAAATTATCAATCCCTACATAAGGCACATCAAACTTTGTTGTTCTTCCTGCAAGTACCACCTTTATATTGTCATTTTTAAAGACTTCATAATGCTCTTCAGAAAAATAGTCACAGTGAAATATTATTCCATCAACCCACCGATTTTTTAGCATTTCTATATATTGAAATTCTTTTTCTCTTTTATTGTCTGCATTGCACAAAGTAATATTGTATTTATAAATATTGCAGACATCTTCAATACCTCTTACTACTTCCGCATAGTAAGGGTTTGATATATCAGGCACAATCAGCCCTATAGTGTTTGTTTTCTTCATCGCCAGGCTTCTGGCTGGCATACTGGGTTTATATCCCAGCTCTTCTGCAGCTTTTAAAACTTTTTGCCTTGCTTTTTCACTTACTAAAGGGCTATTATTAAAAACTCTCGAAACAGTTGCAATAGAAACACCTGCTAATTTTGCCACATCGTCTATTGTCGCCATTTTGACACCCTTTTCTTAATTTACTGTAACCGCTTACAGTTACATTATATTACGATTCTTTTAAAAATGCAAGAGTTTTTTATAAAAAATATTCCCCAAAACACAGGGGAATATTTCCACACTACAGCAATTCTAATATTTTATCTGCTTCACTTAAATCCTTTAAAATTAAGTCTGCTTCTTTTACTGTTTCAGGATTGCCCACTCCTACTGCAAACATTCCTGCTTTTTTTATTGCAGTAATTCCCGCAGCCGAATCTTCTATTCCAATGCACTTCTCCGGAGGAATCCCAAGATGCTTCGCTGCATTTAAAAATATCTCAGGGTCAGGTTTTCCATGCTTAATTTCATTTGCATCCACTATATAGTCAAACTGATCTCTTATTTTTAAATTTTCAACAACAGTAAAAGCATTTTTGCTGACAGATGCAATTGCTATTTTAATACCTCGTTTTTTAAGCTCTTCAATGAATCTCTCCACTCCAGGCAATAAATCCTCAGGTGTAATTCTCTTTATCATCTCTTTATAGTACTCATTCTTTTTATTTGCATAATATTCTTTTTCTTCTTGAGAATATTTTTTATCACTTTTCTCTAAAATTATCTCTAAAGATTGTAGGCGGCTTACACCTTTTAACCTCTCATTAATAACTTCATCAAAATATATCCCTAACTCATCAGCAAGTTTTTTCCATGCTAAATAGTGATACCTTGCAGTATCTGTAATAACACCATCTAAATCAAAAATTACTCCACGATATCTTGCCATTTTATTCCTCCTTCGTAACGTTTATTTTAATCCCGTTGTAGATATTCCTTTTACAAAATATCTCTGGAATATTAAGAATATCAATATAGTAGGTAACGTCAAAAGTATAGCTCCTGCCATTACCTGATTCCAAAATTGATAGTATTGGCCGTAAAAGGAATTAAGTCCTACCGGCAGTGTATACATATCATCACTAGACGTCAAGAGGCTAGGCCACAAGAAACTATTCCAATTGCCAGTAAACATAAAAATGAATTGAGTTGCAAGAGCAGGTTTAGACAAAGGCAAAACTATTTTAAAGAAAATCCCAAATCGTGACAAACCGTCAATTGTAGCTGCTTCTTCTAACTCTTTGGGAAGAGATAAGAAAAATTGCCTCATTAAAAATATTCCAAAATTACTAGTCAAAAATGGAATTGTAAGGCCCATGTAAGTGTTCACCCAGCCTAATTTGCTGAGAAGGATATAAGTTGGCACCATCACTACCTGTCCTGGTACCATCATGAGAGCAAGCACAACCATAAACAATAAATTTCTTCCAGGAAAATTTATTCTTGCAAGTGCATACCCTGCCATAGAATTAAACAGGATATTGCCAAACGTCACTATAGCTGCAACTATAGCACTATTTATAAACCACCTTAAAAAAGGAAATTTTGTAATTATCATTTTATAGTTATCTAAAGTTAAATGTTTTATATTTACAGCAAAAGTATTTAATTCACTGGTGGGTTTTAGAGATGTTATTATAGACCATATAAAAGGACCAAGTGTAATTACTGCATATCCTACTACAACGATATAAAATAAAAGCCGCAACACCTTTTTCATCTATTGCCACCTCCTAATAGGTTTCTTCTTTGAAAAGCTTTCGCTGTATAAGAGTCAATATCAAGATTATTACAAATAATGCAAAAGCCATAGCTGAAGCGTAACCCATGTTAAAATCTCTAAAGCCTGTCCTATATATATCCAGCACGACTGTCATTGTAGCATCAAGAGGCCCACCAGTCCCTTGCGATACTACATAGGCTTGGTCAAAAACCTGAAAAGTACCAATTAATGACATTACTAGATTAAAAAACACTATTGGCCTCAACATTGGAAGGGTAATTTTGAAAAACCTTTGAAATTTATTAGCTCCATCTACTTCCGCCGCCTCGTACAATTCTGATGGTATATCCTGTAATCCAGCAAGAAAAATCACCATGTAATTACCTACAGAAGACCATATCGCCATCATCATGATAGAAGGAAGCGCAAACCTTACATCATTAAACCAAGCAGGTCCTTGTATGCCAAATTTAGCTAACAAAGCATTAACTAAACCATCTGCTTTAAATAGATATAAAAATATTACAGAAACTGCAACTGTGGATGTAACAGTTGGTATATAATAGGCAACTCTAAAAAATGTTTTACCTTTAATATTCGAATTTACAATTAATGCTAGTATTAAGGCAATAATTAGCTGTGTTGGCACTACTCCTAAAGAATAAAGTGTTGTATTTAAAAGAGCCCTTTTAAATGTCGGGTCGCTAAATAACTTTATATAATTTGCAAATCCAACCCATCGGCTTGCTTCAGGATTTAAAAAAGAAAATTCTTTAAAACTTATAATAAAAGCATAAATTAATGGTCCTATCAAAAAAATAGATATTGAAGCAATAAAAGGTAACACAAAAGCATACCCTGACAAAGCTTCGTATAAATACCTCTTTTTCATAGTCATTTTAGCTTCCATAAATACATCCTTCCCTTCAACCTTAAAAAATCATAATTGCAGCACCTTATTTTAGTAAGGTGCTGCTTGTTTAAATTATTGTCCAACTTCCTTTTGTGCATTGTCAAGAGCTTGTTGAGCACTACTTATTTGCTTCATTATTAATGCTTCACAGGCTTTATTAGCCGCATCTACTACCTTTGTGCCATACAAGCCAAACTGCCATGGTACTGCATAGGAAGCACCATCTACAAAGGCAGCTCTTTCAGGATATTTCTCCTTAAATCCTTCTTGCATAGACTTTCTCGATGGAAGTGCAAGACCTGAATCTACTACAAATTGCTGTCCTTCTTTACCGGTTAAAAATTCAATAAGCTTAAATGCTTCATCTTTATGTTGGCTGTTTTTATTCATCACATATGCAACAGTGAAAGCCATTGTAGATTTTTGCTTTCCTGCTGGAAGCTCTGCTATACCATAGTTTAAATCAGGAGCTTTTTCTTTGAGGAATGGTATCATCCAGCCACCTTCTATTGCCATTGCAGCTTTTTTAGCAGCAAAAGCATCTCCATTCCAGCCTTCTCCCATGTTTTGTGGTGTGTCAGCAACTTTGTCTTTTGTAATGAGGCCTACATAAAAATCAAGAGCTTGTGCATTCTCTGGCAGATTTAAAGTAACTTTTCCATCTTGATATACTGAACCGCCATTTTGATTTATAAAAGCATCAAATCTTGCAAGGTCTGCTGATAAAACCAAACCTTTGACACCGTCTTTTGTCAACTTTTTAGCTACATCTCTTAATTCCTCCCATGTTTTTGGAGGTTCATTTATTCCAGC
This sequence comes from Thermoanaerobacter ethanolicus JW 200, assembly GCF_003722315.1. NCBI lineage: Bacteria > Bacillati > Bacillota > Clostridia > Thermoanaerobacterales > Thermoanaerobacteraceae > Thermoanaerobacter > Thermoanaerobacter ethanolicus. The sequence goes on along the minus strand of NZ_CP033580.1, from coordinate 1,357,905 downwards.
GGCTTTAAACATGTCTTTGTTGTAAAACAAAGCTAGAGTATTGAAATCCTTTGGCAAACCATAAGTTTTTCCTTCCCACTGAAAAGCGGAAAGCAAAGCAGGTTCGAAATCATTTACATCCACATTGTATTTCTTAATATAATCATCTAATGGCTCTAAAACTCCTGAAGACATAAGCTGTGGTGCAGGCATGCTGTCAAGATAGAATATGTCTGGTGCTGTATTTGACGCCAGTTCTGTTTGTAATTTTTGCATGTAATCTCCCACAATTGTCTCAATTTGCACATCTATATTTGGATATTTTTCTTTAAACTTAGCTATTTGGTCATCCACTATCTTCTTTTCTGCTGGAGATGAAGACCACATACCTAATTTTATAGTAACTGGTTTCACCGTCTCTTGTTTTTGTGTATTTGTCTCATTGGCACTGGAGGTATTATTTTTACTGGATGAACAACCAGCTAAAACAGTAGCTAATACAAAGATCGTCAAAACAAAGATGCTTAAAAGTTTTTTACTCATTACCACTTTCCCCTTTCATAATTTTATAGTAAAATATCTGATTGAGGACTTAAAATTTTACTTCAACTTCACTTATCCCCCCTTAAAACTTAATCAATTTATTTTAAGGTATAGCAGGTTACCACCTGCCTGTACCTTTTTGACTATTGTAACGTAATCTCTTTCCCTTTTACCTTTACTTTTATATTTCCTTTTCCTTCTAATTTTTTTACTGACACGTCCTCTTTTGTAACAATTACCTCAATTAAATTGCCTTTCCAGAATACTTTATAGGAAAGTTTGTCCCATTTTTCTGGCAGCCACGGATTTATATTTAATATCTCTTCTTTGTCAATTTCCATTCCGCCAAATCCAAAAACAGCTACTTGCCATGTACCACCAGCAGATGCAGCATGCAAACCTTCTTTAGTGTTACCCTGATTGTCCACAAGGTCAACGTTGGCACTTCTCATAAAAGATTGGTACGCGTTTTTGTGGTCCCCAACTTTTAAACCCATAATGGCATACATACTTGGACCTAAAGAAGACTTGTGCATAGTCCGCTTTTCATAATATTCGTAATTGATTCTTTTCGTCTCTTCGTCAAATTCCTCGCCTAACAAAAGCATCAACATTACAACGTCAGCCTGTTTAATAAGTTGTGTATCACCCAATCTCGTTATATCAACACCTTCAGGCCATATAGGCATATTGTTTTCATCAAATTTATCAATAACATAATCTTTTTTGTCAAAATAACCTTCAAATTGTTCTATCAGCTTTTTGTCTTTGTCATAAGGTATATATATTTTTTCTTCAACTTCTTTCCACTTTTCCATTTCCTCATTTGTCAAACATATCTTGTTTGATATAGCATAATAATGTTCAGGGTATTTTTCTTTTAACATATTGATTAGTTCAAGTCCCTTTTTAATATTCCATTTTGCAAGGTAATTAGTATAAGCATTATTATCAACATGTTCATGAAATTCGTCAGGACCTATGACATTGTTTATTTCATACCTGTCTAATTCTTTTACATATTCACATCTAGATACCCAAAACCTTGCAGTCTCAAAAATGACTTCTGCACCATAATTCAACATAAACTCAATATCCTCTGTCGCTCTAAAATACTCCCACACTGCAAAAGCTATATCAGCAGTTATATGATGCTCTAAATCTCCTGTCCATATCCTTACAGGGTTTCCTTTGTAATCAAATCCCCATTTAGGTGTCTCTTCCTCTCCTGTGTCTGCAGATTCCCAAGGATATTGTGCTCCTTTATATCCATTTAAAGTCGCATTTTTTCTTGCTGCATCAAGCATATTGTACCTGTACATCAAAAGTGTTCTAGCTGCCTGCGGATACACATATATGAAAAAGGGAAGCATAAATATCTCAGTATCCCAAAATACATGGCCTTTGTATCCCTCACCATGAAGAGCTTTCGCAGCAATACTTACCAGGGGGTCATTTTCATTGACAGAACTCATGAGATGAAAAATATTAAAACGCAAAGCTTTATCTGCTTCTTCATCCCCTTCAATATTTATATCTGCAACAGACCATAGTTCTTCATATACCTCAATATGTCTCTGCAACTCTTTGTCAATACCTTCTCCAGCAAAAGCAAAGAGTTCTTTTTCCACCGTCGTCTTTAACAGGTCTTTTCTTACGTCTCTGGAGGTATAAGTTATTACAAATTTGTCAATTACTACTGTTTTGTTCTCTGTACCGTCAAACTCAAAGTACTCAATACTTCTCTCACCTAAAGGCAAAAACCTTTTAAATTTAGCTACGTTATTTTTTTCTTCATCTTCATGATGATATATCCTCACTGTACTACCTGTTGCTATGCGGGTATCATCGTCAACAGTTGCTGTTTCAAGATAAACTCCATTTTTACTTAGACTACTATTGTTAGCCACTTTCAAATGCTTTACTCTATACTTTGGGCTATCTGCTGAATTTAAAACAGTCCCATCAATAATGCTCTCTATACCTACAACACCACTGTAATTTACAGGTGTTACAAATAGCTTAATTGCAGAACGATGACGGTCACTGCGGCTTAAAAATCTGTATCCCTCAATTCGAGTAATTCTATCTTTGCTGTCTTTTATCAACATACTCCTAAATAGAATACCTTTTTTCATATCAAGAATTCTTTTAAATTCTATCAACTGGCATTTATCCAAACTTAATTCTTCACCTTCAACATACAACTTTATTCTCAACCAATTTTGAGCATTTACAATTTCTCTAACCTGCGCATCTGACTTGTCAAAAATTCCTGCAATAAAATTTCCCGACCTTTCTCCCTCGTTTCCTTCCTCAAAAGTACCTCTTACGCCCATGTAACCATTTGTAAGTGTAAAAAGGGTCTCATATCGAGGATTTACCTCTGTATTATACTCATTTTGGAAAATAAGCCATTTGTCATCACTTATTAAATTGTTTACATCCTCTAAAAACATGTGCTTTACCACTTATATACCTCCATCCTTACCAAAAATTCTATCCGAAACGTTTTGGATACTTTTTAAAAAAAATTATATCTTTCTAGCTGAATCTCTAATTACAAGTTTATGAGGTATTAATATATGCTGAGGCTTTTCCCCTTTTATAATAGATAAAAGATGTTTTGCTGCATTATATCCCATCTTAAAAGTATCTTGTCTTATAGTAGTAAGTCCAGGAGTAATAAGGGATGCAAGTTCAATATCGTCAAAACCTACAATAGAGATGTCATCAGGCACTTTCATTCCTAAGTCTTTTGCTGCTTTGAAAGACCCTATTGCCATCAAATCAGAAGCATGAAATACAGCAGTTATTTCCGGATGTTCAAAAACCAACGTCTTAAAAGAATTATATCCACCTTCTTGAGTAAAATCATCAAAAACTACATATTCCTCTTTGTAAGGTATATTATTTTTTTCAAGAGCTTTTTTATAACCTTCTAACCTTTCAAAACTTACAGCCGCATCATTATGCCCATTTATAAATCCAATATTTCTATGTCCCAACTTTATAAGATAACTTGTAGCCTCAAAAGCTGCCTGAACGTTATCCGAACTTACATATCCCACTTTATCAGTAAGTATTGGTATATCAATCAAAACAGTGGGAATTTGTGTTTTCTTTATTTCTTTAATGTAAGGATCACTCAATCTTAAGCCTTCTACAATAGCCCCTTCCACTTTTCTGTCATTGCAAAGCTTCTCATAGGAAGTGGCATCTTGGCTTTCCGGGTCTACAGTAAAAAGTATAAGGTCATATTTATCTTTTCTTAATCCTGCTTTTATTCCTGCAAGCACTTCGAGAAAGAAAGGATGATACGCCCCCGGCTTTATTAACTCAGAAACAACCAATCCAACCGTATGAGTCTTATTTGTGACAAGTCCTCTTGCAATAGAGTTTGGAGTATAATTAAGTTTTTCCGCTATTTTTTTAATTCTCTCGCGGGTTTCCTCACTTACATCCGGATATCCGTTTAAAGCTCTTGAAACCGTCGTAACAGATACACCCGCATATTTTGCTATATCTCTTATTGTAACTGCCATTTAATATCCACCTTTTCCAAAACGTTTTGGTTGTTTGGTTTCATTTTATCAAAAACCTTTTCACCTGTCAATAGATTTTTTCCTTCCATAAGGACACACTTCCATACAAATACCGCATACATATCCTCTTCCAATGTGTTTAAAATTTTTATTCATATATTCGCTACAGGCTCTTGCATCAACTATTTCTTCTCTCGGCATTCCCTCTTTCCATAGAGTACCATAAAGTGCCATAGCAGGACAGGCTTCTACACATAATTTGCAGCTGCCACATTTACTTTCAGTAACAGGAGCCCCTGTTTCAAAAGGCATGTTTGTGAGGACAGTCCCTAATCTTATCCGTGGACCATATTTATAAGTCACAAGAAGGCCATTTTTTCCTATCCAACCTATTCCTGCTCTTGTAGCAGCAGTTTTATGTGGAAAAAGTCCCCTGTATTCCCCCAAATCAGCAATCGATTGAGAAGCAGGAACAGCTAATGCTTTATAGCCCCATTCTTCAAGAATAAGAACTGTTCTTAAGGTTATCTGGTCAATTAGCGTATTTACAGAACGGTAATGGTGATAATAAGTGTGAGTCGGCTTATTCTCAATTTCATCCACTATTCTATCCGCTAATTTTATTACAACTGTAATGGCATACGGAATATCTGAAAGAGTATCGGGAAGGATACCTGTAAGATTTGAAAAACCCACTAAAGACGCTCCCCACTCTTTGATTTTTTGCTCTAAAATTTTTTGTTTTTCCATCTTTATCAACCCTTTTAGTAAAATTTATGCACATAAATATTTTAACACAACAAAATATATTTTTTTAAAATTTTTCAAGTATATTTTTTATCCACCTACACAAATTAAGTATGAGAAAGAGTAAGGAGGGATTTAAATGGCAAGAGGTAGTTGGAATGATCGTCCAAAAATGGTACCAGAGGCTCACAAAGCCCTTGATAATATGAAATACGAAATCGCATCAGAGCTTGGCCTTCCAGTTAAGCAAGGTTCTGAAGATTATTGGGGATATGTAAGTAGCCGAGATTGCGGCAAAGTAGGAGGACAAATGTTAAGACGAATGGTTCATTTTGCTGAATCTGCCATGGCAAGGGGCATCAGTATATATGGTTCTACTCCTGCACAGGGCGGTCCACAAGGTGCTGCAGGAAGTGAATCAGAATATATGCAAAGATAGAAAGAGAAAAAGAGAGTATTTCGTATACTCTCTCAGACTGTAGACAAACTTTCGTAAAGGAGATATTTTGCATAAGGAGCGACTTGTTACAAAGCGGCCCGGCACTCAAGTAAGAAAGTTTATAAAGCAAAAATAGAAAAAACAAGCATACTTACTTGAGTGCCGGGAAACTTAGCAAGACCGAGGGTGGAGGCAGGGCCGAAGCCATGGATGGCGAAGGCGGGCACCTGAGGCAAGGAGGCCGATTGTGCCCGGTACCCTGCCGGAGCCCGAAGGTCGAGCTTTAGTTTTGTCGCTTTGGAACATCGGAGCGACGATGCAAAATATCTCCTTTGAATATTTTTTAACTTTGTCAACAAACTGAGAGAGTATTTCGTATACTCTCTTTTATTATTGTATATTTTGTGATAGAATTAACTTAAACATACCACATATAGTAATAATGCGAGGTGGTAACTTGGCTTACGAAATACAAGAATTAGCAGAAAACAAGTTAATTATACTATACATCTTAAACAGAATAAATATGCCTATTACAGACGAGCAAATAAGCAAAATTATCTTAGATAACAAACTTATGAACTATTTCTATTTAAGACAGTACCTTGACGAATTAATAGAAACTGGCTTTATAAAATTAGAAGAAGAAAAATATTTTATTACTGAAGAAGGTATAAACATTTTAAAACTATTTTTCACAAGAATCCCCTTTGAAACACGGCAAAAAATAGACGAATACATCCTTTTAAACAAAGAAAAAATAAAACAGGAATCTCAATATATAGCCACTTATTACAAAAAAGACGAAAACCAATATATAGCTAATTGCAAAGTCGTAGAAAATGATATAGTTTTGATTGAGCTAAACATAAATGTAGTAAACAGCGAGCAGGCAAAACTTATCTGCGATAATTGGAAACAAAAATCTCAAGACGTATATGCATACATAATAAAAGTCCTCACAGGTCAATAACAAGGCCTTGGGGCTCTTTTCTTGTTTCAATAAACTTCACTACCCTCATTTCATCAATGTCAATTATATTCACTTTGTTTTCTTCTGCAGAAGAAACATAAGCATATTTATCTAAAATACATAAATACCCAGGTGCATATCCACAATAAACTTCTTTTTTCTGTTTTGTAAATAAATCTATTTTGCACAGCGTATTAGAGCAAGAATTAAGCACATACAAAAAGTTTTCCTTTTTCCGTACCATTGTAGGAACTTTTCCTACTCCTATTTCCCCAGTTACTTTCAAACTTTGCAGGTTTATCATGGAAATTTTTCCATTTATCCCCGTTTCAAAATAACTGTTTATTACATACAAACAGTCCCAATCTTCAGAGAAAGTCATTCCTATAGGCCTTGCCCCTGTCACAATAAAATCTACAATCCTATAACTATAAGGGTCGATTAATAAAATTTCATCAGAATTCATATTGCTCACAAAAATCAAATCATACTTTTCATTGTAAATTATGTCCTGGGGGAAACTTCCCACTTTAACTTGCCCTATCACTTTTTTCTCTTCAATATCAAAAATACTTATAGAGTCTGAGTCTCCATTAACCACTAATATATAATCTCCATGCATAATGCCATTATTAGGATAATTACCTACATACAGAGAAATTTCTGAAGTAAAATCGTCTAGGTTTATTATACTAATTGAATTATCATAAGCATTTAAAGAATACAGTTTCTGTCTCTGTTTATCTAAAATTAATCGATGAGGACCACATAAATATTTAGAATAGACATTTAAGGGCAGATGTTTATTGTTATATGAATTAATCTTTGCAAAATCTCTGTAATTTGTCTCCAAATTAACTCGCTCAATAATATCTTCTCCCATATTAGCAATGTAAATGTACAAAACACATCCCCCCACATATTAGCATAATTCCATAATATGCAGGAGGATATATTTGAGAAACCAATAACTCCATAAAAAATCGCTCACTTAAATTGTGAGCGTCTTTCAATATTTTTACAAATTTACCACCGAGGTGGCCCTGTATCATACCTGCAACCACTTGTTCTTTTAGCCTGTTGATAAGTCTTAAAACCCGCATGGCTGTAATAATGGTCGGGGCAACAGGATTTGAACCTGCGACCTCACGGTCCCGAACCGCGCGCGCTACCGCTGCGCCATGCCCCGACACATTATTCATTTTATCATACTCCTTTCCTTTTTTCAATAAACAAAATAAAGTTATAGCCCTACCCAAACTCAAAACTATTTAATTATTTTTTTCAAAAAACACTTATTAGTAGCAAACTTTCTGAGAAATTTGGCTCTAAAATGAATTTCTAAATTTTATAATTGCAATTGACAGATAAATGAATTAAGTGTATAATAAAACTATCAAATTGGAAAGGGCGATTGATATGACTTATTTGGAGTTAGAATTTATGCGCTCTTCAAAACCAGTAAATGCACCAATTAGAACGTTGAAGAAATGTAATGCAATTACATGTATCCATAATTGCAACAGTTTTTGTGTGACCTATAAAGATTTTAAGTGCGATTTTCAAGAAGAAATTAAAATACCTGAACAATAAATCAGGCGGTCGAAAGACCGCTTTTATCATACGTCTATTATTTTTTCCATCAATTCATTCATGTTATATTTGATTTTTTGTTCTTTAGCAATCCTTAAGAGTCTCAAATATTCTTGTCTTGCAAAATCGTACTTTAGCCTTGCTAACTTTATCTTAAGGTAGTTGTCATTTTCCAGCATTTCTAAATTTCTTTCTGCTTCTTTCATCGCCTTTAGTGCTTTATCTATCTCCCGTAACAACGCAGTCCCTGTCATTTCCATAACAACCACCTTCTCATTACGGCCTTTACACCTTACATTATATTAAAAATATGTCTTAATTATTACCTTTTTAAGCATAGGCCTCACATAACCAATCATGTACAATGAACCACAAAAAAGTACCATATCCTCTTCCTTAGCTATATCCAGGGCGTATTTTACCGCTTCTTCAATATTTTCAATCGCAATCACTTTTTCTTTTTCTATCCGCTCTGCAAGTTCACTTGCCTTATAAGCTCTTTCACTTATTGGGGTGGTTGTTATTATAATATCTGCCTCTGGCACAATTATATCCAACATCTTCTGTGTATCTTTGTCTTTAAGCATTCCAATTACTAAAATCAATTTATCATATTTAAATAATTTTAGAGACTCTTTCAAAACAGTCATTCCTTGAGGATTGTGAGCACCGTCTATTACTACGTAGGGTTTTTTTCTCATTACTTCCAATCTTCCAGGCCATTTTGCCCTGTAAAGCCCTTCCCTTATATCTTTTTCTGTGATTTCGTATCCATACATTTTCAATTTTTCTACGCTCTCAATCGCCAAAGCAGCATTGTAAATCTGATGTTCTCCCAATAAAGTAATTTTTAAGTCCTTGTATTTTTTGTAGTCAAAAATCTGAAAATCAGGGTTTTGTTCTTTTATAATTACGTTACTTTTTTCAAGTACAGTCAAATAAGCATTTCTTACCTCACATGCTTCTATGATGACTTTCAATGCTTCTGGCTGTTGATAAAAACTTACCACCACTCCATTTCGCTTGATAATGCCTGCCTTTTCATATGCAATCTCTCCTAAAGTATGTCCCAATCTGTCTGTATGGTCATAATCAATAGTGGTTATAACAGAAACTAATGAAAAATCAATAGCATTTGTTGCGTCAAATCTACCTCCAAGTCCTACCTCTAAAACTACAAAATCCACTTTTTCATCATAAAAATATTTAAAAGCAATTGCAGTTACCACTTCAAATTCCGTCGGATGATTGTATCCTTCCTCCACCATACGAGATATTATAGGCTTTATATATTCAACATAATAAATCAACTTTTCCTTGGAAATATTTTCTCCATTTATTCTCATTCTCTCTTCAAATTCTTCGAGGTAGGGAGAAGTATATAAAGCTACTTTATATCCAGCCTGCTGCAAAATGTTGCTTATAAAAGCTGATGTAGAGCCTTTTCCATTTGTACCAGCAACGTGGATAATTTTAAGGTTTTTTTGAGGATTCCCCATATAATTTAATAATCTTCTTATATTTTCTAATCCCAACTTTATGCCAAATTTGTATGTACCATGTATGTAGCTAATTGCTTCTTCATAGTTCATTTAAGCCCATCTCCCATATAAACGGATTTTACAAAAACAATCCCATCAAAACCTCATCTACGTATTCATCACCAATTTTAAACTGTTTTTTTCTTCTACCCTCTTCTTCAAAACCAAATTTCTTATAAAGGTGTATTGCTACTTCATTGGTACTAAAAACACTGAGGCAAAGTTTTTCATAGCCTTTGCTTTTTGCCCAATTAATAGCTTCCGTAAACAACTTTGTTCCGATTCCTATATTCCTAAATCGAGCGTCTATACTTATACCTATTTCTCCTACATGTTGTACTTTAGGAGACCTTCCTCCATAATAACGAAAGAGAGTAAGGCAGCCTACGATTTCACCACCGTAGTCTGCCACTAGGATCAAATCTTTGTTGCGGTCTAAATTTTTAATAAGCTGTTTTTCTTCCTCCTCAGACCAATTAAATGTCTCTGACACCATATACAATTTTTCTCTTCCAACACTGTTTAAAAGCTTTATTATCCCCCTCGCATCTTTTACCTTAGCCTCTCTTATAACCAGTTGAGACTCTTTTTTGGGCCTTTTAAACAAAGATAACATACAAATCCCCCTAGAGGTTAACTCTTTAATAACTTAAGTCTTTCCTCTATGTTTTTAAGCATCGTAGTATATTTTTCTAATTTCTCTCTTTCAGCACTGACTACTTTTTCTGGCGCTTTTTTAACGAAATTTTCATTATTTAAAAGCCCTTGTGCTCTTTCAATTTCGCTTATCACTTTTTGTCTTTCTTCATTAAGCCTCTTTATCTCTTCTTCTAAGTCTATTAAATCTTCAAGTGGAAGTACCACCAATCCTCCTTCTATTGCTCCACTCAAAGCTTTATGAGGAATTTTACTTTTATCTGTTTCAATTACAACTTCGCTAGCACCTGCAAGTTTCATTATATAATTTGTACCCACTTCAAACATCTTTACATAATTTTCATTTTCAACAGTCACAATAACTTTTGCTTTTTTAGAAGGGGAAACATTTGCTTCTGCTCTTAAATTTCTAATGGTCCTAATAGCTTCCATTATAATCTCAGCATTTTTCGCTTCTTCAGTGAAATCCAGTTCTTCTTTGTATTTCGGCCATTCAGCAATCATTATGCTCTCGCCCTCATGAGGTAAATTCTGCCATATTTCTTCAGTTATAAAAGGCATAAAGGGGTGCAAAAGCCTCAAAGTATTATCAAGCACATATCTTAAAACAGACTTTGTAACCTTTTTAGCTTCAAGGTTATCACTGTATAACACAGGTTTACTAAGTTCTATATACCAATCGCAAAATTCGCTCCACACAAAGTCATAAAGTTTTGTCGCAGCTATTCCTAACTCAAATTTTTCTAAATTCTCTGTCACTTCTTTTACTATATTGTTATACCTTGTCAAAATCCACTTATCAGCAATAGTTAACCCCTCTGTATAAAGATTAGTATCATTATCAGTTAAATTCAGCAACACATATCTTGAAGCGTTCCACAATTTATTTGCAAAGTTTCTGCTGAGTTCAACTTTATCTTGACTAAACCTCATATCGTTTCCTGGAGCATTTCCTATGACTAATGTAAACCTTAAAGTGTCTGCTCCATACTTTTCAATAACCTCTAACGGGTCTATTCCATTGCCAAGAGATTTGCTCATTTTTCTACCTTGAGCATCCCTGACTAAACCATGTATCAAAACATGCTTAAATGGTACTTCTTTCATAAATTCCAAACTCATAAAAATCATTCTTGCAACCCAGAAGAAAATTATGTCATATCCCGTAACAAGTACATCTGTCGGATAGAAATATCTTAAATCTTCTGTTTCTTCTGGCCAACCCATAGTAGAGAAAGGCCAAAGTGCAGAACTAAACCAAGTATCTAATACATCTTCGTCTTGATGTATGTTGGTACTTCCACAAGCTTCACATTTTTCCGGGTCTTTACGCGATACAGTTATATGACCACAGTCATCACAATACCAGGCAGGAATTCTGTGTCCCCACCATAATTGCCTTGAAATACACCAATCCTTTATGTTTTCTAACCAATTAATGTATATTTTTTCAAACCGTTCTGGCACAAACTTAATTTTTCCTTCTTTTACAACTTCTAAAGCAGGTTTCGCTAAAGGCTCCATCTTTACAAACCACTGCTTGGAAAGTAGAGGTTCAACTACCGTATCGCACCTGTAACAATGTCCCACATTGTGAACGTGGTCTTCAACTTTTAGAAGTAGTCCGAGATTTTTGAGGTCTTCTACTATCTTTTCTCTCGCCTCATACCTATCAAGACCTTTATATTTTCCTCCATTTTCATTGATTATCGCATTCTCATTCATTATGTTGATAAATGGAAGATTGTGTCTTGTCCCCATCTCAAAGTCATTTGGATCGTGAGCAGGCGTCACTTTAACAGCACCAGTTCCAAATGAAGGATCAACGTAGCTGTCAGCAATTACAGGTATCTCCCTTCCTACAAGTGGCAGTATCAAAGTCTTACCTACCACATCCTTATACCTTTCATCATCAGGATTTACAGCAACTGCTACATCCCCCAGCATCGTCTCTGGCCTTGTAGTAGCTATAACTACATATCCATCTTCACCTTTTATGGGGTATTTGATGTACCACAAATGCCCTTTTTGCTCTTTATGTTCCACTTCCGCATCAGATAAAGCAGTGTTGCAGTCTGGGCACCAATTTATTATCCTATCACCTCTGTATATGAGCCCTTTTTCATAGAGTGAAACAAAAACTTCTCTTACCGCCCTTGAACATACTTCATCCATAGTAAAGCGTGTCCTTGTCCAATCACAAGAAGAACCCAACTTTTTTAATTGGCTTAAAATACGGTTTTCGTATTTGTCCTTCCATGCCCATGCCCTTTTCAAAAACTCTTCTCTTCCTATTTCTTTCTTTGTAAGCCCCGTTTCTTCTCTTATCGTGTCTAAAACTTTTATCTCCGTCGCAATGCTGGCATGGTCTGAGCCAGGTATCCACAAAACTGCATAACCCTGCATTCTTTTCCATCTTATCAATATGTCCTGCAAAGTATTGTCAAGTGCATGTCCCATATGTAATTGCCCTGTTATGTTTGGAGGCGGTATAACAATGGTAAATGGCTGTTTTTCAGGGTCTATTTTAGGAGTAAAATATCCTTTTTCCATCCAAAAAGCATAAATTCTATCTTCAAATTCCTTTGGATTGTAGGTTTTAGCTATCTCTTTCATGCCTTACACTCCCTCCGTAAAATTTTAAAACCCTTTCACCCACAAAGGGCGAAAGGGCATTTCGCGGTACCACCTTTATTTATCACTCAAGCTATAACGGGCAGACCCGTTTAAACCTACTCAACTTCGGTTTACAGGCTCCAGAGCTACCTTCAGTGTACCCTTGGCGGGAATCCTTTCAGCCCATGGGATATCCCTCTCTTTAGCCAGTATACCCTTACTCCTCTCTTTCATAGCCTCATATTCTATTTGATATATAATATATATAAAATCTCACCAATTGTCAACAGCCAATTTCCATAAGTCTGTGTCAAGATTTTGTAGGTAAAAAATTTTTATAACTGACCTCACCGTTAAAAATCTAGGAGTTTAAAATTAGTAGTTTATATATATTGCTAATTATGTTAAATTATTACTTCAACAAATCATAAATATCCGCTTTCTTTTTTGCTTTTTTAATGTAAAATATATACTAGAATTGTTTACTCCTCAAATACCTACTGCTAATCCATTTGCTCGTGTTAATTCCTTTAAAACGTATTTTATCCATGGCTTGCTCGCAACTGGACCTTTCAGTATCGGTAATGAAACTCTTAACCATTCTTCTATGTCTTCTTCCGCGTATTTTCTTTTTTTCTCCTGCTTTGTCGGCTGCATTATCTTTTTTATTTCTTCTTGTTTTAAATGCCACTGCATTGTATAGTCTTCTAATCTGCCATTCGCTTTTTCTGATAATATCCTACTCATCCTGTCTCCACCTTCTTCTGTCCACCTAGCTCCAAGCCGTTTCATACGTCTTGCTATGTTATGCTGAACTTGGCCTTCTATGGCTCCTAATCTTTCCGCTCCTTCAGAACCTTTTTGTCATTTCTCAAATTAATTCAGCCCAAAACCGATAAAATTTTTCAGATTAAATAATCTTGTGATAAAATTAATGCTAAAGGAATTTGATAAATTTTTTTCAGATTCCTTTAGCATTAGTTTTAATTGGAGAGGTTACTTATGCAAATAGTTTTCCATGTTGATAACATTGAAGAATATTTACATAAAGGTAAAGATTACAATTTCCCTGCCCCACCAGATAGATGTCCTTATCCCGATTGCAAGTGTAGAGTAAAACTAAAAAAGCACGGGTTTTATTACCGCTATTATTTAGACGGACTTAACTGTGTAAAAATAGCCATAAGAAGATATATATGCCCTGTGTGCAAAAGGACTCTTTCCTACCTTCCTGATTTCTGTATTCCTCATTTTCAGTATTCTTTCAATATGATTGTAAAGTCTTTAAAAGAGACACTTCTCAGAGAAAAAACTCTCAGTTCTTTCATAAGTGACTTAAAAAGAAACTTCCCTACCATACTATTTTCAAGACAGCATATATATTTTTACACCAAAAGGATAATGAATAATTTAAGTTTTATCATATACGGATTAAGGCAAATAAACCCTTACATAAAGTTATCTAAGACTGACTCACAAAGAGAGAGGGCCAGAGAGATTTTGGACATAATAAGCATTGTACCACTCTTCTCCCAACGGTTTTATGCTCATTGCCAAAAATCATTTCTGGCCTCTCTCACATAATTTTAGCATTAAACCTGAAAGATTTAAATAAAAATTTTGATTTTTTCTTAGCAACATAACTTTTTCCTTTAATGTCCCCCAGGTATGAGCTAAAATTACGATTAAGAAATCAAAAAAGTGAAGGGGGAACATATAAATGCTTGATGAAAAAGCAAGAGAAGCTATAGCATTAAAGAGATTTTCACTGATAAGTCCGGTGCTAAACGGACAGGTAAAAAATCAGAAAGAATATTTTGATGCTCTTTCCGATAAACCTATTGAGATACCTTATCTTGGAATGAGAAGATATACTCCCAAGACACTTAGAGGGTGGCTATATCAGTATTTAAGAGGCGGTATAGAAGCGTTAAAGCCGGGTTATCGAAGCGACAGAGGCAAATACAGAAAGATAGACTTTGAACTTTCAGAGAGAATAAAGCAAAAGAAGCTTGAACATCCTGAAATGCCAAACAAACTTCTTTATGAGACATTGATAGGAGAAGGAATAATATCACCGGATAAAGTATCCCTTTCGACATTCTATAGGTTTTTGAAAAACATTCCTGTAAAATCTTTAGATAAAGAAAAAGAGGGTAAAACAAAGAGGTTTTCCCATGAATTCATCAATGAACTGTGGCAGACTGATGTCATGTATGGGCCATATATTAAAGAAGGTAAAACAAAGAGACAAACGTACCTTATTGCATATATAGATGATGCTTCCAGGCTGTGTACCTATGCTCACTTTTACTATACCCAGAATTTTTTAGCTTTAAGAGACTCATTTAAAGAAGCAGTGCTAAGAAGGGGAATACCCAAAATGCTCTACACTGACAATGGAAAGATATATAGAAGCACTCAATTGGAGTATATCTGTGCCTCACTAGGTACATCTCTTATTCATGCTGAGCCCTTTTCACCTCATTCAAAAGGAAAAATAGAAAGATTCTTTCATACGGTGAGAATGAGATTTTTAAGCACAATAGATCCTACATCCATAAAGAGTATAGATGAGCTCAATATGATGTTTTTTAAATGGCTGGAGGATGATTACAACCGAAAAGAACACAGCAGTATTGGCATGAGTCCTTTAGATTTTTTCATGTCTCAAATATCAAGGGTAAATATGTGTAAAGACATAGATATGTTGAATGAATGTTTTCTCATAAGAGTAAATCGTAAAGTAAACAAAGATGCTACACTTAAAGTGGAAAATATACTTTATGAAACAGAAGAAAAGTTTAAAGGTATGCGCTTAGAAGTCAGATATGACCCGCAGTGGCTTAAGGATAATACACCTCTTCTACTTTTTCATGAAGGCAAAAAAGTGGGGGAAGCGTATAAGGTAAATTTTCATGATAATGCTAAAATTCCCATAGGATACACCCAAAACAAAAATGCTGTAAGTAGAAATGAAGAGTTAGTTGATTTTATTAAACACACAGTGATATCCTTTAACGATATCATTGATTAAAAAAGAGCATTCCTGTAATGAATAAAAAATAAGGAAGAATGAACTTTGAAAAAATAAGTACCTCCTGATAAAATACAGAGTGTAAGTTCTAGAACTTACCTCGAATTATCAAAATAAACAGGAGGTACCTAAAATGAAGTATACACAAAATGAAAAGATTTTGCAAGTAACAGAAGACACATTAATTGCGGGAGTAGACATAGCAAAAGAAAGCCATTATGCCAGAGCATTTGACTACAGAGGAGTAGAATATGGGAAATACCTAAGATTTGAAAACAATAGAGAAGGTATGACAAAATTTTTTAGATGGGCAAAAGAGTTGATGGAGAGACATAAGAAAAACAAACTAATAGTAGGGATAGAACCGACAGGGCAATATTGGCTATGTTTTGCCCAATACCTTAAAGACAATAACATAAAGGTAGTATTGGTTAATCCATTTCATGTAAAGAGGAGCAAAGAATTAGATGACAATTCTCCCACAAAAAGCGATAAAAAAGACCCAAAAACAATAGCAATGCTAGTAAAAGATGGGAGATATGTAGAGCCGACAATACCTGAAGGAGTATATGCAGAATTAAGGGTAGCGATGGACATAAAAGACAGGTTGAACAAACAAATAGGGATGACAAAAAATCAAATAACAAGATGGATGGACATATACTTTCCGGAGTTTAACACCGTATTTTCAGACTGGGAAGGGAAAGCAGCACTTATCACATTAAGAGAATTTCCAACGCCTGAGAAGATAGCAAAAAAGAGTGCTGAAGAAATAATATCGATATGGAAGAAAGAAGTACAAAGAGGGGTAGGAGAAAAAAGGGCTATAAAGCTGATAGAAACTGCTAAGGAGAGCATAGGGAAGAAGCAGGGCATAAAGATGGCGGAATACGAGATAAAGACTCTCATTGAACAATACGAATTTCTCAAAAAACAAATTGAAGAAATAGAGAAGAAGATAGAAGAATTAATAGTTGAGATACCAGGGGTTAAAGAACTACTAGAAATCAAAGGGATAGGAGTAAATACAGTAGCAGGTTTTATTGCAGAAGTAGGAGATATTGAGAAATATGAACATCCAAAACAGATACAAAAACTAGGAGGATTAAACCTAGTAGAGAATAGCTCTGGTAAACATAAAGGAGAAACGACAATAAGTAAAAGAGGGAGGAAGCGATTGAGGAGAGTACTATTTAATGCAGTAATGGCCTTGGTTGCAAAAAACGAAGAGTTTCGTGAACTACACAAATATTACACTACCAGAGCGCAAAACCCGCTAAAAAAGAAGCAATCACTAATAGTATTGTGCAACAAACTGATAAGGGTATTTTATGTCATATTAAAAAAAGGAGTAAAATATGACCCAATCAAGATGATGAAGGACATAAAGAGGCCAGCCTTACAGGAAGCTGCATAAAAAGTGCTAACATACTATCAAATCAATTAAGGGTTAATCATCTTCTCTTCAGCTTTAAATTACTCACATCTAAAAAGCTGACCCTTAAGAAGAATTAATTTTTAGGGAAAACGAAAGTGTGAACGACGTGACATAAAAGGTAAAGTAAGGAATAAAACAAAAACAACTAGTCAAGATGGTATATTGACAACAAGAGCGGGAATTGTCATACAAGAATAATCACCATACGGGCAAAGACCCTGCAATGGAGCAGAAATGACATCCACCTCATGGCAGGTAGAACGAAGGAATTAAGGACTAAGATCCAGTAAGACATGGGAGGGTAAACCCCATGAGATAAGTGGAGCTATCCCGCCATAATATGGAAATAGGATATGAGGTTTATTAAACTTACCTATTTAATGGTTAGATAAGTAAGAAATGATAATATAAGCCATGAGATGCTCTTGTTGTGATGAGAAAATTAAAGAAAAACTAAGATATTAAGAGAAAATAAAAGATAATAGAGGGAGGTGTTTACAATGTTTACCCAATATTTTGGAATGAAATTTAATCCATTTTCTAAAGAGATAAGTGTAAACGACCTTTACATAAGTGAAGACATTGCTGAATTAAATGCCAGGCTAAAATATTTACAAGAAACAAGGGGTATAGGACTTATCGTTGGGGAGGCCGGTTCAGGCAAATCTACCGCATTAAGAAGATATGCTGAAAGCCTCAACCGTTCTACATTTAAACCATGTTACTTTGCTCTATCTACACTCACAGTGAGAGAATTCTATCAAGCATTGGCTATGATTTTAGGCGAAACACCCTCATACAAAAAAGTAACGCTCTTTCACCAGATACAAAGAGCGATAACAGAACTTTACTATAGCCAGAAGATAACTCCTGTCATAATATTAGATGAAATACAACTGGTTTCTAATGATGTTCTTGAAGATTTGAGAATAATATTTAACTTTAATATGGATTCTCAAAACCCGTATATATTGATACTTTCAGGACAACCACACATAAGAAACAAACTAGCCTTGAATGTAAACAGTGCACTAAGGCAAAGAATTTCTATAAAGTATGTGATGCAAGGGCTAAAAAAAGAAGAAATTCAAGATTATATAAAAACAAGAATGAAAATAGCCGGAGTGGTGGATGATATATTTACACCATCAGCATATGAAGCAATATATTCTCTAACAAAAGGGCTCCCAAGGATAATAAATAACCTGGTAACAGCTTCTCTTCTCTATGCGTATTCTAAAAGGCTAAGAGAAATAGATGAAGAAGTAATATACCAGGCACAAAATGAAATCAGTTTGTGAGAGTAGTAGCTTTCGCTACTCTCATTTTTTATTATACATCAATTAATTCAAATTGCCAATAACAGATATTAACATATTTTGGCGGTAATGCTCTTAAAAAGTGAAAAAAATTTTTAATCAGGCTGTGATAATTTGAGAAAAAATACTTTTATGCACTTAAAAAATGCCATTATAATTTGAAAATCTTTGGAGATTTAATTTGAGAATTGACATGAAGGCACTTTTGTTGATTTTATCATCAATATAGTTGAAGGTGTTTGAGCAGATACTTGTTTTCCAGTATTCAGCTATTCCGATTATCATTGTATTAATCTTCTCTATTTGTATGGCTTTATCTATATCTTCGGGTATTTCTTTTAATTTGTGGATTTCTTTACTGATTTCCTTGATTTGTTTCTTGACTTTTTCAGGATCTGGGTATGATTTTCCTATTAATTTATTTGGTTTCGGGTCATTGGGAGTTTTTCTTTTATAATCTGCTTTTATTAGAAAGCCTAGAAATTTAATAGGTTTCTGTGTTATATCTGTAATTACTGTTTTATCTTCAGATAATTCAAGTTTAAGTTTGTATCTGAAGTATTTTTTAAGGTATTTTAGTAGCCTCTGCGCTTCTTTTTCTGTTGTGGTCATTATCACCCAATCATCTGCATATCTTATTAGGTATTTGGGCTGTATTCCACTTCTTTTGAGTCTTTCTCTGTCTTTTTCTATTTTCTTACATTTTTGTTCTGGTTGTTGATACATTTTTCCAATCGTCCAGTCAAAGTTATTGAGGTAGATATTTGCAAGTATTGGCGATATTATAGCTCCTTGAGGAGTACCTAGCTCGGTTAAATGGTGTAGGTCATTTTCAATGTAGCCTGCTTTGAGCATTTGCTTGATTAGAGCCAGGATTCTTTTGTCGTGTATTCCTATTCTATAGCACTTTTGCAGTAGTATTCGGTGGTTTATGTTATCAAAACAGCCTCTGATGTCTCCTTCAATTACATATTTAGGGATATCATTTTTAGCTGAGTTTATATAATTTATTATTTGCACTATGGCATGTTTGGTTGCTCTGTAAGGGCGAAATCCGTAGCTGTGTGGATAAAATTTTGCTTCTACTATTGGTTCAATTATTATTCTTATACATTCTTGTGTTATTCTGTCAAGCATTGTGGGGATACCTAATGGTCTCATTTTACCGTTTGATTTTGGTATATAGATTCTTCTGACTGGTTTATGGTGATAGTTTTTTGCTGTTTTGATAACTAATTCGATCAGTTCTTCGTACGGCAGTTGTAGATAGTAGTCAATGTTTTGTTCGTCGATACCAGAAGTTTTTGCTCCTTTGTTACTTTTGATATTGTGTATTGCTGTAACAATCGTTACTGGGTTGAATGCTAATTCCCATAGTCCATGGAAACTTCTGCCTTCTTTACTTTTTGCATATATAAAATCTAGCTTTTCTTTGAGTTGCGTTTCATTTTCCACCTTGCCGTTTATATACATGAGACATCACTCCTTTCTCATGGTACGTTACCCATATTTCAGGGACTTACCAAGGTGGTTTGGGAATTATTACAGAGCTAATCGTCTGGTGTCCTTCGTTCTGTACTGTTTATGTTACAGTACGTCATTACTACTATGACACCTCCGACTTCCTGTATGTTTCATTATGCTGCTACATTCCACATACAGGCTCTCCCACGTTCCGACTCACCTATCCTTTATCGTCCTTTAGGAGGGCACTCTACTCCGGGGAATTTACACCGGCGTTTGAGCTATAGTTGTTCACCGGCTATCATGAGTCATTTCAGGCTCATGCAAATGCAGTAATCAATGAGTACTGCATTTGATTCCCATCGTCTCCGCTTTTCAGCGGCAAAAGCTAACGGAGCTTCAGGCGTGCCTTTCTTGCGTCTCCATGGGACTGGATGCCCGCCCCTATACTCATCCATGCCACACAATGGTTTAGGATTTTCAGGGTACGTCTTCACCTGGCTTCGTACATCAGCATATAGCAGTATGTTGATGCATGCAGGAGTATTAGCACTCGTGCCATCTCAGGCTTTGACATGCCTTCATTGATGTCAGCTCTGCACGGCTGGAGGGGTTTCGCCTCCAGAATTCGGTGAGTCAGTTATCATGCCATTATTGGCATGTCGGCTTTTCCTTCATCTTGTCAGGATAAAGTTATAGCCGAACGTGGCGCACCATTGAATGCTTTTACAGTTTCAATCCCGTTTAATGATTCTACAAGATAAGATGTTAGTTTTGCGTTATTTTCCATCATTGTTCTATTTATGCTTTTTAAAGAATTGTTAAATACCCAGACAATAATAGCATATAAAACAACAGGAATAAGAGTTATACCAAATAACATATGATTTTGACTGTATAATATAGCACCACCTACTATAACCATTAATGTATCTATCATTATGGTAAGCGTCGCTCCTGATATAGCCTCCCTTATTCTTGCCGCATCATTAAAACGAGATATTATTTCTCCTACTTTCCGCGTATCAAAGAAATTCATAGGCAATTCAATGACATGGTTGTAGTATCCAAGCATCAATGGTATATCAATGTTTTGGCTTAAATATAGAAGTAACTGCGTTCTAAAGGCGTTTAATAAAACTTTAAAAATATATAATACAATAATTCCTATTGAGAGCATATTAAGAGTTTTAACTAATCCATTTGGAAGTATAGAATCCATTAAGAATTTAAAATAAAATGAGCCTATAATTCCTAAGACAGTAAATATTAGGGATACAAAAAATATGTGTACTATCAGTCTTTTTTGAGGTTTTAATAATGCAAAGAATCTTGAAAATAGTCCTTGCGTCTCATCACCCTTTTTAAATTGAACCGTTGGCACCATAAGAATGAGTACGCCTGTCCATATTTTAAAAAATTCTTCAGGAGTATATCTTACGATTCCCTTTGCAGGGTCAGCAATAATTAATTCTTTTTTTGTTATCTTATGTATTACCACATAATGAAGTAATCTCCCGTCAATAATCACATGGGCTATTGCAGGAAGCGGAAATTCATTAAAAATATCTTCGGGTTTGTTTGCTCTAACTCCTTTAGCTGTAAAACCAAGTTTTTCTGCTGCTTTTATTAACCCATATGCACTTGTGCCCTGTTTATCTGTTCCTGCAGCTTCTCTTATTTTCGATATTGGTATTTTTAATCCATACTGTTTCGATATCGTCGCAAGACAAGCAGCACCACAATCTTTTATGTCATGTTGTTTAATGCATACATAGCGCTTAAATATGTTCATAATATCTCACCTTTTACTCTTCTATTTAGCTTAATTAGTAAACCTGTCTTGTTATTTTTTCTTTTTTTAGGAAACTTTATATAATTCATAATTTTTGATGTTGCAAATCCTAAATACTTGTTACTAATCATATCTACTATATACCTTTACCTTAACTTTTAAATAATGTGGTGAAAGTATATACTTTCACCACATTATTGCAGACTGTAGACAAACTTTCGTAAAGGAGATATTTTGCATAAGGAGCGACTTGTTACAAAGCGGCCCGGCACTCAAGTAAGTATGCTTGTCTTTTCTATTTTTGCTTTATAAACTTTCTTACTTGAGTGCCGGGAAACTTAGCAAGACCGAGGGTGGAGGCAGGGCCGAAGCCAAGGAGGGCGGAGGCGGGCACCTTAAGGCATGGATGCCACCTGACGTAGGTACCCTGCCGGAGCCCAAAGGTCGAGCTTTAGTTTTGTCGCTTTGGAACATCGGAGCGACGATGCAAAATATCTCCTTTGAATATTTTTTAACTTTGTCAACAAACTGAAATAATGTGGTGAAAGTATATACTTTCACCACATTATTGTGCTTTCCCAACTAACTGTGCTATTAAAACATCTAGTGTAGCATATAATATACAAATTTTCCTACTATTTCTCCTATTTTTATTCCGATTAATACTACAAGAGCAACTATTATAAATAACAAAGAAACCTTAATTACAGGAAAATTATTTAATTTTTCCATCAAAAAATTGACACCATCCATTTATTTTACCTCCATAATTTCTATTGGTTCTGTCAAGGGCCAGCGCTAGCTGGGACAAAGCCTTTACCCTTGACAGGTGCTACCTTTCTATTTTCTATCTGCTCTTTCTGCTTCTTTATATCCTACATAAGCTCCTATACCTAAGCCTATCACAAAAGCTCCCCCTACTATAATACCTGCTATAACTACAGGAGCTATTCCACCGTTAATATCATACAATTCATTTTCAGAAATTTCATTAAACCCAACAACATTCATTAATTCCATTTTTTATTATACCTCCTCTCACTTTTATTATAGCTTAAATCATGGATGTGTAGCATAATAAATAGCTTTTCCTACATATTCACCAATTTGAATTCCTAGATAAACTACTCCTCCTACTGCTGCTACTGCCCCAGCCACTGCAAGAATTGGCAAAGCACCTCCATTTATTTCTTGAAGTTCTTGCTCAGATGTTATATCTTGTAATCCTCTTTCAGAAAAATTACCTAAATCAAAATTTCTATTTTTGATTACAACTTCCATCTTTTCCCTTCCTTTCTTTTGTAATTCAAATCGGCCGATTTTCATCTATTTTAACCTGCCATCCATGGCAAATTTTTCATCACTTACGATATATGTAAGAAACTCGCTTTTCTTTCTTGATTTTTCCTAAACTTATATCCATTTCTATATCCTACCTTAAATTTAGCATAAAATTTTTTTCGTTGTCTACTACATTTTTATGTAGTTTTTACGTCCTTTAATCTAAACTAAAGAAAATGTAGGGTTATTGTTTATTTTCCTTCCAGACAATGTACTTACTATTCCTAACTATTATAGGAATTACTCTATTTTCCATATATTTTAATGCGAAAATAGATTTTCATCCATGGTTGTGCTTTGTTAAGCATGGTTAGTTAACATTAAATTTTATCAGGAAAAAGAGAAATCTCCATATATTCTTTGTAAAAAATTTTCGCTTAATTTAGCCCTCAAATGGCTCTATTTGGGTATTTTATAAATTCACTTGCCGAATTCAAGTTTTAATTATATAGACTTAACTTTTTTATTTTGACTTTTTTTGCCTCCAATAAAAATTGTATACAATTCTATACACAATACCTATACTTAACCCAACTAATATTGACACTATCAATCGTGAATAAAAATTCATATTTTCTGTTAACAAAGCTGAAACTAGCCCAACAATCATACCAAAAATAAAAGAATTTGTATAACTTAAATTTTTCATAGTATTTTATTCCCCTTTTTAACTTATTTTTTATTATCCCTTTAATAATATCAAAAATTAAAATTACAATAATAATTTAATGTATCTTAAACAAAATAAAAAATTTTCTCTCATAATCTTATTTATAAATATCCTAAACAAAACAAGAAAAAATTTAAGCAAGAATCTTTGAGTAAAAACTTACATATTTTTCAACTAACATTTTTAATTTATTTAATGATAACTCCATGTAGTGAGAATTTAACGTAATTACCCTCATACTTATTCTCACTACATGGAGTTTTTTAATATAATTAAAATAACATAGTTATGGATATATTTAGTTTTAACAAAATTTTATAAGCAAAGCTTCAATATATCATGAAAAAGTATGTTGGCCATGGGTTTTTAACATAATATTTAACTCCACCAGCAACTGCACCCCCTATTCCTGATACCAATGCTTTTTCTATATTACCAGTTGCTATAGCACCAGCTGCTCCACCTAGAAACCCACCAACTACCTCATTATATAAACCTTTCCAATCAACAGGATATGCAGCAAGCATTGGTCCACCGCCGTCAACAACCATCAAATCTTCTTCTGTCAATTCCATAAATTTATTCATTGGTATTACAGCCTCCATCTACTTTCCTCCTTTCTCTTGTAATTCAAATCGGCCGATTTTCATCTATTTTAACCTGCCATGCATGGCAAATTTTTTATCACTTACGATATATGTAAGAAACTCGCTTTTCTTTCTTGATTTTTCCTAAACTCACATCCATTTCTATATCCTGCCTTTAATTTAGCATAAAATTTTTTTCGTTGTCTACTACATTTTTCTGTAGTTTTCACGTTCTTTAATCAAAACTACAGAAAAATGCAACTAGAGCTGATTTCCTCAACAACACTGGCTAGCTTTCATTTTTATGCATTTATATCACCTTCTAAGTTTTTACTCTATAGACTTGTGCAAAATTCAGAAGCCTTAATTTAAGCCATTCTACAGACATACTTTTTTCCTATCACTCTTGAATTTTTTATCTTTTATGTAGGATTTCCCCTCCCATTTGTCGAATTATTATATATACACTATAAAAAATTTTTTAAGAAGGAGGAAATTCTACATGTACCAGCTTCAATTGCTTTTAAATATACCTGAACTCTTTACCTCTCAGTCTAAAATTGATTTCTATTCTTCTATGTTTGAAAATCTTGACCTGTCTTCAATACCTGAATTCCCTTCCTCTAGTCCTGGCCGTAAGGGTTATTCTCACCATGCACTTTTTAGAGCTTTTATTGTCATGAAAGCTGAAAGATTCGGCACAATTTCTGACCTTTTAGATTATCTCCGCAATAATCTTATCATTGCTCATCTTTGTGGCTTCGACATTTCTAAACCTCTTCCTTCTTATTGGACTTTTCGCCGTTTTATTAATGACTTCTCTCATGATTATTTGACCTCTATTTTTCAAAATCAGGTCAATATCCTCAAAAATATGGGTATTATCTCCGGTGAGTTTATTTCCATGGATTCTACCCCTATTAAAGCTAACACTAAGTTAAATAACCCTAAGTCTTTTTCTAAAAATAAATTCTCTAAAGATAATCAGCCTAAGTCAGATAAGGATTGTAAATTAGGCGTTTATTCTGCTTCTAACGATTCTTCTAATAAACGCTATAAGTTTTATTGGGGCTATAAAAATCACATTATTGTTGATGCTATCTCTGGTTTACCCATCGCTGAAACTACTACCCCCGCTGATGCCCCTGATTTTGAAGCCGCTTTATCTTTGCTTGAGAAGACTAATAAGTGGTTTAACCTTAAGTATGTTAATTTTATTGCTGATAAAGGCTATGATGTTAAGAAACTTTATAATTATGTTAGAAATATTCTCCACGGTCATTGCTTTATTCCTCTTAACAAGCGTAATTCTAAAAATCCCCCTCTGACTGATGATGGTTATATGGTCTGTGAAGCGGGTATTAAAATGCTTAAAGATGGCAAGCAATATTTTGATGGTTTTATTAAGCAAAAATTTGTTTGCAAGTTCTGTAATTCTAAGGATGATTCTGCCTGCCCTATAAATCATCCTAAATATTTTAATGGCAAAAAGCATAGAGGCTGTACTAAGTATGCTATTATATCTTCTGATTATAGGTCCTCTATTAATAGAGACTCCCTATATTTTAAGGCCGTCTACAAATTGAGAATTGAATCAGAAAGATATAATTCCCGCTTTAAAGCTCTGGATTTTGAAAAGGCTTATGTTAGAAATATTAATTCTGTGAGCAACCTTAATACTTTTGGCCATATTACTTTGCTTACTGTCGCTATTGTAGCTATTAAATTGGGCAAATATGATGAGTTTAGATCTCTTGTTGCTTTGATGCAATCGGCCTAATTTTTATTGAATCTATTTCATGCCATTTTTTAACATTTGACTTCTACAGGATATTTATGCCCTTTTTTAGCTCCTCTTTTTGTCTTTTCTTTTCCCTTACCACTTCCTTTATGTTTGATTGTCAGTGTTGATTACTATATATTGTATGTAATACATATTTTGGTTTTTGATTATGATTATTTTAATTAATTTTGCACATCCCTATATATTTACGCAAAACTTATGAGAAAGTTTTAGAATTTTCTCATAAGTTTTGCGTTGTATTTTTATCTTTCTTCCGTTAAAATAATTTGCTGTACAGACATAAATGTTGGCCATAAAGTCCCTGGAGGTAAAGTATATTGTACAAAACTAAGTCTTTATCAAGTAATGCTGTTATAGTTAAAAATCCTTCTCCTAACAAGACAACATCCGTCATTAACTCAAACTAAAGAAAATGTAATAAATACAATTTACTCTATTAAACCCATTCGAATTGCTTTAGCAATTGCCTCTCTTGTACTCCGAACATCCAATTTTTTGAAAATATTTCTTTTATGATAATTTACGGTATTTATGCTTATTCCAAGTTCTTTTGCAATTACGATATCTTTGTATCCTTTCGTAACTAATTTTAGAACTTTTAGCTGTTCTTCTTTAAGCTTAACTCTACTATTCTTTGCTTTATTTCCAAACATCCTTATATAGTCACTAACAATCTTATACGCCAATAATTCCACAATCACCACCATTTCATCAACCATACTATCTTTTATTGTTGATAAATCTAAATATCCTATTATCTCATCATCAATAATAAGAGGTATAGCAATGCAATACCACTCTTTAAAAATATTGCAATAATGTTGTTCAGGTTTTAAATAAACTAGTTGGTTCAGTCTCATCGCTAATGAAATAGCATTTGTACCACAGCTCTCTTCCTTAAAAGAAGTTCCTATTTTAAATCCTGATTTATCAAGATTATTATAGATTTTCTTTTCATATACCATTTCCAAAAGGTACCCATCAGTATCGGTCAATAAAAACACGTATCTCTCTTTGAGTTGCTTGAAAATACTATTAACGTTTTTTCTAAAAACATCTATGAGTTCGTTATTTTCTCTTATTTTTAACCGCAACTCCTCCTCTTCTAAAAATATCAAAGGAGTATCTAGAGACTGTTTAAGTCCCATTTCTAAACATCTTTTATGAGAATAAAGCACTTCATTAAATATTAACTTTTTCATATATCATCACCTCATTAATTATCACTCCCTGTATTTTTATGGATTTTACAAGTGCCTTAACAACTTTACCATTTTTGGGGCTTAAAGCAAAATTTAACATACTTTTCGCCCATTTTTTATATTATATCACTTAATTTATAAAATTTGTTGATTTTGGAACGAAAGTGTCGATTTTGGGAACGAAAATGCATTTTTCACCTAATATTTCCCAATTTATATCGAGTTCTCGGACTGTGTAAAAACAATCAGATTAAATTTGCATAAGTATGATATAATGATAATAAGAAGATGTTTTAAATCGAGGTGTAAAAAATGTTAAAATTTCATGTTAAGGCAATTACGATGGACGTAGAAGGAAATTTCTCTGTCCTATTGACAGATGAAGAGGAAAAGAAAGTTTTACCTATAGTTATAGGTCCACTGGAAGCTCAAAACATAGCTATCCCTCTTCAGGGAATTACACCGCCTCGCCCTTTAACCCCCGACCTTTTAAAATCTGTTATTGAAGAACTTGGAGGAAAACCTGAAAAAGTTGTAATTACTGATTTAAAAGATGACACTTATTATGCAGAGCTTTATATAAAACAAGGGGATAGAGTTATAAAATTAGACTCAAGACCCAGTGATGCGATAGCTTTGGCAATGCGAACTGATATACCAATTTTCATAAATATTCGTTTAGCGGAATTCACTTATGATATGGCAGATTTAAAATTTGATGATAGAGATAGTTAAAATTCTACTGGCCCTCTTAAAAATTTAAGAGGGTTACTTTTTTAAAGAATTGTTAACCATTATGTAAAAATAGTTGACAATTCTTTTTAAAAAAAATATAATAATTGTTGTAATAATACAATGAGGAGGAAAAATATGATAAAAACTAAAGACATGATTTTAGCTTCTCTTTTTGCTGCTATTACTTTTATAATGGGTTTTGTAAAAATCCCCTTACCTTTTTCTCCAGTACCTATCACAGGACAAACTTTTGCAGTAATGTTAGCTGGAGGTCTATTAAATCCTACATCAGCATTTTTGAGCCTTTTTATTTTTGACCTTTTAGGTGCAATTGGAATACCTGTCTTTTCTGGACTTACAGGAGGTTTAAATGTTTTAGTAGGACCTACAGGAGGATATATTTTAAGTTGGCCCTTTGCAGCTTTTTTAATTTCTTTGACTTTAAAAAATAAAAAAGCAAATTTTATTAATATTTTTATAAGCTATCTCTTATTTGCAATAATTTTTGTTTATATTTTAGGAGTAACTCAGCTCTCTTTTGTTACAGGAATACCATTTAAAAAAGCCATTTTAGCCGGGGCACTTCCTTTTATACCTGGCGACTTAATCAAAGCATTTATCGCTTCCTATCTCACTTTAAAATTAAAACCTGTTATAAAATCTAATGAAAAAAGGCAAGGTTGAACTTAACTAAACTATGATAATAGATAGGCTACACAGTATTTTGTGTATGCTCTATCTATTATTTTTATACATAAGTAAATATTAATATATATTGAATAATTGTAGTATATTTAGTATACTTGGTATATTAATATTTTTGCATAGGAGGTGTTCCCTTGAGAGTGGAGGAAATAGTTATACTAGGAGGACAGAAGCGATACTTGCTTGTTGATGATGACGGTGAGCCAGTAGAGTCAGTGTATAGGTTTTTAAAATTTAAAGATAATGCTGGAAAAGCAAGGAACACTCTTCGTGCATACTGTTATCATTTGAAGGAGTTTTTTGAGTTTCTTCAACAAAAAGACAGAGATTATCGTGATATAAGCATAGACGATATGGCAGAGTTCATGAGATGGCTACAAACACCACATAGGAATGTAAAAGTATCATCAATAAAGCCTTCGCAAGATGTTTTACAAGCAAATACTGTTAATGCCTACATATCAAGTGTTATTGAGTTTTATGACTATCTAATGAAGATTGATGATTATTCTATACAATTATCTCAAAGGCTTAAAAAGCAGATACCAGGTTCTCGGAGAGAATTTAAGGATTTCTTATATCATATTAACAAGAACAGGGATTACAATACGAAAATTTTAAAGGTTAAAGTCCCAAAAAAACGCCCAAAAACCATTTCAAAAGAGAAAATCGCTATATTGATAGATGCTTGTTCTAATTTGAGGGACAAGTTCCTTATACAACTGCTCTGGGAAAGTGGATTCCGTATAGGTGAGTGTTTATCCTTATGGCTTGAGGATTTCATCATTGATGCAAGGAAGATTGACCTTAAAGACAGGGGTGAATTGCCTAACCTTGCTGATATTAAAACAGTTTGCAGTCCAAGAAGGATAGATGTATCTGCTGACCTAATGAACCTGTATATGGACTATGTTGCAGAGTATCACACTGATGAAGTAGATACAAACCATGTCTTTATTAAACTTTCAGGAAAAAACAAGTATCAACCTATGGAATATCCTGATGTGGCTTCACTATTTAAAAGGTTACGTGAAAAAACGGGCATATATGTAACTCCCCATATGTTTCGTCACAGTCATTTTGATACACTTCGGAAGCAAGGTTGGGGATTTGAAAAGATTAAGCAACGTGGCGGATGGTCGAATGTTCAAACACCTATGCAGATATATTCACATCCAGACGAAGAAGAAATGCGTAAAGACTGGGAACAGGCTGAAAAACGTATGAAGTTAAAAAATAAAACCAAGGAGAATGATAAAAAGTGAGTGTTGCATATCAAGTTAAACCAACAGTAGAAAAAAAGCAAGAAATTAGGAAGTTATTGAGTGGTTATTGGGGTAATGATGTTTGGGATATTAGAGATTCCTTTTTTGATGACTTACGCCCTGCAAAGTGGAGTTTATCCAATAAAACTATTGACTTTTCATCCTTTAGCTCTTCAATCAAAAATGAAGTTAAGTATATGTATGCTTACCGATTGCAGGAAAAGGAAATTAGGCTCATTACCGTTGTTGCATATGGTATTGCATTAAACCGTTTTGCTGAATTTCTTAATGAATATTATCCTCACATAGCCAGTATTGTAGATATTACATATGACAAGGCTCTGTTACAATGGCGTTCTTTTCTTGTTGACAAGGGTATGAGTATAAATGATGACGGAGAAATTTCAAATAAGCAATACGAGACGGTTTTTAACCAATTATATTCTTTCTTTACCAATCTTTATGATACTCGTGATGAATATGAAAAGGATATTTGGGATTGCCGAAAGATACCTGGAGCAAAGATAACAGAAAATAAATCTAATTATTACCTCAATTTTTCAGATATACCAGTAGAATTTCGAGAATTAGTTAAAAAATTTATAAAATTTAGAACAACCAACAATTCACAGGGACAATGCGAAGCAGACATTATGGCTCTACGCCTATTTACAAAATACATTCATGCTCAAGAGCCTACATGGAAAAACTTAACTATGCTGACACGAAAACATATGGAGAACTATTTATCCTGGTATAGAGAATATACAATTGGTTGGAAAAAAAGGCACATTGAATATCTAATTTCCTTACGAATCTTCCTTGATTATATTCAACGTGCTATGTATCCAGAAGCACCTGAATTACCATCTGTATGTTTATTATTCAAAGAGGATATTCCAAGAAAACCTCAAAAGCCCGAAAATGATATTAAATATATTCCTGAAAGAGTTCTTCAACAGTTGGAAGATAATCTGGAGCATTTAACACCTTCTGAATACATCCCAATTGTTTTTCTATTAAGAGCCAGTGGCTGGCGAATATCGGATATTCTTAATTTGCGTTATGATACTTGTTTAGACCGTACTTCCCAAGGTTGGTATCTTTGTGGAGATATTCTAAAAACACAGATTTTAAACCATCGTATACCAATTACCGATGAAGTCTATGCAGTTGTACAAGCAGTAGTTGATGAAGTCAAAGAAAAAAGTACAGATGACAACAATCCCAATCATCTATTGTTTGTCAGGTTTGATGGAAAAAGAAAAGGCCGTTGCCCTCAAGGATATTTAATACAACAGGCACTTAATCGTCTTTCTAAAAATCAAAATATTACTGATGACCAAGGTAATGTATTTCACTTTGGCAACCATGCTTTTCGCCATACCAAAGGAGTTGAATTAATCAATAACGGAATGAACATCTTGCATGTTCAGAAGTGGATGGCTCATGCTTCCCCTGAAATGACACTCTGTTATGCTAAAATTCTTGATACAACCATGCGCAAATCATGGGAAGAAGCAACAAAACAGGGGCTATTCAAGATTGACGAATCAGGTAAAATCAAAAAAATTAATATTTCTGACATACAGAATGAGGATGTAATTGAATGGGAGTACATCCGACACAATCTTGATGCTGTGAGAATGCCTCTTGGGTATTGCATGAAGCCTAAAAAGCAGGAATGTCATACACAATTAAATCCTTGCCTTACCTGTAGAAACCTTTGTACCACTCCAGATTTTATACCACAGTATGAACTTGAAATACAGGAGACAAAGGCCCTTATTGAACGTGGTAAAGCACAAGGACGTACTGTATGGGTTGAGAAGAATATGAGCCTTTTAAAGCGTTATGAAGAGATTTTAAAGGTACTAAAGGAAGGAAAGATACACCATAAAGCAGGTAAAAAAGGTCGTGAGTATATCGGGGAGGAAAGAAACAATGACAAGTGACCATAAGCGAAATACTGAAGGTCTTGCTAAAGCCAGAGAAAAGAAGTCGGAAGAATGTCAGGAAAGAGTTGATAAAGCCATACAGCAACTTTTGAAGGAAAAAGAGAAGATTAACTTTAATAGTGTTGCTGAAAGAGCCAATGTTTCAAAAAAATACCTTTATGATAACCATTATGACCGTATTGATACACTCCGAAAACAGCAAGAAGGACTACCTTCTCTAAAGCAAGTAAAACGGGAGATGACGGATGCAAGCAAAGATGTCCTTATCGCTGCAAAAAACAAGCGTATAAAAGAGTTAGAGAAAGAAGTCCAACGCTTAAAAGGCATTTTGGCACGTAGATATGGCGAAGATTACGATAAAGGTATTTAAGGTTCATTCGTATAATGCATCATGCACCCTATCTATTATTACAGTTTAGTTTTACATTGTTTACATATATACAATGAGGCAGGCCTTTGTTTATAAGACCTGCCTCATTTGGAGTTCAGATAACGCAAACCTTGCCTTTTTTCATTACTGCTGAACAGTTGGTCCAAAGTTTCCTCTATAGCCTGCTCCTTTATGCGCTCCTTTA
The DNA here is from genome assembly GCF_003722315.1 of Thermoanaerobacter ethanolicus JW 200. Taxonomy (NCBI): domain Bacteria; kingdom Bacillati; phylum Bacillota; class Clostridia; order Thermoanaerobacterales; family Thermoanaerobacteraceae; genus Thermoanaerobacter; species Thermoanaerobacter ethanolicus. The sequence goes on along the minus strand of NZ_CP033580.1, from coordinate 1,325,377 downwards.
GCACCAAAACCTGCTCCCAAGCCTACACCTGTATTGCCATTGCTATTTTTTCCAAGTCCAAGACCTAAACCTACACCTGAACCTTTACCATATTGACAGGTTCCATCCCATGAATTTATCTTGTCTTCAATGGTTTTTTTGATTGTGTCAGCCCTATCCTGAGTTATTTTACCATCTTTAACTAATTGGTCTATAAACCCTTCTTTTTGCTCAATTAAAGCTTTTTTCAGATTGTCAAGTGTTATGCCATTTTCTTCTGCAATCTGAACTATTGTTTTCCCTGATTGAAGTTCACTTAAAATTTCATCTGCTGTCTTACCAGTCAGTTTTGCAAGAAAATCTGCATTTCTACTCATTCCGTATCTTGGTGCTGTCGTAGAATATTGAGGTGGCGTTGAAGAACTAGCTGTATTGCCAGTTGTGGCTGCATAAGCAGCTATTCCACTTAAAAGCATACCTCCTGTAAGTACTACTGCTACTACCTTTTTGAAATTCATTTAAAACCACACTCCTTTTTTGATTTTTGTTTTTTGTTTTTTATTTGTTACACTTATATAATAACCTTTTAGTTTGAGGTAACCATATTGAATTTGTGAAGGATGTGTGAAAATTCGTTTAAATTAATATGAGTATTGGCAATCTATAAAGTTTTGACAATATAAAAAAGAGATGGCTTCCCACCACCTCTTCTAACAATCAAATATTAAATTCATCAAATCGAATTATTGGAGCTTTGTGGAACACTATTCTGTTGATTATTTTCATTTTGCCATTTACCTTTAAAATCTCTTCTTTTTCCTTCAAAATGTTTGAAAAATCCTTGAGGCAATCCGTTTTGTTCCATATTTTTTACCATTGTATCAATTCTATTTTTAATCGTATTTCCTTGGTCCTGAGTAATAACTCCAAAGCTTACAAATTTATCAACTAATTGTTTTTGCAATTGTGCCATTTGTTTGTAATAATTGATTAACTCATTCTTTTGCTGGTCTGTCAATTTAGATGGATCAACACCTCTCAAAATAAACCCTAATCCATCGTTGCCACCAAACATAGCATAGCCTTTTTTATCAGCATTAGCTATTGCATTATCTATCGCACTTGTGATTTTGTTTGCTTGGTCTTGAGTCAATAATCCTTCAGATACCAATTTGTTTACTATATCCTTCTGAAGTGACGCCATTTGTTTGTATATTTCTGTCAAAGCTGCTTTTTGTTGTTCTGTAAGCTTTGAAGTATCAATTGGGCCTATTCCAAAATATCCTTTGTCAAATCCTCTTCCGCCACCAATGAAGAAGGGAACATTGTCTTGATTTGCTTTAGAAACTTTGCTATCAATGTTTTTAATTATATTATCTGCTTGTTGTTGAGTTATAAGCCCTTCTGATAAGAGTTTGTTTATAAACTCTTTTTCAAGGTCGGCTATTTTTTTGTTGTAATCTGTAATTATTTGCTTTTGCTCTGGTGTAAGCTTTGATGTGTCAATTCCAAAAAAGCCTTTTATGCTGTTTGTCAGTGGTGAATCAGTATTTGCTGCAAAAACTGTCAAAGGAATTGCTAAAGCCAATACAACTGCTAAAACTATTAACCATTTGTTTCTCTTCATATATGGATACCTCCTTTTAAATTTTTCCTTTTCATTCTTTATGATACCCAAATAGTTTGACGTAATTTTATATAATTTGTGAGGAAAGTGTGAAGTTTAATTTTAAATGTTGTAAACTGAGTAAAAAATAATTAAACTAAAGATGGGAGGTGTTTTTTATGCAAAAAGTTTTAGTAATTGAAGACGAAGAAGGAATGAGAGATATTTTAAAAACTTATTTAGAAAATAATGGATATGAAGTATTGGTAGCTGAAAATGGCAAAATAGGGCTTGAATATTTTAATAATAATAAAGATATAAGCATAATCCTTTTAGATATAATGCTTCCAGATATAAGTGGTTGGAGCCTTTTAAAAACAATTAGAGAAAAGTCAAAAGTGCCTGTAATGATGATAACAGCAAGAGGAGAAGAGTATGATAAACTTTTAGGGTTTGAATTAGGAGCAGATGATTACGTTGTAAAACCTTTTAGCCCTAAAGAAGTAATCGCTCGCGTTAAAGCAATTTTGTCAAGAACTTATGGAGCTTCAGAAGAAGATGGGAAAACAGAATATGAAGGAATTTCTATAAATGTAAGTTCTAGAGAAGTCACGGTTGATGGAGAAAAAATTGACCTTACGCCAAAAGAATTTGACCTTTTAAAACTCTTAATAGATAATAAAGGAAAAGTTGTATCCCGCGAAAAGTGCCTTAATGAAGTATGGGGATATGATTTTTATGGAGATTTAAGAACCGTAGACACCCATATAAAACAGTTGAGAGAAAAATTAGGAGAAAAGCGCAAACTCATAAAAACAGTTTGGGGAATAGGTTACAAATTGGATGGTGAATAAATTTGAAAGGAATAAGAAAAAAGCTTTTTATCTCTTACCTTATCATAGGCCTTATAATTTTATCTATGTTTTGGCTTACTCAAGTAGTTTTTATTAATAAGATATACTCTTATTACAAAATAAATCAACTTAAAAATTACAGTGAAAAAATTGTAGAAGCAATAAATAACAACGATGAAATACTTATAAGTAAACTTATCGACAAATCTAGTGCCAGAGTTGTGGCAATAACAGAAAATAACATAATAATCGCGGGAGATAACAGAGGATACGGTAGGGGATTGGGAATCCCTGAAATATTTCTTCGTCCTACAAACACTGTAAAAGTTGTAAAATATGAGCATCCTTTTTTGCATATAGAATATCTTTCTATTGTAAGACCTTTTTTATATAACGGAAAACCCGCTACTTTAATAATGAGCATTCCTATCGCCGCTATAAACGATTCTGTCAATCTTTTTAAGCAAGTTTTTTGGTGGATTTTTGTCATCACACTAATTGCCATATTATCTATATCCGTCTATATGTCAAAAAAATTTACTCGACCCATACAAATACTAAAAAACGCTGCTCACCAAATCGCTTCTGGAAATTTAGATGTCAAAATAAATTACAAAGAAGAAGATGAATTAGGAGACCTTGCAAAATCTATGAACACAATGGTAAAGCAGCTGTCTATTACAGATAAATTTAGAAAAGATCTGATTGCAAATATAAGCCATGATTTAAAAACACCTCTTGGCCTTATACGTGGATATTCTGAAATGCTTTTAGACTACTATGGAGACGATAAAGAAAAAAGAGAAAAATATTTAAATACAGTGATTAAAGAAACAGAGAGAATGTCTAAATTAGTAGACGACGTGTTACAGCTTTCTAAGCTCCAATCAGGAATGGTAGAAATAAAAGAGGAACCTATAGATTTAGAAAAACTTATATTTGAAACTTTAGACATATTTGAAATTCAAATTTTAGAAAAAAATATAGAAGTAAAGCTTAATAATCTTAAGCTTAAGGTAATAGCGGATAGGGAAATGATAAAACGGGTAATTATAAATATAATAAGCAATGCTATGGCGAGTATGGAAAATGGCGGAATTCTTACTATAACTGCAGAGCCTCAAGATAAAGAAATTTTAATTAAAGTATCAGATACGGGATGCGGCATCCCTCAAAAAGATTTAGAGCACATCTTTGACAGATATTATAAAGGAAACAAATCAGGCACAGGGCTTGGACTTGCAATAGTAAAAGAAATATTGACATTGCACGGCAGTAAATATGGAATAGAAAGCAAAGAAAAAATAGGTACTACTTTTTATTTCACACTAAAAGCGGGTTAACCCCGCTCAGTTTGTTGACAAAGTTAAAAAATATTCAAAAGGAGATATTTTGCATCGTCGCTCCGATGTTCCAAAGCGACAAAACTAAAGCTCGACCTTCGGGCTCCGGCAGGGTACCGGGCACAATCGGCATCCATGCCTTAAGGTGCCCGCCTCCGCCATCCATGGCTTCGGCCCTGCCTCCCCCCTCGGTCTTGCTAAGTTTTGTTACCGCTTTGTAACAAGTCGCTCCTTATGCAAAATATCTCCTTTACGAAAGTTTGTCTACAGTCTGAGCGGGTTAACCCCGCTTTCAATCTTTAAAAAAATAGCAAATCAATGTGTCTTATCACATTCCGGTAAATATCGCTAATTGAATTCCCAGTCTTTTCAGCAATGGCTTTAACATCTTCATACTCAGGATACGCTTTAATAAGTTTTCCATTTAAATAGCCCTTTTTAACCCTTACTTTTCCGTAAGGAGTTTCCACAATTGAAAAATCCCTATCCAGTTTATGCCTTAAAACTTCATAATACCTTATGCCAAAAGTAGAAGTTTCTTTAAAAATTATCTCCTTTAATTTATCAGCATTTTCTTTCTCACAAATTACAGTAATGAGCGTACCCGGCCTTTGCTTTTTCATGATAATAGGAATCAAAAACACATCCAATGCCCCGTTTTCAAAAAGTTTTTCAAATAGATACTGATAAAACTCTGGATTCATATCATCTATATTAGTCTCTAAAATCATCAATGACTCAGGTTTTTTTTTACCTCTTCCTCTCCCACATATGTCCTCAAAACATTTGGTATTTCCAAATCTTTGGTACCAGCTCCATATCCTATAGAATTTATAGTCATATCCGGTATACCACCAAATTCATTTACTAAAGTTTTTACAATAGAAGCACCAGTTGGCGTCACAATTTCGCCTTCTATATCGCTTTTATACACAGGTATCCCTTTTAAAAGTTCAGCTGTTGCTGGTGCAGGCACAGGTATAAGACCGTGTTGAGTATCTACAAAGCCTGAACTTACTGGCAATGGAGAAGAAACAATCTTATCTGGCTTTATCATGTCTATAAGTATCGCCGTACCTATTATATCTACTATAGAATCTACTGCCCCCACTTCATGAAAATGCACTTCTTCGGGAGATTTGCCATGCACTTTTGCCTCTGCTTCTGCTAATTTCTCAAACATCTCAATACTCATTTTCTTGACTTCTTTTCCCAAATCACTCTTCTCGATGATTTCTCTCACATCTTTCATATGCCTATGATGGTGATGATGCTTTTCTTCATACAATACCTTAAAAGTCTTAGCACTTATACTGTTCTTTTGCGTTTCACCTATCTCTATATCAAAATTGTCCAAAGCTATCTTCTTTACCTTCTTTTTAAACTCTTCTACATCTACATGAGATAATAATGAAGCAATAGTCATATCTCCAGAAATTCCAGCAAAACAGTCAAAATATAAGACTTTCATTATGATTTCTCCCCTATCCTATTTATTAAACTGGCAGAATAAGCCGCACCAAAACCGTTATCAATATTTACAACACTTACGCCACTGGCACAGGAATTAAGCATAGTCAAAAGAGCGGACAAACCGTGAAAGTTAGCACCATATCCTACGCTTGTAGGTACTGCAATTATAGGAGAGCTAACCAATCCTCCTAAAACAGTAGGAAGTGCTCCTTCCATACCAGCAACTGCAATCAATACACGGCATTGTCTGATTTCATCTAATTTATCTAAAAGCCTATGTAATCCTGCAACTCCAACATCATAAAATCTCTTCACAGTGTTTCCCATAAGTTCTGCAGTAATAGCCGCTTCTTCAGCAACAGGCAAATCAGAAGTTCCAGCAGCCACTACTCCAATTATGCCTTTTGTCTTATTTATTGGCGTATTTCTTATAGAAATTATACGAGCTTCCTCATAATAGACTGCTTTTTCTACTACCTCTTTCACTGCTTCAAAATGTTGTTGTGAGGCTCTTGTCCCTAAAACATCACTCCCATTTTTATACATATTAAAAGCAATTTCTCTAACCTGCTGGGGAGTCTTTCCTTGACAAAAAATCACTTCAGGAAATCCCTTTCTTATCTCTCTGTGATAATCAATTTTAGCAAATCCCAAATCTTCATAAGGAAGTTTCTTTAAAGCTTCTAGCGCTTCATCTATTGATAACTTGTTTTGTTTGAACTCCATTAAAATTTGCAATATTTTCTCATTATACATTTTTTACCACCTTCACATGAGGTTCATTTAAGCTGCCAGTTCTGTATCCTTCTAAATCCAGTGCTACATACTTAAATCCAGCATCTTTAATCCTTTTTACAACTTCCTCCCTTATACCTTCTTCAAAAATTGTCTCCATCTGCTCCTTTGGAAGTTCAATCCTTGCAACATCTCCATGGTATCTCACTCTAAATCCTGAAAAACCTAAGTCTTTCAAATCCTCTTCTGCCTTTTCTACCATAGAAAGCTTATCATAAGTTATCTTTTCTCCGTAAGGAATCCTTGAAGCAAGACATGCATAAGAAGGTTTCCACCATGTAGGAAGCCCCATCTCTTTAGATAAAATTCTTATCTCTTCTTTTTTTATACCACATTCTAACAAAGGGCTTAAAATTCCTAATTCTTTTAAAGCCCTTCTTCCTGGTCTAAAATCAGACACATCATCTGCATTTGTGCCTTCTAGGATATATTTGAAGCCCTTTTCTTCTGCAATAGCTTTAAACCTTGAAAATAAATTGGATTTACATATATAGCACCTATTTAAAGGATTTTTTTTAAATTCTTCTATTTCAAGAATATCATTAAACTCCACAACCAAGTGGGGGAGTCCTATTTTTTTAGCAAGCTCTACAGCTTCTTTTAATTCACTTTTAGGATGCATCGGAGAAGTGGCAGTAACAGCTAATACTCTATTCCCTAAAACATCGTAACTTACTTTTGCCAAAAAAGTGCTATCTACACCTCCAGAAAAAGCAATTAATGCGTTATCTAACCTTGACAAATATTCTTGCAATTTCCTTAGCTTCTCTTTAATTTCTATATTAACACCCCCCTATGGTATACCCATCTATACTGTGTATAACTATTTTATCACATATATTAAAATAAACAAAATGTCAAAGCGCTTAAAAGTAAAGGCCTTTAAGCGCTTTTTAATCTATCTAAATTTTAAAAATCTTCACAGCCTCATCTAATTTCACTGCTACCTCTTCTAAATTCTTAGCTGAATCTGTTAGGTTTTCTACAGCTGAAAGCTGCTCTTCTGTAGAAGCACTTACTTCTTCAGTAGAAGCCGCTGTCTCTTCTGAAATTGCAGAAATACTTTCCATCGATATGACAATTTCATTTTTCTTTTCTTCCATGGCATTCATCAAGGAATTTATATTGTCTATCATTTTTGTAATTCCACTTATAAAAGCTTCAAACTCCATAAAAGCATTTTGCGTATCTTTTACAGCTTGATTTTGTTTTTCAATGCTTTTGTCCGCCGACTGCATAGCATTTGTAGCCATATCAATTGCTTGTTGCATCTTTTCTATTATGTCTTTTATTTGATTGGTAGATTCTGCAGATTGCTGAGCCAATTTTTTTACTTCTTCGGCTACAACAGCAAAACCACGTCCAGCTTCTCCGGCACGGGCTGCTTCAATTGCAGCGTTTAATGATAAAAGGTTTGTCTTATCCGCAATTTCTTCTATCACTGCTGTTATAGCACTTATCTTATGAGAATTTTCCTTGATTTTGTTAATAGTTTCAAAAACATAAAATGTTGCCTTATTTGTCTCCTCTGAACTTTGTTTTAAAGCCTCTAACTTTTTCAAACCATCAGCTTTGACATCTTCTGCTTTATCTGAATATCTCTTCATTTCTTCGGTAGTTTTCAAAATTTCATCTATATCATTTCCAAATTCCGATATCTTTTGTACGCTTACCGATATTTCTTGTGCTTGATCATTAGCCCCTTTTGCTATATCATCTACGGCATTTGCAATATCTTGAACTGATTGTGCTGTTTCGTCGCTTATCTCTCTAAAACGAGTTGATGCTTCTATTAAAGAAACACTCGACTCTTTAACTTTTGTTGCAATAGCCCTTAATTTTTGTACTGTATCATTATATTCCCTTTCTAACACTCCAAATTCGTCTTTTCTTCTTGCATCAATAAAGGAAGTTAAATCTCCTTCTTTTAATTTATTCATGGCTGTTAACATTTTGTAGACTGGTCTTGTAAAGTTTCTAGCAAATAGATAAGCGATAACTAGCGAAATGAGTGAAAATATGATTATAATTGCTATAAAAATATTATTAATTTTTGACACTCCAGAAAGATAATCAGATTTATTTACAATTCCTACGACTTTCCATCCTGTAGTCGGATTAGTATCAAAAATTACAACACTGTCTTCATTGTTGAAGCGTGTTTGTATTTCTCCTTTTTGTTCTTTGAAAACATAATTTGCAAAAGATTGTTTATAGAAATTACTTCCTATCATTTTTTTAGTAGAATCCAAAAAAACTATTCCATTTTTATCGACTAAAAGGACCATGCCATTCTGTCCTATTTTGACATCCTTTAGGAGATTTTCTATACCATATAAATTTAAGTCCATTCCTACAACGCCAACCACTTCATTAGTAAGAGGATTCAACACGGACTGAGATACTGAAATTACATAATTTCCAGTTGCTTCATCTTTATAAGCATCTGTCCAAAAAGGATTTCCATTAGCCTTCACAGCCCCTGTATACCACGGTCTAGTAGTAGGGTCAAAATCAGAACTTAAATCAACATGTGGAAAAGTATAAATTTTTTTATCAGATGTCCCATAATAAATCAAAGAGGCATTAGGAGTCATATTTTTTAAATTTATAAGGACACTGTTTATTTTATCTGTAGTCTCTTCCTCTGTATTTCCTTTAATTAACAAATTAGAATCGCTCTTTGCAAAATAGCTGAGTTTACTTGCAGTATTATCCAAATAAAGATTTAATTCTTGATTAACTGAGCTAACACTATTGCTCATATTAGATAATGTCGAATTAGTAATTTCTTGCGCAGAAAACCTATAAGATATGTACCCGCTTAAAGCCAAAGAAGAAATTACAATGCCAATAATCATTAAACTTAATTTTGTTTGTATTCTCGAAAGTTTTACCTGCTTTTTAAGATTCAATACTTCATTGATATTCCTCATTTTTTTTAAATTTATAGCTTTTTTCAATATATCTCCCCCCAGAGTGATATACTATTTCTTATATCGTCCTGTCCTTGTAAAAAGTTTAATTTCTCCTTGCTCTTTTATAAAATTCAAAAGCATAAATAAAAAATGCTAAAATTGCTAAAGCTAAAGCTATGATCATCAATGTAAAACTATAAGGCCATTCAAAAATTGAAAAAATTATAGCTATATAAAAGAAAAAAGTAGCAGTTTTGCCGTAATTGTTTGCGGGTATAGCAATTTTTTGTTTTTTGTAAAGTATTGCGGCTCCTATTATCATTGAAAATTCTTTTATCATTAAAATAGCAATAATAAAAAAAGGAATTAAATCTTTTATCCATAAACTGGTCAAAACGGTAAGTATCATCAACTTGTCCGCAAGAGGATCAAGTAAAGTACCCATTTTTGTCACTTGGTTATAGTGCCTCGCTATATAACCATCCAAAATATCCGTAATACCTGATAATATAAAAATCAGTGCAGCATAAATGTTTCCTTCAGGCACATAAAAAAAAGTATAAACAAAAAGAGGTATAAGCAAAAACCTAATAAAAGTGAGAAGGTTTGGTATATTCATGTAAACACTCCCTGCCTGTCAAGTTTAATAAAATTATAATACAAAAAAATCAAAAGTAAAAGGCCCTTATCGGGCCATATTTGCTGGGAACTTCATCTCATCCAAAGCTATTCGGAAACTATATCCATCTTCTTCTTTTTTAAAGTCTTCTATGTTGGTAAAACATTTAGCAAAAACGTCATTTTTTGTGTGGACTTCAATATCTCTTAAATTATACTTTAAAGCCGTCCTTCTCAGCAACGAATTAATTATTTCTTGAGCAGTTTCTAATTCTACATTTTCCTTCTTCTCAATATAAATATACATGCTGCTCCTTTTTTGTTGCCAGTCAATATCGTATAACACACAAAAGCCTAATTTCACGCCTTCTTTTGTTTCCAACACAAACATTTTCCTATTCTTCCCAAAAGGTATATTTAAAACATTATCTTTCTCTCGAGATATTTTAAACAAATCAATTAAAAATTTGACCACATTAATGTCTTGCAACCATAAGGAAAATATTTTTTTGTCTTTTTTCTCTAAATCTTTAATTAAAACTTTTCCATTTTCTCCCATTCTCAACACCACCTATCTATAAATATATATTCTTTACAAATTTCAAAAATCCTGCTTAAAAACAGAAAATAATTTTCGACAAATAAACAATATAGAAATAAAAAAGAGGAGAAAGCCTCCTCTTTTACAAAGTCTTTAACTTTATTCTCTATTGCATAGGAACATTTTTTAAAACCTCTGAAAATATGCTTATAAAGGTTGCACCTACAAAAATTATCATTATTATAAATAAAACGACCAAAACTATGTAAGGAAGAAAATATACAAGCACTGCATTCCCCGTACTCATTTTATAATTTTCCTTTATAGCTATAATTTCTAAAACAATTACCCATACCGTAAATATCGCTAAAAATAAATACGTAAGTATTAAGCCAGCTCTTGAATTTAACAAACGTACAAATAAGTTTACAACAACCATAAAAATCATGGGAAGTTTTGCAAACCCTATTGCAGAATACAATCCCTTTGCTGTACCTATTACTACCTCTTCTTTCTCACCGCTTGCCTTTTGTTCAATTTCAGCATTATTCTCTTCAATTTGATCAAAAAATACATTATCTTCCACTTTAGCATACATTTTACCTTCTAAAATTTCCGCTAAAAAGTGATACACTGCTGCATAAACAAAGTAAGTCAAAGGAGCTATAAATATACTCCCAAATACAGCCATCGGAACAAATAAAGCTCTTAGCCTCCCAACATCAGGCATACCTGAGCTGGAAGTAAAAAAATCTGTACCAACCATTGTAAACCTATAATTGCTTGTCACAGTCAATAGTCCTGTAACTATAATGACAACAGCAGCTTGCCAAATCGGTTTTTCCATTACAATCTCTTTTATAGTTTCTACCGGCTGAAAAAATATCCCATATAATCTCTCTAAAAAATTCACTTCTATAACCTCCCAATTTTTTAAATTCAAAATTATGCTTATATAAATTTTACCACACTTTTTATTTTTTTCTTTAAATTTTTGTTAAATTTTTTAACCATGAAGGAAAATAAATTTTTTTGGTGAATTATATATATCGAGGTGATAAAATGCAAGCAGAAATATTAAAAGCTATTCAAACAATTTCAAATCCTTTTTTAGATTATTTTTTTATAGCTGTAACCATGTTGGGAAGCTCAGGTTTTTATTTTATCTTGGATTCGGCAAGTGAATTTACGAAATGCCCAAATAGAGCTATTTGAGGGCTAAATTAAGTGAAAAATTTTTTGCAAAAAATATATGGAGATTCCCCTTTTTCTGATAAAATTTAAGTGACAAACAAAAACACTAACAGAAAGGAGAATCTCCATAATATGAGTTTAACACTTAATCTTACAAAAGAAAAGGGGTTTTCAAAATATATTTTGCCAGCAACTTTTGACAATTTTACAGTATCAAACAATGTAACTTTCACCTATATCCAAGCATTTAAAGAAAAAATCGGCTTTAATAAAATTCTTTCAAGCATATTATCCTTTAAAAAAGCACCAAATGCTGTTTTTCAACCAGCCGAGGTTATTGACTTTATGATTGATTCTGTAATTCAAGGGAATACTCGCTTTCTTCACATGGACCAACTAAGATATGATAATGCATACACAGAAATTAAAGGACATAAAGTTCCCAGCGAAAAAGTATGCAGAGACTTAATTAAAGCCATGCCTGAAAGTTCTCTTGAAGAATTAAGACTTATTAACAAGACTTTGCTTTCCTTGCAATCTAAAGGAACGAAACGTGAAGTCATTATGAATTTTGATGATACAGTTTGTACTATATTTGGAGAGCAGGAAGGTGCTTCAGTAGGTTATAATCCAAGGTACCATGGTCGACCATCTTTCAAAGAGAAAATCGGCATTATTGCTAATACTGATGAACTTGTTAATGTTACTCTTGAAGAAGGTAAACATCACACAAATCATGGTTTCTTAGATTTTGTAAAATCTTGCGAAGAACAGCTTCCTGAAAATTGGATAATTAAGCGAGTACGCGTTGACCGTGGAGCATTTGATTACGATAATATACTGTATTTTGAATCTAAAGGTTATGAATATGTAATGAAAGCTAAAAATCAGGCATGGATCAGATGCTTTATAGACTATGTCAATCAAAGAGAACACCTTTATCCTTGGACTGAAATAGATAAGACCTTTAGTGTAAATGAAATATATGCAAAAATGCCTAAATGGGATAAAGTACGCAGAATTGTGATTATACGCAAAAAACTGCCACAGCCCAAAACAGGGCAGATTTGTATGGATATAGACGAATTCAAATATGAATATCAAGCTATAGTAACAAATATTGAGTACATGACACCTGAAGAGATATTTCATGAATACAACCAACGCTGCGACATTGAAAACAAAATAGATGAACTAAAAGAAGGATTTGCTTTTGATCAAAACAGTCAAAGAAACAAATTTTGCAACGAAATATTTTTGCTTATCAAAATGATCGCTTACAATCTCCATAATTGGTTCAAAAGGACTATCTTGCCAGAGTTTATGAGGCATCATGAGATAACCACAATAAGGCGGATATTATATAATGTACCTGGTAATCTTGTTGGGAAAGGACGTTATAGGCATATACGTTACCCTAATAATCCGTTTCTTAAGACTGTGATAACGTATATACGAAAAGCGCTAATGGTATTTTGCTTAACATAGTAAACACATAGAATATACCAAAAAATATACCAAATGATAGAAACCGCCATATCAAGTAGACGGTTAGCTTTGCTGTACCTTAAAAGAGTAAATTAACCGTAAAAAACGATATAGCTTTTATTTTTTCAATGTAAATATTCAGTTATCAAAGTGCAAAACTTATAACAAAACACCGTTTTTTACATTCATGGAAATTGAATTTTTAATTTGCTTGCTACTTGCCGAATTCAAGTTTATTTTTATTCCAATCTTTTATTGGTGTGTAGATAAAAGATTTGGTTTAAAGCTGGGACTCATCTTGATAAGCTCTATCTATGTAAATACTGTTTTGAAAGAGACAACAAAAATAGCCAGGCCCATAGGATATCCAGGAATAAGGTCTATTTTTACACAATCGGCAGGAGGATATTCTTTCCCAAGTGGCCATGCACAAGGTTCTACAACTCTTTGGGGAACTTTAATGGTACACTATCAAAAAAAATGGCTGTGGTATGTAGGAATCGCCATCGTATTACTCGTATCATTTTCGCGAATGTATTTAGGTGTCCACTGGCCGATAGATATTATTGGCGGAATATTGATAGCTGTTTTAATAATAATTTTAAGTGAACTTATTGATAGCATCGTGAAAGAAAGCAATTTTAACATAAGTTTATCTTTTAAAATTATTTTGTCAATTTTAATCTCTGCGCTTTTTATATTAATTTTCCCTCAGAAGGATATTTATGAATACATGGGTTTAATTTCTGGTACTTTAATAGGTTATTTTATAGACAAAGAAAAATTTGATTTTACTGTCCATGCTCCTCTTCAAAAGCAAATTTTGAAGTTACTAATTGGCATAATTGTATTTTTTGTACTTAAAGAGGGATTAAAATTTGTGTTGCCTTCTGGAAATATTTTTAACGCTATAAGGTATGCAATTTGCGGACTGTGGCTTTCTCTTGGTGCACCTTATGTATTTAACATTTTTAAACTAAATGAAAAATCGATTAAGGCATAGAATTCATCTATGCCTTTTTTATATAGTTTCAATTATATCTTTTGCTCCAAATCCTTTATTTAAAATACTTGAAAAGTCTTGCTTTGATTCAATAGCATTTTTTAACTTTGTACTTTTCCCAATATCTCCAATCAATATTGCACCAACAATAATACCGTCTTTAAAGTAAAGTTTGTAACTATAGATGAGAAAATTCACTAACATAAATTACCATAACAAACTTATATGAAAAAATTTAATAAAAATAGAGACAAATGCTCGCTTCTATGGTATTAATATGTTGTTACCCTATAACAATATTAATCATAGGAGTGGAGCAAATGTCTCATAATAAAAGAATAACAGAAAATTCATCAATAATCCAGTACTTAATGAAATTAAATTTTGCATTATATTTTACTAAACCTGTTATTCGTCATATTTTAGAATTTATAATTGCTGCCACTCAAAAAGGTTATAGTGGTACTGTTACAGATATAGTTAATTTAAGCCTTGCTAATTGCCATAGAACCACGTTTGGCAAATTCTTAAGCCAAGGTGTTTGGAATATAGAGTATGCATGGAGAGCTATAAGGCGAGAAGTTATTCGCATTATATTTGAATTATCCCAAACTAGCAACAAGCCGATATTTGTGATTTTTGATGATACTATTGCTGAGAAGACAAAGCCTTCGTTACAGGCTAAACATACTATCCAGGCAACAGGATTCCATCAATCACATTTAAAAGGGAAGCAAGTTTGGGGACATCAACTTCTTACCATGATGCTATCTTGCGGCAATGTGGTATTACCTTACTGCATTGAGCGCTATGAAAAAGGTGGCAAAAGCAAAATCGAAAGAATATGTGAAATGGTATCTATGCTTCCAATACCTAAAGGACCAGCATATGGACTATGTGATTCATGGTACATAAACAAAAAAGTAATAGAAGCACATTTCGAAAGAGGATACCATCTCATAGGAGCATTAAAAACTAACAGGATTATCTATCCACAAGGCATCAGAATTCAGATAAAAGATTTTGCCCAATATATCGAAAAGAACGAAGTTTGCCTCGTTACAGTAAACGGTTCTAATTACTGGGTATATCGCTATGAAGGAGCCTTAAATGGCATAGATAATGCTGTAGTAGTATTGTGCTGGCCTGAGAAAGCTTTTAAAAATGAAAATGCTCTACATGCATTTATCTGTACTGATACTGAATTAGATACCGAGACTATTCTAAATTACTACAGTCAAAGATGGCCTATAGAAATATTCTTTAGGCAGACAAAGAATAATCTTGGACTAAATACATATCAAGTACGATCAACAAAATCAATAGATAGATTATTATGGCTTATATCATTGACATACCTGTATTGTACGACTTCAGGCGACGAATATTGCAAATTTGGGCAAGGAATAAAAATGGTACGCAAAGAAGTACAAAAGCAGCGTGTTCAATGGCTGTATGAGCGAGCTAATAATAAAGTACCTATTGATGAAATTTTAGCAGAACTACAGTTAGCATAGGTGTAGTGCATCTATTTTATGGTAATATTTGTTATCAATTTTTCTCATCTATAGTTTGTAATATACATTATTTCCCCTATATCCTTTTGATATATTTCCTTCGCCCGATATATCACCTGCTGAAAACACGTCAATACCTGCTATTTTAAGTGTACTTGAAGGTGTAACTTCCTTATAGGGAGTTTTATTGCCAGAAACATTTAAACCTGCATTCTTGCCTTGAGCCATTGCCACTGTCCATAAACCATATATTTTGCCATTAAACTCAGCAACATCTCCTGCTGCATAAACATCTTCTATATTTGTTCTCATGTACTCATCTACGATTATCCCTTTATTTACCTTAATTTCAGTTTCTTTTACTATATCAATGTTTGGCTTTACACCAGAAGAAAAAATTACAAAATCCGCATCCATTTTTGTTCCATCTTTTAATATTATTCCATTTACAGTTTGCCCTGCAATTTCTGTTACTTCAGCTCCAAGAAGGAGATTTATCCCATTTGACTCTATAATATCTTTCAAAATTATTGATCCTTCTTCATCTGCTTGTCTTGGCAAAAGTCTTGGGAAAAATTCTACCACTGTAATTTCATAGCCATTTTGTCTTAATGTCCAGGCAGCTTCCAGTCCTAGAAGTCCTCCACCAATTACAACGCCTTTTTTCTTATCTTTGATAAACTCGTTTAAGTCTTTTACATCCTCAAGACTTCTTATTGCAAAAACTCCTTTTTTCTCTCTCCCCAAGACATTAGGAATAAAACTTGAACTTCCTGTCGCAATTATGAGCCTGTCATAGCTTATTATTTCATCATTTGAGAGTATCAATTTTTTATTTTTTGTGTCAACTTTTTTAACACTTGTGTTCAGCATAAGTTCTATATCATTATCTGTGTACCAATTTTCTTCCTTGACCAACAAAGACTTAAAATTCAAATCCTTACCTAAAAGTTGTGATAATTTCAATCTGTAATAAGTTGGATAAGGTTCTTTTGATATAATGGTTATTTTACCTCCTCTGTCATTTTTCCGTATATTTTCACAAGCACTAAGAGCAGCAATACCATTGCCTATCAAAACGTATTTCATAAGCTCATCTCCCATAAATATTTTAACAATAATTATTTTCTAAAAACATTATATTCTTTTTAAAAATATTATTCAATAATATTTTTAAATAAAGGTTCTATAATAAATGTTGGGGTGGGGAAAAAGAAATCTATAAAAAAGAGAGCACTTATTCTGAATGCCTGCTATAATAGAAGTGGTTAAAACAATCTAACAAAAGGAGGCATCAGAATAAGTGCAAGGTAATTATATCACAAATTTCTTAAAATCTGAAGATACAATTTGGGAAGGTGTTGTAGAAAATGACAACAGAATAGAGCTTCATATTAAGATGAAACAGAAACCACATATTTGTCCAAGGTGCTGGGAAATAACATCTAAGATTCATGATTATAGAGTACAAAGAATAAAAGATGTACCGCTATTTGGAAAACCAACAGTGATAGTACTAAAAAAGAGGAGATACGTTTGTAAACACTGTGGCAAAAAATTCTATGAACATATAGACTATTTACCACGTTACCATAGAATGACCAACAGATTATCTATTTACATACTACAACAACTAAAAAAACAGCAAAGCATGAAAGAGATATCTGAAGTTACAGGAGTATCAATTACGACTGTGATGAGACTTTTAGACACAATAGGAGTAGAACCTGATTATAAAACATTACCGGAAGTTATCAGTATAGACGAATTCAAAGGGAACTCTGGAGGCAGGAAATATCATTGCATTATTGTAGACCCAAAAGAAAGAAAAATATTAGATATTTTAAAAGATTTAAAGACAGGAATGAAGTAAAGTGGGTTATTATAGACATGTGGAGGCCTTTTTCAGATACAGTAAAAGCATATTTCAAAGGAGCAAAAATAGCAATAGACAAATTTCATTTTACAAGGTACATATATTGGGCGATAGAAAATGTAAGAAAGAGAATACAAAAAGAGCTACCAGACAATAAAAGAAAATATTTCAAAAGAAGCCGTAAGCTACTTCTTGCAAAATATGATACTTTAACAACAGAACAAAAAGAAGAATTGGAAGTAATGTTCTGGTACAGTGACGACTTAAGAATAGCATACCTTTTAAAAGAAGAATTTAATGATAAAGTATTAAAATGCAAAAATTCAAAGGAGGCAAAAATAGAATTAAAAAGATGGATACAGTTAGCTAAAGAAAGCAAAATTGATGAATTTAAAAGATGTGTGCAAGTATTTAACCGTTGGTTTGAAGAAATAACAAATGCCTTTGATATACCTTACACTAATTCTGTAACAGAAGGTTATAACAATAAAATTAAAGTACTAAAAAGGCTTGCATATGGCTACAGAAATTTTTATCGATTCAGGAAAAGGATATTATATTGCAATGCTTGATGTAATACTATTTTTAGTGATGAAGGATATTCAAGGATATTATAGAACTTTGATAAAAAGGCATAGATAAATACCCACCCATACTTCTAGCTATATCTCTTATTGTAACTAATAATTACAAATATTACCATATAACGTGATAAGATTTATAGGTGGGCATTCAGAAAAAATACCCACCCCAACTATTGACAAAGAGCCTAAATAAAAAAAGACCTCTTCTTTTTAAGAGGTCTTATCCAATATTAGCCATGCTTTTAGTGTGCTTATCTGCTACTTTGCTAGCCCCATAAGATGCAGGCTTAACTTGTGCTTCAAATCCACATCCTAACACCATGTTAACCACTTCTTTTATAATATCTCTCGTTTTACCATTTTCCCCTACATCTAAATGAATCTGTATATTTATATCTTTTTTATCAGTCTGATTGATCTTTTCAAAAAGCTGATTCGCTATTTCAATGCTGTAAGTAGCCTCCATAAAAATCCGTTGTCTTAAAGACAACACCTTTTTATTATAAAATTTCCTATAATAGTACCTGGCACCTTTTCCTTCTCGGTATATGATTACAGCAGTAACAAAACATACGGATTTACCTGGTTGAGAGTCTGTGCCCACCATTAATTTGTAATTAGATTGCCGGTCTCCCTCAACAAATTCCATGATGTCTTCGAACATTTTATCAATATCCATTTTTCCCTTCGTTGGGCTAATGAAATACAATGGCCCCATCTCCTTTAACTGCAAATTGCTTAGCGCAATTAAATCTTATTTTAATTTTTATTATACACCATTTTCTTAAAAAGTGTATTAAAATTTTTTTATTTTATAAATTGCAATATTAAATGCAACACCTAATGAAAATCATGTAGATATAGGATTTGGAACAAATCATATATAACCTTAAGCCCATCTTAGTTAACAAATTGAGCGAAGGTCGTGATTTGTCAAGGGTTAAAGTCAGGCGAAGCCTGCCCCTTGACAAATCACGAACGAGCTCTAAACTTTATAAGGGATGGGCTTAACAGATTTTTGCCAGCTCTTCATAAAAGTATTCCTTAGGCGTTTTGTAATTTAACA
This sequence comes from Thermoanaerobacter ethanolicus JW 200, assembly GCF_003722315.1. Classification (NCBI taxonomy): domain Bacteria; kingdom Bacillati; phylum Bacillota; class Clostridia; order Thermoanaerobacterales; family Thermoanaerobacteraceae; genus Thermoanaerobacter; species Thermoanaerobacter ethanolicus. The sequence continues at coordinate 1,306,522 of NZ_CP033580.1, read as the reverse complement.
ATTTTCGTGGAAGGTTATTAAGCCAGTTTTCTACTCTCTTTATCGTATCTATAGATAAATCTTTAATACTTTTACCTTTAGGGATGAAACGTCGTATAAGACCGTTATGTCGTTCATTTGTAGCTCTTTCCCAAGATGAATATGGATGTGTATAATATACTTCTACGCCATATTCTAAAAGAGCACTTTCTAAATCACTAAACTCTGTACCATTATCAGATGTTATTGTTTTAAATACTTTGTTTAAATTGTCACCAAACATATCTTTTAATTTTGATAATGCATCTTTAACAGATTTATTGTCTTTTGCATCTAATAAGAATATTATTTCATGGCGAGTCTTACGCTCTATTAATGTTAAAAGGACCTTGTCATTAGATTTCTTGCCAATTAACGTATCTATTTCCCAATGCCCAAAAACTTCACGGCTTTCAACTTCTTTAGGCCTAAAATCAATACTTTTACCCATAATACGTTTATTTTTACGATTTTGTTTCTTCCTTGGTTTTAAACGTAGTTTTAAAGGTAAATCAATGTTTTTAACTTTTAATAATCCTCTATCTATATAGTTGTACAGTGTTTTAGTACAAACAATGGTTTTATTATTCCAGCTTGGGTCTTTTTTACAATAGCCTACAACTGCATCTGGTGACCATTTTTCATTTAATATTTTATTTTCAGCATATTTCAAGAAATCTTCTGCTCTAGCTACTTTAAATTTAGCTCCGCAATTTGAACGATTTTTTTCGTAGATAGCTTGACCGGTTTCAGGAAAATAGCTTGTATAAGAAGATAAATCACTTCTAAGTTGTGTAGTAGTTCCACGTTTAATTTCACGGCTTATAGTGCTTGGAGATCGATTAAGTTTTTTAGCAATATACCGAATACTTCTTCCTTCTTTGAGTAATGCATAGATCTCTCCTCGTTCATAGCTACTTAAGTGTTTAAAAGAACGATTTTTTGTGGTATCATTATTATGAACCATAGTGAAAATCCTCCTTGTATGATGTTTAGTTGACACCTATATCATACACGATTTTCACTATGGTTTCTATTTTTTTATCTGTTGCATTTAATTATACAACTAACCAAATTTTTTTATTTTTTTGTTAAACTATCAATTTTGTAACAAACAGTATCAAATCTGCAGCTGGTATAAATATAAGCTGAGCCAGCAACGTACCCAAAATTTTCCCAAACACAAGAAGCACTACCATACTGTCCACATCATGTTGGGTCCTTTTACCGCTTAAGGCCTGGTCAGTTATAAGAGCCGCCACAGGGTCAACTACAACGGTAAACAATACAGTCGCAAATCCATTTACAATACCCGAAAGCTGACTGGCTGTAATTCTATACTCAGGAATAATAGCTCCGGCGTAAAGTGAAGATATAACACCTGTGGTGTAGATAGAAGTAATAATAACGTTATATATCAAAAAAGTTTTTGGTATGTTAGCCTTCCAGACACCTTTTAACATAGACAGCCTTGGCAGAACAATCTTTTTCTTTATCTTTTTTAAATTACTCCATCTAAACCCCTTAAGAATAAGCTTAGGGACTGTTCCAGCTCCTTCCATTCCATTTATGGCAACAGTAAAAATCGATACAAAAGTGGGCATCAGGGGTGCTCCTATCAATGCCCCTAATGTAGCTGAAAAAAGTACAATTCTCATATCATTTTGAAGGAGATGAACCTTGTCCATTTTTATCGCCATATCTACAATACTGCCAAGAAAAGGTGCTTGAATCATATTTGATAGTCTTGATATCACAGCCATAATGTTAAAAAGCGAAAGAGCAACAGCAAGCTTTCGAGTTCTTACACCAGAAGGTCTTATGGAATAAGAAAGTGTATCAATCAAATTTATAACCATCGTAAAGAAAGCTACAATTATGAGTCTTTTTGCATCTATCATTTGTTCACATCCGTTTCTTTATTTAAATTCCTTTATAATTATATTGTACAATGCTTTTTTTTTCAACATTTATCTTTTTCCAAAGTTTGTGGTATAATCTATGATATCGGAGGGATATAAATGACACAAAAACATTACAGCAAATGGGTAATTCTTTCTGCAGTCGTCATAGGCAGTATTATGGGACCAATTGATGGAAGTGTTGTCAACATAGCGATGCCAGAATTCACAAAAATTTTTCACACTAACATAACAACAGTAAGCTGGGTCTCCATGACATATCTCTTAGTTGTAAGTAGCTTAATGATGACTTTTGGAAGACTTGGTGACATGTTAGGCTACAAAAAATTGTATCAGTACGGCCTTTTGACTTTTTCAATTTCTTCTGCGATTTTAAGTCTTTCTGTAAACATATATATGTTGATAATTATGAGAGCTTTTCAAGCAGTAGGAGCCGCCATGCTTATGTCAATGTCTTCCGCCATAATTACATCTGTGTTTCCTCCAAACGAAAGAGGTAGAGCTCTTGGCATCAACGCTATGTCTATATCAATCGGTCTCGCGATAGGTCCTACATTAGGTGGACTTCTTTTGAAATACTTAGGCTGGCGTTCTATATTTTACATAAACGTACCTATCGGTATAATAGGTTACATATGGGCTCATATTGTGGTCCCTGACAACAAAGGAGTAGCTGAAAAATTCGATCCTTATGGCTCTATTTCTTTCTTTGCTTTTCTTGCAAGCCTTTTGCTTTTTATTTCAGAAGGGGGAACATGGGGTTGGTCGTCTCTTACAAGCATAGTCGCATTAGTTACATCAATAGCATCTTTGATAATTTTTATCAACGTAGAAAACAAAGTAGAGTTTCCTATGTTTGACTTTTCCCTTTTGAAAATAAGGTCTTTCACTTTTGGAAACATAAGCACCCTGCTAAACTTTATGGCTCAGTATACGATGACTTTTTTAACCCCTTTCCTCCTTCAGCATCTAGGATTTACTACTGAAAAAGCAGGTATAATCATGACTTCTTTCCCTCTCGTCATGTTCGTCGTAGCACCTTTAAGCGGTATTTTAGCTGATAGATACGGCGCTCAAATTTTATCAACTATTGGTGCACTAATTTCTGCAACAGCCCTTTTTCTCATGGCAACTTTAACGGAAAAATCTACTATGTTTGCCATTATGGCTCGCCTTGCTCTTTTTGGAATAGGAAATGCTATCTTCCAAACGCCAAATAACAGTGCAGTAATGGGAAGTGCACCAAAAAACAGATTAGGGGTAGCCTCCGCCTTCCTTGCAACAATGAGAAATGTAGGAATGGTAATGGGCATCGCAGTAGGAAGTGCGATATTTACCAACAGGTTAAAAGTTTATCAAGCTCTAAAATTTTCTTCTAATGCAGCCTTTATGATTGCGATTAAAGAAGCTTATATAACTGCAGGGATTTTCTCATTGATATGCGCTTTTACTTCTCTGGTGAGAAATAATGTTAAATTAATACAAGGAAAGGATTGATTTAAATGGAAACCACTCTTGCTATAGTAAAACCCGACGGTGTCAAGAGAGGGCTTATAGGAGAAATATTAAAAAGATATGAAAACAAAGGTTTAAGGCTTAAAGCGGCAAAAGTAATAACTCCAACAATTGAGCTTTTAGAAAAGCACTACGAGGAACACAAAGGCAAGCCTTACTACAAACCTTTAATACAGTACATGTCCTCAGGTCCTGTCTTTGCAATGGTACTAGAAGGAGAAAACGCCGTAAAAATAGTTAGATTATTAAACGGTGCTACTAAAGTGGAAGAGGCCCTCCCTGGAACGATAAGAGGTGATTTTGCTTCTAGTACTACTTTTAACATTATTCACGGTTCAGATAGTATTGAATCTGCAAAAAGAGAAATAGCACTGTGGTTTCCTGAATTAGCATGAATATTTTTGTGGACAGGGCATAAACTCTAATAGAGAAAACTATTGGAGGTATACCTTATGCCCAAAATAACAGTAGAAAGTAAAAATAACCAGTATGGAATCATCTACGGAAGAATTGATGACTATAACTGGTACGCATTGGTACAAAAAGAAAAAGTAAGTTACGGAATAAATCCTGTTACTTTAGAAAAAGGAGATGGGAAAGTTTCAAGATTGTTTGTTTACAAAAAATTTTCTTCCAAGATTCCCAATGACTTTATAAAATCAGTAGTGGCTGATTACAGACATAAATGGAATTGGTTAGAAAAAGACAAAAAAGAGCTAATAGCAAGATTAGTAAATTATTTAGAACTTCGATATTCTCTAAAAGTATTACAAACTAAGGCGAAGTGACTTCACTTCGCCTTAGTTAATGGTACTATATAAGCAGTATAAAGATTGTTAAATACAAATTCTATTGAAGAGAAAAACACCACGACCAGCCAATCATAGCCAGTAAGCACTGTTGTCTTAAACACAACACTTAAAGGTGGAATATATATTGTAGCTAAGAAAAGCAAAAATGATGTCAAAACTGCTAACACCAAGTAAGGATTAGTAAAAATCCCTATCTCAAAAATTAAATTTCTTTCTGACCTACATTCAAAGGCGTGTATCAGCTCTACCATCACTAATGTAGCAAAAGCTATAGTTCTAGCTTTTTCTAATGTCCCATAACTTAATGCAAATACATATGCTCCAAGAGTACTCAATGCCATTAAAAATCCCACTATAATGATTCTTATACCCAACCCTCTTGAAAATACACTTTCTTTAGCATTTCTCGGTCTCATCATCATTATTTCTTTTTCAGGAGGATCCATCCCCAGAGCTAAAGCCGGCAACCCATCAGTAACAAGATTGACCGTTAATATTTGAATTGGAGCAAGAGGCAATTTTAAGGCCATTAAAGCTGCAAAAAACATAGTCAAAACTTCTCCAAGATTACAAGAAAGCAAAAATCGTATAAACTTTCGTATATTGTCATAAATTATTCTTCCTTCTTCAACAGCTGCCACAATAGTAGCAAAATTATCATCTAATAAAATCATAGAGGAAGCCTCTTTTGCAACTTCTGTTCCTCCTTTTCCCATAGCAATACCTATATCTGCCTCTTTCAAAGCAGGGGCATCATTTACCCCATCCCCTGTCATTGCTACTGTAAAACCTTTGTTTTTAAGGACTCTGACAATTCTGAGCTTATGTTTTGGGGTTACCCTTGCATAAACACTAATATTTGTACAAACTTTCTCAAGGTCCTTATCTTCCATGTTATCTAAATCCTGCCCTGTAATCACTTTATCATTTTCCCCTAATATTTTTAATTCTTTTGCTATAGCAGTTGCAGTAATCTTGTGGTCACCTGTTATCATAACCGGTTTTATTCCTGCCATCTTACATTTTAAAACTGCACCATATACTTCCCCTCGAGGAGGGTCTATCATCCCTTCCAATCCTACAAAAACCAAATCTTTTTCTATAAATTCTGCAACCATTGGAAATTTAGGAGGAAGCTTTTTGTAAGCAAAGGCCAATACTCTCAAAGCTTCCCTGCCAAAACTTTCATTGATATCTAATATTCTTTTTTTATCAAAAACAGTAAGGGGCACTTCTCTGCCTTCTGTATATTTATATGTACAAAGGTCCAATATTACATCTGGAGCACCTTTTACATACGCATATTTTTCACCATTTATCTCCACAATAACAGACATCCTTTTTCTATCTGAATCAAAAGGAATTTCCTCCATTCTTTTAATATTTTCTACCAATTCAAGAGAAAGTCCTGATTTCATTGAAAAAGAAAGTATAGCAGCTTCAGTAGGGTCTCCTATGTATTTTTCTTCTTCTAAAGTTTCTTTGCCAATTTTTATCTTCTCCCTCTTAATCTTTGCGTTATTGCACAATGCCCCTATCTCCACCATCTTTCTAAAAGCGCTTCTCTCTTTATTTCTCATTGTAGTAAATTTTTTACTTTTATCACCTTTTATTTCAAAAACTTCTTCATCGCAAAACACTTTTGTCACAGTCATTTTGTTCTCTGTCAAAGTACCTGTCTTATCCGTACATATTACATTAGTGCATCCCAAAGTTTCAACAGCAGGTAATTTTCTTATTAATGCATTTCTTTTAAGCATCCTTTGTACCCCAATAGCCAGAGAAACTGTAACAACAGCAGGAAGTCCCTCAGGAATAGCAGCAACTGCAAGGCTTACACCTGATAAAAACATATAATACAAAGACTCTCCTCTTATTATTCCTAATACTATTACAATACCGCATATAGCAAGAGCTCCTGCTACTAATACTTTTCCAAGTTTATTGAGTCTTTTTTGTAATGGCGTTTCATCTCCTTCAATATCTTTAATCATTCCTGCAATTTTCCCCATTTCTGTTTGCATACCTGTAGCAGTTACAATAGCTTTCCCTCTTCCTTTCGTAACAATAGTACCCATATAAACTACATTACTATCAGTTACTACCGCTCTTTTTACATTGTTTACAGCTTCCTTGTGGACAGGGACTGACTCACCAGTTAAAATCGATTCATCCACTTCTAAATTATGACTTTCTATCAAAACAGCATCTGCTGGAACTTTATCTCCCGCCTCCAAAATAATAATATCATCTATTACAATCTGAGAAGCCTCTATCTCTTTTTGTTCTCCATCCCTCAAAACTTTTGCAATAGGCGCTGCAAGTTTTTTTAAAGCTTCCAAAGACTGCTCTGTTCTATATTCTTGGATAAATCCTAATACAGCATTTAAAATGACGATTATCGTTATTGTCAAAGCATCCGCTAATTCTCCCATCATAGCAGAAATTAAAGTTGCTGCCAATAAAACCATCACCATAAAATCTTGAAACTGATTTAAAAATATTTGCAAAGGACTAACTTTGTGCCCTTCCTCCAATATATTCGGCCCATATTTCAATAACCTTTTTTGCGCTTCTTGACTATTTAAGCCGGTAAAGTCAGTTTTATCAAAGTAGTAAATTGTTTGTTGCATTTGCTTCTTACCGTAAGACATCCCAATCCCCTTTCTTAAACTTTTTGCTCTCTAAATAAAATATGAGGGCATTCTAAAAAACATGCCCTCATTCTTTTAAACTTTGCCATCCATCTCTTGCAAGATTGACTATTAAATTATATCGAGACCTATCAGGATGATTTATCACTTTATTATACCATTTTAATGCCTCTTCCCTGTTGCCTAACATTCTATTAAGTTCTGCTATCATATATATGAGTAGTACTTCTTCTTCATATATATCCGAACCACTATAGGCTTTTATATAAGAATCCAATGCATATTTCAAATATTTTTCTTCATTTACCTTATCATTTAAAATCCTATATATCCAAGCAATTCTAAGACAAGTCTTCGCAAAAACTATAGGCTTATCTTCTTTTATCTGGGAACAATATAAAGCCAATAAATAGGCTTCTAACGCTTTTTGAGGTGTTCTTTCACCAGAAAATTCTCTTTTAACCCACTTAGCCGTTACCAGTGATAAGATTTTTTCCTTTTTGTCATTAGTTATTCTGTCAAATTCAGATTCCAAAGCAGCATATCCACAATTTGGGCATACAATAACTTCATAAAAGAAAGGATTAATGCCATCTTTATATTTAGTATAAAAATCTCTTTCTCTTTCTTCCACCTTCAATTGCGAAGATCTTACTTTGGTATATGTAAACTCTTTTTTACATACTGGGCATACAGTTTTTTTATCGTACAAATATTTGTTCCCCAATATTACACCTCCGTCCAACATTAGTCCTATTAAATATTTTAACATACTCATCTACATTTTTCGACATTCTATAGATAAAAAATTAGCTATACCTCAAAAATTGAAATTATTTGTGATTTATTATTCTATATGTAAGGCCAATAAGCATAATAATGCCTCCATAACCAGCGATAGGATATAAATAATGAACAAGTTTTGCAAAACCAAACCTACTAGCTACAAGGGCCATTCCCCCCGAGGCAACAGTAAAAATCTTATATTTCACTGACCCAACTTCTGTAAACCTTGCCGCAAACCCATATAGATTTCCAACAGCCGTAGTATATATTTCTGCAATCAAAATAAAACTGTATACAAATTTCAAAACCAGTGAAATTTTACCAGCAACATAAAGCATGGGTATCTCATATAAAGAAGCAGTAGGCATATTTATAAGAATTGTAAAAAATATCAAAAATGCTCCTAATCCTAATCCCATTCCTCCTAATATAGCTCCCCATCTTAGTTTTGACCTGTCGTAGGTTTTCTGTCCAAGAGGAGCAAGAATGGCAACTGCCATCAAAAGATTATAGGAAGCATAAAGTATTCCCGACAATGCAAAATTTTTTACTGCAGCTTTAAAAGGAAAGTCAGCAGTTGTTATAACCGTAATGTCTGGTACATAAAAAAGGGAAAAAATACTCACAATAATTACGGCAAGCAAGAGCAAAGGTACGACAAAAGAAATGGCAGAAATAACTCCTCCAATTCCTGTTAATACTGTTACAACCGATAATACTGCCATTACTGCACCACCAAAAGCAGAAGAAAGCCCAAATTGCTCTTCAAAAATTGCCCCACAACCTGCTATCATTGCAGATAGTGCTCCAAACAAAAAAAATGTAACTACTAAATCTATCACCCTTCCAAATAAAGGTCCCCCAGCCTTCATGATGACCTTTTTATAGGAGGAGGCATTAAGCCTGTTACCTAATCGCAAAATTACATACCCATAAAACACAAACATAAAAATAGCAATTAAAAGCCCTATAATTCCGTTAATTCCATGGTATACAAAAAATTGCAATATTTCTTGTCCCGAAGCAAATCCCGCTCCTACTACTGTTCCTATATAAGTTGCAGCAACTTTAAAAGCCGAAATCTCTTTTCTAATCAAAAAAATCCCGCCTTTCTTTCTATTTTAAATATATTTTTGGCGGGAGAAAAAATATTATTCTTTTTTCACAATTCTACTTTTGTGGAATATTAACAGTTTTTTTAGGATCACTATTCTTCCAATATTCTATAAAGAATATTATAAAAATACTGACCATAAGACCTAATATAAATGTTATAATTATATTCAATGACTTTTTAGGTGCTATTGGTTTATCTGGGACTAAAGCTTTGCTAGTTATAAGAATGCTTTGTTTTCCAAGATCTGATTCTTTAACTAATTCCAGTATATTATATTTTTCTAACATTATATCTCGTGTGCTTTTTAGTAAATCCAACTGTTTTTGTTTCTGCTCAATTAAAAGCTTGTCTTGAGAATTTGTTTGAACTTTATTAAGTTCCGCTGTTGCCTCTTTTATTTTATCATTTTGGAGAGTTATAAGTTTGTTCAAAGTTTCGATTAATTTATCTGTCTGCCTGTTATTCCTCTCAATGATATAAGTCCGAAAATTTTGGGCTATTGTATCTGCAATTTTTGCCGCAAGCTTTGGATCATTTTCCTTTACAGTTACTGTTATAAGATTTGTATTATTAACGACAGAAACTGAAATTTGCTTTTTTAAATTTTCTACTGTGTACTTTTGAGGATCTAATCCTAATTGTTTTACAGTATTCATAAGAACAATAGGATTAGTAACCTCTTCTTTAAATGCCTCCACTGACATATCAGGATATTTCAAAAGTGAAGACAGCAACAAAGATAAATCTTTTTCTATGCTGTCACTTTGTACTGCCGGCAGATCTGAATCTTTTCCCGGAAGAATAACCGTGGTATTCGAACCAAAAAAACCTGTTTCAGGTGTTACATCAGTAACAGACAAAGTTGTAGTAGCTTCATAGGTGGGTTTTATTATGAAAAAACTAAGCACTGCTGCTACTAAAGTTGCAGCAAGAGTTACAATAATGATTGTTTTTTTATATTTTAAAATTACCTCAATAAGTTCTCTTAATGAAATTTCTTCCTCCAATTTTATTCTCCTTTCGCTTTAAACTTATTGTGTAATTGTAACTGCAGCTTCATCCATCACAGGATCTAAGCTTCTCGTAACGTCTAATAAATACCTCTTAAAAGGTTCCCTTAAGTCCTCTCTTTTCAGAGCATACTCAACAGTTGCCATAAGGTAACCTAATTTATCTCCTACATCATATCTCTTGCCAATAAAATTATAGGCGTAAATTGCTTCATAATTTAAAAGAGTTTTTAAAGCATCTGTAAGCTGTATCTCCCCACCTGTTCCTGGTGGCGTGTTTTCTAATATTTCAAATATTCTTGGCGTTATTATATATCTTCCCAGAATAGCTATATTTGATGGAGCTTCTTCTTTTTTAGGCTTTTCTACGAGATTATTCACCTTATACAATCTGTCCTCAATAGGTGTAGAATCAACAATACCATATTTATCTACATCCTCATACGGCACTTCTTGTACCCCAATAATAGAACAGTTGTACCTTTCGTATTGTTCTATCATCTGCTTTAAAACAGGGACTTCCGCATCTACTATGTCATCCCCTAAAAGAACAGCAAAGGGTTCATTGCCCACAAATGCTCTCGCACAGTATATAGCATGTCCTAAACCTTTTGGTTCCTTTTGCCTTATATAGTGAATATTTACCATATTGCTAATATCTTCTACAAGGTGTAAAAGGCTTTCCTTCTTTTTCTTTTTTAACTCCAGCTCCAACTCCACAGATTTATCAAAATGGTCTTCTATTGCTCTTTTATTTCTGCCAGTTATTATAAGAATGTCCTCTATCCCCGACTGTATCGCTTCTTCAACTATGTACTGAATAGTGGGCTTGTCCACAATTGGAAGCATTTCTTTAGGCTGGGCCTTGGTAGCAGGTAAAAACCTTGTACCAAGTCCTGCAGCCGGAATTATCGCCTTTTTTATCTTCACCATTTTTTCCTCCTCTATATAACATTCCTTTTATACCAGAATGATAATCTATTATTAATGGATTCTTCACAGACCCTTCGCTACGCTTCGGCTCAGAGTGACACTACGCCAAATTTAGCTAAAGCTTCTGAAAGCTCTTTTTTAATCTCTTCTAGTTTTTCTTTTGTCTTTGCCTCACATCTCACAATAAGCTCTGGTCCTGTGTTAGAAGCTCTAACCAGTCCCCATCCTTCGTCAAACAACACTCTTGCGCCATCAACATCTATAATGTCGTATCCTTTTTCTTTAAAGTACTCAGTTACACCTTTTACCACATCAAATTTTTTCTCATCGTCACATTCTAGCCTTATTTCAGGTGTTGCAGGATATTTAGGAACATCAGCTAAAAGCTCAGACAAAGATTTATCTGTATTAGAAAGTATTCGTAAAAGCCTTGCAGCAGCATATGCCGCATCATCAAATCCATAGTACTCATCTGCAAAAAACATATGACCAGACATTTCTCCTGTAAATACAGCACCTAATTCTTTCATTTTTGCTTTTATAAGGGAATGGCCTGTTTTGAAAAAGATAGGTTTGCCTCCCAATCTCTCAATTTCTTCTACTAATGCCTGAGAACATTTCACTTCTACAATGGCATCGGCACCGGGATGTTTTTTCATTATTTCTCTCCAATAAAGAATCATCAACATATCTCCCCAAATTATATTCCCCTTATCATCCACAACGCCAATTCTATCACCGTCACCATCAAAAGCTATACCCAAATCAGCCTTCACTCTTTTTACTTCTTCAATTAAATCTTTTAAATTTTCTTCTTTTACTGGATCTGGGAAATGGTTTGGAAATGTAGGATCAGATTCACAATAGAGAGGATATACTTCACAACCTAAGTTATATATAACATCAGGATAAAAATATGAACCTGTGCCATTCCCACAATCTACAACAACTTTAAGCTTTCTGTCGCCTAATTTAACCTTTTCTTTTATCATGTTAATATACGAATTAATAGGATAAGCATACTTCACATTCCCTGTACCTTTTTCAAATTCGCCTTTTTCTGCTATATAGTATAGTTTTTTAAGTTCATCGCCATAAATAGTAGAAGGTCCTACCATAACTTTGAAACCATTAAATTGTGGCGGATTGTGGCTTGCAGTAATCATCATCCCTGCTTGATAATTGTACAGGACATTAGAATAGTAAAAAGCTGGAGTCGTCAAAACCCCTACATCTAATACATCACAGCCTGTAGAAGTAAGTCCTTTAATCAAAGCATCTCGTATAGGCCTTGATGATAATCTATTATCTCTGCCTACCAGCACATCCTTAATTCCTTTTTGTCTCACATATGTACCAAAAGCCTTTCCTATTATTTCTGCGGTCTCAGCAGTTAAATCTTCACCCCACACCCCTCTAATATCATACATCCTAAACATGTTTTCATTCAACTTCATTTGTCTCAACCTCCTTTTTATGTCATACAATTTAATTATATAGATAATACTGAAAATCCTCAATACACAATCTTCACAAAATTGTTTCTTGACTTTCCGCAAATATATCAACAAGCGTAAACCAGACTCCTGTGCTGCTCAGATACATTTTCAATTACTTCAATAGCTAAATCTACACTTTTCAGTTCCCCCGCTATACTAAGCATAACTTTTGCTCTCTTTTTCCTTTTGTCTATTTTCTTAATAAGCCCCTCATACCCTTTCAATGGTCCTTCAATTATCTTTACTCTTTCTCCTTCCATTATACCTTTTGACAAATCTATTAAATCAGAATTTTTAGTAAGAGACAAAATTATTTTCATCTCTTCTTCTTTTACAAAAGCAGGCCTTTTCCCTTCTTTCAGAAAAATACCTCTTTTCAAAACATCAGACATTTTATAATATAAATCATCGCTCATCTCGGCATTTACAAAAACATATCCAGGAAACAAAAGTCTAATTCTTTCCACTGGTTGTCCTTTTTCTCTCTCTATAATTTTTCTTTTCGGAATAAGCAATTTCACTTCCTCTTGTTTAAAGCAACTCTCAATAATATCTCTAACTTTGTTTTCATATCCACTTCGAGTAAAAATAACATACCATTTTTTCATTTTTCTACACCCCATTTTATAATTTTAGCAATTATTTTTACAAAATTCAACATATAATTTCCAAATCTTATATAAATGAGTATACGTATGGAAACTTGAAAAACTCAGCTATTGTGCTATATTATAATTATTCGAAACAAATTAACGTTTAAAGGGGAACTTTTTATGCAAATTTTTATTGTTGACGCTTTTACAAGTAAAGAATTTAGTGGCAATCCTGCAGGAGTAGTAAATCCATCAAGGTGAAAGCATAAGTTTAAGTTATATTGGAAAGGCATAATGTCTGCTGCAGCTATTATATTCTTTGCATATATAGGGTTTGATGCCGTATCTACCGCAGCGGAAGAAACAAAAGATCCAACTCGAAATGTACCGTTAGGACTTGTAATGGCAATGATTGTAATATTAGCACTTTATATTTCAGTTGCCGTCGTTTTAGTAGGTATGGTACCTTATAAACAGATTATTCCGGATAATGCTCTCCCAGGTGCATTAATGAGCATTGGAATTAACTGGGGTTCTGCATTAGTAGCTACTGGTGCTGCCGTAGGTATGATATCCACACTCCTTGTAACTCTTTACGGTCAAATAAGAATATTTATGGTTATGGCAAGAGATGGACTTTTACCAGAAGTTTTCTCCCATGTTCATCCCAAATATAGAACACCTCATATCAACACTATAATTACAAGTGTAGTAGCAGCTATTATTGCTGGATTTTTGCCACTTGATATAATTATTGAGCTTTGCAATATAGGTACTCTGTCTGTATTTGTAATTGTATCAATAGGAATATTAGTCTTAAGAGTTAAAATGCCTAATGTTGAAAGGAAATTCAGAGTTCCTTTTGTTTGGGTAGTAGCACCTCTTACAATGGCTTTCAGCTTATACCTTATGGCAAGTCTACCTTGGGTTACATGGGCAAGGTTTGGAATATGGATGTTAGTAGGCTTGATAATATATTTTGCTTATGGCAGATACCATAGCATGCTAAATACACAAAAATAAGGGAGGCTGCAAAAAACAGCCTCCTACTTTTGTATATCTCTTAAACCTTTTATTCCTCTTTTGACCATTTCAGTTACTATAAACGTCGCCACATCATCAGCATATTTACCTGGTCCAAAACCTGCATCATACCCCAATTCCTTTGCAAGTTCATGAGTTATTCTAGGGCCGCCACATATTAATAACACCTTATCTCTTATTCCCTCTGCTTCAAGAAGCTCTACAAGATGAGTCAAATTTTTTATGTGAATGTCCTTTTGTGTAACTGTTTGAGAAATCAAAAGCGCATCTGCTTTGAGTTCTATCGCCTTTTTAACAAATTCCTCGTTGGGAACTTGGCTCCCAAGATTATGGGCTTCTATCATCTCATACCTCTCAAGCCCATAATGACCTGCATATCCCTTCATATTCATAATGGCATCCAGTCCGACGGTGTGGGCATCTGTTCCTGTTGTGGCACCAACTACCACAATTTTCCTCTTTATGTGCTCTTTGATGTGTTCATTGACTTCTTCAATTGTCATAGTTTTGATATCTATAGTCTCTACATGTATAGAAGTATAGTCTACAGTGTGAATAAGGCTTCCGTATATTATGAAGAAGGTAAAATCTTTGTCCAAAGGTGTATGATATACCACCATTGGATTTTCCAGTCCCATCTTCTTTGCTAGTTGCTTAGCCGCCTCCACTGCTTTTTCTCCATCTGGTACAGGTAAAGTAAAGCTTAATTGAACTTTTCCATCATTCATCGTATCTCCATAGGGTTTAACTTTGGTCAAATCAAGGGTTTTATCGTAATCTTTCCGCTCTGTAGAGTAAAGCCCACTGCTCATTGTCTATCACCTCTTAGCATAAGGTCTATGAAAGGATTAAAATAGTTTGGGTCTTTCTCTACAACTCCCTCTAAACCTCTTCCTCCATTCATTGACCTTTTAATTCCTGCAAACTTACCTTGCTCTAATGTTCTAAAGAGTCCTTCCTTTTCAATTTCCCTCAATAGCTCATAAGCCTTAATAAGAACTTCATTAGCCCTCTGTTGGATTATTCCACCTTCTTTAAAGTATATCTCATCTGCTATATCTGCCATATTGTTGAATATATACTTTGCACTCTCAATAGACAAAGCCCTATCAGACATAAAAGGCGTGTGTATAGCTTCTGTAAGCATACCCAAAAGGTGAATCTTTTGCTTTGTCATTATAGTCACAATATTAAATAAAGCGTCTTGCACATGCCCTTTAAAAATATTCCCTGTCATGTACTTTGTAGGTGGCATGTATTTTAAAGGAGCTTTAGGGAATATCTCTCTTGCCATTTGCGCTTGCGCAAGTTCGTATAAAAATCCATTTTTAAGGTCAGGATTCATTTCAAAAGCGTGCCCCAATCCTATCTGCTCTTCAGGAATTCCTGCTAAAAGAGCAAATTGTTCATTTATAAGCTGGGAAGCTAAAACTGTGTGAGCCTCTTCATAAGCATCAGAAGTTGTCAAATAATTGTCTTCTCCAGTGTTTATAATAATTCCTGCAAAACCATTTATAATTCTTGAAAAATATTGGTCTACAAGAGTTCTCTTCATATTTATATCTCTAAAAAGAATCCCATACAATGCATCGTTTAGCATAACATCTAATCTCTCTAAAGCCCCCATAGCCGCAATTTCAGGCATACAAAGGCCAGAACAATAATTGCAAAGCCTTATATACCTCCCTACCTCTTCAGAAACCTCATCAAGCGCTTTTCTCATAAGGCGGAAATTCTCTTGTGTAGCGTAAGTACCTCCAAATCCTTCAGTAGTTGCTCCATAAGGTACATAATCTAAAAGGCTTTGTCCTGTAGTCCTAATTACCGCAATTACGTCTGCTCCCTGCCTTGCAGCAGCCTGTGCCTGCACAATATCTTCATAGATATTACCCGTTGCCACAATCAAATAGAGAAGTGGACCTTCTTTCTTACCGTATTTTTTCAAAAGTTCTTCTCTTTTCCTTCTATTTTCTTTTATCTTTTCAACAGTTTTTACCGCAACCTCTTGAACAGCTAATTTTATATCAAACAAATCTGCCATCGGCATTTTAGTAAGGTCAAGCTCATTTCTACCCACTTTTTCAGCTATCTGTTGAGGAGTAAGTCCTGTATAAAGCATAGCATTACCTATATAGAAAGCTGCTCCAAGTGAAAGTCCCCCTCCATTTTTTATGTTGTCAACCACAACATTAGGAAGAGGAACTCCCATCTCATCTACTCCATCTATTCCTAAAAGCCTACATACTGTTCTTTCAATTGCAACAGTAGTATGGGCATCAATAAATTTTTGTGTATCTTCTGCAATATTTCTTGCGCACTCTCTCGCCTTATTGACTATATCCCAATTTAAATTGAGCTTGCTTTTCATATATCACTCCTCCTTCTCATAGTACTTTTCTGCAAGTTTTATAACTTCTTCTTCTAAGCCCAATATTCTACAAATGTTCAAAGCATCTTTTGGAACTTCATAGAAAGAATCTACCCTTTCCAAATTGTAATCCATATATTCTTGAAGAATTTCTATCGAATTGCTTCTATTCATGCTAATTTTTTGTTTTAGCATTTCAAAGTCAACATTTTTCAGCCCCACTACTTGATAATGAATCATATTTTCCTCTACTACACCGTCATAATGGGTGGCTAATAGGGTTATAGAAGGAAAACTATTCAAATACTTTGAAATAGCTTTTACAATGTACAATCCCTCTTCTGGATTTGTTCCCCTCGCTATCTCATCCAATGCAATAAACCCACTCCCTTTTTTTACATCCTCTATTATTTCTTTTAATTTAATAACTTCCGCTCCAAAACTACTTAATCCTCTTGATACAGACTGTAAATCCTCAGAAACAAAATGTATAAAATCTACAATAGGAAAGGAAGCTTCCTCAGCAAATACAAAAAACCCCATTATGCCTAATAAAAGATTAAGAGTGATAGTTTTTAATGCTACAGTTTTTCCTCCCATGTTGGCACCTGTTATAACAGTAGTTCCATTTTTTATCTTTAAACTTATTGGAGTAAATTTTTTGCCTTGAGCCTTTAAAATGTCTGAAACCTGAGGATTTATTACATTCGTAAAGTTAATCTCTAAGTCTTCATTTATCTTGGGTTTTATTCCTCCATATTCCATTGACAATTTAGTTTTTGCCATCAAAAAGTCAAAACGACCTATAGCTTTTATATTAGCTTCTAATATACTGATGTAGCTAAACAACTCTTTAGAAATCCTCTTTTTAACTTCTAACTCTTCCTGTTGCTCTAAAACCACTATCTCTAATCTTTTTTCCTTTAACTTTTCGATTTTTTCCTTTTCTGTCTCTAAAAATATTTGTCTTTCAATTTCCCTTTTTTTCTCTCTTATTTCTTTAAGCCTTTGTGAATATTCATCATAAATGTGAAAAGTAGCAATCCTCTTTTTTTGAGGGTCAAGTAAATCTAAAATAGGTTTTACTGATTTTAGCTTTATATCTTCTATGTCAACCTTTAATCTTTCTATAAAAGTGCGCAGTTCTTCACTCAAAAGGCAAAATATTTTTATTTCGTATAGCTCCACTTCATCTAAAATTTCGCCAGTTTTACACTTTTTTACACTATTTCTTATATCTTTTATCTTAAAAAGTATTTTTAAAATTTTATAAAACAACTCTTTGTCCTTTTCTAAACTCCCTCTCATTAATTCAATATAGTCATACTCTTTTATAACTTTTTCTTTTTCCTCTCTTTTAAAAGGTTTTACATTTTTCATCTCTTCTTTCCCATAAGGAGTTATAACCTGCAATCTAGCCATTATATAGTTAAAGCCTATTTGCTCTCTTTCTTTTTCTGTCAAAAATTTAATATTAATCACCACCCATTACATCAAATACAGGGATAGAGATTTCTCTTTTTAATCTCTCTAAAAACTCCTTTTTGTCATACTGATAATTTAAAGAGGAGACAGGATTTATAGTAACGCAAACTAAATTTACTGGTTTTAGTACTTTTAAAATGCCACCACCCTTTTGAAACTTTAAAAATGTTTCTTCTTGTAAAAAAAGCTTTGTAGAGTCTTCTGCAAGAAACGCTACTCCTTTATACTTATCTGTACCTCTCATCACATCTTCAATTAATTTATCAGAGACCACTCCCTTTATAACTACATGAGTGGCCCCTTCTAAATTTTCAACAATCTCTTTAGAAGAATCTATAGCTGTAGGTAGTTCTATCGTTTTATAACGCTTGTCTTTGTATATAAAACCCAAACGAGAGTTATCTAAAATATTTTGCGCCAATTTTAAAATTTCTTTATCTTTTTCTGCCTCTATAGACAAAAGTTTCACAGTAAAAGCTGTTTTTCTAATCGTCTCCTCCATATCATAGGACAAAGCTGCTCCTGTAGCCAGTATTGTAGCTTCAGATACAGAAGGAGAAGCCTGAGTTTTTCTACTTAAGGCTCCATCTATAATAGCTTTATCACAACCCAATTTCAAAAGAAGGTTACATACTTTTGCCATTTCACTATTTATAGATGGTCCTGCTAAATCTACATAACCATCGCTTAATGCTTTAGCAATTACTATTTCTCCCATTGGAGTATCAAATCCTGTAGTTGCAACTATTTCTTTAGTAATATCGCTGTTTAGCAAAGCCTCTTTCGCTGTCGCTATATAGCTACCTTTAGCTATGTAAATTCGAGGTTTGGGGAAAAAAGCTACTTGGTCATACTCTTCTCCATCTCTTCCTATTGAGGTAAGACCAAGGGTATATTTACCCCTGGCCTTACTCAAAATATAATTTAGCACAGTGGTTTTCCCTACATTTTTCGCCATACCTATTATAGAAATAGTACGATAGTCCTTCAGCAATTCAAGTATTTTACTCATCTAATCTCCTTCTCTTTTTCCTTTCTAATTCTTGAGGCTCTATTGTAGCAATTTTGTCTTGCTGGAGAAGACCCGCAACACCGGTTATTTCTTCTGGTCTTTCCTCATCGCATACACAAGGACCTGGCATATAATTTTGTGGCTCTATATATGTGGTGATAACTCCTTCATAATTTCTAAGAACTACTTTGTCATGGCTTTGAGATATTACATAATTGGGGCCTACTGGAATTTTCCCTCCTCCGCCTGGTGCATCTACCACAAAGGTAGGAACGCAAAATCCTGATGTATGACCTCTCAAAGCCTCAATAATTTCAATTCCCTTTGAAACAGGAGTCCTAAAGTGGGAAAGCCCTAATGACAAATCACATTGGTAAATATAATAGGGCCTTACCCTTATTTTCACCAATTCATGAACAAGTTTTTTCATGACATGTACGCAATCATTTACTCCCCTTAGAAGAACCGTCTGGTTTCCAAGAGGAATTCCCGCATCTGCCAGCATTTCGCAGGCCCTCCTAGAATCCTCTGTTATTTCGTGAGGATGATTAAAATGAGTATTTAACCATATTGGATGATATTTTTTGAGCATATTAACAAGTTCGGGCGTTATTCTTTGTGGAAGCACAACAGGAGTTGAGGAACCTATTCTTATTATCTCTACATGAGGTATCTCTCTTAGCCTTTTTATAATCCTCTCTAACCTATCATCTGAAAGAGTAAGTGGATCTCCCCCCGAAATAAGTACATCTCGTATTTGCGGAGTTTTAGCAATGTACTCGATGGCCCTCTCTATTTTATCCATTGGAAGTGGCGCATCAGTTTGTCCTGCAAATCTTCTCCTCGTGCAATGTCTGCAATACATAGAGCATTGGTCTGTTATAAGAAGCAGCACCCTATCAGGATATCTGTGAGTAAGCCCCGGCACTGGTGAATCTACATCTTCACTAAGTGGATCTACCAAATCTTCGGAAGCCCTGTAAAGTTCATTTATAGTAGGAACCGCTCTCTTTCTTATAGGGTCATTTGGATCGTTTGGATCTATTAAAGAAAGGTAATATGGCGTTATAGCCATTCTCAAAGTCTGCAAAGTCTTAGAAATCGCTTCTTCTTCCTCTTGTGTCAAAGGCAAATACTTTTTAAGCTCTTCCACTGTCTCTATTCGGTTTCTAATTTGCCACTTCCAATCGTTCCACTCTTCGTCCGACACATGGCCGAAAAGCTCATATCTCCTATTAACTCTCATTTTTAAAAATCCCCCCATTTAATTTACCTCTGCCTCACTTAGCATACATTTCTTCAAAAACTTTCCTCAGCTTTTCATTCTCTCTCAATTCTTGCAGAGTGATTTCTGCATGATCTTTTGTATAGCCATTTCCTATTATCATCGTGATATCTTTTCCTACGCCTTCTGCACCTAAAGCTGCTTTTGTGAAATTTGTCGCCATTGAGAAGAAATAGGCAATTCCTTCATCTCTTACAGGCAAAATAGTGGACATCTCTGTGTTTGGGATATTTACACAGTTTATAGCAATATCTACTTCTTTTCCTCCGTTTGCTTCTAGAGTTTTATTTAGAACCTCCACTGGTTTTTGCGCATCAGCGATTATAATCTCATGGCAAATGTCTAATTCCTCTAATTTTTTCTTTGCTTCTTCTCTTCTCACAACTCCTATAACTTTGCCAGTCGGTCCTACTCTTTTTTTAGCCTCATAACAGCAAAGCATTCCTGACTTCCCATTAGCTCCAAGCACTAAAACACTCTGACCTGGTTTTACAAGTTTTGCAGTTTGAGCAGGCGCTCCTGCTACATCTAAAGCAGCCAAAGCTAATGTTTCTTCCATGTCATCAGGAAGTTTAGCATAAATTCCGCTTTCAAAAAGTATTGCTTTGCCCTTTATTTCAACTCTGTCTATATCGAGTTTGACGGATAAAATCTCATCTATTCTAAGAGGAGTAAGTGTAAGAGAAACTAATGTCGCTATCTTATCCCCTATTTTTAAGTCCCTCTTGCCGAGTAGTGCATCTCCTATTTTTTCAACACGGCCTATAAGCATTCCCCCAGAGCCTGTAACGGGGTTTTGCATTTTTCCCCTTTCATTTACAATTTGAAAAATTTTTGCCTTGATTTTTTCCACATCTCCGCCAGCTTCTTCTTTAAGCTGTGTAAAACTTGCAGAATCTATATTCAACGCCATCACATCTATTAAAATTTCATTATCATAAATTGTATCCATATCGTTGGAAATCTTGTATGCCGCTTGTGGCAAAACCCCTTTTGGTTCAATTACGCGATGTGTTCCATATTTACATCCCATCATATATAACTCCTCCTACCTTCCTTTAAAATTAAACCTCCATGTATTTTACCCCTAATCCCAATATCTTTCTTGCCTCATCAGGGGTTGCAATTTCCTTTCCTAATTCTCTTGCAATCCTTACAACTTTTTCTACTAATTCTCCATTGGATTTAGCAAGGACTCCTTTAGAAATGTATACGTTATCTTCAAAACCAACTCTTACATGCCCACCAGTCAGTATAGCCATTGTGGCAACTGGAAATTCATATCTTCCTATCCCAGTTGCAGTAAAAGTGCTGCCTTCTGGAATACTTTCTTTTAAAAACAGGAAGTCTCTCATTTCGCCCGATATTCCACCGTTTACTCCCATCACAAAATTGAAATGCATAGGCGCTTTTATGTATCCTTTTTTGTGAAGCCTTATTGCTGTATCAATCATACCTTTGTCAAATACCTCAAGTTCAGGCTTTATTGACAACTCATTCATTTTAAGTGTAAACTCAATTATCATATTTTCAGTATTTACAAATATTTCATCTCCACCAAAATTTAAAGTACCACAATCTAAAGATGCCATTTCTGGCTGTAAATAAATAGGTTGAAGCCTTTCTTCACTGGTCATACCAACAGCTCCACCAGTTGAGGGCTGAATTATCACATCTGGACATCTCGCCTTTATGGCTTCGATACACTCTCTAAATCTCTCTTTGTCTTGTGTAGGTGTTCCATCATCATAACGGACGTGCAAATGAATAATGCTTGCCCCTGCGTTGTACGCTGATTCCGCTTCTCTTGCAATTTCTTCTACTGTATATGGTACATTTGGATTGTGTTTTTTTGTGACTTCTGCTCCACATATGGCAGCAGTTATTATCAATTTTTCCACTGCCTATCCCCCCATCTTTATTTCTTATACCTTTGCTTATCCTTTGGAACTACGCATGTACCACTGGCTCTACATACAACGATTGGTTTATCTAAAACTTCTGCCGCCGAATCGCTAATGTCAGGCCTTGCTGCTATCACCTTTTTGGCTTCAAACACCATTTTCCTCGAAGTATTGCCCACTTCTACTATTTCACCTGTAGCTTCTATAAAATCTCCTGCATACACTGGTGCGAGAAATTCAACATTGTCATAGGCTCTAAAAAGTCCTTCATCTCCATCATGCCGTATCAAAAGTTCTGTTGCAACATCCCCAAAAAGGTTTAAAATTCTTGCCCCATCAACAAGATTTCCACCATAGTGGGCATCGTGCATACTCATCCGCACTCTTATTATTGCCTTCAAACCAATCCCCCCTTTACTTTTTCTTTGTAAAAATAAAAGCACTGAAAGATTTTCAGTGCCTAAATAGCCTTTTTGACAAAGAAAAGCGCTATTTATGCAATGAAAATCTTTTCACTGCATAAATAGCGCTCCATGGGCCATCACCCATGACAGTGATGAGTTTTGTTCTCACCCCCAAGGATATACTCAAGAACAAGTATACCCTTTCGGCAGACAAACCTTCGCCACAAGTATTGGAGGTTCTTCTCCTTAACACCCTGTAGGTACCTGCTTGCCCGCTCCTCTATTTATGCTATTAAAAGCTATTAAGTTTTCAAAATTAATGTAAAGCTTATCATCTATAATATATTATATCACACCCAAAAAATTTTTGACAATACAATATCAAAAATTTTTATCGAGTAGGAGCTGAATAATTATTTTATTCAGCGTCCTCTCACACCACCGTACGTACCGTTCGGTATACGGCGGTTCATTAGGAATTGTGTACAATTAGATATCTTTGGGATAAACTCTTATAACCTATGCTTTCAAAGTATTTATTTGTAAGAGTCTTATTTAGGATTGGGCTATTGGATATTCTCCAGTAGCCTTTCCTTGTATTGGCGTATTCCCAGGCTTTTTGTTCTTCTACTCCTAGTTTTACTAAGTTATCATGCTTCGTTTTTATCTTCTTCCATTGTTTCCATATACATGCCCTTAGTCTTCGCCTTATCCATTCGTCAAGGGTTTTCATTATGCTTTTCGCGTCTGCTAATCCAAAATAGTTGACCCATCCTGTTGTTATTTGATTTAGTCTTTTTATTCTGTTTTCCATGCTTATTCCCTTGTTCCGATTGGTTATTTCTCTTACTTTTTCCTTAAACCTTTTGATGGATTTTTCATGGATTCTTATTCTTACTTCGTTTTCTTTTGTATAGAATGAAAATCCAAGAAATTTTCTTCTCCATGGTCTATCTACAGCACTTTTTGCTTCGTTGACTTTTAGTTTTAATTTGCTTTCTATGAACTTCTTTATGCTCTTCATTACTCTGTTTCCTGCAGACCTGCTTTTTACATATATGTTGCAGTCATCTGCATATCGGCAGAATTTATGCCCTCGTTTCTCAAGTTCTTTGTCTAGTTCGTCCAACATTATGTTTGCTAATAGGGGACTTAATGGTCCTCCTTGGGGTGTCCCTTCTTCTGTTGATACTTTGATTCCGTTTATCATTACTCCTGATTCTAGGTATCTTCGTATTAACTTTAGTACCCTTTTATCTCCTATCCGCTTTTCTAGTTTGGACATTATTATGTCGTGGTTTACTCTGTCAAAGAACTTTTCTAAGTCCATATCTACAACCCATGTGTATCCTTCATTTATGTATGCTTCTGCGGCTTTTATTGCGTCTTTTGCACTGCGTCCTGGTCTGAATCCATAACTGCTATCAGAAAATGTATGGTTGTAGACTTTATTCAGTATTTGGGCTATTGCTTGTTGTATTAGTCTGTCTAGTACTGTAGGTATTCCTAGTAGTCTTACTCCTCCATCTGGTTTGGGAATTTCTACTCTTCGCACTGGTTGTGGTTTGTATTTCCCCTCCAGCAGTTGTTGTTTTATGGTTGCCCAGTTTTCTTTGAGATACGGTAGAAGTTCATCTACTTCCATCCCATCGACTCCATGGCTTCCTTTATTTGCAACAACGCGCTTGTATGCTGCTCTCATGTTCCCTCGTTCTACTATCATTTCAAGCATCTTGCCGGTATATCTTTGTACCTCGTTTCTTCCATCTTCCGACGCCGATGATATACTATGCACTTCCGTTGTCTTTTGAAATTCCATTTCTCTATTCAACGGATAGCCTCTTTGTTGAGTTGTCTGCAGTCTCTGCATATCTTTCGAGTCCATAAGATTTCCAAAACCTCCTAACGTTCGGTCCTTCCTTATCTATTCATGTCTAGATAAGTACTATGACCTCTGCTGACTTCTCAAGGTTCAGCCATACATCACTGCATGGGTTGTCACTTCAGATTTTACTTCCATGACTTATCCTTGAGACCTCCCCGGGTAAGAACGATAACTTTCATCTCATCTATCTGCCAGATTTACTGTATGGGATTCGGGTAGTGTTGGACTTCGTTTTGTTACGCAAACTCATCCATCCCAATTCAGCCTCTTATCTGGTTCTTGTTCATCAGACCGAGATTTTGCCTTAAGCTTCCTTCAGATTCCACCTCACGATGGACACCCTTGCTCTTGGCTAGTGGTTCCCACTACCAAGCCCACAGCGGACTTTCACCGCCTAGTTATCGCCCATGCCGGGCGCACATCGAGTAGGAGCTGAATAATTATTTTATTCAGCGTCCTCTCACACCACCGTACGTACCGTTCGGTATACGGCGGTTCATTAGGAATTGTGTACAATTAGATATCTTTGGGATAAACTCTTATAACCTATGCTTTCAAAGTATTTATTTGTAAGAGTCTTATTTAGGATTGGGCTATTGGATATTCTCCAGTAGCCTTTCCTTGTATTGGCGTATTCCCAGGCTTTTTGTTCTTCTACTCCTAGTTTTACTAAGTTATCATGCTTCGTTTTTATCTTCTTCCATTGTTTCCATATACATGCCCTTAGTCTTCGCCTTATCCATTCGTCAAGGGTTTTCATTATGCTTTTCGCGTCTGCTAATCCAAAATAGTTGACCCATCCTGTTGTTATTTGATTTAGTCTTTTTATTCTGTTTTCCATGCTTATTCCCTTGTTCCGATTGGTTATTTCTCTTACTTTTTCCTTAAACCTTTTGATGGATTTTTCATGGATTCTTATTCTTACTTCGTTTTCTTTTGTATAGAATGAAAATCCAAGAAATTTTCTTCTCCATGGTCTATCTACAGCACTTTTGCTTCGTTGACTTTTAGTTTTAATTTGCTTTCTATGAATTTCTTTATGCTCTTCATTACTCTGTTTCCTGCAGACCTGCTTTTTACATATATGTTGCAGTCATCTGCATATCGGCAGAATTTATGCCCTCGTTTCTCAAGTTCTTTGTCTAGTTCGTCCAACATTATGTTTGCTAATAGGGGACTTAATGGCCCTCCTTGGGGTGTCCCTTCTTCTGTTGATACTTTGATTCCGTTTATCATTACTCCTGATTCTAGGTATCTTCGTATTAACTTTAGTACCCTTTTATCTCCTATCCGCTTTTCTAGTTTGGACATTATTATGTCGTGGTTTACTCTGTCAAAGAACTTTTCTAAGTCCATATCTACAACCCATGTGTATCCTTCATTTATGTATGCTTCTGCGGCTTTTATTGCGTCTTTTGCACTGCGTCCTGGTCTGAATCCATAACTGCTATCTGAAAAT
This sequence comes from Thermoanaerobacter ethanolicus JW 200, assembly GCF_003722315.1. NCBI lineage: Bacteria > Bacillati > Bacillota > Clostridia > Thermoanaerobacterales > Thermoanaerobacteraceae > Thermoanaerobacter > Thermoanaerobacter ethanolicus. The sequence goes on along the minus strand of NZ_CP033580.1, from coordinate 1,280,817 downwards.
GTATGGTTGTAGACTTTATTTAGTATTTGGGCTATTGCTTGTTGTATTAGTCTGTCTAGTACTGTAGGTATTCCTAGTAGTCTTACTCCTCCATCTGGTTTGGGAATTTCTACTCTTCGCACTGGTTGTGGTTTGTATTTCCCCTCCAGCAGTTGTTGTTTTATGGTTGCCCAGTTTTCTTTGAGATACGGTAGAAGTTCATCTACTTCCATCCCATCGACTCCATGGCTTCCTTTATTTGCAACAACGCGCTTGTATGCTGCTTCCATGTTCCTTCGTTCTACTATCATTTCAAGCATCTTGCTGGTATATCTTTGTACTTCGTTTCTTCCATCTTCCGACGCCGATGATATACTATGCACTTCCGTTGTCTTTTGAAATTCCATTTCTCTATTCAACGGATAGCCTCTTGGTTGAGTTGTCTGCAGTCTCTGCATATCTTTCGAGTCCATAAGATTTCCAAAACCTCCTAACGTTCGGTCCTTCCTTATCTATTCATGTCTAGATAAGTACTATGACCTCTGCTGACTTCTCAAGGTTCAGCCATACATCACTGCATGGGTTGTCACTTCAGATTTTACTTCCATGACTTATCCTTGAGACCTCCCCGGGTAAGAACGATAACTTTCATCTCATATATCTGCCAGATTTACTGTATGGGATTCGGGTAGTGTTGGACTTCGTTTTGTTACGCAAACTCATCCACCCCAATTCAGCCTCTTATCTGGTTCTTGTTCATCAGACCGAGATTTTGCCTTAAGCTTCCTTCAGATTCCACCTCACGATGGACACCCTTGCTCTTGGCTAGTGGTTCCCACTACCAAGCCCACAGCGGACTTTCACCGCCTAGCTATCGCCCATGCCGGGCGCACGTAAAAAAGGGCTTTAACAAGTTAAAGCCCTAAAAAGTATTTGTAAAAGCTCAAATCATCTGTAAGTTCTGGATGAAATGCTGTAGCAAGTAAATTGTCCTGCTGTGCCGCAACAATTCTACCTTCATATTTTGCAAGTATCCTAACACCATCCCCTACACTCTCTATATACGGCGCTCTTATAAACACCGCTTCTATCTCATTTTCAGATACCGCTGGTATCATAAGCCGCGTCTTGAAACTGTCAATCTGACTTCCGTAAGCATTTCGTCTAACAGTAATATCCATTATTCCAAGGTGTATCCTCTCATCATTAACTATATGTTTAGCCATAAGTATCATGCCTGCACAAGTACCCCATATAGGAACTTTCCTCTCGTTTAACTTTAAAATGGCATCTTTAAGCCCAAAATCTACAAGTATTTTTCCTATTGCAGTGCTTTCGCCACCTGGAATAATGAGGGCATCGAGAGTTAAGATAGTGTCCCTGTCCTTTGCCTCTACCGCTTCAATTCCTTTTATAAGCTTTAATTTATCCATATGTTCCTTAACAGAGCCTTGAACTCCCAAAACTCCTACGCGCAAATTACCATCCCCTTGTTGCATATAAATCTTTTTCTTCCAGTTGCCTTATATCTATGCTGGCCATCGCTTCTCCTAGCCCTTCTGAAACTTCCGCAATTATTTCCGGCCTATCAAAATATGTTGTGGCTTTTACTATAGCAGCTGCCATTTTCTCAGGGTTTTGCGATTTAAATATTCCTGAACCCACAAAAATTCCATCTGCACCCAGTTGCATCATAAGTGCCGCGTCTGCCGGTGTAGCAATACCTCCCGCTGCGAAATTCACAACTGGAAGTCTTCCGTGTTGTGCAACATATTTTACAAGGTCATAGGGCGCCTGAAGTTCTTTTGCAGCAGCCATAAGTTCGTCTTCCCTTAAAGTTGTAAGCCTTTTTATTTCGGCATTTATCGTCCTCATATGCCTTACAGCCTCTACTACATTTCCAGTCCCTGCCTCTCCTTTTGTCCTTATCATTGAAGCTCCTTCTCCTATGCGCCTTAAAGCCTCTCCGAGGTTTCTCGCACCGCATACAAACGGCACTTTAAAATCCCATTTGTTTATATGGTACATCTCATCTGCAGGGGTTAAAACTTCGCTTTCATCAATAAAATCTATCCCGAGTGCCTCTAAAATCTGTGCTTCCACAAAATGCCCAATTCTAACTTTTGCCATAACAGGGATTGATACTGCTGCCTTTATCTCCTTTATTATTTTAGGGTCTGACATTCTTGCAACTCCGCCTCTTGCCCTAATATCAGCTGGAACCCTTTCAAGTGCCATGACAGCAACAGCACCTGCTTTTTCCGCAATAATTGCCTGTTCTGGTGTTGTCACATCCATGATGACACCACCTTTTAGCATTTGGGCTAAATTTTTATTTAGTTCATACTTTTCATTCATTGTTCTACTCCTCCTTACAATTGTATCGGTATTTTATATATCTTAATATCAATTGTATCTATTAAATCGAAACAAATCAATCATAACATTATAGATACAAAAAAGAATGCATAACGCATTCTTCAGTTTGTTGACAAAATTATCTTCTCTTAAGGAGGCATTTTGCATTGTTCGCTCCAGAGTTACAAAGCGACTAAACATAAGCTCGACCTCGGACTCCGGCAGGGTTTCGGGCACAATCGGCGTCCATGCCTCAGGTGCCCGCCTCCGCCGTCCTTGGCTTCGGCCCTGCCTCCGTTCCTTGGTCTTGCTAAGTTTAGTTGCCGCTTTGTAACAAGTCGCTTCACCTATGCAAAATGTCTCCTCTATATGAAAAAAAGAGGTTTGTCTACGGTCTAAAGAATGCATAATGCATTCTAATCTAAAAGTTCTCTATACAATTTCATTAAACTTTCATTTATATTGTTTAACTCACTTACAATAGGACTTAAATCTTTTGTTATATCTTTACTGTTTATTAACTCTTGAAGTTTATTCAATGCTTTGTCACTTCTTAATTTCATTTCTTCGATCTTGTTAGTAAGTTCAACGCTCAGCTTAACTTTATCTTCAGCTTCTGCAGTAAAAAGTTTATCTTCTTCAAAATTATATGTATCATATCGCGAGGGTATCAAAGTCTCTATGCCAAGTTGATTTTCAATCTTATCTGCTAGTTCTTCCTGTGCTTCATCTTCCCCGTGTACAATGAATATTTTCCTTGGCTTATCCGTAAATTGAGAAAGCCAATCTAATATACCCTTTTGGTCTGCATGCCCAGAAAAACTTTCAATATATTCTATTTCAGCTTTTACGCTAATATCCTCACCAAATATTTTGACATTTTTTTCTCCTTCCAAAAGTTTACGTCCTAAGGTCCCTTTTGCCTGATACCCCACAAACAAAACCGTGCATTCTGGTCTCCACAAATTGTGTTTTAAATGGTGTTTAATTCGCCCAGCTTCACACATCCCACTGGCTGATATGATTATGACAGGTGTTTTAATTTCATTTAGTGCTTTTGATTCTTCTACACTGTGGGTAAAGTGCAAATTAGGAAAGTCGAGGGGTAAATCTCCTCTTTTAATGTATTCTTGAGCTTCACTGTCCAAATATTCAGGATGTTTAGTAAAAACATCTGTTATAGAAGTTGCAAGTGGACTATCTACATAAACAGGTACGTTGTTTAAAAACTCTATTTCGTCTTTGTACAATTCTCTGTTTTTATGTAATTCATATAAAAGTTCTTGAGTCCTTCCGACAGCAAAAGAAGGTATTATGACATTTCCGCCTCTCTTTACGGTTTTTATGATAATCTCCATGAGTTTTTTTGCCCTATCTCCAATATCTTCATGAAGCCTATTGCCATATGTGGACTCACACAAAACATAATCCGCACTCTTAATCGGTGTAACTTCTTTTAAAAGAGGAATTTTTTTATTCCCCAAATCCCCTGAAAATACAATTTTAGTTTCTTTGCCTTTTTCATTTACCCAAACTTCGATTATAGATGAACCAAGCATATGTCCTGCATCATTAAATCGCACTTTTACATCTTGCGCTGGTTCAATTATTTCTCCATAATCTATTCCATAGAAAATGCTTAAAGAATCTTTCGCCTCATCAGCAGTATAAAGAGGTTCCCTCAAAGGCTTATCTGCCCTTTTCCTTTTTCTGTTTTTCCATTCACTTTCCATCTCTTGTATATGCCCACTGTCTGGAAGCATATACCTGCATAAATCCACGGTGGCTTTTGTAGCGTAAATCCTTTTTCTGTATCCCCTCTTGTACAAAAGAGGAATTCTTCCACTGTGGTCTATGTGAGCATGAGTTAAAAGCACAAAATCGATATCACCTACATCAAAAATAAATTCTTGATAGTTTAGCTCGTCTTCAACTTCTCCCCCTTGAAACATTCCGCAGTCAACAAGAAACTTAGTCTTTTCCGTCTCAACTAAATAGCATGAGCCTGTAACCTCTTTAGCAGCTCCCAAAAAACTTATTTTCACAATAACGTCTCCTTTCATATTAGGAATAATAATTTTCTTCGATCCATTTATTTATATAATGTATATATTTAACAAAATCATCCAAATGGTTCTTTAATATGTCAACAATCACCTTCTCATCAATTTTCATATAATCATGTACAAGTATATTTCTAAAAGAAACCATGTTAGAAATATTTTTGGCAAAATTTTCCGGCAAAATGTTTGATTTACCTAATAATAAAACCGTTTCTCTATAGGTATCGGGTTTTTCTAAACCAAGAGAAGAAATAATTATATTGGCTATATCAATAACACATTCTATAGATATTTGAATTCCTCTTTCTATTCCCCAATATTTGAGCATATCCTCTTTTATATTTTCTTTATTTACTTCTTGCGATACTTTTTTTAACAATATTAAATTTTTTTGTAACTCTTTTATTTTAGAATTTATTGTTTCTATTATACTTTTAGTCACTATTATCACCTACAACACTTTTTACCCATTCTTTAATAACATCCATCTGCACTTTTCTAAAATATTCCATGTCCATATATTCTCTTAGAGTTTTAACCTCAAATTCCACCTTTACATCTTCATTTTCTTCAAAAATAAGTTTGCCGTGCTTTATTACTTGATGCCTTAACACTGGATTTGCAGAATTTAATACTACCAAATCTATATCATCTCGTTTAAATATTGAAACCAAATCGCCAATTAAAGCAAGTTTGTCCATAGGATCATATCCATTCCCTAAAAGTACCGCAATATCAAGATCACTATTTTTTGTATTAGTGCCTTTACTATATGAGCCAAAAACATATATCAACTTTATGTCATATTTACCCTTTAAATATTGCAAATTTCTCTTAAATATTTCTTCCACTTCTTTTAAATCTCTCTGAACCACTACAGACACCTCTTTAAGAAGGCATACTTATTACCTTAATTTTACCACTCCCCCTTACCTTCTTCAATCAATTTTATATCATTTATAATATCATCTATTATAAGCTCCTGATACCCTGCTTTTTTTATTATTTTCATCTCTTTTGCCACATCAAAGAGTAAAGGTGATTCAATCTTATTTAGCTTACTAAGCCTTACATCATTTATGACTTCATTTGAAAGAGATTTTAAATAATCTTCTAGGCCGTACCTTAAAAAGTGAAACTTGTCTTTATACCTTCTGTACAATCTATCTGCTATCATAAGCCCCTCTGGGTCAAAATCTCCTGAGTAATATATCTCTGTCCCTTCTTTATAAAGCATGTCCAAGAGCAGGAGAGAAGAAAGTTTTGGCTGGCCATATGTGCATACAAGAGGAAATACTTTATTTGTAGCATCTATTAAAGATGTAAAAACTGAAGGATTCTCTACAACATACACTTTCTTAGAAGGGCTTATGACCCTCTCAATTTTACTCAAATTTAAAAGAGGAACTTGCAAGACTTGATTGCTTTCATAAGCAGCCTTAAATACTTGATTTTCCGTATCGCCCTCATATGCCAAAAGTCCTAAGAGTGTGACATAATTGGATATTTCATCTATCAAAATGCCAACGTTGTAATAAAGTTCTGATATTTCTTCACTTCCTTTTACTTCATTCAGCCCCATTAAAGTGCATAAAGCGTTTATAAACATACTTCCAGCTTCTGTATTTGAATCAAAATAGTGAGGATTACGTGCAATCTGGGAAGAAAACACCGGCAGTCTTTTCTTTTCCCCTTTATAAACAGGCAAATTGTTTATGGCATCGCATACGTATATTATATCTTTTTTTAATCCGGCCTTATCATTTAAATACCTCTGATTTACTGTCCTTACCCCTACAGCGGTTCCCTCATACAAACTTTTTAGCCAATCAATGCACTTACATTCCTGGTATTTAGAGAAGAGCTCTTTAAAGAACTCTTCTCTTTCTTTTGCAAATATTTCCATATCCTCTTTTTTGCTGGTGAGTTTTTCGCCAAAATAGTATTCCAGTATGTCTTTTAGCGTATACTCCTCAAATCGCGTATTTTTTAGCGACTCTTCAAACTTTGCCACATCAATGGATGCAGATTTTTTCGTCCTATAGTCTTTTTTAAAATGGTTTGTAAGTACTTCTTTTTCATCTTCCGTAAGATTATCAAGCTTTACAACGCCTCCAAGACGTCCTAAACTTCTGTACTTTTCCCGTATACCTTCAAAAATCCTCTTGTATCCCTTTTTTTCTTTAAAATATTTAAGTTCTTCTTTATTCATTTATAGCACCCACTTCTGTAGCGGCAACCTCCTCTTTTTCAGGAAGTATAAGATGCTTTACTTTTCCATCCCACAAATACTTCATGACCAATACAGCCTTTGCATTTTTTGGCCTTACAAGTTCATAAATTGAAAGCTTGGGAACAGTGTCATAATCTCCCCACAAAACCTGCGAATTCATTATATAATTAAATCTTAAATCCTCAATCAGTTTAAACATATCCCTTATGTTTGTGTCATCAACTCCTGCAAATGCTTCATCTAGAGATATTATGCGAGGTGCAGTCGGCGATGCTCCCTCATATCTTGAGTAAACCGCGGAAAATAAAGGTATATACATGGCCATCGCTTTTTCTCCGCCACTCAACTTATTAAAAGCATTATCAGTAAGCTCCTTGCGGCTTTCCCCTTCTTTTCTGTAGTAAAGCTTAAACTCAAACCAATCTCTGTAATCTAATATTTCTTTCATAATCTTGTGAAAAGTTTCTGTATTGTTTTTTTCCTCCATTGCCCTCCTGGCTCTTTCTACTTTTGACCTAAAATGATTTACGACTTTATCGAAGACTTCCTTTTTCAGCATATCAGCATCGGATTTTAAAATATCCACAAGCTCTTTTGTATCAAGTTCTTCTTCATTAGAAGCAGGAATGCTTCTCCACTCAATAGAGAACTTAAGTCCGCTGGAAGTATCCCTTTCAGACATAAGTTTGTTCATTTTCTTTACCCATTCTTCTGCTTTAAAAATCTTTGCTCTTATCTTAATTCCCACATTGTGCATTATAATCTCTTCAAAAAGAATCTTATCAGTCTCTCTTAAAAGGCTTTCATTCGCCATTATATCCTCTTCAATATTAGAATAAAGTGTATATAATGAAACGACTTTACCATTTATATTTGCCGTAATATTAAGTCTTCTCTGCTTACTCCTTACATCTTTTATTCTTTCATTGTCTCCCTCATAAACTTCATCAAAGATATTGCCAATTGAAAGCCCATATTCTAAAAGTTCGTTGCGAGTTTCAAAATACACATTTTGAAGTCTCTCTGTAAACTTTTCTCTGTCAAAGCCCGCCTTGTCAAAAAAGCCTTTGTATTCAGAAAGAATGCTTTTACTTAATTTTAACATATCCTCCATTTCAACGTCTTGCTTGACAAAGCCAAGTGCTAATTCCCTTTTTAAACCCTCTTCAACAATATTGTAAATTTTCTCTTTAAGATGAATCTCTTCTTCAATGTTTAAAAGGTCTTTTAAGCTTCTCTGTAGCCGCTCCTCAAGTTTTGCTTTTTCGGCTGATTTATTTGTAATCTCTTTAGGTATTTCCTCCAGCCTTTTTAGGCAAATCTCCAGTTCTTTTTCAATTTCTTCAAGTCCAAGTTCTTTTAATGTCTCTTTTAGCATCTCAATTTTCTTAACAGAACTCTGTATTTTGTTTTCCAGTACGTCTATTTCGTACTTTAAGTTATCAATATCGTATTCTAAATCTTGTTTTTGCTGCAATAACATTTCTTCGTTTGAAATGTGTAAAACATATTTGTTGTATAGTATTTCTACTTCATTAAGCCCTGAAGCGTATTCTTCCGCATATTCATACGCAGAAGAATAGGTATCAATATCTGGATGTATGTTTATGCCAGATGTCAATTCTCTTACAACAGCTTTCTTTTTCTGAAGGTCCTCAAAACAGTTTTTAACTGTGAAAAGCTGTTCATCCAGTTTATGAGAGGTGTATTCGTAATCAGCCTTTGCCGTTTTTAAATATCTATATGCTTCTTCAATATCTTCTTTCCCGGGAAATGCCGAATATTCGTAATCCAGCCTCTGTATCCTTAATTTTTTTGCATTTATTTCCTCATCGATTGCAGATATTTCAGCTTTTATAGCCTGTATTTCTTCTTGTATAGATTTAATAAGCTCTTCTCTGTAGCGCTTTCTAGACTCACTCCCGATGTACTTTGATTTAACTCCATCCCGTGCTTTCCCTTTTATTACTCCTATTCCATATGCGCCATTTGAATCGATATAGGTTGTCCCGCCTTCTTCTGATACAAATATATTGCTTAAAGCATCTGAAATATCTTCTGGTGAAACTCCTTCTTCATTGTCAACTACTCTAAAATATTGAGATACATTTAACATCATATTAAAGCTTCCAGGCATAACATATTTATCCGCCATATTGCTGTCCATTTGAAGAGCTTTTTCAAAATATTCTTTTGGCACGATAAGAGCATCCAAAAGCCCCATGTCTTCTATCGCAGCTTCTATATTGCCTCTTGTCTCTTCATCCACATCCTCTTTAAAATCAATCGCCATGTAAAGAGGAATGTAAGGAATTCCAGCTTCTTTAAGCCTTTTTCTGTTGTTTATGACTTGTTCATCTCTTTCAGGCTCAGGATCTTTTTTGTTTTTCCATTCCTCCAATAACTTTTCTTTCTCATGAAGCTGATTTTCTTTTGCCTCTCTTTGATTTTCTAATCTTAAAATTTCTTGCTGAATTCCATTTAGTATTTCCTCATAGGGTTTTCTCACAAAAGCCAAAATATCGTCAAATCCTTTATCCTCTCCATACGCCAGTATGACACGGCTTAAGCCTTCCAGTTGGCTACTTAAAAGCTTAAGTTCTGCATTGCCCTGCGACCAACTATAAACTCTTTCAACGTATTCTCTTTTTTGTTCGTCAAAAAGCCTTTCTGCCTCTTCCAACTTTTTAGCCCTGTCTTCTCTTTCTTTTTTAAGCCTTTCCTGCTCTTTAAGTGCGGCATCATACCTTTTATTTGCTTCTATTTCTTCTCTCAATGCATTGATGGCACGCTTTATTTTATCTTTATGCTTTTTTAATTCATTTTTCCAATAAGTAAAATCAAATTCTTTTCCATACACTTTTTTAAGTTCACTTACAGAAAACTCATGTTCCATGAAATCTATATCCTGTGCAATTGAAGATATATCCTCTAATTTATCCTGTAGTTCTTTATCAAGTTTGTATTTTTGTTCCTCCGTGTTTTTTATCTTTCTTTCTAAGCCATAATATTTATCTTGTTTATTCCGGAGTTCTTCTTCCTTTTTAGACTTATCCTCCAAGTACTGTTTATACCTATTCTCTTCTTCTAATAACTCCCTTTGGGTTCTTTTAGCATCACCACTTGAAAGCTGTTCTTCCTTTTTCTTTAAAGCTTCTCTTTCACTTTCAAGAGAAATGATGTCATTTCCTAAGTTTGCTATTGTACTTCTGTAATTTTCAATATCTTTAGTTAAATTATCGTATTCTTTTTTTGATGCGTATAAATCGCTGTATGCCTTTACTAAATCCCCAGCCTTTTCATAAAGAATGTATTTGTTATAGTTGTCGTACTCATTTTTAAGCTTTTTTACTGCAGCCATATTCCTGTAAAGAACATCAAGGTGCATCTTAATCTGGTCCATGTTTTCTATGGTTTCTGAAAGAGGCCTCAAATCATCATCTGTGAGAGAAGGCAGTGAAGCTTTCATAATTTCATATATCACAGTAGGCCTGAAGTCTTTGGAAAGCTTTGGACTTCTAAGCTGTACCAGCAGTTTTATGAGCTCGTCGTATTCCTCGATAGAACTAAAGCCAAAAATGTATTTATTGACCATTTCCATGTACTCTTTTTGGCTTTCAACTACTTCTCCGCCTTCACCTATTCTATTCTTAAGTTCTTTTTTGGTAAGTGGGACTTTTACTCTTTTGCCGTCATCGCCTATTTCCATTTTGTATAAAAAGAAGTCGATACCTATACGCCTGCCGTCAAGTATTACAAAGCCCCAAAAGTCCATATTTTGATGCCTTTTCGCCTTTAGTCCCATGCCTATTGTAATGTAGCTGTCTTTTTTCTCTTTTTTAAATTCCATGAAAAGATAGCCAGTTCTTTCATCAAGCCCACTTACCTCTTCTTCCCCAAGAAGATAGTCCTCAAGCTTTCTCGCCTTTGAGCCAAAGGGATCAAGTCTTTCAGGACTTTTGTTGCCATCTAATACTAAAGGTATGAAACTCTGCATTGTCACTGACTTTCCAGAACCATTAGCACCTCTTAAAAGAAGCCTTCCATCTGCAAACTCAAATATTTCATCATCATAATACCAAAAATTAAGAAGCCCAATCCTGTTAATCATCCATCTTTCGGCTAATTTTTCACTCATCTGCACCTTCTCCTTTTTCAAAATCTGGAGGATATTCCCCAATTAGCTTTGCCGCCATAGGCAGTATTTTAATAGAATGCAATTCCTCAACTCTTTTTATCATCTTAAAGCTTTCCATGTTTTCAATGACCTCTTCTATAAGCTGCTTTTCACTCATCTCCCTGTAAGACTTATACCAACCATCACTAAATCTTTCCTTTACTTTCAAAATAATATTTATAAATTCTGCTTCAGTTATATCTATAGTATCGTCAGGATTATAGGCGAGTTTTCCATCTTCAATCATTTGTCTTATAATTTTACTTGCCTGCAGCATTATATCAGATATGTTTTTGTTTTTGTCGGGAAAATAAGACCTTAAATATTTGTTGTCATTAAAGAGGACAAAAGCAGAAGTTTTGTGGAGGTGAAGTTTTGCATCAAGATACTCCTCTAAATCTTTCGCTATAGTATTTCTGTAATTTTTTATATACATGAAGTCTTGGTCATCAGGTCCTTCACTATACACAGAAGGTGAAAGAATAAGTTTTCGGTACGCCCTGTGCCTTCTCTGTATAACCGCATCTTTGGAGTTTGAAAGATTTAAGTCCTCCTGCAAAAAATCCTCGATCTTCATGTCTTCTGTAATTTCTCTGTTAAAAGACCTCAAAAAATACCTTGAAATACCTGTGTTTTCGTAAAGAACCTCAGTATCTTCACTTTCTGAAAACCTCTCATGGTCACCATCATCTATTTTAATTATGCCAATATCTACAGCAAAATTGAGCACCCGCACAAGTGACTTTCTGTGCTGAAAAAGCGTCCAATCTACTTTATCAGGTCCATCATACTGCGCCTCTATGTATTCCGTTATATTAGACAACACAAACTGGTCTTCTGGTCCTTTATCCTCCAAAAAAGCTAAGAGCAAACACAAAAATGCATAATCCATAGGCATTTGAAATGCATCTATCCCCATCCACTCTTCAACATCTGACGGCACTTTTTCTAACTTAATAATATATGGGTTTATAATCAATCTATATCCTAATTTTTCTTCAACAAAAGGTTTTATTTTATTCTCCGCATCCCGTATTTTGTTAAAATTTTCCCTGTCATCTCTCAATATCCAAAAATTTTCAAGAAGCATCTGAAGTTCTTCCATATTTTCACCTTCAATCCACAAACTCAATTACAATATCAGGCATATCAAGATTACCATCCGTGCATTTTAGTATTGCTCTCTCGCCATTCTTTGGCATATGAAGCCTGTATGTTCTTCCATCTTCTGTTTTTCCTGTAAAGCCATTTCTTGCTATCGCTTTTCCTATCCATTTAAGTATCGTTGCCCTCACAAAAGGTTTTACAACAGGTAAATCCTTTATCCTTATTCTATTGCCAACAATGCAACTTGCTATTATTTCATCTTCTATATTTTTCTGATTGAGATAGTCCATCAGCATCTCAGTCTTGTCAGCACTTTTATCAATAATCGCATTTGTCTTAACAGAATTACTGTAGCTCCTTGTTTTTGGCTTTATAATTACTTTAAAGGGCGGTTCTTCCCATACGCTCTGGTTTACACTTTCTGTCTTTCTTTCAAAATCACCTTTTATGTGCCTTGTGTAAAAGCAACCGAAAACCGCCGCAGATAAAAGGTGTGCTTCTTTTATACTACCTGCTTTTGCAAACATTTTAGAAAGTGCAATATATTCATTCTTTCTGCTGGCAGCTTTCATCCTGTTTTCTGCTATTCTCGCCGCATACATTGTTATTTTTCTGATTATTTCATTTGATATATTAAGAAGCCTTACTGCCTCGCTGTCTTCAAAATTATGACCTGTAAACCAAAAAGATATGTTATTCCACTTATCCATCAAATCCTCTTTTACTTCCTCTTCATTTAAAACTCTGTCGATTCTTGGAATACTCATTTCATATTGGCATAACTTATCTACAATGGAATTGACAACCTCCGGACTCACCTTTTTCAAAAAGCTCTCTATGGCAACAGAAAACCTCTGAAGGTCTTTTATAAAATCTCTTAAATATTCTATAAGTTTGTCTTTGTAAATTATAAACTGCTCTGACTTCATAAGTTCATCAGCGTTAGAGCTTTGAAGACTTGCAATGTAATCTGTCGCATTGTGATATATATTTTCAAAGTCGGTATTGAGGTCTTCCCACCATCTGTTTATTTCCTGTAAATCCTCTTTTTTCGCCATTTCATTTATCTTTATTAAATTGCGGTAAATCCTTTCAAATAAAGCCGGCTGTAGTGACCCACCATAACCGACGATGCTTTCCAGCCTTATGCTCATTCTTTCTATCTCAATAGAATATGGACTCAGCTGATACCTGAATTTTTTGTTTTTAAATTCGTCAATCGTAGAAGCTTTACTGGTATCTTGTGTCGCAATAAGGTTTTTCCATTCAGTAAGTGCTTTTAAGTCCTGCTCACATTTTTCCATTGTATAGTCAGCAAACATATCAAATTGACTTACATATTCATATATATCCTCTTTGTACAGCCAATATTTAAATTTCTGGTACTGCTCATAAAAATACCTCATGATAAGGCGATATCGCGAAGCATTTTCCGCAGACAAATACTTTACCTCTTCAATCGGTTTTATCACATTCAAATCAAGTTTATCTTCCATAACACTTCACCTTGCATTTATATTTCATATATATTGTAAACTTAATACTCCCTCATTTCAATTTATTTTTTGACCTTTTGAAACAAAAATCCTTATCACTTCCCAAATTTTATGGAAATAATAAGGATTTAAAAAATCTTCTCATCATTTTCACTTTTAAGCATTCCATTTTTAAAAAGTGCTCCCATTATAACCCCAATTCTGTCCCTCTATTTCTTGGATAACTATATAAATACTGTCTTTTCCATAGCCCAAAACCTTATTTAAAACATCACAAATCCTTTTTGATATTTCTTCCTTTTGTCCCCTTTGAAGTTTGCCAACAAGCTTTATCTCAACAATGCCACCCTCTTCAAGAGGTTGACCTTGGAAAAATATATCCTCTTCTTCAGTAAATCTCACCATAAGCCAATTTTCACTTTTTCCTGCAACTTCATACATCACATCGGCAAGTTCTTTCTTTAAAATTTCTTTCTTTTCTGATGCAATCTTTTCTTTTGTAATTAAATTTGCAATTGGCATAAATCTCACTCCTTTCCAATAATAGACCATTATAAATGTTTTTTAAATTCCTTCAATGATATTCCTGCCTGTTCGAGAATACTCTTTAACGTTCCTTTAGCTATCTCATAATGTAACGGTACAATAACTACTTTACCATCTGGGTTCTTAAGCTTTATATGACTACCTTTTTGAGAAACCTTCTCAAATCCAAATTCTTTTAGTGCTCTCAAAATTTTGTCTGGCGGCAGAACTGGATATTTCGATCCCATTATATTGTTACCTCCACTGCTGTTATAAATAGCGGTTTCTCTTCCAGGTCAAGCTCTCCATTTTCATAATACAACTCTAATGCTTCTTTTAGATTATCTAATGCCTCCTCTATAGTTTTCCCCTGAGATGCAACATTGTTTTCAATACACTTTGCTACATACCAATTTTCTTCTTTTTGAATAACCACAGTAAACTTAACTTTCATACTATCACCCCACCAAAATTCTTATTTTAACACAATTAGTATTATTTACCTTACCCACATCCACTACCCTATTTCCCTCCCCTCTTTCTCTATTTCCTTTAACAAAGCCTCCGTAGCATCCCGTTGTGTAACTATACTCACTTTATAAGGCCTTGCAATATTCTCTATCTCAACAAACATTGTCCAGTAGTTAAACTTATCATCATCCCAATCATCTACAAAAATATCAATATCTGAAAATTCCCAAAAATCAAATCCCCTTGCCAGTGATCCATACAAGACAACTTTACTCACATTATATTTTTCTTTCAAAAATTTAGCAATCTTATACGCTTTATCTAATGCATCCTTTTTTCGTATTTCTAGCATTTCTTTCTCTTTTTTACTCTTTAACCGCCAATTTTCACGTATTTTCTTTTTCTCTTCATCAGTGATACTCATCTTCCTCACCACACAAAATTCTTTACATATATTCTACCATTTTATAGCATTTATATCAATCATCCAACAAAACTTTGCAAAGCACTAGTATACCTCAATTTTTTAATAAAAAAATCAAGGGTATCTCACCGGTCCCCTCTCATAATTTATCATCATTTTCTTATTTTCTTAAATAAATATCTCTACTTTACAAATCATACATTTCTTTTAAGAAACTTCTTAGCTCAACAATCTTTATCCATCTATAAGGATTTAATACAAGCAAATCATCATCACCAGTTATTATATAGTCCGCATTTCCATATACAGCTTCTTCAAGAATCATATTGTCTTTTTCATCTCTACAATCTGTGATTTTTTGATATATAACAGGCTCAACTATTTTCAAAGAAAGCAATTCAATAAGTGCATCAATTTCTGACTTAGAAACATACTTTTTAAACTTAGGTCGATTCAATACTTCTTTTATTTCTAGCAATTGTTCAGCTGACATTATGAGTATATATTCGTCGTTAAAAATTTCTTTCATTAAAAATTTTGCATTTTTACTTCCTAGAAAAGCACTAATAAAAATATTTGTATCAATAACTACTTTAATTTTTTTCATATCTTTTCCCTCTAATATACTCTACTTCTTCAGTTATTTCTTCTAATGATATGGGGTATTTTTCGGCTCTTTCATTAGTTTTTTCTAATATATCAAGCAATTTGCTGTTTATCTCGTTTTGCATTTTTTTATAAATGATTTTTTTCTCTGCAAATGATAAATTATCTATCAGATTGAGTATTTCATTCAAATTTGATTTCATTATCACTCACCTCAGCTTTCACTTCAATTAAACTTTCTTAAACAAAATATTTATATCTTTACATTTTAATTTTAACATTTAATTAAAAAAGTATCAATCACCCAACAAAGCTCATAAGAAGCATCACATTTAAAACCGTCACTATAATTCCTATAGTCCACAACAATACTTTATAAAGCAATGTATTTGCAAACTTACCCATGATCTTCTTTGAAGAAGTCAAATAAATGAGCAAAAAAATTGTAATTGGAAGCTGTACACTTAAAAACATCTGCGAATAAACCAGTCCTTGAAAGGGGCTTTTTACAAAGAATATTATTAGCACTGCAAAAATATATGTAATTCCTACGCCAACTTTTGTATGTGCATCGTGTATATCATAAGGTTCTCCATATATCCCCGCAAAAATACTTCCACCTGCCATACCTGCTGTTATAGATGAAGAAATTCCTGCAAAAAGAAGAGCCAAAGCAAAAACCACTGCTGATGCATTTCCCAAAAGAGGTTTTAACATCTGCTGTGCCTGATTAAGCTCCGTTACAGTTACATTATTGGTAAAAAAAGCCGATGCTGCAACAATAATCATAGCACTGTTTATTCCCCAACCTATTATCATAGAAAAGATAGTATCAAAATACTCATAATTAAGCTGTTTCACTATGACTTTCTCATCTTCTAAATTCCACTGCCTGCTTTGTATTATCTCCGAGTGCAAAAACAAATTGTGGGGCATAACAACAGCACCAAGCACACTCATAATTATAGGCATAGAACCTGCTGGAAATTCTGGTTTCACCCAGCTTGAAGCTACCTCTGTCCATTTCACATCAACTAGCGAAAGCTCAAATATAAAAGAAATGCCAATAAGAGATACAAAACCTATAATCCATTTTTCCAACTTTTTATAGGAATTTGTATAAAGCATCCATGAAACAAAAACAAGAGTAATCAAACTCCCTATCTTTATAGGTATCCTAAAAAGCATTTGAAGAGCTATCGCGGCACCTAAAATTTCTGCCATCGCCGTCAAAATCGCCGCAAAGACAGCTGAAATAAGAACTAACCTCGAAGTAAAAGGCTTTAAAAACTTAGTTGCAGCTTCAGACATGCAATAACCTGTAACTATACCCAGATGTGCAGCATTATGTTGAAGTATAATGAGCATGATAGTAGATAAAGTCACCATCCATAAAAGCTTATAACCGTAAGACGACCCTGCATCAACATTAGAAGCCCAATTTCCCGGGTCAATAAAGCCAACAGTAACCAGTAACCCAGGACCTATGTATTTGATAAAATCTAAAGCCATAAGTTTAGGGCGATGTTTGCCTTTAAATAAATTTTTGACTTTTGTAATCATTTGTTCACCTCATTTTAAAATTTTAATCTGCGCCTTTTACAACTGCAAGAGGCACAAATCGAGCAGCAGGTATAGTAATTTCTCTTTTCTCAAGAACAGACACAACCTCTTCTACGTCTTTGTAAGCAAGTGGCGACTCATCAGCGATATCTTTATAAGACCGAACATTGTATATTACATCCCCCATAGCCTTTTCAAATTCCTCTTTACTGATTTTTTTAGCCTTATTTCGTGAAAGCCTTCGTCCTGCTCCGTGATTCACAGAATAAAAGGTCTCTGCCGCTTTTTCTGTGCCAACCACCACATAAGAACCTGTACCCATACTGCCGGGAATAAGAGCAGGATGTCCTGATTCTTTGTAAAAAGAAGGATTTTGAGGATGCCCTGATGGTAAAGCCCTTGTGGCTCCTTTTCTGTGAACAAGAAGTTTCTTACCGCCATGTACTTCCCACTTAGCAATATTGTGAGCAACGTCATACACAAGTTGGAACCCCATAGACTCCTCAGACTTTTTCAAAACATCCTCAAAAGCCCTTATCACATCAAACATGATTATCTGCCTGTTTGAAAAAGCAAAGTTCACTGCAGCTGCCATCGCTTTATAATACGCTTTGCCCTCTTTTGAATCAATAGGAGCCGCTGCAAGCCCTTTTTCAGGTACCTCAATTCCATATTTCTTTGCCGCTACCCATAAAATCTTTGTATAATCTGTAGCAATCTGGTGCCCAAACCCTCTGCTTCCCGTGTGAATCATAATGACAATTTGCCCTTTAAAAAGCCCAAATTGTCTTGCCAATTTTTCATCCAAAATAGAATCAACTCGCTGAATCTCTATGAAATGATTGCCTCCTCCTAAAGTGCCAAGTTGTTCTTCGCCTCTTTCCTGTGCTTCCTTTGATACCGCAGAAAGATCAGCTCCTTCAAGCTTTCCTCCCTCTTCAATATACTCCAAATCAGATTTTTTGCCAAAACCCGCTTTAATCACGGCTTCTACCCCACTGTGCACTACATCATCAAAAATTACCCGTGTAATACCCTTGTGTTTTCCCTTTTTCCCTATGCCTGTTGGAACATAATACTCAATCCGTTCTATAAGTTTACTTAAAAGCTCTTTATTAAAATACGTTGCTTCAAGGTTAGTTCTTAAAAGCCTTACACCACAATTAATATCATACCCTACCGCTCCAGCTGAAATGACCCCTTTTTCCTCTATTGCCATAACTCCTCCTATGGGAAGCCCAAAGCCCTCGTGAATATCTGGCATACCTATAACAGGTTCCTCAACTCCGGGAAGACTAGCAGCATTGACAAGCTGCCTTAAAGACTGGTCTTCATGCAAAAATTCTTTTAACGCATCATTCACATAAATAACAGCATCCACTTTCATTTTCCCAAACTTAGGAATTCGCCATCGATTAATCCCATCTTTTAGAACTGTATACCCCTGTATAACTTCTACCCCATAGGGAGTCACTCCCTTCTTCTCATTATTCCCCTACAATTAACGAATAGTAACATATTATCATCTATATTACAATCTTTCTCAATTGTCCTGCCATTTCCTTCTTAATTTCATTATATCACACTTTACTTCACTTTTAAGTATTCACAATAATCTAGGATACACGAAGAGAAGCAAAAAATCCTCTAAAACACTCTAACCAAATTCATTATAAAAAAAGGTACTAATTCGCTTAGTACCTTTTTGTAAACTTTATTTTCTTTATCACAAAAATAATACTTGCCTTTATGGTAATTTGTTCCCTGCAGCTCTATATAACTCATACCATTCTTCTCTTGTAAGTTCAATCTCTGATGCTTTGCATATATCTTTCAATCGAGCAGAATTTGTCGTACCAACAATAGCTTGTATCTTTGCTGGATGTCTTAAAATCCATGCAATAGGTATAGCAATACTCGGCACACCCTTTTTAGCAGCAATTTCGTCAATTTTGTCATTAAGTTCTTTAAATTTTTCGTTACCTAAAAAAGTGCCTTCAAAAAATCCATATTGGAAGGGCGACCATGCTTGTATCGTAATATTCTTTAACCTGCAATACTCCAAAACACTGCCATCTCTATCTATAGACTGATCTACTTTCATATTCACATTAAAACCAGAATCTATCATACCTGTATGCATAATACTAAACTGCAATTGGTTTATGATAAGCTTTTGGTTTAAATAATTACTAAGCAGTTCTATCTGCATCGGATTAAAATTACTTACGCCGAAGTTTCTAACCTTGCCACTGCTGTGAAGTATTGAAAAAGCCTCTGCAACCTCTTCTGGTTCCATCAAAGTATCAGGACGGTGTAATAACAGAACATCTATGTAGTCAGTTTTGAGTCTTTTTAAGCTTCCATCGACAGATTTCAAAATATGCTCCTTTGAAAAATCATAATATCCATGTCTTATGCCACATTTAGTTTGAATAATTATCTTTTCTCTGATATCAGCCTTCTTGCTTATTGCCTCAGCAAATACCTCTTCAGATTTTCCACCGCCATATATATCAGCATGGTCAAAAAAATTTATGCCTTCCTCCAGAGCCGTATTTATAAGTTCCGCCACTTCTTTTACAGGCTTATCAGCAATCCTCATACAACCCAACGCAATTGCCGAGGCCTTTATCTCCCCATTACCAATATTGATATACCTCATTTAAAGCACCTCTTAACTTTTTGTTTTTATTATAACATACAGCAAAAATTTTTCTAACCGTTTTATCACTAAATCCTATCTTATCTCTGGTTACAATATAATCAATTTTTTTCGTATTACGTCATTCTCAAACTTCCGATTAATTATAAGGTAATAAATGTAATTACATTGAAATCATTATATCACTTACATATCATTCCAAAAACAAAATATCTTTTCTGCTTTCCAAATCAATTATATGAACACTTCCACTTTCAACTTCAATAAATCCTACCGAATTAATCTTATCTTCCCGTTTGCTGAGAGATGTAGAACCAGGATTAATCACCACACAATTTTCAATCTTTTTTATTAAAGGAATATGCGTGTGCCCAATTATAAAATAATCTAATTTATACTTCTTAACCAACTTATGTATATCTTCATCAGAAATATTATGGCCATGTTGAATCATAAATCTTTTCCCCTCAATGAAAGCAAAGACATACGGTGTTTGTATAGGTACATCAAGCATCATTTGGTCAACATAAGCATCACAATTCCCTTCTGCAATCAAAATTGGAACGGGAGAGGCATTTACAGCATCAGCAAGTTTTTTCGGGTCATATCCTTCAGGAATTTGATTACGGGGTCCATGATATAAAACATCCCCTGCATGTAAAATAATATCCGAATCCTTTAAAAAATCCCACGCCTTTTCCCATGATTTATAATCTCCATGAGTATCACTTATAACACCAATTTTCATATAATATCACCCTACCTTTCTACACCTTAATTTTAATTTTATCATTTTATAACGCAAAATCCAACACAAATATTAAGAAAATTTCGACATACCTGACAAAAATAATCTAACCCCATAAGCACCTGATACCAAAGTTATATTCTGTTGCATGTATAATAGATATATAATATAATGAAACTAAGAAAGATTTAAGAAAACACAGAATATAAAAGCTATCAAAATGTCAAACTTAGTGTAAGAAAATTAAAGGAGCAAATATGGTAGGCCAGAAATTTACAATGAATATGAAGGAGGAAATCAAATGATATGGATAATTTTAGGTATCGTAGCAGTTATAGTTTTGTGGTTTATTGTGACTTACAATAGTTTTATTAATTTGAAAAACAGAGTAGAAAATGCTTGGGCGCAAATAGATGTACAGTTAAAGAGAAGATATGACCTTATACCTAACCTTGTGAATACAGTAAAAGGATATGCTGCTCATGAAAAAGAGATTTTTGAAAATTTAGGAGAATTAAGGGCTAAGGCAATGGGAGCTCAATCAGTAAAAGAAGTAGGAGATACTAATAATCAGATTACACAAGCTCTTAAGACAATTTTTGCTGTTGCAGAAAATTATCCAGAATTAAAGGCAAATGAGAATTTTTTAAAACTCCAAGAAGAATTAACTAATACAGAAAATAAAATTGCTTTTGCAAGACAGTTTTATAATGATATAGTCATGCAGTACAATGCAGCACAACAGAGAATCCCTGCTTCTATTGTTGCAAATATGATGAGATTAACACCCAAGGAATATTATCCTGTTGATGAAGGTGAAAGAGGACCTATTAATGTTCAGTTTTGATTAACGAGGGTGTGAGTGTAATGTCTAGAAAAACTCTATATGAACTTCAAGCAGAAAATGTAAGGAAAACTTATCTATTTATAGTTACATTTTCTCTTATACTTTTTGCTATAGGTTATTTTTTTGTATGGTATTTCAACTGGGGACTTACAGGAATAGTTCTTTTAGCAATTTTTATTGTGCTGTATAATTGGATAGCGTATGAGCAGTCAGATAAAATAGCTCTCGCGTCGGTGGGAGCCATTCCGGCAAATCCAGAGGAGTATTATGTTCTTCATAATATTGTGGAAGAAGTCGCTCTCGCAGCAGGTATACCAAAGCCCAATGTTTATATAATGGAAGAATCCCAACCTAATGCTTTTGCTACGGGCAAAGACCCAAAGCATGCTTCTGTTTGTGTCACAACCGGTCTACTTCAAATGATGAATAGAGAAGAGCTCCAAGGAGTAATAGCTCATGAAATATCTCACATCAGAAATAGAGATATACTTTTGATGACGGTTGTTGCAGTTGTTGCAGGACTTATAATTTTACTCAGGGATGTAATGCTAAGAAGTATGTGGTGGGGAATGGGAGAAAGCAGAAGAAGAGATAAAAATGACAATGGAGCTATAATTCTCCTCATTATTGGGCTTATTTTTTCTATTATTGCTCCTCTTATTGTATTAATTATAAGGTCTGCAATTTCAAGACAAAGAGAATATTTGGCAGATGCAACTGGTGCATATATTGTAAGAGATCCCTATGGTCTTGCATCAGCTCTTGAAAAAATAGGTAGTTATACTAGACCTATGAGAGTTACCTCTGACGCAACAGCTCATTTGTTTATATCAAATCCTTTTGGAAGAGCGGAAAAGTTATTTGCAACTCATCCACCGATTGAAGAGAGAATTAAGAGGTTGAAGAGCCTTACAATGTAAAAGACATAAGAAAATTTTATAAGGAAGGGTGTAAATAGTAATGAAAGAAAAAGCGACATTAGAAGAGTGGAAAGAATTGTATGAGGTAACTGTTAAAATAAAGGAATTAAATCCTTGGAAATATTTTTGGGATGTAGATATAATAACATTAATTTTGCCAGAAAATGAAGAACCAGTATATTGTAGTGTAATGGGAAGAGGAGGAGAATTTTACGGTATAGGTTTTTATTTTGGGTTTGATGCTTTGGATAATTTTTACAAAATTATTGAGACTACTGATATGCCACCACAGCAAATTCAGCGATTTCAAGAAGATAATGTAATTATATGCTATTTTGGGGATAGAGAAGAGTTGTTTAAAGAAGAATTGCAAATTGTAAAAGACCTGGGATTGAAGTTTAGAGGTAGGAATAACTGGATCTATTTTAGATCTTTCAAGAAAGGATATGCTCCTTATATTTTGAATAAAGAAGAAGTATTAAAACAGACAGCAATAATGAGACATTTATTACAAACACTAAAAAATTACATTGAAGAAGATATTGTAGTTAACTTCGAAGAGGGAGAAACTTTAGTTCATAAATACGATGAGCAAAAAAATCAATGGGTTACTTTAGCAGCTCCCCTTTTGTTACCCCAAAGAAAATATTTAATCCCTATATTAAAAGATGAGCTTCTTTTATCAAGAATGGCAAAGCAAACAACTACTTCTGCCGAAATAGAAGTTGATATAGCGTACTTGAATACCATAATTAGAGATAAAGAATATGATAGACCAATTGCAGGGAGAATTTGTATTCTTGCTGATTCTAAATCAGGGATGATAATAGATCAACATATTCTTTCTCCAGAAGATAATGAAGTACAATATGTTTTTGATATGGTAATTCCATATATTTTAAATATGGGTAAACCAAAGAAAATATTTGTAAGAGATGAGTATTTATTTCATTTATTAGTTGATTTGTGTGAAAGGACTAAAATTGGTTTGTATATAAAGAGCCGATTAAATGCGATTGATTATTTCATAGAAGAATTTGTAAACTTTAGATAGGGAGCAGGATTTTATCTGCTCTTACTTATTTTCAAGGTAATATATGATATTGCTGAAATTGTATTTAGCAAGGTGGTACGGCGGGGTGATGGGTATATATGGATATATCTTAATACAGTTATAAGATAGGCCAAACGTCCCCCTATCTTTTTCCTGTGCAAATATTAAGAAAATTCGACACGTCCTGACAAAAATAATGTAAGCCCATTTTGGAACGCCGGATACCAAAACTATATTCTGTTGCATGTATAGTATATGTATAATATAATGAAATCAAGAAGGAATTTCTCTATGAAAGTACAGAATATAAAAGCTATTAAAATGTCAAACTTAGTATGGGAAAAATTATGAGGAGTGCCAATTATGTCTTTGCCAAAAAGAAAAGAAGTTTATACTTATGAAGATTTTAGCCGTTTGTCCTCCGCCTGTTGAGCCAAAAAGAGAAACGCTTTTTCCCGTGATTCATATTGATGGTTTATCTTTACAAAACTCGGTCAGTAATGTAGTTTTTCCTACACGTCTTCAAGTTTGTTTAATGTTTCAAGTTCATATTCTCTTACCAATAAACATTAAATTCACCTCATTAACTTATAAATTTAGACTTGTGCAAAATTCAGAAGCCTTCATTTAAGCCATTCTACAGACATACTTTTTTCCTATCACTCTTGAATTTTTTATCTTTTATGTAGGATTTCCCCTCCCATTTGTCGAATTATTATATATACCGTATAAAAATATTTTAGGTGATTGCAAAATGAGATAAATATTAGAGTAAAAAAGTTACATTACAAGGAACAAAATAAAGAAATTACATTTTAAAGGCACGCTCAAGAGGGGAAAAGAGAAATGGAAGAAAGATACAAATTCAAAAAAGACAATACCTAACACACCTTTTTAATGTAAAAAGGTGACAAACGAATCAAACCATAAGAACAAGTTATCAAGCCAAAAGTTTTTTCAAAGATAAAGGATGTTCAAAAGTACCAAGTTTTGCAGTAATAATTAAACCAATATGTTGAGTGATAGCCCCAAGAAAAACATCAGCTTTGATTGACCTGGTATTTATGAGTTTAAAGCTATCAACAGCGATAGAACTTTTTAAAAGAGAAATAGATTTTTCAATAATAGGGCGTTTTTCATAAAGTTTGGACCACTTTTTAGAGTTACGAGGGACAACAGTGTTTTTTCTAAAATCAATATCAAGGGTAGTATAGAATATTCTGCCGCATTTAGAAGAGGTACAGGGGTTATCACATTGAAGGATATAAGTAGTTTTACCGTTTAGTCTAACTTTTTTGGACATAGGGCAAAGCCATTTAATTCTGGTAGTTCTACCTTTTTCCCGGACGATGCCATCATAGGACATTTTAAGAGAAGGGTCACGGGGGCAGGTAGGGATACCATCAGAGTTAAAAGTAGGCTGAGGTAAGTTTTTAGAATTTCGAGGGTTAATAGGGATAATAGGGATTATGCCATGCTCTGAGAACAAGTATTTGTAATTATCAAAAGAATCAAACCCAGCGTCACCTAAGAAGTATCTATAAGAGAAATTAGGATGTAAATTAAAGAATTCCTTAAGAGAAGGGATTAAAGTTTTAGAATCGTACAAATCTTTAGACTCGGCAGCAGATTTAGCAGTATTGACATTTAAAGAATCATCGTCATAGAAACTAATATGCTGAATAATGCCTAAGCCATTAGTGAGGATGGTAGCTTTGATAGAGTAACAATAATGGCCATTAATATAAGAGAATTTAGCATCAGGATTAGAGTGAGCGAACTTAGGCATTTTAGAACAAGCATAAGAGTGGGCATCAAAATCAGGATTAGATTTAGAGAACTTTTTAATATTTCTATAAAGGGAATCAAAGAACTTAGGATTATTTTCTCTGACATAAGGTTGAAAGCCAGTAGTATCAGCGATGAGGATATTAGAAAGTGAAGGATTAATAGCCTGACAAATAGGCTCAGTTAAATTAACAAGATTATTGAAGAAATTCTCCAAATCTTTGAGGAAAATGGATTTAAATCTAGAGAATTGAGAAGGATGAGGGACTCTTTTAAAGCCACAAAGCTCTCTTAATTCTTTAGAGAGCTTAAGAACATGGACAAGGAGTTGAACAGTAGGGATAGAGAGAATTTTTTGGATAATCAAAGAAGTGAGCATAGATTCAAGAGAAAAATCCCTATGACGCCCGAAGTGAGAATAATAATGGGCGTAAAAAGAAGGTGGAATAAGTTCAGATAAATCAATAAAGGAATCAAAGAGTTTAATAAACTTGGGTTTATCTTCTTCAAAGAAGGATTGAACATCATCGTAAATATCGGAGAGAGAAAGTTGTTTAGCTTTGATTTTCATAGGATTTCCTCCATTTCTTTTTGGGATTTGGTTCTCTATATAAATTCGACGAAAGTGGAGGAATTCCTTTGAAAATATATAGCAGAATCCCTTAATCCATAAGGATTTTGGGATTCTGCAAAGACCTATATAAAAATATTTTTTAAGGAGGGGGAAATCCTACATGTACCAGCTTCAATTACTTTTAAATATACCTGAACTCTTTACTTCTCTGTCTAAAATTGATTTCTATTCTTCTATGTTTAAAAATCTAGACTTGTCTTCAATACCTGAATTCCCTTCCTCTAGTCCTGGCCGTAAGGGTTATTCTCATCATGCAATGTTTAGAGCTTTTATTGTTATGAAAGCTGAAAGATTCGGTACAATTTCTGACCTTTTAGATTATCTCCGCAATAATCTTATCATTGCTCATCTTTGTGGCTTTAACATCCTTAAACCTCTTCCTTCTTATTGGACTTTCCGCCGTTTTATTAATGAGTTCTCTCATGATTATTTGACCTCTATCTTTCAAAATCAAGTCAATATCCTCAAAAATATGGGCATTATCTCTGGTGAGTTTATTTCCATGGACTCTACCCCTATTAAAGCTAACACTAAGTTAAATAACCCTAAGTCTTTTTCTAAAAATAAATTCTCTAAAGATAATCAGCCTAAGTCTGATAAGGATTGTAAATTAGGCGTTTATTCTGCTTCTAATGATTCTTCTAATAAACGCTATAAGTTTTATTGGGGCTATAAAAATCACATTATTGTTGATGCTATCTCTGGTTTACCCATCGCTGAAACTACTACCCCCGCTGATGCCCCTGATTTTGAAGTCGCTTTATCTTTGCTTGAGAAGACTAATAAGTGGTTTAACCTTAAGTATGTTAATTTTATTGCCGATAAGGGGTATGATGTTAAGAGAGTTTATAATTTTGTTAGAGATACTCTCCATGGTCATTGTTTTATTCCTCTTAACAAGCGTAATTCTAAAAATCCCCCACTGACTGATGATGGTTATATGGTTTGTGAAGCAGGTATTAAAATGCTCAAAGACGGCAAGCAATATTTTGATGGTTTTATTAAGCAAAAATTTGTTTGCAAGTTCTGTAATTCTAAAGATGACTCTGCCTGCCCTATTCAGCATCCTAAATATTTTAATGGCAAAAAGCATAGAGGCTGTACTAAGTATGCTATTATATCTTCTGATTATAGGTCCTCTATTAATAGAGACTCCCTATATTTTAAGGCTGTCTATAAATTGAGGATTGAATCAGAAAGATATAATTCCCGCTTTAAAGCTCTAGATTTTGAAAAAGCTTATGTTAGAAATATTAATTCTGTCAGCAACCTTAATACTTTTGGCCATATTACTTTGCTTACTGTCGCTATTGTAGCTATTAAACTGGGTAAATTTGATGAGTTTAAGTCCCTTATTGGTCTGATGCAATCGGCTTAACTTTTACTGAATTTAGTTCATGCCATTTTTTAACATTTGACTTCTACAGGATATTTATGCCCTTTTTTAGCTCCTCTTTTTGTCTTTTCTTTTCCCTTACCACTTTCTTTATGTTTTATTGTCAGTTTTGATTACTATATATTGTATATCATACATATTCTGGTTTTTGATCGTGATTATTTTTATTAATTTTGCACATCCCTATATAAATTACTAACTCTAAAGTTACTAACTTTAGAGTTAGTAATATTATAGCAACAGATTTGTTTTTTCATGTCTACCAAATTGTCTATTATTATTCTGCAAGATATCATGTATTTATCCATTCATCAGCTAATTCATCCATAAGCTTCCACGCATCTCCTAACTTCCATTTATTACTTGTACTATCAACCTGCTCTTTTCTATGCCAAGTGTTACAATAAGCGTACGTATAAACTCTTCTTGGCAAAAAAGATTTAACAGTTACTGTTGCAAAGCTTACCACCATTAACTCTTCCTTCAAATTCTAATATAGATCTGTTACCAAAAAAAATAAAGACACTACTTTTCATAGTACCTTTATTTCAAGAACTTACCTAAATCCTCTATTTTATCTATCTCAAATATATTATCAACAATAGCCATCAATGTTTCTCTGTTTGCACCATCTATTTTCTTTACATATTCTTCCGGAACATTTCCAAATTTCTTCTCTAATAACTTAATAACAGTTACTCCTATTCCCCTCTCCATGCCTTTTTCTATTCCTTTTTCTATTCCTTTTTCTATTCCTTTTTCTATTCCTTTTTTTATCCCTTTTTTTATCCCTTTTTCAATACCCCTTTTCTCACGCTCTTTCATCTCTTGCAATATGGTTTTTTCAAGATTTGATATCATTATATTCACCTCCTTGTTTTCATCTATTATCCTCTCTATATTTTCTCGCTCTTCTTCCGGCAATCTAGCTAGTAATATCTTTTTAAACCATGCTTTAAATAATAATATTTCATCTTTATCCAAGTTATTTAATATCTCTGATAATTCCTTAAGCCTTTTCATTATTTCTTCAAATTCTACTTTTTGTTCCAATAAAAATACAGAAGCTATTAAGTTTTCTAACTTTAATAATTCTTCTTTTGTATACCTATTTACATCTATTAGTATATATTTGAAATCTACTGCATATTCTCCAAAGGTTTCATAGGAATTTAGTGTTTCTTTGTAGCTTGTTTTTGCTGTCCACTTACGGACTCCGTTGTACAATACTATCGGTACTATAACTGGTAATTTAAAATCTTTCCTTCTTGATTCTTTTTTTGGTATGTCTTTTAGTATGCTTCTCCATATCTCTACCATATATAAAAGTAATCTGTAGGGCATTTGATAGTCAACTGTAGATTGTAATTCCATCAATATATAAAATATAACTTCTTTTTCTTTTAATTTTACTCTGTAAACTAAGTCTGCTTCTTTATCTGCAAAGTCTTGTAATACAAATGACTTATCTACTTTAACTACATTTGCCTCGTCTATATCATTTACCCATTCCTGTTTTACAAAACTTCTTAATAACTCTATAAACACTCGCTTACTGGATAACAAAAATTTATACCCTTTGTCATGCTGATTGTGAATAGCTTCCTTTACATTTTTATCATTCATGACATTTTGCTCCTTCTTAATATTATTATATCTCATAAATGATAAGTTTTGAATAACAATTTATAATTGCTGTTACTAAGTCTCTAAATAATTTTCATTCTGTATTCATTTTACCATTTTATTTCCTAAAGACCAATACAAATATTAAAAATATTTCGACATATATCGACAAAAATGAAAATGTGTAACACAGCAAAGCCCTGAGGATAATATTAATAACTTAGCTTCACCTAACATCTTTACTATTTTTCAAGCTTTAACAATAATAAAAAAACCACACGTTTTTATCTTTTTTATCCTGCCTTATTTCGCTTATTGTATAATTTTGGTTTTTATACTCCTCTGCAACTTTTTGGGCATCTTCCTTTGTTCCCAAAATCCTTACATACATTTTACCACTTGAAGTTTTCCCTGTTGTAACTTGGTATCTTTTTTCATCCTCTTCTTTCCTTTTACTATGCTTTCTCTTCCATTCTTCATGATCTAACGGTTTAGCATTTTTTACAGCTTCAATAATTAAATTAATATCCTCTTCAGATATATTTCCCCCTTTTACTTTTCTAATCTCTCCAACAGCTTCCATTCCGCCAATAACAACAGGCATGCTGCAATCTTTAGCTTTCACCCATTTAGCCCGTTTAAATATTACAATTGGATATATATGATCTTTAACTCTCTCATGTAAATCAGGCAAATTTTCTTCTAACCATTTTTTAAACAATTTAACATGCCTTTCATTTTGCTTAGTAGGGCTTTGAACTTCAACCCATTTATTACCTTGTTTCATACGCCACTTATCTTTTGCCCCTAAAAAAGCCCCATCCCATGATTTTGTCTCTAATACAAAAATTCCGTTCGTATTTAATACAAGATGGTCAATTTGTATAAATTCGTCAGGTTCTACTTCTAAAACAAGATCATTTATAACAACTGCATTACTTGGAAGCCACAAATGCAATGCCCATCCTACCGAATTTTCACCACTACTTCCTTGTTCTTTTTCGGAAATACGCCTCCATGTGTAAGCAACATCCGCAATAGGCTCTAAAAGCCATCCAAAAAAACCTTCACTAATTTTGTCTAGATGTTTTTGTTTTTCTCTTTCTTCTTTTTCTTTGATTTTCTGATAAAAAAGCTTTTTTATTTCTTTATCCTGCTCTACAAAACGGGCTAACATTTTTCTCCCCCTTACATTCTTCCTTTTGGCAATGTTGCACTATTGAAAAAATTTGGTACTCTCATGCGGATATTTTTAACAAATTTCCTTTCAAATCCTTACTTTCTGTGAAAATATAAATTGCTTTTTTTTGATACTTGAAGTTTATCATTTTCGAGCATTATATTAAAAGTATCACAAGTAAAATAAACATCAACTAGGGGTTTAAGGTCTAAAAAATCAAGACTACACACAATACCATTTAAGCTCATTATTCACTATGGCAATATCAAACTCTCTGTATCCTCTAGCTGCTGCTATTATTCTGACCATGAAGTTCTGGGAAGCCTTTACATTCTCCACAGCCTTAAGAAAGTTTTCATAAGCAGTTTCTCCATCTATATCCTCAGGAGGGGCATCCCCTTCGCCGTCAAGACAGACGGGATGATTTAGTTCATAATTTTCTGTAACATCTTCTACATCAATATATATTTGCCAGTTAGCTCCAAAATCGTATATATATTTTAATTTCCTGTAATAGGGTATATATTCTGACAACACTATATCCCTTTCAAGTTTTGTCTCTATCTCTGTAGGAACATCAAAAGCTTCTTCATTGCCTACTAATCGCACAACTGGCTTATAATCTCTATTCTTATAAACCTCATCACTATAAATATAGAATTCGTGGAGATGATAATCTCTCCATCCAAAAACTATTTGTAAAGCTTTATGAAATTCACGAAATGTCATATTAAGTGGGATTATCAACTCTCTCCATACATTATGTCGTTCTAACTCAAGCTTTGCTTTCACTTTCACAGCTTTACTGCCAAAAATAGGTTTGCCCCAAAATTCCTGCAAATCTTTAAACATCTCCTCACTAGGTCTTATATATCCGCCTCTACCATCCCCTATAAAATATCTATTTGTTTTTCGACTTACAATAGTTTGAAAAATAGATCTGTCCTTCAATAAGTCCTCACCGTAACCTACAACCTCACAAGACTTATTCATTCTTGCTACGGAAAACTTATCCTTTGTTTTAGCGTATATAATACCATTAGCCTTTCTCATATACTCTTCTACAACTTCTTCTTTTATGTGTTCAGCTAAAAAGGTTTTACGTATACCTTCTTGTATAATTTCATCCAGCTTTTTAAAATCTTTTGCTTTAAGATTATATAAAACTACAACATATCTGTTTTTGTCATTTACAAGAGCCACACTCTTTCTTCGATTCAAAGTTATTAAGTTGGCATGCCAGCAAAATAACGGGTCTTCATCAGAGTAAGGTAAAGGATCTATCTTTAACTCATTTAATAATTTTCTGGTACACTGTATTAACATCAACCTCTCCTCCCATACTCTTCTCCCATAAATTAAAGCTAATATAATTTTATCATTCTGTCTTCTAAAAGCCAATATGAATATCAAAAATATTCCGACATATGTTATTAAAAATAAAAATTCTCTCTTTCAATTTCTTCAATACAAAGTAAAACTCGTATTTTATCAAGCGTAATGTTTTACCTATTTTTATCCAGAGAAATTTTTACGCAAAAATTTGGACTTGACATATGTGAAACACATATATATTGAGGCATAATATGTATATAGGGGGATATCTATAATGTGTTTTGGTAAATTAGCAAACATCATAAAAGGTATTTGGAAAAATAAAAATGAGGGCAGTGATAAAATAACACTGAGCCTTTATGGTCTTAATATAAGTGTCGAGAGAAAAACAAATATCAATATTCCACATGAAGTAACAGTAGTAGTCCCAAGAGTTGAGCTTAGAAAAAAGATAAAAGATAATGAGGAAGAGATAGAGATAATAATGAATAGTATAACTGTTGTACACTCTCCACCTCATGAATTAGCAGGTCTCCCCTCTTCTCCGGTAATTCCTAAGCAGTATTCCCATAAATGCAACAAAAATTAACATTAAAAATAATTGTGGTTAGTTGTATAATTAAATGCAACAGATAAAAAAATAGAAACCATAGTGAAAATCGTGTATGATATAGGTGTCAACTAAACATCATACAAGGAGGATTTTCACTATGGTTCATAATAATGATACCACAAAAAATCGTTCTTTTAAACACTTAAGTAGCTATGAACGAGGAGAGATCTATGCATTACTCAAAGAAGGAAGAAGTATTCGGTATATTGCTAAAAAACTTAATCGATCTCCAAGCACTATAAGCCGTGAAATTAAACGTGGAACTACTACACAACTTAGAAGTGATTTATCTTCTTATACAAGCTATTTTCCTGAAACCGGTCAAGCTATCTACGAAAAAAATCGTTCAAATTGCGGAGCTAAATTTAAAGTAGCTAAAGCAGAAGATTTCTTGAAATATGCTGAAAATAAAATATTAAATGAAAAATGGTCACCAGATGCAGTTGTAGGCTATTGTAAAAAAGACCCAAGCTGGAATAATAAAACCATTGTTTGTACTAAAACACTGTACAACTATATAGATAGAGGATTATTAAAAGTTAAAAACATTGATTTACCTTTAAAACTACGTTTAAAACCAAGGAAGAAACAAAATCGTAAAAATAAACGTATTATGGGTAAAAGTATTGATTTTAGGCCTAAAGAAGTTGAAAGCCGTGAAGTTTTTGGGCATTGGGAAATAGATACGTTAATTGGCAAGAAATCTAATGACAAGGTCCTTTTAACATTAATAGAGCGTAAGACTCGCCATGAAATAATATTCTTATTAGATGCAAAAGACAATAAATCTGTTAAAGATGCATTATCAAAATTAAAAGATATGTTTGGTGACAATTTAAACAAAGTATTTAAAACAATAACATCTGATAATGGTACAGAGTTTAGTGATTTAGAAAGTGCTCTTTTAGAATATGGCGTAGAAGTATATTATACACATCCATATTCATCTTGGGAAAGAGCTACAAATGAACGACATAACGGTCTTATACGACGTTTCATCCCTAAAGGTAAAAGTATTAAAGATTTATCTATAGATACGATAAAGAGAGTAGAAAACTGGCTTAATAACCTTCCACGAAAATTGTTAAATTACAAAACGCCTAAGGAATACTTTTATGAAGAGCTGGCAAAAATCTGTTAAGCCCATCCCTTATAAAGTTTAGAGCTCGTTCGTGATTTGTCAAGGGGCAGGCTTCGCCTGACTTTAACCCTTGACAAATCACGACCTTCGCTCAATTTGTTAACTAAGATGGGCTTAAGGTTATATATGATTTGTTCAAAATCCTATATCTACATGATTTTCATTAGGTGTTGCATTTAATATTGCAATTTATATTCTTCTTTAAGTTGGCTTATTTGCTTATTAAGACTATCTATTTCCTTTTTCAATTGCATTACTTCTTTATTATCAGAGCTGGAACATCCGGTTAATGCTGTTAAAATAATTATTAGAACAATTATACTTATACCAGTTAACATACTCTTTGACTTTATCATTATTATTAACCCTCCACTTGAACTTATTTATAATTATATTTTCTCATTTTTTTCCTTTTGACTATCTTATAATTTATAATTTATTTTTATATTATTGCTACAAAAACATCTCAGTAAAAAGTAACTTTAAAGCATATAATAAATCTATCCAGTTCTATTTTACCATTCCCTTTTCTGAAAACCAATACAAACATTAAAAATATTTCGACATATCTCGACAAAAATAAAAACAGGAATAATCCTGTTCCTCCAAATACTCACTCTTTTTCTCCTTCAATTCCCTCAATATCTCTTTCACATTATGCGCTTTATCTTTTGAGCAAATTAGAAGTGCACCCTCTGTAACATCTTCTATACCCAATGTCACAATAAACCTTTCGTTAGCTGTTATTATGCATTTCTTTGTACATACACTTACGACATCACCTTTTATGACATTGCAATTATCATTTTTTCATAAAGCCTATCTATAGATGTCCAATTTCCTACATCGTCCCAACCAAAATCTCCTCGTATCACATCTATAATTTTTTTTGATTTTTTCGTCGTAATCAATTAAGACATTTTGAAGTTTTAAGTATTTATCGTAGTAATACTTTTCCTGTATTGCATTTAATAATCATTTAAAGTAGAAGCTACTTCATTATATGCTTGTCTTTTCTCCTGAGAAAAATATAGAGCATAACATCTATTGCTTATTTCTTTAATTGCTTCAATTTCTAATTTTTCAAAATGTCCTTTTTCATTTTTTGTAAGGGGTTTTGCATATTCTTTATCATTTTTATATGGATGATTTGATGGAAGTCTATTTCTTCTATCATTAATTTTACTGAAATTTTTATATGCAACGGGAAAAGTGTTTTCAAAATAATTATCTTGCTTTAAAGAATTACTATATTCCTTTTTATTTTTAACTTGAATTCGGCAAGTAGCAAGCAAATTAAAAATTCAATTTCCATGAATGTAAAAAACGGTGTTTTGTTATAAGTTTTGCACTTTGATAACTGAATATTTACATTGAAAAAATAAAAGCTATATCGTTTTTTACAGTTAATTTACTCTTTTAAGGTATAGCAAAGCTAACCGTCTACTTGATATGGCGGTTTCTATCATTTGGTATATTTTTTGGTATATTCTATGTGTTTACTATGTTAAGCAAAATACCATTAGCGCTTTTCGTATATACGTTATCACAGTCTTAAGAAACGGATTATTAGGGTAACGTATATGCCTATAACGTCCTTTCCCAACAAGATTACCAGGTACATTATATAATATCCGCCTTATTGTGGTTATCTCATGATGCCTCATAAACTCTGGCAAGATAGTCCTTTTGAACCAATTATGGAGATTGTAAGCGATCATTTTGATAAGCAAAAATATTTCGTTGCAAAATTTGTTTCTTTGACTGTTTTTTGAAAAAGCAAATCCTTCTTT
Source organism: Thermoanaerobacter ethanolicus JW 200 (assembly GCF_003722315.1). Taxonomy (NCBI): domain Bacteria; kingdom Bacillati; phylum Bacillota; class Clostridia; order Thermoanaerobacterales; family Thermoanaerobacteraceae; genus Thermoanaerobacter; species Thermoanaerobacter ethanolicus. The sequence goes on along the minus strand of NZ_CP033580.1, from coordinate 1,246,075 downwards.
TAGTTCATCTATTTTGTTTTCAATGTCGCAGCGTTGGTTGTATTCATGAAATATCTCTTCAGGTGTCATGTACTCAATATTTGTTACTATAGCTTGATATTCATATTTGAATTCGTCTATATCCATACAAATCTGCCCTGTTTTGGGCTGTGGCAGTTTTTTGCGTATAATCACAATTCTGCGTACTTTATCCCATTTAGGCATTTTTGCATATATTTCATTTACACTAAAGGTCTTATCTATTTCAGTCCAAGGATAAAGGTGTTCTCTTTGATTGACGTAGTCTATAAAGCATCTGATCCATGCCTGATTTTTAGCTTTCATTACATATTCATAACCTTTAGATTCAAAATACAGTATATTACCGTAATCAAATGCTCCACGGTCAACGCGTACTCGCTTAATTATCCAATTTTCAGGAAGCTGTTCTTCGCAAGATTTTACAAAATCTAAGAAACCATGATTTGTGTGATGTTTACCTTCTTCAAGAGTAACATTAACAAGTTCATCAGTATTAGCAATAATGCCGATTTTCTCTTTGAAAGATGGTCGACCATGGTACCTTGGATTATAACCTACTGAAGCACCTTCCTGCTCTCCAAATATAGTACAAACTGTATCGTCAAAATTCATAATGACTTCACGTTTCGTTCCTTTAGATTGCAAGGAAAGCAAAGTCTTGTTAATAAGTCTTAATTCTTCAAGAGAACTTTCAGGCATGGCTTTAATTAAGTCTCTGCATACTTTTTCGCTGGGAACTTTATGTCCTTTAATTTCTGTGTATGCATTATCATATCTTAGTTGGTCCATGTGAAGAAAGCGAGTATTCCCTTGAATTACAGAATCAATCATAAAGTCAATAACCTCGGCTGGTTGAAAAACAGCATTTGGTGCTTTTTTAAAGGATAATATGCTTGAAAGAATTTTATTAAAGCCGATTTTTTCTTTAAATGCTTGGATATAGGTGAAAGTTACATTGTTTGATACTGTAAAATTGTCAAAAGTTGCTGGCAAAATATATTTTGAAAACCCCTTTTCTTTTGTAAGATTAAGTGTTAAACTCATACTATGGAGATTCTCCTTTCTGTTAATGTTTTTGTTTAACACTTAAATTTTATCAGAAAAAGGGGAATCTCCATATATTTTTTGTAAAAAATTTTTCACTTAATTTAGTCCTCAAATAGCTCTATTTGGGCATTTCGTAAATTCACTTGCCGAATCCAAGTTTAACATTAATATTCCCTTTTTCTAGTAAAGATATAACCAAGTTATGATTAAAACTATTTATGTACGAAAGCCAAGTAGAATAATCAATATCTTCTATTTTATTTGCATTAAACAATAGTCTATTCAGATTATCTAAATCTTCTTTACTCATTATTTCTGTGTTAAATAAGTATCTCGCATTTTCTATCCCACGTTTAGTTTTAAAAAAGTCTGAGGCGTAATTTATATTTTTATTACTATCTTTTTTGATAATCGCACTGACAAATTTATTTAGTGCAATATCTTTTTTAATTTCCAGTCTTTTGAATCCAAAAAATTGATAATATAGTTTTAATCCCTCTAAAGCGATAATTGGAATATCACTTTTCATCATCTGAACTATTAATTCTCTTTTTACGTCATCATCATTCTCAGATAATACTTTATAACTTAATATTTTCTTTTGTAGATAAATATTTTTTAGGTAAAAATTTCTTTTTTCTTCTGTTGTAGTTAAACCAAGCTTTTTGTGATAATCTAACCAATCTATTACAAAATAATTAACATACCAACTGCGATTTTTTGGCAAGTTATCATATATATTAATGTCAAATTTAATATATTTAATAAAATACTTAAGTAAAGTAGAAATTATATAATCATCGGAAATACTGGTGTCCAATAAATTTCTAATAAAGCTTTTAACTTCATCGTCATGACTAAAATATTTAGCTAAATAGAAACATATACCATCAAAATCAACCAACATTTTATCGTAATTGTTTATTAACCCTCCATGCTTAACAAAGCACAACCATAGATGAAAATAAATTTTCAAGTTGCAAGAAACTAGTTTTTTGGTAAACTAAAATTAACAGGGTCAAAGGTTGATTTAATGCTGATGGATTAATACCTCGTGAATTAACCTAACTTGATTACCTTTGAGCACAACCAATTGTCGCCCCATATTAAGGCAATATGGGAACAGCACGGGTGTTAAGTTTCTTATTTTTCTCAGGTAATCAACCCTGTAATAAATTTAACAGGAGTGAAGAAAATGCAGGATTTACTAGAAGTTTGCTGTGGACTAGATGTTCACAAAGAAACAATAGTGGCTTGTTTGCTTAAAGGTTCTGTCAATGATGAAAAGCCGGAAAAAACGATAAGAACATTTTCCACTTTATTAAAAGACCTTGAAGAATTAAAAACATGGCTTGAAACAGAAAACTGTCATCATGTTGCCATGGAGAGTACAGGGATATACTGGCAACCCGTATATAACGTACTCGAAAGTGCTTTTGATGGTAACATATCAATCATAGTAGCTAATGCAAAACATATGAAGAATGTACCCGGTAAAAAAACTGATATGAAAGATGCAGAATGGATTGCTACTTTATTAAGAGCTGGTCTTTTAAGTGGAAGCTTTATTCCTCCGCAAGAAATTCGAGAATTACGCAACCTTACGAGATATCGCAAAAGCATAATTGAAGAGATATCTTCTCAAAAAAATCGTATAGAGAAGCATTTACAAAGCTGTGGATTTAAGCTTTCAAATTTTTTGACAGATATATTTGGCGTATCAGGTAGAGCGATAATAGACCATATAGCAGAGCATGGAAGTATAACAGCTAAAGAAGTTGAAAATTATGTAAGAGGGAGAGCACGCAGTAAAATAGAAGACATAAAGCTATCAATTAATGGTAGAATGAATAAGCATCAAAGAGAATTTTTAAAGCTTTTACTCAATCATTTAGATGAAACGTATAAACATCTTTATGAGATAGAAGAGAGTATTAATGCTGAGATTGAAAAATACAAGAGACAGATTGAACAGCTAGATGGAATACCTGGCATAGATGTAACGGCAGCTGCTGCAATAATTGCTGAAATAGGTACAGATATGGATAAATTCAAGACTGCAGAGCACATTTGCTCATGGGCAGGATTAAGTCCCGGTAATAATGAAAGTGCGGGAAAAAAAAGTCCACTCGAGTAACAAAAGGAAACACTTATATAAAGAGGATACTGTGTGAAGTAGCATGGAGTATAACCCGCATAAGGGATTCATATCTTGCCACATGGTATTGGAAAGTAAAGCAGCGCCGTGGTACAAAAAAAGCGGTAGTAGCACTTGCCAGGAAAATATTAGTTATCATTTATACTATGCTTAAAAATAACACTGACTATGATGAAAGAATTTTCGATGAAGTGCGAAAGAAACAGGAAATAATTCGCGTTAAACGGATTATTAACGAAGCTCGCAAGTTGGGTTTAGAAGTAACAGTGTCCCAAATTTAAGTAGTATAATTAGATAACTTTACAAAAATTCCCAGCTGATGCTTTTAAAGCATTGGTTTAATATTTATTACCTTTTTTCTGGCTGGATGTTTAAGCCTATGCAGTTGTCAATGTTCAAAATTCTCCTTTTAGATAGTCTATTTTCGTGTTAACATATCTTTTATTTGCTCGTCTTTATCAATTTTATAGAGGCTAAATTTTATTATAGTCTTATCAAACTCCTGTTTATCAATTGTGTCCTTTAATAATTTTACCAATTTCTTGTTATGTTTCGATTTTAACCTACCATTCTCACGAAAATAATTATTTATAAGTGACAATTCGTCAAATTGACTTTTTATGTAATTGTTTATCTCACTTTTCTCAATGTTTTTTATATTTAATTTATCATATTGTGGTATTAATCCCAAATCACTTACTAATAATTCTATATACCTCAAATATTCCTCTACTGTTTTTCGGTCTTTTGCAAATATTCTAATATCATCTACATATCTAACATATTTCACATTACTTTCTGAATCTAATTTATCTTTTAAATGAGCATCTAGATTAATTAAATAAATTTCCCCTAATAAACCAGAGCCTAAAGGCCCCTGAGGAATACCATGATGTATCTTTAAATCAGTTCTATCACTATCATTGGACCATTCTCTAAGTTGTCTATTTAAAATATTCAACATCTCAATCCAATCATTATTATTATCTTCTTTCTTTTTTAATATCTCCATCAATAGAAAATGGTCAATTGTATCATAGTAGGAAGCAATATCAAATTCTCCAACATAACTATGTCCATCATTTAAATATTGTTTAATCTTTTTTCTAAAAGCACTCCAAGATTTGCTCCATTGTCTATAAAAAAACTTACTACTATCTAAATCTTTAACTAATAAATTACCAAAAGTGGTATTATTATAAAAAATAGAAATATCATCATAGAATTTTTTAGCAATTATGTTTATAATAGCCTGATAAACTAATAAATCAATAAAATTTATAACAGTAATTTTCCTTAAAAGTCCAGACTTTTTGGGTAAATATATTTTACTAGCTTTATAAGGTTCATAAATATTCTGCTTAATTAGTTCTATTAGAGTTTCTATATTAGTATTTAAATCTAAACCAAAATTTTTTAAATCATCAAAATATAGCTCTTTGTAATAATCCTTTTTTGTAGTATATAACCTATAAAAAGCTAATTCTAAATTTTTCTTTGTCAAAAATTCACACATAATATCCCTCTAAGTAATTGTTTAACTAAGATTATTACCTGTATTAACATTTAGTATTATATATTTGAATATAGTCATTTTTAGATATATTGTCTAATTTTTTTAAATGCCGTAGATACTCCTTTATTTTTTATTATTACACTTTTTTAGTTAATAATCAATTTTATATATTAGTTATTGAAGTAACATCAGGTAAATAAAGTCTTCTATACTCATCTATGGCATAAATATCCGTCATACCAGCTATATGCTCTGCAATCGTTCTAATAAATACGATATCATTTTGCAAATAACTAATAGTTTCTTTGTCAAAAGTACTCCTCGTTATCTTACGGTCTCCACTCAAATAATTATACTTTTCAAAAACATAATCTGGCAACCTATCTGGATTTAGATAATATGCTTCAAATAATTTTTCTATATACATTTTGCCCTTTTTATCCATTCTGTTTATTTCAAAAGAATACATTAAACAGTTAATATCTTTTTAATGATCTCGTATTGTTTTTTCATTTCTTCAGAAAAATCCACTATCCAATAAAATAGTTTGTCATTCTCAGGATTGAAACTCATTTTTTCTAAATTTACTGCTGTTGCATTTATTACATCTTGAATTAACCTATTTATCATATCCCTTATTAGACCACTTCTTATTTGTTGTGCATTCATATCAACTTTTGTTTGAGTATTTTCTCTAGCTTGGTTAAATATTTTTATTTCGTTTAAATCCTTATCATCTATTGAAATTATACCGGCTCTAAATGCATCTTCTAAATATGAGTAATTTGAGCTATTTCATCTGCAATAGCAACAACTTGTCCTTCAAGAAAAGTTGGTACATCCAAATCAGTATTTAGTTCATCTAAATCTAATTTAGGATCATATATCCTAGATCCATTAAAATATAGATTTGTGTGTTTTAAAATGCCTTCTCGCGTATAGTTTGTTAAATTCAAACCTCTAAAATCATTATAAGATTTTTCAAAAGAATCTACCACTTTTAAACTATTATAATTATGTTTAAATCCACCGCACTTCTGCGTAATCATTTTATCTCCACTCAAAATTTCATTTAATATTCGCTCTCCAATATGTCCAAATGGAGTATGACCTAAATCATGTCCCAATGCTATTGCTTCTACTAAATCTTCATTTAACGAAAAAACTCTTGCAATACTTCTGGCAATTTGCGATACTTCTAGAGTATGGCTCAATCTTGTTCTGTAATGATCTCCTTTAGCTGATAGAAAAACTTGTGTCTTACTTCTTAATCTTCTAAATGCTCTTGAATGTATTATTCTATCTCGATCATGTTGAAAGCACGTCCTGTTATCATTTTCGTTTATAATATTTTCACTATACCTTCTTCTAATATTTTTGTTTAAATTTTTCACAGCATAAGAAGCTAAAGTATCATCGATTTTTTTCATTAAATCTATGCCCTTTTTATACCATTTGTTAGACATATATATCTTTCACCTCTTTAATATCTTAAAATAGACTTGTGCAAAATTCAAAAGCCTTCATTTAAGCCATTCCACAGACATGCTTTTTTTCTATCACTCTTGAATTTTTTATCTTTTATGTAGGATTTCCCCTCCCATTTGTCGAATTATTATATATACCGCATGAAAATATTTTTTAAGGAGGGGGAAATCCTACATGTACCAGCTTCAATTACTTTTAAATATACCTGAACTCTTTACCTCTCAGTCTAAAATTGATTTCTATTCTTCTATGTTTGAAAATCTTGACCTGTCTTTAATACCTGAATTCCCTTCCTCTAGTCCTGGCCGTAAGGGTTATTCTCATCATGCACTTTTTAGAGCTTTTATTGTCATGAAAGCTGAAAGATTCGGCACAATTTCTGATCTTTTAGATTATCTCCGCAATAATCTTATCATTGCTCATCTTTGTGGCTTCGACATTTCTAAACCTCTTCCTTCTTATTGGACTTTTCGCCGTTTTATTAATGACTTCTCTCATGATTATTTGACCTCTATTTTTCAAAATCAGGTCAATATCCTCAAAAATATGGGTATTATCTCCGGTGAGTTTATTTCCATGGACTCTACCCCTATTAAAGCTAACACTAAGTTAAATAACCCTAAGTCTTTTTCTAAAAATAAATTCTCTAAAGATAATCAGCCTAAGTCTGATAAGGATTGTAAATTAGGCGTTTATTCTGCTTCTAATGATTCTTCTAATAAACGTTATAAGTTTTATTGGGGCTATAAAAATCATATTATTGTTGATGCTATCTCTGGATTGCCTATCGCTGAAACTACTACTCCTGCTGATGTCCCCGATTTTGAAGTTGCTTTGTCTTTACTTGAAAAGACTAATAAGTGGTTTAACCTTAAGTATGTTAATTTTATTGCCGATAAGGGGTATGATGTTAAGAGAGTTTATAATTTTGTTAGAGATACTCTCCATGGTCATTGTTTTATTCCTCTTAACAAGCGTAATTCTAAAAATCCTCCACTGACTGATGATGGTTATATGGTTTGTGAAGCAGGTATTAAAATGCTCAAAGACGGCAAGCAGTATTTTGATGGTTTTATTAAGCAAAAATTTGTTTGCAAGTTCTGTAATTCTAAAGATGACTCTGCCTGCCCTATAAAGCATCCTAAATATTTTAATGGCAAAAAGCATAGAGGCTGTACTAAGTATGCTATTATATCTTCTGATTATAGGTCTTCTATTAATAGAGACTCCCTATATTTTAAGGCTGTCTATAGACTAAGAGTAGAATCAGAAAGATATAATTCTCGATTTAAAGCTCTAGATTTTGAAAAGGCTTATGTTAGAAATATTAATTCTGTCAGCAACCTTAATACTTTTGGCCATATTACTTTGCTTACTGTCGCTATTGTAGCTATTAAACTGGGTAAATTTGATGAGTTTAAGTCTCTTAGTGCTCTGATGCAATCGGCTTAACTTTTGCTGAATTTAGTTCATGCCACTTTTTAACATTTGACTTCTACAGGATATTTATGCCCTTTTTTAGCTCCTCTTTTTGTCTTTTCTTTTCCCTTATCCCTTACTTTATGTTTGATTGTCAGTCTTGATTACTATATATTGTATGTTATACATATTCTGGCTTTTGGTCGTAACTATTTTAATTAATTTTGCACATCCCTATCTTAAAATCAAAACCTTTAAAAAGTGAAAATATATTTTTATCCATCTATATTCTACCATTTTATTTTTCAAAAAACAACACAAATATTGAAAATATTTCGACATATATCGACAAAAATAAAAACAGGAATAATCCTGTTTGCTAAAATTGCCTTTAAAGCCTTACAAATACTCACCCTTTTTCTCTTTCGATTCCTTCAATACTTCTTTTCCTTCCATACTTTACTCTTCAAATAAATTAAAAGTACCCTTTATATTTGAAATACTAGAATTAGCTTATAACTACATACTATCTAAATTAAACTGCCATCACTTCTTGTACAAGTTCTTAAATCTTCTTAAACTCTCCTTTTAAAATTTTTAACTGATCATTTTCATAACCCACTTCATATGTACACAAATATTGACTTACTCGTTCAGTACCTTCTGTTGTAATTTCTAAAGCCTCTATGGTTACAATAACTTCTACACGGTTATTATATTTCTCATTAGCCATAATATCTAGAATACTGACATATTTTGTTCTAAGGTAACCATCCCGAAAATTCTGATAAGAAATTCTACTTTGCCAGTCACTACCTAAAAGTGCATAAGCACTAACATAATCATGAGAATTGATACATTCATAAAAATACTCAATTAAAACTATCGCTTCGTCTTTAATACTTTGCCCCTCATTAAATTGATCTTGAACACTAACAGCATACTCATTTGGTTGAGATTTTGATGGATTCTTCGACCAATTTTCAACAAGAGGTAATACTTGACCTATGGGTATCGAAAATCCTACACTCCCTTCACTGGCACCAGCTGAATTTATACCTAAAACTTCTCCTGTATTTTGATCTATTAAGGGGCCTCCGCTACTTCCATGAGCAATAGGAGCAGATATTTGATACACATCTTTGTACTCATAAGGAGGAATCGTGAAAGTCCTTCCCACACCACTTATTATCCCTGTTGTAACTGTATTCTGTAATCCCAATGGACTTCCTAAAGCAATTACAGGGTCACCAACTTCCGCTTTCCTAGAAGAAATTTTAACGGGAGTCTTTCCTGCTAGTCCAGGCACACGTATTAATGCCACATCCACGTCTCTCCCTCTACCTATTACTGTACCGATATATTCATGACCATCATAGGTTTTTACTTTCACTTCACCAGCATCTCCAACCACGTGAGCATTTGTTATAACGTCACCATTAGTGTTATACAAAAAACCAGAGCCTGAAACCACATCCCCTCCATTATCTACTTCAATATACATAACTTTTTCCTGATTCTCAGCTATTATAGCTTTTATATTATTCCCTTTACTGTTTTCTACCTGCGGATTTTCGTCAATAAGAGAACCTAATCTGGAGCTTCCTGTAATTACTTGTTGATGAAACTGTTTATTAATAAAAAAGAAAGCAATAAGTCCAATGTCCACTACTATAATTGTGAGAGCTAGGTAAAAAATCAGAGAATTCTTAGAGCGAGTCATATCTACTACCCCTTTTTCAGTTGAGATACCATGTTACTCGAGTTACTGTAACATGCGCTGCATTGAAAATTCCATAATGCATATTAGAAAAACTACCTCTTTGCAAAGGCATCAGATAACTCGGATATACATAAGCACTTCCATAACCAACAACATTGCCATCAGCGTCATATATATTGTAATAAACCTCCACCGCATATATAGGTCTTTTGGCCACATTTTCAATTTCTCCTTCTATGATTAAATCTCCATATTCGTTGGTATAACCTTTGATACTCAATACCCGAACAGCATTAGTTCTATTTATAGCTTCTTCTTGTGCCGCAGCAATCAAAGCTTCCTCCATCCTCTGAGCTTCTGCTTTTTCAAAAGCAGTTTTTTGTTCTATTATAGTTTTTTTAAATGAAATAAGCTTATCATTAGAGCTATCATATTGCAAAGCTTTTTCTATCACTTCTAAAGCCTTATTGTACTGCTTATCTTTTAACATTTCATTAGCAGTGGAATAAGCTATATTAACTATTTTTTCACGTATTAATTTATCAACCTTCTTTGCTTCTGGATTGTCTATATAGGCTAATCTAGATAATGCATCAGCTAATTCATCAATCGTATTTTTATCAGCAACAAGGTAATAAATTTGCTTTACTTCTATCTCTCCTTTATATTTATTAACAAGCTTTCGAAGCATATCAAAATATTCGCCATTTCGATTTTCAAGTTCTTTCTCAACGGTAGAAACAGTTTCCAATGCTTTATCAAATTCTTTATCATCTGCATCCTTTTTAGCTGTTTCTAGCTTTTGATACAATGTCTTCCCAAAATTTATTAAAGTCAAGTCTTGTTGCAATACCTTATGGTTAGGACGCAAAGCTAAACCTGATTTGACAAGATTTAAAGCAGCATCAAAATTCCCTTCTAAAGCCATTTCTTCCGCTTTTATTCTCATTTCCTCTACCCTTTTATCGATCCCTATTTCATAAAAAACATAAACTACTAATGCAAAAACAATTATTACAGCAAAACTAAAAGGGATAAGCCAATACTTATTTTGGTTTTCCATAAATCCCCTCCTACAAATACTCACTCTTTTTCTCTTTCAACTCCTTCAATATCTCTTTCACATTCTGTGCCTTATCTTTTGAACAAATTAAAAGTGCATCTTCTGTATCTACAATTATTACATCTTCTATACCCAATGTCGCAATGAGCCTTTCATTACCGGTTATTATGCATTTCTTTGTATCTACACTTACTACATTGCCTTTTATGACATTGCCATTATCATCTTTTTCATAGAGCCTTTCAATAGATGTCCAGCTTCCCACATCATCCCAGCCAAAATCTCCTGGCACGACATAGACATTTTTAGCTTTTTCCATTACGCCGTAATCTATTGATATGCTTTCAAGTTTTGAGTATTCATCGTATAACGCTTTTTCTACATCATCTGCATCAAAATTTTTCCTTATATTCTCCAATGCTTTATGTAATTCAGGCATGTATTTTTGTATAGCGTTTAATATTGATGATGTCTTCCATATAAACATACCGCTATTCCAAAGATAATCTCCACTTTCCACATATTTTACTGCTGTATCATAATCAGGTTTTTCTACAAATCTTTCCACTTTATGCACAGGATTTTTATTTATTATTTCTCTCGTTACTTTCCTGAATTTTATATAACCATATCCTGTTTCAGGACGCGTAGGTTTTATACCTATTGTCACAAGATTATCCCCTGCTTTTGCTTTTTCTATTGCTGTTTTTAATATCTCAATATATGTTTCTTCGTCTTTTATAACATGGTCAGATGGTACAACAACCATTATAGACTCTTTATCAAGCCTTTCTGTGTGCAGTGCTGCAAGGCCTATACAAGCTGCAGTATTTTTAGCCATAGGTTCTATCAAAATATTTTCTGTTGGTAAATCAGGAATTTGATCACTAATTATTCCCGCATAATCGATATTAGTAACAACAAAAATATTTTCTACAGGCATGATTCTCTTTAGTCTCTCCACAGTTTGTTGAATCATTGTTTTATCTCCATAAAGATTCAAAAACTGCTTTGGCATTTTCATCCTGCTTTTAGGCCAAAACCTTTCACCTTTGCCACCCGCCATAATAACACCTGTTATCATTTGCATCATCCTTCTTAGTTAATTTGTTCAACTAAGCTTACTCAATATACAAGCAAAAGTTTTTAATTAATACTTTCCATCAACCACGAATAAAATTTAATGAAAAAGCAAAATATAAATAAAAAATAAGGAATGTGAGTATATGTTTAACGAAAAATTTTATAAAGGTCTTTTAAATGGTCTATTATACAGTACCATATTGTGGATTCTTATTTTTATTCTCATTAAATTTGTTAATACGCACCATCTCTTTTAAGTACCGCGGGAATAGTCTTAAAGAGAATATTTATATCAAGCCATAAGTTCCAATTGGATATATACTGCATGTCCATTTCTAATCTGCCTTCAAAATCTACCTCATTCCGCCCACTTATTTGCCATAAGCCTGTAATTCCTGGTGGGACTCTCCATAAGAACCTTGCATAATGCTTGGTATCATTCAATTCTCTTACAAGATAAGGTCTGGGACCTACCAAGCTCATATCACCTTTTAGCACATTAAATAATTGCGGCAACTCGTCTAGACTTGTTTTTCTTAAAAATTTACCTATTTTTGTTACTCTTGGATCGTTTTTAAGTTTATGATGTACCAAATATTCCTCTCTAATTTCAGGATTCTCATCTAACCACTTTAATAAAATCTCTTCGGCATTTATGACCATTGTCCTAAACTTGTACGCTTTAAACAACTTTCCATTTAATCCTATTCTATCTTGAACAAAAAATACCGGCCCAGGAGAAGTTAGTTTTATTAAAAGCGATATTACAACAAACAATGGTGATAGAATGATTAAAGCAATAAGTGACAGTGTGAAATCCAAAAGTCTTTTCATATGCCCTTCAAATCCACTTATAAATACATCTTTCAACTTCAAAATTGGCATATCATTAATAATCTCTATTTCCATAGGATAATTCGGAAGATTTATACTGTTGTTGATAGAATATATACTTATGTACTTATCCAGACTAATATTTATAACTTCTTCTACATTTTCTACCTTAGAAACTATAAATATCATCTCAACGTTATATTTATCAACAATTTCACTAAAATCTTTTATACTCCCTAATCTATTCAAATCGTTACCATTTATATCATTAGACAAATATCCCACTATATTTATTCCATATTCACGTGTTTTAAGTTTATCCATTAGCTCTTTTGGTATCTTTGTATAATCGCCTATTACTAATGCATTGCTCAAATCCAATCCTTTTTTGTATCTCCTTTTTTGCAAATACGCTAAGAGTACCTTAAATGTAATCTGCAAAGTTAATCCTATAATAAATATGTATATAAGCGTTAATCTTGAAAAATCCGTCATCTTGGTAAAATAAGATATCAGTAAATATATAAATACAGAATAAACAAGACCATCTATTACTATACCTATTTGATTAAATAAAGGCTTATGTTTTTTATCATATAATCCTTTAAAATACAAAATCAGAAAATCAAGAGTAAGCAAAATAACAAAAGTAGTAATATACCAAAACTGTGACAACATTTTTAAGTTGTCAAATCTAATATATAGAGCAAGTGCAAAAGCTAAAATGAATGCGCTAATATCAAGCGCAATACTCCATCTTCTATACCACATTATTCCACCCCTTCAATAATATTAAAACGCTAAATCTCTTAACCTTGGCCATTTTTTATCTTTTTCTGATAAAATTATTTCTTCAATGCCATCTAAAGGCCATTGTATATTTATATCAGGGTCATTCCATATTATCCCGCCCTCATCGTCAGGATAATAAAAATCGGTACATTTATAGAAAAACTCTGCTTCATCAGACAAAACTAAAAAACCATGGGCAAACCCCTCTGGAATATAAAACTGCCTTTTGTTTTTGTCAGACAAAATAACCCCTACCCATTTACCATAAGTTTTGGAGTCTTTTCTTAAATCAACCGCTACATCAAAAACCTCTCCCTTTAAAACTCTCACCAGTTTACCTTGCGGATGTTTCTTCTGAAAATGCAATCCCCTTAAAACACCTTTTTTGGATTTTGATTGATTATCCTGGACAAACACCGCATCAATTCCTGCGGCTTTAAAATCTCTGTAATTGTACGATTCCATAAAATACCCTCTATTATCTTCAAAAATTCCCGTCTCTATTATGTACAATCCTTCTATTTCTGTCTCTATGAACTTAAACTTTCCCATATCAGCCCTCCTGTCCTGTATTTTTTAAATCCTCAATAAAAGCTTTTAATGCATCTTCCCAGTTTCTCATTTCATCCCCAATAGTACATCTTAACATCATATTATCCAGAGAGGAATAAAAAGGTCTTTTGGCAGGCCTATCTATTTTATCAGAAGTAATAGGAACTACAGTGCAATTTATTCCCGCATATTCTACAATTTTGCAGGCAAAATCATACCAACTGCATTCGCCTTTTCCTGTACAATGATATATTCCATATTCTTCCGTAAGTACCAGTTTCAAAATGTGATGGGCTAAATCTTCCGCATTTGTTGGATTCCCTTTCTGATCATTCACAACTTCTAAATATCCCTTCTCCTTTGCTGCTTTCAGAATAGTGTACACAAAATTTTTTCCGTATTTCCCATAGAGCCATGCTGTTCTTACTATAAAGTACCTATCACAAAACTCTCTTACATACTGTTCCCCAAGAAGTTTCGTTTTTCCATATACATTTATCGGTTGTGGAATATCATATTCCCTAAAAGGAATATCTCCCGTTCCATTAAAAACATAATCTGTAGATACATGTAATAATCTCGCTCCAATCTTTTGAGCTGCTATTGCCAGATTCCTTGGTCCTATAGCATTTACTTTGAAGGCAGTATCAATATCACTCTCACATTTATCTACATTAGTATAAGCTGCACAATTTATTATAACATCTGGTCTATACTCATCTACGAATCTTAAAACACTCTTTAAATCAGTAATATCCAGTTCATCATGAGATGTATACTTTATTACAGCCTCTTTATATATGGGGTCTATTTCTCCAATCTCACTTCTGCCTTTTTCTATAATTGAGCGAAGTTGCAAAGCTAATTGCCCTCTAGCCCCTGTAATAAGTAGCCTCATTCTGCCAAATCAACTCCTTTTAATAAAAGATCTCACTTGTAGCCGCTACTTCTTTGATTGCATCATTTTCCTCTTCATTTATTAACTTTAAAAGATATTTCCCATATTCAACTTTTTTTAAAGGTTCAGCAAGTTTTAATAGCTGTTCCTTATCTATAAAGCCTTTTCTATAGGCAATTTCTTCAATGCAGGCAATATACAGTCCCTGTCTCGTTTGAATCGCTTCAACAAAATTAGCAGCATTTAAAAGCCCACTCGGCGTACCAGTATCAAACCATGCCATCCCTCTGCCCAATAATTCAACTTTGAGTTTTCCTCTTTTTAGATATTCATTATTAACTGAGGTAATCTCAAGTTCTCCTCTTGCAGAGGGTTTAATACTTTTGGCTATTTCAATCACTTCATTATCATAAAAATAAAGCCCAGGTACAGCATAATTGGACTTGGGATGTTTTGGTTTTTCTTCAATTGATATAACATTAAAGTTTTCATCAAATTCTACAACACCATAATCACTCGGGTTGCTCACATAATAGCCAAATATAGTAGCTCCTTCTTTTCTGCTCGCTGCTCTTTCAAGTCTTTCAGTAAATCCATAGCCGTAAAAAATGTTATCACCCAATATAAGAGCAACGTTGTCTTTGCCAATAAAATCTTCTCCAATGATAAAGGCCTCAGCAATCCCACGAGGTGCCTCCTGTACAGCATATTCAAAGCGTAATCCTAACTGGCTTCCATCTTCCAGAAGCTCTTTAAAGGTGTTTATGTCCCTTGGAGTGGATATAATCAGTATTTCTCTAATTCCTGCAAGCATAAGAACAGACAAAGGATAATATATCATTGGCTTATCATAGATAGGCAAAATTTGCTTTGATATGGCTTTTGTTATAGGATAAAGCCTCGTACCTGACCCACCTGCTAGAATTATACCTTTCATTTGCATTTCCTCCTATCTATTGGAATACATTCTTTCGTAATATTTTTGATACTCTCCAGATGTAACATTTTTAAGCCATTCTCTGTTTTGAAGATACCATTCTATCGTTTTTTTAATGCCGTCCTCAAATTTAGTTTCAGGATACCATCCCAACTCTTCCTTAATTTTTGTCGCATCAATAGCATATCTTCTATCATGTCCCTTTCTATCTGCTACATATGTAATCAAGCTTTCATCTACAGTTGGATCTACATTGTCGTGAATATATGATACAATTAACTTCACTATCTCTATATTTGTCTTTTCATTATTGCCACCAATATTATATACTTCTCCTACTCTTCCTTTATGAAGAACTAGATCTATTGCTTTACAGTGATCCTCTACATAAAGCCAGTCTCTTATATTAAGCCCATCTCCATAAACAGGAAGAGGTTTTTTATTTAAACAATTATTTATCATTAATGGTATCAGTTTTTCCGGAAATTGATATGGTCCATAGTTATTTGAACATCTCGTTATATTTATAGGCATTTTATATGTATCATAGTAGGCTTTGACTATTAAATCAGCCGCTGCTTTACTCGATGAATATGGACTATGAGGGTCAAGTGGTGTATTTTCTGTAAAATAGCCTGTCTCACCTAAAGAACCATAAACTTCATCTGTCGATACCTGTAAAAACTTTTTCCCCTCTTTAAAACTATCTCCCTCTTCCCATGCCTTTTTGGCTGCATTAAGCAAAGTCACTGTTCCAAGTACATTAGTTTTTACAAATATTTCAGGGTCCATAATGCTTCTGTCTACATGAGATTCTGCTGCAAAATTGACTACATAATCAATATCCTGTGAAAATATCTCTTCTACAAGCTCTTTATCACATATATCTCCCTTGATAAAAGTATAGTTAGGATTATCTTCTACATCTTTCAAATTCTCCAGATTTCCTGCATATGTAAGTTTATCAAGGTTTATAATTTTGTAATCTTTGTACTTTGAAAGCATATACTTGATAAAATTACTTCCTATAAATCCTGCCCCACCTGTAACTAATATTTTCACATTTATTCATCCTTTCACATTTGTTTTTTCCAAAAATTAAATACTAATTTCTGATTACTTGGACTCAAAAAATTAAAGCTTCGCAACTCCTATTATCTCGCAAAATTTCTTTATAAAAACTTACTTGGCGGTACATATCCTAATGACTATATAGACTCTGACAAGAAACTCATCAAGCTTTTCAAAAAACAAACCATAATTAATATAAACTGATATAATTCTAAGCTCTATTCTCCAATAATCTAGAATAGTTTTAATATACCATATTTTTATAGCAATAGAAGAAATTTTTGGTTATACTGAAATAACAAACTTTCCCTTACCTTAATGGTAAAATTTTCATGTGATACTATTGATATAGACATCTTAATAAGAAATTTTATTATGTTATGCGTTTTAGTCCAATTTGCTTGAAAGACTACCAAATTTCAATATTATTACTTTTAAACTCTATTTTTATTTTTATTCATTTTCAAATAAACGATATAACAATTAGGATTAGAAAGTCTATAAGTCTTAATTGTTTGAATTTTATGGAATTCTAATAAAAAATTTGCATCTCCTAGTTATAAGTATACATTTTAATCACGATTTTTTAATTTCAGTTCCTTATTATACTCCCATAACTTCATAATAGTAATATACTCATAAATTGCGGACAAAATATAGCCATATACAACCCAATTTTCCCATCCAAAAAACCTAATTTCAGAAAGTACCTATTAATGAATACGACAATTGGTCTTAAGGGTAATTTCATTCTAATAAAAGATTTATCTTTGTAAAGTTTTATGTTAAAAAATCCCTTATGTTTATAGGTATTATTTTTTTCTAATAACATTTTGGCTTCTAATGTTGTATATTTATTAATTTTTTCAATATACCTTTCCACATTCATAAAAGTATTGTGTATTATATCATTTTTCAATTTTCCCACTTTATCGCTGGTTTATAATTAGTTTTTCATGTACTAAGTTACCCTCATCAAAATACCCAAGTCCATTTTTAAAAAGTCTTGGATATGGTATATCGGGATAAAATCCTCCATATTTTACCCATTTCCCAAACATTATATTTCTCCTAGGAATAAAAAAAGCATCATACTTCTCAGAAAAATTATAGATCATAAATTTAATTTCATTCGCCAGTTTCTCAGTTATTATATGATCTAATCCATTTATATCTTGCATTTTTTATGCCTACATTCCACTGTTTTGCATAACCTAGCCATTTGTTTTCTATTACTCGAGCACCTAATTCTTTCGCAATCTTAACCGTATTATCATTACTACCACCATCAACTACTATAATTTCATCAGCAACAAGTTTATGAGAGTTTATGAAACTAATTATATTTTATAAATTGCAATATTAAATGCAACACCTAATGAAAATCATGTAGATATAGGATTTGGAACAAATCATATATAACCTTAAGCCCATCTTAGTTAACAAATTGAGCGAAGGTCGTGATTTGTCAAGGGTTAAAGTCAGGCGAAGCCTGCCCCTTGACAAATCACGAACGAGCTCTAAACTTTATAAGGGATGGGCTTAACAGATTTTTGCCAGCTCTTCATAAAAGTATTCCTTAGGCGTTTTGTAATTTAACAATTTTCGTGGAAGGTTATTAAGCCAGTTTTCTACTCTCTTTATCGTATCTATAGATAAATCTTTAATACTTTTACCTTTAGGGATGAAACGTCGTATAAGACCGTTATGTCGTTCATTTGTAGCTCTTTCCCAAGATGAATATGGATGTGTATAATATACTTCTACGCCATATTCTAAAAGAGCACTTTCTAAATCACTAAACTCTGTACCATTATCAGATGTTATTGTTTTAAATACTTTGTTTAAATTGTCACCAAACATATCTTTTAATTTTGATAATGCATCTTTAACAGATTTATTGTCTTTTGCATCTAATAAGAATATTATTTCATGGCGAGTCTTACGCTCTATTAATGTTAAAAGGACCTTGTCATTAGATTTCTTGCCAATTAACGTATCTATTTCCCAATGCCCAAAAACTTCACGGCTTTCAACTTCTTTAGGCCTAAAATCAATACTTTTACCCATAATACGTTTATTTTTACGATTTTGTTTCTTCCTTGGTTTTAAACGTAGTTTTAAAGGTAAATCAATGTTTTTAACTTTTAATAATCCTCTATCTATATAGTTGTACAGTGTTTTAGTACAAACAATGGTTTTATTATTCCAGCTTGGGTCTTTTTTACAATAGCCTACAACTGCATCTGGTGACCATTTTTCATTTAATATTTTATTTTCAGCATATTTCAAGAAATCTTCTGCTTTAGCTACTTTAAATTTAGCTCCGCAATTTGAACGATTTTTTTCGTAGATAGCTTGACCGGTTTCAGGAAAATAGCTTGTATAAGAAGATAAATCACTTCTAAGTTGTGTAGTAGTTCCACGTTTAATTTCACGGCTTATAGTGCTTGGAGATCGATTAAGTTTTTTAGCAATATACCGAATACTTCTTCCTTCTTTGAGTAATGCATAGATCTCTCCTCGTTCATAGCTACTTAAGTGTTTAAAAGAACGATTTTTTGTGGTATCATTATTATGAACCATAGTGAAAATCCTCCTTGTATGATGTTTAGTTGACACCTATATCATACACGATTTTCACTATGGTTTCTATTTTTTTATCTGTTGCATTTAATTATACAACTAACCAACTAATTATATTTTTTTCTTCGTTCATTGCTATAGTCACAACACTTATACCGCTTTTGTATTCATTCATAATTCGGGCCTCCCATATTTAGTTAGTTATGTCAGATAAACCCCTCATTTTATTAGATATCAAACCTTAATCACTCCTGTAAGACGCATTAAACCTCTTGAAATAGATGTCGATGAATGTCCTGTGTGGTGCTCCTACCGACTATTTGCACAGCTTTGGTAAAGATACTGAAGACTATCAGAAATTACAGTATAAGATCTACAATCATCAATGGGTGCAAAGATTATCTTGGAAACAATGTTACATATAAGGATTATTTGATGTGACTACAACTTTTTTGAAAACTATCAGAAACTGCTCTGACTGATAATGCCTTTCTCCAAGTAATAGATGGCCCATTTCTTTACATAACATAAAACCTATAAAGCTTTCTTTTTATTTAGTTTTTATAACCAAACTTTTTAAAAGGACAGTTAAATTCTTATACACGTAGCACGAGTATTTTCAGCAATCTCAGTAGTAAAAGAACCTCATGTTTCGGTAAAACAGTAAAGTGTATAAACATTATTCTAATTTTGTTATCTCTATTCTACTATCCCGTAATTAAATAATTATATATCGATATTAATTTATCGACAGATTTTTTCCATGTATAATTTGATAAGATAAATCGCTGTAACTCATTAGGATTATAATTATAGTCATTTATTGCATTTATAATAGCTGTCTCAATGCTCTTTATGCTACTTGATTTACAATAATATGCATAATCACCAAAATATTCTCTTACTGGAGCGCAATCACCTACTACTATTTTTTTACCAAATATGCCAGCTTCCAAATTACTTAATCCGGGAGTCTCAATTTTACTTGGTAAAACATGTAACTCACAATTATAATACGCCGACTTTAAAATAGTAGAATCATGTTCAATAAATTTTATCCATAAAATTTTATCTGTGTTTTTTTCAATTAAAGTCATAATCTCTCGTTTATAATGGATATTTGAAGTTCTAATATCTCCAATCAAAACTAATTTTCTTTTTATTTTGTTATATATATTTAAATAAGCTCTAATTAAATTTAAAGAATTCTTTCTTTCATCAAGATAACCTACACACAATAAATAACCTCTATCAATATTATATTTTTTTATAAAAACATCTTCATCCTCTTTTTTGATATTACAAAAATTCTCATCCACTGCATTATAAACAACATGAATCTTTTTTGAATCAGCATTGAATAATTTTAAAAGTTGTTTCTTTTCTGATATACTATTGGTGATTATTGCATCTGCATGTAATAAAATCTTTCGTTTATATGAGAAATAATTAGGTATAAAACATAGCTTTGATAATTTCTTTGCAAAATAATATTTTAATAGATTTGGTACAAAATATGTAGGTAAAATAACTAACTTTAAATTTGGATATTTATTTTTCAATAATGGAATTAATTCAGCATACCAGTTTGAAAAACCATTAAAATGCAAAATGTCAATATCGTTTAAAAGATTTTGATTATAAAAATCTAAAAAGTCAACTTCAATCTTATTATATTCAAGATATTCTTTAAATTTTTTTAATTGAATTTCTAACCCCCCATAAGCTATTGAAAATGGCTTAGGACTTATAAATCTTACTTTCATTTGAAACTCCTTTCCTTTAATGCTTTAAATAATCTTTAAAATTCAATCATTTCTTTTCTTATAACTTTTAATAATCTATGTCTATTTGGACTTAAAAGATTAAAACTTTTTAGCTAAAAAACAAAGCGAATACACTCATTTATGTACTTTTCTCCATTGTAATTTACAATAATAATTCAGCTTTGAAATTATCTATATCAATCACTTCCTTTTGTCCAATAATTTGGATTCATACTTAATTTCTTTTTTAAAAACAATGGAATACTTTTATGTTTCAGCCCTAATCTATAACCTATAAATCTGCTTCCGTTTTCTGCAATGGCATACGGTATCCAAAAAAAATGTTTCTTTTCAATTAAATATTTTAGCTCATTTATTAAAAATCTGACACCTTCACTTTCAGCAGTTGCATATTTTAATATAAAATCATTTTCTATTAATGAAACGCCTATATCAAAATTCCGTTGAAATTGTTTTTTTAAGCCATAATTATGAGAATGCAATACTTCAGCAGTTGAAACATAAGCTATCTTGTATCCTCTTAAAATCAATTTTGAAGCTAGTATCATATCTTCATTTAATATCGTATTGTGGGGAAACTTTCCAACCTCATAAAATTCTTTTTTCTTAATTGCAGAACATACATTTGTGAAAAAAAATGTTTTAATACCCGTTGTTTTTATATCATCTTTTGATTTAATTTTATCCTCTGGTGGATAATTAAACAGTCTTGAAAACTTTTCTGTTGGAATTGCCTCATCTCTAGGGACCTGCCTACCATATGAAGCCGCAATCATAGGATCTTCCAGTGGTTTAATTAGGTTTTCTAAAAAATGTTCATTTGTTGGTAACGCGTCTTGTGTTAGAAATACTAATATATCTCCAACTGTATGTTCAACAGCTAAATTTCTTGTACCACCATGATTAAAGTCTTTTCTTTTAATTTCTATAACATTTGCTCCTGCTTTTCTAGCAATTTCGCGTGTATTATCATCAGATTCAGAATCTATTACTATAACTTCCAGCGGTTTTATTGTTTGATTCCATAATTTTTCTAATAATAGATTGATAACATTTTCGCAATTTAGCACAGGAATAATAACCGATATTTTCATTTCTTCTCACCTATTTCTTTTATCACTTTATAAATTTCTTTTGCTGTTTTTCTCCATGAAAAATTTTGAGCTTGTTTTAATCCTTTTTCGATCATTTCCTTCCGTAAATTTTCATTCGACAGCACTAAATCAATAGCTCTAGCTATTTCTTCTACATCAAAAGGTTTAACCATAATACCAGCATCGCCTACAACCTCTGGTAATGACGAAGTACTTGATGTTATTACTGGACATCCACAAGCCATAGCCTCTAAAGGTGGTAACCCAAAACCTTCGTACAAAGATGGATAAACCAAACATTTTGCAGCAGAGTACATATATGGTAAATCTTCTTGAGGAACATAATTAATAAACAAAACTCTGTCTGCCAAATTTAATTCTTTTGTCAATTTTTTTAAATAATTTCTATACTCGTCTTTGCCACCAGCAATGATTAATTTGATATTTTTATCTAATGTTAAAGTAATAGCTTTAATTAAATTATCGTAATTCTTATGAGGATAAGATGCACCAACAGCTAATATATAATCTTCTATCTTATATTTTCCATAAATATAACTTCTTGCATTATTTCTTGGAAAAAACAAATTCTTATCATATCCATTATATATCCTTGCAATTTTTTCCTCTTGCACGTTGAAATATTTTATTATATCACTTTTAGTACAGTCCGAAATAGTTATTATTTTTTTTGCTCTTCCAATTATTTGAGGTAATATAAATTTAAAATAATTTGTCTGCAATATTCTCTGTAAAGAATCCTTATAATTAAAATGAATTGGCAATAAATCATGAATAGTTATTACTTGGTTTTTATAAATCAACGGTCCATGATGAGTAGTAGAGTAAAGCAAATCAACTTTTTCTTCTTTTAGATCTTTTAACAACGAAGTATTTGTCCATATAAACCTATTAATTGCAGCTTGCTTGCCATATTTAGGCTGTGTCATTTCGGGTATTTTTTTTATTTTTATATTACCTTGCTCTGCAAAGTATTGTGGCACAGAAGTATAGATAACTAGCTCATCATTTTTATCAATAATTTGGCATAAATGATTTATCACGTTTAAAGTATATATTCCCAAGCCTGATGGCCTGTCATCAAGAATCGAAGCGTTTATGGCTATTCTCATTTGAAACCTCCACAACTTTTGGTATAGTAAAAATAAATCCTAATATAATCCAAAAATAAAGAAAAATTAAATCGGGTATTGATATTGTAAATGCAAATATTGCATTTAATAAAGAAAACAATAAGCCAATCATTATAAATTTTTCATCATTCCTAGCAACTTTAATATACTTCATCAAAATCTTTATCGCAATAATAATTATCATTGAAAATGAAATAAACCCCAGTATACCGGTATTCGATAATATTGTTGTTATCAAATCATATGTTCTATTTGAACCATATCCCACCCCAAAAACAGGATAATTAATGAATAAATTTAAACCATTTAAAAAACCTTGTAACCTTTCTTGCCCAGAAAGAGTATTAAACTTGTCAACTGTTAGTGAGGCAAGTGCATTAATTACATTAGCTAATCCAAATACAAATATATATATATTTAATGAAATAATACTCAGCCCTGTAATAATACCAACTGTTCTAATTATGTAATAAAGACTTTGTTGATATTTTCTTCCTCCTCTTATACTATGCAGAAAATTATATATAGTATAGATTGAAATAAAAAATAGTAAACCAATATAACCGGTAGAACTCGTAGTTAAAATAATTTCTGCAATAGTTAAATACAATAAAACAGTAACCATTTTTTTGCTAATTATGTTATTTTTACTTATTCTTACACTTAAAATTATTGGAATCATCATAAGCAAAAAAAACGCATACATAGAAGGTTCAGTTGCTATAGAACTAATTCTTTTTATATTTCCAACCATTTGGTTAAAGCCTTGGCTATATCCAATATTATTATTGAATAGCCAATACGGAAAATGTAACTTTAAGAGATAACACATTAATTGATATATACCATATACCAGCGCAAAAAAACAAGAATATAGTAATATTTTTATTAATTTCTTCACTTCGGATAAATTCCTCAACCCTAATACTATTAATATTGTTACAGTTAAATTTGTTAATAAATATAGCAATTGTGTAATATTCGTCCTGCTAAAGGAAAGTAATACGTCATATCCTTTTGGATTATGGACAGTTATATTTTTATCACTTAAAAACAACGGCATGAGAATACTGGACGCTGATACAACAAAGAAATTAATTAACAACATAATTATCATTTTTTGTTCCTTTACTATCGTAAATTTTTTCCCTCTAAGAATATTAATTATTTCATGTATAATCCACAATATTGCAAAAAAATAACCCGGTTGCACACCAAAATTTAAATTTTTAAAATTAATAACTGATGCCGCTTGAAAAGGCGAAAAAAATACCAACAATCCTAACAAATATGATGGATATGAAAAAAATACAAAAAAACCCATCGGTATTAAAATATATCCTAATGGTGTTATAATCACTTTACCTTCTACCACCTTACAATTATACTAAATTATGATTTCGTACAATTAGTTTCTCTTTCTCGCTTTTTCTCCCTTAGGTAAGAGAAAATAATTCAAACTCATCTCAATTTATATATATTTCTTCAACTCTTCTAATTTCTCTATCTTTAAAATGTCTTTTGCTAACTGAAGTAAAGTTTTATCATCCAATTTTGCAATACCTTCCAAATATTCTGCTGGAATATCTGTGAATTTTTCCTTGAGTTGCTCAAACACTACCATGCGTATTCCTTCTATTTTGCCTTCCATTCTCCCTTCCATTTTTCCTATTTTTAAGCCTTCCAACTTCCCTTTTTTAAGTCCTTCTTTTAATCCTTCTCTTCTCGTTTTCCTAAACTCTTCTCTTAAGCTTCGTTCTAAATTTGAAATCATCTCTTCCACCCCCTCACTTTGTACTAAAATTTCTTTTATCTCTTTTTCTTTATCCTCTGGTAAAAATCTCGATACAACTGAGAAAAGCCAATTTCTAAGTATTATGAATTCTTCTTCCGATATGTCCTTTAAAACATCTGCTAATTTCCCCAATTTTTCTGTCAGCTCTTCCTTGTCTATTTTTCTATCCAATAGAAATATACTGCTTATCAAATTTGACAGCTGTAAAAGTTCTTCTTCATTATATCTGTTTACGTCAATTAGAATATACTTGAAATCTATTATATTTTCGCCAAACAATTGGTATGAGTCTATCGTTTCCTTAAAGCTTAAAAAAGCAGTCCATTTATTGATTCCATTATACAATACAATTGGAATAATAGCCGGTAATTTAAAATCTTTTCTTTTTTGTTCTTTCAACGGTATATCTCTAAGGATTTCTCTCCAAACTTCAATTATATATAGAAGCAATCTGTAAGGCATTTGAAAATCGACTTTTGATTGCAATTCCATCAATATATAAAAGAAAACATCTTTATCTTTCAATTTCGCTCGATAAATCAGATCAGCTTCTTTATTTTTAAAATCCTGCAATATAAAAGATTTGTTTATGCGCATTACACTGGATTCATCTATTTCATTTACCCAATCCTTTTTGACAAAACTTCTTAAAAGCTGTATGAATACTTTTTTATGAGAAAGTAGGTATTTATAGCCTTTATCATGTTGATTGTTTAAAGTTTTTTTATTTTCACCATTCCCCATTATACTTCACCTATTATTATATCATTTTAAAGATTAAAAAAGCCAATGCTTCGCCTTGCGGGCGCAAGTGCTTAAAAAGCACCGCCTCCGCTTCTGTATCTATATTACCACCAATAGAACTTATGGGCGCCGAAACAGCCTCATAAGTCCTATCGGATCATGTCAAAATTTAGCGTGAACAATAATATATATTCGACGTAAATTTACATTTTCCTTCTTTTCCAAAGGAATTTTTTATAATTTTATAGAATGATATTCCATGAAAAGATTATAATAAACCTTTGAAGTCTGATATTATTCCTTCCTGATGCTGGATAACTTTCTTCTCATTACTCTTCAAATATTTTGTAATCTCCTTTTCCTATAAATACCACTAATGCTTTCTTTAAATTTTGTTTATCTTTAAATTGCATACTTTCACGGTATCTCTTTAATTGTTCTTTCCCTTTTTCTATTATCTCCCCAATATATTTTTCGTCACTTTTCTTTACATACTTTAGCTCTATCAACCATTCGTATTTTACATCTGGCATTCTTATGTCTTTTTCTAAATAAATATCTATATAACCTCCCTCTGTTTCTTTCTCACTTATAGGCTTGTATATGTTACTCATTGTCAAGTATGAAAAGAGTATTATTTTTATATATTTTTCATCAAATTTTATTGTATCTCTATTGGATAATACTTTTAGAACTTTTTCACTTATAAATTTTATAAAGTTCTTTATTTTTCCTTCAAATGCCATTTCCCATATGGCTTTTGCTATTTCCAGCATTTCATATTTTATGTTGTTTTCTTCCTTTAATTTTCTACCGAAGTACTCCCAATACATTGTTTTTATTACGTAATTAGGTATGCCAAGTTCTAAGATATTGTACCTGTAATCTTTTATTGTTAATAAGCCCATATAAAATAGAAGAGAAATAAAGTATTCTTCGTCGTACATTCTGTCAAATGAAAATTTTGTTACTATCTCCGCTACTATCCTTTCCTCTTTTATGATCCTCTCTAACAATGCCTTGTTCTCTTCATTCATTGTAAGCCTGTTTAACCTACCATAGTCTGTCTTTACATTGTCATCTATTAGATACTCTGGATATCCTCCTGTGTTTTTGTATTGTGCTAAAAAGTATAGTACCATGTCTGGATTGTATACCCTTGTCTTGGCATTTTTGTTGAATTTATAGCCATCGTATAATTCCCTTAAGTTATTTATTAAATTCTCTTTTTCCTCTATCCCTACTTCTTCTAGTATCTTCACCACTTCTTCTTCTGTAAATCCCAGCATCTCATTTAAGCTTAAATCCATTGTGACATTTAATGCTATGTTAAATCCACTCGTTAAGTCATCCAGCATTATCGGGGATATCCCTGTTATGAATATCCTGTCTATTACACTCTCTGTCCCTATCTTCAATGTCTCATAAAAGTCTCTTACAAAACCTGATGCCCTCACTATCTCTCTGTAAAATTCACTCTCACCCATCGCTATTATGTCATTGGCAAAATGGTCATATTCGTCTATTATTAGGTATATCTTTTTACCTACTTTTTTTACTTCATTTATTATCGTGATTATAACCGCATTTATATCAGTTATTTGGTCAATTTTCTTCCTTATTTCTTCCGTATTTTCTAATATACCCTCGTATCTGCCTAATAAAGCATTTATTGAATTTTTCACACTTAACAAAAAGGACTCTTTTAGTTGGTCTTTGTTTTCTGTGTTTAGGCCTGAAAAATTCAGTTTGAGTATCATATAACTGTTCTTTAGCTTTGTTGGATTCTTCCCTATATATAAGTCGCCAAATAGTTTCTCAAAGTCTTTCTCATTGTTTATGTCATAGTAGTTCTCTAATGTGGAAAGAAAGAGACTTTTCCCAAACCTCCTCGGCCTTATGAAAAACAGGTATTTGCTATTTAAGTTCTCTATCTTCTCTATATACATCGTTTTGTCTACATACAGGTATCCTTCTTCTCTCATCGCTCTGAAATTGGACATCCCATAGGGTATTTTCTTCATCTTTACCACCTCTTTCTTTTCTTTTTTACACTTCAATTACTTGGTATTCGTCCTTGCCTATGAATATGATTAGCGCCTGCTTTACATCTTTTCTCTCTTTTAGCCCTTTACTTTCTCTATACCTCTTAAGCTGCTTTATTCCTTCTTCTTTTATCTTGTCTACCTTGTCTTTCTCACTCTTCTTTACATACTTTAGCTCTATCAACCACTCGTATTTTATATCTGGTATCCTTATGTCCCTCTCCAAGTATATGTCTATATACCCTCCTTCTGTCTCCCTCTCACTTATTGGCCTATAGGCTTTACTGTTTACAAGATACGTAATTAATATCACTTTGATATATTTTTCATCAAAGTTTATTATATCCCTGTTCGAAAGCACCTTTAGCACATTCTGGCTTATATACTCTATATATGGTTTTATTCTCCCTTCATACGCCATCTCTTCTATGGTCTTCCTTAACTCATTTAGGTCAAGATTAATTTTGTATTCTTTCTTTAAATTCGTTTCTATATATTCCCACATTATTGTCTTGATTACATAATTGGGTATTTTTAAAAATAATCTCGTTTTTTCTTGCCTCTCTATCGTTAGTAACCCCATATAGAATAACAACGATATAAAGTATTCTTCGTCGTACATCCTGTCAAATGAAAATTTTGTTACTATCTCCGCTACTATCCCTTCCTCTTTTATGATTCTCTCTAATAATGCCCTGTTCTCTTCATTCATTGTAAGCCTGTTTAGTCTGCCATAGTCTGTCTTTACATTGTCGTCTATTAAATTTCTAGGCGGTTTTTTGTATCTTACTATGCTGTCAAGATAATACAATACCATGTCGGGATTGTATATCCTCTTCTCCGCTTCTGCACTAAATAAATAACCATCATATAATTCTTTTAATTCTTCTGATGATTTTTCTCTTTCTTTTTCCTCTATCCCTACTTCTTCTAGTATCTTCACCACTTCTTCTTCTGTAAATCCCAGCATCTCATTTAAGCTTAAATCCATTGTGACATTTAATGCTATGTTAAATCCACTCGTTAAGTCATCCAGCATTATCGGGGATATCCCTGTTATGAATATCCTGTCTATTACACTCTCTGTCCCTATCTTCAATGTCTCATAAAAGTCTCTTACAAAACCTGATGCCCTCACTATCTCTCTGTAAAATTCACTCTCACCCATCGCTATTATGTCATTGGCAAAATGGTCATATTCGTCTATTATTAGGTATATCTTTTTACCTACTTTTTTTACTTCATTTATTATCGTGATTATAACCGCATTTATATCAGTTATTTGGTCAATTTTCTTCCTTATTTCTTCCGTATTTTCTAATATACCCTCGTATCTGCCTAATAAAGCATTTATTGAATTTTTCACACTTAACAAAAAGGACTCTTTTAGTTGGTCTTTGTTTTCTGTGTTTAGGCCTGAAAAATTCAGTTTGAGTATCATATAACTGTTCTTTAGCTTTGTTGGATTCTTCCCTATATATAAGTCGCCAAATAGTTTCTCAAAGTCTTTCTCATTGTTTATGTCATAGTAGTTCTCTAATGTGGAAAGAAAGAGACTTTTCCCAAACCTCCTCGGCCTTATGAAAAACAGGTATTTGCTATTTAAGTTCTCTATCTTCTCTATATACATCGTTTTATCTACATACAGATATCCTTCTTCTCTCATCGCTCTGAAATTGGACATCCCATAGGGTATTTTCTTCATCTTTACCACCTCTTTCTTTTCTTTTTTACACTTCAATTACTTGGTATTCGTCCTTGCCTATGAATATGATTAGCGCCTGCTTTACATCTTTTCTCTCTTTTAGCCCTTTACTTTCTCTATACCTCTTAAGCTGCTTTATTCCTTCTTCTTTTATCTTGTCTACCTTGTCTTTCTCACTCTTCTTTACATATTTTAGCTCTATCAACCACTCGTATTTTATATCTGGTATCCTTATGTCCCTCTCCAAGTATATGTCTATATACCCTCCTTCTGTCTCCCTCTCACTTATTGGCCTATAGGCTTTACTGTTTACAAGATACGTAATTAATATCACTTTGATATATTTTTCATCAAAGTTTATTATGTCCCTGTTCGAAAGCACCTTTAGCACGTTCTGGCTTATATACTCTATATACGGTTTTATTCTCCCTTCATACGCCATCTCTTCTATGGTCTTCCTTAACTCATTTAGGTCAAGATTAATTTTGTATTCTTTCTTTAAATTCGTTTCTATATATTCCCACATTATTGTCTTGATTACGTAATTGGGTATTTTTAAAAATAATCTCGTTTTTTCTTGCCTCTCTATCGTGAGTAATCCCATATAGAATAGCAGTGATACAAAGTATTCTTCGTCGTACATCCTGTCAAATGAAAATTTTGTTACTATCTCCGCTACTATCCCTTCCTCTTTTATGATCCTCTCTAGCAATGCCTTGTTCTCTTCATTCATTGTAAGCCTGTTTAGTCTGCCATAGTCTGTCTTTACATTGTCGTCTATTAAATACTCTGGATATCCTCCTGTGTTTTTGTATTGTGCTAAAAAGTATAGTACCATGTCTGGATTGTATACCCTTGTCTTGGCATTTTTGTTGAATTTATAGCCATCGTATAATTCCCTTAAGTTATTTATTAAATTCTCTTTTTCCTCTATCCCTACTTCTTCTAGTATCTTCACCACTTCTTCTTCTGTAAATCCCAACATCTCATTTAAGCTTAAATCCATTGTGACATTTAATGCTATGTTAAATCCACTTGTTAAGTCGTCCAACATTATTGGAGATATCCCTGTTATGAATATCCTGTCTATTACGCTTTTTGTCCCTATCTTCAATGTCTCATAAAAGTCTCTTACAAAACCTGATGCCCTCACTATCTCTCTATAAAATTCACTGTCCCCCATCGCTATTATGTCATTGGCAAAATGGTCATATTCGTCTATTATTAGGTATATCTTTTTACCTACTTTCTCTACTTCCTCAATTAGCTGGTTTATTATTGATTTTATATCCGGCTTCTCTTTGATATGCTCTTTTATTTCGTTTATCTCTTTAAATATGCTGTGGTATTTGTTTAAAAAGCTGCTTATTGAATCAATTAGGTTTTGTTTAAAGGATTTTTCTAATCTTTCTCTATCGCCTGTATCTAATCCCGAAAAGTCAAGCTCTAATACCATATAACTGTTCTTTAGCTTTGTTGGGTTCTTCCCTATATATAAGTCACCAAACAGTTTCTCAAAATCTTTCTCATTGTTTATGTCATAGTAGTTCTCCAATGTGGAAAGAAAAAGACTTTTCCCAAACCTCCTCGGCCTTATGAAAAACAGGTATTTGCTATTTAAGTTCTCTATCTTCTCTATATACATCGTTTTGTCTACATACAGGTATCCTTCTTCTCTCATCGCTCTGAAATTGGACATCCCATAGGGTATTTTCTTCATCTCTACACCCTCCCTCTATTATCTTTTATTTTCTCTTAATATCTTAGTTTTTCTTTAATTTTCTCATCACAACAAGAGCATCTCATGGCTTATATTATCATTTCTTACTTATCTAACCATTAAATAGGTAAGTTTAATAAACCTCATATCCTATTTCCATATTATGGCGGGATAGCTCCACTTATCTCATGGGGTTTACCCTCCCATGTCTTACTGGATCTTAGTCCTTAATTCCTTCGTTCTACCTGCCATGAGGTGGATGTCATTTCTGCTCCATTGCAGGGTCTTTGCCCGTATGGTGATTATTCTTGTATGACAATTCCCGCTCTTGTTGTCAATATACCATCTTGACTAGTTGTTTTTGTTTTATTCCTTACTTTACCTTTTAGGTCACGTCGTTCACACTTTCGTTTTCCCTAAAAATTAATTCTTCTTAAGGGTCAGCTTTTTAGATGTGAGTAATTTAAAGCTGAAGAGAAGATGATTAACCCTTAATTGATTTGATAGTATGTTAGCACTTTTTATGCAGCTTCCTGTAAGGCTGGCCTCTTTATGTCCTTCATCATCTTGATTGGGTCATATTTTACTCCTTTTTTTAATATGACATAAAATACCCTTATCAGTTTGTTGCACAATACTATTAGTGATTGCTTCTTTTTTAGCGGGTTTTGCGCTCTGGTAGTGTAATATTTGTGTAGTTCACGAAACTCTTCGTTTTTTGCAACCAAGGCCATTACTGCATTAAATAGTACTCTCCTCAATCGCTTCCTCCCTCTTTTACTTATTGTCGTTTCTCCTTTATGTTTACCAGAGCTATTCTCTACTAGGTTTAATCCTCCTAGTTTTTGTATCTGTTTTGGATGTTCATATTTCTCAATATCTCCTACTTCTGCAATAAAACCTGCTACTGTATTTACTCCTATCCCTTTGATTTCTAGTAGTTCTTTAACCCCTGGTATCTCAACTATTAATTCTTCTATCTTCTTCTCTATTTCTTCAATTTGTTTTTTGAGAAATTCGTATTGTTCAATGAGAGTCTTTATCTCGTATTCCGCCATCTTTATGCCCTGCTTCTTCCCTATGCTCTCCTTAGCAGTTTCTATCAGCTTTATAGCCCTTTTTTCTCCTACCCCTCTTTGTACTTCTTTCTTCCATATCGATATTATTTCTTCAGCACTCTTTTTTGCTATCTTCTCAGGCGTTGGAAATTCTCTTAATGTGATAAGTGCTGCTTTCCCTTCCCAGTCTGAAAATACGGTGTTAAACTCCGGAAAGTATATGTCCATCCATCTTGTTATTTGATTTTTTGTCATCCCTATTTGTTTGTTCAACCTGTCTTTTATGTCCATCGCTACCCTTAATTCTGCATATACTCCTTCAGGTATTGTCGGCTCTACATATCTCCCATCTTTTACTAGCATTGCTATTGTTTTTGGGTCTTTTTTATCGCTTTTTGTGGGAGAATTGTCATCTAATTCTTTGCTCCTCTTTACATGAAATGGATTAACCAATACTACCTTTATGTTATTGTCTTTAAGGTATTGGGCAAAACATAGCCAATATTGCCCTGTCGGTTCTATCCCTACTATTAGTTTGTTTTTCTTATGTCTCTCCATCAACTCTTTTGCCCATCTAAAAAATTTTGTCATACCTTCTCTATTGTTTTCAAATCTTAGGTATTTCCCATATTCTACTCCTCTGTAGTCAAATGCTCTGGCATAATGGCTTTCTTTTGCTATGTCTACTCCCGCAATTAATGTGTCTTCTGTTACTTGCAAAATCTTTTCATTTTGTGTATACTTCATTTTAGGTACCTCCTGTTTATTTTGATAATTCGAGGTAAGTTCTAGAACTTACACTCTGTATTTTATCAGGAGGTACTTATTTTTTCAAAGTTCATTCTTCCTTATTTTTTATTCATTACAGGAATGCTCCTACCTTTCTTTTTTAATACTTTTTTGCATTTTTTGTATTCCTTTATGCATGAGATTCTTCGGCTTCACCTCAGAATGACAGAAGACAAAGATTCTTCGGAGACCATTCACTTCGGCTTAAGGCTTCGTTTCACTTCGGCTCAGGATTTACTGCTACACTTTACAAAAAAAGACACACTTTATAGTGTATCTCGATGTCTACAAATTTACTACTGCTCTCTTTAAAAGCTGTCTATCCAGCTTTACTTCCTGTGATTTTTGGTTTAATTCGGTAATCTTTTTATCATTCTAATCTAGTGTTTTCTCTAACTTCATCTTTATTTTTGTAATAGCTTCATCAAATCTTTCTTCAAATCCATCCAATCTTTTTTCAAAGTTGTCAAACCTTTTTTCAAAACTATTAAATTTGTCAACAATAAAATTCACAAAATCTTCATTTGTCATTTCATGGCCCCCATATAAAAACCATTTACTAGCTTCATCATACCATTCTTATTACAAGTAATCAAGGTTAAATCATGTTTATGTGTGTAAAATACCATCTTTAATTTTATTAAACATATCCTTTGTCATTTTTAACAGGAATACTTCCTTGTTTGAAGGGTCATGTTCAAATCCAAATGATAATAACATTTTTTGCGCCCTTTTATTGCTTAGAAGGACCGGGTCGATCATTATTTCTCCACCAAACTCATTAAAATAGTAGTCCAAAAGTAAAAATAGTGCTTCTTTTGCATAACCTTTTCCTCTGTGTATTCTTTCAATTTTAATATTCAGTTCTGCCGTTTTAGTTGAATCGTCAAATCGATGGAAACTTACTTCACCTACAGGTTCATCTTTATTGTTAAAAATTAGACAATAGAAATTATGTCCATCCGTAGGATCAACCATTTTTTGAAACCAAGATGATACTTTCTCCTCTGGTAAGAAAAAAGGTCCACCAACTTCACCTGTTGTATCCACATCGGACCATAATTTATTTATATAAGCAGTTTCCTCGTATTTAGGAGGTCTTATATAAATATTTTTCCCTTTTTTAGTAATTCTTTTCATTATTCTTCCTCCAGCTAAAAGATATCATAATATTAAGACTATTTATATAGTTCGATGACTGGCATCTCAAATATAGATGCCCTTTTCAAAAGCCTTTATTGATTTTATCATACCATTCCTTTTATGGTAAATCAAGATAAAAAAAAGAGAGATACACTTTTAATGTATCTCTTGAAGCGTCTTTTGGGATTCTTCTATTATCTGTTTGGTCATTTCAGTCATAGGCTTTGGCTCTAATGATTTGGAATTTGCTTTGTCAAACATTTTTTGTACATCTACCGCTTTTTGCAAAAATTCTTTTGCCTTTTCTTTATCTCCATTGTTTAAATAATACATACCAACTTTGTTATAAGCATCAGCTAATTGCTGGTAATTTTCTGGCCTCAATGGTTGTACTTCCACTGCTTTTAATACATATTTAAGGCCAAGGTCAATTTGTCCATGAGCAAGATAGAAAGCTCCCAGTTGGGCATTAAGTTGAGAATTAAAAGGCTCTAATTGCACGGCTTTTTCTTCCTCAAACATCGCTTTTTGAAGCTTTGCAGCATCCTTTAACTGGTCACCAAGGGCGGTGAGAATTTGCCCGTATGTCATTCTGTATTTTGCGTTCCACGGGTCATAGGATACTGCTTTTTCATAATTTTGTTCCGCCAAAATAAGATTTTGTTGTCTCAAAAAGTTATCCCCTTTTACGGCATAACTTAACGCTACTGACATAGAAGTAGACATAAACATTACAACAAAGGCTACAACTATCGCTAAATAGTTTAAGTAAATTTTTTTGTTTTTTACTTTAACTTTTAGTATGTCCAAAGAATTTATTACACCAATTAACGCCCAAAGTGCAATAGATACTGCAGAAAGCGACAGGTCAAAATCCATTGCAGCATGAGCGTAAAGACTTACTATTGCTGTTATAACAGCAGAAATTAATATTCTGTCTTTTTCCTCCAAATATCCCTTATACACTCTGTACATACCCCTAAATAGTGACAAAAGCAAAAACATTATAGCGATAGCTCCAATAATACCCGTATCTAAAAGTACCTGCATGAAATAGTTATGAGTCTGAGTAGTCCAATACAGGTAAGATTGGTATTTGAAATATAGTGATGCCCATGCACCGCCACCTGCTCCAAATATAGGATAATCTTTGAAAATTTTAAATCCATCTTTATAAAATTGCATCCTCTGTGAACTACTGCGGCTGGTAAAGTCTATATCTTGCACGCGGGATGCAATATCCTCCGGCAAGTATTTATATTTTAACATTATGTTTTGTACTTCATAAGGAGCATTTTTAGGATATATTTGCGCCTTTGTAAAAGTTACTGATGTATTTTGGAAGTTATTCACAAATGTTATGGCAAGCCTTTTTGTGTCTTTTAAAGTAGAAAATTCTATTGTTTTTTCTCCTATGAAATTGTCTTTGTCGTAGAATTCTGCAATTTTAGTCTCCTGGTCATTTCCATTTCTGCTGTTTATTATTATGCCGTAAGCCCAATCCTTATTTAAGGGATTTTTGGCTACAACATCGTATTTTAACACATAAACTCTATCAGGTTCTGCACTCACAAATCTCGTGACGCTTTTTATGCTGTCAGGCTCCTCTACATCATGTTTCAAAGTCAAAGGAACTTGAGTTGTAAAAACTATGTATCCAGCTGCTAACACAAAGATTCCAATTGCAGCAGCAACAGTTATTCCAGCTTTCACATTTATTTTATTTACAATACTCACAATAAAGCTTATTGCGTATGTAACAATTAGTGAAGCAAAAACCCCAGTCAAATACCATTTGATTAAATTGAGAGCTGCCCCGCTGGCAACTGCCGAATTAAACTTTACTATAGGGAGTGCTGAAGCAATTAAAACCCCTACAAAATACATAAAAGGTTCTATTCTTTTACCCCTTGGCATCAAAAGCATAAGGATAAAGCCAAGAAAAGGAAGCATAAGCCATGCGCCGCGAGACAAGGTAAATACATAAGCGTAAAACTGTGTATAAGCGGTTACGCCGTATATTGACTTTAAATATTTATTGTCAGTGTAAGAAATTAAAGCTAAATTGACAAGGAAGAAAGCCATCAAAAATGAAGCTGTTGTATTTGGGTACTGAAAAGTAGAGTTTATCCTGCCTCCTACCCATGAACCGTTGTAATGGATGAGATTAACTGAAGATCCCAGCCCCACAACCGCTACTACAAAAGAGCTTAAAACTAACACATTTAACAGTATAAAAATTTTTTTGTTATCTCTTACAGTCCTACTAACTATGAAATATATAAACAAATAATCAAAATATCTCAAAACTTCCCCTATGCTCGCCCTTATATTTACTGCAAAAAAACTAGAGATTATATACGCCCCTACAAGAGATAAAGCAGCATAGTCTAAGGTAGTACTTATTATGGGTTCTTTTTGCACAATTTTAAAAATAGCCCATATAATAAATACCGCAGAAGTCAATGCAATTGTTGGAAACATTTCTTTTTCAAAGTACATGCCTCTAAAAAAAGGTGGATAAAATACGAGAACTAAAAGCAATATATAAAATATTGTGTCTATGCTTACAAAACTTCTGTATGCCTTTTTTGTTTGTTTTTTTAATGTCTTGCCCTTTTTTACAGCTACTTTTTGCGCCATTTTCAATCCCCTTTTCTTGTAGCATTTTAATCCATTAAGACCACAGTATATACATATTCGACAAAAATTTCACTTTTCCTTCTTTTTATCAAACTATCAATTACAAATTTAAAATCACAAAAACGCACAATTTGCCTCAATCACACATTTTAATTGAAAGAATATAATAAAGTGAAAATAGAAAAAGGAGGATGGGTATGAGGCTTAAGTACTTAATTGTATTCCTGTTAGTATTAGCCCTTACAGTTTCTTTATTTGCAGGGTGTACAAATAAAAGTCAAAAACTTACAAAAATTAATTTTGTAGAGACAGTTCATTCTATTTTTTATGCACCCTATTACGTATCTGTAAGCCAAGGCTTTTTTAAAGAACAGGGACTGGAACTCGTCATTACAACTGCTCAAGGGTCAGATAAAGCAGCAACGGCTGTTTTATCTGGCACAGCAGACATAGGACTTCAAGGGCCTGAAACTACTGTATACGTACTTAAAGAAGGTAGAGATGATTATCTTGTAAATTTTGGGCAATTGACAAGAAAAGATGGATCTTTCCTTTTGGGGAAAAAGCCTGAACCGGACTTTAAATGGGAAAATTTAAGAGGTAAAAAGGTTATAGGTGGAAGGCCTGGCGGAATGCCTCAAATGACACTGGAATACATTTTAAAAGAACACGGCATAAACCCAAAGACAGATTTAACCCTTATCACCAATCTTCAATTTACAGCTGCAGCGGGAGCTTTTATGTCTTCCGATGCTGATTACGTGGCGTTATTTGAACCTACAGCTTCCCTAGTTGAAAAACAAAAAGGTGGATACATTGTAGCATCAGTTGGCGCTTCCAGTCATGAAGTCCCTTATACGACTTTTAATGCAAGAAAAAGCTACATTGAAAAACATCCCGATATAATACAGCGTTTTGTGAATGCAGTGTATAAAGGAATGCTGTGGGTGGAATCTCATTCTCCTAAAGAAGTAGCGGAAGCAATTAAGCCTTTCTTCCCAGATGCTGATGTAGACCTTATGGCAACAGCAATTGAAAGGTACAAAAATCAAAACACCTGGGGCACTACTCTAAAAATGAAAGTTGAGGACTTTGATTTTCTACAAAATATACTTTTAGATGCAGGTGTAATAAAAGAAAAGGTGGACTCACATCTTCTAATCAACAACACTTTCGCTGAAAAAGGTGAAAAAATGATCAAAAAGTAAAGTTTTAAATTGTGTTCAATATGTCCCTCCCATATTGAGCACAATTCCCCTTTTATTAACTGACTTTTCACATAGAAGGGAGTGCTTTTATGAATAAAATAATGGTAAGCCTCAAAGATGTATCCTTTAATTATCACACTTTAGACGGTGAAACAGAAGCTTTAAAAAATATTTCTTTTGATGTGTATGAAGGAGAATTTATAGGGATTATAGGCCCTTCTGGTTGTGGCAAATCTACTCTTCTTTCTATTATTTCTGGTCTTTTAAAGCCTTCTTACGGAAGTGTAGAGGTAAATGGAAAAATAGGCTATATGCTCCAAAAAGACCACCTTTTTGAATGGCGAAATATATGGCAAAATGCGCTACTTGGACTTGAAATACAAAAAAGTCTAACAGAAGAGTCTAAAAAATACGTAGAAGGTTTGCTTGTAAAATACGGCCTCGGCGAGTTTAAAAACCATTATCCTAATCAATTGTCAGGTGGGATGCGACAAAGAGCCGCTCTCATAAGGACATTGGCTTTAAAACCAGACATACTTTTACTAGATGAGGCCTTTTCTGCTTTAGACTACCAAACAAGACTTGCTATATCCGATGAAGTGTATAAAATTCTTAAATATGAGCAAAAAACTGCGGTCATAGTAACTCACGATATCTCAGAGGCAATTTCTATGTGTGACAGAATTGTAGTACTATCAAACAGACCAGCCTACGTAAAAAAGATTTATGACATTGTCTTAACCTGCGAAGATCGATCTCCCATAGGCTGCAGAAAA
This sequence comes from Thermoanaerobacter ethanolicus JW 200, assembly GCF_003722315.1. Lineage (NCBI taxonomy): Bacteria > Bacillati > Bacillota > Clostridia > Thermoanaerobacterales > Thermoanaerobacteraceae > Thermoanaerobacter > Thermoanaerobacter ethanolicus. Next base: position 1,207,226 of record NZ_CP033580.1, on the reverse strand, counting down.
GCTCCTGAGTTTAGAGAATATTTTAATTCTATTTGGAAGGAGTTGGATGTCCATGTATGAAGCAGCAACCCCTTATATTTCAAAAGAGCACAGGGAATTTCTAAAAAAAGTAAAGAGAAAAAATGTATTAATACGAGTTACTCAATTTGCGCTATTAATCGTCTTTTTCGCTACATGGGAAATTGTCGCAAGGTATAAAATTGTAGACCCTTTTTTGGTCAGCCAGCCTTCAAGAATGTTAAAAACTATGATAGCCTTAAGCCAGAATGGTTCTCTTTTTATGCACATATGGGTAACTTTGAGTGAAACGATAATAGGTTTTACTCTTGGCACAGTAATTGGCATGATAATCGCTATACTTCTGTGGTGGTCAGACTTTTTGTCAAAAGTAGCAGAACCTTATTTGGTTGTACTTAATAGCCTACCTAAAATTGCACTGGGTCCTATATTTATAGTTTGGATGGGAAATGGAGAAGCTCCAATAATTACAATGGCTCTCGCTATTTCATTGATAGTAACTATAATCAGCTTGCAAACGGGTTTTAAAGAAGTAGACGAAGAAAAAATAAAACTTTTAAAGACTTTTGGTGCCACGAAAATGCAAATACTTACAAAATGTATTCTTCCCGCCAGTGTCCCAACGATTATTTCCGCCATAAAAATAAACATCGGACTTTCCTGGGTGGGAGTAATTACAGGAGAATTCTTAGTTTCTAAAGCAGGTTTGGGATATTTGATTGTCTACGGCGGTCAAATTTTTAAGTTGGATTTGGTAATGACAAGTGTCCTGATACTCTCAATACTTTCTGCCTTGATGTACATTTTTATAGTGTATCTTGAAAAAAAGCTGATAAGGTGGAGATAGAAAACAGTGTTTTTTGTCTTTTTATGTGCTAAAATATGTATTGTAGTACTATAAATGCGGGGTGAAAACTAATGAAAATTGCATTAGCACAAATAAATCCAGTTGTAGGAGATATAAAAGGAAACTTTGAAAAGATAGTAGAGTTTATAAATACAGCAAAATACCAAAAAGCTGACCTTGTGGTGTTCCCTGAACTAGCTACTGTAGGTTATCCTCCTAAAGACTTTTTGTTTATGCAAGATTTTTTAGAGGCCAATGAAAAATATATAAATGAAATAGTCTTGCCCGCTACTTATCAAATCGGAGTAATACTTGGTACTGTAAGGCAAGACACAGAAGGCAATCTTTATAATTCTGCTTTTTTTATTTATGACGGTAAAATAGTCGAGGTTTTTGATAAGACTTTACTTCCCAACTATGACGTATTTGATGAAAAAAGGTATTTCAAACCAGCACAAATAAGAAAGGTAGCTTCTTTTAAAGGGATAAAATTAGGAGTTAATATATGTGAAGACATATGGAAAGATTATGTTTTTGAGCCAAATGTAGATTATTCTGTTGATGTTTTAGAAGAACAATTTAAGCTAAAACCTGATATTTTTATAAATATTTCAGCATCTCCTTACTACTTGGGTAAGCAAAATATGAGAGTAGAAATGATAGAGAAAAAAATAAAAAAGTACGCAATTCCTTTTGTTTACGTGAATCAAGTTGGTGCAAATGATGAATTGATATTTGACGGTTCTAGCTTTGTAGTAAATGAAGAAGGCAAAAGAGTTGTGCAGCTTAAAGCTTTTGAGGAAGACATTAAAATTGTCGATATGGAAGAGCTTAAAAATTTTAAAGAGTTACCTGAGATAAAAGAGGATATATCATGGGTATACAATGCTCTCGTAGTTGGTGTAAGAGATTATTGTAAAAAATCAGGTTTTAAAAAGGCAGTAGTAGGCTTAAGCGGAGGAATAGATTCTGCAGTAGTTTGTGCCATTGCAGTAGAAGCTTTAGGAAAAGAAAATGTTCTTGCAGTTTCAATGCCTTCAAGATATTCCTCTGAAGGAAGTAAAACTGATGCAAGAATACTGGCTGAAAATTTGGGAGTTGAATTTAGAGTAATCCCAATAGAGCCTGTGTTCAAAAGTTATTTATCCGTTTTCAATGGGGATAACAGCGTTATAGGTGACCTGGCAGAAGAAAACATACAGGCAAGAATAAGAGGTAATTATTTAATGTTTATATCAAATAGGGAAGGGCACATTGTTTTAACTACCGGAAATAAATCAGAATTGGCAATGGGATATTGCACTCTTTACGGAGATATGAGCGGAAGCCTTGCACCAATTGCAGATGTACCTAAGACAATGGTATACGAGCTTGCGAGGTATATAAACAGAGAAAGAGAAATAATTCCAATTTCTATAATTGAAAAAGTTCCTTCTGCAGAATTAAGACCTAATCAAAAAGATGAAGACTCATTGCCTCCTTACAAGATTTTGGATGAAATATTAAAAATGTATATAGAGGAAAACAGGTCAGCAAAAGAAATAATAGAAAAAGGATATGATGAAAGATTAGTAAAAGATGTTATAAATAAAGTCAACAGAGTAGAGTACAAAAGAAAACAAGCAGCACCTGGACTCAAAGTCACCACCAAAGCCTTTGGAACAGGAAGACGTATGCCAATCGTTCACAACTTTAAACTATGATTTTTAAGTAACTTCTGAGGAGGAATTTAAGTTGTCCAAACAATTAAAAAGCGACATTGTGCTCACCGGAGTAACTATGGTGTGGGGGGCTACATTTATAATAGTCAAAAACGCTATACAGACACTTCCTGTGTACAATTTTCTTTTTATACGCTTTTTATTGGCTTTTTTGCTTCTGGCAATAATCTTCCATAAAAAGTTAAAAAACATTGACAATAAAACATTGGCTGCTGCTTCAGTAATTGGGACAATGCTTTTTTTAGGTTATGCCTTTCAGACAATGGGACTTAAATACACTACAGCATCTAAATCAGGATTTATAACAGGGTTTAGCGTAGTGTTAGTGCCAATTTTAGAAGCAGTGCTTCTTAAAAGAAAGCCTTCAAAGCCTGCAATTTTAGGAATTGTCCTCGCTTTTATAGGACTTATACTGCTCACTACAAATATTGACTTATCTATTAACATAGGTGACTTTTTGACACTTTTGTGTGCCTTTGCTTTTGGAATGCAGATTGTTTTGATAGCAAAATACGCTTCTACTTTAGATACTTATTTACTTGCTACTATTCAAATCGGAGTAGTTGCTGTTTTAAGCGGAATTGTGAGTTTAATATTTGAAAAGCCTTTTATACCCACTTCTCTTGATGTATGGTCAGCTATAATAATAACAGGGGTATTCGCAACTGCTTTTGCATATGTTGCCCAAAACACGATGCAAGCCTACACTACTGCCACTCATACAGCTTTGATATTCGCACTGGAGCCAGTTTTCGCTGCAATAGCTGCTTTTTTAATTGCCGGAGAAGTGATGTCTTTTAGAGCAATAATAGGCGGAATTTTTATGTTTGCAGGTATAGTGCTTTCCGAACTGCCTGAAAAGGAAGTGAGTAAATAATAAAAAACTTCCTACTGCTTTTAAAAATCATCAGTAGGAAGTTTTATTTTTACATTTTTTGATATTTGCTAGCAATTTGCAATCTCATCAAAGCCCTCTTTAAGGCTGCTTCTGCCAAAAGATGTTCCTGTTTGCTTCTTTTTTGCCTAAGTTTTTCTTCTGCTCTTTCTTTGGCTGCTTGAGCACGAGCTATATCAATTTCTTCGGGCCATTCTACTGCACTGGACAAGATTGTCACACTGTCTCTTTTGACTTCCATAAAGCCGCCGGAAATAAATGCCTCTCTCCACTGTCCGTCTTTTTTTATCTGTAAAGTACCTGTACCTACGGCTGCTGTCAGAGGGATGTGGCCTTTTAAAATACCTATTTGACCTGTGGTTATGGTCACTATTATTTCTTCCACATCCCCTTCGTAAAATTTTCTATGAGGAGTTAAAACCTCGAGGTGAAAATTTTTATCCATTCTTTTCACCTCATTTCATTTTTTCAGCTTTCTCGTAGACTTCATCTATGTTTCCTACCATGTAGAAAGCAGCCTCTGGGATATCGTCCATTTCTCCCTCTACAATTTTCTTAAATCCTCTTATCGTCTCTTTCAGCGGCACATATTTGCCAGGTGTTCCAGTAAAAGTTTCTGCTACAAAGAAAGGCTGTGATAAAAACCTCTGTATCTTCCTTGCTCTGTAAACTATGAGTTTATCTTCCTCTGTAAGCTCTTCCATACCCAATATAGCAATTATATCCTGCAGTTCTTTATACCTCTGCAAAATCTCTTGCACTTTTCTCGCAACATAATAGTGTTCTTCTCCTACTATATGAGGTTCCAATATACGTGAAGTAGAATCTAAAGGGTCTACTGCAGGATAAATTCCCATTTCTGCAATACTTCTTGACAAAACTGTTGTAGCATCTAAGTGGGTAAAAGTTGTAGCTGGTGCTGGGTCAGTTAAGTCATCAGCAGGTACGTAAACAGCCTGAACTGAGGTAATAGACCCTTTCTTTGTAGAAGTAATCCTTTCTTGTAAAAGGCCTAAGTCTGTAGCCAATGTAGGTTGATATCCAACGGCAGAGGGCATTCTTCCTAAAAGAGCTGAAACTTCTGAACCAGCTTGGACAAACCTGAATATATTGTCTATGAATAAAAGAACGTCTTGGTGCTCTTCATCTCTAAAATATTCTGCCATTGTAAGCCCTGCAAGACCTACTCTCATTCTGGCTCCCGGCGGCTCATTCATTTGTCCAAATACAAAAGCAGTTTTGTCTATAACCCCTGATTCATGCATTTCATGCCACAATTCGTTTCCTTCACGAGACCTTTCACCAACACCGGTGAAAATTGAGTAACCACCATGCTCTATGGCAACGTTGCGTATTAGCTCCATTATTAAGACAGTTTTGCCAACACCTGCACCACCAAAGAGCCCTATTTTACCGCCTTTTGGATAAGGAGTAAGTAAGTCTATTACTTTAATACCCGTCTCCAAAATTTCAGTAGCAGGGCTTTGTTCTTCAAAAGGCGGTGCTTTTCTGTGAATTGACATGTACTTCACATCTTTGACTTCTCCTAACTCATCTATAGGCTGCCCCAATACATTAAACATTCTGCCTAAAGTCCCTTTTCCAACAGGAACCATTATAGGGCTGCCTGTATCTATACATTCCATACCTCTTTTTAAGCCATCTGTTGAAGCCATCGCAACACACCTTACTACATTGTCGCCTATGTGTTGTGACACTTCAACAACTAATTCTCTGTCTTCCATAGGTATTTTTATGGCGTTGTTTATAGGAGGAAGTTCCCCTTCAAATCTTATATCAACAACAGGACCAATGACCTGTGTAATATACCCCTTCTTCAATTTATCATCTCCTTTTATACAGATGCCCCTGCGACTATTTCTGATATTTCTTGAGTAATAGAAGCCTGCCTGAGTTTATTATACTCTAAAGTAAGTCTGTTTATCATTTTATCGGCATTTGACGTTGCTCCATCCATTGCAATCATCCTTGCAAAATGCTCTGAAGCAAAAGCTTGAACAAGTATACTGTATATGAGACCTTTGAGATACTCAGGAACAAGCACATCAAAAACTTCTGAAGCAGAAGGCTCGTATATCATGTCACTGTCAATTACTACTTCATTCTTTTCAGCTTCTTCTCCTTCATTGGCTAACGCCATAAAGTTGTCAATGTCTAAAGGTAAAAGTCTTAAAACCCTTACCTTTTGTACAAGTCCTTGCATTTCAGTATAAACAATAGATAGTTCATCTGTCAGCCCTCTATTGTAAGCATTTAATATGACATCGCTAATTTCTCCTGCTATGGCTGTAGTTGGATTTTGAGCGGTATATAAAAATTCAATATCTACATTATAACCTTTTTTGATAAAATAACGTCTTCCAACCTCTCCTATCACCATTAAATTTACATTTTCTTTGCCAATAAGTTCTTCAGCCTTTTTTATAACATTGTGATTGTAAGCGCCGCAAAGGCCTTTGTCACCAGTTACAACTATTAAAGATTTTTTCTTCTCACTTTTATCATCTTTTTTCTCAAGATATCGTGAAGTAACTTCTCCAGTGTGAAGTAATATATCTTTCATAGCTACTTGAATTTTATGATAATAAGGTCTCACATTGTCTAACATGACCTTTGCTTTTTGAAATTTTGAAGCCGATATTAAATACATCGCTCTTGTAATTTTGCGAGTTTCTCTTACACTTTTAATCCGCAACGCTATATCTCGCTTTCCCATTAATTATCACCCTTTGCGGCGTACTTTTCCTTATACTCTACAATTGCAGCTTTTAATTTTTCTTCTGTTTCTTGAGTTAAATCTTTTGTCTCTCTTATAGATTGCTTTATTTCCGGATAATTTGAATCTAAAAATTCTAAGAGCCCTTTTACAAAAGGTCTCACCTGCTCTACTTCAATATCAGTAACATATCGATTCATCACTGTGTATATAGCTATTACTTGGTCTTCAACAGGCATAGGTTGATATTGAGGCTGTTTGGTAATTTCAACAATCCTTTCTCCTTGTCTTAAAACTTCAAGTGTTGCTTTATCCAAATCCGAACCAAATCTAGCAAAAACTTGTAGCTCTCTATACTGGGAAAGTTCCAATCTTAATCGGCCAGCTACTTTTTTCATGGCCTTTATTTGTGCGGCACCGCCAACACGGGATACAGATAGACCCACATTTATAGCTGGTCTTATTCCTGAATAGAAAAGCTCTGACTCAAGGTATATTTGTCCATCTGTGATTGAAATTACATTTGTAGGAATGTATGCAGATATATCTCCCGCCAATGTCTCAACAATTGGGAGTGCCGTCAACGAACCTCCCCCGTATTCATCTGCAAGCCTTGCAGAACGTTCAAGAAGTCTTGAATGAAGGTAAAATACATCACCAGGGTATGCTTCTCTTCCAGGTGGTCTTCTCAAAAGCAAAGATATAGTTCTATAAGCAATAGCATGCTTTGAAAGATCATCATAAACTACAAGTACATCTTTGCCTTGATACATAAAATGTTCTCCCATAGCGCAACCTGCATACGGAGCAATATACTGAAGTGCAGCTGAATCACTGGCAGTTGATGCGACAACTGTTGTATATTCCATAGCCCCATACTTTTCTAACATGTTTACAATTCCTGCAACAGTTGAAGCCTTTTGTCCTATAGCTACATATATACAATATACTCCTTTGTCTTTTTGATTTATTATAGTATCTATAGCAATAGCAGTTTTACCTGTTTGCCTATCTCCAATTATTAATTCTCTCTGCCCTCTTCCTATAGGAATCATAGAATCTATAGCTAAAATACCTGTCTGTAAAGGTGTATCCACAGATTTCCTTCTTACTATTGGTGGAGCTGGGTATTCAATTGGACGTTTTGTTTCATAATTTATAGGTCCTTTACCATCTATAGGTTCTCCTAAAGGATTTACAACTCTTCCCAACATTTCTTTTCCAACAGGCACTTCCATGATTCTGCCTGTTCTTTTTACTATATCCCCTTCTTTAACTTTTTCGGGGTCTCCAAGGACAACAACACCCACGGTATCTTCTTCAAGATTTAAGACCATTCCTACAACTCCACTTTCAAACTCCACCATTTCTCCGTAAATAGCATTGTCAAGGCCATAAATCTTCGCTATTCCATCACCTGATTGGATGACGTGTCCAATTTCCTGAGTTTCAAGGTTAAAATCGAAATTTTTTATTTTTTCTTCTATAACTGAGCTTATTTCTTCAGGTCTTATGCTCATACTTTTTCACCTTCTTAAATTCATTTTACACAGCTTGTTGCATATTTTTTAGAAGTGCAGTAAGTCTTGCTTTGACTGAACCATCGATTATTGTATTCCCAATAATAAGTTTTAAACCGCCTAATATGCTTTTATCTACTATTGGTTCGATATTGATATGTTTTTCTAACTTTTTCTCTAATTTTTCTTGAAGCTTTTGCAATACTTCTTCTTTTAGTGGATATGCAGAAACGACTTTTACATCTGTAATATTAAAATACTCTTTGTATAGCTTTTTAAACTCCTTTCCAATGTCTTCAATTAGATCTTCTCTATGTTTTGATATTATTATTTTGATAAAATTGATAACTTCTTTATCGGTATCCTTTAAAATCTGCTCCACAAATTCTATTTTCTTTGTTTTATCAATACTTTTATTCTTAAAAATCCGCTTTACTTTATCCACTTGAAGAATTTCAATTGCTTTATTTAACTCCTCATAATACTCTTTCACTTTATTTTGCTGCTTCGCAACATCAAAAAAGGCATAAGCGTATCTCTTCGCAATTATTTGTGCCATGATGCCCCCGCCTCCTCGATAACCTCATTGATGAGGTCTTCGTCAGCAACAGGTAGCTTTTTCTCCAGCACACGGGAAGCGGCATCTATGACTAATTGCGATATCTCTGTCCTTAAATCATGCATAGCTTTGATTTTCTCTAACATTGCCTCTTCTTTTGCCTTTTCTATTATATTTTCTGCCTCTTTATTGGCATTTTCTATAATTTTGTTTGCTTTGTCTTCTGCTGCCTTTTGTGCCTTCTCAATAATAGCTTTTCCTTCATTATCAGCATTTTTTAGTATTTCTTCGTACTTAGCTTTTAAATTATGAGCTTCTTGCCTTTCTCTATTTGCTTCTTCTAAGGAGGATTTAATTTTGTTTTCTCTATTTTCAAGAAATTGTGTAACAGGTTTGAATAGAAGCCATTTCAAAATAAAATAAAGAACTAGTAAATTAATTATTGTAAAGATGAAAGTCGATATATTAAAAATGCCCAATTTTTTCCCTTCTTTCATCAGGAAATTTGTCTCAAACTTATGGCTTTAATATTATTATCAGGAATGCCACCAACAAACCGTAAATAGCTGTTGCCTCTGCAAGCGCGCCTCCCAATAAAAGAAGCTGCATAATCCTTCCACCTGCTTCTGGCTGTCTTGATACAGCTTCAACTGCCTTTCCTGTCGCAAGACCTATACCAATACCTGCACCTATCCCTGTTAATGCAGCAATAGCTGCTCCTATAGCTAATAAATCCATTTAAATCCTCTCCTTTTCTTTTTTATTTTTATTAAAATTTTTTAATCATTTCATTATTTTTATTATACATTATTCTATAGCTTCTTCAATATATAACATGGTCAAAAACACAAATACCAACATCTGTAATAATCCATCAAAAAGGTCAAAATATAAACTAAATACTGCAGGAACTACTATTGGCACAGCCCTTTCAATAAGTTCCATTATCGTAACTGCTGCAAATATGTTGCCAAAAAGTCGGGCTGCCAGCGACAAAGGTCTTGTAAATAAATCCAAAACATTGATAAAAAGGTTTATAGGAGACTTAAAAAAGTGCTTTACGTACCCTTTAAGCCCTCTTGCTCTTATGGAAGCTATAATAACAGTAGTAATCGACATAATGGCAAGGGCTGAAGTTGTACTAATATCTTTAGTAGGAGGTGTTAAGCCAAAAATGCTTATAGTGTTGGCTAAAATCAAAAAAGCTGCTACAGTTCCTAAATAAGGAGCGTAATCTCTCCAATGCTCTCCTAAAGCACCTTCCACAAATTTATTAAATTCCTCCACCATAAGCTCTACAACATTTTGTGCACCCTCAGGAACTAGTTTCCATCCCTTAGTAACAACAGCAGCACCCAAAATTAGTACAGCCATTATAATCCATTCTACTACTATTGTTTCTGTAATAGGAATACCTCCAAATAGCGGTATGGTAAATACCACTGAAGACCCTATCTCCAATTACCTCACCTCCTCTTATATACCCCCAACATGTATAATTATATACTTATTAAGAAAGATTTTCAATTTAGTATATTTACTTTGTTGTTAAAAATAAGCAATTTGTTACAGTTTTTTACCTACTTCGCAACTCTTCTTCTAGATTTTTGTCTAACACAAATAGATAGACGTATTCTCCTTTTTGAGGATTCATATCCTTATAGATACTTATAACATTACAACCTGTAAGGCGCATTATCATCTCCTTAAACTTGGGTTTTAATATTTCATCCAACAACTCCCTTAATTGTTTTACCAGCCTTTTACCCTCTTCAGTAGATATAATTTGCATCTCCTCATGGCTCAAAGATTTACTAAGCCTTACAATAATCATATCCTCGCAAATTCGGGTTTTTGCTGCCTCTGCACCTCTTCCAATTGCTTCTTTTGTGAGTTTTATCATTTCTTCGTTTATTTTACTTTCTAATACCCCTTTCATTATTTTCTCCCTCCGCACAAATAAAAACAAAAATTTTTATCAATAGTTAATAAAAATTATACCCCTTATAATGTTCTAACACAACAATTTTAATGCTGCTAAATTTTTTATTTCATCAAAAATAATCAAAAATTTAACGATTTTCTCGTGTTTTTTTACAAAATTAAAAATTTATTTTTTTGTCCACTCCTCAAAAATTGATAATACTTGGGATACTCCCATTTTCTTTAAAGAAGAAAAAACTATAATTCTTTCGCTATCAATGTTAAAAGTTTTACAAATGCCTTCTACCGCATTTACTATCTCTGATTTATTGACCTTATCAGCTTTTGTTAATACCACTGTAAAAGGTAACTCTTTATGTCTAAACCAATTTACCATTAAAAAATCGTCTTCTGTAGGAGTTCGACGTATATCTATTAAAAGCAAAGCATGCCGCAGATTCTTAGAAGTATTTAGAAAAGTCTCTATGTTATGTGCCCACTGTTTCTTCATTTCTTTTGAAACTTTTGCATATCCATATCCCGGCAAGTCTACTAAATAAAAGCCATTATTTATCAAATAAAAATTTATGCCCCTAGTTTTTCCAGGTTTAGAACTTGTCTTTGCGAGATTTTTTCTGTTTAATACAGTATTTATCAAAGTGGATTTGCCCACGTTTGACCTTCCTACGATTACTATCTGAGGAAAATTATCTTTAGGATACTGCTCTTCATTAAAGGCAGTACGAACCAGCTCTACAGTTTTAATTTTCATAAATGCCCTCCTTAGACAAGGCATAGTCAAGAACTTCATCAATTTTTTCAACAAATTTAAATTCTAATTTTTTCTTTACGCTTTGAGGAATTTCATCCAAATCTCTTTTATTTTCCAAAGGAAGTATAACCTTGCGTATCCCTGCTCTGTGAGCTGCTAAAACTTTTTCCTTTACTCCTCCTATAGGTAAAACTTTGCCGGTTAAAGTTATTTCTCCTGTCATAGCTACATCTTTTTTTACAGGAACTTTTTTAAGTGCAGACACCATAGCAGTAACCATAGTTATTCCCGCTGAAGGACCATCTTTTGGAATTGCACCTTCAGGCACATGTATATGTATATCGACATTTTTGTAAAAATCTTTATCTATATTCAGTTTCTCGGCATTCGCCCTTATATAGCTAAAACCAGCTTGTGCAGATTCCTTCATCACATCCCCTAATTGCCCTGTGAGATTGAGCTTGCCACTTCCTGGCATTATAGAAGCTTCTACAGTTAAAATTTCTCCTCCTACCCTTGTCCATGCAAGTCCAAAAACTATCCCTACTTCGTCTTTTTGATCTGCTTTATCAGGGCGGTAAATAGGCTTGCCTAAATAAGACTGTAGATTTCTTTTTCCCACTTTTACTACTTGTGCGTTTTCTTCAACTATCTTCTTTATAGCCTTCCTCACAATTTGAGATAAATTCTTTTCTAAGCCTCTTACTCCTGCTTCGCGAGTATATTCTGAAATTATTCCGTAAATAGCAGATTCTTGGATTATTATTTTGTTATCTGACACCCCATGTTCTTTTAAAATCTTAGGTATTAAATAATCTTTTGCAATGTGAAGTTTTTCTTCTTCAGTATATCCAGAAACATATATAACTTCCATTCTATCTAAAAGAGGTGCCGGTATGGTATCTACCGTATTAGCCGTTGTTATAAACAATACCTTTGAAAGGTCAAAAGGTAAATCAAGATAATGGTCTCTAAAAGTGGAGTTTTGTTCTGGGTCAAGAACTTCAAGCATTGCAGAAGCAGGGTCTCCTCTAAAATCTGAGCTCATTTTATCTATTTCATCCAGTAAAAACACAGGATTTTTTGAACCGGCTATTTTTATGGAATTTATAATACCTCCTGGTATAGCTCCGACGTAGGTACGCCTATGTCCCCTTATTTCTGCTTCATCTCTCACTCCACCAAGGGATAATCTGACAAATTTTCTGTTCATAGCCCGCGCTATAGACCTGCCTAATGAAGTCTTACCAACACCTGGAGGACCTACAAGGCATAAAATAGGACTTTTAATTTTGTTGTAAAAACTTCTAACTGCTAAAAACTCTATTATCCTCTCTTTTACTTTCTTTAAGCCGTAATGGTCCTCATCCAATATTTTTTGTGCTCTTTTTAAATCTAAAATATCTTCTGTTTCGTAATTCCATGGCAAATCCAAAATCCAATCCAAATAAGTTCGCACTACAGAAGCTTCTGCAGAACCAGGCGCCATTTTAGAAAGGCGTTTTAATTCTTCTTTCGCCTTTTTTCTAACCTCTTCGGGTAAATCTTTTTCATTTATTTTCTTTTCATACTCCTCAATCTCTTGGTCAATCTCATCTGTCTCTCCTAATTCAGCTTTTATAGCTTTTAACTGTTCTCTTAAATAATATTCCTTCTGTAATTTGTCAATTTGACTTCTAACTTTGGCATTTATCTCTCTTTCAATGTTTAGTATTTCTAATTCCTTCATTAAAAACCCTAAAAGAGTTTCTAACCTTTTATTTACATCAAAACACTCCAAAAGCTGCTGACTTTGATTTGTATTTAAAGATATGTGAGCCGCAATCATATCTGCAAGTCTTCCAGGCTCTTCTATGCTTATAACACTGTATAAACTATCTATAGGCAGTCTCGAAGTCAAATTTACATATTCTTCAAAAGCAGAAATAACACTTCTCATTAAAGCTTCAAGCTCTGGTGTCTTTTCAATTTCTTTTTGCTCTTCTTTTTCTATAACTTCTACCTCAAAAAATTCATCATCTCTTGTCACTTGCTGAATTTCAGCACGACTTATCCCTTCTACCAAAACTCTTATAAGTTCTCCTGGCAGTTTTAACATTTGTTTGACTTTTGTAATAGTGCCAACTTTGTAGACGTCGTCAATAGAAGGGTCTTCTATCTCAGCTTCTTTTTGCGTTGTAACAAATATCAACTGATTTTTCATAAAAGCTTCTTCCAAAGCCCTAATTGACTTTTCTCTTCCTATGTCAAAATGAAGCACCATGTATGGAAAAATAGTTAATCCTCTTAAAGGAATCATTGGCAATATATACTTTTTTTCTGTCATATCTTCACCCTCTTTTATGCAATATAATCCAAGCCCCCTTCCCATTCACTATTTTAGTATGTGAAGGAGAAGGGGGATTGATGTAAAAATTTTATTTTTTTACGAAACAGACTCCGTCTTTTTTATTTTCTTTTTGGCTTTTTGAGCATCTGAGTAAACCAATGTTGGCGGAGCCTTCTTTAGTACCGTCTCCTCTGTAATTATACACTTTTCTATGTTGTCACTGGATGGTATTTCGTACATCACATCCAACATAATTTCCTCTAAGATTGCCCTCAGTCCTCTTGCGCCGGTCTTTCTCTCCAAAGCCATATCTGCAATGAGCCCTAAAGCTTTCTTATCAAATTCAAGCTTTACACCATCTAATTCAAACAATTTTTCGTATTGTTTTGTCAGCGCATTTTTGGGCTCTGTCAAAATCCTTACTAAGTCATCCTTACTCAATGGGTCTAATGTAACTACTATTGGCACCCTTCCTATAAACTCGGGTATCATACCGAATTTAAGAAGGTCCTGTGGCATTATATGACTTAAAATTTCGCTTAAGTCTTTTTCTTTTCTGCTCTGTACTTCTGCGCCAAATCCTAAGCTCTTTTTCCCTATTCGGGATTCTATTATTTTTTCTATGCCTTCAAAAGCGCCACCACATATAAACAATATATTAGTTGTGTCAATTTGTATAAACTCTTGATGAGGATGTTTTCTTCCACCTTGTGGCGGCACATTTGCAATGGTCCCTTCTAAAATTTTTAACAAAGCCTGTTGTACGCCTTCTCCTGAGACGTCACGAGTAATAGAAGGATTTTCTGACTTTCTCGCTATTTTATCTATTTCGTCAATGTAAATTATACCTTTTTCAGCTTTTTCTATGTCATAATCTGCTGCTTGTATGAGTTTTAAAAGTATATTCTCTACGTCTTCACCGACATATCCAGCCTCAGTTAGAGAAGTTGCATCAGCTATTGCAAAAGGAACATTTAGAAGTTTTGCCAGTGTCTGAGCCAATAAGGTTTTCCCAGAACCTGTGGGACCTAAAAGTAAAATATTGCTCTTTTGAAGTTCTACATCGTCTGGCTTTATCCTGCTGTTAATTCTCTTGTAGTGATTGTAAACAGCAACAGCTAAAGCTTTTTTAGCTTTTTCCTGTCCAATTACATATTGGTCAAGAAATTCTTTTATTTCCTTTGGCTTCGGAAGTTCTCCAATTCCCATATCCATATCTTCTTCAAATTCTTCATTTATGATTTCTTGGCAAAGTTCAATGCATTCATCACAAATATACACGCCAGGCCCTGCAACTAGTCTCTTTACCTGGTCCTGTGTCTTTCCGCAAAAAGAACACTTTAATTGCTTTTGATTATCGTATTTAGCCATAATTTCACCTCTTCTGGGGCATCACTTTTTGTTCCTGATAAGCACTTCGTCGATAATGCCGTAAGCTTTTGCCTCCTCCGCGTCCATGAAAAAGTCTCTTTCAGTATCAGCTTTTATCTTTTCAATAGGTTGCCCCGTATTTTCTGCTAATATTTTATCCAGCTTATCTCTTAATTTCAAAATCCTTTCTGCATGAATTTTTATGTCTGTAGCTTGGCCTTGCATTCCTCCTAAAGGTTGATGAATCATTATTTCACTGTTAGGAAGTGCAAACCTCTTTCCTTTTGCACCTGCTGCTAGTAAAAATGCAGCCATAGACGCAGCCATTCCAACGCACAAAGTCACTACATCTGGCTTTATATACTGCATGGTATCGTAAATTGCAAATCCTGCAGTTATTGAACCGCCTGGACTGTTTATATAAAGCCAAATGTCTTTGTCGGGGTCCTCAGCTTCCAAGAACAAAAGCTGAGCAATAACTAAACTTGCTGTAGTATCATTTATTTCTTCTCCTAAAAATACAATTCTGTCTTTCAAAAGGCGAGAAAATATATCGTAAGAACGTTCGCCTCTATTTGTCTGCTCTACAACAATAGGTACAAGACTCATAATAATCACTCCTCTTTACTTATTATTTTACACTCACTAAAAATAAAGTCAATCGTCTTATAATACGCTATATCTTCTTTTATGCCGTTTATCTGGCTTTCAGTCAAGCTTTTCTTGAATTCTTCCAGATTTATTCTGTAACTCTCTGCCATTTCCTTTAATCTGTTTTCTAATTCTTCCTCTGTAACTTGAATATTTTCCACTTTGGCAATTTTGTCTATGACAAGTTGAGTTTTTACTCTATTTAAAGCTCCATCCCACATCTCTTTTCTTAAATTTTCTAAGGTCTTCCCTGTAATTGATAAATAGCTATTTAAATCCAAACCTTGATATCTCAAATTATAATCTAAATCCCTCAAAGAAATATCTATTTGCCTTTCCACCATAACATCTGGTATATCAACTTTTGCATTTTCCACAACTTTCATTACTGCTTTTTCTTTCATCTCATTTTCTGCATCTAATCTATTTTTCTCTTCTAATTTCTTTCTTATGTCGGCTTTTAACTCTTCTAATGTCTCAAACTCACTTACATCTTTCGCAAACTCATCATCCAATTCAGGCAATTCCTTTTTATTTAAAGCCTTAAGAGTGACTTTAAAAACAGCCGATTTGCCTCTTAATTCTTCTACCCTATAATCTTCAGGGAAAGTTACACTTACATCAAAAGTGTCATTTACATTATGGCCTATTATTTGGTCTTCAAAGCCAGGAATAAAAGTATTGCTACCTAATTCTAATTCATAATTTTCCGCCTTGCCGCCTTCAAAAGGCTTGCCATCTATAAAGCCTTCAAAGTCTATTACAGCAATATCTCCACTTTCTGCTGCTCTTCCTTCAATAGGTATAATTCTCGCATTTTGCTGCCTTAATTTTTCTAATTCGTATTCTACATCCCCATCGTACACATCATACTCTATTTTTTCAATTTCTATGCCTTTATATTCACCTAACTCTACCTCAGGCATGACAGGTACAGTTGCTTCTAAAATCAAGTCTTTTCCTTTGCCGATTTGTAAAATGTTAATATCCGGATAATCTACTGGCTCTAAATCAAACGTTTTAAGAGCTTCCTTGTACACTTCGTCAAAAACATACTCTACAGCATCTTCGTAAAGGACACCTTCACCATAATATCTTTCTACAATAGCTCTTGGCGCTTTCCCTCTTCTAAAACCCGGTACATTAAATTTTGAAGCATTCTTTTTAAAAGCAAAATTTAAACCCTCTTCAAACTTTTCACTTGGTATTGTAAGTTCAATCGTCGCAATACTTTTCTCTAATTTTTTAAGACTCGCACCCATTAAGTAAATCCTCCTATTCTCTTTCTTTCGTATAAAGTCTTCTAAACTTATAATATTATAACATAAAAAAACGGTGAATCAAACTCAAGTTGTCATAATTTTATGCAAAAAAAATAATGCCTACTGCATTATTTTCCTGTCAAATATATATTTTTCTCCCTTAAATTTTTATTGGTGCGGGCAAAGGGACTTGAACCCCCACGGGTAACCCCACCAGATCCTAAGTCTGGCGCGTCTGCCAGTTCCGCCATGCCCGCATATTAAAATGGTGCGCCATTAGGGACTCGAACCCCAGCCCCGCTGATTAAGAGTTTACGCAAGACCATTTTATCAAAGTTTTTTTAATATGTCAAGAATGCTTCTAAGCCTTGATAAATAAGGATTTTATCTCCCACAGCATGCCCAAAACGGTTATTTACGTTTTTGAAGTAATCTAAGTCAAACTCGTTCAAGAGTTTTTGCAATTTCATCAATCATAAAATTTTCTCTTTTCTTTTAAAAAAAGTTTGTGTTACAGTATAAATTACAGCAGTCAAAAATATTGTTGTTATGGTGGGAGTTAGATACCATTTTAATAATGAAGTACCGTTATATACCATGTAATTATACGTAATAATTCCAATGATAGATGATACAACTGCAGGAATATTAAGGTACCCACTTTCTTCATATTTTAATATAAAGAAGCCTACAAAAACTACTGTGTATACTGGAATAAATACACTACCGATAGCATATAAAAAGTTTTGATATTTATCAATTGGGAATAAATATGCTGCTATGATACCTATCAGCGAATAAATTATTAATAGCTCTTTTTTACTGAGCCTTGTTTTAATAACTGCCATTGTAGATATCGCAGCAGAGTATACATCCATAAAAGTAGTCGTCACTGTTGATAAAAGTATTATTAGCAATGGTACAAACCCAGTTTTTATTGATGCAAAATATGAAATTATATCTTTTCCTTCCGTTTTCAATGAAACAAAAAGACCTATAAAATACATAAAACAGCTTGCAATAAAATAACCTAAAAATGTATATATAAAGCTAGATTTTCTATTTTCACTGTTGATCGTATAATCTCCTACTAAAGGCAGCCATGATACAGGCATAGCAACGGCAAGTTCGATTGCATCTACAAAACTTATATTACCTGTTGGTGTTAAAATTTTCCCGCCCTTTAAAAATACTACAACACCAATAGTCAATATAAACAACAATATTACTGCAATGTTATTTACCCAGTATGCTTCACTTTCAAAAAATAGTGACCATAATAAAACAGATGTGCCTACAAAAAGTATTCCTACACCAACAGACATACCAATGGCACCATTAAAAGCTTTTGCTGATTGTATAATCATGACTGCTGTCCATCCAATCAATTGTAGAATGTTTAGTGCTCCTAAAAAAATTGTACCTTTATTGCCCAAAACAACTTTTGTTGATTTTATTGCTGGCAACTTAAGGATGTATGACATAAGCCCCCCAAGCGAGAAAAATAATGTACCAATGATATGGCCTATTAAAATAGCCAACAAGCCTTTAGTTAAACCTAGAGGTGCAAATAGCGAACCTGTATAGATTTCAGCAATTGAGATTGCTGCACCTGCCCATATTAGAAAAAGGGTAAAATTTTTAATTTTCATGATTCACACCCGCCTTTCTAAAGTAAGTTTATGAGATAAATTTCTTATATTTTACTAAAACCAATACCACTACATATCCTATAACCGAGCCTATTGTACTGGAAAGCGAAAATGGAATGACAAACATAAAAGCCGCACCGGAACTTCCAAGTATATACTTAGCTATAGGATAAGAAAGCAAAGCCCCTATAATGCCTGTACCTATAACTTCTCCTATAGAGGCAAAATAAAATTTACGTGTAAATCTATAAAGATATCCAGCAATGAACGCACCAACCATTCCTCCTGGAAATGCCAAAAGCGATCCAACACCAAGGATGTTCCTCAAAAGTCCTATAATAAAAGCTACTTCTAACGCTCCCCAAGGGCCCAAAAAAACTGCTGAAATAACATTAATAGCATGTTGAACAGGTGTAACTTTGGCAGCACCTACACTAAACCATACATATTGAGAAGCAAAGGTGCCTATAGCAATAATAAGTGCCATAAAAGCCATACGATGTATTTTATTCATACTCCACCTTCTTATCTTTTTCTATTATCTCCGGCGTGAGATTATATATCTCATCAAAAAATGTCACTTTAAAACTGCCGGGCCCTTTGACATTGCTGCTTTGAGCGGCTCTTTCACCTGCTATTCCAAAAGCTACAAAAGCTTCTACTGTAGCTGCAAAATAATCTTCACATACTCCGCAGAAGCTCGCTACTACAGAGGTAAGCATACAACCTGTGCCAGTAACAGTGCCCATCATAGGATGCCCATTTTTTACATACGCAATTCTTTTTCCATCAGTAATTATGTCAGTAACACCTGACACTGCTACTACAACGTTGTACGCGTTTGCTAAATCTTTTGCAGCTTCAGAAATATCATCTGCTCCGCTTTGAGATTCTACACCGCGTATCTTCCCACCTTTGCCTGCAAGTATTGAAATCTCAGCACTATTCCCTTTTATCACAGAAATTTTTACCTCTTCTAATATCTTTTTTGAGCTTTGTGTCCTAAGCTTCGTAGCTCCCGCTCCAACAGGGTCTAATATAACTGGTACTTTAAGTCTATTTGCAGCCTTTCCTGCCTTTATCATCGCTTCTACTTGTTCATTTGTAAGAGTGCCTATATTTAAAACTAAAGCATCTGCTGCACTTACCATTTCTTCTACTTCTTCCAAGGCATGTGCCATGACTGGCAATGCTCCTATAGCCAGTGTTATATTAGCACAATCATTGACAGTAACTATATTTGTAATATGGTGAACTAAAGGTTTTTTCTCTCTTAAAATTTTCAACAATTCTTTTTTCATTTCAAATTCCTCCTATCGTTTATCGCTTTTGCTATAACCTCCAAAAGTTTTCTTGTATTGTTTTCTATATCCCCATAAAACACAGCTGAAACTGAAGATATCCCGTCTACTCCCGACTTTAACATGACTTCATAAGCATTATCTTTTGTTATACCTCCTATTGCAACTACGGGAATAGTGACTGCCTCTTTTATCTTTTTCAGCCCTTCTATTCCAATAGCTTCCGCCTCCGGCTTTGTAGGAGTCTTAAACACCGCTCCCACTCCTAAATAATCCGCTCCATCTCTTTGTGCTTTTAAAGCTTCTTCCACTGTCCTCGCTGATACCCCTACTATTTTATCATGACCTATTACTTTTCTTACAACATCTGCCGGCAAATCCTCCTGTCCAACGTGAACTCCATCTGCATCTACTGCCAAAGCTATATCCACTCTGTCGTTAATAATGAGAGGGATTCTATTTCTTTTTGTCACTTCTTTAACTTTGAGAGCAATTTCATAAAATTCCCTACTTGATATGTCTTTTTCTCTCAGTTGAATTACTGTTGCACCGCCTTTTATTGCTAATTCTACTGCGTCAGCAATATCCATATCCTTTATGTAAGACCTATCCGTTATAGCATAAAGGGTTAAGTCCATATCTCACACCTTCCTTATTTCTATATTCCAAAAATGGTTAGTGGGACCTACTCCATGCCCTATGGCCAACGAATGTTTTATAGCCCCTGTAATGTATGACTTCGCTCTTTTTATTGACTCAACTAAATCATAGCCTAAAGCGATATTGGCAGCTATAGCTGAGGAAAATGTGCAGCCTGTACCATGCGTGTTTTTAGTATCGATTCTCTCTGATGTAATTTCATAAAACTCTTTTCCATCGAAAAATACATCTAAAGCATCTCCTGTAAGATGTCCACCTTTTACCACCACTGTTTTTGCACCAAAATCTAAAATTCTTTTAGCTGCCTCTTTCATGTCATACACACTTTTGATTTCCCTTCCAATTAGCTCTCCTGCCTCCATAAGATTTGGCGTAACTACAAGGCTTAAAGGAATCAGTTCCTCTTTCAAAGCCTCCACTGCTTCCGGCTTCAATAAATAGCTTCCACTTTTTGAAATCATAACAGGGTCCAACACAATATTTTTTACATTGTAATCTTTTAACCCTTTTGCAACCATTTTAATTATGTCTTCATTAGACACCATACCTATCTTCACTGCATCTGGATATAAATCCTCAAAAATTGTCTTCATCTGCAAATACACCATATCAGGACTTATATCCTCAATTCCCAAAACCCCCATTGTATTTTGCGCTGTTATTGAAGTAATGACACTCATGCCGTATACTCCATGGGCTGAAAAAGTCTTTAAATCTGCCTGTATACCTGCTCCTCCCCCAGAGTCAGAGCCGGCAATAGTAAGGGCTAATTTCATAAAAACACCTCCAAATAATAAAATAAGCCCACCTGTGAGGTGAGCATTTTTACAAATGTTTTAAAAAGCATGCTTCCCTACGCAGGCATTACCCTGACAGGTTCAAAGGGTCGGGAACGAATCCCCTCTCAGCCACTTTTTGGCTCCCCTAGCACTTGTCATATTTAGTTTTAAGTAAATTGCTTAAACTAATTATACCACAAACGCAAAAGAATTCAACAATTATTTTGAAAATGATATCAATATTTAATGAGTTAAGTTATAAATTCCCCTTTTTCTGATAAAATTTAAGTGTTAACAAAAAAACATAAAATTACTGCCCTTAGCTCATTTTTGTAAGCTAAGGGCTCTCCTCAATTTCTCAGTCTTCATTTCTTATTTATCAAAAAGATATCCTATTTGAACTTGTTGTGCTATTGTTTGTCCTTCGCTGTCTGCAAAGATTAAAATTTCTTTGCCTTCAACATGGTTAAAATAATAACTATACTGTTCTTGTTCATTGCCTATTGTCTATCTGCTTGCTGTGAAATTTTTAAATTAAATTTTAGAAAGATTCTTCATAAATCTTGGCAATAACAGCTTCAGTTGCTTCCACTGGTGCATTAGAAAGCAATCCGTCCAGAGAAGGCGTAGTTTTAGCAAGCCTTACCAGAGTCGGAATATCCTCTTTTGTGAATCCAAAGTCCGAAAGTTTTTGGGTGCATCCTACCTTAAAGAGCCATTCTTCAACCTTTTTAGCTACATATTCTGCTTCAGCAGGCAGACCTTTTAGCCCAGGCACTATAGGACTATATACTTCAGCCAGAACTTCTGCAACAGATGGATAAATAGCCTTTACCACCGCAGGCAGTATAGCACCAAGTCCAAGACCATGAGCTATCTCGGGTTTTACTGCACTCAGAGGATGCTCTAGCGCATGGGTAAGGTGCAAAAGGCCATTGTCAAAAGAAATACCAGCTAAAGCAGAAGCGTAAAGCAAATAGTATCTGGCCACAAGGTTTTCAGGGTCATTTACAGCAGCGGGTAGGTAACGAACTATCAGCCTCACTGTTTCTTTTGCCATTAGGACGCTGTAAGGTGACGCTACAAGAGTGGTAGCAGCTTCGGTAACGTGGTTTAAAGCATCTATAGTAACCGCTATTGTCTGTTTTTTGTCAAGCTTTGTCATAAGGGAAGGGTCATCTATGGCATACATAGGATACAGGCAATCATAAGCAATTGCAGGCTTATAATTTTTTTCTGGGATTGTAGCCACCGCAAATCTGTCTACTTCGGTACCAGTACCATGAGTAAGGTTTATAGCTATAATAGGAGCAGCTTTTTCAGGTATGAATTTCTGTTCATAAAGTTCTCTTGCATTTTTATCAGTGTATTCCAGCAGTACAGCCACACTTTTCGCGGTATCTATAGGGCTGCCACCGCCAATGCCGATAACAGCTTTTGCCCCGGTTTCCCGGCCGATTTTGGCCGCCTCATCGATCATGTCAACAGTAGGATTGGGCCCAACTTTGTCATAAAGTGAATATTTGAATCCGAGTGTCTCAAGAGCCGGTTTTACCACATCCCAGGCCCCACTGGCTTTATAGGAACCTTTACCGGTTACAAGAATGACATTGTTGATACCTTTGTTTTTAAGAACTTCTAGAATATCTTTTATCTTTTTTATACTACCTATTCCAAAATAAGTCGTGTTTTTGCAGCGAAGTTCAAAAACCTTATTTGGATTTATTTTTGTTTCCCACACTTTAATTACCTCCTATTGTTAAATTTATAACAATCTCTGTATACAATTATAGCACTATCTTAGAAAATGGTCAACTCCAAGTTATAACATCTATTCTTATCTATTGCCTTTATTGCCCCATTTATAAATCCTTATAGTATAGTAAGTAACTATATTTACTTATTCTTTCTTTAAAGAAGTATGAAAGGATTCTATACATGCATTATCATAAGGACATCCTTTACTGCTAAATGAATGTTAATAATCGGCGTATACTAATAATATTAAAAGTCATGGGCTTGAAATTATCAAGCTTCCCTGACTTTTAACATATTTTTGTCTCACGTTTGCTAGTCTACAATTACAGTAGCTGTACCAGTGGATTTATGTCAATATGGTAGACACAAAAACTCGAAATTTTTATGCAGATTTTTTAATCAAATCCTCAAATTGTTGCGGAGTCATATACCCTATACTGCTATGTAGTCTTTTTCTATTATACCAAGCTTCAACTCTACTATAGTGTTTTTGAACTCTTCACTATATTTTCTTTGACCTCTTGGCATTTTGTGACACTTTCTCTCTTTATATTTTTATTTTAACCTGTTCGAGTTAAAGTATCTACAATAATATAATAACACCATATCACAACATTAAAGTAATGTGAATGGATATATTGACGATAACAAATATATTTTAAAAACATCTTTTCTTTTAGAGCATTAAATGTTAAACTCATATCGTAAAGGTTTCTCCTTCTATCAATGTTTTTAGCTTTAACAACTAATATTAGAGAAATACGGTACTTTCACGCATATTTTAAAAAATTACTCATTTTTATTTAGCCACAAAAAACTTTGCTATCTTTTTAATAATTTTATTTGCCAATTTGAAGTTTAAATTTATTGAGGTAGGTGAACTTTTTGTTAGAACTAATAAAAAAAGCTGAAGAAACACACACTCTCTCAAAGAATGAAATAGTTGAGCTTTTAAAGGACGATCAATATAACGATGAATTATTTAAAGCCGCAGATAGAGTAAGAAAAAAATATGTGGGAGATGAAGTGCATTTAAGAGGACTTATTGAATTTTCTAATATATGTAAGCAAAATTGCTTATATTGTGGTCTAAGAAGAGATAACAAAAATATAAAACGTTATAGATTAAAGCCAGAACAGATAATTAATTTTGCCAAAAATGCCCGCAATTTAGGATATAGAACTGTAGTATTGCAGTCTGGCGAAGATGATTTTTTCAATGTTGAAAGGATGACTAAAATCATAAAATCCATAAAACAACTCGATATTGCAATAACTCTAAGTATAGGCGAAAAAACAAGAGAAGAATATAAGGCATATAAAGAAGCTGGAGCAGATAGATATTTGTTAAGAATAGAAACAACGGATAAAGAACTTTATGAAAAACTCGATCCTAATATGAGTCATGAAAATAGAAAAAGGTGTCTTAAAGATTTAAAAGAATTAGGTTACGAAGTTGGAACTGGATGTCTCATAGGACTTCCTGGACAAACTATAGAATCCATTGCAGATGACATTCTATTTTTTAAAGAAATTGATGCTGATATGATAGGGGTTGGTCCATTTATCCCGAATCCCGATACACCATTAAAAAATGAAAAGGGAGGCACATTTGAACTCAGTTTAAAAGTTATGGCCATAACAAGGCTTTTGATGCCTGATATTAATATTCCGGCAACTACAGCAATGGAAACCCTAAATGTTAATGGAAGGTTGATAGCACTTCGTAGTGGAGCAAATGTTGTAATGCCAAATGTTACAGAAGGGGAATACAGAAAATTGTACGCATTATATCCAGGCAAAATCTGTATAAATGACACTCCCGCCCATTGCTTTAGCTGTATTACTGGTAAAATAAATAGCATAGGCAGACCAATTGCAAAAGATTATGGCTATAGGAAAAAGGTCATGTCAAAAAAGTAAGGGACGGGGTCTTCCCCGTCTTTTATGCATACATATTTCCATAGGGTCTTTTGCCTATCGGATGCAATTTGACAAAAGAATGATTCATAATCTTTTGAAAATCATAATCAAAATATTGACAAAAATTTTCAACATACTTTTGGATAAACGCGTAATCTTTGTCATCTATCTTTTCTTTAATAACTTCTTTTCCAAGTTTATAGTCTTCTACATCTCCTCTCAAATATATAACTCCTCCATGCATACCTGTACCACAATATTCTCCAACTATATTTTCATCATTTTTCAAGTTTAGCACAATCATACATCCACCTGCCATATATTCACCAAAGAAATCTCCTGCACTTCCTCCAATAACTATTACGGGAACTTTATCTTTGTATTCTTTCATGTGTATGCCAACTCTATAACCAACACTATCTTTTATATAGATAGATCCACCCCTCATTCCGTAACCAACGACATCACCTGCATGTCCATGTATAATAATATTCCCATCGTTCATTGTATTTCCTATTGCATCCTGTCCATTACCAAAAACTTCTATTGTAAGGCCGTCCATAAAAGCCGCCATGTCATTGCCAGGTGTACCTTCGATATTTATTTTTGTAGTCCCAGATAAATTATCTCCTATATATCGCTGACCATTGACATTTTTTAAATTAATTATGTCTTCACCTGAACGAACTAACTCTTTAATTATTTCATTAAGGTCTCTATAATAAATTCCTGACGCATTTATGGTTTTCATCGTACCACCTCCAGGTCAAGCATTTTTGCCTTTCTTAATTCTTTTGGCAAATATATAAATCCAAAATCATCATTTAAAAGATATTTCTTAAATGGAGTTATATCCGTTTCATTTTTTATAAACCCAGTAAATAATCCAGCCCTATCAATATCATTAATTAATATAAATCCTACTAACCTATTTTCTTTTACCACAAATTTTTTATAAGACCTCCTGTTATGATCAATTTTAGAGATAATCTCAAATTCCTCCTGTTGTGGATTTGTTATACCAGCTGTTATCATATTTGTATTTTTATAACCTATTGAGTTCATAGGGAAAATCCCTTTAAAACTTTTATTTATGCCAATCATGCTAAGCCCTGCAATTTCCCCTTGCATGTATGCATTTGGCCATATTGGCACAACCCTATTTGACTCAACAAGCATATCATAACCTTCGGCTACATCTCCTGCTGCATACACATCTTCAACGCTTGTTTTCATAGTGTTATCTACTAAAATACCACGGTTTATAGAAATTGATGTGTTTTTTACAACATCAACGTTTGGCACAACGCCTATCGCGATAATAAGATTGTCGGCTTCTAATTCCTGCCCATTTTTGAGCAAAACCCCTTTAACATATTCATCTCCTATGATTTTATCCACTGTTGTTCCCGTAATTATTTTTATGCCGTCATTCTGAAGACTTTGAGATACCAAAGATGCTCCTTCTGTATCAAGAATTGTACTTAAAATTCTATCGGCAAGTTCAACTATTGTTACATCTACCCCTAAATGGTGAAGACCTTCTGCTGCTTTGAAACCGATGAGACCACCCCCTACAATTACAGCTTTTGAACCCGGCTTGGCAGCTTCCTTTAATTTTTTAGCATCGTCCATTTTAATAAAAGTATGAACATTTTTTTTGTTTAATCCTTCTACTGGAGGTATTATAGGTTTCCCGCCCGTTGCAATGAGAAGTTTGTCAAAACTTATGCTATCCCCGTTTTCAAGATACACTTCTTTTTTTCTTTCATCAATAGAAACAACTTTAATACCAAATATAGTTTCTACTTTATTTTTGCGATAAAAATCTTTCTCTCTATATATCATTTTGTTCTCAGACACTAAATTCCCAAGATAATAAGATATAAGGGGCCTTGAATACACGTGATATGTTTCATCCGAAATAACAACTATTTCAGAACTTGTATCATATTTTCTTATTGCCTCTACTGCACCTACCATCGCAACAGAATTACCAATTATTACTATTCTCATGCAGAAATGCCTCCTTCACTATAGACAAGTGCCTCATTAGGACAATTCTTGACACAAGCCGGCTCTCCCGCTTCAGCACATAAGTCACATTTTGATGCAACCTTATTATTTACATCTCTTATAATTGCACCAAACTCACACACAAGCACGCAAGTCCAGCATCCAACACATTTATCTGTATCACAAATTACAACACCAGTTGACGGATCCTTTTGCATCGCTCCTGTAATACATGATTTAACACATGGAGCGTCATTGCAATGCCGACACTGGAGTGAAAAAGATACGGGTTTATTTTCTTCTATGACAATTCGTGGTGTCGGCCTCTGGGTTTCCAACTTAAATGCTTTTAAAACATCTTTATACTTTGAATGAGATGTAATACAGTATACTTCACATAATCTACATCCAACACACACTTCTTCTTTCACATAAACCTTTTTCACAAATATACCTCCTATTCGCCGGCAGCAAGAATGCCAAGTATATCAAGTTCCTTTTGTGTCATTCCTATGCCACGAAGCATTAACCTATTGCCTTTAAGACTTTCAATATCATTTATACCCATTCCACCAAGCATCTCTTTTATTTCATGACTCCATGCTTGAACAAGGTTAACAAGACGTTTATATCCGATTTCTGGGTTTAATCTTTTAACAAGGTTAGGATCTTGAGTAGCAATTCCCCAATTGCATTTACCAGTATGGCATTTTTGGCACATATGACATCCCAAAGCAATCAAAGCAGCTGTTGCAATGTAAACAGCATCTGCACCAAGAGCTATTGCTTTGACTATGTCTGCACTGTTTCTAATACTACCCGCTGCAACTAAAGATATTGTATGTCTTATACCTTCAGAACGGAGTCTTGCATCTACAGCAGCTATTGCAAATTCAATTGGAATTCCTACGTTATCCCTTATTCTCTTTGGAGCAGCCCCTGTACCGCCTCTAAATCCGTCTATTGCTATATAATCTGCTCCAGCTCTTGCTATTCCCGAAGCTATTGCCGCCACATTATTGACTGCTGCAATTTTAACACCAACAGGTTTTTGATAATCGGTAGCTTCCTTCAATGAATATATTAATTGCGCAAGGTCTTCAATTGAATAGATATCGTGATGCGGTGCAGGAGATATAGCATCACTTCCAGCTGGTATCATCCTTGTTGCCGAGATGTCCTCACTCACCTTTTCACCGGGTAGATGACCACCTATCCCAGGCTTTGCACCCTGACCAATTTTTATTTCAATAGCCGCCGCAGTATTAAGGTATTCTCTATCAACACCAAAACGTCCTGATGCTACCTGTACAATTGTGTTTTTGCCATATTTCCGGAAGTCCTTATGAAGCCCCCCTTCACCAGTATTATAAAGTATCCCAAGCTCTTCAGCAGCTCTTGCCAAAGCTGCGTGAGCATTGTAACTTATTGAACCATAAGACATTGCTGAAAACATTATTGGTG
Organism: Thermoanaerobacter ethanolicus JW 200; assembly: GCF_003722315.1. NCBI lineage: Bacteria > Bacillati > Bacillota > Clostridia > Thermoanaerobacterales > Thermoanaerobacteraceae > Thermoanaerobacter > Thermoanaerobacter ethanolicus. The sequence continues at coordinate 1,179,068 of NZ_CP033580.1, read as the reverse complement.
TCTCAAGTTTGAGTTGTGGAGGCATTTTTGTTTTAACATTAAGGTTTTCGTCTATTTCTATCTTGTCAGGCTTCCTACCTATATATACCCTTAACTCCATAGGTTCTCTTAGCGGGTCTATAGAGGGGTTTGTAACTTGGCTTGCATTTATAACCATTTTATCCCAATATACAGGATAAGGCCTATCATTTCCCATGGATGACAGAAGAACTCCACCTGTTTCTGCCTGTCTGTATATATCTCTTATAGCATCGTAAGTCCAATTGGCATGTTCTTTAAATGTTTGAGGATGTTTAATAATTGTAAGAGCTTGTGTTGGACACAATACGACACATCTTTGACAATTTACACAATTCATATCATTTGAAATCATTTTATCTAGATGTTCATCATAACTGTGAACTTCAAATGAACACTGTCTCATACAAACCTTACAGTTAATGCATTTATCGTAATCTCTGAGTACTTTAAATTCTGGAGTAAGGTAGCTTAAACTCATGCAGTAACCTCCTTTGTAGAATACATTTCTTTTTCGTTGTCACGTATGAGCTCAGCTATAACAGGTTCTCCACCTCTAGGAATCCATACGCTTTCAGGATTTTTGCATACTTGCCTTATTGCTGACTCTTCGCTGGCTACATATATCATATCGCCTTTTTTTGCAGCAGTAAGTGGCCTTAGTTTAATCCTATCGTTTATTGCCACAAAGCCATCTTCATATGCTATTATCATTGAAAATGGACCATTTAGGAGTGCTCTCCCATAAATTATTTTCAGGTTAGTGTATAAAATTTTTTCTTTTGGTGACATCCTTTCAACCTGCTTCCACAAAGGCGATGCAACTACTTTGCATGCAAGTTCTATTGGTAAACCATGTCTTCTTAATAGAAGATCGAAAATGTATGCCGCAACTTCTGTATCAGTTTGCAAGGTGCAAATATATCCAAACTCTTCTAAATATTTACGATTAGTATCGTACGAAGAAAGCTCGCCATTGTGAACAACAGAGATATTTAACAGATTAAAAGGATGTGCACCACCCCACCATCCTGGTGTATTCGTTGGAAATCTACCGTGAGCCAACCACATATATCCTTTGTAAGATTCCAATTTATAAAAATTTGCAACATCTTCTGGGTAACCTACTGCTTTAAATACTCCCATATTTTTCCCGCTAGAAAAAACATATGCGCCTGGTATGTTACTGTTTATATTAAATACAAATTTAATTGTAAATTCATTTTCATCCAGTTCTGATAATTTCAATTTCTCTGGCCTTGGTATAGCAAAATATCTGTAAATTAATGGTGCATTTTTAATATGTGCCGTTTTTCGTGTGGGTATTTTTTCTTCTAAAGCGACTATATAATTTGCTTTTAAAATATTCTCTGTTTCCTGTTTAGCTATCAAATCATCATAAAACATATGAAATGCAAAGTAATCTTTAAAATCAGGATAAATGCCATATGCAGCAAAACCACCTCCAAGACCATTTGATCTATCATGCATTGTCGCGATGGAATCTGCTATAGATTGCCCCGAAAATAGACGACCAGTGCGATCAATTATGCCACTTATAGCACATCCCGAAGGTATTCTTACATAACCTTCCTTCAACATTTTATAACCCCCTTAAAAAATTTTTATATGCAATATTTTTTTTGAAAGTTGCATCAAGCGAAAATGTTTACTGTTTAAAATTGTCCTCAAATTGTGGCAAAATGCTTATCACTCCTAAATTACGAGTGTTATGTTAATTATAATATATTTTATTAATTTTGCAATATGTTAATATGAAAAATTCATAAATTATTTTTAGGTTAATTCTTCACTTAAATGTAGTGGGCAAAAAAAAAAACAGTTAGATACTTTAACATCATAGGTAACTTATATGTAGAATGACAACACCCCCACTTTCTACGCATAAAAAGTGGGGGTGCTTTTTTATATCTGCAATGCTCTTTCTATTGTTCTCGTTCTTCTCCCTAAACATCCAAAAGTCGGCAAAAATTCGCCCAAAAACGGGAAAAAACTTCCTGATTCTTTTCCCACAGCCTTTTTGTCTCCTCTTTAAGTTGAGCCACTGCTCCTGGTCCAGCAAACTCTATAAGTTCTTCTTGATAAATCTCAGTCCAATAACTAACGATTATAGGTGTAACTTCTGGGTGAAATTGTAAAGCCCAGGCACAATCCTGATAAGCAAAAGCCTGGTTAGTACAAGTATCACCTTCTGCAAGGAGAAGAGCCCCTTCAGGCAGTTCAAAAGTATCTCCATGCCATTGAAAAGCCCAAAACTCTTCTGGCAAATCCTGAAAAAGAAAGGCCTTTTCCCCTGCTTCTGTCAAATGTATTTTATACCACCCAATTTCTTTTACCGGGTTAGGTTTAACTGTTGCTCCCAACGCCCTGGCAATAAGCTGTCCTCCCAAACATATTCCTAATACTGGTATTCGTCTTTCTATCGCATCGCGTATAAGTTCTTGTACTTGATAAAGATATGGGTACTTTTCTTCTTCGTATGCTCCCATTGGACCTCCCAATATTATCACAGCATTATAGTCAGCCACCGTTTTAGGTAAAATAGCTCCAGGTTGATTCATTACGCGAATATCTAACTTCCATCCTTTCTTCGAAAAAATTTCAGCTATAAGACCTGGTCCTTCCTGAGTTACATGTTGGATGATTAAAACTTGCATTATCTCATCTCCTTTGCTAAACAATTATGATTATTCAGATTCAATCAATTTTTCTATTTAAAGTGCTTCTTCACCTCGTTCGCCAGTACGAACTCGTATCACATCTTCTAAATTCACCACAAAAATTTTACCATCTCCAATTTCTCCAGTCCGTGCAACTTCTGATATCAGCTTTACTAACTTTTCCGCCTGATGATCAGTTACTGCAATTTCAATCTTAACCTTAGGCAATAAATTGATAAAATATTCATTACCACGGTAAACCTCGGTCCAGCCTTTTTGATTTCCACAACCCATTACTGGATAAACAGTCATACCGTGAATATCAAATTTACTTAACTGGTCTTTAATAATCTCTAATTTTTCCGGCCGTATAATTGCTTCTATTTTCTTCAAAGCAAATCACTCCTTTTAAACTTTTCAAAATATATTCGATATTAATTTCTACTGTTTAATATTATTTTCTAAACAATGTTGTATAGATAATTGTGTTTTTAATTATTATCATAATAGCTAAAATAATTATATTTAAGTTCTATATTATTATAAGCTCCTTCACCGTGTTGAGATATGTCTAAACCTGATTCCTCCTCTTCCTCACTTACTCTTAAGTCCATAAACAGACTTATGAATTTAAGTACGGCATATGTCATTATGCTTGCGAAAGCATATACCGCAATAACACTTATAATTTGTATTATAAATTGGTGTACATTTCCATATATTAATCCATTAGCACCTGCTGGGTTTACTACCTTTGTAGCAAATATACCTGTTGCTATAGCCCCCCACGTACCACCAATACCATGTATGCCAAATGCATCAAGCGAATCATCATATTTAAATTTATGCTTTAAGTAATTAACTGAGAAATAACACAATATTCCTGCGATAACACCAATTATAATTGCTGATACCACAGTTACATAACCTGCAGCGGGTGTTATTGCAACAAGTCCTGCCACAGCTCCACTTGCCGCACCAAAAAGTGTTGGTTTGCCATTTACTTTCCATTCAACTATAACCCAACCGAGCGCAGCCGCTGCAGCCGCCGTATTTGTCACTACAAATGCATTAACAGCTATTCCATTTACTGCTAATGCACTTCCTGCATTAAAGCCAAACCATCCAAACCATAAAATTGCTGTACCCATAATAACCATAGGTATATTATGGGGAATTATATTAACATTTTTACGCTTTCCAATTAAAATTGCCGCTATAAGGCCTGAAATACCTGAACTGATATGAACAACCGTACCACCCGCAAAATCCAGTGCACCAAGATTTTTAAGCCATCCTCCGTTGCCCCATACCCAATGTGCAATAGGATCATACACAAGTGTTGTCCACAATAGAGTAAATAATAAAAACGAACCAAATCTCATTCTTTCAGCAAAAGCGCCTGTTATAAGAGCAGGTGTAATTATTGCAAACATCAACTGGTAAATCATAAATGCCATAAAAGGAATTGTTGCAGAATATGCGTCATAAGGTTCAAATCCTACATTTTTCAACCCTAACCATTGTAAATTTCCTATTATATGTCCTACATCGCTTCCGAACGATAACGAAAAACCAAATAATATCCATTGGATTGATACTATTGCGATAATTATAAAGCTTTGCATCATGGTACTTATTACATTTTTACTACTAACCATGCCACCGTAAAAGAATGCAAGTCCTGGAGTCATAATCATAACAAGCGCAGCAGAAAATAGCACAAAAGCAGTATCACCTGTATTGATTTTACCTGTAGAAGCAAAAACTAACTTTGGTATAATTAAAAACATAAACATAAGAGAGAATAACAAATAAATCTTCTTCACCATTTTGTATAAACCTCCTCTAAATTTTTCTGTTTTAAGCCAACATAGAAAATGGCGCTTTTGCCTTAGGCTTTAGCCTGTTGCAAAAGCGCCATTGCTTTTGTACTTTAAAATATTAATTTTTATGTCCAATTAGATGACACTGTAAAAAGTTAAATGTTAAATAACATGTCGGCATATGTTGGTAGTGGCCACAATTCTGCATCTACGATTGTTTCCAGTTTATCGCCAATTTCTCTTAAAATACCCATTTTTGTAAATATTACATCTCTGTAATAACAAGCCTTGCTATAAGAATCACTATTCATATTTGAAGCTTCATTAACTGCATTTTCAAGTTCAGATATGTTTTTCTTAAATTCACTCATTAGCGAAGAAACTTCTTCTAACAATTCGGTTTGTGCACTTATATCAACATTTAGACCTGTTGCTCTTACAGAATTTATTGATTCTGCGATTTTTGTGGCAAAATTTATTACAGCTGGGAGTATTTGCCGTTTTGCTATATCCAACATTGTCAGAGCTTCAATATTAATTGTTTTTATATAATTTTCAAGAGAAATCTCATATCGCGATTCAAGCTCAACTTTGCTTAAAACACCGTGTTTTTCCATGAGTTTGACATTCTTCTCTTTAATTAAAGCAGGAATAGCTTCAACTGTTGATCGAATATTTGGAAGTCCTCTTTTTTCTGCCTCTTTTACCCATTCTTCTGAATAACCATTCCCATTAAATATAATTCTTTTGTGCTTCTTTACAATTTCCTTAAGCAACAGTTGCACTTCTTCATCAAAATTTGTGGCCTTTTCCAACCTATCTGCAATCTGGGATAGACTTTCAGCAACAATGGTGTTTAATATAAAATTAGCAGTTGCAATTGATGAAGAAGAACCAACCATTCTAAATTCAAATTTATTTCCTGTAAATGCGAATGGAGATGTTCTGTTTCTATCTGTTGAATCCTTTGGTAGTGCAGGAAGAGTTGATACACCTACTTTTAGTACTCCTCCTTGTTTTGAAGTTGTTGCACCACCATTTTCGATTTGTTCAAGAATATCCGTAAGCTGTTCGCCAAGGAAGACTGATACAATTGCGGGCGGTGCCTCATTAGCACCAAGACGATGGTCATTTCCTGGTGTTGCAGCGGCTACTCTGACCAAATCAGCGTATTCATCGATAGCTTTGATTACAGCACACAGGAAAACTAAAAATTGTGCATTTTCGTGGGGTGTATGTCCCGGATCTAAGAGATTTTGACCATCATCGGTGCTCATTGACCAATTAATGTGTTTACCGGAACCATTGACTCCTGCAAAAGGTTTTTCATGCAAAAGGCATACAAGTCCATGCCTTAAAGCAATTTTTTTCATTAGCTCCATTGTTAATTGATTATGATCTGATGCAATATTAGCTGTATTGTATACTGTAGCGAGTTCATGCTGAGCAGGAGCAACTTCATTATGCTTAGTTTTAGCAGGAATTCCTAATTTCCACAATTCTTCATCTAGATCTTTCATAAATGCTGATATTCTTTCTTTGATAGAAGCAAAATAATGATCTTCCATTTCTTGACCTTTTGGTGATTTAGCACCAAATAGAGTTCTTCCTGTAAGTATAAGATCTTTACGCTTATCATACATCTTTTTGTCAATTAAGAAATATTCCTGTTCAGGTCCTACGGTTGTAATAACCTTTTTTGCTGTAGTATTACCAAATAATCTTAATACTCGAAGAGCTTGTTTTGATAAAGCTTCCATAGAACGCAGTAAGGGTATTTTTAAATCTAGCGCTTCGCCTGTATACGAACAGAAAGCGGTGGGGATATATAGCGTATTATCTTTTATAAAAGCGGGCGATGTACAATCCCATGCTGTATATCCTCTTGCTTCAAAGGTAGCCCTTAAACCACCTGATGGAAACGAAGAAGCATCAGGCTCGCCTTTAATTAATTCTTTTCCAGAAAATTCAGTTATTACCCTACCATCTTGAGTAGGAGAAATGAAAGAATCCCGCTTTTCAGCAGTAATTCCAGTTAATGGCTGGAACCAATGAGTAAAATGAGTTGCTCCTTTCTCAATTGCCCAATCTTTCATTGCATTTGCTACAACTTCAGCAACTGCTGGTTCTAATGGAATTCCCTCATCGATTGTTTTTCTTAAAGCTTTGTATGTTGCCTTTGGAAGGCGTTCTCTCATGACAGAATCGTTAAAAACATTTGAACCAAAAATGTCGCTTAGAGTGTTTTGTGCCATAGTAATTTCCTCCTCTTAAATTTTTATAAATTAACATAATAAATTGATAATTAATTAAAATACAAATATTAAAAACAAAACAAAGGCGCCACCTCTAAAATACAGGATGAAACGCCTTTGTTTCATTCACACACTATTAAATTTTCATGTTGATTTTATAATAGCACATTTTTATTTTGATTTCAAGTACTTTTTTATCAAAGATAGTGTCAAGATACTGTAGGATAATTTTTATAAACAACTCCTGAAATATCTTAAATCATGGCTTTCACCGTGTGCTTGTTTCTATTGGTTTTTTATATTATATTTTCATATTTTATTGCCTTAAAAATTTTACTAAACACTCTTAATTTTGCCATCAGCTTTAATCCTTTTCTACTCCATCCCATCTTCTCTTGACTTGTAATATGTCCTTTTATATTCTATTTCTCCAAGCATTAAAGATGAAGTAATTGGATTCTTTCTGAACCATTCGAATGGCCTCATCCGGAGGCAACGGTTTGCTGAAATAATAACCTTGAACTTTGTCGCACCCGCTCTCTATAAGACAATCAAGCTGTTCTTTTGTTTCCACACCTTCGGCAGTTACGCCGAGTTTCATCCTGTGCCCCAAGAAAATAATCGCATCGACAATAGCCTTATTTACCTCTACCTTTATCTCGCTCACAAATGACCTGTCAATTTTCAAACCATCAACCGTAAATTTTTGGAGGTATTTGAAAGAACTATTTTCCGTTCCGAAATCATCTATTATTATTTTGACCCCTACCTCTTTCAAGCGATAAAGGTTTCTAACCACCGTTTCCATTGCTTCTATAAGGATGGTTTCAGTAATCTCCAGTTCCAAATATCTCGGTTCAAGTTCAATCTCGTTTAGTATATCAAACACAACTTTTGCAAAATCAGGCTGCTGCAGCTGATGCACTGAAACATTCACCGAAACATTAAAGCCAGAATACCCCATATTAAGCCATTCTTTCATTTGCCTGCAGGCTGCCCTTAACACCCATTCACCTATAGATATTATTTGTCGTGTCTCTTCAGCAATCGGAATAAAATGAATGGGACTGATCAGTCCTTTTTTAGGATGCTGCCACCTCAACAGTGCCTCCATACTCGTCACTTTACCAGTCCTTATATCAACAAGAGGCTGATAGCACAAAAAGAACTGACCTTTTTCCAAAGCCAACCTTAAATCTCTTCTTATTGTGCTGGCAACTTCGACTTCTTTTCTCGTAATGCTGTCAAAATATTGAAAACCATTTTTTCCATCTCTTTTAGCCCTGTACATTGCTATATCTGCATTTTTGACTATAACTCTTTCATTTTTTCCATGGTCAGGATATATGGCAATACCTATGCTAATAGTGACATGCAATTCATGATTATTGAACTTTATCGGTTGGTTGAAAAGTTCCAATATTCTGTTTGCAACCTTATTCGTATCGTCCATATTAATTATGTCAGGTAACAAAATGACAAACTCATCACCGCCCACTCTGGATACCGTATCTGATTCACGCAGACACGCCTTCAGTTTCTTGGCAATCTTTTTCAATAGCCTGTCACCTATATGATGTCCCAGGGAGTCGTTGATTGTTTTGAAATTATCAAGGTCGACAAAAAACACTGCAAGTTTCTTCCCATTCCTTTTTGCATCTGCCATGGCAATTTTGAGCCTATCCATAAAAATCTCCCGGCGAGGGAGGCCAGTTAAAGGATCATAGAATGCCATGTATTTTAACTTGCTTTCCATCTGTTTCCGCTCAGTAATATCCGTGTGTGACCCTGCCATTCTTATGGCTCTGCCATCTTCATCCCACAATGCCTTTCCCCTGCTTAGAATCCAAATATATCTACCGTCTTTTGTTTTGATCCTGTATTCGCATAAATAAAATGGTGTCTTTTTCTCAAGATGATTACGTAGATTATTAATGACGGTTTTAACATCTCTGGGATGGATGAATTTAGTCCATGTTTCACGGTAGTTGCTTATTACTTCTTTATCAAAGCCAATGATATCCTTCCACCTCTCGGATATGTATGCCGTATCCGTTATCAAATCCCAGTCCCATAGTCCATCGCTTGCTCCTTCAACTACCAATCTGTAGCGTTCTTCACTTCTTTTCAATTCTTCCTGCTGCCTTTGTATTTCAATTAAGTTCTGCCTCAACTCTTCTTCCCGGGCCATAAGTTCTTCATTCATTGCAGAGAGCTCTTCCTGTTGAGCCATCAATTCCTCGTTTAAAGCAACAAGGTTATTATTTGCTTCTTCAAGTCTCCTTTCAGCATTCTTTAGGTCTGTAATGTCTATACCAGTTGAAACAACATACCTGTTTCCTTCATCATCCCAAATAATACTGTTATGCCACATAATATAAATTTGTCTGCCATCCTTCAAAGCCATCGGATTTTCACATTTGTAATGAATACCTTTATATCCAATGTCGTCCAAATTTTCTTTTATACGACTTATCGTGTCCCTGGGAATTATTGAACTTACATCTATCCTCTCTGTTTGTTCTTCGACCGCTATACCAATTACAGCCTGGGTATATCTGTTGAACCAAACTACTCTACCATCCAATGCCCAGACTACTATAAGCATCTGCTCGTTTTCAAAAATTCTGCTTAAAAATTCTTCTCTCTTCTGAAGATAAGCAATTGATTTCTTTGATTCTTCAATAAAACTCTTATTTTTCTTCTGACTAGGTAACTTCTCCATTCGCCATTAATTTCTCCTTTCTGGACAACTATTCTTTAAATAATGTCTTCAACGACTTTTTCATCTTTGTCTAAATATAATTTTATTTTTTCACCATTTTTTAATTTGTAGCCTATTTTATCAAAGTATAATTCGACTCCTTCATAGCCGTAAAGGATTTTTACTATTGAATTTTTACTTCCCTTTAATAATACGTAACTGCCGACGCCGTGCGATCCGGCTTCTTTTACAAAGATATTTTTGTCAAATTCGATCGTGCTCATTTTAACCTTACCATTAATGGAAACTGAACCATTTGTAGAAATTTTTGTATTATAACAACCTGCTTCTGAGGTTATAATTACGTCCTTCATAGCATAAATTTTGCTGTCATGAACCCATTTTGCAAGTATACGCCCCTTGTTTTCATGTTCCTCGGCTAAAATCCTTGATATGAAGAGGATTTTTTCATAAATTTCTTTTAATGAATTTAAATGTTTTATAAGACCAATAATATCGTAATCCAAAATGTTGTTGAGCGTTTTAACGAGACTCTTTAAATGCTCCAGAAGATTTTGAAGTACATTTGAACTGCGTATCATACTTATTTCTCTTGATGATGTTTTTAACTCTTCTTTTAAGGTTTCGATTAATTTGATTTTCTCGCTTAAATGTCTGGAATTATTCATAACCGTTGGTAGTTCTTTAATATGGACAAAAATTGCCGATAATTTCTCAACAATAAGATTTACGGCGTGAAGTTCTATTTTATCAAAAATGTTTCCTGGTAAAAAACCGGCATGTAACTGGCTATCAACAATTCCGCCATGGATAATAATATTTTGCCCTCCCTGAACTACTGATTCGTAAACTGAACCAAGTATCTGAACATTTCCTGAAGCAATTATTTGATTACCTTTTTCAACATTTCCGTTTATTATAATGTCACCATCGAATGTTACAGACCTTGAATTCTTCGTGATACTTCCTTCGTAAATTAACATGGGAATAGAATTAAAAAAATATACAAATTTATCATTTTCGTCTTTTTTATGTACAACCGGCCTTATGTCAGCTATCGCAACTATCTTATCTTCATCTTCTTTAAAAACTATGGAATCGCTGAGAATTTTTACTTCAACATCTCTTACAGGCGGTGCATGTATAATTCTACCTCTTACGCTAATTCCATTTTCACCTTTTATGGGTTTATGTAGTTTTCCGATAACATCACCTTTTCTTGCAAAGGGTATACTTGCCATCTTAAATATATCTTCTTCAGAGAATGTTTCGGTATAAAGAATTCTCGGTTTATCGGTTTTTATAATAAATTCCAGATAACCATCCCTGCCACTTTTATATGGTATTCCTCTTGCTATTACTGCTTCTTTTTTATTTTGGGTATATACGCTAATTAACGCACTTTTATCTACACTCACTATAATTCCATTCTTACGAAGATCGCTTTCCAGTATATTTAAAAATTCATGAATATCTACATCACCCCAGGAAGAAAAAAGGGTTTTTTTTAAGGTTACAATCATTTCATCATCCGAAATTTCTACAATAACACCCATTTTCTTCAAAATATCACTTAATTCTATTTTCATAAAAACACCCCCGCGTGTTAGGCACCCCAATGAATATTAATGGATACTTTATATTCAAAGATATCTTCTACCTCCTTGTAAGCTCCAAGCGACTATTATCTATTAACTCCAAAACTTATTATTCTAAAATTGCCATCTTCCGTTGTCCTTATTGTGGTAAAACTCGAAAAATCAAAGCTTGCAGGGAACGTGGATATCCACTTTTCTCGCCCTTATTATCTTGATAAATGTTTAAAAACAAATTGAATGGGGGTCAAACAATATTGGGCTTTGTTTTGTGGTTCTATAATAAATGTTGGGGTGTAGGGGAGAAAAGAATAAAAATAGAGCACTTATTCTGAATGCCTGCTATAATAGAAGTGGAAAAAACAATCTAAAAAGGAGGCATCAGAATAAGTGCAAGGTAATTATATCACAAATTTCCTAGAATCTGAAGAGATAATTTGGGAAGGTGTTATAGAAAATGACAACAGAATAGAACTGCATATTAAGATGAAACAGAAACCACATATTTGTCCAAGATGTAGGGAAATAACATCTAAGATTCATGATTATAGAGTACAAAGGATAAAAGATGTACCGCTATTCGGGAAACCAACAGTGATAGTACTAAAAAAGAGGAGATACGTTTGTCGCCACTGTGGCAAGAAGTTCTATGAACATATAGACTTTCTGCCGCGCTATCATAGAATGACCAACAGATTATCTATTTACATACTACAACAACTAAAAAAACAACAAAGCATGAAAGATATATCTGAAGTTACAGGAGTATCAATTACGACTGTGATGAGACTTTTAGACACAATAGGAGTAGAACCTGATTATAAAACATTACCGGAAGTTATCAGTATAGACGAATTCAAAGGGAACTCTGGAGGCAGGAAATATCATTGCATTATTGTAGACCCAAAAGAAAGAAAAATATTAGATATTTTAAAAGACAGAAAACAAGAGAATTTAAGTGAATATTTCAAAAGATTTAAAGACAGGAATAAAGTAAAGTGGGTTATTATAGACATGTGGAGGCCTTTTTCAGATACAGTAAAAACATATTTCAAAGGAGCTAAAATAGCAATAGACAAATTTCATTTTACAAGGTACATATATTGGGCGATAGAAAATGTAAGAAAGAGAATACAAAAAGAGCTACCAGACAATAAAAGAAAATATTTCAAAAGAAGCCGTAAGCTACTTCTTGCAAAATATGATACTTTAACAACAGAACAAAAAGAAGAATTGGAAGTAATGTTCTGGTACAGTGACGACTTAAGGATAGCATACCTTTTAAAAGAAGAATTTAATGATAAAGTATTAAAATGCAAAAATTCAAAGGAGGCAAAAATAGAATTAAAAAGATGGATACAGTTAGCTAAAGAAAGCAAAATTGATGAATTTAAAAGATGTGTGCAAGTATTTAACCGTTGGTTTGAAGAAATAACAAATGCCTTTGATATACCTTACACTAATTCTGTAACAGAAGGTTACAATAATAAAATTAAAGTACTAAAAAGGCTTGCATATGGCTATAGAAATTTTTATCGATTCAGGAAAAGGATATTATATTGCAATGCTTGATGCAATGCTATTTTTAGTGATAAAGGATATTCAAGGATATTATAGAGCTTTGATGAAAAGACATAGATAAATATCCACCCATACTTCTAGCTATATCTTTTATCATAACTAACATAATTTAACAAATATTTCTTGTTATAAAATTTATAGGTGGGCATTCAGAAAAAAATACCCACCCCAACTATTGACAAAGAACCAAAAAAAAAAAAATCAGAAAATTGTTTAACCAATTCCACCTCATTGGGTTCTTTGTCAAGAGCTGGGGTAGGTATTTTCTAAATGCCCCCTTTATGTTACCTTTAGATAAGTTCTTCAAATTTAGTACTTGTATATTGTGACCTCAAATCGCTATGAAGTATAAGCTCTTTTTGAGGTTTCTGAGCATCATAAGCATTATAGTAAGCTCTGTATCCACAGTTTTAGACAAGGAAAAGTTCTAAGCCGAAAGAATAGCAGAAAAAATTAGTGGACCCCAACATAAGGAGAAAATCCTTAATTTCGCATACAAAAAAGGTATCGACATTTTATCGATACCCTTAAACTTCGCATAAATACTGGTGCGCCATCAGGGACTCGAACCCCGGACCCGCTGATTAAGAGTCAGCTGCTCTACCAACTGAGCTAATGGCGCACGTAGAACCGTTGTTATATATTTGGCTTTTTCTTCTCTGGTGCGCCCTGTAGGATTTGAACCCACGACCTCCAGGTTCGAAGCCTGTCACTCTATCCAACTGAGCTAAGGGCGCATACATAATTAAAATGGAGCGGACAACGAGACTCGAACTCGCGACCCTCACCTTGGCAAGGTGATGCTCTACCAACTGAGCTATGTCCGCATCTATATGGTGCGGGAGAAGGGACTTGAACCCATATGCCACTTTAGGCACTAGAACCTGAATCTAGCGCGTCTGCCAATTCCGCCACTCCCGCACAAATTCAGGCCCTCACTTTTCTCTTTAAAACTGGTGACCCATCCGCGACTCGAACGCGGGACACCCTGCTTAAAAGGCAGGTGCTCTACCTCCTGAGCTAATGGGTCACATAATTGGCTGGGATGGCAGGATTCGAACCTACGAATGCCAGAGTCAAAGTCTGGTGCCTTACCACTTGGCTACATCCCAGCATGGGGTGGATAGTGGGACTTGAACCCACGACCTCCAGAGCCACAATCTGGCGCTCTAACCAACTGAACTATATCCACCACACAATAAATGGTGCGCCTGGAGAGATTCGAACTCCCGACACACGGCTTAGAAGGCCGTTGCTCTATCCAACTGAGCTACAGGCGCATATTGGAGCGGGTGATGGGAATCGAACCCACGTAACCAGCTTGGAAGGCTGGGGCTCTACCATTGAGCTACACCCGCATGTGTTAACTTACTTGAGATTTCAGAAGAATTTTCCTTGCTTGTTTCTTAATCCGTCTGACATTTTTAGATTATATCAGATGCCTTTATCTTTGTCAACACCTCGTTTTAAAAATTTTTTTTGGATTAAATTGTATAGAAAACATAAGAGGGGGTAATTCCCCACTCTTACGTTTTCTATGCTTCTTTTAGCACTGAGACTTCTTCTAAATTCACTAATCTTGGGAATATACCAGTCTTATCAATTGTCACTAATGCTATAGTTTTTTTTGCACCTTCTCTTGGCAAAGAAGGACTGCCTGGATTTAAAAGTAAAATATCTTCATGTTTTGAAATCATAGGAATATGAGTATGGCCAAAAAATACAGCATTTACTCCCAATTCTCTTCCTCTATCTAAAATCGTTTGATACTCGTATTTAACATAATATCTGTGTCCATGAGTTAACAAGATTTTTTGGCCTTCTGTTTCAATTACTTTCTCCAATTCATCTTTTGTAGGGAAATCACAATTCCCTTTAACATACTCTAATGGAATCCCAAACTCTTGAGATAATTGAATAGCATCTGAAGCATTATCTCCTAAATGAATAAGATAATCTATTCCTTTAAGCTCCCGCAATTTTTTCCTAACCAGCGCAAATATACCATGTGTGTCGCTAATAACTGCTAAAACCATTTATTTTTCCTCCAGACGTTTTAAAATATAATTTTTTAACTTCATAAGAGCATCAGCTCTATGACTTATCTTATTTTTTTCTTCCATAGTAAGTTCTGCCAAACTCTTTCCTAAATTATCGACATAAAAAACTGGGTCATATCCAAAACCATTTTTCCCTCGAGGATGATCTAAAATGTGCCCTTCTAATTTGCCTTCTAATAAAGTTTCTTTTTCCCTTTCTACCACTGCTATTACTGTCTTAAAATAAGCTTTTCTTTTTTCGTAAGGAACACCCTCTAATAGTTTTAATAATTTTTTGTTGTTATCTTCATAGGTAGCATTTTCACCAGCAAATCTTGCTGAATATACTCCAGGTTGTCCATTTAAATGCTCCACAAACAATCCTGTATCGTCAGCTATAACAATTCCATCAACCTTTTCTTTTAAAAAGCGAGCCTTGATAAGAGCATTTTCTTCAATCGTATTTCCTGTCTCTTCTATGTCTTCTTTTATACCCAAGTCTGCCATAGAATAAATTTCAACAGGATAGCCTTTAAAAAAATTTTTTATTTCTTCAGTTTTGTGAGGATTGTGGGTTGCTATTATTATTTTCAACTGAATCAACTCCTATTTTATCTACAATATCTGAAAGAACTTCTTTTTGAATTTTGATAATCTGTTCAATCCCATATTCTGCAAGGCTTAAAAGGTCTGTCAAATTCTGCTTTGTAAATGGTCCACCTTCACCTGTTCCCTGTATTTCTACAATTTCTCCTTTGTCTGTCATAACTACATTCATATCTACTAATGCATTCGAATCTTCTTGAAAGGATAAATCTAAAAGCTCATTTCCCTCCACAATTCCTACACTTACAGCCGCAACAAAACCTTTCAAAGGAATCTTAGGGATGTCACCTTTTTCTACCAATTTGTTAAGTGCATCTGCCAATGCTATAAATGAGCCTGTAATAGAAGCTGTTCTTGTACCCCCATCTGCTTGTATAACATCGCAATCTATCCATATAGTCTTTTCTCCTAACACATCCAAATCCACTACAGACCTTAAAGAACGGCCTATAAGCCGCTGTATTTCCATAGTCCTTCCACTAGGTCTTCCTTTAGTTACTTCTCTTGGATTCCTTGTTTCAGTTGCTCTTGGCAACATACCATACTCACTGGTTATCCAACCCTTACCTGTACCTTTTTGAAATGGAGGTACCTTATCCTCAATGGAGGCAGTGCAAATGACTTTTGTGTTTCCCATCTCAATTAGCACTGAACCTTCAGCAAACTTATTAAAATTTCTCGTAATTTTTATAGGTCTCAGTTCATTAAATTCTCTTCCATCAATCCTGTTCATTTCTTCAACCCTTTCATTTAATAAAAATAGTTTAAAGTTAATTTATTCTGCTTTATTGTTTTTATCGCTCAATATTATTTTAAAACCTTTATTAATATTTTACAAGAACATAAAGACAAAAAAATCTGGTTTAAAAATCCAGATTTTTTTGTTGACAAAGTTAAAAAATATTGGTTCTATAATAAATGTTGGGGTGTAGGGGAGAAAAGAATAAAAATAGAGCACTTATTCTGAATGCCTGCTATAATAGAAGTGGAAAAAACAATCTAAAAAGGAGGCATCAGAATAAGTGCAAGGTAATTATATCACAAATTTCCTAGAATCTGAAGAGATAATTTGGGAAGGTGTTATAGAAAATGACAACAGAATAGAACTGCATATTAAGATGAAACAGAAACCACATATTTGTCCAAGATGTAGGGAAATAACATCTAAGATTCATGATTATAGAGTACAAAGGATAAAAGATGTACCGCTATTCGGGAAACCAACAGTGATAGTACTAAAAAAGAGGAGATACGTTTGTCGCCACTGTGGCAAGAAGTTCTATGAACATATAGACTTTCTGCCGCGCTATCATAGAATGACCAACAGATTATCTATTTACATACTACAACAACTAAAAAAACAACAAAGCATGAAAGATATATCTGAAGTTACAGGAGTATCAATTACGACTGTGATGAGACTTTTAGACACAATAGGAGTAGAACCTGATTATAAAACATTACCGGAAGTTATCAGTATAGACGAATTCAAAGGGAACTCTGGAGGCAGGAAATATCATTGCATTATTGTAGACCCAAAAGAAAGAAAAATATTAGATATTTTAAAAGACAGAAAACAAGAGAATTTAAGTGAATATTTCAAAAGATTTAAAGACAGGAATAAAGTAAAGTGGGTTATTATAGACATGTGGAGGCCTTTTTCAGATACAGTAAAAACATATTTCAAAGGAGCTAAAATAGCAATAGACAAATTTCATTTTACAAGGTACATATATTGGGCGATAGAAAATGTAAGAAAGAGAATACAAAAAGAGCTACCAGACAATAAAAGAAAATATTTCAAAAGAAGCCGTAAGCTACTTCTTGCAAAATATGATACTTTAACAACAGAACAAAAAGAAGAATTGGAAGTAATGTTCTGGTACAGTGACGACTTAAGGATAGCATACCTTTTAAAAGAAGAATTTAATGATAAAGTATTAAAATGCAAAAATTCAAAGGAGGCAAAAATAGAATTAAAAAGATGGATACAGTTAGCTAAAGAAAGCAAAATTGATGAATTTAAAAGATGTGTGCAAGTATTTAACCGTTGGTTTGAAGAAATAACAAATGCCTTTGATATACCTTACACTAATTCTGTAACAGAAGGTTACAATAATAAAATTAAAGTACTAAAAAGGCTTGCATATGGCTATAGAAATTTTTATCGATTCAGGAAAAGGATATTATATTGCAATGCTTGATGCAATGCTATTTTTAGTGATAAAGGATATTCAAGGATATTATAGAGCTTTGATGAAAAGACATAGATAAATATCCACCCATACTTCTAGCTATATCTTTTATCATAACTAACATAATTTAACAAATATTTCTTGTTATAAAATTTATAGGTGGGCATTCAGAAAAAAATACCCACCCCAACTATTGACAAAGAACCAAAATATTCAAAGGAGATATTTTGCATCGTCGCTCCGATGTTCCAAAGCGACAAAACTAAAAGCTCGACCTTCAGGCTCCGGCAGGGTACCGGGCACAATCGGCATCCATGCCTTAAGGTGCCCGCCTCCGCCATCCATGGCTTCGGCCCTGCCTCCACCCTCGGTCTTGCTAAGTTTTGTTACCGCTTTGTAACAAGTCGCTCCTTATGCAAAATATCTCCTTTACGAAAATTTGTCTACAGTCTGACCTGGTTTAAAAAAACAGATAAATTATGGATTGCTATTTGTATTATTTGTATCATATACAGAATTAGAAACAGTTGCAGAGATAGATCCCTCTTTTAATTTTTTAAAATATTCTACAATGCCATTATATATTCCTTGAGCTACTTTCCATTGGAAGGCATCGTCCTGAAGCAAAGCTGCATCATCAGGATTGGTTATAAAAGCTGTTTCGATAAGTATTGCCGGCATTTTTGTTTTGTTTAACACTGACAAATTAGGCCCTTCTTTAAGCCCTCTGTCTACAGTGTTTATCTCTTTCATTAAGTTGTCATGGATGATTTGAGCAAAAGTCTTGTTGTCTCTTGTGTCTCCCTTGTATCCATTTGGATAATACCATATTTCTGTGCCTTTAGGAGTTGGAGTCCCAAAAGCATTGGTGTGTATACTTATAAATACGTCAGCTCCCGCATTGTTCGCTTCTTGTGACCTAGTAACAAGGTCTATAAATACATCAGAATCTCTAGACATCGTAGTTCTAAATCCACCTTTTGTGAGAAGGCTATTTAGCTTAAGAGCAATCCCTAAAACTACATCAGATTCTCTTAAACCACCTACTCCTATCGCACCAGGATCACTTCCACCATGGCCAGGATCTATGTAAATAAGAGGCATTTCATTCGGCTGAGACTTCAAGACCAACATTATAATGTTTTTATCGAGTATTTTTACAGAATAATCCGCTTTCCCAGTAGTATCTGCCACCACTCTCACTGTATCGTTGTTATACTGTGAATACCTTATAGCCGTTATAACATTTCCTTGCACTGGTATCTGACCAGCTTTACTTCCATCTGGCATTTTAAGAATAGCATCTGATATGTCAACAACTATCTTATTATCTCCAACTTTTTGAGTATTAAACTGCTCCGCATCGCAATTGATTATAACTTTATCATAATCACCTTCTTTTGCAAAACTTATTCCTGTTACATAGCTTGTACCAATATCAAATGAAATAGTTAAATTGGTACTATCCTGCGATTTGGTAATATTGTAAGGAACTACATCTGTTAAATATATCACTGCCCGTACTTTAGGGACAGGTTGTGTTTGGTTCTGTGCAATTACTGCATTTACAAGACTTTTCTTATTAATTGGTATATCTATTCTTCCTTTGTCCCATATGGCATTTTCTATGTCCACATAAATTCTAATATTCCCTGGATCTTCTATAACTCCTTGACTATACTTTATGGGACTATCCGCTGTGATATTTACGGAAAATACGCCGTTATTATAACTTGTAGTAAAGCTAGTTATATTTGCAATTTTAGGTGGAGAGGCGGCATTTATTTGGTAATTTTTTTGGTCCCATTCTACTTTGTAGCCAAAAGTTTCAAACAAAAACCTAAAAGGAATATATGTATATCCTTCGTTGCCAATTCCTATTATTCGCGCAGGAGCTACTAACTTAACTTCTTTACCATCAACTAAGGCAACGTCACTTCCAATAGTCAGTCTAACAGTTTTATCTTTTGTTATAGTAACAGATTTAGTTTTGTCATCCCACTCTACTTTAGCTCCGAATCCTTTTTCCGAGATTACTCTCACAGGAATTAATGTACTGTCTTTTAAAATCAAAGGCGGGGTCTTTCCAGTGTCGAAATTTTGGCCAGCTACTTTAATTGTGATATCTGGAACATTGTAATAAAAAGGCTTTCCATCTACTAAAATAGTGTTCTTATATGCAAAAGCTATACTATATGAGGCTAAAATTGCTACAACCATTGCAACAAATAATGCTATTTTTTTCACTAAAAGCCCCCCTTTTTGTGAAAAAATTCGACTTTAAATATATCATAATACATTAATATTACAAAATGATTACAAACTCATTACAATTTCTTAACTTTATTAGTAATTACATATATTGTATCGGTTAAATGGATTAGTTTTTTGAGTTTTAGGAAAAATAAAAAAGGGAGGTGGTACCTGTGACTAATATAAATTGCACAGCCGATTGTATTTATCAAAAAGAAGGAAAATGCACTTTATCTGACCTCTCACAAATGATAAAGAACAATAGTTTTGTTGATGATAACTACAATAAAGACAATTTAAATAGTGAAAACATGAAAATAAATTGTGCTTATTATGTTCCAATCGAGTAGGAGCTGAATAATTATTTTATTCAGCGTCCTCTCACACCACCGTACGTACCGTTCGGTATACGGCGGTTCATTAGGAATTGTGTACAATTAGATATCTTTGGGATAAACTCTTATAACCTATGCTTTCAAAGTATTTATTTGTAAGAGTCTTATTTAGGATTGGGCTATTGGATATTCTCCAGTAGCCTTTCCTTGTATTGGCGTATTCCCAGGCTTTTTGTTCTTCTACTCCTAGTTTTACTAAGTTATCATGCTTCGTTTTTATCTTCTTCCATTGTTTCCATATACATGCCCTTAGTCTTCGCCTTATCCATTCGTCAAGGGTTTTCATTATGCTTTTCGCGTCTGCTAATCCAAAATAGTTGACCCATCCTGTTGTTATTTGATTTAGTCTTTTTATTCTGTTTTCCATGCTTATTCCCTTGTTCCGATTGGTTATTTCTCTTACTTTTTCCTTAAACCTTTTGATGGATTTTTCATGGATTCTTATTCTTACTTCGTTTTCTTTTGTATAGAATGAAAATCCAAGAAATTTTCTTCTCCATGGTCTATCTACAGCACTTTTTGCTTCGTTGACTTTTAGTTTTAATTTGCTTTCTATGAATTTCTTTATGCTCTTCATTACTCTGTCTCCTGCAGACCTGCTTTTTACATATATGTTGCAGTCATCTGCATATCGGCAGAATTTATGCCCTCGTTTCTCAAGTTCTTTGTCTAGTTCGTCCAACATTATGTTTGCTAATAGGGGACTTAATGGCCCTCCTTGGGGTGTCCCTTCTTCTGTTGATACTTTGATTCCGTTTATCATTACTCCTGATTCTAGGTATCTTCGTATTAACCCTCCATGCTTAACAAAGCACAACCATAGATGAAAATAAATTTTCAAGTTGCAAGAAACTAGTTTTTTGGTAAACTAAAATTAACAGGGTCAAAGGTTGATTTAATGCTGATGGATTAATACCTCGTGAATTAACCTAACTTGATTACCTTTGAGCACAACCAATTGTCGCCCCATATTAAGGCAATATGGGAACAGCACGGGTGTTAAGTTTCTTATTTTTCTCAGGTAATCAACCCTGTAATAAATTTAACAGGAGTGAAGAAAATGCAGGATTTACTAGAAGTTTGCTGTGGACTAGATGTTCACAAAGAAACAATAGTGGCTTGTTTGCTTAAAGGTTCTGTCAATGATGAAAAGCCGGAAAAAACGATAAGAACATTTTCCACTTTATTAAAAGACCTTGAAGAATTAAAAACATGGCTTGAAACAGAAAACTGTCATCATGTTGCCATGGAGAGTACAGGGATATACTGGCAACCCGTATATAACGTACTCGAAAGTGCTTTTGATGGTAACATATCAATCATAGTAGCTAATGCAAAACATATGAAGAATGTACCCGGTAAAAAAACTGATATGAAAGATGCAGAATGGATTGCTACTTTATTAAGAGCTGGTCTTTTAAGTGGAAGCTTTATTCCTCCGCAAGAAATTCGAGAATTACGCAACCTTACGAGATATCGCAAAAGCATAATTGAAGAGATATCTTCTCAAAAAAATCGTATAGAGAAGCATTTACAAAGCTGTGGATTTAAGCTTTCAAATTTTTTGACAGATATATTTGGCGTATCAGGTAGAGCGATAATAGACCATATAGCAGAGCATGGAAGTATAACAGCTAAAGAAGTTGAAAATTATGTAAGAGGGAGAGCACGCAGTAAAATAGAAGACATAAAGCTATCAATTAATGGTAGAATGAATAAGCATCAAAGAGAATTTTTAAAGCTTTTACTCAATCATTTAGATGAAACGTATAAACATCTTTATGAGATAGAAGAGAGTATTAATGCTGAGATTGAAAAATACAAGAGACAGATTGAACAGCTAGATGGAATACCTGGCATAGATGTAACGGCAGCTGCTGCAATAATTGCTGAAATAGGTACAGATATGGATAAATTCAAGACTGCAGAGCACATTTGCTCATGGGCAGGATTAAGTCCCGGTAATAATGAAAGTGCGGGAAAAAAAAGTCCACTCGAGTAACAAAAGGAAACACTTATATAAAGAGGATACTGTGTGAAGTAGCATGGAGTATAACCCGCATAAGGGATTCATATCTTGCCACATGGTATTGGAAAGTAAAGCAGCGCCGTGGTACAAAAAAAGCGGTAGTAGCACTTGCCAGGAAAATATTAGTTATCATTTATACTATGCTTAAAAATAACACTGACTATGATGAAAGAATTTTCGATGAAGTGCGAAAGAAACAGGAAATAATTCGCGTTAAACGGATTATTAACGAAGCTCGCAAGTTGGGTTTAGAAGTAACAGTGTCCCAAATTTAAGTAGTATAATTAGATAACTTTACAAAAATTCCCAGCTGATGCTTTTAAAGCATTGGTTTAATATTTATTACCTTTTTTCTGGCTGGATGTTTAAGCCTATGCAGTTGTCAATGTTCAAAATTCTCCTTTTAGATAGTCTATTTTCGTGTTAACTTTAGTACCCTTTTATCTCCTATCCGCTTTTCTAGTTTGGACATTATTATGTCGTGGTTTACTCTGTCAAAGAACTTTTCTAAGTCCATATCTACAACCCATGTGTATCCTTCATTTATGTATGCTTCTGCGGCTTTTATTGCGTCTTTTGCACTGCGTCCTGGTCTGAATCCATAACTGCTATCAGAAAATGTATGGTTGTAGACTTTATTTAGTATTTGGGCTATTGCTTGTTGTATTAGTCTGTCTAGTACTGTAGGTAT
The DNA here is from genome assembly GCF_003722315.1 of Thermoanaerobacter ethanolicus JW 200. Classification (NCBI taxonomy): domain Bacteria; kingdom Bacillati; phylum Bacillota; class Clostridia; order Thermoanaerobacterales; family Thermoanaerobacteraceae; genus Thermoanaerobacter; species Thermoanaerobacter ethanolicus. The sequence continues at coordinate 1,156,179 of NZ_CP033580.1, read as the reverse complement.
TCCTAGTAGTCTTACTCCTCCATCTGGTTTGGGAATTTCTACTCTTCGCACTGGTTGTGGTTTGTATTTCCCCTCCAGCAGTTGTTGTTTTATGGTTGCCCAGTTTTCTTTGAGATACGGTAGAAGTTCATCTACTTCCATCCCATCGACTCCATGGCTTCCTTTATTTGCAACAACGCGCTTGTATGCTGCTTCCATGTTCCCTCGTTCTACTATCATTTCAAGCATCTTGCCGGTATATCTTTGTACCTCGTTTCTTCCATCTTCCGACGCCGATGATATACTATGCACTTCCGTTGTCTTTTGAAATTCCATTTCTCTATTCAACGGATAGCCTCTTTGTTGAGTTGTCTGCAGTCTCTGCATATCTTTCGAGTCCATAAGATTTCCAAAACCTCCTAACGTTCGGTCCTTCCTTATCTATTCATGTCTAGATAAGTACTATGACCTCTGCTGACTTCTCAAGGTTCAGCCATACATCACTGCATGGGTTGTCACTTCAGATTTTACTTCCATGACTTATCCTTGAGACCTCCCCGGGTAAGAACGATAACTTTCATCTCATCTATCTGCCAGATTTACTGTATGGGATTCGGGTAGTGTTGGACTTCGTTTTGTTACGCAAACTCATCCATCCCAATTCAGCCTCTTATCTGGTTCTTGTTCATCAGACCGAGATTTTGCCTTAAGCTTCCTTCAGATTCCACCTCACGATGGACACCCTTGCTCTTGGCTAGTGGTTCCCACTACCAAGCCCACAGCGGACTTTCACCGCCTAGTTATCGCCCATGCCGGGCGCACATAAAAAATAGCCTACACTTTGTGTAGGCTACAGACTGTAGACAAACTTTCGTAAAGGAGATATTTTGCATAAGGAGCGACTTGTTACAAAGCGTCAACAAAACTTAACAAGACCGAGGGTGGAGGCAGGGCCGTAGCCACGGATGGCGAAGGCGGGCACCTTAAGGCATGGATGCCGATTGTGCCCGGTACCCTGCCGGAGCCCGAAGGACGAGCTTTAGTTTTGTCGCTTTGAAACATCGGAGCGACGATGCAAAATATCTCCTTTGAATATTTTTTAACTTTGTCAACAAACTGTAGCCTACACTTTGTGTAGGCTACTTATTTCGACAATTCTTCTTTTAAGATTTGATTAGTAAGCTGAGGATTTGCTTTTCCTTTTGTCGCCTTCATAACTTGCCCTACTAAAAAGCCCATTGCTTTCTCTTTGCCGTTTTTGTAATCCTCTACTGATTTAGGATTTTCTGCTATGACTTTTTTGATAATTTCTCTTAATTCATTCTCATTAGCTATCTGTTTCAATCCTTTTTCTTCTACTATTACCTCTGGCTCTTTCCCTGTACCAAACATCTCTTCAAAAACAGTTTTAGCAATGGATCCGCTTATCACACCGTTATCAATTAATTTAAGCAACTTTACTAACATTTGCGGTGTTACTGGTACTTCGTCTATTTCTTTTCCTGTCTCATTCATGAGGCGAGAAAATTCTCCCATAAGCCAATTGCTTACAGTCTTTGGAGAATCATATTCGAGAACGCACTTTTCAAAAAAGTCGGCCATTTTCTTTGAAGAAGTTATAATTTTAGCATCATATTCAGGCAAACCGTACTCAGCAATAAATCTTTCTCTCTTGTGGTGTGGCATTTCAGGCAAAGACTTTCTAATCTCTTCTTTCCACTCATCTGTTACAATTATTGGAACTAAATCTGGTTCAGGGAAATACCTGTAGTCATGAGCTTCTTCTTTTGTCCTCATAGGCTCAGTAATTCCTTTTGACTCATTCCATCTTCTTGTCTCTTGTACTATTGTTCCGCCTTCTTCTAAGACTTTTATCTGTCTTTTTATTTCATATTCCAACGCCTTTTGAACGGCTTTAAAAGAGTTTAAATTTTTAAGCTCTATTTTTGTCCCTAATTCAGTACTTCCCACAGGCCTCACAGACACATTTGTATCAACTCTTAAAGAACCTTCCTGCATTTTGCAGTCAGAAACTTCGGTATACTCTAAAATGCTCTTTAATTTTGTTAAGTATTGATAAGCTTCTTCGGGTGTAGACATATCTGGTTCAGAAACTATTTCAATGAGAGGCACTCCTGCACGGTTGTAATCTACTAAAGAACCATCTGTATTTTCATGTAGCAACTTTCCAGCATCTTCTTCAATGTGTATCCTCTTTATTCCTATTTTCTTTGTCTGCCCATCTACTTCAATTTCTACATACCCGTTGCTGCACAAGGGAAGGTCATATTGAGAAATTTGATAAGCTTTGGGTAAGTCAGGATAAAAGTAGTTTTTTCTGTCCATCTTGCTGAAGTTTGCAATTGTGCAGTTTAAAGCAAGTCCCGCTCTTACAGCATATTCTACAACTTTTTTATTTAAAACTGGTAAAGTGCCGGGAAGTCCAAGACATACCGGACATACGTGGGTATTAGGTTCACCGCCAAATTTGGTAGTACAGCTACAAAAGATTTTGCTCTCTGTCAAAAGTTCGGCATGGACCTCTAAGCCAATCACTGCTTCGTACTTCATTATCTTGCACCTCCTATGGCCTGTGGTTTAGCATTAAATTTGTTAGCTTGTTCAAAGGCATAAGCGACATTTAATATTTTCCCTTCGTCAAAATGTCTGCCAATTATCTGAAGTCCAACAGGTAAGCCATCTGAAAGACCACAAGGTATGGATATGCCAGGGAGCCCCGCTATGTTAACCGATACAGTGTATATATCCGCTAAATACATGGCTAACGGGTCGTTTGCCCTTTCTCCAATTTTAAAAGCTACAGTAGGACTTGTTGGACCTATTATTACATCGCATTTTTCAAAAGCTTTTTCAAAGTCATTTTTAATGAGAGTTCTGACCTTTAATGCTTTTTTGTAATAAGCATCATAATAGCCAGAGCTTAAAGCATAAGTCCCTAGCATTATCCTTCTCTTTACTTCTTTGCCAAATCCTTCGCTTCTCGTAACCATGTACATGTCAATCAAATCTTCATATTTTTCTGCAATATGGCCGTATCTTATGCCATCATACCTTGCAAGGTTGGAACTAGCCTCTGCCGAAGCGATTATATAATAAGCTGGAAGAGCATATTCTACATAAGGAATAGATATATCTATGATTTCTGCTCCTAAATCCTGTAAAACTTTTATGGATTCTTGTACAGTTTCTTTTACCCCTTCTTCTATTCCCTCGCCAAAAAATTCTTTAGCCACTCCTATCCTCAAACCTTTAATATCTTCTTTGAGATAAAAAGTGTAATCAGGCTTGTCTATTTTTAAAGAGGTGGAGTCTTTTGGGTCATGCCCTATAATTGTATTTAATACAATAGCACAGTCTGTAACATCTTTTGTAAAGGGCCCAATCTGGTCAAGGGAAGAGGCAAAAGCTACAAGGCCATATCTTGACACCAATCCATAAGTAGGTTTCATCCCTACTACACCGCATAAAGAAGCTGGTTGTCTTATAGAACCACCTGTATCTGAACCCAAAGCAAAAGCCGCCTCGTCTGCCGCTATAGCTGCTGCAGAACCACCAGAAGACCCTCCTGGAACACGGGATAAGTCCCAAGGATTTTTTGTAGTTTTAAAAGCGGAATTTTCTGTAGAAGACCCCATTGCAAATTCGTCTAAATTGGATTTTCCTAAAATTATCACTCCTTCTTCTAGTAATTTTTCCACTACTGTAGCATTATAGGGAGGAATATAGTTTTCTAGCATCTTAGAAGAACAAGTGGTTTTTATTCCCTCAGTAGAAATGTTGTCCTTTATTATGACAGGAATGCCTGTAAGGGCCGTGTCCTCTCCCTTTTTGATTTTCTCATCTGCCTCTTTTGCTTTTTGCAAGGCAAAATCCTCTGTAATTGTGACAAGAGCATCTATTTTAGGTTCTACTTCTTTTATTCTTTCAAGATAGGATTTTGTCACTTCCAAAGCGCTGACTTCTCTCTTTTTGAGAAGTTCTCTAAGTTCGTGAATTGTCAAACTATATAATTCCATTTATGTACCTCCTCATTCTATAATCTTTGGCACTTTAAAACAGCCGTTCTCTTTATAAGGTGCATTCATCAATATTTTGTCTCTGTCCATTGAAGGCTTTACTTCGTCTTCTCTAAATACATTATGGATCGGCACTATATGAGCTGTAGGCTCTACATTTTCAGTGTCCAATTCGTTTAATTTGTTTACATAGTCGATAATTTTGCTCAGTTGCACTGTAAACTCTTCTATTTCCTCTTGCGAAAATTTGAGACGGGCCAGTTTAGCCACATGCTCAACTTCGCTCCTGCTAATAGCCATGTTACCACACCTTTCCTTTATTATTCACATCTTATAGTTTACCACAAAAACATATTTTTTGAAGGATAGAGTTTTTAAATATTTTCACCTTTTAGCATTTCTTCAAATTGTTTTTCATCAATTATCTTTATTCCTAATTCTTGGGCTTTTTTAAGTTTAGAACCAGGATCTTTACCTACTAATATATAATCTGTTTTTTTACTTACTGAATTTGTAACTTTTCCACCTCTTTCTTCAATCATTCTGGTAGCTTCTTCTCTCGTGTAATTTTCCAACGCTCCTGTCAAAACAAAAGTTTTCCCTTCAAATATGTTGCTTACTTTTCCTTTTGAAAGTTTTTTCATGTTTACTCCAGCATTTTTAAGTTTTTCAATTATCTCTACATTTTGTTTTTCTGCAAAAAAGGAAACTATGCTTCTTGCCATCTTAGGTCCTATGTCAGGCAAATGTGTAAAGTCTTCAAATTTTGCCTTCATGATATTGTCCATTGTCTTAAAATGCTCAGCAATCACTTGGGCAGCTTTACTGCCTATTAAGTTTATACCCAAGCCAAAGAGCAATCTATCTAAATCCCTTGTTTTGCTTTCTTCAATAGCATTTAATAAATTTTTAACAGATTTGTCTCCCATTCTTTCTAATTGTATTAAATCTTCGTATTTAAGATAATACAAATCTGCTATGTTGTGAATTAGACCTTTTGACAAAAGCTGATTTATTATAGCTGGCCCCAATCCTTCTATATCCATTGCATCTTTTGAAGCAAAGTGGATAATGCCTCTTAGAAGCTGTGCAGGACAATTTAGACCTGTGCAACGCCTTATAGCCTCCCCCGGAAGCCTCACAGCTAAAGCACCGCATTCAGGGCATCTATCTGGCATTACAAACTCTCTTTCTTGTCCAGTCCTCTCTTCTTTTACCACTTCTACTACTTCAGGAATGATTTCTCCCGCTTTTTGAACTATTACTGTATCTCCTATCCTTATGTCTTTCTCTTTTATGTAGTCCTCATTGTGAAGGGTCGCTCGGCTTACAACAGAACCTGAGATAGGCACTGGCTCCAATATAGCTGTAGGAGTCAAAGCTCCAGTCCTTCCTACTTGAACTATTATGTCCAAAACTTTTGTTTTTTTCCTCTCTGCAGGATATTTAAAAGCAATAGCCCACCTGGGGTCTTTTGCAGTCTGTCCTAAAATTTCTCTCTTTTCAAGGTCATTTACTTTTACAACTGCTCCATCAATGTCGTAAGGCAGCTTATCTCGTAAGTTTCTTATCTCTTCTATTTCTTTTATTACTTCATCTATATTGCTACATTTTTTATGAATTGGTATTACTTTAAATCCTTGTTCTTTCAAAAATTCTAATGTCTCTATGTGAGTTTTAAATTTTCTACCTTCAATCTTCTGAAGGTTAAAAATAAAAATGTCTAAATCTCTTTTCGCCGTCACTTTAGGATCTAATTGCCTTAAAGAACCTGCTGCAGCATTTCTGGGATTTGCAAAAAGGCTTTCCCCTAATTTTTCTCTCTCCTCATTTAATTTTTCAAAAGAAGTGCGGGGCATGAAGACCTCTCCTCTTACAACAAGGCTCACATCATCCTTAAGCCTTAAAGGAATTGACTTTATAGTCTTTAAATTTTGTGTGACATTTTCTCCTACGATCCCGTCTCCTCTTGTAGAACCTACAGTAAATATGCCATTTTCATAAATTAGTTCCACAGATAAGCCGTCAATTTTTAATTCTACTACGTACTCCACATCTCCCACTGCCTCTCTTACTCTTCTGTCAAAGTCTCTAAGTTCTCCCTCAGAAAAAGCATTAGCCAAACTTAACATTGGAACTACATGCGTAAAAGGCTCAAATTCTTTTAAAGGCTCCCCACCTACTCTTTGGGATGGAGAGTCTGGAGTTTTAAACTCTGGATATTTTTCTTCTAATTCTATAAGTTCTCTCATCAGCATGTCGTACTCATAGTCTGAAATCTCTGGTTGGTCCAAAACATAATATCTGTAATTGTGATAGTTTATTTTTTCTCTTAATTCTTTTACCCTTTCTTTTGGATCCATAATTCGACCTCCACAACTTAAGAAATAGCTTTAATAGGAGCAAATTTTAAGTCTAACTTTTTTATGCCCACATTTGGAAAGGCAACTGTAATCTCTTCTCCTTCTACTTTTACTACAGTACCTATTCCCCATATTTTATGCTCTACTTTATCTCCTAAATTATATTGAGCCTTTTCATAAGTTTTCCTTTCTACATAGCTAGATACAGGCCTATACTCTTCTCTTGGCTTTGATAACTCATGGTATCTTACCAAAAACCTCTCAGGTATTTCGCTTATAAAGCGAGAATAGGAGCTGTACTGAGATTTGCCGTATAAATTTCTCCTTCTCGCATAGGTCAAATAAAGTTTTTCTTTAGACCTCGTAATGCCAACATAACAAAGCCGTCTCTCCTCTTCTAATTCATATTCATCTGTAAATGACTTAAAAGAAGGAAATATTCCTTCCTCCATGCCCACCATAAAGACTATAGGAAACTCTAATCCTTTTGCAGAATGTAAAGTCATGAGAACAACGCTTTCTCCAATCTCTCCAGCCAAGTCAATATCAGAAACCAATGTTATGCCGGACAAAAATGCTTCTAAAGATTTGTCCTCTGAAGACTCTTCAAATTCATAAGCCGCATTTAAAAACTCATTTAGGTTTTCTATTCTTCCCTCTGCTTGCTCTGATTCTTCTTTTTCTAACTCCTCTATATATCCAGTCTCTTCTAAAATGTAATTTATTACTTCACTGACAGTCATTGTATCTTTTTTATCAATTAATTCTAAAATAAACTCCTTAAATTCTAAAAGGCTATTTTTAGCCCTTTGGCTTACTTTTGCATCATCTATTGCAAAAAAAAGACTGGTGTCTTTCTCCAAAGCTGTAGCCTCTAATGCTTCAATGGTTGCAGCTCCAATACCTCTTTTAGGAACGTTTATTATCCTTTTAAAAGATATGTCATCATAAGGATTTACAAGTATACGCAAATAGGCAATTATGTCTTTTATTTCTTTTCTGTCGTAAAACCTTAAAGCTCCGACCACTTTGTAAGGAATTCGCACCCTCATTAAGGCTTCCTCAAAAGCACGGGACTGGGCATTTGTCCTGTATAAAATAGCAAAATCCCTAAAACTTCTATTTTCTCTTTCTTTTAAGTTGATTATTTCCTGTATCACAAATTCCGCCTCTTCCCTCTCATTCTCTAATTCACAGAGAATTATCCTTTCTCCTTCTTCATTATTTGTCCATAAAGTCTTTTTCTTCCTTCTTATATTATTATCTATGACATAATTGGCTGCTTCCAATATTGTTTTGGTAGAACGATAGTTTTGCTCTAATTTTATAACTTTAGCCTCAGGATAATCCTTCTCAAAGTTTAATATGTTTTTTACATCTGCCCCTCTCCAACCATATATGCTTTGGTCATCATCACCAACTACACATAAGTTTCTGTATTTCTGGGCTAACATATTCACAAAATGGTATTGAGGCATATTTGTGTCTTGATATTCATCTACCATTATGTATTTAAATTTTCTCTGGTAAAAGTCTAAAACTTCGGGACTTTCCTTAAAAAGTTCAATAGTTTTTATAATTATGTCATCAAAATCAAGGGCATTGTTTTTCTTTAACTTTTTTTGATATAATTTGTATATTTCACTTATTTTCTTACTTCTATACTCATTTCCAAAAACATAAATATACTCTTCTGGAGTTACCATTTTATCCTTTGCAGAAGAAATAGCATTTAAGACAGTTTTCACAGGATACTGTTTTTCACTTAAATTTAGCTCTTTAAGGCATTCCTGTATTAAAGCCTTTTGGTCAGTAGTATCAAATATGACGAAATTTCTGTCATAGCCTATTTTGTCAATATCTCGCCTTAAAATTCTCACACAGGCAGAATGGAAAGTAGATACCCATAGGTCACCTATATAACCTAATAAATCTTCTACTCTTGTTTTCATTTCTTCTGCCGCTTTATTTGTAAAAGTGATAGCCAGTATGTTAGAAGGGGATACTTTTTTTTCTTTTATAAGATAAGCAATTCTATGAGTTAGGACGCGAGTCTTGCCGCTTCCAGCTCCCGCTAATATCAAAAGAGGTCCTTCTGTAGTCATAACTGCCTCTCTTTGTTTGTCGTTGAGGTTACCTAATATGTTGTTCATTTTTTTCACTCCAATTTAGTCTTAAAAAAGCCCGGTTTTAATCCCGGGATTCTGTTTCTAATCTATCTAATATAATTTTATATCCATTTGCTCCATAATTCAATGCCCTATTTACTCTGCTTATGGTAGCAGTACTTGCTCCTGTCTTTTCTGCAATTTCTATGTAAGTCTTCTTTTGGCAAAGCATTTTTGCAACTTCCAATCTCTGCGCTAATGCCTTTATTTCATTTATTGTAGCAATATCTTCAAAAAACCTGTAACATTCCTCTATGTTTTTAAGTTTTAAAATGGCCTCAAATAACTGGTCTACCAGTTCATCCTTAATTTTGGATTCGTACATAACCAATCCCTCTTTCAAAAATAATTTAATTGTTTACAAATATATTGTACTTAATACACAGATAAATTTCAATACTTTAAAGTGATTTTTTATAACGTATACAAAATCAAGATGTAAGTGATATTGTAGACAAAAGGGCGGTATTTCCAATATCAGATAGTGAATTTCATGGTTTTGCTTTGCCACCCCTTAAGAAGGCAAAGTAAAAGGATTGTTTAGAATAGCAAGAGTAGATGACAAAAATGAAAAATGATGGTATAATTATAAAAAATACTACCCGGATTTCCGGGTAGTAAGTAGCTGCTTATTTTTGTCTTTTTTCTAATTGATTGACTCTTTTATAGAGTTCAATCATTCTTTTTATTAAGTTTTTTTCAGCAAGAGCTGTCATAAGCTGGTCTTGAGCATGAATTACTAGGAAATTAGGAGCTTCACTTTGCTCTCCTTGTGTCAGCATATTTTGGTATTTATGCCCTTCATAAAACTCTTCATCTGCTTTTTCAAGATGCTTCTCAGCTTCTTCAAAATCTCCTCTTTCGGCTGCATCCAATGCTTCATAAGCTTCCGCTCTTGCATTTCCTCCATGCAATACTAAGTTGTATATTATTTGTTCTAAGTCCATTAGTTTCACTCCCATCACAAATTATTCTTGGTCTTTTACTTCTTTTTCGTTCTTTAAAAGTTGAGCTTCATACATTTTAAAGAAGGGATAGTATATAATCGCTGTTACAATTAAATTTACCAGCTGCAACAAAGCTCCTTGCCAATGGCCACCGGAAGATAAAAATCCGCTTATAAAAACTGGAACTGTAAAAGGCAATTGTATTAAAGGTCTGGGTACTAAATTTACAGCAAAGGCAAAGTAATTTATTGTTACAACAGCTGCTGGAGCTAATATAAACGGAATAATTAGTATTGGATTTAACACAATAGGAGCACCAAAAATCAATGGTTCGTTTATATTAAATATTGCAGGTATAAGCTCAGCTCTTCCAATTGTTCTAAGTTGTGCAGAAGCAGAGAGTAAAAACATTATTGTCAAAGGCCATGTAGTACCTGAACCGCCTAAGTGGGTAAACACATGGAAGAAAGGTTCAGTTACAATACCTGGTAAAGGCAATCCTTTTGCTGCAGCCTCTGCATTTGCAGCCAATTGAGCCATCCAGAAAGGATAAGCAATTGAGGAAACAACATTCATACCGTGAATTCCTAATGACCACAAAAGCATCATGAGTATTATTTCAGCTAAAGCTGCAGGATAACTATTTGATGCAGCAACAAGGGGCTTAAATAAGTCAAGCACCAATTGTGGCAATGTTATATGGAAGTTTGCCCATACAATCCATTCTACAATCCACGCTGACACTATCATTACAAACATAGGAACTAATGCTAAGAAGCTTCTTACCACATAAGGTGGTACACCTTCAGGCATTTTTATTACCAAACCACTTTTGTTAAATAATCTCACAACTATTGCTGTAATTATGCCTATTATTATTGCTACAAACAAGCCTTGACCGCCGAGGTAATTTAGTACATCTCCAAAAGTAGCTTTTGTCACATCTGTTGCAGGAAAGCTTGTTATAAAAAATGCCAACATTGAAATAATTCCTGTCATCGTCTCGTCGAGGTCCCATCGTGTAGCAAGGCTATAAGCTGTACCAAAGGCTACCATCATAGCCATTATCCCAAAAGTAAGTTGGAAAGGTATCATGATTTGAGCTGCAATAGGTTTTACTGCTTTTGCCCATGCATGTATAGGTGCCCAATTAATTCCCTCTGGTGGATTTGCTATAATTAAGAAAAGGGCACCAGTCAAAATCACAGGCAAAGCAAAGCTTGAAAATGCGTCTCTAATTGACTGCAAATACACATTTTGTGCTATACGAGCAAGAACTGGCATTAAAGATTCTTCCATCCACTTCATAAACCAATTATTTGAAAGCCTATCGTTCATTTTATTCCCTCCTTAAACTTCTTTTCCACTTTTTTTAGCAAGCTCAATTATTTGATTTAATATTTTTTTGCCATCCATCATAGCAAAGGCCTGCATGTCGACTATATCAACAGGGATATTGTATTTAGAAGCGATTGATTCAATTTCTTTTTTGAGATGTCTTACTTGTGGTTCTAATAATGCTACATCGTATTCCTCTGCCTTCTTTTTAAACTCTCCTGTACCGCCGGCATCTACTACAACATCCAATCCTTGCTTTTTAGCTTCATCTGTTACTTTTTTAGCAAGTGCACTGGAAGTTGCTCCCCAGCTGCAGAGTATTACTCCTCTTATTGCCATTTTTAACACCTCCTTTCAAAGATTATTTCATTTTTTTCTTTTTAAGCTTTTTATGTTGTTTTTGTAGGTTGCTATCATAAAGTTGTATCATTTTTATGACATAAGTCTGTATTGCAAACACTATTAACATAAAGGCACTTCCAAAAGCCATTATTTTTAAGCCATTAAGGAAGCTATCATGAAACATGGCATAAAATCCTGTAGAAAACCATACTACCCCCAAAAGCAAATAAAATATTTTTCTTTGAACTCTCGATATGCTAAACATTTTTGATCATCTCCTAAGTAATTATCCTTTTTATTTCTTCATAAAATTTTTTCAATAACACTTCTTTTATTTTTTCTTTGACCTCCTTTTGGGACTGTGCTTCGTTAAGAGTATTCACTAAATCTTCTCTTTCAATTAAAGACATACTTAAATCTCCCAAAACTTCAATTCCTTCTCTATCACCTTCTAGTGCTACCATTAAAAAAGCTGTCCTTATCTTTTCATAATCTCCTACAAGATTTTTCATTTTTACTTCCTCTATAACTTTTCCTACAACTACTAATGGAAAATCTATATTTTCAATTGTGCAATGGTATATAACAAATCCTTTGTTTGGTAATACTATTTTACCTAAGCTTTCTCTTTTTAAAAGTCTTTCTTTTATTTGCTCCTTTTGATTTTCATTAATTAAATTTTCATCTATCAAATTCTTAAGAATATATTCTATTATTTGAGAAGAATTTTCACCTTTTGCAGTCATGTAAGTTATGTTGTCGCATAGCTCCAAAATTCTCTTACCATAATTGGCTATGTGTAAAGCCTCTTTTTTAAAATTGCCTTCTTCTTCTTTTTTTATTCCATATTCCATAATAAAGTCTGTATTTAATGCCTTCTTTAGCTTTTCTACATCTTCCTTTAAAAGCAAGGGATTTACTACAACGACTTTTTTGTCTTTTATGTCAAGAGGTATTGTAGAAACAATTAAGTCTATATCATCTCTTACTTTTAAATCTTTTAGTTTTATGCTGGAGGTAACATCTACTATGTTTATTTGTGGAAACATCTGAAGTTTTGACATCAGCATCCTTGATGTTCCAATACCACTAGCACATACAACCATTATGTTGTACCTTTTTGCAGCCTCTTTTTTCCTCTCTAAAGCTGCACCAAAATGCATAGCAATATATCCAACTTCATCTTCTGGAATATCCATGTTTAATTTTTTTCGCAAAACATCGCAAACTCTATTACTTTTTTCAAAAAGCAAAGGATATTTTGTTTTTATATCCTCCAACAAAGGGTTTCTTATATCAAGTCCCATCTCCAATCTGTACACCGCGGGAACTAAATGACTCTTTAAGCCATCTTCCAAAAACTCATCTTCTGAAAAACTGACATCAAAAATTTTTTCTGCTTCCTTTATCATGTCCCGGGCAATAATCTCTATGTCTTTGTCATTGTAATTTTGAGTAGTTGACCTGTACTTTGCACCTATAAGGTGTATTGTCACATAACCAATCTCATCTTCAGGTATAGGTATATTCAATTCTTCTTGTAAATATTTAGCTAACTTTTTAGCAAATTTGTATTCGTTAGTCTTTTTTAGTTCCTGTAAATTGTCTTCCCCCATTTCAATAGTTTCACCATTTTGAAGCCTTTTTATAGCCAAGGCAAGGTGAACGACAAGGCCTAAATAGGAACTTTCTACAATTTCATAGTCAATTTGTGATTTTAATTTTAAAATTGCCTTTTCTATTTTCAAGACAGTATCGTAGTCAATTAAGTTTAAAAGCCTCAAATCTATGTTTTTTTCAATATTGTTTTTTGCGAGATATCCTGTTTTTAAGAAATCAATCAAATCTGCAGTATCAAAATTCTCATACAAAAAGTTAGCTATAGCTTTTCTAAAAGAGTTTTCGCTTCCCGATATATAAACGCCATAACCCGGCTTTGTTATTAAAGTTAATCCCTGTTTTTCAATCCACTTTTCCAACTCTTTAAGGTCATAACTTATTGTAGAAGTGGTAACGCCAAATTTTTTGCTGAAATACTCTAATTTAGCAGGCTCATTTAGCTGCAAAAGCTCTGACAATATCATTTTTCTTCTCTCTTCTGTTTCAAACTCTGAACGATATCCTACTATATCCAGCTTTAGCTTCTCAATATCAGCAACATTGCCTTCTATAACCAACCCATCAGTTTTATTTACAATTTTTGAGTTGTAATTTTTAACAAATTCATTTATAGAAGCAATTTCTCTGTATACTGTCCTTTTGCTTATATCAAATTCTTTCATAATGTCTTCCATTCTTGTATTTGAAGAGGACAGTATTTTTCTTAAAATTTGCAGCTGGCGCCCACTTAGCTTATTCATTTTACATCATCACTTTTCTGTGACATTAATTTAATAATAGTATCTCTTTTTACGTCTATATTATACACCTAATCGCTAAATTAACAAGGAAAAGATGTAAATCATCTGACATTAGCATTGTGTCATATTTTTAATTGTAAAAATATATAAAATAAGACCTCGTGAAAGCGAGGTCTCAAACTGTAGACAAACCTTTATATAACATGTTGGCATTTTGCATAAGTGTAGCGACTTGATAGCCCGGCACTCAACCGAAAATGTTAAAAAAGGAGAATAAGAGAAAAGACCAGCCCGTTCAGTTGAGTGCCGGGAAACTTAGCGAGGCTGAGAGGCGAAAGCGGGGCCGTAGCCTTGTGATGGCGGAGGCGGGCACTAAGTCAAGGATGACGAATGTGCCCGGAGCCCCGCTTGAGCCCGAGGACGAGCGCTAGTTTAGTCTGCGATATCACCGGAGCAAACTATGCAAAATGCCAACAGCGATAATATTTTGTCAACAAGCTAAAGCCTCCTTTTCACGAGGTTTTAAGTTTAAAAGAAAAGGTCTCTTTCTCCATTTTCTATTCTTTTTAGTCTTCTCTTTGTCTCTTCCCTTACAGTTATTGATGGAATTTTCTCTAAATTTACCGCTATTGCTTTTTCTCCAATTTCCTTTGTTTTTTCATCCCCGTAATCAATCAAAAACTCTTTGAAGGTTAGTATCGCATTAGGTAGACAGAAGTTGTGTATTTGCCCTGATTTCGCAAAGGTCATAAACCTGTCTCCTGTACGTCCCATTCTGTAGCAAGCAGTACAATAACTTGGAAGATACCCTTGTTCACACAAAGTCCTTAAAATTTCATTAGGGCTTCTTTTATCTTCTACCTCAAATTGTGGCTTTGAACCACCTTTTTTGGATATCTCTTCATGATATCCACCTACTCCTGTACAAGAACCGGCACTAATCTGAGAAATGCCAATGCTTATTACTTCTTCTCTAAATTTAGGCTTTTCTCTTGTAGACAAAATCATTCCAGTATAGGGCACTGCCATTCTTATGACTGCTACTAATTTTTTAAAGTCTTTATCTGATACAATATATGGAAATTTATCTATGGAAGTGTTAAGAGCTGGTCTAAGTCGCGGTACTGAAATAGTATGTGGCCCAACTCCAAATTTCTCCTCTAAATGGTTCGCATGATAAAGCATTGCAACAGTTTCGTATTTGTAATCATAAAGCCCATACAAAACCCCTAATCCTACGTCGTCAATACCTGCCTCCATAGCCCTGTCCATAGCAGTCAAATGATAGTCGTAATCGTATTTTGGTCCCTGTGGATGCATGTATTCATAAGTGGGCCTATGGTAAGTTTCTTGGAATAAAATATAAGTCCCTATTCCTACTTTTTTAAGTTTTTTGTAATTTTCTACAGTAGTCGCCGCTATATTGACATTTACTCTTCTAATACTTCCGTTTTTAAGTTTTGTATCGTATATCGTCTTTATTACATCGATAATATAATCTATAGGGCAATTTACAGGGTCTTCTCCAGCTTCAACCGCTAATCTCTTATGTCCCATCTCTTCCAAAATCTCAACTTCTCTTCTCACTTCTTCCATTGTAAGCTTTTTTCTTTCCTGCTCATTAGAATGTCTGTAACCACAATATCTACAGTTGTTTACACAGTAGTTACTTACATAAAGGGGAGCAAATATTACAATCCTATTTCCATATATTTCTTCTTTTATATACCTTGCTACTTTAAACATCTCATTGAGCAAATCCTCATCTTCTACATTTAAAAGTACCGCTGCTTCTTCAGGAGTAATGCCTTTTAGTTTTTTAGCTTTCTCTATAATTTCTAATGCATCTTTACTTGTCGCTTTTTTAGCCTTTTCCAAATCCTGTCTTATCTTTTCATCATCAATAAAATCCGCTTTTTCTTTTATCATACTTTATCTCCTCCCTCGCCCTCAGGAAAATCCCCTTGGGCTTAGTTTTATTTTTATTATATACTATAATTGTTAATTTTTCAACAAAATTATTTTTCTTAAATCCTCAATATAAGGTAGTTTCAACGCAGAGCAAAGCAGTAAATAGGCAGGAATTCCTATAAAAATTGATAAAAAAATATTTATCCACATATTAACATTAATTGTCAACAATTTACTGTGGATAATTATAACAATTATTCCCATAATTGTTGATGCTGTTATCGGTTTTATAAGCCAATTTAAATAGTCTATTCTTAATCCTGTCATTTTTATGAGTTCAAACATATTTAGCATTAAAATAAGAGCATCGGCAAATATAAAGCTGTATATATATCCAAAAAGTCTAAGTTGTGGCATGGCGGTTAAGTAATACATACCTATAATACAGACTCCCAACCATATAATAGAATTTTTTAAAACCACATTTTGCTTTCCTAATCCATGGAGAATACTCGCTACTACTGCTTCTAAAAAGGCGAAAATACTTCCCATTGAAATCACTCTCACAAAAGCCCCTACTCCTGGTGAAGAGGGATACAAAAGCTGAGAGATTTGATCAGGAAGAGCTAAAAATAAAATTATAGCAGGAAAAGCTACTAAAGTAGTATAGCCAATTGCTTGGTTAATCCTAAGTCTTACTGTATCCCACTTTTTTAGAGCAGCTGCTTCAGAAACTGCAGGAAGTACAGTAGTGGAAAGACTTGAAGTTATAACTGCTGGCATGTAAGCAAGAGGTACTGCCATACCCAACATTTTGCCAAATTCAGACATCGCTTCACTGTGAGTGAGACCTGAGACAACAAGTCTTGAAGGAATTATTAAAGATTCCGCTAAATCCAACACATTTACAATTAATTTTGAAAAAGTTATAGGTATGGAAGTAATCACTATCGTTTTTACTATAGAAAAAGCATCCCATTCTTTTCCATCATAAGGTATTTCTTTGTTTATAATTTTTACTTCCCTTTTGTAAAAAAGTATGTACATAAGAAAACTGACAATTTCACCTGCAGATATGCCAAATATAGCTATCGCTACTAAATATTCAAGTGTAGCTCCTGTAAAAAGCTGTATTAAATATAAAGTTGTTGATACCCGTACTATCTGTTCAACAATTTCTGAAACTGAAGCAGGTATCATATTTATGACTCCTTGAAAAAAACCCTTAAACACTGATGAAGAAGCAACAATGATAAGCACCGGTGCAAAAATGAGAATTGATAAAAGTGCTCTCGGTTCGTGAAGTAACTTTTCAGCTACGTACTTAGCATTAAAAAATAGCAACGAAGAAATGATAAAAGCAATTATCAATACTATCAAAAAAGTAATTTTTAAAATTTTAAACATATTTTTTTTGTTTCCTTTTGCTCTTTCTTCTGAAATAAAGCGAGAAGTGACAGCCATCGTACCAGAGGTTAAAAAAGTTATTGAAACAAAATATATAGGAAGAACTAATTGATAAATACCCGTACCTTCCGGGCCTAACATATTTGATAAAATTATTCTAAAGATAAATCCAATGCCTCTGTCTATAATATTGGCAATAGTTAATATAAAAGCACCGCGAATAAAAGACCTATTGTGCATAAACAACACCTCACAATAGTTTATTCGCAGTGCTTTTTATATATGAAAAAAACCGGCAGTATGCCGGCAGTAAAGGGGGATTAGGGGGAGAAATTTTTAAGTACATAAAATTGAGGGGGGTTAAGATTTACACATTCCTAAGGCTTCCTCTCACCTATTGGCAGAGGTGATAAACTCACATTACCTCTCTTCCGACAAATATTATGCATCATTTGATGAAAAATGTCAAGATTTGATTTAAACTTGAATTCGGCAAGTAGCAAGCAAATTAAAAATTCAATTTCCATGAAT
Organism: Thermoanaerobacter ethanolicus JW 200; assembly: GCF_003722315.1. Taxonomy (NCBI): domain Bacteria; kingdom Bacillati; phylum Bacillota; class Clostridia; order Thermoanaerobacterales; family Thermoanaerobacteraceae; genus Thermoanaerobacter; species Thermoanaerobacter ethanolicus. Next base: position 1,138,796 of record NZ_CP033580.1, on the reverse strand, counting down.
GTAAAAAACGGTGTTTTGTTATAAGTTTTGCACTTTGATAACTGAATATTTACATTGAAAAAATAAAAGCTATATCGTTTTTTACAGTTAATTTACTCTTTTAAGGTATAGCAAAGCTAACCGTCTACTTGATATGGCGGTTTCTATCATTTGGTATATTTTTTGGTATATTCTATGTGTTTACTATGTTAAGCAAAATACCATTAGCGCTTTTCGTATATACGTTATCACAGTCTTAAGAAACGGATTATTAGGGTAACGTATATGCCTATAACGTCCTTTCCCAACAAGATTACCAGGTACATTATATAATATCCGCCTTATTGTGGTTATCTCATGATGCCTCATAAACTCTGGCAAGATAGTCCTTTTGAACCAATTATGGAGATTGTAAGCGATCATTTTGATAAGCAAAAATATTTCGTTGCAAAATTTGTTTCTTTGACTGTTTTTTGAAAAAGCAAATCCTTCTTTTAGTTCATCTATTTTGTTTTCAATGTCGCAGCGTTGGTTGTATTCATGAAATATCTCTTCAGGTGTCATGTACTCAATATTTGTTACTATAGCTTGATATTCATATTTGAATTCGTCTATATCCATACAAATCTGCCCTGTTTTGGGCTGTGGCAGTTTTTTGCGTATAATCACAATTCTGCGTACTTTATCCCATTTAGGCATTTTTGCATATATTTCATTTACACTAAAGGTCTTATCTATTTCAGTCCAAGGATAAAGGTGTTCTCTTTGATTGACGTAGTCTATAAAGCATCTGATCCATGCCTGATTTTTAGCTTTCATTACATATTCATAACCTTTAGATTCAAAATACAGTATATTACCGTAATCAAATGCTCCACGGTCAACGCGTACTCGCTTAATTATCCAATTTTCAGGAAGCTGTTCTTCGCAAGATTTTACAAAATCTAAGAAACCATGATTTGTGTGATGTTTACCTTCTTCAAGAGTAACATTAACAAGTTCATCAGTATTAGCAATAATGCCGATTTTCTCTTTGAAAGATGGTCGACCATGGTACCTTGGATTATAACCTACTGAAGCACCTTCCTGCTCTCCAAATATAGTACAAACTGTATCGTCAAAATTCATAATGACTTCACGTTTCGTTCCTTTAGATTGCAAGGAAAGCAAAGTCTTGTTAATAAGTCTTAATTCTTCAAGAGAACTTTCAGGCATGGCTTTAATTAAGTCTCTGCATACTTTTTCGCTGGGAACTTTATGTCCTTTAATTTCTGTGTATGCATTATCATATCTTAGTTGGTCCATGTGAAGAAAGCGAGTATTCCCTTGAATTACAGAATCAATCATAAAGTCAATAACCTCGGCTGGTTGAAAAACAGCATTTGGTGCTTTTTTAAAGGATAATATGCTTGAAAGAATTTTATTAAAGCCGATTTTTTCTTTAAATGCTTGGATATAGGTGAAAGTTACATTGTTTGATACTGTAAAATTGTCAAAAGTTGCTGGCAAAATATATTTTGAAAACCCCTTTTCTTTTGTAAGATTAAGTGTTAAACTCATACTATGGAGATTCTCCTTTCTGTTAATGTTTTTGTTTAACACTTAAATTTTATCAGAAAAAGGGGAATCTCCATATATTTTTTGTAAAAAATTTTTCACTTAATTTAGTCCTCAAATAGCTCTATTTGGGCATTTCGTAAATTCACTTGCCGAATCCAAGTTAAATATTTTTTTACATGAAATTTTTCCTGCAGTTTTGTAAAATTATTAATCACTGCAAATAAATAAAACTGCAGTAAACCTTTTTCGTAAGTTTTAAAAGAATATTTATAAATAAATCCCCGTCATTTTTTCCAAATATTTTTTAATCCTTCAAAAAATTTTTTAACCATTTGAGTTTAAATATTTTAAAACTGTAGAGACGTGTACAGCAAGGCCAATTTTAATACACTCCTCATCGATATTAAATTGGTTGTTATGTATAGGTTTATCTATTCCTTTTTCTTTATTGCCACACCCTAATTTATAAAAACTGCCAGGGACCTTTTGCAAGAAATAAGCGAAATCTTCTACTCCCATTGTTGGTGCCACTTCTATTACATTGCCTTCCCCTAGCAAAGGAAAAGCAGTTTCTTTTATGAGGTCTGTCATACCTTTGTGATTTACAAGGCAAGGATACCCTATCGTTCTTTTAAATTCTACTTCTCCTCCCATAGCTTTTGCTGTGTTATCGCAAATCTTCTCCACCATCTCAACTATCTCGTCTCTTTTTTCTTCTTCCATCATTCTTATAATTCCAGACATCCTCACTTTGTCCGCTATTATATTTCGTGCGTATCCTCCTTCAATAGCACCAATAGTTAGCACTATAGGACTTAGTGGGTTAGCTTTTCTACTAACGACTGTTTGGAGTATATTTACAATATTAGCAGCAATCACTATGGCATCCACCGATTTGTGAGGCTCAGCCCCATGACTACTTTTGCCTTTTACAATTATATCAATCATGTCAGAAGAAGCATAAGCCTTTCCATAGGTTATCCCTATTTGCCCCACTTGAAGTTCTGGGTCTACATGTAGTCCTATTATAGCATCAACTTTAGGATTTTCTAAAACTCCTTCTTCAATCATCGGAAGAGCTCCCCCCGTTGTTTCTTCCGCTGGTTGAAATATAAACTTAACATTTCCCTTTAACTTATCTCTCATATTTGCCAAAAGTTTAGCAGTACCAAGAAGTATAGCTGTATGAACATCATGCCCACAAGCATGCATTCTTCCTGGAATCTGCGATGCATATTCTACATCATTTTCTTCTTGAATTGGAAGAGCGTCCATATCTGCTCTTATAGCTATCGTCTTGCTTCCATTGCCTTTAAGGGTACCCACAACGCCAGTTTTAGCAATTCTCTTTACTTCAATCCCTAAATTTTTTAAATAATCATAAACAATTTCAGAAGTTTTTGTTTCTTCAAAACCTAATTCAGGGTACATGTGTATTTTTCGCCTTAATTCTATTACTTCTTTTTCTACTTTTTCAGCTTCTTTGAGAATATCCATCCTAAATCCCACCTGTTTTTTAATATTTTTCTATGTCTACATGCAAAACATTCTCAATTTTCTCGCCTAATAGCATTTCTGCCGTTTTGATAAAATTATCTTTATCTCCACTTACAAAAAATTCTGCCTTACCCCTGATTTGAGGATTTAATAAATCTTTCTTTAATAAATAATCTTTCACATCATAGGCTAATTTAATTGCAGGGTCTACTATTTTTACATTTTCCCCCATTATCTCTTCTATAACTGAAGCCATTAAAGGATAATGGGTACAACCTAAAACAAGAGTATCTATATCTTTTTCTTTCAATTCTTTTAAACACTTGTTAGCAGTTTCGTAGGCTATTGGCGAATTATATAGCCCTTTTTCAATAAGTGGGACAAACTCCGGACATGCCTTTTGGTAAACTTCAATATTTTTATCAATAATTTTTATATTCTTTTCATAGCTTTTGCTTTCAACAGTTCTTGTAGTTGCAATAGCACCTATTTTTTTATTTATAGTGTATAGGGCAGCGCTCTCTGCCCCTGCTTTTAAAACATCAAAAAGAACCACATCATATTCGCTTTTATTTATAACTGCACAAGTAGTATTACAAGCTATTACTACAGCTTTTACTTTTTGCTCTCTCATAAAATTTAAAATCTGTTTTGCAAATTTTTTTATCTCTTCTTCACTTCTATCGCCATAGGGAACTCTTTTTGTATCACCAAAGTAAATATAGTCTTCTCCTGGTAAAACCTCAACAAGTCTTTTTAGTACTGTAAGTCCTCCTACTCCAGAGTCAAAAACACCTATTGGTCTTGAGTCCATTTCACCACACCCTAATAAAAATTTAAGCCAATTAATTATTCACACCATGGTATTTATTATATCATAATTTATTTATTAGGTTGTAAGATGTATAAAGAAGCTTTTGAACTGACATCTACCATTTTTACTTCTTTAAAGTTTTCTTTTAGTTCTTTTTTAACTTCTTTTACAAAATTAAAATAATCTCCACCTTCCAACCATTCCACAAATGAAGTAAAAAAGTCTCTGTTTTGATTGTAGTCATGAAGAATTACATAATGCTTTGCGACCCTTGACATCTCTTTATATAATATTTCCCGCTCATTCTTTTTAATACCATGAGCCACATAAGAAGCTGTAACCACATCAAAAAAATTATCTTCGAAGGGAAACCCTTCACCTGGATTTATCTTATATGCCTTAATATCCGTGTTTTTCAGCCTTTTCATCGCTTGTGCTAACATACCTGCGGAAACTTCCACCCCAGAAACCTCAAAGCCAGCTTCCCTTAATACATAACACAATGCACCTGTACCACATCCGACATCTAAAAATTTTATGTAATTTCCTAAATCAATATGTTCTTTCAAAATAGCTAAAACTTTCCTATAATATTCCACTTGAGAATTAAAAAACCACCCATAAATTGGAGATATAATATCAAAAAGTTTTACATGGTCTTTGGGCATAATTTCTCCCCCATTTTTAAAAAATTAAGGCATATGTTAGTAGATATTATACCATAACTTTAAACTGATTAAAAACGCCAGGTTTACACCTGGCTTACCAAAGCAATATCTTTTCTATAGTACATCCCTTCAAATCTTATTTTTTTAATTTCTCTATAAACTTTTTCTCTCGCTTCTTCATATGAATCCCCTATTGAGGTAACAGCAAGCACTCTTCCTCCTGATGTGACAATTTTACCATCTTTTAATACTGTCCCTGCATGATATACAAATGCTTCTTTTACTTTTTCTAACCCTGTTATCTCAAAACCAGTCTGATATTCCCCTGGGTAACCGTTTGATACCGCAACGGCACATACAGCCTTTTTGTCTTCCCATTCAATTTGTATTTTATCAAGTTTTCCTTCTATGGTAGCTTCCATTATATCAATAAGGTCTGTTTTTAAAAGAGGCAGTACAACTTGTGTTTCAGGGTCTCCAAATCTTGCATTAAATTCTAAAACCTTAGGTCCTTCTTTTGTAAGCATTAAACCTGCGTATAACACTCCTTTATATACAATGCCTTCTTTTTGAAGTGCCTTTACCACTGGTTTTAAAATGCTTTCCATCACTTCTTTTAAAGTTTCTTCCTCAAGATAAGGATTTGGTGCAATGCTTCCCATACCTCCAGTGTTAGGACCTTTGTCTCCTTCATAGATCTTTTTATAATCCATAGCAGAAACCATAGGTAAAATATTTTCTCCGTCTGTAAATGCGAATACTGACGCTTCTTTTCCAAAAAGCATCTCTTCTATTATTACGATATCTCCTGATGCACCAAAAATCCTTTTTTTCATCATTAAATCAAGAGCTTCTTTTGCCTCTATAAAATCTTTTACAATAAACACTCCTTTACCCTGCGCCAGTCCATCTGCTTTCATCACAACAGGATACCATGTCTCTTTTAAAAACTTCAAAGCCTCCTGATATTTGTCAAAGGCTTTAAACCTTCCAGTAGGAATATTGTATTTAGAAAGAAGCTGTTTAGTAAAATATTTGCTTCCCTCAACAGCCGCAGCACCTTTATTAGGCCCAAAGATTTTAAGCCCTGCTTTCTCAAATTCATCCACAATACCTTGTACTAATGGCATCTCTGGTCCTACAACTGTTAAATCAATGTCATTTTTTATGGCAAATTCTTTAAGCTTTTCAATATCTCCAACTTTTATATCAACACATTCTGCTAAAAGCCCTATGCCAGCATTACCAGGAGCACAGTAGATTTTATCCACTTTAGGACTTTGTGAAAGTTTGTGAACAATTGCATGTTCTCTTCCTCCTCCCCCTATGACTAAAACCTTCATACAAATTCCTCCTCAATGTTTAAAGTGCCTTATGCCAGTGAATATCATTGATATACCGCCTTTGTCTGCAGCTTCAATTGATAAAGCATCGTTTTGTGAGCCGCCTGGTTGGATTATGGCAGTTATACCGCCTTTTACAGCTGCTTCCACAACATCTGGAAATGGGAAAAAGGCATCTGATGCAAGGATACTTCCCTTTGCTTTTTCGCCTGCTTGTTTGATTGCTTGTTCTGTCGGCCATATCCTGTTGACTTGTCCCACGCCAATACCTACTGTAGCTCCATCTTTTGCTAAAACAATCGCATTGGATTTTACGTGCTTTACTACCTTCCAGGCAAACCTTAAATCTTCCATCTCTTTTTGAGTAGGTGCTTTTTTAGTAACTACTTTCAAATTATTCTCATCTAAATCTATTTCATCTTTTTCTTGTACTAAAAGTCCGCCTTCTACTTTCTTTAAATCATATTCTTTTTCATATCCTTCTTTTAACCTCAATATCCTTAAGTTTTTCTTTTTCTTTAAAATCTCTAAGGCCTCTTCTTCAAAGTCTGGAGCAATTACTATTTCTAAGAATATTTTTATAAGTTCTTCAGCTGTTTTAACATCTACAGTTCTATTTAATGCTACAATTCCCCCAAAAATAGAAACAGGGTCACTCTCATAAGCTTTTAAGTAAGCATTGTATATATTATCTGCAATAGCTACTCCACAAGGATTTGTGTGCTTTACGGCAACTGCTGCAGGCTCTTTAAACTCTCTTAAGAGCTCTATTGCCGCATTTGCATCGTTTATATTGTTAAAAGAGAGCTCTTTGCCGTGCAACTGCTCACATTCTGCAATACCATAGGCTTTAATAGGATTTTTGTAAAAAGCCGCCTTTTGATGAGGATTTTCACCATATCTCATGTCTTGAGCTTTTTCATAGGAAAAGGCCATAACTTCGGGAAACTCTATGTTATTTTTTTGTATCAAATAGTTGTATATCAAAGAATCGTAAAGGGCTGTATGTCCAAAAGCTTTTGCTGCCAGATAAAATCTCGTCTCTTCTTTTGTATTGCCATATTGTTTTATTTCTTCAATGACTGTATCATAATCCTTTGGATCTACAAGAATAGTCACATATTTGTAGTTTTTAGCTGCAGCCCTTATCATTGAAGGACCGCCAATGTCTATATTTTCTATCGCTTCTTCTAAAGTCACATTTTCTCTTAGGATTGTCTCTTTAAAAGGATATAAATTTATGGCAACTATATCTATTGGTTCAATGCCATGTTCTTTTAAAGCTTTAATGTGCTCTTCATTGTCTCTTATTGCAAGAAGCCCTCCATGAATTTTAGGATGAAGCGTCTTTACTCTACCATCCATAATTTCAGGGAAACCTGTTATGTCTGATACCTTTACTACATTTACTCTATTTTCTTTAAGAAGATTATAAGTCCCTCCTGTTGATATTATTTCATATCCTAATTCATTAAGCTTTTTGGCAAATTCCACTATGCCTTCTTTTTTTGAAACGCTTATTAACGCTTTTTTGGCCATAGAATTGCCTCCTTTTTACAGTTTTATAATCCCTTTTAAAACTTTAATATTTTCACTTTTCTACCTTCGACTTTTAACTTCCCTTCTGTAAAAAGCTTAACTGCATAAGGTAAAACTTTGTGTTCTACTTCCAGCACTTTTTTAGCAATGGTCTCTGGCGTATCCTCTTCATCGATTTTCACAACTTCTTGAAAAATAATAGGTCCAGTATCAGCACCACTGTCCACAAAGTGAACGGTACAGCCGGTGTATTTTACTCCGTATTCATAGACCGCCTGATGTACCTTCATTCCATAAAATCCTTTGCCACAAAAGGCAGGAATAAGTGAGGGATGTATATTTATTATCCTGTTTTCAAATCTTTCTACAATTTCTCCACTGAGAATTGTCAAAAAACCTGCAAGAATTATTCCATCCGGATTCAATTTTTCAAGAAGCTTTAATAACTCTCTTTGAAAATTTTCTTTCAATTCTTTTTTGGGAAGGCAGTAAGTAGCAATTCCGTGTTTTTTTGCCCTTTCAAGAGCATAAGCTCCTTTTTTATCGCTAATGACGGCAATTATCCTGGCATTGATATATCCTGCTTCAATGGCATCAATTATTGACTGCAAATCAGTCCCGTTACCTGATGCCATCACCACAAGGTTCATAAAATTACACCGCCTTCCCCTTCTACTATCTCCCCTATTACATAAGCTTTTTCACCCATGCCATTTAATTTTTCTAAAGCCTTATCTACATCAGATGGGTCTACTATAACTACCATGCCAATCCCCATATTAAAAGTACGATACATTTCTCTTTCTTCAATATCTCCCAATCTTTGAATTAATTCAAAAATAGCTGGAATTTCCCAACTTCCTTTATTTATTTTTGCATCTATACTTTTTCTTAGTATTCTTGGAATATTATCAATAAAACCTCCCCCGGTAATATGAGCCATCCCTTTAATTTTTAACCCTTTTAAAGCCTCTATTGACTTGACATATATTTTTGTAGGAGTAAGGAGTGCATCTCCTAAATCCATCCCAAGCTCTGGTATAAAGTCTTTTACTGAAAAATTGTTTTTCTCAAAAAACACTTTCCTCACTAAAGAATAGCCATTGCTGTGAATTCCAGAAGAGGCAAGCCCAATTATGGCATCTCCTTCTTTTATTGATTTTGTATCAATCAGCTCTTCTTTTTCTGCAATTCCTACACAAAAGCCTGCTAAATCGTACTCTCCTTCTTTATAAAAACCTGGAAGTTCTGCTGTTTCTCCTCCTATCAAAGCACAACCGGCTATTTTACAACCCTCTGCTATTCCTTTGATTACTTCTACTGCAGTCTTACTTTTTAACTTTCCAGTAGCAAAATAGTCAAGAAAAAACAAAGGCTTAGCACCAGTTACAATAATGTCATTTACACACATAGCTACAAGGTCTATTCCTACAGTATCGTGTTTGTCCATCATAAAGGCTATTTTAAGTTTTGTCCCAACTCCATCAGTGCTTGACACGATTACAGGGTTTTTGTAATTTTTTATCTCAAAAAGAGCTGCAAATCCCCCAATGCCTTCCAAAACATTGTCTGTCAAAGTCTTTTTTGCAATAGGTTTTATCATTTCCACCAGTTTATTGCCTTCATCTATATTTACCCCAGCATCTTTATAATTCATAATCATACACCTACTTTTTATTTTTTCTCAAAAAGATACTTGCTTCCTTCTTTTGGAACATACATAGGATAGTTGCCATCAAAGCAACCTGTGCAAATAGATTTAAGTCCTACACTTTTTATAAGCCCTTCAATACTTAAAAACTGTAGGCTGTCAGCTCCTATTAATTTGCACATCTCTTCAACTGACATCCTTGCTCCTATCAATTCTTTTTTTGTCGGAGTATCAATTCCAAAGTAGCAGGAATATTTAACAGGAGGTGAACTTATCCTCACATGAACCTCTTTTGCTCCCCCATTTTTTAATAAACTCACCAATCTCTTCATAGTAGTACCTCTAACAATTGAATCATCTATTAAAACTATCCTCTTGCCTTGAACCAATTCTTTTAAGACATTTAGCTTTATCCTCACACCTGTCTCTCTATCCCTTTGGTCGGGAGCAATAAAAGTCCTTCCAATGTATTTATTTTTTATAAGTCCCTCACCCATTGGTATTCCTGTTTTGAGAGAGTAACCTCTTGCAGCGGCAATGCCTGAATCTGGAACTGGTACTACCAAGTCTGCATCTACAGGTGCTTCTTCAGCTAATCTTTTGCCCATCTCCAATCGTGTAAAATAAACACTTCTTCCATTTATGACACTGTCAGGTCTAGCAAAATAGATGTATTCGAAAACACAAGGCATCTTTTTTTCTTCTACTTCTAACTTAAAAGACTCTATTCCTTTTCCATCAATTATAACTATTTCTCCTGCTTCTACATCTCGTATCAACTCTGCTCCTATTACGTCAAAGGCACAAGATTCAGAAGATAAGAAATAAGTGTCATCTTTTTTACCTATACAAAGAGGCCTTATACTGTTTACATCTCTTATCCCTATTAATTTATTGTCTGTTAAAATCACCAAAGCGTATGAACCTTTTATTTGTTTTATTGTTTCCAAAAGGGCTTCTATTAAGCCCTTTTGGAAATTCTTTGCAATTAAATGAAGAATTATTTCACTATCAGTTGTAGTTTGAAATATTCTGCCGTCCTCCTCCAATTGGCCTCTTAGCTCTTCTGCGTTTATCAAATTGCCATTATGGGCAAGAGCCATATATTCATTTTTAAAATTAGCAACGAGGGGTTGAGCATTTATAATGTCATTGCTGCCTGTAGTAGAATACCTTACATGGCCTATCCCCATTTTTCCCTCTAATGTCTTTAAATTTTCCTTATTAAAGACCTCGCTGACAAGTCCCAACCCCTTAATACAATTTATTTTTTCGCCATCATAAATAGCTATACCTGAACTTTCCTGCCCTCTGTGCTGCAAGGCTTGTAATCCATAATAGATATAAGAAGTAACTGAAGTGGACAAACTAAAGGCACCAAAAACACCACATTCCTCTTTTAATTTCTCTCCATTTCCCATTTTATTCTCCCTCTCCAGCTTTCCTCTAAGACTTCTAAAGGAAGGTCTATTATTTTTTTACCATTTACCTCAATTGCAATCTTTTTGCCTTCTACAACTCCTACCTTTTGAGCTGGAACTTGGTATTCATAAGCTATTTTTAATACTTCCTCTACTTTTTCAGGACTTACAGTAATTAATACTCTTGGTTGAGATTCAGAGAACAACTCTATATCCTCTCTAAGAGAAGTTTGTAGCGAAATTTTTGCACCTTTTTTGCCTGAAATTGCACTTTCAACCAAAGCAGCCGCAAAACCGCCCTCTGATATGTCATGAGAAGAATTAATTAAACCTTTATCAATAAGTTTTAACACCAATTCTTGCAATCTTTTTTCCTCTTCCAAGTCTATTTGAGGTGGTTGCCCTTTTACCATTCCAAAGCAAACTTTAAGATACTCACTTCCTCCAATCTCTCCTTTATTCTCACCTAAAATTATAATTACATCTCTTTCTTTTTTAAAGTCCATTGTACAAATTTTTGATACATCCTCTATAAGGCCTGCCATTCCTATTACAGGAGTAGGATAAATGGCTCCTTCCTCATTTTCATTGTAAAGACTGACATTTCCGCTTACCACAGGGATTTGAAGTGTTTCACAGGCTTTAGCTATTCCAAATATAGAATTTTTTAACTGCCAATATATTTCTTTCTTTTCCGGATTGCCAAAATTCAAACAATCCGTAACCCCTATAGGCTTAGCACCAACCATGCAAAGATTTCGAGCTGCCTCTGCTACAGCAATTTGAGAGCCTATATAGGGATCTAAATAACAATATCTACCATTGCAATCAGTTGTCAATGCAACAGCTTTTTTTGTACCTTTTATCCTCACAACAGCCGCATCCATTCCCGGAGTTATTACTGTGTCTGTCCTCACCATATAATCATATTGACTGTATATCCATTCTTTACTTGCAATATTTAAAGAAGAAATTACATCTTTTAGAGCTTTATTCATATCCTCTGGAGGTTTTATTTCATTTATATCCAACTTATTGACATCTTCTTGCCATTTAGGTACTTCTTCTTCTCTCACATATTGTGGAGCATCTTCTGTCAAAGACTTGGCTGGAACTTCCGCAACTACTTTTCCATCTTTAATCACTCTTATCATTCCATCATCAGTAATTTTCCCTATTGTGGCGGCATTCAGTCCCCATTTTTTAAATACCTTTTGTACATCTTCTTCCTTGCCTTTCTCTACTACAACCAACATCCTCTCCTGAGATTCAGAAAGCATTATTTCATAAGGTGTCATTCCCTCTTCTCTCAAAGGCACTTTATCAAGGTCAAGCTCCATTCCAGTTCCACCGCGGGAAGCCATCTCGCAAGAAGAAGAGGTAAGACCTGCCGCACCCATATCTTGTATAGCAACTACGGCATCTGTTTCAAAAAGTTCTAAACAAGCCTCCAAAAGCAGTTTTTCCATAAAGGGGTCGCCAACTTGAACAGAAGGTCTTTTTTCTTCTGATTCCTCGCTTAATTCCTGAGAAGCAAAACTTGCACCTCCAATACCGTCTCTCCCCGTAGTAGCACCTACTATCATAACAGGGTTACCTATACCTTTTGCTATCCCTTTTTTTATCTTGTCTTTTTCTACTATTCCTACACACATCGCATTTACTAAAGGATTTCCTTTGTAACTTTCTTCAAAATAGGTATCCCCACCTACTGTAGGAATTCCTATGCAATTTCCATAATCCGCTATACCGGCTACCACGTTTTCGATGAGATATTTAGTCCTTTTATCATCAGGAATTCCAAATCTCAAAGAATCTAAAAGAGCAATTGGCCTTGCCCCCATTGTGAATATATCTCTTATTATTCCCCCAACACCTGTAGCTGCTCCTTGATAGGGTTCAATTGCAGAAGGGTGGTTATGGCTTTCTATCTTCATCACAACTGCCAAATTATCTCCAATATCCAATATTCCTGCATTTTCTCCCGGTCCTTGTATTACTTTTTCGCCTTTTGTAGGTAAATATTTTAAAAGAGGTTTAGAATTTTTATAGGCACAATGTTCAGACCACATAACACTATACATACCTAATTCAGTTATATTAGGCTCTCTTCCTAATATCGAAATAATCTTCTCATACTCCTCATCAGTAAGTCCTAATTCTCTCCATATTTTATCCATCCTTAAACCCCGCCTTTTACAAAATTATCCACTATTGACCCTAAGATATAAAGCCCGTCAGTATTACCCAGCAAGGGGGCATAAGCTCTCTCTAGATGAGGCATCATTCCTAAAACATTTCCTTTTTTATTTATAACTCCGGCTATTCTCTCAACAGAGCCGTTGATATTTTCTTTGTACCTAAAAACAATTTGATTGTTTTCTTTTAGTTCTTTTAAAGTTTTGTCATCTACATAATAATTGCCTTCTCCATGAGCAATTGGAAGTAAAATCTCCTGCCCTTTTTTAAGCCTTGTAGTAAAAGGAGTTTTGTCATTTTCAACTATTATGCTGACAGTCTTGCAAATAAATTTCAGACCTTCATTTTTTCTCAAAGCTCCCGGCAAAAGCCCTGCTTCTGTAAGTATCTGAAATCCGTTGCATATGCCTATAATAAATTTTCCTTTTTCTGCTTCTTCCCTGACAGCCTCCATGACAGGCGAAAACCTAGCAATAGCTCCTGCCCTCAAATAATCACCATAAGAAAATCCTCCTGGTAACATTATAACATCGTACTTACTCAAATTTTTTTCTTGATGCCACACATATTCTACTTCTTCAACAAGCCCATCTTTAACGGCATAATAGCAGTCCACATCGCAATTGGACCCTGGAAAAACTATAACAGCAAATTTCATCTTTATCCCTCCACAATTTCAAAGGTGTAATCTTCAATAATTGGGTTTGTCAGTATCCTTTTGCACATCTCATCTACTTTGTCCTTTAGGAGGGATAAATCGCCATCCTCAAAAGTTAATTCTATATATTTCCCAACCCGCACCTCTTTTACTTCTTCGTATCCTAATGAGTACAAAGCTCCCTTTACTGCTTTTCCTTGAGGGTCAAGTATTCCTTTTTTTAAAGTTATATAGACTTTTGCAATTAGCACTTTACATACCTCCAAGTCTTTTTAAAATTTCTAAATATGCTTCTTCTACTTTGCCCAAATCCTTTCTAAATCTATCTTTATCAAGTTTTTCCATAGTGTTTTTGTCCCAAAATCTGCAAGTATCAGGAGAAATTTCATCAGCTAATAATATTCCTTCATTACTCTTACCAAATTCTAATTTAAAATCTACCAAGATAATGTCTTTAGATAAAAAATATTCTGACAAAATTTTGTTGACTTTAAACGTCATTCCTGTCATAATTTCAACCTCTTCTTTGGTGGCTAATTCGAGAGCTTGTATGTGATATTCATTAATCATTGGGTCTTTCAATTCGTCATTTTTATATGAGAATTCTAATACAGGCGTTTTAAACTTTAGTCCTTCTTCAAGACCTAATCTTTTACAAATACTTCCTGCTGCGTAATTTCTCACGATAACTTCTAAAGGGAAAATCTCAACCTTTTTAACCAACATTTCCCTGTCACTAAGTTTTTTCACATAATGGGTGGGTACATTATTTTTTTCTAATAATGCAAATAAAATTGCAGAAACTTTGTTATTTACTATACCTTTTTCGGCAATTGTGCCTTTCTTTAAACCATTAAAAGCAGTTGCATCATCTTTGTATTCGATGATATAAAAATTCTCTTCATCTGTCTTATAAACTTTTTTAGCTTTTCCTTCATAAAGCAATTCTCTTTTTTCCATATTTATCTCCTCCAATCTCTTAATTGTTTAACACTTCTTCAGCCATTTTCTCCCTATAATCAGCTAAGGTCTTCTTTAAATAAGTATATTTCAAAGAGAGAATATGACAAGCTAAAAGTGCTGCATTTTCTGCTCCATCTATGGCTACTGTTGCAACAGGCACACCTTTGGGCATTTGAACAATTGATAAAAGGGAGTCAAGACCATCTAAAATAGAAGACTTTATTGGAAGGCCAATAACAGGCAAGAGTGTATAAGAAGCAATAACACCAGGCAGATGAGCAGCTTTTCCAGCACCTGCAATGATTATATCATAATATTTATCTGCATTTACAGCAAACTCTTGTGTCTCAAAGGGAGTTCTATGGGCAGACAGCACTTTAACATCATAGGAAATTTCAAATTCTTCAAGAATTTTTGTGCATCTTTCAACCACAGGCAAATCAGATTTGCTGCCAACTACTATTGCAACTTTAGGCGTCATTTTTTATATACCTCCTATACTTTACTTTTATCTTTTAAGACCCCAATTAGTAAGTACTAATTGGGGTCTTATTTTTAACCAGCAAGTGTAGCAAAACGTAATATGAATAAAAACGCAAGAATGTACACAATAGGATGAATTTCTTTTGCTCTTCCTGCTGCAATTTTTACAATAGGATACGCAATAAGCCCTGCAGCAATACCATTAGCAATGCTAAAGGTGAAAGGCATAGCAATTATAGCAAGGAAAGCAGGCATAGCTTCTGTAAAATCTTCAAAATTTATGTTTTTAATGGAGCCCATCATTAATACACCAACAATAATAAGGGCAGGAGCAGTAGCTTGCGTAGGCACCAGCAAAGCTATTGGTGAGAAAAACAGTGCCACTAAAAACAAAATACCTGTCACAAAAGCAGTAAGACCTGTTCTTCCGCCTTCTGCAATACCTGCAGCACTTTCAACATAAGTAGTAACAGTAGAAGTTCCTAAAAGAGAGCCTATCGTGGTGGCAATAGCATCTGACATAAGTCCTTTTTTCATATTAGGCATTTTGCCGTTTTCATCTAACATTCCAGCTTTTGAACCTGTTCCTATAAAAGTACCAATAGTATCGAATAAATCTACAAAAGTAAAAGATAAAACTACATATAACATACTGGTGAAAAGTGAGAGAAAACCTATATCCTTGCCAATTCCCAAAAGCCCTTTTATATCCAATTTGAGAAATGTGGGTGCAAGACTTGGTGGCATTTTAATTATACTAAAATCAGAGGGTAATTTCGCTATTCCAGTAAAAAGTCCCAATACTGTAGTTATCAATATGCCAAGAAGTATTGAACCTTTTACGTTTCTTGACATCAATATCGCTGTTATAAAAAGTCCCGCAATGGCAAGAAGTGTCCCAGGATTAGTCAAATCGCCAAATCCAATGTAAGTTGCTTGATTTGCCACGATTATACCAGCATTTTTAAGTCCAATAAAAGCTATAAATAAACCTATTCCTCCACTTACTGCATATTTTAAAGACATAGGTATAGCATCAACAATCATTTCCCGTATTCCAGACAAAGTAATCAAAATAAATATAATTCCTGAGAAAAAAACTGCAGCTAAAGCCTCTTGCCAACTGTATCCCATTGTTAAAACGACAGTATAAGTAAAGAAAGCGTTAAGTCCCATACCTGGAGCTTGTGCAAAAGGGTAATTAGCGTAAAAAGCCATCATGAGAGTTCCAATGGCCGCTGAAAGACAAGTAGCTACAAAAACGGCTCCTGGATCCATTCCTGTTTCTTTTAGTATAATGGGATTCACAAACATAATGTAGGCCATTGTTATAAAGGTTGTAATACCTGCTAATATTTCTGTTTTTACATTTGTCTTGTAATTTTCAAGTTTCCAAATCCTATTTGCTAATGCGTAAAAAGATGTCTTCGGCTGCAATTTACTCACTTTTTCCATTATAATCCTCCTATCTAAGTATTTTACATTTTTTGAAACTTTAAAACAAACAAACCCGGGAAGAATAGATTTCTTTAGCAAAACATAGAGTGAAACCTATCCTCCCGGGCTTTTGTCCCTAAGGTGTGGTATATAAACATATACCTGTACCGCTCGGTCCGAACACCTATAAATAGGCTGGAACCCTAGGTACACTTTCACTCATAGTCGAACAATTTACGGTTGTTCGGTAGAGACTCTCGAGCCATATTCTCGAGATTATATGAGTGATTTTTATTCAATTGTCCCACTTATATCTTATCAACTTTTTTGATATTAGTCAACCTCATTTGTGAATTTTTTTATAAAAAATTAAATTAATGTTCGGATTTTTATTCCCACTCTATGGTAGCTGGTGGTTTCGAAGTAATATCGTAAAGCACTCTGTTTACTCCTGGCACTTCATTAGTAATGCTTGTAGATATGCTCTCCAAAATTTCATAAGGGAGCTTTGTCCAATCCGCCGTCATCCCGTCGTAGCTATCTACTACCCTCAAAATTATCGCATAGGCGTAAGTCCTTTCATCCCCCATAACTCCAACACTTTTTATGCCAGGCAAAATCGCAAAAGATTGCCATACTTTATTGTACCAGCCAAACTTTTTCATTTCCCTTAAAACTATGCTGTCAGCTTGTCTCAAAATTTCTAACTTTTCTTCTGTAACTTCTCCAAGAATTCTGACTGCAAGGCCTGGTCCAGGGAAAGGCTGCCTATATAATATCTCCTCAGGGATTCCTAATTCTTTTCCTACTTGCCTTACTTCATCTTTAAAAAGCATCCTCAAAGGTTCAATAAGTTCAAAACCTATATCTTCAGGCAAACCTCCAACATTGTGGTGACTTTTAATAGTAGAAGACACGCCATTGCCACTTTCTATTACATCAGGATACAAAGTACCTTGCACCAAAAATTTCACATCTCCTATCTTTAAGGCCTCTTCTTTAAAAACTTCTATAAAAACATTACCAATAATTTTTCTCTTTTCTTCTGAATCCGTAACTCCTTTAAGGCGGGACAAAAATCTATCCCTTGCATCTACCCGGATGATGTTCATGTCATAATTTTTTCTAAAGGTTTCAATAACCATATCTCCTTCATTTTTCCTTAAAAGCCCTGTATCAACAAAAATGCACACCAATTGGTCGTGAATGGCTCTGTCTACTAAAACAGCAGCAACTGAAGAATCTACACCACCAGACAGAGCACATACAGCTTTGTGTTTTCCCACTTTCGCTTTTATTTCCTTTACTGTCTGCTCAATCAAAGAATCCATTGTCCAATCTGCCGCGCAATCACATACTTCAAAGAGGAAATTTCTTATAATCTCTGTCCCTCTATGAGTGTGTGAAACTTCAGGGTGGAATTGAACCGCATACAACTTCTTCTCTACATTCGCAATCGCTGCGATAGGGCAATTGTCAGTAGAAGCTACTACCTTAAAATCTGGAGGAGGAAGTTCTATTTGATCAGTATGGCTCATCCAAACAATAGTGTCTCTTTCTATGCCTTTAAACAAAGGAATAGTATTGTTTAATACAATTTCTGTCTTGCCATATTCCTTTACAGGGGCTGGAGCCACTTTTCCACCTAAAAGCTCTGTCATAAGCTGTGCGCCATAACATATCCCTAATACAGGATAGCCCAATTCAAAAATTTCTTTATCACACTTAGGAGCATTTTGTACGTAGACACTGGCTGGCCCTCCAGAAAGCACAATTCCCTTTGGCTCTTTTTTTCGTATTTCCTCTGGAGAAATATTGTAAGGAACAATTTCACAAAAGACATTTGCTTCTCTTATTCTTCTGGCAATTAATTGGGTATACTGCCCTCCAAAATCTAAAATAAGCACTACTTCACGTTTAATCCCCATTAAAATCCTCCTCTTTTATCTCAAATTATAATTAGGAGCTTCTTTTGTAATAATTATATCATGAGGATGACTTTCAGTTAATCCCGCCTGTGTTATTTTCACAAATTTTGTTTTAGTCCTCAATTCTTCAATATTGTGAACACCACAATATCCCATTCCTGCTCTCAAACCGCCAACCAATTGATAAACTGTTTCTTTTAAAGGCCCTTTATAGGGCACCCTTCCTTCTACTCCTTCTGGTACAAATTTAGTAACATCTTCTTGGAAATACCTATCGGAACTTCCCTCTTTCATTGCTCCTAAGGAACCCATACCTCTATATACCTTATAACTTCTACCTTGATATATTTCAATTTCCCCAGGGCTTTCCTCCGTTCCAGCAAAAAGACTCCCCAGCATAACCACAGAAGCCCCTGCTGCAATGGCTTTTACAATGTCTCCTGAATACTTTATTCCCCCATCTGCTATTATAGGTATTCCATACTTGTCCGCTTCTTGAGCACAATCATAAATAGCAGTAATTTGGGGAACTCCTACTCCAGCGATCACTCTCGTAGTGCAAATTGACCCTGGTCCAATGCCAACTTTTACGCAGTCAGCCCCTCTTTCAATTAAATCTCTTGTAGCCTCAGCCGTAGCTACATTCCCTGCTATTAGTTGTAAATCTGGGTATTTCTCTTTTATCTTAGAGACAGCCTCTAAAACTCCCTTAGAATGGCCGTGAGCTGTGTCTATTACGATAGCATCTACTCCCGCTTCTACTAATGCTTTAACTCTGTCCATCATGTCTTTTCCAACACCGACAGCAGCAGCCACTAAAAGTCTTCCCTTGCCATCTTTTGCAGCATTAGGAAATTCTATTGCCTTTTCTATGTCCTTTATAGTTATGAGTCCTTTTAAAACGTTGTTTTCATCCACTAAAGGCAATTTTTCTATTTTATGTTTTTTTAGTATCTGTCTTGCTTCCTCTAAAGTGGTTCCAGGAGGAGCAGTTACCAAATTGTCTTTTGTCATAACTTCTCTTATAGGTTTATCCAAATCATCTTCAAATCTTATATCACGATTAGTTATTATTCCTACAAGTTTTGAATCCACAGTGATAGGTACTCCCGATATTCTATACCTTGCCATGAGTTCTGCAGCTTCTCTTATGGTATGATCAGGAGAAAGATAGAAAGGATCTGTTATTACCCCATGCTCTGACCTTTTAACTTTGTCAACCTCTAATGCTTGTCTTTCAATAGGCATGTTTTTGTGAATTACTCCTATGCCGCCTTCCCTTGCTATAGCTATAGCAAGTTTGGATTCTGTAACCGTATCCATACCTGCACTCATTAAGGGAATATTTAAAGTGATTTTCTTGGTAAGTTTTGTTTTTAAATCTACATCCTTAGGAAGGACTTCAGATTTTGCAGGAATTAAAAGAACATCATCAAAAGTTAATCCTTCTTTAACAAACTTTTCCTCCATAGATTACATCTCCCTTTTAGTATTATTATAACACACTTAGCAAATAAAATCTTTGCTAAATAATTAGATTACTTCAAAACTTTACAGTTTATACACTTGAATAAATTAAAGGCCTGAGGGCAGAATTTCCTCAGGCCAAAACAAATGGCAAATTCCGCCCATAGTAAAGCAGTTTACGGCTGCTTTGTAGAAACTCCCGTGCCATATCCACAGGATTATATGGACTTTCTTAAAAAGTTATTAATTTGTCTAAATAATTTATTATTCAATATATCAAATTTACATGTCTCTGTCAACAGCACAAAAACAGCAAAAAACTAACTTTTCATATAAAATCGAGTAGGAGCTGAATAATTATTTTATTCAGCGTCCTCTCACACCACCGTACGTACCGTTCGGTATACGGCGGTTCATTAGGAATTGTGTACAATTAGATATCTTTGGGATAAACTCTTATAACCTATGCTTTCAAAGTATTTATTTGTAAGAGTCTTATTTAGGATTGGGCTATTGGATATTCTCCAGTAGCCTTTCCTTGTATTGGCGTATTCCCAGGCTTTTTGTTCTTCTACTCCTAGTTTTACTAAGTTATCATGCTTCGTTTTTATCTTCTTCCATTGTTTCCATATACATGCCCTTAGTCTTCGCCTTATCCATTCGTCAAGGGTTTTCATTATGCTTTTCGCGTCTGCTAATCCAAAATAGTTGACCCATCCTGTTGTTATTTGATTTAGTCTTTTTATTCTGTTTTCCATGCTTATTCCCTTGTTCCGATTGGTTATTTCTCTTACTTTTTCCTTAAACCTTTTGATGGATTTTTCATGGATTCTTATTCTTACTTCGTTTTCTTTTGTATAGAATGAAAATCCAAGAAATTTTCTTCTCCATGGTCTATCTACAGCACTTTTTGCTTCGTTGACTTTTAGTTTTAATTTGCTTTCTATGAATTTCTTTATGCTCTTCATTACTCTGTTTCCTGCAGACCTGCTTTTTACATATATGTTGCAGTCATCTGCATATCGGCAGAATTTATGCCCTCGTTTCTCAAGTTCTTTGTCTAGTTCGTCCAACATTATGTTTGCTAATAGGGGACTTAATGGCCCTCCTTGGGGTGTCCCTTCTTCTGTTGATATTTTGATTCCGTTTATCATTACTCCTGATTCTAGGTATCTTCGTATTAACTTTAGTACCCTTTTATCTCCTATCCGCTTTTCTAGTTTGGACATTATTATGTCGTGGTTTACTCTGTCAAAGAACTTTTCTAAGTCCATATCTACAACCCATGTGTATCCTTCATTTATGTATGCTTCTGCGGCTTTTATTGCGTCTTTTGCACTGCGTCCTGGTCTGAATCCATAACTGCTATCAGAAAATGTATGGTTGTAGACTCTATTTAGTATTTGGGCTATTGCTTGTTGTATTAGTCTGTCTAGTACTGTAGGTATTCCTAGGAGTCTTACTCCTCCATCTGGTTTGGGAATTTCTACTCTTCGCACTGGTTGTGGTTTGTATTTCCCCTCCAGCAGTTGTTGTTTTATGGTTGGCCAGTTTTCTTTGAGATACGGTAGAAGTTCATCTACTTCCATCCCATCGACTCCATGGCTTCCTTTATTTGCAACAACGCGCTTGTATGCTGCTTCCATGTTCCCTCGTTCTACTATCATTTCAAGCATCTTGCCGGTATATCTTTGTACCTCGTTTCTTCCATCTTCCGACGCCGATGATATACTATGCACTTCCGTTGTCTTTTGAAATTCCATTTCTCTATTCAACGGATAGCCTCTTTGTTGAGTTGTCTGCAGTCTCTGCATATCTTTCGAGTCCATAAGATTTTCAAAACCTCCTAACGTTCGGTCCTTCCTTATCTATTCATGTCTAGATAAGTACTATGACCTCTGCTGACTTCTCAAGGTTCAGCCATACATCACTGCATGGGTTGTCACTTCAGATTTTACTTCCATGACTTATCCTTGAGACCTCCCCGGGTAAGAACGATAACTTTCATCTCATATATCTGCCAGATTTACTGTATGGGGTTCGGGTAGTGTTGGACTTCGTTTTGTTACGCAAACTCATCCACCCCAATTCAGCCTCTTATCTGGTTCTTGTTCATCAGACCGAGATTTTGCCTTAAGCTTCCTTCAGATTCCACCTCACGATGGACACCCTTGCTCTTGGCTAGTGGTTCCCACTACCAAGCCCACAGCGGACTTTCACCGCCTAGTTATCGCCCATGCCGGGCGCACGTAAAAAAGGATTCTAACTATAAGATAGTTAGAATCCTTCAGACTGTAGACAAACTTTCGTAAAGGAGATATTTTGCATAAGGAGCGACTTGTTACAAAGCGGTAACAAAACTTAGCAAGACCGAGGGTGGAGGCAGGGCCGAAGCCATGGATGGCGAAGGCGGGCACCTGAGGCAAGGAGGCCGATTGTGCCCGGTACCCTGCCGGAGCCCGAAGGTCGAGCTTTAGTTTTGTCGCTTTGGAACATCGGAGCGACGATGCAAAATATCTCCTTTGAATATTTTTTAACTTTGTCAACAAGCTGAAGGATTCTAACTATAAGATAGTTAGAATCCTTGATATTACTAATTTCTATGGTAATGGTGCGCCCGAGAGGACTCGAACCTCCGGCACGCAGTTTAGGAAACTGCTGCTCTATCCTGCTGAGCTACGGGCGCTTAATATTATTACAAAAGTATTTTATCAGACAATCGCAAAAGTGTCAAGTTTAAAAAGCTTAAAAAAGGCTGAGCCTCAACTCAGCCTTTTTTGATTACATCATATCCATTCCTGCTCCGGGATTTGGCATTCCTGTATTCTTCTCTGGTATGTCTACTACAATTGCCTCTGTTGTGAGTATCATTGAAGCAATTGACGCAGCATTTTGTAAAGCTGTCCTTGTAACTTTTGTTGGGTCCACAATACCTGCTTTGAACATGTCTGTGAATTCTTCCTTGTAAGCATCATATCCGAAGTTTGGATCTTTAGCAGCTTTTATTTTTTCTACTATTACAGAACCGTCAACACCAGCATTTGTTGCAATTTGTCTTACAGGCTCTTCTAATGCTCTTAATACTATCTTAGCACCCGTCTTGAAATCGCCCTCTAAGGAGTCAACTACTTTTTGTACATCTTCTATTACATTGAGAAGGGCAATACCGCCACCAGGTACTATACCCTCTTCTACTGCTGCTTTTGTAGCTGCTAATGCGTCTTCAATTCTGTGTTTCTTTTCTTTGAGTTCTGTCTCAGTTGCAGCACCAGCTTGAATTACAGCTACACCACCAGCCAATTTTGCAAGTCTTTCTTGTAATTTCTCTCTGTCATAGTCTGATGTCGTTTCTTCAATCTGAGCTTTTATTTGATTTACTCTCTTCTTAATTTCTGATGGATCACCTGCGCCACCTACAATTGTTGTATATTCTTTCGTAACTTTTACTTGTCTTGCACGGCCAAGCATATCTAATCTTACATCTTTCAAGTCATAACCTAATTCTTCGGAAATTACTTGACCGCCTGTGAGTATTGCTATATCTTGTAACATTTCTTTTCTTCTGTCACCAAAACCAGGAGCTTTTACAGCTACACATGTAAATGTACCTCTTAATTTGTTAACAATTAATGTTGCCAATGCTTCTCCTTCTACGTCATCAGCAATAATGAGAAGCTTCTTGCCCTGCTGTACTATTTGTTCTAAGAGTGGTAACAAATCTTGAATATTTGAGATTTTTTTATCTGTTATAAGAATAACAGGCTCTTCTAATACTGCCTCCATTTTTTCAGCATCTGTCACCATATAAGGGGAGATATATCCTCTGTCAAATTGCATTCCTTCAACAACTTCAAGAGTTGTACCTAATGTTTTTGATTCTTCAACAGTTATAACTCCATCTTTTCCTACTTTGTCCATTGCTTCTGCAATGAGCTTTCCTATCTCTTCATCAGCTGCTGATATAGAGGCAACGTGAGCAATTGACTCTTTATTATCTATAGGTTTAGATATCCTCTTTAATCCCTCAACTGCAGCATCAACAGCTTTTGCAATGCCTCTTCTTAAAAGCATTGGGTTAGCTCCTGCAGCGAGGTTTTTAAGCCCTTCACGAACCATTGCTTGTGCTAAAAGTGTTGCAGTTGTTGTACCGTCACCAGCAATATCATTAGTTTTTGTAGCTGCTTCTTTCAAAAGCTGAGCCCCTTGATTTTCAAATGGGTCTTCTAATTCAATTTCTCTCGCAATTGTAACACCGTCATTTGTTACTGTTGGGGAACCATACTTTTTGTCAAGTACCACATTACGACCTCTTGGTCCTAGTGTAACTTTTACAGTATCCGCAACTGCATTAACTCCTCTTTCTAATGCTCTACGAGCTTCTTCACCATATTTGATTTGTTTTGCCATTTTTAACTACCTCCTTATTCGATAATTGCTAGAATATCGCTTTCTCTTAAAAGTAAATATTCTTCACCATCTAATTTAACTTCTGTCCCAGCATACTTGGAGAAGATTACTCTATCACCGACTTTAACTTCTAATTCTACCTTTTTGCCGTCTATGTATTCCCCTGTTCCTACTGCAACTACTTCACCTTGTTGTGGTTTTTCTTTTGCTGTACCAGGTAGAATGACTCCACCTTTTGTAACTTCTTCTGCCTGGATTACTTTGACCACAACTCTGTCTCCGAGCGGTTTTAATCTCATACTCTTTATCCCTCCTCCTTCATTTGTTAGCACTCAACTTATGTGAGTGCTAATCCCAATCTCTATATTAATTTAAGTGGTAAAACATATCAAACCTTATTATAGCCAATTTTAGGCCATATAATCTGATTATTTATGATTTTGCCCAAATATTATGATTTTATGCCATTATTTATCGATTTAGACTATGTTTCTGTATTTTGTATTTAAAAATAAAAAAATACAGGGAAAATATTTATTCCCCTTTACCTTCAGATTTAACTAATCCTTGTTGTTTAAGATAATTAATCATATTATACATATACTGCTGCTGTTCCTTTGTCAACATAGATTTTAGATTGTCTATAATTGCTACCTGCTGGTCAGATAATCCTTGAGGTAATGAATTGTTTTCTTCTTTCTCTAATTGTTCCTCTGTTTCTTTTTTATTGGTATCTAAAATTTTATCTCCTTCCTCTATTTTCGATATTTCCCCTTTATCTTCTATTCTTTCTATTTCCTCTTTATTTTCTTCTGCTTTTTGCTCTTCTTCCTCCATACTCCTAGTAGAAGATTGTAATTGTTTTTTCTCCTCTTTCATGCTGTTCATAATACCCTCTGCTTTGTTTAATACTTCCAACAATTTTATATTCTTTGCCAGCTTATCAGTTTCTTCTAACTTTTCTTCAGGAATTATAGGCCTTAGGGCCTCATAAATATCAATTATTTTGTCGAAAATATTGTCTTTATCTTCTTCTTT
Organism: Thermoanaerobacter ethanolicus JW 200; assembly: GCF_003722315.1. Lineage (NCBI taxonomy): Bacteria > Bacillati > Bacillota > Clostridia > Thermoanaerobacterales > Thermoanaerobacteraceae > Thermoanaerobacter > Thermoanaerobacter ethanolicus. Next base: position 1,113,744 of record NZ_CP033580.1, on the reverse strand, counting down.
TGAATATTTCTCCATTTTTTCTTGCAAATTCTTCAACGCTTCATGAAATTTTAAAAACTTATCTATCACAATTTTTTTATCTTCCGTTATGTAGGGTTTTATCGCTTTCAAAATTCCTATTTTATCTACTTCTATTTTTTCTGCCACTTCAATTTCTTCTTCTGAAAGGCTCATCAATTTTTTTTGTATTTCAATTATTTCGGCTATTTTAGAGAAAATATCTACATAATATTGGTCTCTCTTGTTTAGATAAGGCTTTATGCTACCTACAAAATCTTTTCCCTTTGTTATCACTTCGTACACATCTATTGAAGTTTTTTTATTTTCCTGCGGTGAAGATAATTCATCTTTATCTTCTTCTGTAACTTCTTCTTTTTCTCTTTCCTTTTCTATACCCATTACCTGAAATCTCACAAATGCTACTATCAAAAGTTCTACAGCAAGTATTTTTAATAAAATCTCCTTTTGCAAAACAAATTCCCCCTATTTTTAATCTCTTACTAAATATATGTAAGGGGCTAGTCTATTATTATAGACCACCCCTATTTTTTGTCTAATTTTTTTCCCAAATAATTATTCCTGGAACAAATAGAAGTATTAAAATTATTATTATGAAAATCCAAAACCATCCTGCAACAAAACCTGCTCCTTTTTCTTCTGGCATAAATACTACCTGGTTACCCAAACTGTACAAAAATGTACAGTTTAGATAGCTGGGGTATTTGTAGTCCGCCTTTCAGGCTTTCCCAGCCCCAGCAGGCGGTATTTGGGAAAGCCATAGCCCCTGCCCCAAGAAGCAGGAACTCACGCCCTTACGGGTCTCCCCACTTGCCCTGGATTAATAATTCCCTCAGGGCAGAGAAGTCTCTTGGTACTTTCTCAGGAGAGAGTGGAGTCACCACCGCTGCCTTGAGAACTCGCCAGAAATCATAGGTACCAAAACTTGTTCCATCCAGAGGTCTTAGCACCCTTCCTGGCTCACTCTCAAGGCTTTGTATGAGTTTTATTGCTTTGTTTATCTCTTTTAAATGTTTTTTCTTTAAATGTATGTTTTTGACTGTTTTCTTTACATGTTCTTTTAATTCTTCCAGTTCATCTAGAGTCAATGCATTGAGAAACTTTATATAATTGCCTGGTATTTTTTCTTCTTTACTCAATCCTCTTCTTGCTATTACATAGGCTGCTGCTATATCTTTTGTTATCATATACTGCGGTGCATATTTTAACATCCCTATTATTGAGGTGTAAGAAGGATTGACTTCTATTACTTCTATCCCTTCTCTTTTTGCTAGTGCTTTTATTTTTGAAAGAAGTGATTTATAGCTAAAGTTATGTCTTATTCTTCTTGATTTTCTCCCTGAAAAGTCTCCTCTTTTACCTTTGTTTTTTATGTCTAATCCCTCAATTACAATTGCTTTTCCTTTTTCTTTTGCTATTTTTACTATCTCATGAGCATACTGCCATCTGAAATATTCTCTTTTGTCTTTACTGCCACTTGCAAGCTCTGTCATTGGCATATTCCTATAGCTTATTAGATTCCCTTTTTCATCTGTTTCTGCCCATGATATGTTGTCCGGATATGCATTTACATCTATTCCTATGACTCCTTTTTCTTTTGTTATTTTTATTTCTGGATATTCTTCTTCAATAGCAAAATAGGCGTATATATTGCCGTTTTTAAGTTTTAATTCTACAGAGTAAGGTATGTTTGATTCGACGATTTCCTGTAGGAGTTCTTCTCTTCTCTTATTCTTTTTGTAGCCTGCTTGTATTTTCGCATATACATATTTTCTTTCTCCTACATTTATCCTTAAGAAAGTGCCATTTTCTTTTACTTCTATTCTTGTGTTGAGATTTCCTTTTTTGCTTTTATCTCCTCTTGAATAAAGGTTTCCTTTTCTTCTTTCTTGCCACTTTGTTTTTAGTTTTTGATATTCTTTCCCATTTATATGGCGCTTTTGAAGTTTTTTAAATAAATCTTTCCCTCCAAAAATTACTTTCTTTGGATTATTCCCTAATTCTTTAGAGGATTCTAATGTGCTTCTTGCTTTCATTATTGCATCATCTACGTATCTTGAGTTTAAGTTAAAAATCCCTTGAAGCTCTCTTTTTAATGTTTTTCTATCATAACCTTCTAGAAGCCTTTTGTATGCAAATCTCATACAAGAAGACCATCTTCTCATTAAGTCTAATACTATTTGTTTGTCCTGTTGGTTTAGAAAAATGAGTTTAGCCTGTATTACTATCATGTCTTTTGCCATCCCTTTGTCCGTAAATTCTTGCTGCAAAAGATGTTACTATTGCTATTAAGTCCTCTGCTAGCTCTTTATTTATATCTTCTTCGTTTTCTTTCCCATTTAAAACTATAAGCTCCACCCCAAAGCTTTCCATGAAAAATTTGAGATATTCAAAGCCAAATCTCGTTAGTCTATCAGGATATTCTATTACAACTTTTTCAACTTCTCCTCTTTTTATCTTGTTCAAAAGCTTTAATAAGCCTCTTCTATTTTCATTTACTCCACTTGCTATTTCGGATATGACTTCATACTGCCATCCTTGGGAATTAGCGTATTCTTCAAGCCTTCTAATTTGATTCTTAAGATATTCTTCTTGTTTCTTTGTGGACACTCTTGCATACAAAACTACTTTAGGTTTTGGTTTTTCTTCCAGCATGCCTAATAACTTCTCTATATCTTCTTTTTTGTACCTTCTTCTTCCTTTTGCTGTTCTAACTGGGGTTATTAATCCTTCCTTTTCCCAGTTTATTAATGTAATTCTGCTTATATCATATAGCTATTTAACCTTTTTTATAGTTAATAACATTTGTCATCACCTAATTGAAATTATATCATTTTTTACTACCAATTTTAACTGTTTTGACCTCCCTTCAAATAGGTAAATGGTAGTAAAATAAAGCTTTTCATATTTAGCTAATATATAATACGTAATTTTAAGAATTTGTGTTACCAAAATTAATGCCTGTTAATGACCACAAAAATCGTTTTGCTTTTTTTCGCGGTTTTTCTTCCTGCAAAATTACAAGTATTAAAAAGAAAAATAGTAGACTTTCAAGCTCAAATCTTACATCCAACAGCAAAGTTAAAATTACAAAAAAGAAGAGCAGTGTATCTCCAGAAAAAGACATATATTATCACTCCACACGCATCAAATTTTTTAAATCGAGTAGGAGCTGAATAATTATTTTATTCAGCGTCCTCTCACACCACCGTACGTACCGTTCGGTATACGGCGGTTCATTAGGAATTGTGTACAATTAGATATCTTTGGGATAAACTCTTATAACCTATGCTTTCAAAGTATTTATTTGTAAGAGTCTTATTTAGGATTGGGCTATTGGATATTCTCCAGTAGCCTTTCCTTGTATTGGCGTATTCCCAGGCTTTTTGTTCTTCTACTCCTAGTTTTACTAAGTTATCATGCTTCGTTTTTATCTTCTTCCATTGTTTCCATATACATGCCCTTAGTCTTCGCCTTATCCATTCGTCAAGGGTTTTCATTATGCTTTTCGCGTCTGCTAATCCAAAATAGTTGACCCATCCTGTTGTTATTTGATTTAGTCTTTTTATTCTGTTTTCCATGCTTATTCCCTTGTTCCGATTGGTTATTTCTCTTACTTTTTCCTTAAACCTTTTGATGGATTTTTCATGGATTCTTATTCTTACTTCGTTTTCTTTTGTATAGAATGAAAATCCAAGAAATTTTCTTCTCCATGGTCTATCTACAGCACTTTTTGCTTCGTTGACTTTTAGTTTTAATTTGCTTTCTATGAATTTCTTTATGCTCTTCATTACTCTGTCTCCTGCAGACCTGCTTTTTACATATATGTTGCAGTCATCTGCATATCGGCAGAATTTATGCCCTCGTTTCTCAAGTTCTTTGTCTAGTTCGTCCAACATTATGTTTGCTAATAGGGGACTTAATGGTCCTCCTTGGGGTGTCCCTTCTTCTGTTGATACTTTGATTCCGTTTATCATTACTCCTGATTCTAGGTATCTTCGTATTAACTTTAGTACCCTTTTATCTCCTATCCGCTTTTCTAGTTTGGACATTATTATGTCGTGGTTTACTCTGTCAAAGAACTTTTCTAAGTCCATATCTACAACCCATGTGTATCCTTCATTTATGTATGCTTCTGCGGCTTTTATTGCGTCTTTTGCACTGCGTCCTGGTCTGAATCCATAACTGCTATCAGAAAATGTATGGTTGTAGACTTTATTCAGTATTTGGGCTATTGCTTGTTGTATTAGTCTGTCTAGTACTGTAGGTATTCCTAGTAGTCTTACTCCTCCATCTGGTTTGGGAATTTCTACTCTTCGCACTGGTTGTGGTTTGTATTTCCCCTCCAGCAGTTGTTGTTTTATGGTTGGCCAGTTTTCTTTGAGATACGGTAGAAGTTCATCTACTTCCATCCCATCGACTCCATGGCTTCCTTTATTTGCAACAACGCGCTTGTATGCTGCTCTCATGTTTCCTCGTTCTACTATCATTTCAAGCATCTTGCTGGTATATCTTTGTACTTCGTTTCTTCCATCTTCCGACGCCGATGATATACTATGCACTTCCGTTGTCTTTTGAAATTCCATTTCTCTATTCAACGGATAGCCTCTTTGTTGAGTTGTCTGCAGTCTCTGCATATCTTTCGAGTCCATAAGATTTCCAAAACCTCCTAACGTTCGGTCCTTCCTTATCTATTCATGTCTAGATAAGTACTATGACCTCTGCTGACTTCTCAAGGTTCAGCCATACATCACTGCATGGGTTGTCACTTCAGATTTTACTTCCATGACTTATCCTTGAGACCTCCCCGGGTAAGAACGATAACTTTCATCTCATATATCTGCCAGATTTACTGTATGGGATTCGGGTAGTGTTGGACTTCGTTTTGTTACGCAAACTCATCCATCCCAATTCAGCCTCTTATCTGGTTCTTGTTCATCAGACCGAGATTTTGCCTTAAGCTTCCTTCAGATTCCACCTCACGATGGACACCCTTGCTCTTGGCTAGTGGTTCCCACTACCAAGCCCACAGCGGACTTTCACCGCCTAGTTATCGCCCATGCCGGGCGCACGTAAACAGGGCTCTATCGCAGGATAGAGCCCTTTAAAATTACTTGAGTTCATTGAAAAACCAGCCTAATCCGCCATCCATTATTATTACAAGGAGTATGAAAAAGAACAGCAATGTCTCTAAAGACCATGTTACATTAAGCCAGCCTCCACCAAGCGCTAATACAAGTATCAAGAAGAAAAACAACAAATTGCTTTCGCCAAAAACTGAACTTGTTCCTGCCATATTGATCCCCCTTTAAGCAATTTTTAACACCTAATCAAGCCTTTGGTTCTTCAACAATGAAACCTGGAACAAACAAGAGGATTAAAAGTATTATGATTATAATCCAAAACCACCCAAATCCTGCTCCGCTTTTATCTACTGGCATAAATATTTTCCTCCTTTCAAGCTTCAACCTTTTTATATGGAGGTCTTTTCAGACCTACTACATAATATGACATAACTTCATATGGTGACACTTTTTAAATTTCCACTAACAAATTTTTATATTTCACATATTGTGTTAATAGCATGAAAGGAGGTAAGCTAATGAATTTAATTCCTATATTTGCTTTTTCAAAAATCGCAAAAGAAATTTATGTAACAAACAAAATTGACAAAAGACTTTTATATAAAGCTATGTACTTGAGAAGCGAATGTGTTCCAGTGATTTTATATTCCCACCTTCCTTATGAGGTCTTAAAAAAAAGAGTTGAAAAATTAGGTGGCAGCATAAAATTTGAACTGCCGATTATAAAAGCTTGGTCAGTGAATTTGCCCTGTGACAAATTAAAAAATTTTGCAGCACTAAAAGGAGTTCATTTCATAGCAGAAGATTCAACTGTGAAGCTTCAGCTTAACATCGCTACACAAGAAATTGCCTCTCGAAAAGTCAACGATTTAGGCTATACAGGAAAAGGAGTAACAATTGCCTTTTTAGATACAGGAATATATCCTCATCCTGATTTTACCAAACCAAAAAATCGCATAGTGGCATTTCACGATGTAGTAAACGGAAAAAAACAGCCTTATGACGACAACGGCCACGGCACTCACGTAGCTGGAGATGCAGCAGGAAATGGATACACTTCTAATGGAAAATACAAAGGAGTAGCCCCTGAAGCTAATATAGTAGCAGTAAAAGTATTAGATGCTTATGGTAGAGGCTTGTCCTCTGACATATTAGCGGGGATGCAATGGGTTTTAGACAATAAAGACAAATACAATATACGAATAGTTTCCCTATCAATAGGAGAAACGCCCTCTCTCCCTACTTTCTTAGATCCTTTGGTAAGAGGAGTAGATACTCTTTGGAGAAATGGATTAATAGTAACTGTTGCAGCAGGAAATTCCGGACCTAATTACAATACAATAACTTCTCCGGGTACCAGTAAAAATGCAATAACAGTGGGAGCAGTGGATGACAAAAGAACTTCTGATATAAGCGATGATGAAATAGCTCAATTTTCTGGAAGAGGCTCACCTTATCTATACAAACCAGACGTAGTAGCTCCAGGAGTAAAAATAATCTCAACTGCTTCAGGAAATGTACCTTTTGGAGCAGATGAAATAATGATAAATAAGGCCTACAGAAGCGCTACAGGAACTTCTATGGCAACTCCAATCGTAGCAGGTGCAGCAGCACTACTCCTTGAAAAAAATCCTAATTTGACTAATGTACAAATAAAAAATATTTTAAAATCGACAGCAGTAAAAATTGACGATGCAGGATTATGGACACAAGGAAGTGGAATGATAAATATAGAAGAAGCTTTAAAAAAAGCATGAGGGGCTAGCCCCCTCATTTTAATGACCTATGTCCTAGTCCAATTGCCACTTCGTTTAAATTAAGCATACCTACTGCAAAAAACACACAAACGCATAAGTGTTCATCCGCATAAGCAATACCTATTTTCCCTCCAACATTAAGTCCCATAGCCTTATTCATAACCTGCATGACAGCTTCATGCGCAGCTCCTGCTACAGCTCCTTCTGCAGCGTGTGTGTCTTCTATAATTCCTTCTCTTTTAGCCGCTACTACCGCTCTTTCAATAATTTTAGATATAGAATTTACGTATTCTCCACCATAGTCAACAGCTGCAACTTTTACTCCTTGTTGCCAATATTTGTTTTTTAGTATTTCTTCCTCTTCCCTTGTACACATAGCCATTTTTATTGCAATTCTTGCCACATCAATGCTTTTCATTGGCTTCATATTCACACCGCCTAAAATCCTTTTATCATGTTTAGTAAAATCTGATAAAAAATAGGTATAAAAATAGCTGGCAACAAATTCCCCACTTTTATATTCTTAATCTCCAACATATTCAAAGAAATCGCAAATATCAATACTCCTCCTACAGCTGTCATGTCGTCAATCACTGGTTTTGTCAAAAGCCCTTGCAAAAAAGATGCACCTAATGAAATAGAACCTTGATACAAAAATACCGAAATAGCTGAAAAAACAACACCTATTCCAAAAGTAGAAGCAAAAATTATTGAGGAAATGCCATCTAGCACAGATTTAGCAAATAATATACTATGGTCTCCTGAAAGTCCATCTTTCAAAGAACCAACAATCGCCATTGCACCGATGCAATAAACTAAACTAGCTGTTACAAATCCTTTACTTATTGTAGAACTGTTATCTTTACTTAATTTTTTTTGCAACACATCCCCTAACTTATTAAGATACCCTTCAATGTCTAAAGCCTCTCCTATAACACCGCCTATCACAAGACTTACAATTACTACCATCAAATTATTAAACTGAAGGCCACTGGAAATCCCTATTATCATCACACTTAAGGCGACACCCTGCATGACTATATTTTTAAACCTTTCCGGAATTCCTACTTTGAGAAGAGTGCCAATAGTACCACCCACAATTATTGCAATTGAATTTACAACAGTTCCTAACATTTATTTCTTCCTTTCGTTAAAGATTTTTTTCCCCATCTCCCTGCCATAGTAAAATAAATACTGTTGAGCAAATCCAGACAAATCTCCAAATTTATCTATTGCAAACAGTTGAATCTCCAAAGGGGTCCCTTCTCTTTTTAAATACAGATACTCAACAATTCTTTTTATCCATACATCTGTAGGAAAAGTATCGTATCTGCCTATAGAATACAAAATAACACAATCTGCAACTTTTGGACCTACCCCATTTATACTCATAAGAATATCTCTTATCTCATTAGTACTGTATTCAAACAACTTTAACAGGTCTATTTCTCCGGAAAAAACTTTGGAAGCAGCATCAAGTATATATTTCGCTCTAAAGCCACATTTTGTTTGGGCAATCGTCTCAACATCAAACATAACTAATTCTTCTGCTTTGGGAAAAGTATAATATACTCTGCCTTTATACTCAATTGGATTTCCAAAAGAACTAGCAAGATTTTCTATTACTTTCTTTATCTGTGGTATTCTGTTATTTTGAGAGATTATAAATGAAATAAGAGTTTCCCAAGTATCTTGGCGCAAAATCCTTATACCTTGCCCATATTGAATTGCTTCTTTTAATATAGGATCCTTTGAAAGATTTTCTTTTATTTGCTTGTAATCTCTTCCTAAATCAAAATAGTCAAACCAAATGTCATAAAAGTCATTTAAATCTGTATTGTCAATTATCAACACGTCTCCTTCCAATTTCACGTTTATCACTCTATCGTAAGCAACTCCTGTATAGCTTCCATCCTCTTCCTCATTCCATCTAAAACACTGCCCACACTCAAAAGTCTCTTTAAGGTTAAAATCTTCAATCCCCCTTACAATTACCTTTGTCCCCTTTTCTTCCACACTATATTTCATCTTCCTCACCCACATTGAGTTTATTTACTTACTAACTATCATATTTCTCTATCCTGTTAATTATTATTATATAATTTTTTCTGTACAAAAAAAAGCCGAAACCGGCTTTTTTATTAATACAAGTCATAATTTTTGTCTTTATTTTTTATTTCTCAAATATTCATCTATAGCTTTAGCTGCTTGTTTGCCTGCACCCATTGCAAGTATTACAGTTGCAGCACCAGTCACCGCATCGCCACCAGCAAACACACCCGGTTTTGAGGTTTTACCGGTTTCATCGGCAATTATGCCGCCCCATTTTTGAATCTCGATATCTTTTGTAGTGGAAGGAATCAAATTATTAGGGCTTGTTCCTAAAGCCATAATCACTGTATCTACTTCTATTGTAAACTCAGAGCCAGGTATTTCAATAGGTCTCCTTCTTCCTGAGCTATCAGGCTCACCTAATTCCATTCTTATTACATCCATACTTTTTACCCATCCATCTTCTGTCCCATTTATCCTTATTGGGTTAGCTAAAAACTCAAATTTTATACCTTCTTCAATAGCATGCTCTATCTCCTCCGCCCTTGCTGGCATCTCCTCTTTTGAACGCCTGTATACTACAGTTACTTCTTCCACACCATCAAGCCTTAGAGCAGAACGTGCGGCATCCATTGCAACATTTCCTCCACCTATTACAGCTACTCTCTTACCTACTACAATAGGAGTATCATATTCAGGAAATTTATATGCTTTCATAAGATTTATTCTTGTCAAAAATTCATTGGCAGAATAAACACCATTCAAATTCTTGCCCGGAATATCCATTAACTTAGGAAGTCCAGCACCTGTGCCAACAAATACTGCTTCAAAGCCTTCTTCCTCCATTAATTGGTCAATCGTAACTGTCCTTCCCACAACCACGTTAGTCTCAACTTTTGCACCTAATTTCTTTAATCTTTCTATTTCTGCTTCCACAATTCTCTTGGGTAATCTAAATTCGGGAATCCCATAGGTCAAAACTCCACCCAAAGCATGCAAAGCCTCAAAAATTGTAACATCATAGCCCATTTTTAGAAGGTCTCCTGCACAAGTAAGTCCTGCAGGTCCTCCACCTATTATAGCCACTTTTTTATTTTTCTTCTCAGGCTTTACTTCTTCTTCAATATTATTTTGAAGGGCATAATCAGCTACAAATCTCTCTAATCTTCCAATAGCAATAGGTTTGCCAATTTTATTTAATACGCAATTCTTTTCACACTGTTCTTCCTGCGGACATACTCTGCCACAGACGGCAGGTAAACTATTTGTACTCTTTATTATTTTATAAGCCTCTTCAAATTCTCTTTTCGTAATTGCTTTTATAAACTCTGGTATTCTCACATGGACGGGACACCCGGCCACACAAGTAGGTTTAGGACATTGTATACACCTTGAAGCTTCAGCAATTGCCTCCTCTTCAGTATATCCTAACGCTACTTCATTAAAATTTTTCCTTCTCTCTTTTGGATCCTGTTCTTTCATAGGCACTCTATCTTTAACGGCCATGGTGATCACCTCCATGATGTTGTTCATACAATTCTAATGACACTTTTTCTTGCTTTTTAAACATATTGAGCCTTGTCATTGCCAAATCAAAATTCACAAGGTGTCCATCAAAAATCGGCCCATCCATACATACAAACTTTGTCTCTCCTCCAACTTCAATCCTACAAGCGCCACACATACCTGTCCCATCTACCATCAATGGGTTCATACTTACTATAGTTGGTATATTGTATTCTTTAGTCATTTTGCAAACATTCTTCATCATTATAACAGGTCCTACAGTAATCACATAATCTACTTCTTTGTCATTTTCTAAAACCTCTTTTAAAACATCCGTGACAAATCCTTTTTTGCCAAGAGTACCGTCATCTGTAGCATAATGTACTTTATCACACACAGCTTCCATTTCTTTTTTGAAAATTACATATTCCTCACTTCGTCCACCTAAAATTGCCTCTACTTTATAACCTTCTTGATGTAACATTTTTAATTTTGGATAAAGAGCAGGTATACCTACACCACCGCCAACACCTAATATCTTTTTTGCATCTTTGGGAACTTCCATCGTATTACCCAAAGGCCCCACAAAATCTAAAATATAATCTCCTTCATTGAGAGTACCCAATAGCTTCGTCGATTTACCAACCTCTTGAAATACAATTGTAACTGTTCCCTTTTCCGGGTCATAATCTGCAATAGTAAGAGGAATTCTTTCCCCTTTATCATAAATTCTAATAATGACAAACTGGCCAGGCTTTGCACTCTTTGCAACTCTTGGCACTTCAATATCCATGAGTTTGACTACAGGATTTAATACCTCTTTTCTCACGATTTTGTACATATCACACACCCTTTTCTCTAATATTTGTTTTTTCTATATACAAATTTTTTACATAAATGTCCATTTGCAGGACATTTATGGCCGTCATATACTCCAATTGTTTTTTTATATTTTTCATAGCTTCTTTTAATACAGGGATAATTTTGTACCCATACCTCATTGTAACGTCTACTTTTAAAATTATACCTTCAGGCCTTTTTTCTGTCAAAACTTTATTAACTTTGTAAACTTCATTAAATAAAATAAGTTCATGAGCCACTATTGAATTTATAACGCTTTCAGAAATGGTATATTTACCTAAATAACTATAATTAGGCCTTACAATGGTTTTTTCAAAATACCCTTTGTTATTCCTCCTAAAAATCCTGAGAGGGTCTAAAAAATAGCCTGAGAACTGCTTTTTAACTTCGAAAGTTGGAACAGGGATAACATGTTTTCCTTCTAACAAGCGTTTTTCACGGGCTATTTCAATCTGTTTAGGTGGGACTACATCTTCAATATATATCCTTACACTCACTGGCGGAAGCCCTAACTTTTCAGCTATAGCATCCACCATTTTATCAGAAGTGCCTATTATAAGGATTTTATCCGGTTTCGCTTCTTCAATAGCTTTTTTTACTTCCTCTACATGCGTAGGATCTGTAAATAATGCTCTTTTTATCGCTCCAATTTTTGTAGCCTCTTTTTTAGCAGAAACCCCAGCAATAATGTTATTACCTTTTATTAAAATTCCATCATCAATGATATACCTAATGCCATACTTGCCAGCAATAAAAGAAGCATGATGGCTTTTACCCGTCCCACTTTCTCCAACTAAAGAATAAACCTTCAACAGAGTAACCCCCTAAAAATGCAATATAAAAACCAACCAATAATCTTTTGAATTGTTTTACAATATTAATTATACGGTTTTATATAAATTTTTCAATCACAAAAAAAATAGTATTGCTTCAACATGTTATCGAAAAAATTAGCAATATATACCCCCCTATCCTATACCCCTACAAAGCTTATTATAACTTTCTTACTATTTTAAAGTCAAGACTATCCCCTTAAATCTCTTTCATCAATTCTATTATTTAAGCAAAAATTATACCAATAATTTCTTAAAATACTAAAATAAAAAGTGCCGAAAACTCGGCACAAAATCAATTTAAATCTATGTAAAAACTCAGGAAAATGTTGAAACCCACGAGGGAAGGGTAGAAAAGATCTTTGAGATGTATTACTTTTTCAACAAAACATCAGGAACTTGCGGCTTATAAAACCAGCCGATGCAAGCAGAAGTTACAAGTCCCAATGTGCCTATAAATGTAAGCAGCGTTCCTAATAGTGATAGTGGGTTAATTTTTTTCATTCACTTCACCTCCCACTCATCTTTATCTAATTATACAACATTTAAAACGCTTTGTGTGGATTTCGGAACGAAAGTGTCATTTTTGGGAACGAAAATGCATTTTTCACCTAAATATATCCAAATATTTACGCAAAATCCCATTTTTTTATGTAATAAATACAATCTATTCCTTTAAAAACCATTAATTTTTTGTATAAAAATATATTCTTTGCTTAGATTTACATAAAAAGGCTGAAAAAAATAAAAAAATTTTTTTATATCCCTGCTTTTTTAAACAACGTATCTGCAATTTTTACTATAGTTTCTCCTAATGTAGTCCTCATAACAGCTTGTAGTGTAAAACCTATAGATACTAAAAACAATATTTTAATATAGACTATTGAATTGGCGAAAAATAAAAAAATATTTATACCAACTAAACTCAGAATTATAACCCTGTAAAATTTATTATCCTTCACTATCGCTAAAACTATAAAATATAACAATAGGCTTGTAAAAACTTTAAATTCTAAAGGAAAATGTATATCTACAAATTTTGCTAAAGCAGCAAAAGGTATGAAATAAACTGCCGTAAAAGTTACACATCTATTATAGGTTGAACAATGAGCTCCTCCTGTATTTATTCTCAAAAAAAGAGCAGAAAGCATTATTACTACAGTGTAAAAGCCAAACCCCAATATTAAAGAAATAGCATAAACTAAAGTAAATTCAATTATTACCCCTAAAATTAAGCTTATACCATATTGTATTTTTGCCATTTCAATATCCGTTAAATTTTGCGTTTTAAACAGTCTTTGTGTTAACCTCTCAGCTAACTTTTCGATATTAATTTTAATCACCCTCCAAAGAAAATTTGGGAATTTCTACAATAACGTCAAAATAACCTCCATCGGTTTGTACTTCTATTTCACCGCTATACTTTTCTACTATATTTCTGACAATATACAATCCTTCTCCTCTGCCTCTACCCTCTTTTGTAGAAAACCCTTCTTCAAAAAAGATGGATGGTTTTACATTTGTTTGAAAATTATATCTATTCTTTATGTGAAATATGTAATCTATTGGGTCTTCTTTCATCTCTATAATTATGTATTTATCTTTTTCCATTTCATCACAAGCCTCTATTGCATTGTCTATTAAATTTCCTAAAACCGAAACTAAATTAAGCACGTGTTTTTTGCTGCACTGGATTTGTGTATCACATTTAAAATCCACTTCAATATCTTTACTCTTAGCATTACTTATTTTCGAATAAAGCAATATATCAATTTCATTTACACCTGTGTTTATCGTCACTAAATTTTTATCAATTTCTTCCATATATGAAGACAAATAATTCTCCAGTTCACTATATCTTTTTTCCTTGACTAATTCAGAAATAATTATCAAGTGATTTTTAATATCATGGTGATTTTGCCTATAGATGCGATTTTGCTCTTCTATGTATTTAAATCTAATACTATTTATCAAAAATTGACGTTCTTCTTTATTTTTAGCATACAGCTCTCTTAACACAAAAATAGAAAACCCATTCAATATAAAAATTAAAATTCCTATGAAAATCCTAAACAACTCTTGATTTTTTGGCTGAAATACATCAAGACTTTTCATAAAATTGTTGTTTACTAGTATTACTATCAATACCATTTGCACTACATAAATCATCATCGCATTTTTGTAACTATCCTTAAACATAAAACCTCTTCCAATCTAACTATGATTTGTAAATAGCTTTTACTCTCCTCCTAAATTCTTCATACAATTCTTTAGAGAGATAAGCCTTATAATTTGAACCTTTAAAACGTATCTCAAAGGAAGTCCTATTGTTATCTTTCAACAGCTCAACTTTAAAGAGGTTCACTAAAAAAGACCGATTTGTTCTAAAAAACATGCTACCATCTAACAATTCCTCTATTTCTTTTAAAGAGTAATCACATATAAATTTTTCTTTTTGGGTATAAACTATGCTCCTTTTTTTACTGGCTTGAACACAATAAATTTCTTTTGGATTGATAAGCTTTACTCCATCTTCCGTCTTAAAAGGGATAACATTTTCTACTTCCAAAAGTTTTTTCTTTATCCTATCTAAAGTTTCTCTCAGCCTCTTCTCATCAAGGGGTTTCTCAATATAATCAGAAGCATAAAGCTTTACAGCATCTTTTATGTATTCCTCAAAAGAAGTAATAAAAATTATTTCCAAAAAAGGCATGTATTCTCTAATCTTTTTCGCCACCTCAATGCCCGATATTCCTGGTAATCCTATATCTAAAATGGCAACGTCTGGTTTAATTTTAATTAATGCTTCTAATGCGTCATTGCCGTCTCCCGTAGAATATTCAACACTTACACCTTCCATTGTTAAAAGAATTTTTATGAGTTCTTTTTTAAAATTTATATCGTCTTCTGCAATGACTATTCTTAACATATAAATTCATCTCCCAATACATTACTCTGTAAATAGATAAAGTTTATATTTGCGTATAGCAAAAGAAACCAAAATTGCTATTAATAATTGGGGTAAAAAACACTCAAATCGTAAGACATAGTTCTTCAATAAAATTACAGGATCTATATCAAATAAAAATTGAATTGCCGTAACATTTAGATATTCTATTATTAAATAAATGGAGACGGATAAAATAACGCTCATCATACCTTTAAAAAAGTCCATAACTTTAAATACCAAAAACAAAATCATTAATACCCCGATATAAAGTATAACATTTACAATATAACTACTGACCAATGGCCTTATAAAGTACAATATGATTCCAGTAAGTAAGCTTATATACAAAATCTCTTTTGGCTTAAACTTTACTCCCCCTAAACCAAAAGCAATACTTATTATAACTGCTGCCTCTGGCACTGAAAACAAAAATACTTCCCAAATCGTCAACTTATCCATTTTTCTCGCCTTTCTACTTTACATAATCTCAAATATAATTGTAATTTTTATTAATTATGATGTCAATTAAAATTAAAAAACTGACAAGAGGACCAACATAAGCCTCTTATCAGTTTTCATTTTATACATATTCTTTTGCCTTTTCTTCACCGTTTAAAACTCTCAAAGCCCCTTGAGCTAAAGCTAGCATTTCCTCTTCTCCCGGATATACATAAATAGGTGCTATAAAATTTACTCTGTCTTTTATAAGTGTTACAAATTCCTCACTATATGCAATACCTCCAGTAATTCCTATCGCATCTACGTGTCCTTTAAGAACAGCCGCCATACTACCAATCTCTTTTGCAACTCTATATGCCATTGCTTCAAATACCAGTTTAGCATATTTATTTCCGTTATTTATTCTTTTTAATACTTCTCTGACATCATTTGTACCAAGAAGAGCTGTCATCCCTCCTTTTCCATTTATCATCTTTTTTATCTCTTCATAACCGTATTTGCCACTAAAGCATAAGTTTGCAACATCAAGGGCAGGAAGTCCCCCAGCTCTCTCAGGTGAAAAAGGTCCATCCCCATTTATAGCATCGTTAACATCTACAATCCTTCCCTTTTTATGTGCACCTACCGATATGCCTCCTCCAAGATGCGCTATTATGAGATTTGCTTTTTCATACTCCTTACTAATATCCTTTGAAAGGCGCCTTGCTACTGCTTTTTGATTTAAGGCATGGAATCTACTTTTTCTTTTTATTTCTGGAATACCAGTAATTCTCGCCACATCTTCAAGCTCATCAACCACAACTGGATCCACTATAAAAGCCAGAATACCATATTTATCTGCTATCAAACGAGCAATTATTCCTCCCAGATTTGAGGCATGTTCTCCTTGGATACCATTTTTTAAGTCATTTATCATAATATCATTTACAATATAAGTACCACTTTCAACAGGTTTAATCAAACCTCCTCTGCCGACTACAGCATCAAATTCAGATAATAAAAAATTGTTAACTAAAAGCGTATTAAGTATACAGTCTACCCTAAAATCCAGTTGTTCAATAATATTGTTGTATTTACTTAACTCTTTGCTTGAATGTCTTATTGTATCATTAAATACCTCATTTTCACCTTCATAAACTGCAAGTTTAGTTGATGTTGAACCAGGGTTTATTACTAAAATTTTATACATAATATTAAATCTCCCCTTTTAAATGATGAAAGCTTAATCTAAAACCATACTTGGAAGCAAAAACCGCAGGAACTTAAGCTACAATATTTTTGCTTCCAAGTATTCATTCATTATTGTCTTATTTAATAAAGTCGCGTTTTATTGTAAAGTTCCTCAAACATTTTGTTTATTTCTTCAAGTTCACTATTCGCATTTTCTATAAGTTTATATAGATTCATATTTGTATTCTTTATTTCTTTCATATTTTTATCAATTTTGTAACTTATTTCTTTAAGTTTTATAAGTACATTGTTTATCGATTCTACAGAGTCTTTGGTTGACATGGATAATTTCCTTATTTCATTTGCAACTATTGTAAACCCTTTGCCACTCTCACCAACTCTCGCAGCTTCTATTGCCGCATTTAAGCCCAATAAATTTGTTTCTGAAGAGATATGTTTAATAAAGTCTATAAGCTCGTCAGTAGATTGAGCATTATTTTTTGCATATTCTGCAAGCTTTGAGGCTTCATCGCTTATTTCAGATACATTTTTTGAAATTGAAAATATCTCTTGTATCATAGAGTGAATCTGCTGCAATGAAGCAAACACTTTTTCAGTTATATTTGCTATCTCATCCTGTTTTGCTGTCGATTGAAATATACTTACTCCTCCTGTTATTACACCGTTTTCTATCAGCGGAAATGCTATAGCAATATATGGAAAACCATACACTTCGCTTCCTACTCTTCTAACAATACGTTTTCCACTTTTTATTGCTTCATATATAGCGGTACCCTCTTTTAAAGGATCTCCTACCTTTATGTTATGATTAATTTTTTTACCAGGTAAATATAATACGCATTCATTAACATCACATATTGATATACCTAGATCCTCTGTTGTCATTATATTAATAAAAGGTGCTATTTTTTTAAACGCATCAATAAGGGTCATTTCATCACCCCATATTATTCACCAAGATATGCACTGCTTAATATATAAAAGCTGATGCAGCCATAGAAAATCCTACTCCTGAACCTACAAAAACAATTAGGTCTCCTCTCTTTATCCTATTATTTTTTACTGCATCATCTAAAGCCATAGGAAGACATGCCGAACCAGTATAGCCGTACTTTTCCATAATAGTAGTTGCTTTTGACCGGTCAAGCCCTAATGTATCCATAACCTCTAATATTACTGACTTATTTATCTGAGTAAAGAAAATATGATCAATATCTTCAACTTTATAACCCGCTCTTTCCACAACTTCCTTTACAAGAGGAGGCCACATTTTAAGGTTTCTATCTGGAGGAAGAGGCTTGAAAGATGTCAAAAGCTGGTCTTTAGGATTGTCTTTTCTAAGCGGATTTTTTGCACCACCATCATATATACCTAGAAAATCATACTGGGTACCATCTCCTATGAATTTGGATGCTAAAAACCCAGCATTTTCTTCTATTGAAGTAAGTACAACCGCTCCACCACCATCCGCAAATATGGCTGAAAGTCCGGGTGTATTATAGTCAATAAATTTGCTCATGTTATATGCACCAATAACTAAGACTTTATTTAATGAATCATCAGCCATAATCATTTTTGATGCAACTGCAAGAGAGCCTGCAAATCCAGCGCAAGAAGCATTTATATCAAAAAAGCCAGCATTTATTGCTCCAAGCCTTCCTTGTACAATTGCAGAAGTTGGAGGAGTAATATACTCGGGAGTATCCGTTGATAAAATTATCAAATCGATATCCTTTGCTGATATATCTGCCATTTCTAAGGCCCTGATAGCTGCTTCATAAGCAAGATCTGCAGTGCTTTCATCCGGACCAGTTATATACCTTTGAAGTATTCCAACCTTATTTTCAAAATTTATGCTTATTGGCTCACCTATTCTTTTTGACAGTTCTTCATTTGTTATCAAATTTTTTGGGTGATAACTTCCTACTCCTATGATTCGCGCTCTTCTCATATATTCATCTCCTCCCCTATTTCTCAATAAAGTCTAGCATAACCTTTAATGTTTGTTCTTCATTATCAATAAACACACTATGAGCCGCATTTTCAATAACTACAACATGGGCATTCTCCCCGATTTCTTTTGCTGTTTCTTCGCTATACTCTTTTTTTACAATTACATCATATTCTCCCCATAATAACAATACAGGCATTGTTAGTTTATCTACTTCTCCTGTGCCCATGACTACACCATTATGAAAATGTGATATATTAAAAATCTGCGTCGCCCACGCACAATCAGGATAATTTCTTACTGTAAAAATATCCTCTATGAGCTCTTTGTAATAGTTTTCTTCAGGCTTTTTATAGTTAAACACAGCAGAATCCCAAATATTTTTCATTATTTCTCTGTTTCCCGATCTCAATGCATAAACTATCGGCAAAACTTGTACTTTATCATTAAACACTTCTTCTTTTGTTTTCCAATATTCACCCGGTATCACTTTACCTTCTTCATCTTTTTTTGTAAACGGTATACCTTTGCAAGATGGTGAACTTACAAGGATCAATTTTTTTACTGCATCAGGGTGGTCAGCCGCTAGTTGCATAGAAATTACTCCGCCCATCGACCACCCTACAAGAATAAACTTTTTGATATTCATTTCTTGTGAAAAAAGCCATATATCTTCAGAAAAATCCCTCATTGTTTCAATAGGCTTGTTATATGAAGAGATTCCTGCTCCTCTTAAATCTACTGCATAAAGTTTAAAATTTTCAGGAAATCTTTGCATAAATTTTTCCCAATATTTTGATGAAACTAAATTACCATGAACAAAAATTATTGCGTCTTTTCCTCCTTCTCTTTCTCTGTAACCAATTTCCTCTCCATTTGGTAAAGCAATTTTTTTATATATTACTCTACACATAAATTTTAACCCCCTTTATTTTTAACATCTACAACGTAATATAATATTTTAATTTGTTTCCGAGGAAATAAACTGCTTGAAATATAATTTACTTTTGCTAAAAGCAATTCCTTTTCTCATTTTGACAATTGTGCATCTATCCAATCCATAGCTGATTTATCATATGCCAGCTCAAGGTGATTTAAATGGTGTACGTCTTTCGCTAAAAGTTTTGCCCCTGATTTTGTCATTGCCGATGTATCAGTAGCACTTTTTACAAATACTAATCCATCACTGGACCCTGTGGTCTCCCACGGAACACCATTTATATAATTATAATCTCCAGCCAACACAGCTATTTCTACAGAAGGATCTACAGGGGAATTCTGTAATGTATTAACAAGATTTCCGCCTTCTTTAATTGCATAATCTATTCCATAGGAATAACTAGCAAATCCCCACCCTCCATAATAAGTTGTATACCAATCTTGCTGCGTTGTATTTAGAGGATATACACTATCCCATCTTGCTAGCATCTGAAGTTGTCCTGGATATGCTCCACCTTCTGTGTATATACTATGATAGGTGGTATTATACCATAATCCATAAATCAACATATAAGTATAAGGAACAGGTCCAAATCCTCCAGTTGTCATTATACCCCATGCCATATTTGGATTCCTAAAAGTAAAGTCAATTCCACCATTTGGAGCTCCCAGCTGGATATATCTTCTCACATCTTTTCCAAAATCAACTCCCCATGATTCTTTGACATTTGACACGTACATTCTCGCAGACATATTGCCTTTACTATGTGCTATAATATCAACTTTACTTGCTCCTGTTACAGCCTTAACCTTCTGAATCACATCAGCAAGAATCTCTCTTTGAATGTAATTGTCCCCATGAGGATGCGCAAATGTAACAGCAAAGACTTTATAACCTCTTTGCGAAAGATATTGCATCAAACCAGTAATCGAACCATCCCTTTTAGGGTCTGCAAAAAAGTTTGCATCAGAACCAGCACCGTGAACAAGAATTACAGGATATGGCTTTGTGCCTGTCTCCCAACCGGGTGCATAGTGGAGCAAAAAATATTGTGAATTTGGTTGAGGATTGTTGTTAAATTCTTTGATAATTTCTGGATCTTTTTGTTGATTATCTGTTATAAATCTTTCTTGTCCTATATTAGGATTGCTATCTCTCAAAAGTTCCACTTTAGCCCAGTATTTAGAGTCTGTAAAGGTTTTTATTGGTGTTGGGTCAAAATATGATGTTGCTTTATAATGTCCTTGAAATAATAACAACGACATTATTACCAATAGAGGAAATACTCTTAGCTTCCTCATAAATTGTTCCACCTTTTCTATTGACATTTTATCTTTAACATTCAAATATTACCATATCATAAGCTCTTTAGCCTTTTCCCTGAGCTCATCTCTAAATTTAGGATGAGCAATGTTTATTAAATTTCTGACTCTGTCTCTTATCGACCGTCCTCTCATTTCTGCAATACCATACTCTGTAACAATATAGTCTACATCATTTCTTGATAAAGTTACTGCGGCACCTTCTGTTAATGTAGGAACTATTGTAGATATAGTATCGTTTTTTACTGATGAGTACAATGCTATTATAGATTTGCCTCCTTTTGAAATTTGTGCCCCTACTGCCGTGTCTGCTTGTCCCCCCGTCCCACTGAATTGCCTTATGCCCAGAGATTCTGAACAAACTTGACCTGTTAAATCTACTTGCAGTGCAGTATTTATAGATACCATTTTATAATTTTGGCCTATTACATATGGGTCATTGACAACTGCGCCTCTTTGAAATTCTACTCCCATATTATCATCTATAAAATCATACAGTTTCTTAGTACCAAGTGCAAATGTAGCTATAGATTTTCCTTTCCATAAGGTCTTTTTCTTATTGGTGATTACCCCAGCTTCAAATAAATCTACCATTCCTTCTGTAAACATCTCTGTGTGAATGCCAAGGTCTTTTTTATTTAAAAGTGCTTTTGCCACAGCATTAGGTATTCCACCTATTCCCAATTGAATCGTTGAGCCGTCCTCTACTAACTCAGCTATATAATTCCCTATTATTTTGTCTTTTTCGTTTGGTTCTACAATAGGAATTTCAGGAACAGGAGCATGATTTTCAACAATGAAGTCCACCTGGCTTATGTGGATTTGTGTATCACCATATGTCCTTGGGAGGTTTTCATTTACCTCTAAAACAACATAATCAGCGTTCTCAAGAATATCTTTTTCATAAGTAATACCTAAAGATAATGATAAATATCCATGTTTATCCATTGGAGTTGCAGTACCTAGGAAAAACCTGGGTTTTCTATAGTGTAATCTTTTTGTTGAAGCTAAATGAAGATGATTGGGTATAAAAGATACTGTCCCGTATTTATGTGCTTCCCTTAATCCTGCAGTATAAAACCATGATTCAGTAAGAAAATGCCCTTTCATTGATGGATTCATAAAAAATTCATAATCTTTCATTGGAAGACATACAACAACCGTTACATCTTCAACTCTATCTTTTATAGTATGGAGTTTACTTAAAATGCCTTGAGGCTCTGAAGCAGCCATAGCAGAAACAATTTCATCTCCACTGTTAATCTTTGATAAAATTTCTTCAACAGAAACTAACTTCTTCTTGTATAGTTCTTTATAATCCATGTTTAAAACCTCCTGTCATAAAATTTATGCCATAAAACTTATTCTATAGGTCCCCACTTTATTGTAATTGCATCCCATACATAACCTATCCCTGCACTTACCCATACTACTACATCACCATCTTTTATTTTTCCTTCTTCTAGTGCAAGTTGTGTTGAAAGTATCTGGTCAATCTGACCCATATGCCCATAGTTTTCTAAGTAAATCGATTTGTCAGGAGATAAGCCTAGTTCATTTAAAATAAATTCATGAGCAGACCTTTTCATGTGAAGTATCGCAAGATAGCCAATATCGGAAGGTGTATATCCGCTTTTCCTTAGAGATTCTTTAATCACACCTAAAAAATTAGGCATCGATTTTTCTTCAAGACCTTTTTTCATATGTTCCATATTCAAAACATCTAATTTATATAGTCCTTTATCAATCATTTCATGGCTTACAGGATATTTTGTCCCTCCACCGACAACAGCAACATCTTCAGAAAAGGAACCATCTGTTATAATTGATGCCTCAAGTACAATGTTCCTATTATAATTTTTCTTAAGGAGAATTGCTCCTCCTCCTGCAGCAAGGTCATACATGAAGGATACGCGCGGATTCTTATAATCAATAAAGTCAACGTTTCTGTATCCACCAGCAATCATAACGGTATTAATATTATCATCTGCAACCATCATATCTTTCGCTATCTTCAAAGCTGCAACTGCTGTACCGCACCTTAACGCCATATCAAAAGCCCACGCATTTTCTGCTCCTATTTCGTATTGTAATTTGATACCAGATGTCCAAAGTAGATATTCTTTGTGTTCTTCGCCTATATATATAATGAGGTCTATTTCTTTTGGATCAACACCAGTTCTTCTCAAACAATCTTTCGCCGCTTGTATTCCCATATGACAAGTATGGTCTTCCGGACCCGGTATAGGCTTTCTTATAATCCCAAATTTGGTTTTTATAATTTCTTCAGGTATACCTGTTTCTTTTGCTATATCTTCAGCTGTCATATATGTCTCAGGAATGTAAAGTCCTGTTCCAACAATTCCTACGTTAATATCCTTTCTTTCCATTTTTCATCTCCTCCTATAGGTTTTGTTAAAAACTCTACAATTTTTTGATTCACTTCCTCTGCTTTTTCTATAAAAAACATGTGTCCTGCATTATCAAAAAATTCAACTTCTGAGTCCTCAATTTTTGAATGCAATAAAAGAGCATTTTCATAAGGTACGATTTTATCGTCTTTACCTGCCATTATTAAAGTAGGAGATTTAATCAAATGAACTCTTGATTCTTCATCAAATGCTAATCCAGCGTAAAATTGTCTTTTGTAAGCGTAAAATGGTTGCGGCTTTTCAAATTTCCATTTCACAATCTGTTCAAATTCATCTTTATGAGTAGAAAGATATTCATCGCTAAAATTTAAAGACATAGCAATTCGCAAATTTTCAAGTGCATTACCTGCACCTGTTCCATTTAACATAATGCTAAGAGTGGACAGTGGTATTGGCACGATATTTGGTCCTCCATAATGAGTAGAACATAGTATCAACCTATCAACAAGAGCAGGGTATTCCAAAGCAAGTTCTTGTGCTATATAACCACCCATAGAAACCCCAAGTATGTGAACTTTTTTAAACCCAAGTTCTGTTACCAGAGCCGCTGTATCATCGGCGAACAACTTAATAGAATATTCCATATCAGGTTTATCAGAATCACCAACACCCCTCAAGTCAAAAACAATAACCTTAAAATACTTTTTTAACTCATATATCTGTTTAAACCACATCCATTTCGAACAACCAAGGCCTTCTATTAGTACAAGAGGTTGACCATTTCCGTGTATTTCATAGTATAATTCAATATTATTAACTCTGACTTTTGCCATTTGGTAGCCTCCTATCATGAGGTTTTTAGAAAGGGCTTTTTAAAAAGCCCTTTCTAAAATATTAAAAAGTATCACTTAGGTTCAATGTAATCGGTAATTATCTCATAAGTATATTCATTTTCGTTTTTGTATATAGCCTTCATAAAGTACATTGCCCTTTGTGGACTATGGTCTGTCTCTGTATAGGTAAGTTTATACGCAAGTCCATCGTTCCAATCTCTAAATGTCTCCATGGCTTTTATAAAACCGTCCCATGTAAGATTATCACCGGCCCTTTTTAATCCCTCAACAAAGGTTTGAGCTGCAATCCAACCCGCTACATGATATCCTGAAGGTGTTTCATTCGGGAAATATTTTGCCATTGTATCGTAGAACAACTTAACTTTAGGCTCGTCTTTTGTCTTCTCATATATCGGATATGCCCAACCTGCAACTATTGCACCATTCCATGCATCCTTTGCAAGTTTAAACATTGTAAGGTCAGAAACCACATAGGAGGCAAGAAATTGCGGCTTATACCCAATTTCTTTTGCCTTGACAGCAATACCTGCAAGAGGTTTCGCGGTACCAAGAAGTATTACAACATCTCCATTAGCTTCTTTTGCCTTTAATACCGGTGTGCTAAAATCTACATCAGTTGTGTTAAAAGGAACAGCAGCTTTCAAAAGGTCAGATTTCCCCAGCTTTTCGAGTTGTTCTTTTATAGCATTTAGGCCTTCTGTACCTTGTTCATCGTTTTGATAAATTATTACAATGTTTTTCGCATTTAAATTATCAACCGCATATTGTGCTAGCACATGTCCTTCTGTAGTATAATTAGGCTGTGCAGGAAAATAATTTTTCTTGAAGGGAATTGCAAACTTGCTTGACCCTGAGCCCTGGTATACATCAGGAATTCCTTTTTGAACGATATAATCCATTGATGCAAGCAATCCTGGAGTCCCAAGCGTACCTACAAGAGCAAATACTTTATCTTGTTCAACTAATTCCTGAGTTTTTTGTACTGTTACAGCAGGGTTAAATTGATCATCTTTGTATATAAGTTCTATTTTCCTGCCATTTACTCCTCCCTGGTCGTTAATGTAATTAAAATAAGCTTGCATACCATGGAGCATTGGTGTGCCAATTACTGCTACTGGTCCTGTCAACGCCAGTGTTGTACCTACTTTTACTGTTGTATCTGTCACTCCTTGAGCCAGTTCTTTTTTTGTTTGTTCTTTTTGTGAAGCCGGGGTACTTGGCTGTTCATTATTTTTGTTTCCACAACCTGTTAAAATAATCCCTAATGTAAATATTAAAGCAAATGCTATTACAAACAATTTTTTAAAAAACTTTTTCCCCATAATTATCCTCCTCTTATTATTTTTAATTTACATTCGACCCTGGGCTTTTACCTCCAAGATAAGTTGCTTTCACCTCCTCATTATTTTTTAAATCTTCTGCTTTTCCTTCCATTACTACTAATCCAGTTTGCAAAATATAAGCATAATTAGCTATTGCTAATGCCTGTCTGGCATTTTGCTCCACTAAAAGTACTGTTACCCCTTCTTGATTAATTTCTTTAATAATTTCAAATATTTCCTTAACTACACGTGGTGCAAGTCCTAATGAAGGTTCATCAAGCATTAACAATTTTGGCTTTGCCATCAATGCCCTTGCTATTGCGAGCATTTGTTGCTCTCCACCACTTAAAGTACCAGCAATTTGATTTTGTCTTTCTCTAAGCCGTGGAAAATAATGATAAATCCTATCAAGGTCTTTTGAAATATTATTTTTGTCCTTTCTGGTATAAGCACCTATTTTTAAATTTTCTAAAACGGATAAACCAGGGAAAATTTCTCTTCCTTCAGGAGATTGTACAATACCCTTAGATACAATTAATTCGGGAGGTTTGCCATCTATTCTTTCTCCCATAAACTCTATTTTCCCACGGTCAGGTTTTAAAAGCCCTGATATAGTTCTAAGTATTGTGGTTTTTCCTGCACCATTAGCACCTAAAATCGCAACAATATCTCCTTCTTTTATTTCAATTGTTATGCCTTTTAGCACTTTAACATATCCGTAGGAAGATTCTATATCAATAAGGCTAAGCAATCTCTTCACCCCCCAGATATGCTTCGATGACAGCAGGATCAGATTTTACTTTTTCTGGTGTACCTTCGCATATTTTTTTGCCAAAATTCATTACACAAATATTCTCACATATATTCATGACAAGAGACATGTCATGTTCTACTAAAAGTATTGTAATACCAAGCTCATCTCGCAATTTTAATATTAATTCAGCTAATTCATCTGTTTCACTGTGATTCATACCTGCAGCAGGTTCATCTAACATGATTAGTCGTGGTTGAGATACAAGTGCTCTTCCTATTTCTACTAGCTTTTGTATTCCATAAGGTTGTGCCGATGCATATTCATGTGCTTTGTCTTCTATATTGAGAATTTTAAGTATTTCCATAGCTTCCTCCCTAATTCTTCTCTCTTCTTTTCTTACAGAAGAGAGCATAAAAGCAGCGGATAATATGTTCTCTCTTGTAAATACAACTTGACCAACAAGCAAATTTTCTAATACAGTCATATGCTTAAAGAGTTCTACATTTTGAAAAGTTCTAGATATCCCTGCTCTTATTATTTCATGAGGTTTAAGCTTTGTAATTTCCTTACCCTCAAAAATAATTCTGCCGGAGGTAGGATTGTAAAACCTTGATACGCAATTAAAAACAGTTGTTTTCCCAGCACCATTAGGACCTATAAGCCCATAGATTTCACCCTTTTTAACGCTAAAACTGAGAGAATCAACAGCTTTCAAACCTCCAAATTCCATAGTTAAATTGTCAACTATTAAATGTTCCATGCATTATCCCTCACTTCTCTATCTTAACTACGATTTTTTCTTGGTGCTTCGCAAATAATCTCTCAAATTTATCTTTTAGTCTAGCTCCCGCATATGCTATACCGTTTGGATAAAAGATTACGACGGCTATTATAATTGCACCTGTAATAATTTGCGATAAACTTTTTATGGGTAAATTGGAGGTAATCTGTGGAATCCACGTCATAATTATTGCCCCAATTATGGACCCACTTATTGTTCCTATCCCGCCTATAACAATCATTGCAAGAAAATTAAGAGACATCCCTATGCTGAATGCATAATCATAAGGAGTCATAAAACCAAGCAGGTGAGCATAAAGGCTTCCTGCAATTCCTGTATAAAATGCGCTTAATCCAAAAGCTAATGTTTTATAATACGAAACATTTATTCCCATTGCCTTTGCAGCAATTTCACTGTCTCTCATAGCCATTAGGCTTCTGCCCACTTTTGTCCTTATAATATTCCAAGTCAATATTACAAGAACAATAGTTAAAATTAAGATAATATAGTAATAACTTAGATACGAATTAAACTTAAAACCAAATAATTCAGGTTTCAATGGTTTTATACCTGAAAAACCACCAGTAAAACTTGTCCATATAGCAAAAATTTGTGTTACAGCTACACCAAATCCAAGAGTAGCTATCGCTAAATAATTCCCTTCCAACTTCAGTGCAGGAATTCCTAAAAGAATCCCCACAATACCTGTTATTAAACCTGATAATATAAGTGCTATAAAAAATGGCACATGAAGTGTAAGTGTTAAATATGCTGAAGTATAAGCACCAACAGCCAAAAAAGCACCATGTCCCAAGGATATCTGTCCTGCATAACCCATTAGAAGATTAAGGCCTATTGCGACAATTGCATATATAAGCGACAAATCTAAAAGATACTGAAGGCTACCCGGTAAATTTAATATAGGTGGAATTAATGTAGCAATTAAAATTAGAACTATCCATGAGATGTATTTTTTTGCATTCATTTTTACACCTTCTTTCCCACTTTTTGGCCAACAAGTCCCGTAGGCTTAATCCATAGCATTATAACTATAAGAGCAAACGCAAATGTCGAACTCAGTTGCGCAGAAATATAGCCACTTGCAATGTTTTCTAACACTCCAAGTATTAACCCTCCTACTACAGGCCCCACAAAAGTTGTAAATCCTCCTAAAACTGCAGCAGTAAATGCCTTTAGCAACACAGAAGACATCATATTTACATCAAGAAATGTAGTTGGGGCTATGAACATACCTGCAATTGCACCAAGTATAGAACTTACAACCCAAGTAATAGAATAAACATGATTAACAGCAATACCCATTAACCTTGCAATAGTTGGATTTTCTGATGTAGCCCTTATAGCAATTCCAGCAAGAGCATATTTCAACATATAAAACAAAATTCCCATTATAAATACTGTAATAACTAATGTCAAAAGATTTGACTTTGATATCACTGCACCAAAAATTTTTAATTCCCCCCCGACAATTGCTGGAAAACTATGAGTCTCAAAACCAAATGCCCATCCTGCTATACCATTTACAATCATCATAAGACCTAATGTCACAATTAAAAGACTTAAAACTGGAGCATTTTGTATAGGTCTTATGAAAAATCTTTC
This sequence comes from Thermoanaerobacter ethanolicus JW 200, assembly GCF_003722315.1. Taxonomy (NCBI): domain Bacteria; kingdom Bacillati; phylum Bacillota; class Clostridia; order Thermoanaerobacterales; family Thermoanaerobacteraceae; genus Thermoanaerobacter; species Thermoanaerobacter ethanolicus. The sequence continues at coordinate 1,085,114 of NZ_CP033580.1, read as the reverse complement.
TACGATAAATCCTAAAACTGACGCAAACAAAAGTGCCAATATAAAAGCTTCCCAATAAGACATACCATAGGATGTCATAGTTGTATATGCAATAAAAGTAGAAAACATCGCCATTTCGCCCTGTGCGAAATTTACTACATCAGAAGTTTTGTATATCAATACGAGACCTAATGCTGCTAATGCATATAATCCACCTGTAGCAAAACCGCTTATTAATTGTTGCAATAACATGTACTAACCTCCCATTCCAATAATTTCTGCTTACTCCTTTGGTGCAAGTACTGTCGCCATACCCTCCAGTACAACTTCGTTATTTTGATTTGTACATATTGTTTTTAATTTAACTCGATTTTTTTCAGGGATGATTTCTACTACTTCTACCTCAGCTTTGATTGTATCGCCAATCCTTACAGGTTTTGTAAACTTCAATTCTTGACCAAGATAAATAGTTCCCGGTCCTGGTAACTTAGTACCCAAAACAGCAGAAATTAACCCCGCTGTCAACATTCCGTGAGCTATCCTTCCCTTAAACATCGTTTTTTCAGATGCTACCTGATTAATATGGGCAGGATTAAAATCACCTGTAATCCCAGCATATAAATATACATCTGTTTCTGTAATTGTTTTCTCAAAATAGTCTTTGTCACCAATTTTTAATTCATTAATCGTTTTCCCCATAATGCTACTCCTTTCAGTTGTTTTTCTCTAAATAGTAAAAGCAAAAAAAGTGCCAACTATTAATTTTGCTTAAAAATTTTTAGAAAATAAGCAGTCAAATGTGGATTTTTTAAATGTCCACCCTTTAAATTAAAAGTTCTCTTGTTGCTTTTAAAGACATTACAAAATACAATTTTTTATTGATAAATGTCTCACAATAATACAAAAAAACGCAAGAGATATGTCTCCTGCGTTTTCAAAATTTGTAGCTTTTCGCTACACAGTATCATTTTACTTCATTATCTTCGAGAATATTAAACTTTTTTAGCTTCCGATAAAGTCTTGACCTTGGTATTTTTAATATTTCTGCTGCTTGTGATTTATTATAGTTACACTCTTTTAAAGTCTCAAGGATTATCTTCTCTTCAAATTCTTCAAGCATTTGCTGAAGTCCCGACCCATTCTTCCTTATGGGTATCTCTTTGTTTAGAATATAAAGAGGAATGTCTGTTTTCCTAATTGTATCACCTTCCGAATTGACAACCATTCGCTCAACTGCATTTCTAAGTTCCCTTATGTTGCCTGGCCAATCATATTTCTCCAAAATATCATACACTTCCTTAGAAACTTTTTTGTATATTCCAGAATTCTGAGCCAAAAGGTACAAAAAATGATCTATCAAAAGTGGAATATCTCCTTTTCTTTCACGCAATGGTGGAACATTAAGCATTAATACATTTATTCTGTAAAACAAATCACTCCTAAATTTGCCTTCTTTAATAAGTTTTGTAAGGTCTTTGTTTGTCGCTGATATTACGCGTACATCAACTCTAATAGGTTCTTTGCCACCTACTCTTTCGATTTCTCCTTCTTGAAGCACTCTTAAAAGTTTTGCTTGCATTGTATACGGCATATCACCTATTTCATCTAAAAAGATAGTACCATGATTTGCAAGCTCGAACTTACCTATTTTACCGCCTTTTTGAGCTCCTGTAAAAGCGCCTTCTTCATAACCAAATAGCTCTGATTCCATTAACTGCTCTGGTATAGCAGCACAATTTACAGTTACAAAGGGATAATCTCTTCTGCTACTTGAATTGTGGATTGCCTGAGCAAAAAGTTCTTTCCCTACCCCACTTTCTCCATATATAAGAATATTGGAATCCATACTAGCCATTTTTATAGCTTTTTTCTTACACTCAATTATTGCATCACTTTTTCCAACAATATTCTCCCATGAATACCTGGCACCACGAATTTTTCTTAATGTTTTTTTATAGTGATTAAGTTCAGTCTCTAAAAGCCTGTTTTTTTCTATGAGTTTTCTAAGTTCATTTAAATCCTCAAACAAAATCATTCCAAAACCGCCAATAACCTCGTCGCCATCTTTTATCGCAATTCTATGCACAATAGCTTCTTTTCCATTGGCAAACTTATGTCTATAGGCAATCTCGTTCTGGCCTGTTTTCAAAACAAGAGGAAATCGCGAGTTTCGATCAACGTCCAATACGTATCTGTTAATAACTTTTTCTTTTTCCAAGCCTAAAAAATCTAAAAACGTTTTATTCATCATTCTTATATTACCTTCTGCATCAAGTATATCAAAAGCAATTGGCAGTTTGTCAAAAACACTTTCAAATAAAAATTCCATTTTTTCACTAAACAAAAATGACTTGCCAACATTCTTACCCATCTTTTCTCTCCCCTTAATATTAAAAAGAAGGGATGTATCATTTTAGGACATCCTTTGATATTTATTATATTTGTAATCGTTATTAAAAGTCAATAACCCCCGGCATAAACCGAGGGCCATTATTTTCTCTATTTACTTTACATTTCTATAATCATTGATATGCCCATACCACCGCCTATGCAAAGTGTCGCAAGCCCAAGATGGGAACCTCTCTTCTTCATTTCATAAAGCAGTGTCACTAAAATCCTAGCTCCGCTTGCACCAATAGGATGGCCTAAAGCTATTGCACCACCGTTGACATTTACTTTATTCATGTTAAATTTAAGTTCTTTTGCAACTGCTAACGCTTGGGCTGCAAAAGCTTCATTAGCTTCTATGAGGTCAATGTCTTCAATTTTTAATCCTGCTTTATCAAGAGCCTTCCTTGTAGAATAAATAGGACCTAATCCCATAACACTTGGGTCAACCCCTGCATAAGCGTAAGACTTAATTGTAGCAAGGGGAGTAATTCCTAACTCTTTTGCTTTGTCTTTTGACATAACAACCACAGCAGCTGCTCCATCGTTTATGCCAGATGCATTTCCTGCTGTAACTGTTCCATTCGGTTTAAAAGCAGGTTTTAATTTAGAAAGAGCCTCTAATGTTGTACCAGGTCTATAATGTTCATCTGTTTTAAATTCTATGGGATCGCCTTTTTTCTGAGGAATTAAAACAGGTACAATTTCATCGTTAAACCTTCCTGATGTAATCGCAGCTTCTGCAAGCTTTTGGCTTCTTAGCGCAAATTCGTCTTGCTCTTCCCTTGTAATTCCATATCTTTCAGCAACATTTTCAGCTGTTATACCCATAAGATATTGATTAAACACATCGGTTAAACCGTCGTATACCATAGAATCCACTATTTTACCATCGTTCATTCTATAGCCAAATCGAGCTTCATTTAAAAGATATGGCGCTCTTGACATATTTTCCATTCCACCAGCAACAACTATTTCTGCATCTCCTGTCATAATAGCCTGTGCTGCCATTGTCACAGTTCTAAGTCCTGAGCCACACACCATATTTATCGTCGCAGCGGTTGCTTCAACAGGTATACCTGCTTTCACTGCCGACTGCCTTGCGGGATTTTGTCCTAATCCTGCTTGCAAAACATTTCCCATAAGTACCTCATCCACTTGTTCAGGAGCAATGTTTGCCCTTTTTAAAGCTTCTTTTATGACAATTGCTCCTAAGTCTACAACCGGAATGCTGGCCAAACTACCTCCAAATTTTCCTATCGCAGTTCTCGCACCACTTACAATTACTGCTTCTCTCATACAAATCAATCCTCCTTACAGCTTTAACTTTTCCTTTAACTTCTGAGCTACTATTTCAGGCACAAATTTAGAAAAACCCCCTCTAAACTGAGCAATTTCTTTTACTGCACTAGAACTGAAATAACTGTATTGCTCATTTGTCATTAAAAAAACTGTCTCAATTGAAGGATCTAATTTTTTATTAATTAAAGCCATTTGAAATTCATACTCAAAGTCAGAAACCATCCTTAAACCTCTTATTATAACACCAGCTCTTACTTTTTTTGCATAATCTACTAATAAGTCATCAAAGTAATCTATTTGGACATTAGGAATATTTTTTGTTACAGCTTTTAAAAGTTCAATTCTTTCTTCTATTGAAAATAAAGGCTTTTTGATTGGATTTAAAAGTACAGCGACAATTAATTTGTCAAATAAAAGTGCTCCTCTTTTTATAATATCTATATGGCCATATGTAACTGGATCAAAACTTCCTGGATAAATTGCTGTTTTCATATCAATTCTTTCCTTTTTAGATTATATTCGTTATTTATATTCAAAAAATCCTTTCCCTGTTTTTCTTCCCAAAAGTCCTGCTCTAACCATTTTTCTCAAAAGCGGATGGGGTCTGTATTTTGAATCATTAAATTCTGAATAAAGTGTATCCATTATTGCAAGAACTACGTCATTGCCTATAAGGTCAGAAAGAGCAAGAGGTCCTATGGGATGGTTTGCTCCTAATTTCATCGCTTCATCTATGTCAGATGCAGAAGCTACTCCATCAGCTAAAACTCCTATAGCTTCATTTATCATGGGAATTAAAATCCTGTTTACTACAAAGCCAGGAGCTTCATTGACTTCAACAGGAGTCTTACCAAGCTTTTGCGCCAGCTCTTTTACTGTATTAAAAGTCTCTTCAGAAGTCTTCATGCCTTTTATAACTTCTACTAATTTCATGACAGGCACAGGGTTAAAAAAGTGCATTCCGATAACTTTTTCAGGCCTTGCTGTGCTACTTGCTATTTCTGTTATTGAAAGAGAAGAAGTGTTTGTTGCAAGTATTGTACCTTCTTTGCATACGTTATCAAGCTCTTTAAAAATTTGTTTTTTAATCTCCATGTTTTCTATAGCTGCTTCAATAACAAAGTCAACATCTTTCGCCTCATCAATGTCAACAGTGCCTTTTATTCTTCCTAAAACTTTATTTTTTTCTTCTTCTGTAATTTTGCCTTTTTCAACACTTCTTTTGAGATTGTTTTCAATTACTCCTAAACCTCTTTCTACAAACTTGATATCTACATCTCTTATTATGACATCGAAACCATTTTCTGCAAATACCTGGGCTATTCCCGAACCCATTGTACCTGTACCGACTACAAATATTTTTTGCATTTTAAAACACCCCTTCTAAATTTATTTATAAGAGGGTCAGCTGCCAAAAGGTCAGCCGCCCTCTTTTTTATATATGCAAAATTCATGCCATCTCGTTATTTTTAATCCTCTTTATTTCCTCTATCAATGCCGGTATTACTTTAAATAAATCTCCAACTATTCCATAATCAGCTACTTTAAAAATAGGTGCATCAGGATTTTTATTTATGGCAACTATCGTTTTTGCATTTCCCATGCCTGCAATATGCTGTATCGCCCCACTTATGCCGCAAGCTACATAAAGCTTTGGCCTTACGGTTTTACCTGTCTGCCCCACTTGGTGGTCAGAGGAAATCCATCCTGCATCAACTGCAGCACGAGAAGCTCCTACCACTCCTCCTAAAGCATCAGCTAATTGCTGAATTAGCTTAAACCCTTCTGCTCCTCCTACCCCCCTTCCTCCAGAAACAATAATATCTGCCTCTTCTATATTTACTTTACTCTTCGCTTCTTTTATTATATCAAATATTTGGGTCCTTATGTCACCCTCTTTAATATTTGCCTGTATTTCTATGATTTCTCCTTTGCGCTTTTCGTCTTTTGGAGCTTTTTTCATAACTCCAGGCCTCACAGTGGCCATCTGAGGCCTTCTTTCTGGACATATTATTGTGGCAATGAGATTGCCTCCAAAAGCAGGACGTATTTGTAAAAGCAATCCATTTTCATCTATATCAAGTCCCGTGCAGTCTGCTGTAAGGCCAGTGTGCAATCGTGAAGCAATCCTTGGTGCAAGGTCTCTTCCTATATATGTGGCTCCATACAAAATCACTTCAGGCTTTATCTCATTTGCAAGGTCTGCAATGACTTTTGCATAGCCTTCTGTCGTATAGTTTTTAAGAAGGGGGTTATCTATTACATACACTACATCAGCACCATATTTGATTAATTCATCTGCCAGACCTTTTACACCATATCCAACTAACACTGCACAAGCTTTTACACCTTTTTTATCAGCAAGTTTTCTCGCTTCTCCTAATATCTCTAAAGATACATTCATTAATCTTTGCTCTCTTTGCTCGGCGAACACCCATATATCTTTGTATTCATTCATTTTTTCCAGCCTCCTTCATATAACATGCTTTTCAACTAATCTTTGGACAAGGTTTTGTACACATTCCTTTACATTGCCCGTAAAAATTTCTCCTGCCCTTTGTGTCTCTGGAGTAGTTGTGGAAATAACTTTTGTAGGAGACCCTTTAAGTCCAACTTCTTGAGGATCTATTCCTAAATCTGCAGCAGTCACAATTTTAACTTCTTTTTCTCTATACGATTCAAATATTCCCTTTATAGAAGGATACCTTGGAGTATTAAGCTCTTTAATCGCTGTTAAAAGCACGGGCATTTTGACTTTTATGACTTCATATCCGTCTTCAAGTGCTCTTTTTACGATAAGTGTATCACCTTCAATTTTTACTTCTTTAACATATGTCACTTGAGGAACATTAAGCTGTTCAGCCAATTGGGGGCCTACCTGCGCAGTATCTCCATCTATAGCTTGTCTACCACAGAATATTATGTCATAGTCAAATTTTTTAGCCATCTTTGACAAAGTTTTGGCAGTTGCATAAGTATCAGCACCCGCAAATACTCTATCAGTCAAAAGATATGCTTCATCGGCACCCATAGCCAGTGCCTCTCTTAACGCAGTTTCAGCCTGTGGAGGTCCCATTGTTATGACAATAACTTTTGCTCCATATTCTTCTTTAATTCTTATAGCTTCTTCTAAAGCATTTTTATCATCTGGATTTATTATGCTGGGAACCCCTTCTCTTATAAGGGTTTTTGTAACTGGATCTATCTTGACTTCGTTAGTGTCAGGCACTTGTTTTATAAACACAAGTATATTCATGGCAATTCCTCCTTACATCTTTAATAAATTCGAGGCTATGACCATCTTTTGAACTTCTGAAGTACCTTCATATATTTCTGTTATCTTTGCGTCTCTCATTAATCTCTCAACTGGATAATCTTTTGTATAACCATACCCACCAAAAATTTGTACTGCCTTTGTAGTAACTTCCATGGCTGTCTCAGAAGCAAAAAGCTTTGCCATAGCAGCTTCCATCGTATAACTTAAATTGTTTTGCTTTCTCCATGCAGCGTAGTAAACAAGATGTCTAGCTGCACTTACTTTTGTAGCCATTTCAGCAATATACCACTGTAAGCCCTGAAATTTCCCTATAGGCCTTCCAAATTGTTGCCTCTCTTTCACATATTTTGTGACCTCGTCTAACGCTGCCTGAGCTATTCCTAAGGCTTGAGCGCCAATACCTATTCTTCCGCCGTCCAAAGTCACCATTGCTATCTTAAACCCTTCTCCTTCTTTGCCAAGTAGGTTTTCTTTAGGCACTACACAGTCTTCAAATACCAATTCTGCTGCCCTCGAGCCTCTTATGCCCATTTTTTCTTCTACTTTTCCTATATAAAAACCGGGAAAATCTTTTTCTACAATAAAAGCACTTATTCCTTTAGTACCTTTAGATTTATCGGTCATAGCAAAAACTATATATACATCTGCCTTTCCGCCGTTGGTTATAAAAATCTTAGAGCCGTTTAAAATGTAATGATCTCCTTCTAATACTGCTGTCGTTTGCTGAGCTGCTGCATCAGTTCCAGCATTAGGCTCTGTAAGCGCAAAAGCCCCTAACTTTTCTCCTTTTGCCAATGGTATTAAGTATTTCTCTTTTTGCTCTTTTGTTCCCCACTGGAAAATAGGAAAACATGCCAATGATGTATGAGCAGACAATATTACGCCTGTAGCTGCACAAGCGCGGGATATCTCTTCCACTGCAATAATATAACTTATATAATCTCCTCCTGCTCCTCCATATTCCTTTGGATATGGAATTCCCATCATATCAGCTTTCGCCATTTTTTTGACATTATCCCAAGGAAATTCACCCGTTAAATCAATTTCCTTTGCTTTAGGTGCAATCTCTTTTTCAGCAAATTCTCTTAATATTTTCCTTACCATTTGTTGTTCTTTCGTCAATGAAAAATCCATTAAAACTCCTCCTTTTTTGATATTTTTTTAACACTTAAGATTACAGATAAAGGGTTATCACCCTTTATCACCACGTATCACTTATCCACAAATTTAGGAGCTCTTTTTTCTAAAAAAGCTGCCATACCTTCTTTTTGGTCCTCTGTAGCAAAACAAACAGCAAAAGCCTTTGCTTCATAGCTCATACCTGTTTCAATATCTGCATTAATCCCTATATTTATAGCTTCTTTTGCAAGCCTTACAGCAATCATCCCCTTTGACATTATCTTTTTCGCAATGTTATAAGCTTCTTCCAATAGTTTTTCTTGCTCTACTACTTTTGAAACAAGTCCTATTATTAAAGCTTCTTCAGCATCTATCATGTCCCCTGTGTAAATAAGCTCCTTCGCTTTTGACATGCCTACAATTCGAGGTAGTCTTTGTGTGCCTCCAAATCCCGGTATAATACCAAGTCCCACCTCTGGCTGCCCAAATTTTGCATTGTGGCTTGCAATCCTTATGTCACAAGCCATTGCCAGTTCACAACCTCCTCCAAGAGCGTAACCATTAACAGCAGCAATAACAGGCTTTTTCATAAGTTCAATCTTTCTAAACACTTTTTGGCCAAACTCAGCAAATTCTTTTGCTTTAAGTGGATTCATATCCTTCATTTCAGAAATGTCCGCTCCCGCTACAAAAGCTTTTTCTCCTGCTCCTGTTATTATTACTACTTTCACCTCCTCATTTTCCTTAACTTCTTCTAAAGCCTGGTCTATTTCTTTAAGAGTTTCTAAATTCAACGCATTCAAAGATTTAGGTCTGTCAATAGCAATGAGGGAAACGCCTTCATTTAGTTCTAGCTTAATATTTTTAAATTCCATAAAAAACCCTCCTTCTTGTTTTATCATTAAAATTTAAAAGCAAAATTCATGCCAAAATTAAAATAGATGGATAGAAAATTTACACTACCCATCTATTTTAGCAGTTTCTCCTTTTAACTTTTTAAAGAGCTCTTCTTCATTTAATCTATATGATACAGTAAATAAACTATCACTTAAATGAACATTTTCTAAAATTACATCATCAGGTACCTTTAAATCTATTGGCGAGAAATTCCAAATCGCCTTAATTCCCGCTCTCACCAGTCTGTCAGCAGTATATTGAGCATTATCTTTGGGAATACATAAAATACCTATGTCGATTTTATTACGGGCTATAAAATCTTCTACTGTTTCTACGTCCATCACTTCAACATCTCTAATTTTAAGCCCAAATAAACGAGGATTAATATCAAAAATCCCCTTTAAATTAAAGCCAGATTTTTCAAAGCTAGTATAATTGGCAATCGCTTGACCAAGATTTCCTGCTCCTATGATGATAGTATTATAAGTTTTATCAAGGCCTAAAATCTTAGTCAAATTATTATAAAGCTCTTCTACATTATAGCCATATCCCTGCTGTCCAAAACCGCCAAAATTATTTAAATCTTGTCTAATTTGAGAAGCAGTAACTCCCATCTTTTCGCTTAATTCTCTAGAAGAAATACGCTTTACATCGTTTTTAAGAAGTTCTTCAAGATATCTATGATATCTTGGGAGCCTTCTTATTACAGCCATTGATACTATAGTCTTTTTGCTCACTGTCCTCACCTCATTCTACTATGTAATTGAATTATATAATATTGTAAATTTTTTGTCAACGTAACAAAAACATAGTAGAATATGAGGAATTCTAAAAAATTTCTGTAATAGCACTAAAATTTTTTAATTTTAGTGGCTTTTAGGCTCCCATTTATTATATTCTGTATTCATAATGACAATGTCTACTCTTCTATTAAGTCTTCTATGTTCTTCTGAGTCATTTGGAACAACAGGCCTGTATTCCCCATATCCTACTGCTGAAATTCTCTGGGGTTCTATTCCTACTTCATTTACCAATATTTTTACCACATTAGTTGCTCTTATAACAGACAGTTCCCAGTTTGAATCAAACTTACTATTGTGTATAGGGAGATCATCTGTAAATCCTTCCACTCTAATATGGTTTGGAAGAGTTTTTAACATATTACCTATTTTTATTAAAACATCTTTCTCTTCCGGATGTACATCAGCAGAACCTAAATCAAAAAGAAGAGAATCCTGCATACTTATTACAAGTCCTCTTTCATCTATATAACTTGTTACCATACCTTGAAGATTGTTTTCTTTTATAAAACCGTTCAATTGCTTTTCAATTTCTCCCAAACTATTTTTGTCTCCACTATTACCTTGAACAAAACTGCTCCCACTATACTGGCCTATCACGTAATCAGTTCCAGTAAAAGTTTTGCTTAAAGAACTGGCAATTTGAGCAAATTTGGTAGCATTAATAGTACTTATAGTATACATCACTATAAAAAATATTAAAAGTAAAGTAATCATATCAGAATAAGTAAGCAGCCATCTTTCGTGATTTGGCTTTGATTCATCTTCCAACCTCTTCATTTAATTCAACACTACCTTTCTGAGGTATATTTTTGCGCTGCGCTTGTGTAATAAATGTCATTAACTTTCTCTCTAAAATCTTTGGATTTTCACCAGCTTGCAGTGAAAGACTTCCTTCTAATATCAATTCTCTTTCCGTCCTTTTAATATGAGCTCTATTTTTTAATTTTTGAGCAATAGGAAGCCACAACAAGTTTGCAGAGCTGACACCATACAGTGTAGCTATAAATGCTACCGCTATAGAAGGACCTAATTTGTCTGGTTCACTTAAATTACTTAACACGTGAACGAGTCCCATAACTGTTCCTATGATACCCATTGTGGGTGCATAACCACCCGCAGATTCAAAAATACCTGCTTCCTTTTTTGCTTCCATATCCTCTATATATATTTTATTCTCCATTGTCGTTCTAATAAGTTCCATGTCAGAACCATCAACAACTAATTCTAAACTTTCCTTTAAAATAGGGTCAAATTTTTTTATTTCTTCAGACTCAATCTCTGATTCGAGGCTTAAAAGTCCTTCGCTTCTTGCTTTTTGGGCCAAATAAGTAAAATACTTTATTATCTCAAGGTAATTATCCTTTTCATTTTTAAAAGCTCTCACTAAAAGTCCCGGCACTTTTTTAATTTCATCCATAGAATAAGAAGTTATAGTAGCCCCTATAGTACCCCCAAAAACTATTATAGCAGCAGAAACCCCTATTAAAGAAGCAACAGTACCGCCTTCTAATGTAAATCCATAAATCAAAGAACCTACTCCAAGCACTATACCCACTATTGTAGCTATATCCAAGTCCATCACCTTCCATTTAAAAATACACTCATTAATTTTTATCGACACATATTAAAAAAAAGTTATAGTTTACTACACTTTTACAAAATAAATTTTTTTTGATATATTTAATATGAACAGGAGGTTATATTTATGGCAATCATAACAGTAAGCAACGTGACAAAAAGTTACGGTATCGATATAATTCTACAAAATATTTCTTTTATAGTCAATGAAGGAGACAAAATAGGAGTAATAGGCGAAAATGGTGCTGGAAAATCCACTCTTTTTAACCTTTTAGCCGGTTTTACTGAAGTTGACAGTGGAACAATTTCAATTTCTGCAAATAAAATTGGATATCTACAACAAAATACTGTAATTGAATCTGAAAAAAGTATATATGAAGAAGTAAAAACAGTTTTTGATGAAATATTCCAATTAGAAAAGCAAATTAAATCTCTAGAGGAAAAAATCTCACAAACAAAAGATTCACATCTACTTGATAAACTTTTTTTGGAATATTCCTTTTTAACAGACAAGTACAATGAATTAGATGGTTATTCTGTAGAAAGTAAAATAAGAGGGGTTTTAAATGGATTAGGATTTGACGTGTCCCAATTTGATACACCTGTATCAACTTTAAGCGGCGGTCAAAAAACCCGTCTTATGCTGGCAAAAACTTTACTTTTAAGTCCAGATGTCCTATTATTAGACGAACCTACCAATCACTTAGACATAAACTCAATAGAATGGCTAGAACAATATTTAAAATTTTATAATGGTACAATTTTAATTATATCCCATGATAGGTATTTCTTGGATAAAATTGTCACTCGAATATTTGAAATTGAAAATACTCATTTAAGTGTTTACGAAGGCAATTACACAGAATATTTAAAAAGAAAAAAATTGGAAATGGAAGCAAAGTTAAAAGCTTATGAAGAACAGCAAAAAGAAATAAAAAGAATTAAATCAATTATACAGATTCAAAAAAACCGTAGAACAGAAAAGTCAGTAAAAATGGCAAAAAGCAAGCAAAAACTATTGGAAAAAATGGAAATAATAGAAAAGCCAGTGATAAATAATAAATCTATCAACTTGCGTTTTGATTTCGATTTAGAAAGCGGAAATGATGTATTGACAGTCAAAAATTTATCTTTACGCTTTGACAGACAAATTTTCTCCAATGTATCTTTTGAAATAAAAAGAGGGGAAAAAATTGCCCTTTTAGGGCCAAACGGAATAGGAAAAAGCTCTCTTTTAAAAATATTAGTGGGGGAAATTGACAATTTTGAAGGGGAAATTAAATTTGGCACAAACGTAATAACAGGTTATTACGAACAAGAATTTAAAAGTTTAAATGCTGAAAAAACAGTCATTGATGAAATATGGGATGAAAATCCATATCTTACTCAAACAGAAGTGAGGACATTATTAGCTTCTTTTCTTTTTAGAGAAGAAGATGTCTTTAAAACTATCTCTACACTAAGTGGTGGTGAAAAGGCAAGGCTTTCATTGCTAAAGCTCATCCTTTCAAAAGCGAATTTTCTACTTATGGATGAACCAACTAACCATTTAGATTTAAAAGCAAAAGAAGTATTAGAAGAAGCTTTGTTAGATTATACTGGAACTTTATTATTTGTCTCCCATGACAGATATTTTATAGACAAAATTGCTACAAAAGTGATGATTTTGACACCTCAAGGTGTAGAAGTATACTTAGGTAATTACAGCTATTATATAGAAAAGAAAAACCAGCTTAACGAAGAAGAAGAAACAATCAAAAAAACAAAAACACAGATAAAAAACGAAAGGTATAAAGAAAGATTAGCTAAACTTAAGTTAAAGCAGCAAAAAGAGTATCTGAAAAACCTTGAAAATTCAATTTATCAAGCTGAAGAAAGAATAAAATATTTGGAAGAAAAAATGTGTGATACTAAAATTTATAAAACAGGAGAAATTGTAGAAATACAAAAAGAATACAACGCCCTTAAAAGCAAATTAGAACAAATGTATGAAGAATGGGAAAATTTAAGCGGGTAAAAACCCGCTTTAGTATCCTTTATCTAAATTTACAATATTTCTCAAAGGTCTTCCTTCTTTATAAGCTATCAAATTTTCTCTTAAAATTTCCATCGCTCTTTTCATGTATAAAGGCGTGACCCCTGCCATGTGAGGAGTGATTATCACATTTTCCATATCCCACAAAGGGCTGTCCTCACTTAAAGGCTCTTCTTCAAACACATCCAACGCAGCTCCCTTTATAGCTTTATTCTTGAGGGCATTTATAAGAGCTGATTCATCTACTACTTTGCCTCTTCCCACATTTATAAAATAGCTATCATTTTTCATTTTATTAAACACATTTTCTCCTATCAAATGATAAGTATCTTTAGTCAAAGGAAGTATAGATATTACATAATCGGCAAGTGGCAATATATCACAATCTTCAATAGAGGTATACATTTTTTCCACATACAAAGAAGGTTTGCCCGAATTTCTTATACCATAGACCTTCATGCCAAATTCTTTTAAAAGTCTTGCAATTTCCTCTCCTATGCTTCCTACTCCTATTATCAAAGCAGTCTTACCTGTAAGCTCTGAAACCCTAACAGATCTATCCCATACTTTTTTCATTTGATTTCTTACAAAAACGTTAAGGGCTCTCTCAAACATAAGCATATAGCCTATGACTTGTTGTGAAATTTGATATTTGTGGACATCTCTAGAATTAGTAACTATTACCTTCATTTCTTTCAGTTTTTCAAAAGGAAGAGTATCTGCACCTGCACTCAAAAGATGAATCCATTTTAAGTTTGAAGCCTTGTCCACAATATTGGAATAAAATTCAAAGTCAAAGCTTATGATAATCTCTGTATCTTTTACATACTTTTCAGCCTCTTCCTCATTTTGAACGTAAAGAACGTCATATCCCTCCATTTGCTCTTTAATTTTTTTTATGTAATTGTCATTTAATTTTGTGAAAAGCAAAATATTTCTCATAATACCCCCCTAAGCTTTAAAATTTTGATTTATTTTTAATATATTTTCATTCTATTTTATTACAGTAAATACAATGAAATATATTTAAGCACAATATCCACAAAGTTATCCACAGACCTTAAAAGGCAGTACATCATAAACTTCGACAGATTTCCACATTTTCAACAGTCAAATTTTTTCCCCAATCTTTAAGTAAGGAATGGCATTTAAATCCAAGCCAGATGTTTTCCCTTTTATAAAGTCATAATAAGCGGCAGCAGCTATCATTGCCCCATTGTCTGTACAATAAATTTTATCAGGATAATGGACTCTTATTCCAATTTTCTTCGCTTCTTCTCCTAATTTTTCCCTCAAAAAACTATTAGAAGCTACCCCTCCTGCTATAGAAATTTTGCCAATATTTTTCCTCTTTGCTGCATCAATTAATTTTTTTACCAAAACCTCCACCACATTTCTTTGAAAACTAGCCGCCACATCATAAATATTCACCTCTTCTCCTTTTTGCTTTTGCCTGTTTAAATAGTTTAAAACTGCTGTTTTAAGCCCACTAAAACTAAAATCAAAATTTCCTTCCTCCATAAAAGATTTGGGAAACTCAATAGCTTCCATATTCCCCAGCTTTGCAGCCCTTTCAATAGTAGGTCCTCCAGGATATCCCAAGCCCAAAGCTCTTGCTACTTTGTCAAAGGCTTCTCCTGCTGCATCGTCCATTGTCTGTCCCATTACTTCGTACTCTCCATAATTTTTTACAAAAACAATGTGGCTATGTCCACCGGAAGCCACAAGACAAATAAAAGGAGGAGCAAAATCACCCCCTAAGTAATTTGCAGCTATGTGGGCTTCTATATGATTTACTCCTACAAAAGGCTTATTTTTTGCATACGCTAAAGCTTTACCATATGACAAACCGACTAAAAGAGCACCAACTAATCCTGGTCCATATGTAGCCGCAATTACATCTACTTCATCAAGGCATAGCTGGGCTTTTTCTAATGCTTCTGCCACTACGAAAGATATTACTTCAATATGCTTTCTTGAAGCTATTTCTGGCACTACCCCACCATATTTTTTGTGAATCTCTATTTGAGAATATATTACGTTCGACAATACTTCTTTACCGTTTTTTACAACTCCTGCAGCTGTTTCATCGCAGGAAGATTCTATCCCTAAAATAATTATATCTTTCTCCATTATTTCACCACCATCACAAGTCGTATTTCCACATTATAATTGCATCCTCATTATTATCTTGATAATAGCCTTTTCTTCTACCTAATGGTCTAAAGCCATATTTTGCATACAAATGTTGCGCTGTTATATTTGATTCTCTCACCTCTAAAGTCATGGCAGTTATTCCATTTTTCTTAGCAAGGTCAATTAAACCTTCCATAATTTTACTTCCAATTCCTTTAGATCTGTATTCCGGATGAACTGCTATATTGGTTATATGACCTTCATCTACAACCACCCAAAATCCTCCATAACCCACAATTTTGTTGTCAACTTCCGCCACTATATACTTAGCACAGCTGTTCTTTGTAACTTCACTTATAAAAGCTTCTTTAGACCAAGGAGTGCTAAAACTTAGCTTTTCAATTTCCAAGACCTCCTCCACATCTTCTTTCCTCATAGGCCTTATAATAACATCCATTAATTAACTCCCCTCGCCACTTAAACGAATTTCAGCAGCCGATTTCCTGATATACATCGGCTTGAAATCAAAGTAACTAATCACTTCTCCTTTTTTTATCTTTTGAATAGCAAGCTCTCCTATGGAGGCAGCTCTTGCCATGTTATCTTTGTCCTTTGCAAATAAAGCTTTATCCCTTATCATCTCTTGTAATTTATCTTTATAGGAATAAACACCCTCTCCTACGAACAACACTTTGTCAGAATAATTGCTTACCAACTCCGTAATTTCCTCTAAAGAATACACCCCAGCATCTATTAAAACTTCAAAATTACCACCTCTTATCAACATTCCATAAACATTTTCATTTAAAGCATCTATGACAGGGCATATTAATCCTTCAAATTCACTGACATTATATGCAAGAGCTAAAAGAGAAGATACTCCTACAATAGGTATGTTAAGAGCATAAGCCAAACCTTTTGCAGTGGCAGCACCAATTCTAAGCCCTGTAAAAGAGCCCGGTCCCTCTGAAACAGCCACATGAGTTATTTGATTTATCGGTACTTCACACTTTTTAAGTAGTTCATCTATCATAGGCATTAAAATTACTGAATGCCTTAGATAATTTATAGAGTATTCTCCTATTATCCCCTTTTCATCTACTAATGCAACAGTAGCAGTTTTAGAAGAAGAATCTATTGCCAAAATTTTCATTGCCCCATCTCCTTTAAAAGCTCCTCATATCGTCTCCCAAAATCTTTAAATAAAATAACTCTTTCATCTTCTTTTTCTCCTTTTTGAATTATCACTTCTAACCTTTCTTTCGGAAGTAAAGGTCCTAACCTTTCAGGCCATTCAATTGCACAAACTCCTTCGTCATAAAAATATTCCTCATAACCTATGTCATAAAGGGCTGTGTAATCATCTAACCTATATAAATCAAAATGATAGAGAGAAATCCTGCCTCTATGTTCATTGACTAAAGTAAAAGTCGGGCTGGTAATTGGTTCATTTATTTCTAACCCCTTTGCAATTCCCTTTGTAAAAACAGTTTTGCCACTTCCCAGCTCGCCATATAAAAGAATTATATCTCCACTCCTTAACAGCCTTCCTAATTTTTCTCCTAAAGCAATGGTCTCATCTTTATTTTTGCAAATATAAGTCTTCTTCACCAATTCTCACCCCACTCATTATAACTTTATTATATACTATCTTTTAACAAATTAAAAATAAAAATAATCCCCAGCATGCGCTGAGGATTCTCAATAAAATCAATGTTTCAAAACTGGTGAAAGCTTTTTATATATCAATAAAGTGATTAACGAAAGCATAATTCCTTTTAGCACATTAAAAGGAAAAATACCATAAGCTATAAGGGTTCTAACATCCACTATGTTTTTATTTGCAGCCTTACTCATACCAATGATAGCATCCATAGGCCATCCCATAACTTTTTGGTACAAAGGCAGAAAAACATAATAATTCAAAAGTGAAGCAGTAAAAGCCATCACTACTGTAGCAATTGCCATAGATATAAGGGCATTTTTTCGCGTCTTATTGAATTGATATATTATGCCTGCTGTGTATACAAATATAGAACCCACAGAAAAATTTGCAATTTCTCCAATGCCACCCGATTGAGTTATAGTAGCATGGATTATGTTTTTAATAAGCTCGACCATTACACCATATAAAGGTCCCATAGCAAAAGAAGCAACTAATGCAGGTACGTCACTAAAATCCAGCTTTAAAAAGCCAGGGAATAGAGGTACCTGAAATTCCAAGTACATCAATATAAAAGCTGTAGCAGAAAGAAATCCCACTTTTACTATGGCTTGTGTTTTGGTTTTTTCCACAATTCATCCCTCCAATTTTATTTACTAAAAAAATCCTGAAGATAAATCTTCAGGATTTTTTGTGATTTATTTCGCAAAAATAGGCACAAAAAGAAAATCTTCTCCCCTCCAGACTTTCACTGTCGGCTTTGGAATTTCACCAAATCGACCGCATGCGCGGCTCGCGGGCTATACCGCCGGTCGGGAATTTCACCCTGCCCCGAAGATTTACCTTCATCTTATTCAATTTTAATTTTATTCTCTCACTTTTATCTCTCTTTGTCAATAGTTTTTGTGAAAAATTTTTAATTTATTTTCATAAGCTTATAACTGTGCCTGCTTTTCCCTCTAAAGCTTCTAATGCTTTGCCTAAAGAAGTAATTATAGCTCGCCTTCCTACTTTTGACTTTGCAAACCTCACTGCTGCTTTAACTTTTGGAAACATACTGCCTGGTGCAAAATGGCCTTCTTCCATGTATTTTATTGCCTCTTCCACTGTCATTTTGTCAAGAAACTTTTGATTTGGCTTGTTGTAATTTATTGCTACCTTTTCAACAGCTGTAAGAATTAACAGCACATCTGCATCAATATCTTCTGCCAATTTTTCAGAAGCCAAATCCTTGTCTATTACGGCAGCTACTCCTTTTAAATTGCCATTTTCCTTAATAACAGGGATTCCTCCTCCCCCAACTGTTATTACTATTACCCCATTTTTTTCAAGTAACTTTATTGTATTAAGTTCTACAATTTCTTTTGGGTCAGGGGAGGGAACAACTCTTCTATATCCTCTTCCACTGTCTTCTACCATTTCATAACCTTTTTCTTTTATTAAAACTTCAGCTTCCTCTTTTGTGTAAAAAGGTCCTATCGGCTTTGTAGGTTTTTCAAAAGCAGGGTCATTTTTATCCACTACAACCTGTGTTATAATAGTTGCTACTTCTTTTCTGATATTTCTCTCCTTCAAAACTTCCCCTAATGCCTGTTGAATCATATATCCTATCATACCCTGGCTCTCTGCCCCACACACATCAAAAGGCATTGCAGGGACAACTTTTGATGCGACTTCATTTTGTATGACTATATTCCCCACCTGAGGACCATTGCCATGAGTAATTACAACAGAATACCCTTTTTCAATTATATCCACTAAATACCCCGCTGTCCTCTTCACTACTTCCATTTGAGCCTCTGCAGTAGGAGGCGTATTCACATCCTGCAGAGCGTTCCCTCCTAAGGCAATAACAACTTTTTCCCTCATAATGTCCTCCCCTGTAACCAATTTTAAAGCAGAGTAGCAATCATCACAGCTTTAATTGTATGTTTTCTATTTTCTGCTTGGTCCCACACTCTAGATTGTTTTCCTTCTATAACATCAAAAGTAACTTCTTGTCCTTTTACTGCGGGCAAGCAATGCAAAAATATAGTATCTTCTCTTCCTGTCTTTTTCATCATTTCCTCATTCACTTGGAAAGGTCTCAAAAGAGCTTCCCTCTCTGTAGCCTTTGCTTCTTCTCCCATTGACGCCCACACATCGGTGTAAATAGCATCTGCACCTTCAAGGCCCTCTCCTGGCACACTAGTAAGTTCAAAAGTTCCTCCATTTTCAGCTGCCATTTGCCTGATTTCATCTATGAACTCTTGTGAAGGCCACAATTCTTTTGGAGAATTAATCACATAATGCATCCCCATCTTAGCGCAGCCTACCGCTAAAGTATTAGCCATGTTATTCCTTCCGTCCCCTACAAATACAAGCTTTCTTCCTTTTAAACTCCCAAATTCTTCTTCTATTGTCATAAGGTCAGCCAAAACTTGAGTTGGATGATATTCGTCAGTTAAGCCATTGTACACAGGAACACCTGCATATTTTGCCAAAATTTCCACGGTCTCCTGTTTAAACCCTCTAAATTCTATTGCATCAAACATTCTTCCTAAAACTCTTGCAGTATCCTCTATTGATTCTTTAGCTCCCAACTGAATGTCATCTGTTGATAAAAATACTGGATGTCCTCCTTCTTCACCAAAGGCAGTTTCAAAAGCGCATCTCGTTCTTGTGGACCTCTTTTCAAAAATGAGAGCAATAGTCTTACCTAAAAATCTTTGATGTACAACCCCTGCTTTTCTTTCTGCTTTTACTTGTTTAGCAATGTCTAAAATATATGTTATTTCTTGAGGGGTGTAATCTTTTAAAGTTAATAAACTCCTGCCCTTTAAATTAAATGCCATAGTCATCCTCCTTTTAGTAATTTTACTTTATTAATTTTATATTATCTTACCCTATTAGTCAAAAGGTTTATATATCTTCTCTCTTTAAAGGCATCGACATACACCTTGGGCCACCGCGTCCCCTCACTAATTCAGAGCCTTCAATTTCAATAACTTTTATTCCATGATTTACTAAGGTGGTGTTGGTTATCTCATTTCTGTTATATGCCATTACAACTCCTGGAGCAATGGCCAAGGTATTTGTGCTGTCATTCCACTGTTCCCTTGCTCCTGTTATCTCGTCACCTCCTCCACTTTCAATTAAATTGACTTTATCAAGGCCCAATGAAGTCTCTAAAACTTTTGTAAAGTCTTCTTCTACCTTCACTCTAATTGTTCCCTTTTCTCCTCTTGTAATCCTATAAACCTTCAATTTTTCTTTTATACCAGGATATATTAAAAATTTGTCCACATCCACCATAGTAAAAACTGTATCAAGATGCATAAAAGTTCGTTTTTTTGGAATTTCTAAAGCGATTATCTCTTGTAACTCTTCTCCTCTCTCTAAAAGAGTAAGAGAAATTTCTTCAATTGCCTGTGGGGAGGTTCTTTCACTTATTCCAATAGCTATTACTTTTTTGCTGAGAACTAACACGTCTCCCCCCTCAATAGGATACTCTGAACGATAATCATACCACAATAGATTCTCCTGTACTTTTAAAGTCTTAGAATGCTTAAAAACATACTTAAGCAACATGGCTTCTCTCTTTCGAGCAGTTGTCTTCATACTGCTTATCATCACACCATTGCCAATGACCGCAGCAGGGTCTCTCATAAAATAGCAGTTTGGCAAAGGATTTATAAAAAATGGGGAATCCTTATAGACATAATCCACCAAAGATTGAGGCTCCACCTCATGCACTTCTTTTTTCAAAAGTCCTGCAATAGCGTAGTCCACTATTTCCTTGGGGGTTCTTTCCTTTAAAAAATTTGTAATTGTTTTCTTAACTTCTAAAGAAGTATTCATATATGAAACCAAATCATATATAAAAAACTCTTTTATTCCAGTATCCTGTAAAACCTCTTCCAATAAATCTTCTAAATAATAAACTATCACTCCGTTTTCTTTTAAAGCTTGCGCAAATTTGTCGTGTTCTTCCTGAATCCTTTTAAGCCAGGGAATATCATCAAAAAGAAGCTCACTTAAAAACTCAGGCATCAACCTTTCTAATTCTTTACCAGGCCTATGAAGGAGGACAGACTTTAATTTTCCAATCTCAGAATAGACTCGCAAGCAATTTGTGTTTTTCTCCAACTCTGTAACCCCCTCTGTCCCTTTTACTATACTACCTATCCATCAACTTTATACACCTATAGTATAAACCAATAAAATAACTTTTGCAATTTAACTCAGTAAATTAATGTAAACGTTTTGTATAAAAATAATTTAAAAAAATCTTTTGTTTGTAAAGTTTTAAATAATTATTCAAATATCCCAAGATAAAGCCTTAAAAATTCCCCAAATAAAACATGGCATGAATAAAAATAAATCATAGAATTTCAGACTGCATAAAAAATTTTTTAAAGTTATAAAAAATTATGAGGCTATTTATTCAGACTCCTCTAAATAAATAGCCCCATGACAATTTATGCTTTATGTACTAATTTCCCATTAATAAACACATATTTTGTCCTTGTCTTCACTTCCAATGGATCTCCATCAAAGACTACAATATCAGCGTCTTTCCCTTTTTCAATGCTTCCCACCCTGTCGTCAACTCCTAAAATTTTCGCAGGGTTTATGGTGATGGCTTTTAAAGCCTCCATTTCATCCATACCATCCTTTACAGCTAAAGCAGCACATAGAGGCAAGTAATTGAGAGGTATTACAGGGTGGTCTGTCATTATCGCAACTGTAAGTCCTGCTTTTGAAAGAATACCTGCTGTCTTAAAGCTTAGATTTACAAGCTCAATCTTTGACCTTTCAGACAATGAAGGTCCCACAATAACTTTAGCATTTTCTTTCACCAATTCATCAACAATTAAATGGCCATCAGTACAATGGTCAATGGTTATATCTACATTAAATTCTTTTGCAATTCTTAAAGCTGTAAAAATATCATCTGCTCTATGAGCATGAGCTTTCAGTGGAATTTCTCTCTTTAATACTTTTACCAATGCTTCAAGACCTAAGTCCCTTTCAGGCTTTTTGTCTTCCTCTGCATGCTCCATCTTTTCCATGTACTCCTGAGCTTTTATAAGCTCTTGCCTTAAAAGAGCCGCAACCGCCATTCTAGTTGAAGGCATTTTATGCTGCTCATGGTAAACGGATTTAGGATTTTCACCAAAAGCGACTTTTATCGCTGCTGGTTCTTTTACTATCATATCATCTATTCTTTTACCATAAGTTTTTATAACTGCAAACTGCCCTCCTATAACATTAGCACTGCCAGGACCTGTCGCAACAGTCGTAACCCCTGCTTGATAAGCCTCCTCAAAATACTTATCCATTGGATTTATTCCATCAATCGCTCTAAGTTGCGGAGTTATAGGGTCTGTCGCTTCGTTTCCATCTGCTCCTTCAAATCCCATAGCGTTTTCCCACATTCCAAGATGGCAATGAGCATCAATTAAGCCCGGCATAACAGTTAAGCCTTGAACATCAATCACTTCTGCATCCAAAGGAGCAATCAAATCCTCTCCAACATCTACAATTTTCCCGTCGTCGATGAGCACGTCTCCTTTTTCATAAATTTTGCCGGCCATTGTCAGGATTTTTCCACCTTTTAATAAGTACATATAATTCCCCCCTGAATTCATTATATATTAACATTATAGCACAAAGAAACAATTTTATGAAATCATTATCTTTACAAAACATATTCACTAAACTTTTCTGTTCAACCACGTCAAATCTTACTTTTTTAAAGTTTTTTTAATTTTTCCATTATGACATCTTTTTTATAAACTCCTATTAAAAACAATAATACTGCGATAATTGCAACGATTCCTGCCATAAAGTAATTTTTATTTCCCAAATTTGCCCCTATATAGGCTGAAAAAAATATGCCTGGAAGTCTCGCAAAAAGAGTAATGATGAAAAAATTGTAAAACTTAACCGGTGTAATTCCTGCAATGTAGGAAAGGGCATCTTTAGGCATTCCAGGTATAAAAAACAACAAAAAAAGAATAGTTTCTCCTTTAGGATTGTTTATAATATAATCAAATTTTTTCAAATTTTCCTCTGAAACAATACTTCTCACAAAATTATAACCTAAAACTCTCGCTATCAAAAAGCAAATAAGAGAACCTATAGTAATACCCATGACAGAATATAAAGTGCCTAAAAAAGTCCCAAAAAGGTATCCCCCTGCAATTTGCACTACTTCTCCCGGTATGGCAAATATAACTACTTGAAGTATTTGAACTCCTATAAATACAATAACACTAAACTTACCAAAGCTGTGTATCCACTGCCTAAATTTATAAGGGTTGTCAATTAACAAAACAAAATTCCTTCCAAAAGTTGCCATAATAACCACTAGGGTAATGGCAAAAATGACTACTAAAAATAAATTTATTACATAAGTTTTGTGCATTTTCATCCATTTACACCTCAATTTTTTATCCATTTCTCTTTTTTCTTTTTACAAAATAATCGTAAAGTTGCGAAACATCCCTACCAGCATAATTCAAATATTTTCTTCCCTTTCCACGTACAAAAGGTAACAAGCGTTTTCCATACTTTTTCCCTGCTCCTAACATAAGCCCTGTCCCTATGCCATACATAATAATTTTTTTAATAGACCTTTTAATAGCATTTTGAGAGCCCGGGCCAAAAACACTAAAGATAAATCCGACTTTACCTTTATTACCTCCAACCCATTTGGCTTTTGGCATTTTTCTCCCCCCGTTTTATTACGGTCCTATGTTTGTAATTTTATTATAGGATTCATTCAAAGCCATGTCAATAAAAGCACTGTCTATACAAAAAACCGGCATTTTACTGCCGGTTTTGCAACATCCAATTGCCTATGTATTTTTTAATCATTTCCCTCTACTTCTTCATCGGTGCCGTATACACTGTTTGTGACTGTCTCATTTGTATTTGCGTACACATCCTGAGATACTGTACTTTCCTCAGAATTATTTTCTATTTCCGTTTGATTCTCTTCTTCAATTTCTATATCTCCTGTTTCTTTATCGTAATTTACTTTTCCCCCTAAAATCTCAGATATAAATCTAACTGGCACAAATGTTCTATTACTTATTTCCATTGCCGGAACGTCTAAAGTATATTCTTTACCGTTTACTAAAACTTTTGTTTCACCTAAAATAAACTGAATTGTTATATCACCTTTTGTAATTGTAATAGTGTTTGTTGCCTGGTCCCACTCTACTTTTGCACCTAACCCATTCATTACGGCTCTAACAGGAATTAACGTCCTTCCTTCTTTTACAACTGGTGGCACGTCAAATTTAATCTCTTTTCCATTAACAGATACTTTTGCTTTAAATTCATTGAATTTTACTTTAGCTTCAAATCTCGTCTGTGTTTGGGCTTCTAACCGATTTTTAGTTTCTCCTTTTGCCTCCAGTTTAGTTTCTGTTTTAATTTTTAGCTCATGTTTCGCCTTATCTGGCTTCGCATAAACGGTTAAAACAGAGGAAAAAATCAATAACCCCGTCAATACAAAAACTAATATTTTTTTCATACTCTCTTCCTCCTTCGTTTGATTTACCTTATTTTCACTATATAATTTCGGAGGAAGAAATAATTTTTTAGGGGGTACTAATTAAAAAATTTTTTTATTTCATTGAAAGAGAAATTCTATTTCTCTCAATGTCAACACTTAAAACTCTCACTTTTACAATGTCTCCCACTGAAACCACATCAAGAGGATGTTTTATGTAGTTTTGAGACATCTCAGAAAAGTGGACAAGCCCATCAGTATGAACCCCTATATCTACAAAGCAGCCAAAATCAGTGACATTTCTAACTGTTCCCATAAGCTCCATGCCTGGTTTTAGCTCATTTATAGTCATTACATCAGACCTCAAAATTGGCTTAGGCAAATCCTCTCTGGGATCTCTTCCAGGTTTTTTAAGCTCTGAAACTATATCATAAAGAGTAGGAAGTCCTATATCGTATTCCTCTGAAATCCTCTCTAATCCGTATTCTTCTAGAGAATTAGCAAAATCTTTTAACTTTTTTCTATCTAGTTTTTCTTTCTCATATCCAAATTTTTTCAAAAGTTTTTCTAAAGTTTCGTACCTCTCTGGGTGAACTGCTGTTGAGTCAAAGATATTGTCTCCATCTAAAATCCTTAGAAAACCGGCACATTGTGTAAAAGTGGCTTCTCCTAACCTTTTTACATTTTTAAGCTGCTCCCTATTTGTAAATTTCCCTATTTGATTTCTATATTCTACAATATTCTTGGCGATAGCAGCATTTATTCCTGAAACGTATTTTAATAAAGATACTGATGCAGTGTTTAAATCAACTCCTACGCTGTTTACACAATCTTCTACAACACCGTTTAAAGCATCTCCCAGTTTTTTCTGATCTACATCGTGTTGATACTGTCCTACCCCGATGGACTTTGGATCAATTTTTACAAGCTCTGCCAATGGGTCTTGAAGCCTTCGCGCCAGTGAGATAGCTCCTCTTAAACTTACGTTTATATCAGGAAATTCCTCTGTACCTATTGGAGAAGCAGAATAGACTGATGCCCCTGCTTCATTCACTATCACATATTTTACCTCTCTTGAAAGTTCTTTTATAAGCTCTGCTATAAACATTTCACTCTCTCTTGAAGCAGTTCCATTTCCCAAAGCGATTAAAGTGACATTGTATTTTTCTATTAATTCTTTTAAAACCTTTTTAGAATTTTCAAAATCATTTTGAGGAGGAGTAGGGTAGATTGTTGCAGTATCCAAAAGTTTTCCCGTTTCATCCACAATGGCAATCTTGCACCCTGTCCTATACGCTGGGTCGAATCCCATAACAACGTGTCCTTTTATTGGCGGCTGGAGTAAAAGACTTTTTAGATTTTCTTTAAAAACTATTATTGCCTTTTCTTCTGCTTTTTCCGTAAGAGTATTCCTTATTTCCCTCTCTATTGAAGGAGCAATAAGCCTTTTATAGGAATCTTCAATTGCCTTCTTATAATACTCTGCAAATATTGAAGCTTTATTTACTTTTGATTCTATAAGCCTATTTATTATCCTTTCACTATCTATCTCAATTTTTACAGATATGTATTTTTCCCTTTCTGCCCTATTTATCGCCAGTATTCTATGAGGCGGTATTGTCTTTACAGCTTCTTTATAGTCATAATACATCTCATAGGGAGACCTTTCTTGTTTTAACGCTTGTGTCACTATAATTCCGTTATTCCACGTAAAACTTCTTATGTATTTTCTTATATCAGCGTCATCAGATATATCCTCTGCAATTATATCCATTGCCCCTTGGTATGCTTCTTCAACTGTTGGAACATTTTCATTAAGATAAGGCTTTGCGTATTCCTCTACATCCCCATCTGTTACCTCATTTGAAGAAATAACCTTTGCAAGAGGTTCCAAGCCTTTTTCTTTCGCAATGGTCGCCCTTGTCCTTCTTTTTGGCCTAAAAGGCCTGTATATGTCCTCCACCTCTTGTAAAGTTGTAGCATTTTCTATTTTTGCTTTTATCTCCTCTGTCAGTTTTCCCTGTTCATCAATTAACCTTATAGTATCCTGTTTCTTCTCTTCAAGGTTTCTCAAATATGTAAGTCGGTCATAAAAATTTCTTAAAACCTCATCTGACAAACTTCCTGTTGCTTCTTTCCTGTACCTTGCAATAAAAGGAATTGTATTTCCTTCATCAATAAGCTTTATTGTATTTTCCACTTGAAAGTCTTTAATATTAAATTCTTTTTTTAATGTTTCTTTTACTCTATCCATAACTTACCCCTTTCTCACATAAATTTAAAGGGATACCTTTTTAAGATATCCCTTGTGATTTTTGCTTTAGATAAGCGTTTATAAATCCATCTATTTCCCCATCCATCACTGCCTGAACATTTCCCACTTCATAATTTGTCCTGTGGTCTTTAACAAGGGTATAAGGCTGGAAGACATAAGACCTTATTTGGTTGCCCCATGCTGCCTCTCTATGCTCTCCTTTTAAGTCTTCGATTTTTTCTTTCTTCTCTTTCATCATGAGGTCCAAAAGTTTAGCTTTAAGCATTTTCATGGCAGTTTCTCTGTTTTGAATCTGAGACCTTTCACTTTGACATGAAACCACTATGCCTGTTGGAAGGTGAGTAATCCTTACAGCAGACTCCGTCTTATTTACATACTGTCCTCCCGCACCCGAAGCCCTATAAGTGTCAATTTTTAAATCCTCAGGCCTTATTTCCACTTCAATATCATTTTCTAATTCAGGAAGTACTTCCACAAGTGCAAATGAAGTATGCCTTCTACCTGCCGCATCAAAAGGAGATATCCTCACAAGGCGGTGAACACCCGCCTCTGATTTAAGATATCCATAGGCAAAAGGCCCTTTTATCATAAGAGTGACACTTTTTATTCCTGCTTCTTCTCCTTGCAAATAGTCAAGGGTTTCTACTTCAAAACCTTTGTCATTAGCCCATCTTGTATACATGCGAAGTAACATCTCCGCCCAGTCTTGAGCCTCTGTACCACCTGAGCCTGCATGAATAGAAAGTATGGCATTGTTTTTATCATAGGGGCCATTTAATAGGGTTTTTATCTTTAAATCCTCTAACTTTTTCTTGAGCTCTTTGTATTCCTTGTCTACTTCATCAGTTATCGACTCATCCCCTTCATCTAAACCCAATTCAATAAGTGTATTTAAGTCTTCCCATTTTGACACAAGAGAATTGTACTCTTCTAAAAGTTCTTTTAAGGCTTTTTGTTTTTTAGCTAATTCCTGTGACTTTTTTATATCGCTCCAAAAAGCAGGATCAGACATCTTTTTGTCTATTTCTTCTATTTCTCTTTTGACACTTTCTATGTCAAAGAGAAACCCCCATTTCTTTTATTTCTTCAATCATGTTTGAAACTTCTGCTTTGTAGTCTTGCAACAAACCGCATCTCTCCTTTTTAGTATTTTATATTGGCACCACAACATTTTTTATATTTTTTACCACTGCCACAAGGACATGGGTCATTTCTGCCAACTTTTTTGCCTTTAACAACTGGCTGTTTTTTCTCTTCTGCGTCTACATTAGTGGAAATAGGTTTCGCCACCTGTTCTCTTTGAATCATATTGTCTTTATTAATTTGAATGTGATACAAGAATTTAACAGTATCCTCTTGTATGCTTTGTATCAAGTCTTCAAACATATCAAAAGCTATTTTTTTGTACTCAATAAGAGGGTCCACTTGTCCATAAGCTCTTAAGCCTATGCCTTGACGCAATTGGTCCATTTCGTCTATGTGGTCCATCCACTTAGTATCTACAACTCTTAAAAGAACTATTCTTTCGATTTCCCTCATTTGTTCTGGACCAATTTCTGCCTCTTTTTTCTCATACTGTCTTGCTGCCTCTTCATATATTATGTCAGCCAAAACCTCTTTGTCAAGCCTATCTATATCAACATCAATAATCACGCTGTCTTTTTCAAGGAACATGTCGTAAAGATGGTCTAAAAGCCCTTTTATATCCCATTCCTCAGGATACTTACTTCCTGCAGTATATATCTCAACATTTCTCTCTATTATACTTTTTACCATCTCAAGAATAGACTCTTTTAAGTTTTCACCTTCAAGTACCTTTCTCCTTTGGGCATATATTATCTCTCTTTGTTTGTTCATTACATCGTCATACTGCAAAACGTGTTTTCTAGTGTCAAAGTTTATACCCTCTACCTTTTTCTGGGCCTGCTCTATTTGTTTTGTCAAAATCTTATGCTCTATGGGCTGGTCATCATCAATTCCCAGACTGTCCATCATGTTCTTTACTCTTTCTGAGCCAAAAAGTCTCATAAGGTCGTCTTCTAAAGATATATAAAATCTTGATTCTCCTGGGTCACCTTGACGGCCTGCACGTCCTCTCAACTGATTGTCTATTCTCCTAGCTTCGTGCCTTTCAGTACCTATAATGTAAAGCCCACCCAGCTTTACAACCTCATCGTGTTCTTTTTCAGTCTCTTTTTTCGCCTCTTCAAGAAGCTCAAAATATCTCTCGCGGGCTTTTTTAACTTCCTCGCCTGAAACAGGGCCATATCCTGCAGCTTCGTTAATAATTTCTTTTGAGTAGCCCTCCTCAAGCATCTTTTTCTTAGCTATAAATTCAGGATTACCTCCTAAAAGGATATCAGTACCACGGCCTGCCATGTTTGTAGCAATTGTAACTGCTCCTTTTCTTCCTGCCTGTGCTATTATCTCTGCTTCTTTTTCATGGTACTTTGCATTTAATACTTGATGAGGTATCCCTCTTTTCTTTAACATGGCGCTTAATTTTTCAGATTTTTCAATAGAAATTGTACCAACTAGAACAGGCTGACCTTTTTTATGATGTTCTACAATGTCCTCAACAACAGCTTTAAACTTGGCTTCTTCTGTTTTGTATATCACATCAGGATGGTCTATTCTTATCATCGGCTTATTAGTCGGTATTACTACAACATCTAATCCATAAATAGCCCTAAATTCTTGCTCTTCTGTTTGAGCTGTACCTGTCATACCAGCTAATTTTTTATACATTCTAAAGTAATTCTGGAATGTTATGGTGGCTAAAGTTTTGCTTTCTCTTTCTACCTTAACCCCTTCCTTTGCCTCAATAGCCTGATGGAGGCCTTCACTGTACCTTCTCCCAAACATAAGCCTTCCTGTAAATTCGTCCACTATGATGACTTGACCATCTTTTACCACATAGTCTATATCTCTTTTCATTATAGCATGGGCCTTTAAGGCTTGGTTAATGTGGTGAGAAATTTCCATATTTTCAATATCAGCAAGGTTTTTAATTCCAAAAAATTTTTCTGCCTTAACTACACCTTTTTCAGTCAAACTTACAGCCTTTGCTTTTTCATCAACTACATAATCTTCATCTTTTCTCAAAGTCCTCACAAATCTGTCGGCTAACTTATACATGTCTGTGGATTTTTCGCCTATGCCAGATATGATAAGAGGAGTCCTTGCCTCGTCTATCAGTATGCTATCTACCTCGTCTACTATAGCATAATTAAGTTCTCTTTGCACCATGTCTTCTTTGTATATAACCATGTTGTCTCTTAAATAATCAAAACCGAATTCGTTGTTGGTTCCATAGGTTATATCAGCAGCATAGGCTTTTTTTCTTTCTTCAGGGCCCATATCGTGAAGTATTACTCCAACGCTCAGCCCCAAAAACTCGTATATCTTGCCCATCCAATCGCGGTCTCTTTTTGCCAAGTAATCATTGACAGTTACAATGTGAACTCCTTTGCCCTCTAAAGCATTAAGATATGCAGGTAATGTCGCGACAAGGGTTTTACCTTCACCAGTTTTCATTTCAGCAATGCGTCCTTGGTGAAGGACAATGCCGCCTATCACCTGCACTCTAAAATGTTTCATTTTAAGAGTTCTCCAAGCGGCCTCTCTTACCACCGCAAAAGCCTCGGGAAGTATATCATCAAGAGTTTCACCATTTTTCAATCTATTTTTAAATTCATCTGTTTTCGCCCTAAGCTCTGCATCCGTAAGTCTTGCCATTTGATCTTCATATGACAAAACCTTATCGGCAATTGGTTCCAATCTCTTAACTTCTCTTTCACTGTAGCTGCCAAATATTTTTTCAACTAAGCCCAACATTTTTATCACCTTCTAAGGTTATTAATCAACTATATATTATATCACTATGCAGTCTTTATGGCAATAAAAAGCAGTTTTTTTCAAGAATATTTTACACTCTCTTCATACAATTTTCACAAAAAAGAACGTCTCAAAATGATGCATTCTCTGTCTTAGACAAAGTTCCATTTTTATTGGCATTTTGCATCGTTCGCTCCAGGTGACATCACAGACTAAACTAAAGCTCGACCTCTGACTCAGGCGGGGTTCCGGGCACATTCGACATCCCTGTCTCAGGTGCCCGCCTCCGCCCTCCTTGGCTTCGGCCCCGCCTTCGTCTGTCGGTCTCGCTAAGTTTAGTTGCTGCTCTGTCAAGTCGCTTCACTTATGCAAAATGCCAATACATCATAAAGAGTTTGTCTACAGACTGAGAACATCTCAAAATGAGACGTTTCCTTTTTAAAAGGTTAATTTTTTATGTCCACAGCTTTAAACTTCAAAATAGGATTTAATACGTAAAATAGTGCCAATGCAATTGCAGAATCTATTGTGTGGTGAATCATTGTCCCTACTCCTACAACCACAAAAGCCTTGTAAAAATCAAATCCAAAAGGCATCACCACAATTGCTTCTAAAACAGCATGTATTGGAAGTGTAACAGCTAACGCCACGGGAAAAGAATATCCTCTTTGTATCATTTTAGCTCCAACATAACCAAACACTGCGTGAACCGCTGCTCTTGCTGCTATTATAGGTCCCAATTTTATTAAAAATCCTATCGCAGATACAACACCCACAAATACCGCTGTTGCAGGACTTATAAGCATTGCCAGCATTACAGGTACATGGGATGCCAGTGTGGCTGAGAAAGGCGGAATAACTATCCCTAAAACTCCTCCAAAAGCCAAAGGTATAATAAGGGATAGTGCTGCTAAAAGCCCTCCAATAGTAATTTCTCTTGTCTTCACGTTAAAACCCCCATTTTTTACTTTTCACAATTATAGTATACACAGATGTATATACACATGTCAATAATAAAATAACCACTTTTTAAAAATTTTTAAAGTGGTTAAGTCCTTATTCTATTAAAAAGCCTTTTTCCTTTAAGACCTTTTGTATTCTATCTAGTACCTCTTTATTTTCCCCTTCAACAGTGTGAAGATGCACTCCATCCGTCAGAGAAGACAAAAGGGTCGCTTTTCCTTCTTTTACAAACTCCATGAATTTACTTACATCATACCTTGAAGAAAGCATTAAAAGCCCTTTTATCTCCCCATAGAAGGGATGCTCTACAATTACATCTAGCACTTTTCCGCCATTGTCAACTATTAAATTTAACTCCTCCTCTGTCCTCTCATATCCGTGTTTGACAGCAAAAACTCTTTTTACAGTGTTTTCTTTTGCTGTGTCTATTACATATCCTTGAGGAGTGGATAATATTTTAATCCCTTTAGCCCTTAAAATAGCTATATCTTGCACAATAATTTGCCTTGTCACTCCAAACCTTTTAGCAAGGTCAGAGCCGGATATAGGCTCTTTAGCATTCTTTAAAATTTCAACTATTTTGTTCCTTCGCTCTTGTGCCGTCATGATTCTTCACCTTTTTAAGCATAGCATTTGTAACAAGTAAAAATGTGCCTGTCGCCATTATAAAATCTCCTATGCTAAAGGTTTTTGGCAATGGATAAGGTTTCGGCAACACTAAGACATCTGCTAAAAATTTTAACCGTGTAGAACTTGTCAAAACCTGATGTGTAGCAATTTTATTTGCCTGAAGGTCAGGGATGAGATTATTAAGTCCCGCTGCCTTTAAAGCATCAACAGAGACAGGCATTCTTCCTCCGTTGGCAAATATTACAATAAAGTTCAAAAGCACTCCCACACTTATTATTCTAAAATACTTGTTATCTCTATTGTACCACAATCCTATGAAAAGCAAAAGATAAACAAAGAAGTGGATATAAGACCGGTATTCCATAATGACGTGAAACTTATTAGCAAGGTTTAACATACCAAACTCCAAAACAAAAGCAGCTATAAAAAGGCTGGGTTTTTTTATGTCAATATCAGCGATTCCGCTGATTTTTCCTCTTCTTAAAGTTCCATAAATTAGAGAAGCACCAAGTGAATCAAATATCATGCTTAAACTCCTCCCTATTCTTTTCAAAAGCTTTTTTAAAGGCGTTTATTATTTTAGGGCTAAACTGCGTCCTTTCATGTTCTAAAATTATTTTATAAGCTTCCTCTTGTGAAAAAGCCTTTCGGTAGGGCCTGTCTGAAACTAAAGCATCGAAAACGTCTGCGAGGGAAAGTATCTGCGCTTCCAATGGTATTTCGTCACCTTTTATGCCATCGGGATATCCACTTCCATCGTACCACTCGTGATGGTATTTCACCCATAGAGAGGCCTCCTTTAAAGCCGGAACATCTCTTAAAATTTCATAGCCTTTTTGGGGATGTTCTTTTATTATGCTTAATTCTTCATCAGTTAACTTCCCTGGCTTATTTAAAACCTCTTCTTTTACTCCAATCTTTCCTATGTCATGTAAAAGTGATGCAATCCTCACCATTTCAGTGTGAGACTCACTAAAACCAAATTCTCTACAAAGTAAAGCCGCAATTTTTTCAACGTTTTTTGAATGACCCGCTGTATATTTATCCTTTGCATCAAGAGCCTTTACAAGCACATTTATTGTGTCGTAATAAGACTGCTTTGAGTCTATGTAAAGCTTAAACATATAGCGTATCATCAAAAGAGGTATAAAGAGTAAAATGAAGCTTATGTATCCTATTCTTATAAAAGCCTCTGACATAACTATACCTACAAAGGCAAGGAAGAGAAAGTTTGGAATCATCCATTTAAAATCTTTTGTTAAAACATATTTAATTCGTCTATTAGTTAGTAAAGACACTAATACAGCCACAATAATAGTGTTTAAGAAGTAATATATCATTGCAGCTAACAATGCAGAAAGAATATATTTAGGATATATATAATTTGTATTTACACCACCAGTATATCTATATATTAATCCACCAATACCAACACTCAGAGCTAATTGAGATATATTAAATAAAGTCTTGTAATAAGGAAAATTAAAAATATGTCTTATTTTGCCATCCATATATTTACCAACCTGAAATCCCACACCTATTGCTGCAATTAAAGAACCTTCATATGGTCCAAAAATAAGCACCGCCATTAAATCAACAGCGAAAGCAACCGATACAGTTAATTCTTTTGTTACATATAATGGCATTGATTCAGCTAAAGCAGCAAAAAATCCAAATAGAATTATATCTACAATTCTATTTGTAGGGACGTTTAAAATAGAATATATAATAAAAAATAATCCCACTATTATTATTATAGAAATATATATTTTTACTCTTTTGTTAAGCATAATAAACCT
Organism: Thermoanaerobacter ethanolicus JW 200; assembly: GCF_003722315.1. Taxonomy (NCBI): domain Bacteria; kingdom Bacillati; phylum Bacillota; class Clostridia; order Thermoanaerobacterales; family Thermoanaerobacteraceae; genus Thermoanaerobacter; species Thermoanaerobacter ethanolicus. Next base: position 1,050,926 of record NZ_CP033580.1, on the reverse strand, counting down.
CCTATTTTCAATCTAAAAAACACCTCAAACCGCCTTAACCCCATGCAACATTTGCACCTCCTGCTAATGCGAGTGCCATTAAAGCCAGCAATATTTTTATAAGTGTCGCTTTGTTCATCCTGAAACCCTCCTTTGCTGTGATAACTCTTCTGCCCTTAGGCTTCAGGTAACGCTACGCTAAGCAACTTTTAAGCGGTTTGGGTGTTAAAATAACTAAAATAACTAACGGGACGTAATTGACATTACACGCCTGTTAACAGCATCCAATGTGGCTTTTACCACAGCTTCTCCTTCATCTTTTTTTATAAGACAAGACCCGGTAAGGAGTTCCTCCTGGTTATTTGTCACATGAGTAACCCCTACAACTATTATCCTGTTTTTTGCTATATTAAATATATCGACATCTTCCAATAAAAATAAATGGTTTCTGGGAATCAATTTAGAAATAGAGTCCAGTGTAGCATTGGCAATTATTTTATATTTATTACTTGCAGTATTAGGTCCTTCAGCATATCCTTCAAAAACCTCATCGCCTCTTGTGAGGATAACTCTTGCTTCACTGGTAAGTCCATTATTTATAAATGAATAGCTTGAAAAAACAAGCCTCTGTTCTCCTTGGAGATTTTCTCCAGTATCAATTTGCGCTACACTGACAATCTTGTGATTTATATCAATTCCAAACTGCGCCATTATGACAGATTGCACATCTCTTGCAATCTGCTTTGCATTCCTTGTACTGTCAGCCAACACGTGAATTTCTGTTATCTCACCATTCTCTACAACTACCCTACTGGATAGTACTCCTTGAATTTTATTTATATACTCTTCCATCGAATTTACTGTATCTTTTGTTATTTCACCCATTATCTTCACACCCTATTAAAATTTGTCCACACTAAAAATATATTCTATACAAAATTTAAAATTCCTTCTTTTTAGACAAAAAAATTGGGGATAGAGCCTATCCCCAATTTTTTAGCTTCTTATGTAGTTTTATTCTATTGGCTCTATTAAGCCATATTTCCCATCTTTTCTTTTGTATACGACATTTATAGTGTCAGTGTCGGCATTTGTAAATACAAAGAAGTTATGTCCCAAAAGGTTCATCTGAAGAATTGCTTCCTCAGGTGACATAGGCTTTATGGGGAACCTCTTTGTCTTAACTATTTCAAAGGAACCCTCTTCCTCTTCTCCCTTAGCTTCTTCATAAACAGGTGGAATTTCAAACCTTATTGACTCATTAGCACCAAATCTATTTTTAAGCTTTGCCTTGTGTTTAAGTATTTGTTTTTCTATTTTGTCTACAACCCTATCAATTGACACATACATGTCATCGCTGACTTCTTCAGCTCTAAATATAATACCCTTAAAAGGTATCGTGATTTCCGCAATGTGATTGTTTTTCTGTACACTTAAAACAGTCCTCACTTCAGTATCTTCTGGAAAGTATTTGCTTAACTTGCTCACATTTTTTATAACCGCATCCCTTAGTCCATCCGTAACTGTCATGCCATTTTTACCGCTTACTGTGATATTCATAGTATCAAACCCCTCTCATTATCCTTCTATTTAATATAATTCTACATAAAAAACAATATTCCTGCAATATGTGGAAACAAAAAACACTCCTTTTCGGAGTGCCAGACTGTTGACAAACTATTTTGCAAGATTGGCATTTTGTGAAGTAATGCGACTCGCGACAAAGCAGTAGCTAAACTTAGCAAGCTCGAAAGACGGAGGCGGGGCTGGAGCCACGGATGGCGGAAGCGGCCACCTGAGACAAGGATGTCGAATGTGGCCGGAACCCCGCCAGAGTCTGAGAGCGAGCGTTAGTTTAGCCTGCTTTGTTGCTGGAGCAAACTTGCAAAATGCCAATCAAAATTATACTTTGTGTACAAGCTCACACTCCTTTTCGGAGTACCTTTATAAAATCTTACTTATAAATTCCTTTGTCCTTTCATTTTTTGTATTGTAGAAAATATCTTCTGGAGTCCCTTCTTCAATTATCATTCCATCGTCCATAAAAATGACTCTATCTCCTACTTCCCTCGCAAACCCCATCTCATGGGTGACAACTACCATAGTCATCCCTTCATTAGCCAATCCTTTCATTACATTTAAAACCTCTTTTACCATTTCAGGGTCAAGGGCTGATGTGGGCTCGTCAAAAAGCATGACATCTGGCTGCATAGCTAATGCCCTTGCAATTGCAAGTCGTTGCTTTTGACCGCCTGATAGCTTAATAGGATACTCGTCTTTTTTTTCAACAAGCCCCACTTTTTCCAGTAAGCCCAAAGCTATATTCTCAGCGGCTTTTTTGTCCATCTTTTTCACTTTAATAGGAGCTAAAGTTACATTCTCTAAAGCCGTTAAGTGTGGAAACAAATTAAAATGCTGAAAAACCATCCCTACTTTTTGCCTTATCTTATTGATGTTTACTTTTTTGTCGTTTATTTTGACTCCTTCAATGTAGATTTCTCCTTTAGTAGGTACTTCCAAAAGGTTTATACACCTTAAAAGGGTACTTTTCCCTGAACCGCTTGGTCCTATTATTACAACAACTTCTCCTTTATTTACATTTAAACTTACGCCTTTTAACACTTCTAAATTGCCAAAAGTTTTATGCACATCTTTAACGAGTATCACCAGCCCTCAACCTCCTTTCAAAGATTCCAAGGAGTCTTGAAAAGATAAATGTCATTACAAAATATATGGCTGCAATTATGATGTAAGGTTCGAAATATTTATAAGTAATGCTTTGTATAATATCTGCTTGCCTTGTAAGGTCAGCAAAGCCTATTACTGATACAATAGCTGATTCTTTGAGCATCACGATAAATTCATTTCCCAAAGCAGGTAAAATATTTTTTATTGCCTGGGGAATTATCACATACCTCATCGCCATAGCATGAGTCATGCCAAGGGAACGAGCTGCTTCGTTTTGCCCAGGGTCTACAGCTTGTATGCCTGCCCTTATAATCTCTGCAACATAAGCAGCGCTATTTATGGCAAGAGCAGAAACTCCTGCTGTAAAAGCTGGTATATCTATTCCAAATTGCATAAGACCGTTATATATCAATAAAAGTTGTACCAAAAGAGGAGTACCTCTTATAATTTCAACATAACTGGCTCCTATAAAGCTTATAGGTTTTATAGAAGACATTTTAATAAGAGCAACAATCAGGCCTAATATAACTCCTATAGTCACTGCTAAAAAGGTGAGTTTTAAAGTCATGAGAAGGCCGCTTACAAATAAATGACTGTATTTTAGCATGCTCAAAAAATTTACACTCATAAAAATCTTCCTTTCAGCAAAATTTTAGTGGAGAACTGTTTTTAAAATTCTCCACCAAATTTCATCATTGCTTAAACCATTTATCTATAAGTTTGTCATATTCGCCACTTGCTTTTAACTCTTTTATCACATCGTTTATTATATTCACTAATTCTTTATTTCCTTTAGCTACTGCAACAGCAGAACCATTTTCTACCGTGTTGATTTCTTTCATGTTAAGTATCTTCATGTCCTTGTATTCTTTGAGATATGCATTTGCTACAGTATTTTCCAATACTATCGCATCACATCTGCCATTCTTTAAATCCATAAAAGCGTCTCCAACACGATTTAGCTGCTTCAATTTTACATCCGGTATCTTTTTAGCAGCTTCTTCAGAGGTGGTGCCTATTTGCACTGCAACAGTTTTGCCTTTTAAGTCATCAAATTTGGAAATAGGACTGTCATTACGCACTACTACCACTTGTTTACTATCATAATAAAGGTCTGAAAAATCAACACTTTTAGCCCTCTCCGGTGTTGGAGTCATTCCAGCAATCGCCATATCTATGCGCCCAGCTTGAAGAGCTGGAATCAACCCTTTAAAGTCCATATCTTTTATCTCCAGCTTAACCCCTAATTTTTTCGCAATGGCATTTGCTATATCAACGTCAAACCCCACTATTGTATCTTTGTTTCCTTCTACTTTATGGAACTCATAAGGAGGAAAATCTGCACTTGTACCCATTACGATAACGCCTTTTTCCTTAATTTTGTCCAAAGTATTAGCTGGTTTGTTGCCACAAGCGGATAAAATTAAACCCAAAATAATTGTCATTGTTAAGAAAACAAATAATGTTTTTTTATTCATTTTTCTTCTCCTCTCCTCTTTATAAAAATTTTGTAAATTCATAAAAAATGTCAATTATTAATAACTGCTACAAATAGATTTTCTGACCTTTTGCTTTCATAATTATAATATCATATGAATAAAATTTCAATATTTTTTTCTTTAAAGAGGACATGAAATTTTTTAGAAAGTATAAAAATATGTTGTGAAATAAAAATCTGTGGATAATGTGGATAAGTTTGTGAATAACTTTTAAATTCGCTTTTAACAATGTGGAAAAAGTTCTGAAGTGTAAAAAAGACACCAAAATGGTGTCTTTTGTATAATCCTCTTTACTTTTCTTGCGAAAAAGTAAGGGGATTATCTGCTCATGCCAAAAGCTTTCTTGTCTCTTCTAGCATTGTACTGATGGTTTCTTCTCTTTTTCGCTTCTCTGCACGCTTTACATCTTACAGGCTCATTTTGAAAACCTTTCTCCGCATAAAACTGTTGTTCTCCTGCTGTCCACACAAACTCTTTTCCACAATCTTTGCACACTAACACTTTGTCTTGATACATAACTAATAATCCCCTCACTTTGAATTTTTGGTTCAATATAATCTTTCGATTATATTATACGTGTATTATATCACCTTAAACCTTAAATAGCAATAAAATTTTAATAAAATTTTTCAGTTATAAATTGCAATATTAAATGCAACACCTAATGAAAATCATGTAGATATAGGATTTGGAACAAATCATATATAACCTTAAGCCCATCTTAGTTAACAAATTGAGCGAAGGTCGTGATTTGTCAAGGGTTAAAGTCAGGCGAAGCCTGCCCCTTGACAAATCACGAACGAGCTCTAAACTTTATAAGGGATGGGCTTAACAGATTTTTGCCAGCTCTTCATAAAAGTATTCCTTAGGCGTTTTGTAATTTAACAATTTTCGTGGAAGGTTATTAAGCCAGTTTTCTACTCTCTTTATCGTATCTATAGATAAATCTTTAATACTTTTACCTTTAGGGATGAAACGTCGTATAAGACCGTTATGTCGTTCATTTGTAGCTCTTTCCCAAGATGAATATGGATGTGTATAATATACTTCTACGCCATATTCTAAAAGAGCACTTTCTAAATCACTAAACTCTGTACCATTATCAGATGTTATTGTTTTAAAGACCTTGCTTAAATTGTCACCAAACATATCTTTTAATTTTGATAGTGCATCTTTAACAGATTTATTGTCTTTTGCATCTAATAAGAATATTATTTCATGGCGAGTCTTACGCTCTATTAATGTTAAAAGGACCTTGTCATTAGATTTCTTGCCAATTAACGTATCTATTTCCCAATGCCCAAAAACTTCACGGCTTTCAACTTCTTTAGGCCTAAAATCAATACTTTTACCCATAATACGTTTATTTTTACGATTTTGTTTCTTCCTTGGTTTTAAACGTAGTTTTAAAGGTAAATCAATGTTTTTAACTTCTAATAATCCTCTATCTATATAGTTGTACAGTGTTTTAGTACAAACAATAGTTTTATTATTCCAGCTTGGGTCTTTTTTACAATAGCCTACAACTGCATCTGGTGACCATTTTTCATTTAATATTTTATTTTCAGCATATTTCAAGAAATCTTCTGCTTTAGCTACTTTAAATTTAGCTCCGCAATTTGAACGATTTTTTTCGTAGATAGCTTGACCGGTTTCAGGAAAATAGCTTGTATAAGAAGATAAATCACTTCTAAGTTGTGTAGTAGTTCCACGTTTAATTTCACGGCTTATAGTGCTTGGAGATCGATTAAGTTTTTTAGCAATATACCGAATACTTCTTCCTTCTTTGAGTAATGCATAGATCTCTCCTCGTTCATAGCTACTTAAGTGTTTAAAAGAACGATTTTTTGTGGTATCATTATTATGAACCATAGTGAAAATCCTCCTTGTATGATGTTTAGTTGACACCTATATCATACACGATTTTCACTATGGTTTCTATTTTTTTATCTGTTGCATTTAATTATACAACTAACCTAAAATTTTTCAGTTTGTTGACAAAATTAAAAAATATTCAAAGGAGATATTTTGCATCGTCGCTCCGATGTTCCAAAACGACAAAACTAAAGCTCGACCTTCAGGTTCCGGCAGGGTACCGTGCACAATCGGCATCCATGCCTTAAGGTGCCCGCCTCCGCCATCCATGGCTTCGGCCCTGCCTCCACCCTCGGTCTTGCTAAGTTTTGTTAGCGCTTTGTAACAAGTCGCTCCTTATGCAAAATATCTCCTTTACGAAAGTTTGTCTACAGTCTGTAAAATTTTAATAAAATTTTTACGATCTCAAAATACAAATTCCGACATTTTATTGTAAAATCCATCTAACAGTGGTATAATATATTTATACAACCGCTTGCATAACTTAATTCACCCATTTTGGAGGTGTTTAACTAATGAAAAGGCAAAAAGGAATTCAAAAGAAAGAGTTAAAACTAAGGTTCTCTAAAATTTCGTTTTTCAAAATTCCTAAGGCAAACGTTAGACTAAAGCTTTCAAACAGTGGCAGCGGCATATTTGCTAAATTAATGACCTTCATAGCCTTTATAATAATCGTACCTCTTGCTTTCACTGGTTATATGTCTACAAGCAAATCAATAAAAACTTTACAAGATACTATTAACCTCTCTAATGCTGATACATTAGGACTAATAAATAATTATGTAGACCTTTTCAAAAATGATATTGAAACTCAGCTTACTATTCTCTCTGCCAATCCTCAAATTCTAAATTTAGGACAAGGTGATTTCGAAACTAATAAAAAGAATTTACAAGATTTATTTACAACCATTTTAAAAGCAAAAAGTACTAAAATATCTCTTATTTATTTTGCAACACCAGATAAAAAAATAATTCAATCTCCTGACCTTCCCCTCGACCCAAACTATGACCCTACCAGCCAGGAATGGTATAAAAAAGCTATTGAAAATCCGGATGCAATAATATGGACTGGCCCTTACAGCAATGATGGGACAAATGGAGGCGTAGTTACTGTTTCAAAAGCCGTTAGAAGTTCTTTAACTTCTGCTGCTTCTGATGTCGTAGGAGTTTTGGCTTTTGACATAAATTTAGATTCTCTTTCTAACATGATTTCTTCTATAAAAGTAGGGAAAACAGGAAATGTGTATTTAATTTCTAATGAAGGCATTATAATCGCTGATAAAGATAAGAAAAATTTATTTTCCTACATAACAAAATACGATTACGGCAAAAAGATTCTCTCTATGCAAGAAGGAAGTTTTGAGTACAATGACAATGGAACAAATAAATTTGCATCTGTAAAAACTTTAAATAATTTTGGTTGGAAAGCTGCAATAACCATGGATTCTTCAGAACTTGCTGAAAAAACTTCTCAAATTAAAGACAACACAATAATTTTTAGTTTAATAAGTCTTTTAATAGGAATATTAGTAGCGTATTTTTTCTCAAAAAATATTACTTCAAAAATAGGAAAAGTCATGACAGTAATGAGCAAAGCTGCAAATGGGGATATGACACAAGAAGTAGAAGTGAAATCAAACGACGAAATAGGCAAGCTGGCTTTAAGCTTTAACCTTATGATAGATGGTATAAAAAGCCTCGTAGCCGACGTATTATCTGCCGCAAATTCTGTATACGAATATTCTAAAAAAGTATCCTTTGCATCAAATAAAGCTGAGCAAATCACAAATGAAGTAGTTGCAGCTATGGAAGAAATAGCAAAAGGCGCGCAGGAGCAAGCAAAAGAAGCTGAAAAAGCTGCAACTATTACCAATTTGTTAAGTCAAAATTTAGATGTGACAATGAAAAATTCAATGAATATAAATGAAGAAACTGATTCTGTAACAAAAGCAGCAAATACTGGATTAGAAAATATAAAAGAATTAAGCGAAAAGACTAAAGTCACAGAACTAATGCACAGCAAAGTGAAAGAATCTACTTCCTATTTAAAGAAAAAATCTCATGAAATAGGAAAAATTGTAGAAACAATAACCGCAATAGCTGACCAAACCAATCTTTTATCATTAAATGCTGCAATTGAAGCAGCCCGTGCAGGAGAAGCCGGTCGCGGTTTTGCTGTAGTAGCCGAGGAAGTGAGAAAATTGGCAAATCAGTCTTCTGAAGCCGCTAAAAATATTGAAACTATTATAAAAGAAATACAGCAAAACATTGATGATACCCATAAAGTAGTAGAACAAGCAAGTGCTTCTATAGAAAAACAAAATGAATCTTTAGCAAAAACAGTTCATACTTTCTACGGCATTCAGCAAGCAGTAAATCGAATCGTAGAGGAGCTTAATAAACTCAATGACTCAATGGTGAAAATTTCTCAAAGCAGAAGTGAAATGTTAGATTCCATACAAAATATCGCCGCAGTAACAGAAGAAGCTGCTGCCTCTACCCAAGAAATATCTTCTGCAACAGAGGAACAAAAAACTGCAATAGAAGAAATATCAAAATCCGCACAAGATTTGAGCAATATTGCAAATACCTTGATGAGTACAATAAATAAATTTAAAATTTAAAGAAGCGGCGATTTGCCGCTTCTTTTAACGTTTTTTATCTAAAAAATAACTGTCAGGTGTATAGTATTTAAGATATTCTATATACCCTTCTTTATTCTTTGACAATTCCTCTAATTTGTTTTCTATTTTTTCGAAAACAGCAATTATATTTTGAAGATTTTTATCGTCTTTCTCTTTTAATTTTTCCAAAAGGGCTTTTGTTTCTATAAAGAGTGCCTTCAATTTACTTATTTCTCCTGTAACTTTCCCTTCCAAAGCAAAAATACTTTCCACTTTATTTTGCTTTTTAAAAGTATTATACAAAGGGATAAAATCAGCGTCTAATTTGTCAATTTCTTCTATAATTTTTTGCTTTGTAGTAAGTAAATTCTTCAATTCTTCTAAATTGTTAGAAGCTATAGATACACCTATTTTTTCAGTAATCTCATAAAGTTCTTTCAATCTTTGAATTTTATCCTGTACAATTTGAGTAAGCTTTTCTACATTATTATGCATCTCATCAACCCTTCGCGTAGACTTTCTCTCTAACTTTATTAAGAGCTACACTCCAAGTATCCCTTAATTCTATTGCAAACCCTTTTACTTCTTCCAAAATTACCACGTCTTTTTTTACATTAGCATCAATTAATCTTCTTAACATATAGTCATAGAGGCTGTACAAGTTTTTAGATATGTCATAATTCATATCCAAGGTAAGCATAAGCTCTGTAATAATGTCTTGTGCCCTCTGTATGCTGTTATTAGCTGCCATGTAATCTTTTTTTTCTATCGCCCCTTTTGCTTCTTCTATAAACCTTACTATACCATTATAAAGCATTAAAACAAGCTCTTCAGGACTGGCAGTCAAAATTGCATTCTCTTTATATTGCTGATACGGATTTACCATTGCTGCACCCCCCTTTTATTTCGTCATAACACCAATTTGCTGGCTTAGCCACGCACTTTGTGAATTCATTTGGCTTACATACATCTCTAACTGTGTAAATTGTGCATAATATCTCTGTTCAAGGTTATTTAGATAATCTTGCATTTGAGCAATCCTATCATCTATTTCTCTTATTCTGTTTCCTATAAAACTTGTATCATAAAGCTGTGTGGTACTACCTGCTTTTTGAGTTATGGCATCAATGCCACTGTTTAAGGTATCATACAAACTTTGTGCAATGCCTTTAGTAACCAAAGTAGTGTTTCCATTAGAATCTGTCTGATAAACACCTGAAAATATCTTCATTACAGTATCAGGATTATTTGCGATAGCATCTCTAAGCTTAGTCTCATCAATGTACAATTTCCCACCCTCATACCATTGGCCTGTAGTAATACCAATTGAACTTAAAGAGCCTACACCAGAAACTGTAGATGAAACAACTTTTCTCATGGAGTAATATAGTTGCATAAGAGTTTCGTCATTAGCCAAATCCCCAGAGCGGGCTTTTTGTTCCCATAATGTTATGTCACTGTCTTTCATAGCTTGTTTTTGTTCAGAAGTCAAAGGTGGATAATCGTAATATCTTTTTTCTGTAAGTTTTGTATTAATCTTTGTAATTATATCATTGTAGCTATCAACAAAGCTTTTTATAGAGTTATATATTTTGTCAACATCTGTTGAAACGGATAAAGTTGTTGTACTATTAGTTGTTCCTGTGAGGGTAATATTTATTCCTGCTACTGTGACATTGTTAGTTGAACTTGTCATTTGAACACCGTTAAAAGTAAATTTGGCATCTTGTCCTTGTGCTGAAATCGAAGATATTGTTAGTTTTAACGTGTTGTTAAGCAAATTCATTCCGTCAGGCCCTGTTCCTGTAAAATCTATTGAATAACCAGCGCTTGCGGTTAATATTACTTTATCTGATGTAGAATCATACGAAGCCGTAACATTTGCTCCAGCAGCATTTATAGCATCTACGAAGTTCTGTACAGTTGCACCCTTTGCTACGATTATTGTTTTACCATTCAATTGCAGTGATATATCGCTTCCAGTATTGTTTACAATACCACTATTTCCTCCAAGACCTAAAGCAGCACTGCTGCTTAATTGCGCAATATTAATTTTTAGCTTGTTTGCTAAAAAATTTGCTCCATCAACATTTGTACCACTAAAATCAATCTTTGAATTTGCTCCAGTAAAATTTGATACCAAAAACAGCCTATCTAAACCCGGATCATATGTAGCAATTACGCCTGTCGCATTAGTCTGAGCATTTATAGCAGCAACTACATCATTTATTGTTGCACCATTTTTTATTACTATTTGTTTATTTGTACCGTCTAATCCCTTTAAATAAAGATATATATCGTTTCCTGTATTATTAAGTGTATTATACGTATATGTTCCATCAGAATTTTTAGTTGCAGCACCAATTTTATCTGTACTTGCAGTTGTCGCAGCTTGAGCTAATTGCGTTACTGATATAGTATAAGTTCCATTTATCGCATTTACACCTGCTGTAGCCGTTGCAACTGAAGGATTTGACGATGTAACAGTTTTTGCCATAAAAGTCCCCTGTAGTTTGAGCTTAAAAACAATGTCATTTCGGAGTGACATAAGCTGTGCGTTTATATCCCTTAAATCCTCTTGCTGCCATTGATACCATTGCTTTTGTTGTTCTAATTTATCAAGAGGTATACTTGCAGCCTTCATAAGCTGCTGTACCATAGAATCAGTATCGAGTCCTGTCGCAAGACCACTGATTCTCAATAAATTGCTCACATTGTAGCTATTCATACTTATTGGATCCATTTTTCATACCCCCAACTATATTTTTCTATCCACAAAAAGTCCAGCTATTTTCCATAATCCTGCCACAAGGTCAAGTATTTTTTCAGGAGGAATCTCGTCAATAACTTCATTTGTATCGCTATCAACAATTTTGACCACTATTGTGTTTGTAGGCTTGTGTACAGAAAATTCAAAATATGTATGATCGTTAATGCTTATTTTCCTATTTTCTTTATTAAGCTCACTATTAAGTTTAGCTTCATCCACAGGTTTACTAAGTATATCTTTTACTGCTTTTATTTCCTCTACTAACGCACTATCTCTTTTAAACTGCGAATTTACTTGCCCCGTTCCCGCAGTACTTATCCCCTGCAACATGCCGTTATTACCTCCTGGAATAAAAATTTATCATTTGTAACAACTTCCCTTTTTGCTATTATAAATATCGACATATATTTTAAAAAGTTTAAATTTTTTTATCTGACTACTCCCCGCCACAAGTGGCGAGGGTTCTGTTTACTTAAGAGCTTCTTCTGTGGTCACGAAGACACACAGACACTGGCCCTTGTTCAACAGACTTTGCTATCTATACCTCTAATGAGGTATTATCGATAGCTTTAACGGGGCATCGAGTCTAGATCCCCGCGTACTTTTGTACCAACTTTGTTTTTATATTCCCATGCTTGCTAATAACTTTTTATTGTTTTCAAATTTCATTTTTCTTAATCTTTCAATTTCCTTATCGTGCAGTCTCAAAAAATTATCAAATTTTTCTATGCATTTTTCTCTGTTAATCTTATTATCTTCAACATTTTGCAGCAAAAATGCAGAATACAAATCCCTTTGAACTTTTATTTGCTTACCGTTATACTCAAAATAGTTCCATCTTTCACTTAAGCTTTTTTCTTCATACGTGTTGGTTAAGTGATTGTATTTACTAGCTTTTATTTCCTTGGGCGATACTTTTATAAGTTCTTTATTAAAATAATGAAGTTTCCTATCTAAAATTGTTAAAAACAGCCCCGGTGATTTATACAGTATAGATTTGCCGAATCTTTTTTTAGATTTATATTTCCCTGTTTTGGGGTTAATTTCTGTTTCTTTTTTTCTCTTCTGCAAGGCTTTATAATTCATGTCTTCCACAATAAAATTATCACCCAATGAAAGTATATAATTAGCTAGTTTATTATGACTTTGTATTTTTTTTGCTTTTCTCTTATGATTTAGTTCTTTTAATTTTAAAAGGGTTTTTATATAATTTTTGCTTTTTATCCATTTATTTTTCGTTCCTTTTTTAACAGTACCATCTTCATTAAAGTTTTCCGGATTGGTAGCACGCCTGCTTCTATCAAGTTTACGTTGCAATCCGGCAACTTTTTTGTCAATATTTTCAATATCAGGGGCCAATTCTAAAAGTTTTACTTCTGTATCAGATACTACAGCCTCTGTTTGTACTCCGGGGTCAATGCCAACTGTACCTTTTCCAAGTAGAAGTTTTAAAGTTCCGTCTTTATTTTTCTTTTGAGGTGGAATTCCCTCTAAGATCAATTGAACATAATATTTATATTTGTTGCCTATGTACTTTCTAATAATCCTGCAATATTTTACACGACTTTGTATTGCAAGTTGAGCATATTTATCATTTGGTTTTACAACAACCGGTATTTTTAAACCGAGCCATTCTATATAGCCGTCTTTGTATCTAATTCCTGCTTTATTATTTTTACCTTCTAATGCAATATCTGCTCCGTATTTTTTGAAATTTACTTTTTCTGCATTACCATATATTAATTTTTCTACGGCTGAAAGAGCTCTTTTTGCCAGCTTTTGCGCTGTGTGGCTATCAATATTTTTTTTGAATTTCTTCTGCATAGGTGCTACAAATTTGTCCATGTATGAAACTGTTAAGTTGTAGTCAATTTTTAATGTTTTTAAATCTGTATAGCAGATCTTTAATTTTTCTTTATCTTCTTCTTTTTGTATATTAGCCATTAACTCTCTATACTTCTTTGTTATAGACATAGTTCTGTAGTTTTTGTATGCTTCTCTTAAACATGCATTATAGATTTGTCTTGCTATTTCCATTCTCTTATTCAAAATATCTTCTTGGTATTTTTGTGTATCTAATCTTAGTGTCAAAACAAAAGAAGGTGTATTTTTCTTCATAATTTTATTACCTCACTTTATTTTAGACCACTGCTCTTCAATATATTTTTTTATAATTTTCGTACTAACATTTCCTGTTGTTGCACAAAAATATGAGTTAGTCCATATCTTTCCATGCGCTTTTAATTGTGGAAATTGTTTTGCTATTTTAAAACCGGTTACTCCTTTTATTTTGTTTATAAGCTCGGAAGGACTGTATTTAGGAGCAGCGCTAATTGAAAGGTGTATATGATCAGGCATAACTTCTAAAGCTATAATTTCAAACTGATACTGAATAGACAATTCTTTAATGGTATCTCTTATTAACTCCACAACTTGAGGATTATCCAATACTTTTCTTCTATATTTTGGTATCCATATAAAATGATAATTTATTTTGCATGTCTTCATGTCTTGTACTTTTATACTGGCTTACCATATTATCAATCCTTTTGATTTTATTATATAATATCAAAAATCAATAGGAAACAAAAAAATAAGCCTTCATCTCCGCCACAAGTTGCGAAGCTTTCGGCTAGATGTTCGGTAATTTTCACGCAAAGAGAAAAACAAGTAAAACAGCACTTTATTTTACCTGTTTTACTTGTTTTTCTCTTTTCATGTACATGACAATCAATTCGTCTAATTCACGGCTCAGCTCTAAAGCTTTAGGAAGCTCTATATTGCATTCATTTAATTTCTTTTTTAAAAGCTTTATTCTTTCAGCAATGTCGTTTTCTTCGTAATAATGCTCTTTTATCACTTTCTCCATATAAGCCGCATCCTCCTAAAACATTTATGTTTTTATTATATCATGTAGAAATTAAAAGTTCATTAGAAAATTATAACATGTATCAATGGCAAAAAAAGAGAATATATTTACTTATAGATTTAAATTTTAGGAGGATTTTTATGTGTGGAATAACGGGATGGGTTAACTTTGATATGGACTTATCACTTCAAAATGAAGTAATCGAAAAAATGACAGACACTCTTAAAAAAAGAGGACCTGACGGTTCTGGAATATGGTTGTCAAAACATTGTGCTTTAGGTCATCGTCGATTAATTGTAATAGATCCAGAAAGTGGAAGTCAACCAATGATAAAAAAATACGGTGAAAAAAATTTTGTCATCATCCACAATGGAGAACTCTACAATATGGATGAATTGAAAAACGAACTCATATCCTTGGGATATACTTTTAAAACCCGTTCAGATACTGAAATTATTTTGACATCTTATATAGAATGGGGTCCTTTATGTGTTAAAAAATTTAATGGAATATTTGCTTTTGCAATATGGGATGAAGTGCAAAATAGGCTTTTTATTGCCAGGGACCATCTCGGAATAAAGCCACTATTTTATACCATTAGAAACGGGTCTTTGATATTCGGTTCAGAGATTAAAGCAATATTAGCACATCCTCATGTAAAACCAGAGATAGACTCACAAGGTCTTGCAGAAATATTTGTAATGGGACCTTCAAGAACTCCTGGATGTGGTGTCTTTAAAGACATTAAAGAATTAAAAGCCGGGCATTACCTCATATTCACTAAAAATGGAGCAAACATAAGCAAATACTGGTCATTACAAAGTCTTCCCCATGAAGATGACCTTGAGAAAACAGGGGAAAAAATAAGGTATCTCCTTAAAGATTCTTCAGTGAGGCAGCTTGTTTCAGACGTACCTTTATGTTCATTGCTATCAGGTGGA
This sequence comes from Thermoanaerobacter ethanolicus JW 200, assembly GCF_003722315.1. Classification (NCBI taxonomy): domain Bacteria; kingdom Bacillati; phylum Bacillota; class Clostridia; order Thermoanaerobacterales; family Thermoanaerobacteraceae; genus Thermoanaerobacter; species Thermoanaerobacter ethanolicus. The sequence continues at coordinate 1,035,681 of NZ_CP033580.1, read as the reverse complement.
CTTGATTCAACTGCTGTATCTTTCTTCGCAAATGAAGAATTAAAACAAAAAGGTCAAAAACTTCTAACATACTCTGTAGATTATGTGGGTAATGATAAATATTTTACGCCAAACGAATTTCAACCAAACTCTGACGCAGACTGGGTAAAATTTGTTGCAAATAAACTTGACACAAACCATAACTATGTATTTATAGATAATAAAGAACTTGCACATGCTCTAAAGCCAGCCTTGTACGCTCGAGACCTTCCTGGTATGGCAGATATAGATTCATCTTTATATCTATTTTTAAAAGAAGTAAAAAAAGGAGCCACAGTCGCTCTATCAGGAGAAGGTGCTGATGAAGTTTTTGGAGGTTATCCCTGGTTTAGAAACAAAGAAGCAATTGAAAGTCACACCTTCCCATGGATAAGAATGGTCAATGAACGCATGAAATTGCTTTTGCCAGAAGTTGTAAAATATATAAGACCTATAGAATACTTAAATGATAGATATAATGAAGCTTTAAATGAAGTGCCAAAGCTGAATGGAGAAGACCCCTATAATGCTCGAATGAGGGAAATGTTTTACCTTAACATAACAAGATTTATGCCCATGCTTCTTGATAGAATGGATAGAATGAGTATGGCAGTAGGTTTTGAAGCAAGAGTACCTTTTTTAGACTACAGGCTTGTAGAATATGTATGGAATATACCGTGGGAAATGAAAAATCTCAACGGAAGGGAAAAAGGAATACTTAGATACGCTCTAAAAGGTTACATCCCAGAGGAAGTAATTGAAAGAAAAAAGAGTCCTTACCCTAAAACACACAATCCAGTATTTAAAAACATCGTTAAAGAATGGCTAAAACAAATAATTGATGACAGTACATCGCCTTTATTACAGCTTGTAGATAAAAAAGCAATCGTAGAACTTATAGAAACAGATGCAAAAGCTTATGACCCTGCCTGGTTTTCACAGCTTATGGGCTCCGCCCAACTCTTCGCTTACCTCGTACAAATAAATATGTGGCTAAAAGATTATAAAATTTCTATAGTGTAGTAAAATTGTGAAGGGGATGCGAAGAATCTTTGCCATTGAAATAATGACTCATAAAGTTACTCACAAATACTATTCGGTATCCTTAAGATCTTTCGCTTTCCCCTTTACTTTCTCAAAAACTTTGTTGGAATTCCCTAAAAGTAAAAGCATCTGCCAGAGAAAAAATAAATTTAAAAATATCTCTGCCTTTCAAAAACTTTAATTTACTTTACATTTAAAATACCAATAATCCAACCTACATTATAGAGAATTACATTAATTTCCATAAAAATCTACTCCATTATAATTTTTTAAAATACTTATACCATCAATTCCTAAAGTAAAAAAGAGTTGTTCGCAATTTCTCCTAATGTTAATGATAAATTTGGTTTTTACCGCTATAGCTACATTTATGTTATAATAAAGTTAAAAATAATCTGAAGGGCTGATGATTTTATGGACAAATTAGAATATTTGCAAAAATTTTATCCAAGTACAGACAATAAAGTTTTAGCAAAGTATCTCGGTATATCTGAGCAATCAGTCAGGAGATTGGCATCAAAATATAATATCAGAAAAAGTAAAGAGTATATGAAAAAACAGCATGAATTACTTTTAAAAGCAAAAGAAACTAAATATCTCTCGAGTATTCCAGATTTACATCCAACCAATTATCAATTAAATATAATTGTCGGTAGTATTTTAGGTGATGGAAATTTGTCATATGCACCAAGAGGCAGAAATGCTTATTATAGAGAACACTTTTGTCAAGAACAATATGAATATAGATTATGGAAATGTACACAACTAAAAGATTTAGGATTCAAAATTAATAAAAATAACACTTTAAAATCAATATCACATCCAATATTCTCTGCTTTGTATGAAAAATTTTATATTAATAAAAAGAAAACAATCACTTATGACAACATCAAATTGCTCAATGAACCAGTAGGGCTTGCATGTTTATATATGGATGATGGTACTTTGGTTATTTCAAAAAATAATAAACCTAATATAACTGTTAACCCTATTATAACATTATATACACTGAATTTTAGTGAAGAAGAAAATATTATATTGCAAGAACACATTTATAAAACTTTTAATATTAGATTCAATTTAAAACGACATCCAGATGGAAAAAAATATATTTTAACACTTGGGAAAAGAGAAGAAATTTTTAATTTTATAGATGTTGTGAAACCCTACGTCTCTCAAATAAGCAAAATGGATTATAAATGGAATATTGATAAAAGAATCCTTAAAGAAAGTAAAAGCGATGAAAGAATAAATTTAAGTAATTTTTATAGCCGGAAATTTCTTTCGTATACAAATGATGAGATAGACAAAATTATTGACTTTAAAAGAAGAGGTTTCTCAGATAAAGAAATTGCTAATAAGTTAAATAGAACGTATTGGGGTATAGTATGGAAAATAAGAGACTTAAAAGCCAAAAATATGATTTGAGGGAGGCAAAGCCTCCCTTTAGTGTTATCTGAGTAATTGCAATACTGTTTGTGGTAACTGATTTGCCTGAGCTCTCCAGGCCGGTTCCTTTCGGAAACCGGATAGACCATATCTTCATCCTACCAGTCACTTATTCTGGTAGGAGCCGGGCGCTTCGGGTTAAATCGCTAACCCTACGGACTTCATCGCCATAGGCTTTACGCCCTTAGGTGGTATGTCCTGGTCGTTGAACCTTCCCCAGCCTTTCGGCACAGGGGCTTGGCTGCTGGTTGGCCAATCCCTTTATTTTTCAAACCATCGCACCTGCCGTTTCCGGCTATGCTGTGGTATAAAGGGCTTTAAGACTTTTCCAGCAATTCACCCGGTGATACTCCTGAGAATTGCTTCTCAGGACGCCTGTGAGAAATGGCTTATGCAGCCATTCTCTCAAGCATTGCTGTCGCTGCTTGGTTGAGTATATTGTTCTTTGTGAATTCCATCATTTCTTTTGCCATGTCTACATCTCTTATACGAGATTCTGCTGCTGTCAGGTTTTCTGCTGCTGTGCCAAGGTTATTGATTGTATGTTCAAGTCTATTCTGATATGCACCAAGTTTAGAACGTTCTGTAGATACTTTATCAATAGCTGATTGAATTTTAGTAATAGCTGCATTCGCTGCACTTTGTGTTGTAACATCAATTCCACCAATAGTAAAAGTAGTATCTGCAGTTACTGCAGCTCCTAGCGTAAATAAAGTATTACCCTGCAGGTCTACAAACGTTTTGCCATCTGTGCTCTTGCCAATGACTTCACCAGAAGCGTTTTTAAGAACTTTATTTGTGAAATCATAGGTGTAAGTGCCTGCATCTAAACCATTATTGGTGACCGTAGCTACACCCGTTGCATTTGTACCATTAATTGTAATCTGCCCAGAGATAACCGGATCACTAAAACTAATCGTGTCGCCTGCTGTATTTGTATAACTCTTACCATCTGTACTGGTCGCAACAGTATTGCCTGCTTGGTCTTTTAAAAGATATTTAGTTCCATCATATGAAACAGTATAAGTACCATTACTAATTAACGAACCACTTGCTGCTGCTGAAAAGGTACCTGTGATATTGTAAGTAACACCTCCAACTATCTGTAAAGCATAACCTCGCATATCATTTATTGTAAGTGACAAGTTTTGATTTTCATTCGCACCAATTTGGAAAATACCTTTGAAACTACCATCTAAAAGTTTTTGTGTATTAAATTCAGTAGTTCGCCCTATACGGCCAAGTTCCTGTGCTAATTGATCTATTTCTTTTTGAATTTGTGCCCTATCTGATGCTGTGTTAGTGTCATTTGCGGATTGAACAGCTAATTCTCTCATTCTCTGAAGTATTGCCTGTGTCTCATTCAATGCACCTTCTGCTGTCTGAATTAAAGATATACCGTCTTGAGCATTTCTTTGAGCCTGATTAAGTCCAGCTATTTGTGCTCTCATTTTTTCTGAAATTGCAAGACCTGCTGCGTCATCTCCTGCTCTGTTGATTCTGTAACCTGATGAGAGCTTCTCTAATGATTTTTGTGTGTTGGCAGTATTAATTGAAAGTGCTCTCCATGCGTTTAAAGCACTTAAGTTGTGGTTGATAATCATAATCCTTCCTCCTTGAATTTTTTATTTGGCATCCTTGCCTTTTTAAGTTTTTAAAGTCCACAGTTGGCCAACTGCTTTATCTTTTGTTTCCACTATATATATCGATATATTTTTAATTTACTTTAGCGTTTTTTAATAAATTTTTCTATTTTACTCAAAGCTTCTTTGTTTACAGATGCGGCTTTTAAGTTTTCGTCTTTGATTTCTATAAGTTCTTTTCTTAAAACAGATATATTTTTTGGCGCAGTAATCCCCAATTTTATTTGGCCATCAACAATTTCTAATATTTTAATTTCTATGTCTTCCCCTATAATTATGGCTTGACCTACTTTACGCGTTAGAATAAGCATTTTTGAGTTCCTCCAATATTGGATGTTTTATGAGGTATTCGTCATTGTCAAGAATGACTTGTTTACCTTTGTTATTTTTAGCATTTATAATTATAGGGGCTTTTAGGTTTGCTGTCATTTTTTCTATTTCATCGGGGATTACTACAATTACGTATATGAGAAGGTGGTTCACATCCTCTATTTGAAGAGCTTGTATTAATTCTTCATCAATTTCAAAGGTATAATTAGGTTTAAAAACTCTAGGGTCAATAACTACAAACGCTATATCTGTATTATCAATTGCTTGAAGCCATTTAAAAGGCATGTCTTCTCTGTTGTCAGTGATTATTAAAAAATTGTGCAAGTTTTCAAAGCCCGGTATTCCTTCTTCAAAGTAAATGACGTCATCAGGATTGTATTCTATTATGCCAAAGTTTTTTGTATTTATTTGCATAATCAGTTCCTCACTTTCATATTCGGGTTTTATAGGTATTCCTATAGGGAAAACAGGGAAACAATAAAAGCTAAACCGTTTTATCAAAATTGTTTCCCACATATTCTATTTTTATTGAGGGATATTGTCTCATGTAAATGTTTATATGGCCTGGTATTGCGGATATTTGAGGTTTATGTGGTATTGCTTTTATTTCTGCACCGCCTAATTCCCAATTTATGTTTAAATATCCCTCAAACCATATTTTAGGTCTTGATTTTGGCATGAGGTCAATTGTAAATGTAACCTCATGCTCCATCGCTTTTTTAGCTAACTCTGCAATAGCATTTTGATGGTTTTCTATAGAGGCAAGAAAACGCCCCTCTTCAGCAATTTTACCTATTGCTTCAAGAGCTATTTGTTTGCTCATCTGGGCTTCATCATGGACAAGGTCAAAAATACTTTTAAGCCCTGATTCATAAAAACACTGATATTGGTCTATATATACTTGAGGAAGTTTTTGGTCTATTTCCATTTTCGCAGGTATTTGTTTTATTTCAAGGTCTGCTTTTGGGCTTTCTATAGAAATTTGGGCAGGAGTAGTATTTATACCTATCCTGCCAAAAGTCTGATGTATCACTATGCTCATATTATCACCTTAAAAAGTCTATGAGGCTGGGCTGTATAATGCGCGCACCTGCTGCTAAAGAAGCTCTATAGACATTTTCATCCATTTGAAGATTTGTAATAACCTGCGCTAAATCTACATCTTCATTTTTTGAAAGTAAAGCCGTAAAGTTATAATTATCATCTTGGAGCCTATTTTGTATAAGGTCAAGTCTGTTTGATTTTGCGCCTACATCTGCTCTTACAGCCAGTACATTTTCTAATTGTTTATCTACATCAGCTATTAAATTACTTACAGCCTGGTGATCTCCCGAGTCTAATGCATTTTTTAGTTTATCCATCACAGTAAGAAGTTGAGAAATTCCTGTCGAATCTACATTAAAAACTTTATCTCCAGTTACATTTACAGCTATTTTATTTCCCCCAGCACCTACTTCAAACTCTATTACACCATTATCACCACTATAAGAATTCTTGGTCTCACTAAAAGGCTGGGTTGTAGTTTTAAAACCTGCAAATATATACCTTCCATTGTATTGAGTATTCCCTACTTGTATCATCTGCGCTTTTAACTGCTCTATCTCGTTAGCTATTTTTTGCATATCTGTTTGTGTCAAAGTCCCATTAGATCCCTCAACTGCTAATTCTCTTGTGCGTTGTAACAGGTCATTCAATTGACTTAAAGCAGTATCAGTTATGTCCAACCAGGATTTTGCATCATCGGCATTTTTGGTATAAGCATCATTTCTTGTCATATCTGTTCGAATACGTAGGCTTGTAGCTACTGCAACAGGGTCATCAGAAGGCCTTGATATTCTTTTGCCTGTAGATAACATGTTTTGATTTTTTTGTAATCGTTCAAGGTTATTGTTATAGTTGTTTAAAAAATTCGTTATAAGCATGTTATCTGTAATTCTCATTTTTTACACCTGCCTTAGTCTAATACTGTATGGTATTCCTCTTGGGTCTGAGATCCTTCGGCTTCGTCTCAGGATGACATATTATCTTCCTACAATGCCCATCCTATTTATAAGAGTATCTAAAAGTTCATCCATAACTGTTATCACTCTTGCAGAAGCAACATAGGATTTTTGATACTTTAACATGTTTGTCATCTCTTCGTCTAAGGATACACCAGATACCGATTGTCTGTTTAAATCAATCTGTTTCACCATGACCTGCTGATTTTGTTGCATCATATTGGCCTGCTGGGCATCCACTCCAAGATTTGATATTAAAGACCTTGCAAAATCATCAAATGTTGCTCCATTCAGTCCTTGAATAGGTATATCCCTCAGTCCAATAAGTTGTAAAGCATTTGTATTATCTCCCGGTAAAGCATTAGGATCAGAAGCTGCAGCTATCTTTTGAAGTCCATCTGATGCTAATATTTGTGAACTTACTTTAATTAATTGCGCATATTGAACTTTTGAATCGTATGCCCCAGTCGTATCAAAACCACCAAAAAGGGGAATATCATGAGACCCATCCAGACCATAACCTGACTCATGGACAGCATTTATTTCCTTCGCTATGCTATATGCCAGTTTATTCCATTCATTTATATAATAGGGTACTCCTTTTATCCCGTTGGTGCCATCTCCATCTCTCATATCAAGTAAGCCTTTTAATATACCACTTGAAGGGTTTACAGAGGTTCCCGTCAAATCCCATACGACATTTCCAGTGCTATCCATACTCATAGTAAAAGCAGTCGACCCATCAACTAAAGCTTGTCCAGCTATGTCGATTCTGAAATTTCCATTAGAATCTTCATAAGTAGTAATATTCACCAACTTAGAAAGCTGATCGACAAGGAGATTTCTCTGGTCTCTTAGGTCATTTGCTGTCTGTCCGGTAAGTTCAAATCTATATATTTCATTGTTTAATTTGCTTATTCTGTCGGCATAAGAATTTATTTCTGAAATCCTACTTTGTATGGTGGAATTCAATTCGTTTAATTTATCATAAAGATGCTGATATACAGTATTAAAAGTATCAGCAAGAGCAATAGCTCGCTCTCTAACTTCCGCTCTTACCGTCAAACTTTCTGGATTCTTGGATAACTCTTGAAGGGAATTAAAAAAGTCATTAAGCACTGTATTTATTCCGCTATCCGAAGGTTCGTTAAATATATCTTCAACAGCAGCTAAAACCTGGGCTTTTGTTTCCCATTCACCTAAAAATTTATTTTCCCTTCTGAATTGGTTGTCTAAAAATTGGTCGCGGATTTGCCTTATATCCTGTATTTTTACGCCTTCTCCTATGGCTTTTCCCCATTGGTCATACATGCCAAAAGTAGTGGGTGGTGCAATTGAGGCCATATCTACTACTTGACGAGTATACCCAGGAGTATTAGCATTTGCAATATTGTGTCCAGTGACATCCAAAGCCTTTTGGCTTACAAACAATCCTGTCTTTGCTATTTCTAATCCTTGAAAAGTAGACATCTTCATCCCCCTATGCCTTTTTGTCAATTAGGCTGGTGTATCTTTTTATATTGCCACTATTCCCATAAACACCATCATCACTTTCTAAGGCACTTGATATTGTTTGAATAGAATAGTTTATATATTCTAACGCTTGTTCAATTAAAGCAGCATTTAATTTGTTTCTTTCTTCAAGTTCTTTTAAAATATTAGTCAGATTATATTTGATATCTTTAAGGTTTTCTGCTTCTTCTGAAGAAATGGATTCTATCAAGTCGGTTATTGTCATTTTGCCTTCTATATCAATCTTCTCCAATATATCCTCTCTTTGTTCTTCTAATTCCATAAGTTTTTTTATAAGTTGCTTCTCTATTTGAACTATTTCATCTAATTCTTTTACTTTCCCTGCAATTATAATATCAGTTTTTTTTATCGCTAAGTCTAATAAAACTTTGTAAATTTCTGTTTCTCCCCTTAATACATCTACAAGCTTTTGGCTATTGGCCATTGCCAGCACACCCTTTTTAAATTTTTTTATTCAACAATATTCCCTTAAGAATAGCATCCGCTACATCTTCAGCTTTTACATTGTAAGTTCCTGCATTAAGCATTGACTTTATGTTTTCAATCTTTTGATCCTTAATCTTTTCAAATTCATTTGAACTTTGTGCAAGTTTAATTGCTTCTTCTGATATCTCAACTTTATCTTTTATCTCCGCTTTCTTGCTGGTAACCTTTTCTACCGGATCTACTCGATAAATTGACATTATTTTTTCAATATTGTTGTTATAAATTTTCATTTTTAACACCCCCGTACTACAACTAATATCGACTTAATAATTTAAAAGTTTAATATAAAAATCATTTTTTCTTTTTTTGGTTTTCATAAACGTACAGCCTTTCTCCTGTTTGTTTTTCTTCTTCTTTGTCATCGGATTGAATCGAATAGCCTTTCATTAATTCCTTAGCTAATTTGGTCTTGCACTCCTCACAAAACCTCCCTGTAAGTATTGGTTTACCACATTTTTCGCACCTAAGACCTATATTGACGTTATTAGAGGTTAAAATAAGCCTGCCTTCCTTTAAAAAATCCATTATTTTCTTTGTAGAAACCTGTGTATTTTGAGATATTTCCAGCATGGTAGCTGAAGGGTGAGCATCTAAATAATCCCGCACTTTCATAAAATCTTCTTCATCCTGTCTATAACATTCTGGACATAAATCAATTCCTGTATACGTGTAAAGCCTTCCGCACCTTTTACAATTTCTTATTTCCATTTCCTTTCATCCCCTTTTTGATACTTCAAACTCCCCATCACATATTTTTGCCAGTTGCTATAGTAACCACATATACATCTTTTGCCCCATTTTCTTTTAAGACTTTGGCACACTCGTCCAAAGTAGCACCTGTTGTCAACACGTCGTCTACCAGTAGCGCATTTTTCCCAACAATAGTATCTTTGTAAGTCACTTTAAAAGCACCCTTTACGTTTTCTATCCTCTCTTCTTTGTGCAAAGCAGTCTGTGTTATTGTATTTCTCACTCTTCTTAAAGCTTTAGACATAAAAATATTCAATCGATAAGAAAGTTCTCTAGCCAAAAGTTCTGACTGATTGTAACCTCTTTCGTCAAGTCTAATTTTGTGAAGAGGAACAGGTACTATGACATCGATAGGCCAGTCCATTTTTTTAACTGCATCAGCCATATAGTCTGCAAAAAAAGGTGCCAATTCTCTTTCTTTGAAATATTTGAACCGCCCTATTAAGTCTTTTACAACACCATCGTATTCAAAAGGACTTATATTTTGTTTAAATTCATGGCCATGCTCTAAGCAATCAAGACATGTTCCTTCATAGTCTATTGGTTTACCACAAATATTACACCTATTACCCTCAATAAATTTTAATGTGCTTTTGCATTTGTCGCATAAATATCCTGTTTTTATAGCAGTTTTACAAATAATACAGGTTGTTTTTGGTGGAAATAAAAGGTCTAAAAAAATCATCTTTTTACCCCTTACAATATTTTTTCTTATAATCTATATCGGCACTCTTCTGTTAAAATTAATTGAAAATTATCATTTTACACTAAATTCCCTTTTATTTAATGCAAAATTTAATTTACATACAAAAGTGCTTTTTTAAGCCTTGAAAGAAGCCCTGAATATCTTTTTGAGATTCTATTGTTGTCAATCATAAATTTCAAATATTTCTCTTGACCCACCAAAATAACCAATTTCTTTGCCCTTGTAACGGCAGTGTACAAAAGGTTTCTTGTAAGTAGCATAGGAGGCCCATAAGTAATTGGCATTATGACAACAGGAAATTCACTGCCTTGGCTTTTGTGCACTGTTATAGCATAAGACAAATTTAGTTCATCCAAATCAGAAAAGTCATAAGTGACAAATTTTTCATCGTCAAAATATACAGTCAATTCCTGTAATTCTTCGTCTATTGATTGGATTATTCCTATATCTCCATTAAACACTCCTTCTCCTTCTTCCTCGCCTTTTTTCCATTTTATCTTGTAATTATTTTTTATTTGCATCACTTTATCCCCTACCCTGAAGACAAACTCCTTCATTATTTTTTCGGCTTTAGTTTTGTCGTGGGGATTTAATGTTTTTTGCAGTTCTAAATTTAAATTGTGAACACCAATTATCCCCTTTCTCATAGGGGTGAGTACTTGAATATCATTAATAGGATGAAATCCATAAGCTTTAGGAAGTCTGTTTGTCACAAGTTCCAATATGGTTTTTAATATATCCTCTTGTGTGTTGGCATTTATAAAAAAGAAATCACTATTTTTATCGTTATAGGTGGGATATTCTCCATTATTTATCTTGTGAGCATTTACCACTATCAAGCTTTGCTTTTGCTGTCTAAAAATTTCTTTTAACCGTATCACTTTTACTATGCCACTGTCTATTATATCTCTTAGGACATTTCCCGCTCCAACAGATGGAAGTTGGTCAGCATCCCCTACTAAAATCAGCTTTGCTCCTATAGGTATAGCTTTTAATAGAGCATTCATAAGCAATATATCTACCATTGAAGCTTCGTCAACTATTATAACGTCGTATTTTAATGGGTCTTTTTCATTTTTGTTAAATCCCTTCCCTTCTTCCTCCGAATAAGTATACTCTAAAAGCCTATGAATAGTTTTTGCCTCTTTTCCAGTAGCTTCTGTTATCCTTTTTGCGGCTCTTCCTGTTGGGGCTGCAAGAGCCACTTTTTTACCAGCTTTTTCAAAAATACGTATTATACAATTTATTATCGTAGTCTTTCCTGTGCCTGGACCTCCCGTTATGACAACAACAGAATTTTTAACAGCTTCTTCTACAGCCAATTTTTGATTTTCTGCCAACAAAATACCTGTTTCTTTTTCAAAATTTCTAATTTCTTTTTGGACATCTAAACCTAAATCTTCATTTTCCATTAGTGTCATGTTAAACAATCTCTCTGCTGTGTGTAATTCAGCTATATAATAAGGTATATAGTAGATTCCTACAGTATTATCTTCAAAAGTTTCAATATGTATTTTTTCATTTTGTACTAAAAGCACAAAAGAATCTTCTACTTCTTCTTCGCTTACTTCTAACAAACTTGCTGCTTCTTTTTTTAACAATTCTTTCGGCACATAGGTGTGACCATTTGCCGCATACTGCATCAAAACATATCGAGTACCAGAAGATATGCGATATAGAGAATGAGGGTCAACTCCTAGGTTCTCTGCTATTTTGTCTGCAGTTTTAAATCCTATTCCAAATATATCGTCAGCCAATCTGTAAGGGTTTTGCTTAATAATTTCAATCGCGTTGTTTCCGTATTCTTTATAAATCTTTATAGCCATTGCAGTAGAAATGCCGTACCCCTGCAAAAACACCATCACTTCTTTTATGCCCTTTTGCATTTCATAAGCTTCACAAATTCTTTTTATCTTCTCATCGCTTAGACCTTTTATTTCTTTTAATCTTTCTGGTGCAGTTTCAATTATATTCAAAGAATCAACGCCAAACTTTTTTACAATTTTTCTTGCTGTAACAGGACCTATTCCAGGAATTAAGCCAGAAGATAAAAACTTTTCTATTCCTTCTAAGGTGGTGGGAGCCAAGGTTTCATAATTTAAAACCCTAATTTGCTCTCCGTAATCAGGATGTTCTACCCATTCACCTTCAATTTTAATTCTTTCCCCAATGTTTACATAAGGCATATAACCTACAGCAGTAACTGCTAAACCTTGGGTACTTAATTCTAAAACTGTATAACCATTTTGTTCATTTCTAAAAATTATTTCTTCAACTACACCTTCTATGTCAATCATAGCCGATTCTCCTGTTTTAATTCTTTTCTTTATTTAATTTTACCTTATATTTAAAGCAAATTAAAGCCAATTCATTTCTTTTTTTCAATTTTTGTGGTATAATTAAGGTAGCGAAGCGTTTACAAAACATAAATTCTATGGCATTTAAAAAAGATATATAAAAAATGCCAGAAGCCCGGGTTTACCCGGGCTTTCAAATTTATATTCCTGCCAACTTTTTTAATATATCTACTTTGTCTGTTTTCTCCCATGGGAGGTCTAAGTCGTGTCTTCCAAAGTGGCCATAAGCTGCAACTTGTCTATAAATAGGTCTTCTCAAATCTAAATCCCTAATTATAGCTGCAGGTCTTAAATCAAAAACTTGTTTTACAATTTCCGAAATCTTTTCATCTGATATTTTACCTGTGCCAAAAGTATCAATACCTATTTCAAGAGGGGTAGCAACACCTATCGCATAAGCCAATTGCACTTCACACTTCTTAGCAAGTCCTGCTGCCACAATATTCTTTGCTACATACCTTGCAGCATAACTTGCGGATCTATCAACTTTTGTAGGGTCTTTGCCTGAAAAAGCCCCGCCCCCGTGCCTTGCATATCCGCCATATGTGTCTACAATAATTTTTCTTCCTGTAAGTCCGCTATCACCTTGAGGTCCACCAATTACAAACCTTCCTGTGGGATTTACAAAAATTTTAGTCTTATCATCTATCATATTTTCGGGAATTATGGGTTTTATTACATGTTCAATAATATCTCTTTCAATAGTATCATGGTCAATCTCAGGTGCATGTTGAGCTGATACTACAACAGAATCTACCCTCACAGGCTTATCATCTTCATACTCTACTGTTACTTGTGTTTTACCATCTGGTCTTAAATAGCTTAATGTCCCGTTCTTTCTAACTTCCGCAAGTCTTCTTGCAAGCTTGTGAGCTAGCATTATAGGCATAGGCATTAATTCTTCTGTTTCATCGCAAGCAAAACCAAACATTAAACCCTGGTCTCCAGCGCCAATAGCCTCAATTTCCGAATCTGAAAGTTCTCCTCTTTTAGCTTCTAATGCCTTGTCCACACCGAGGGCAATATCCGGTGATTGCTCATCAATAGAAGTGATAACCGCACAAGTATCAGCATCAAAACCGAATTTTGCTCTAGTATAGCCAATCTCTTCTACTACTTTCCTTACAACTTTTGGAATATCTACATAGCACTGAGTAGTAATTTCTCCCATTACTAAAACCAAACCGGTAGTTACAGCAGTCTCACAAGCAACTCTGGCATAGGGATCTTTTTTCAAAATTTCATCTAATATTGCGTCAGAAATCTGATCACAAATTTTATCAGGATGCCCCTCTGTGACTGATTCAGATGTAAACAGTCTACGCATTTTTTTCTATTCCTCCTTAAAAACAAAATAAAACCCCTTCCAAAAGAAGAGGCCCATACCCTCATCTTTCAGAAGCATGCTTCTGAGAGAATTAGCACCTTGTCCTATAGGACAGGTTGCTGGGTTTCATCGGGCTCTTTCCCTCCACCTCTCTTGATAAGAGCATGTTATTAAATTTTCTGATGTTTACTATAGCACACTTTATCTACTATGTCAAATATTTTTGCATCAAAAAAGAGCATGCCAAAACATGCTCTTTTCTTTAAAAAATTATATTTAAAATGCTACAAATTTTTCTCCAGGAACTCCACATACAGGACATTTTTCTGGCAATACATCAACAGAGGTATATCCGCAAACAGGACATATGTAAACTTTTGATATCTTTATATCTTCTCCTTTTAATGCTGCTTCTTTTGCTTCAGTGTACAATTTTGCATGTATTTTTTCAGCCTCAATAGCATAATGTATGCTTTTTTTAGCTCCAGATTCCTCTTGAAGTTCTGCAACAGCATTATAAGCAGGATACATCTCTTCTACTTCAAAGGTTTCCCCTTCTATAGCTTTTTCAAGATTTTCTACTGTATTTCCAACTTCTCCAAGAGTTTTATAATGATTTGTGGCATGTACCAATTCAGCATAGGAAATAGCCCTGAAAAGTCTTGCAATATTAGGTTTGCCTTCTTTTTCAGCTACATCAGCAAAAATTTGATATCTCATGTGAGCTTGGCTCTCTCCTGCATAGGCTTCACTAAGATTGTGTCTCGTCATTTCTCTCATAAAAGATTCCTCCTTAATCAAATTTTTATTAATAAATAATTATTTTCTCTTTCAAATAATATTATACTACACTTTTTTACCATGTCAAGATATTTGAAGGAGAAAAATAAAAAAAGACCTCACGGTCTTTTTTTCAATGGTGGAGGGAGATGGATTCGAACCATCGAAGGCGACAGCCAACAGATTTACAGTCTGCCCCCTTTGGCCACTTGGGTATCCCTCCACAATATTTAATTTTTAGACTTGTGCAAAATTCAGAAGCCTTAATTTAAGCCATTCTACAGACATACTTTTTTCCTATCACTCTTGAATTTTTTATCTTTTATGTAGGATTTCCCCTCCCATTTGTCGAATTATTATATATACACTATAAAAAATTTTTTAAGAAGGAGGAAATCCTACATGTACCAGCTTCAATTGCTTTTAAATATACCTGAACTCTTTACCTCTCAGTCTAAAATTGATTTCTATTCTTCTATGTTTGAAAATCTTGACCTGTCTTCAATACCTGAATTCCCTTCCTCTAATCCTGGCCGTAAGGGTTATTCTCATCATGCACTTTTTAGAGCTTTTATTGTCATGAAAGCTGAAAGATTCGGCACAATTTCTGACCTTTTAGATTATCTCCGCAATAATCTTATCATTGCTCATCTTTGTGGCTTCGACATTTCTAAACCTCTTCCTTCTTATTGGACTTTTCGCCGTTTTATTAATGACTTCTCTCATGATTATTTGACCTCTATTTTTCAAAATCAGGTCAATATCCTCAAAAATATGGGTATTATCTCCGGTGAGTTTATTTCCATGGATTCTACCCCTATTAAAGCTAACACTAAGTTAAATAACCCTAAGTCTTTTTCTAAAAATAAATTCTCTAAAGATAATCAGCCTAAGTCAGATAAGGATTGTAAATTAGGCGTTTATTCTGCTTCTAACGATTCTTCTAATAAACGCTATAAGTTTTATTGGGGCTATAAAAATCACATTATTGTTGATGCTATCTCTGGTTTACCCATCGCTGAAACTACTACCCCCGCTGATGCCCCTGATTTTGAAGCCGCTTTATCTTTGCTTGAGAAGACTAATAAGTGGTTTAACCTTAAGTATGTTAATTTTATTGCTGATAAAGGCTATGATGTTAAGAAACTTTATAATTATGTTAGAAATATTCTCCACGGTCATTGCTTTATTCCTCTTAACAAGCGTAATTCTAAAAATCCCCCTCTGACTGATGATGGTTATATGGTCTGTGAAGCGGGTATTAAAATGCTTAAAGATGGCAAGCAATATTTTGATGGTTTTATTAAGCAAAAATTTGTTTGCAAGTTCTGTAATTCTAAGGATGATTCTGCCTGCCCTATAAATCATCCTAAATATTTTAATGGCAAAAAGCATAGAGGCTGTACTAAGTATGCTATTATATCTTCTGATTATAGGTCCTCTATTAATAGAGACTCCCTATATTTTAAGGCCGTCTACAAATTGAGAATTGAATCAGAAAGATATAATTCCCGCTTTAAAGCTCTGGATTTTGAAAAGGCTTATGTTAGAAATATTAATTCTGTGAGCAACCTTAATACTTTTGGCCATATTACTTTGCTTACTGTCGCTATTGTAGCTATTAAATTGGGCAAATATGATGAGTTTAGATCTCTTGTTGCTTTGATGCAATCGGCCTAATTTTTATTGAATCTATTTCATGCCATTTTTTAACATTTGACTTCTACAGGATATTTATGCCCTTTTTTAGCTCCTCTTTTTGTCTTTTCTTTTCCCTTACCACTTCCTTTATGTTTGATTGTCAGTGTTGATTACTATATATTGTATGTCATACATATTTTGGTTTTTGTTCGTGATTATTTTAATTAATTTTGCACATCCCTATTTAATTTTTGAAAATGGTGGTCGCAATAGGACTCGAACCTATGACCCCCTGCTTGTAAGGCAGGTGCTCTCCCAGCTGAGCTATACGACCACAATGGTCGGGATGGAGGGACTTGAACCCCCGACCCCATGCTCCCAAAGCACGTGCGCTACCAACTGCGCCACATCCCGACATCAGTGACGAAATAAATTATAATAGAAAAAATGAAATTTCACAATAGGCATAGAAGCTTAAAAATGGCCGTTTTATTGATTTATCGCTTGTAATCTTTAAATTTTTTAAGAATACGTCATATTTTAAATCAATTGATTTAAAATAGAAGCAAAGAATTTTTTGAATTTTTTCTTCAAACTAACTCTATCCTTAGGATAAGCTTAATGTTTTAACTTTATCTACTCAGCAAATAATAATATATTAACCAAATATTTATGTTTTTGTAATACACCTGTAATAATGCAATGGTACAATTAACCTGTAAAAACACAATAAAAACCAACTGGAGGGATATAATTGAGAATTAAAAAAATCTTATCTTTATGCATCAGCTCTCTTCTACTATTTTTAGCTTTTCCAATGCAAAATGTAAAGGCCGATACATATACAATCCTTGAGGCAAAAGAATTTGCACAAAATTTAAGTAAAGGAGTAGTACATAAAAATATAACCTATTTTACGACTGAAGGATGGATAAACATTAACGTGTTAAAAGTGGACTTAACTGATAAATATACTGATGTATCAGTAATTTTCAATCCTACTGGCATAAAAGATAGAATGCCAGTGCGTGAAATGGCAAATTCTTATGGTGCTGTGGCTGCTGTGAACGGCGATTTCTTCGATACAAAAACAGGATTCGTAATAGGAGCAACAGTAAAAGATGGAAAGTTAATAACAGACCCTTCAAATGAGAGTAAACTGGCCACTTTCTCCATTGACGCAAATGGAGTTCCCTCTATAGAATATTGGTCAAAAAGTATGTCCGTTACTCTTCCAAACGGCACGAAACTTCCTCTTGCCGCAACAAATAAAATAAGCAATACTTTTGAGTATTTAGTAATGTACACAAGGGATTGGTTTACAACATCTCCGGGAGCAAATGAAAATGTACCTCAATTGGTAGAAGTCGTTGTAGATGAAAATGACAGAGTATTAGAAGTGCGTCAAGGACAGCCTTCTGTCGAAATACCACAAGGCGGATATGTGTTGGCTGGTGCAGGTTATGTAGGTGAAAATTTACTCACTTTAAAGCCAGGAGATATAATACAAAAAGACATAAATACAAATCCTCCCTTTCAAAATCTCAAAATGGCTGTAAGTGGCGGCACAATCCTTGTAAAAGACGGAAAAATTGCGCCTTTCACTCATGAAATAAAAGGCTACACAGCACGAACAGCAATAGGCTATACTCAGGACAAAAAATATTTGATCATCGCCACTGTTGACGGTACTTCAAGCCGTGGAATGACACAAACAGAAATGGCAAATTTAATGATATCCTTAGGTGCATATGATGCTTTAAACTTAGACGGTGGCGGGTCAACACAAATGGCAATAAGACCAATAGGGGATACTGACGCTAAACTTGCAAATTATGCTCCTGAAGGCTATGAAAGAAAAGTAGCAAATGGAATAGGAATATTTAACACAGCTCCTAAGGGAAATCTATACGCTTTAAAATTAGAAGTATCAGATACTAACGTGTTTAAAGGACTTCACAGGACAATTACAGTTAAAGGATACGATGAAAATTACAATCCTGTCATAATTAATCCTGAAGAAGTTTTGTTTTCAGTAAGGGGAATTACTGGAGTATTTAGTGGTAATGCTTTTATGCCAACAAGCGTAGGAGAAGGTGTTATAACTGCAAGAGTAGGAAATGCTATTGGGACTATCAAGATAACTTCACTTGACAAACCTGTAGACATACGATTTAATCCAGCTAATATAGTCGTTGATAAAAACAAAGCAGTACCCATAACAGTCACTGCAAAGAACATAAAAGGCTACAGAGCTTTAATAGAACCGCAAGATATCACTTGGGATGTTTATAACAACATTGGCAATATAGATAGTAAGGGAGTATTTATATCCTCTAATTTCGATGCGAGTGGTGCACTTGTCGCAAATATACTGGGAGAAAAAGCCATTTTACCCGTTAAAGTAGGGCAAGGTTCAGAATTTGACACGTCAGTACTTCCTAAAGTTACAGAGTTTACACAAATAGACCCAGCTAACAAAGAAGTGCCTGTGAAAAATACTTCTAATTCTTTTAAATTTATGGTATTTGGTGATACAAAATACAATACCCTTTTGAAGTTGCAAATATCTTTAAAAGCGGCTGATATTGCAAACAAAGAATACCCACTGGCTATATTTTTAGGAGATGTAGATGAAAAAGTTTTAAATAATTTGAAGGTTAAATACATTACCACCAATGAGAAGTATGAGGTATATAATTATAACAATTCAACATTTATTGTACTTAACAATCGCAGTGGAAGTCTTTTAAGTCCTGATAAAAACCAATGGACTTGGTTTAAAGAACAGCTCAGCAACGTAAAAGGAGATAACCTTTTTGTCATACTTCCTAAACCAGTATGGGGAAGTGATGGTTTTAAAGACGTAAAAGAAGCTGCTTTATTTGAAGAAACTCTAAAAGAATTTAACAAAAATACAGGTAAAAATGTGTGGATTATATATAACAGCAAAAGCAAGTTTTACACTACTTTAAATGATGAAATAAGATACATCACAACTTATGGTACAGACGTAGAAGGCAATACAAATGACATATACAATGACTTTGGCTTCATTTCTGTAATGGTAAACGGCAAAGAAGTAAACTATCAGTTTAAAAATCTTATAAATAAATAAATTTAGCGAAATTTAAAACCCCTTCTAATTTTAAGGAGGGGTTTATTTTTTTGCAAAATATTCATTTGCTATTTCTACAAGGTACTGAACATCTTCAGAGGAAAGCTTATTTTTTAATATTTCCATTATTTTGTCATTATCCTTCTGTGTCAAACCCTTCTGAGCCATTTTCATAATTTCGTTCATATCATCCGTTCCTAATTTAAGGATAATATTCATTACTTTGATTTTTTGTGAAGGTTCCATCTCATTTTGCACTTGTAAAATCTTTTCTGGAGTAATTATTATGTTGTCATCGCCACTATTTTCCTTTTGCGTTTTTTTGTTATTTTCCAAATCATAAACTTCTCTGTTTTTTTGTTTAAGCAGGTCCTCTAACATTTTCTCTTTAAAAATCCTTACTTTTCTGGCATTTTCACTTCCTTGATTTCTTTTTGCTATTTCTTTTTCTTCTTTATCTACTTTTGAACTGGCAGTTTGCTCTTCTTTACAAACCGTCTCATTTTCTTTTGTAAGTTGGTTTTCACTTTTATCCCACAAATCTTGTTGAGAAAAATAAATAGGTTCTTCAAACTTTGTCTTCAACATAAACATAGTAGTAAAAAGAGCAATTGCAGTAATCAAAGCCAAATATTTTAGCCCCTTCATCAACAACCATTCCTTTCATTAATATTGCACATTTTTATTATTGCTTATCATAAAGATTTTAATTCAGCTTATTTTAAAGGAGGCTATTTATATATGGAGGAATTAAGACTTAAATATGACGACTCAAATGCAATTTATTTCATATCAAATTTTTTAAATACATATTTAAGTCCTAATTCAATTTTTTTATGTATCGGCACAGACAAATTCATAAGCGACTCATTAGGACCTATTGTGGGTGACTTGCTTTCCAAAACTATTCCATCAAATTATTTCGTTTACGGCACATTAAAGTCTCCGATTCATGCTATGAACTTAGAAGAAAATATAAAATACATAAAAAAGAAGCATCCTAATAGTAAAATTATAGCTATAGATGCTTCGTTGGGAGACAAAGAAAGTATAGGAAAAATCTCAATAAAAAAAGCCCCACTGTACCCTGGAAAAGGTGTGGGGAAAATGCTTCCTCCTGTTGGAGATATTTCAATAGTAGGCATTGTCGATGTATATGACTCAATTCCTTTAAATTCCGTAAGATTAGGGTTTGTATTTGACATAGCCGAAGTGATTGCTAAAAGCATCCAATTGTCCTTGAAATACTGAATTCACTTAAGTTTTAATGGGATAGAAACGAGGTTTTGCACAGAACCATCTTTAGGACTTAAAGAGAAGACCTGAAGAATACCGTTTTGAGGCTCTTTCAATGGTTTATAAGAAATTATAGCTTCAAAATCTCCCCAAGAAGGAGCAGCATTACTTGCTTGTACAAAAGTCTCATTCAAAACATTTCCATTGCTGTCAACAAGCCTTATATTTACATTCCCTTCAAATATTCTCGCTTTGCCTATTACTTTAAATGGGCTTGTCACAACATTGTTTCTTACAGGAGATATTACTTTTATGTTAGGCTCATAAGATATGTTACTTCTATCCGAAACTATTATAGCCCTCGCTTCTTTATCTTTATTTAGTATTATACCCAGTTCATCACCTATTTTTATTTCTGCAAAGTTTATGTCTTTTTCCGCATACTTAAATCCTCCTTGGCTGTCATAACCTACTTTCGCCTGAAAATGTATAATAGCATCAGGCAATACCTTTATATCCGGCCCTACTTGATTTCTTACGTCCTGAGAGTCCTGGTATTCTCTTTCAATTGTTATAATTCTGTTTTGATAGTCAATAGCCTTCACTATACCGTATATGAAAGATTCTCCTTTAAGAGGATTTGCTTCAGGTATTTGAGTAAACTTGGCTTTGACATTGTCTATAACCCAAATATAGTTACTCCCTTTGCCAAGAGGCTGAACCAATGTTATGCTGTACATTTTGTTATCGTGTATCGCCTCTACATAAGCTACACCATTATCTTCGCTTTTTAAAGTCAAATCATCTTCACTTCCAATCCCTATTATCCCGCCTTCTTTTCTAAGGAGTTGGATAGGGTCAAAACGCCATGTTTCTTTTCCTAAATCTGCTCTCTCTTGTAATTTCTTTATCCTATCTGGGTTATTGTATACATCTCCTATTAATATCATTCTTTTTAAAGGATCTAAACCTATTTTATATTTCCCTACCGCATCAATTTTATTTCCTTCTACCAGTATTTGAACACTGTCAACTCCGGGTATATCGGTCAAAGCATTTATGAGTGCCGCAACTCTTAATTTGTCTATTTCTTCATCTTCACTGTCTTGTAAAAATTCTTTGGATAAATTTACAAAAGCAGTTCCCTCTTGTAATTCTATAGAGATTAGCTTTGTGCCACTAGGGAATACCGGTTTTGCGTATTCATCTGTCGGCCCTTTAATCATTTCAATTACAACTTGTTTTAAAACATCAGCATCCTTAGAAATAAGCCTTTTTTCTAAAATAAGTCCATTCATTTTATCATTTAAAAAATAAAGAGAAATCTCTTTTGACACGTCTTGTACCATAGGCTTTGGATTTATAGGAGCATTTTCATCATTGCTATTAACTTTCGCAAAGCACCCCGACAGTGTCAAAATAAATAAACCTATCAATACTAAGGCAATTCTTTTCACTTTTATTCCCTCCCTCTAGTTTAATCTTACTATACTTTTGTTACATAAACATTAAATAAACATAAAAAAATCATTAAAAAAGCTTAATCCTTTTTCTTTTTGGGCAGGGAAATTTTAAATACAGTTCCTTCTCCCACTTTACTTTCCACTGTGACTTTGCCTTCATGAATGTCTATTATCTCTTTAGCAATAGCGAGTCCTAAGCCAAAACCACCGCTCTTCTTAGACCTTGCGGTATCTCCTCTTGTAAACCTGTCAAATATTTTGGGAAGAGTTTCTTCACTTATACCTATTCCGTTGTCAGCAATTGTTAAATAAATATTATTTTCATCTTCCTCCAAACCCACTATGACATTGCCACCATTATAGGTGTATTTTATTCCATTTTCTACTATATTATACACCATTCTGTAAAATCTATCCGCATCCACTTCTGCGAAGACATTACTTTTGCCTTGAAAAGCAAGGTTTATTTCTTTTGCCTTTGCAAGCGGAGCGAGACTTTCTATGACGTCCAATATGATTTCACTAATTTCGCATTTCTTCACTCTCACTGATTTAATTTTGTCCATTCTTGCCAACTCTAATAGGTCGTTAACTAGTCTTGTCATCCTATCAATTTCACTGTCCACATCCCTCAATATTTCTTTATAAAAATGTACATCCTCATTTCTGCTATCTATTAATGATTCAACCAAAGCCTTTACTGACGCAAGAGGAGTTTTAAGTTCATGAGATGCATCTGAAACAAATCTTTTGCGCTCTTCATCAATCTGCATAAGGCTTAAACTCATTTTATTAAAAGCTCTCGCCAATTTTCCTATTTCATCATTACTTTTTACGTCCACCTTATAATCCAATTTCCCTTGAGATAAAATATTTGCTGCTTCTGTTAATCGTTTTAAAGGATTAGTAATGTAAGAAGCCACTAAAAGGCTTAAAAGGCTTACCAAAAATCCAATACCTGTAAAAGTATATATCATGCGATACTTTATAGAGTTTAAAAGGTCTATTATGTTATCTATAGAAGAAGATATAAGTATTGCCCCTACTACATTGTTTTTTGCTATAACGGGGACTGCAGTATACATCGCCCAACCTACACCATTTATATCATGAATACTTGTAGAACCCTTGCCATTTAAAGCCTCGTTTATATCGCTGTAATCCTTTATTACTTTTCCTTCAAATTCCTTTGAGGAAGCAGAATCTACCAATACTTTTCCATTTATATTAGTAAAAAGTATCCTTGAATTTATTTGTTTTGCATACTCCATTATAGTGGGCTCAATCAGATAAGAAGAAGAGGTTCCTACAAATCTTGATACAAAATTAGATACCATATTGGCTTGCATTAAATTATTGACTCTGACATTGTCTAAATAGCTTTTTTCAATATAACGGTAAAGATAAAACCCAGTTAATGCCAATGAAATTATTAAAATTATCAAATATAAAGAAAAGATTTTCCACCTTAAACTCATCTTATCACCTTTACTTCATATAGTATCCTGCACCCCATTTGGTGAAAATATATTGAGGATTTGCAGGGTCATCTTCAATTTTCTCTCTAAGTTTTCTCACATGCACTGTAACAGTATTAGTATCACCGTAAAAATCAAATCCCCATATCAAGTCTAACAATTTATCTTTCGTATAGACTTTTCCTGGATTAGAAGCTAACAACACTAAAATTTCAAATTCTTTATTTGTAAGCTCAATTCTCTTGCCTCTCTTGTAAACTGCTCTTTCTGGAATATTTATATAAAGTTCTCCCCTTCTTATTTCGTCTTTCCTCTTAATATAAGGATTTGTAGCTCTTCTTAAAAGTGCTCTTATTCGCGCAATAAGCTCTCTAGTATTAAAGGGCTTCGCTAAATAATCATCAGCTCCTATTTCTATCCCTACAATCTTGTCAATATCATCTCCTCTTGCAGTAAGCATAATTATGGGAATATTTGAAAAAGTCCTTATCTCTCTACACACTGAAAAACCGTCTAACTTAGGAAGCATAATATCTAAAATTACAAGGTCATAATTCCCTAAACGAACCTTATCAAGCCCTTTTTCTCCATCGTAGGCAGTATCAACTTCAAACCCTTCTTCTTCTAAAGAAAGTTTTAAACCTTTTACAAACATCTCTTCATCGTCTATAATCAACAATTTTTCCATCTAAACCTCCCCCTGACACCAGTATATCATAATAATTTACAAAAAAAATAGCCTTAACGGCTATTTTTTTCTTCTCCAAAGCCAGTAGATTCTCTTACAATCAACTGATGAGGCAAAATAACATGCATTTCTTCAATAGGTTCTTTTGCTAAAAGCTTAGTTAAAAGCCTCATGCTCACAGCCCCTATATCATAAGCAGGCTGTTGTATTGTAGTAATTGTCGGTCTAAAAATAGTAGAAATGTAAGTATTGTCAAAACCCACTACATGGATATCCTCGGGCACTTTAAGGTTTGAGTCAAATATGGCGTTTATGGCAGCAGCAGCCATATCATCTGATGCTGCAAACACTGCATCTACCTTGTATTCCAAAAGCTTTAGCATAGCTAAATACGCTTTGCGAGTTTTAAACTCTCCTTCTACTACTAATTCAGGGTCATATTTTATGCCGTGTTCTTCGAGAGCTTTTTTGTAACCTTCAATTCTTTGAAGCCCTCCTATAGGGTCATGCATAGGCCCTGAAATCATACCTATTTTCTTATGCCCTAAAGAAATCAAATATTTTACTGCGTCGTATGCGGCTTTTTCATTGTCAATCATAACACTAGGAAATCTCTTATCTTTGTCCTGAGTACCTGCCAGCACCACCGGTACACCAAATTCGTTAAACGTTTGTATAACACTATCCCTTACAATATCCCCCATAAAGATAATCCCGTCTACTTGCTTTTCTCCTAATATTTCTATATATTTGACTTCCTTTTCCTCTTTTTGGTCAGTATTACACAAAAATATGTTATAATTATACATCGCCGCAATATCCTCTATCCCTCTAACTACCTCAGGATAGAAAGTACTAGAAATATCAGGAACTATAAGCCCTATAGTATGAGTCTTTTGGATCTTTAAACTACGAGCTAACGCATTAGGCTTATATCCCGTCTTTTTTATAGCCTCTAATACTCTCTGTCTCGTCTCGTCTGTAACAACAGCACTGTTATTTAACACTCTAGAAACCGTAGCAATTGAAACCTTTGCTTCTCTCGCCACATCTTTTATCGTTGCACTCATTGCACATCACTCCCAGGATTAATCGTTTTCGCTTTATGTTATTTTACTTTTTAAAAAGAATTTTGTCAATAGATTTTTTCAATTTTTTTCATTCATTTTCATGAATTTTTTTGACTGACTCATCTTTTAACTCTCTTTTTTGTTCTTTTTCGCAAAATAGAGGCAAAAAAGAGAATAACATATATAAAATCCCAACAAATATAATAACCAAACTGATAAATTTTATAACCATACCTTCCATGGTCATCACCTAAAATAAAAAAATATATTACCGCCCTCGCGGTAATATATTTTATTCCCTTTCGTTTAAACTTGTTACTATACAGCTACTGTCTTTTTATTTAAGAAAAATTTATCTATTACATGAGCAACTCCATCTTCATCATTTGATAAAGTTGTATAATCCGCTTTTATTTTTACAATGTCAGGAGCGTTCCCCATAGCTACTCCCAATCCTGCATATTCTATCATTGACAGGTCATTTAGATTGTCTCCAATCGCCACTACCTGCTCTCTTTTTATACTGTACATATTGGCAAGAGTTTTTAAAGCATTTCCCTTGCTTACTCCTTTTGCATTAATCTCTAAATGTCCTCCTCCAGAAGTAGAAATGGTCAATCTTTTTGAAATTTCGTCGTAAATTTCTGCATCAATAGAAATAGGATTTTTCATATCATTCAACGCATAGATTTTAGCCGTTACGCTTCCCGTTCTTTTAAGAAATTCCTCCAAATTCCCCACCGCATTTACAGTAACATTGTTAAAAGAAAGGTACCACTCTACTCTATCAGTTATTTCTTCCACGTATAACTCATCATCAATATAGAGGTTAATATGGTATCCACTTTCTTTTAGCAATCTTATTGCAAATATTGCATCTTCTGTCTGTATAGGATTGTAATAATACACCTTTTTAGTGTAAATATCTTTTATTAAAGCACCGTTATAAGAAATCACCGGAGCATTAACATTAAGTTCAAAGGCATAAGGCAAAATAGAAGAAAACATACGTCCAGTAGCAATAGTAAAAATGACTCCCCTTGAAATCACCTCTTTTATTGCTTCTTTATTTTTATCAGAGATTTCAGAATTACTATTTAATAAGCTCCCATCAGCATCTGTGACAAAAAGTCTATACATCCCTCTTCAACCCCTATTTTTTATTTATCCCTTATCTATATTATAACAGTTTGTAAATTTACATACTATATCATAAATTGTTATAAAACGTTACCACTGAAAATTTTACATTACAAAAAGTTTTTTAACAAACTTTATTGCTAAAGATTAGAATAAATGTAAATGAATATTTTCAAAACCCTTCAACAATACTATATATGGAAAACTTAGAAAGGGTGAAAATATGCTGATACTGTTTTTTCGCACAATAATTTTATATGTTCTCGTCGTAATATTCATGCGAATCTCAGGAAAGCAGCAAATAGGTCAGCTTCAACCCTACGAGTTAGTTGTAGCAATCATGATAGCAGACTTAGTGGCAATTCCTATGCAAAACAAAGGGATACCTCTTGTATCAGGTATTATACCTATTTTAACCTTATTAGTCTCTCAGCTTTTTTTATCTTATTTGTCAATAAAAAGTTTGCGAGCCAGGGCTATAATCTGTGGTACTCCTACAATTTTAGTTGAAAATGGAAAAATCCTTACATCTCAGCTCCAAAAAGAAAGGTACAACATAAATGACCTTTTGGAAGAGTTAAGAGTCAAGGGATATCCTAACATAGCTGATGTAGAATACGCAATACTCGAAACAAATGGCAGTTTAAGCGTAATACCAAAATCCAATAAAAGACCAGTTACACCACAAGATTTAAATTTGACACCTCAATACGAAGGCTTGCCTCTTCCAATAATAATTGATGGAAGAATTATGCACCAAAATATGCAAAAAGCGGGTATTGACATGGAATGGCTAAACGCACAACTTAAAATGTGGAAAATACAAAATGTCAAAGAAGTGCTTTTTGCCTCTTTAGATACCAATAAAGTTTTGACTGTTTACAGAAAGGAAGGTTAAATGTGCGATATGTAGTTCCTTTGATGATATCCATTGTCGCTTTCGTCCTGCTTTTAGATATTGTATCTTTTAACTACCTTGATAAAACCTCTGAAAATTTAGATAAAATGCTGACAATAGTTCAACAAAATATAGAAAAGGAAAACTGGACTGAAGCAAAGAAAAACATAGATAAAGCAGAAAAAGAATGGAAAAATATAGACAAGAAATGGGCAATACTGATAGAACATAGAGAAATTGACGAAATAGAAATAAACATGGAAAAATTAAAAAGCTATGTAGAAACAAAAAACAAAGATTTAAGCATGGCACAGCTTAAAGCTATTAAAATGTTAATAAGACATATACCCCAAAATGAAAAACCAACTCTTGAAAATATCCTTTAATCTGTAACTTTATAATATAATGTGTTATAATATAGGCATAAAAAACCCTTTTAAAAGAAAGGGGGAATAAAATGTGGATTCAAAAATCACTACAAAACGAGTAATAATAGGGCCAGATAATTTTAAAAAAGTAGTTGATCTATCCTCTACCTCTAAAATAGGACTGCCAAAAGGTCAAATTGATACAGATTTTTTGTCCCAAATAAAACCCGGCAATAGTTTTGAAGTACACGGAGTAAAATATTACGTACTTAATTGTGATACTTTTGACTACATAATGCACTCCTTAAAGCGCCAAACACAAATTGTCTATCCAAAAGAGGGAGCTTACATAGCAATGCGCCTTGACATTTTTCCAGGCAAAAGAGTAGGTGAAGCAGGAACAGGTTCTGGAGCTTTCACTGTATACCTCTCTCGCGCTGTGGGACCTTATGGAAGAGTATATACATATGAACAAAGAGAGGAATTTTATAAGCTTGCACAAAAAAATCTCAGCGAATTTTTGGAATTTGACAATGTCATAATGTACAATAAATCTATAAATGATGGAATCAAAGAAAGAGATTTGGACGCATTTTTCTTAGATGTTAGAAAACCATGGGAAGTTTTAGAAGAAGTAAAAAAAGCACTAAAACCTGCAGGGCACTTAGGAATATTAGTTCCCACTACAAATCAAGTATCTGAAAGTTTAGCTGCACTTGAAAAAAATGGGTTTTATATTTCAGAAGTCAGTGAAATTATGCTTAGAAAATATAAATTAATCCCTCAGAGGTTAAGGCCAGAAGACCTGATGGTAGGTCACACAGGTTATCTCATTTTTGCAAGAAAGCTAGAATAGTAATTGTCTTTATTGACTCTATAAAAACATTGTGCTATTTTAAAAGTGGTGGTATCTTCATAGAACCACACACTTCATAAAAACTTAATAGGGCTTATATGCCCCGCCAGGATCACAAGACCGGGACGGGAAATAAAGAAGATTTACCTTCCCATCCGTGGAAGGTTTTTTGTCTTAATTAAAAGGAGGGAAAACTATTGAAAATTGGATTTGTCGGGGCTGGCGTTGTAGGAACAAGCCTCGCTTTTTTGTTATCCCAAAATGGTATTAATATTTCAGGTTTTTTAAGCAGGAGTTTAGAATCAGCCAAAAAATCAGCTGAATTTACACAATCCAGTGTCTTTTCTTCTTATGAAGAGGTCATCACAAATTCTGATGTAATTATAATAAGCACAAATGACAACAGCATACCAGAAGTAGTAAATAATTTAAGTCAGTACAAGGAAATACTTAAAGAAAAAACTTTTGCTCATTTAAGTGGAGCTTTAAATTTAGAAGTTTTAAACCCTCTTAAAGATGAAAATAATTTTATCATGGTATTGCATCCTATACAAACGTGTCCCTCTGTATCATCAGCTTTAGAACTTCTCCCAAAATCCTATTTCACTTTAGAAGGAGATGAAAAAGCAGTTGAAATTGGAAAAGAAATTGTAAATAAAATATCAGGTAAATACATAGTTTTAAACAATATAGTAAGACCCCTTTATCATGCTGCTTGTGTTGTAGCCTCAAATTACCTTGTAGCTCTTTCAAAATTTAGTTTGCTTCTTCTAAAAGAATCAGGTTTTCCTTTTGAAAATTATCCTGATGCCTTAATCCCCTTAATGGAGGGAACTTTAAAAAATATAAAAGAAAAAGGCACAACTGATGCATTGACAGGTCCTATAGCAAGAGGGGATGTAAACACTGTAAATCTTCATCTTGAAAATATAAAAGATCCAAGTCTTGAAGAGCTTTATAAAAGTTTGGGTAAATTAACTCTTGAGATTGCTTATGAAAAAGGAAGTTTTAACAATGAAAAATATTTTGAATTGGAGGGTATATTAAATGGAGGAAAAAGTAACAACTCTCACACTAAAGAAATTTAAGAAAGAAGGAAGAAAGATTGTAGCTTTAACTGCTTATGAGTTCCCCACAGCTAAAATCCTCGATAATTGCGGAATTGACATGATTTTAGTAGGAGATTCCCTTGGAATGGTGGTTTTAGGATACCAAAGCACAATACCTGTCACAATGGAGGACATGATACATCACACAAAAGCCGTTTCAAGGGCAGTAAATCGTGCCTTTGTAGTTGCCGACATGCCTTTTATGTCATATCACATATCAAAAGAACAGACTATGGCAAATGCTGCAAGGCTTATTGCAGAAGGCGGAGCTCACGCCGTAAAGTTGGAGGGCGGAGAAGAAATAGCTTCCATAGTCAAAACCATAGTAGATGCAGGAATACCGGTGGTAGGCCATCTCGGACTTACTCCTCAATCAGTACATCAATTGGGAGGATATAAAGTCCAAGGCAAAGAAAAAGAAAAAGCCAAAAAAATTTTTAACGATGCAAAAGTATTAGAACAAGCCGGCATATGTGCCCTGGTGCTTGAGAGTATCCCAATGGAGCTTGCAAAAGACATTGCAGAAAATATTTCAGTTCCAACTATTGGAATAGGAGCAGGTCCTTACTGCGATGGCCAAATCCTCGTCACCCATGACATGTTAGGTATAACACAAGGTCATAGGCCTAAATTTGTAAAACAATACGCAGATATTGAAAAAATAATGATAGAGGGCATAAATGCCTACATTAAAGAAGTACAACAAGGTTTATTTCCAGATGAAGAACATTCTTTTACTTTAGAAAAGAGGGAGAATAAATGATAGTAACAGATAAAATTAGTGATGTAAGAAATATAATTAAAGAACAAAAATTGTCAGGTAAAAAAATTGGACTTGTACCTACAATGGGATATTTGCACGAAGGCCATTTGTCCCTCGTAAGAATTGCAAAAAAGCATTCAAATTTTGTATCTGTAAGCATATTTGTAAATCCAATTCAATTCGGACCTAATGAAGACTTTGATAGATATCCTCGAGACCTGGAAAGGGATTTAAAACTTCTTGAAAAAGAAGGCTGTGACCTTGTTTTTGCTCCTTTTGTAGAGGAAATGTATCCTTCTGAACTTCTCACAACAGTAAATGTAGATAAAATTACTGATAAACTTTGTGGAGCTTTCAGGGCCGGTCATTTTAAAGGCGTCACAACAGTTGTAGCAAAATTATTTAACATTTTCACCCCAGACATCGCAGTTTTCGGACAAAAAGACGCCCAACAAGTTGCAGTAATAAAGAAAATGGTGGAAGACTTAAATTTCCCTGTAGAAATAATAAAAGCGCCTATTGTAAGAGAAGTTGATGGTTTAGCAATGAGTTCAAGAAATGTCTATCTAAATCCTGAAGAAAGAAAAGCAGCTTTAATACTTTCGAAATCTTTAAAAGAAGCTGAAAAATTACTTCTAAATGGCGAAAGAAATGCTAATACTATAATAAAAAAAGTAAATGAGGTCTTAAACTCAGAGCCTTTATGCAAAGTACAATATGTCTCCTGCGTTCATCCTGATACATTAGAAGACTTAACTTATATAAAAGATAAAGCACTTATTGCAATAGCTTGCTTTATTGGGACAACAAGGCTTATAGATAATCTATTGTGGGGGGAAAATATATAATGCAAAGGTTTATGATGAAATCTAAAATACACAGAGCAATTGTAACAGAGTCCAACTTAAACTACCAGGGTTCTATAACAATTGATAAAAATTTAATGGAACTTGCTGATATACTTCCAAATGAAAAAGTTCAAGTTTTAAACATCAACAACGGTGCACGATTTGACACTTACGCAATAGAAGGCGAAAGAGGCTCAGGTACAATATGCATAAACGGCGCAGCAGCAAGATTATGTCAGGTAGGCGATATAATCATCATAATATCGTATGCAATAATGGAGGATGAGGAAGCCAAAAATTATAAGCCTAAAGTAATATTTGTAGATGAAAACAATAAACCAGTAAATATGTAAAAAATCAAGGCACCTACTTTATAGTAAGTGCCTTAATTTGTTTTCTTTTTACTTTTTACATAATTTATCATGCCACCTGCTATGAGTACTTCTCTGTTTCTATCTGAAACCTCAAGATCTACTTCAAAGGTTGTACCTTTTGTTTGGTTTTTCACTGTTATCCTGCCGCCTCTTTTTACTTGTTCTACCGCATTTTCTATCTTTAAAACATCCCCAACCTCAATGTCTTCATAATCTTTTTCATCTACAAAAGTAAGAGGAAGAATTCCACTATTTATAAGGTTTGCTTTGTGTATTCTCGCAAATGACTTTGCTATGACAGCCTTTACTCCCAGTTGAAGTGGAGCCAATGCCGCATGTTCTCGGCTAGAGCCTTGTCCATAGTTGCTTCCACCGACAATTATGCCACCGCCCCATTCAATCGCTCTTTTAGAAAAGTTTTCATCTATTATTTCGAAACAGTGTTTAGCAAGCTCAGGGATATTAGACCTTAAGGGTAACAATTTAGCATTTGAAGGCATTATATGGTCTGTAGTTATATCGTCTCCTACTTTAATTAGCACCTTCTTTTCTATATCAGAAAGAGGTGTATTGAGAGGGAATGGCTTTATATTAGGTCCTTTTATTATCTCCACCTTTTCCCTATCCTCTGGCGGTTTTATAATCATATTATCATTAATTTCAAATTTCTCCACATAAGGTACTTCAGGTGCTTCCCCTAACTCTCTCGGATCTATTAAATACCCTGTCAAAGCTGCAGCAGCAGCAACTTCAGGGCTTACGAGATAAACTGACGCTGACTTGGTACCACTTCTGCCGTAAAAGTTTCTATTAAAGGTTCTAATCGAAATTGCATCTGTTGCGGGAGCTTGACCCATGCCAATACAAGGTCCACAAGCACTTTCGAGTATTCTTGCACCTGCCGATATCAGGTCTGAAAGTGCACCATTTTTTGCAAGCATGTTAAGAACTTGTCTTGAACCAGGAGCAATTACAAGGCTTACATGTTCTTGAATAACCTTGCCTCTCAATATGGAAGCAACTTTCATTAAATCAGCATAAGAGGAATTTGTACATGACCCTATAGCAACTTGGTCAACTTTTGGCCTTCCTGCGTCTTTAACTTTTACAACATTATCAGGGCTATGAGGGAGTGCTACTAATGGTTCCAGTTCATCAAGGTTTATTTCAATGACCTCATCGTATTCTGCATCTTCATCGGCAGCCAAAGGCACAAATGCATCTTCTCTCCCTTGGGCTTTTAAAAATTCATAAGTCCTTTCATCTGAGGGAAAAATTGAAGTAGTAGCTCCTAACTCTGCTCCCATATTGGCAATTGTAGCTCTTTCGGGTACTGATAGAGTTTTTACCCCATCCCCTGAATATTCAAAAATCTTTTCAACTCCACCTTTTACAGTAAGTCTTCTTAAAAGCTCCAATATCACATCCTTTGCCGATACCCAAGGTCTAAGTTTCCCAGTAAGCCTTACATTGACAATGGAAGGCATAATAATCCTGTAAGGCTCTCCCGCCATAGCCAAAGCAACATCTAAGCCTCCTGCACCTATAGCTAACATTCCTAACCCACCTGCTGTTGGCGTATGGCTATCAGAACCTAAAAGAGTTTTCCCTGGCCTTCCGAATCTTTCAAGATGCACTTGATGGCAAATGCCATTTCCCGGCCTTGAAAAATATATGCCGTATTTTGCTGCAACAGTCTGGATGTATCTGTGGTCATCTGCGTTTTCAGAACCTTGCTGCAATGTATTGTGGTCAATATAAGCAACTGAAAGCTCAGTTTTTACTCTGTCTATCCCAAGAGCTTCTAATTGTAGGTACGCCATGGTACCAGTGGAGTCTTGAGTCAAAGTTTGGTCAATTTTAATGGCTATTTCTTGACCTTTTCTCATTTCTCCTTCGACAAGGTGAGAAGATAGTATTTTCTGTGTAAGATTCATTGCCTTCACTCCTGTAACATAATTTTATATAGCCTTTTCTCTGTTTTTGATAACATCCTCATAAAGGTACATGAGCTCTTTATCAAAAAGCGGCCTCTTAAGCTGTATAGCTAATTTTCTGACATGAGGCAAAAGTTGATTTGCTTCTTCTTCTGTTAAAACTCTGCCGTATTCTTTAAATTTATTTATAAGAGCCGCAGTGCCAGAATGCTTGCCTATCACAATCTGCCTTTCAAGGCCTACTTCATCAGGGTTAAATATTTCATATGTGTGAGGATTTTTAAGGGCACCATCTACATGAATACCTGACTCATGGGCAAAGACATTTGTTCCAACTATAGCTTTCCATGCTGGTAGCTGTCTTCCTGAGGCCAAAGCAACGTATTCAGAAATTTCCCTAAATCTAGTTGTATCTATTCCTAAATCTATTTTGTATACGTGCTTTAATGCCATTACAATCTCTTCTAAAGCAGCATTTCCGGCTCTTTCGCCAAGGCCGTTTACTGTAACTCCTATAAACTTTGCCCCTGCTTTCATACCTGCAAGAGCATTGGCAGTAGCCATCCCAAAGTCATTATGAGTATGCATTTCAATATCAATGTCAACAGCTTCTTTTATTGCCTTGACCATATCATATGTTTTAAAAGGATCTAAAAATCCTACAGTGTCGCAAAATCTCAAACGATCAGCTCCTGCTTGTTTTGCGCATTTTGCAAATTCAATAAGAAAATCCATATCCGTACGAGAAGCATCTTCTGCGTTGACAGAAACATATACACCTTCTTTTTTGGCAAACCTAACTGCTTCTGTCATATTGTCCAAAACCCATTGCCTTGACTTCTTAAGTTTGTGCTCAATGTGAATATCAGAAGTAGACACAGAAATTGCAACAGCATCAACGCCGCATTCCAAAGATTCCTGAACGTCTTTTACAACTGCTCTATTCCATGCCATTATACTGGCTTTTAACCCAAGCTTTGCAATTTTTGCAACTGTTTCCTTTTCATCCCCCCCCATTGTGGGAATGCCTACTTCTAATTGATCTATTCCAATTTCATCTAACATTTGCGCAATTCTGACTTTTTCGTTATTTGCAAATACAACACCAGCAGTTTGCTCTCCGTCCCTCAAAGTAGTGTCTACAATATGGACCGGTTTGCCTTTTTTAAAAGTCATTTCACTTCCCCCTTCAAAAACTCTTTATAACATATTTTATATGTAACCCCTTATAAAGTCAATAGTATTTTGCAATTTTGTATTATAAAAATTGCAAAACCCGAACTAAAATTACTTTTGGTTCGGGTTTGTTAAATAGTATTGATTAATCGCTGAATGTGTATTGCAATATATCCTATTTCTTCCTCAGGCACTTTCTTTCCTAACGTATCTTCTATTACTTTTGCTACTTGTATTGATATATTATAAGCTTTTTTGAATTTTTTCTTTATAGAGGCTAAAAGTTCATTTACCACAGGTGAATTTTTTTCTAATCTATCAATAGCAAAACGCAAGTGAGTTACAAGCCTTAGATAATCAATCGAATCCCTGTCAATATGTTTCCCTAGGTGGTTTTCAATTGTTGACACTAATTGAGATACCAATCTAGTATTTTTTAAAGTGTTTGATAAACCAGCATTTTCTAAAGCAGCATGCAAGTGAAGAGCTATAAAGCCTGCTTCATCCTCAGGAAGTGAAATGTTAAGTCTTTGATTTATCAATTCCAGCGCTTTTAATGCAATATTATAATCATCTTTATACAAAGCTTTTATTTCTATATTAAAAGGGTTTTTTATTTCTATTCCCATATTTATTCTTTCAATCGCAAAGGCAATGTGATCAGCAAGTGCAATGTGTATATGCTCATTAAGTTTTTTGCTTTTTATTCTTTCTGCCATCGCTATTATTTCTTCTGCAATCCCTATTACATCTCCTCTTATCTTTTCCATTAACTCAGAAAATTTAATCTTATTAACATCCTCTTGTACATAAAATATTTTCTCTAATTTATCTTCTTCAATAATATCACCCGGTCTTTTGCCAAATCCTATACCTTTTCCCACAACTATGCATTCCACATTTTTATCATCCTTTGCCATACACACGTTATTGTTAAGAACTTTTATTACCCGATGCATAATCAATACCTCACTTTTTACTTGAGGTATACTCTCATAACCTTTGTGTTTCCAGCTTTTACTTCCTCACCATCAGGTTCTTTTACAATTTTATCCACTATATCCATATTAGTAATAATAATTGGAGATGTCAATGGGTGTTCTTTTTTAACCAATTCCATATCAAATTTTATCAACTTATCTCCTACTTTGACTTTTTCACCTTCGGAAACAAAACTTTCAAATCCATTTCCTTTCATTTCTACTGTATCCATCCCAATATGAATTAGTACCTCCAAACCTTCTTCTGTTTTTATTCCCAAAGCATGTTTTGTAGGGAATAATTGTATAATAGTGCCATTAACCGGTGAATATACTATACCTTCTTTAGGTTCTAATGCCACTCCATCTCCTACCATTTTTTGAGAAAACACAGGGTCTGGGACATCTTCAATTTTTAATAATCTGCCATTAATAGGAGAATATATATCTACGTATTTTTTCTTTTTAAATATGTTAAACATGTATACCATCCCTTTCTGTATTTTTTATAATATCTTATTATACCCATATATTTCAAACTTCTTAAAATAATTTTGATGGCGGCCAGTTTACGGCCGCCTAAAACATTTTCACCTTAAATTTTACCTCCTGCTTTTTTCATGTGTTTTTTCATTTCTTGTGCAATCAAATCAGCTTTTGTACCAACAATTACTTGCAATGCATTTTTGCCCATTCTCATAACACCTGTTGCTCCTAATTTTTTAAGTTTATCATCGTCTATTATTGTATCGTCTTTCACAGTCAAGCGCAACCTTGTTATGCAAGCCTCCAAAGACTGGATGTTTTCTGCTCCACCCAATACTTCTACGTATTGTGCAGCAATATCACCAAGTTCTGATTTTGACATGTCTGCATATTGGTCAACAGCTTCTTCTTCTAATCTGCCAGGAGTTGGCAGGTTGAATTTCACTATTATATAGTAGAAAATTACATAGTATATTGCACCATAAATTATACCTATTAGAAGGAGCAAAAGAGGTTTTGTAGCTATACCATAGCTTAAGATATAGTCAATGAGACCAGCTGAAAAGCCAAAGCCATCCTTTATACCAAGAACATAAGTTATAGCAAGAGATAAACCTGTTAAAAGAGCGTGTATTACATAAAGTACTGGCGCCAAGAACATAAATGAAAATTCAATAGGCTCTGTAATACCTGTTAGAAATGCTGTAAGAGCTGCACTTATTAACACACCAGACACAGCTTTTCTTTGGTTTGGCTTTGCTGCCGCCAACATAGCCAGTGCTGCTGCTGGAAGCCCAAACATCATAATAGGATAAAACCCTGCCATAAATGTTCCTGCTGTTGGGTCGCCTGCAAAGAATCTGTTTAAATCCCCAGTTACAACTTTGCCAGCTGCTGTTTTAAAAGTACCAAATACAAACCAGACAAGACTGTTTATAACGTGATGAAGTCCAAAAGGAATCAAAAGCCTATTGAGTACACCATATACAAATACTCCAAGTGCTCCCGCTCCAATTATCCATTCACCTACAGCATATATGCCCTTCTGTATTGGAGGCCATACATATCCCATTGCAAAAGCTAACACAATTGCCGCGAAAGCTGTTACAATAGGCACAAATCTTTTTCCACCAAAGAAGCCTAAGAAATCAGGAAGTTTAATATCATGATACTTGTTATACAGATAACCGGCTATGATACCCATTAAAATACCGCCTAAAACTCCCATGTTGATATCTTTGTTTATAGTTGTCGCACCTTTTGTCAGTACAAAATAGCCAACTGCTGCGGCAAGAGCTGCTACACCATCTCCATCAGCAAAACCTATTGCAATACCTATAGCAAAGATGAGAGGTAAATTGTCAAATACCGCTGCACCTGCTTGCATAATAAAAGGAATGTTGAAAACATCAGGTGCGCCAAGCCTCAAAAGCAACGCAGCTGCAGGTAACACAGCAACTGGAAGCATTAAGGCTTTACCAAGTTTTTGAACACTTGCTAACCACTTCATATAAAAACCTCCTTATTTTTATTTTTCAGGCATTTAAACAAAAAGAGCCGGCAAGGTAATAACACCTTGACCGGCTCATGCCTGCTTTTGCAGTAACACGCCGTAATTTAGTATTCGTTTACGAATATTATATAATCTATTTTGCAGTTTGTCAATAACTAATTATTGATAATTTCACATATATCTTTAAATCGCACCCTCGTTTTTCATTGAATTATTTGAAAAATAATTTATAATTAAAGTTAAGGAATAATAAAAATATATTTAAATTGGAGGTTTCTGATAATGCCATTGCCAAAAGAAGATAAGGTATATACTTATGGTGACCTTTTGATGTGGCCAGAGGAAGAAAGAATTGAATTAATTAATGGACAGCCTTTTATGATGACACCTCCATCGAGAATTCACCAAGAAATTTCAAGAGAACTATTAACTGCTTTTTCTGTATATCTGAAAGATAAAAGTTGTAGAGTATACAGTGCACCTTTTGGTGTAAGGTTTCCTTCTGGCAATGAAAAAAGTGATAAAGAAATAAAGACTATCGTTGAACCGGATATAGTGGTCGTATGTGACGAATCAAAGTTAGATGATGAAGGATGTAAAGGAGCTCCTGACTTAATTGTAGAAATTGTATCACCATCTACTGCAAGAAAAGATAAGGTAGAAAAATTTAATCTATACGAAAAAGCGGGAGTAAAGGAATATTGGATAGTCGAACCTGAGCAAAAAGTCGTTATGGTGTTTATCCTTGAAGATGGACGTTACAGAATAGTTAAAACCTACTCAGAAGATGATAGCATAAAAGTGAGTATCTTCGATGACCTCACTATAAATTTAAAAGACATATTCAAAAGAGTGTAAAAAGGCCTATGGTGAATTCATCATAGGCCTTTTTTTATAACCATAATTACTTATTCAAAGAATATGCCATTCTCCTATAAGTATGCCTTACTCCTCTTATAGCAATAGAAAGTGCCATTATGTTTTCAGGAAGTGCCACTCCTGCATATCCTGCATCTCCTATATGCTGTATGTCTGCTCCCGCCATTTTTGATTGAACCCCGATAAATTCTATTGTGCTTTTTTGTGAGCCTTCTTGTGAGGTGCCAATTGTAGTCATTGCTAATGCCCCTTCTTCATGTATTGAATCTATCTGTCTTTTTGCAAGATTTAAATCAATTCCTGGAACAGTACCAGGCGCTGGTATCAAAATACAGTCGGCACCTGCTTTTACAAAATCTTTTAAAATTTTG
Organism: Thermoanaerobacter ethanolicus JW 200; assembly: GCF_003722315.1. Classification (NCBI taxonomy): domain Bacteria; kingdom Bacillati; phylum Bacillota; class Clostridia; order Thermoanaerobacterales; family Thermoanaerobacteraceae; genus Thermoanaerobacter; species Thermoanaerobacter ethanolicus. The sequence goes on along the minus strand of NZ_CP033580.1, from coordinate 996,866 downwards.
TCTTCATATATGTTTCCTGAACCAGCACCGTGCATTTTTCCGGCAATGATCATCATATTTTCGCCCAAAATCTCTTTTGCTAATTCTATTCCTTTTATTATCGTGCCTACACTTACCCCTGTATTGGGATTCCCAGTTATAACGATATAATCAAATCCGTATTCTTTAGCTTTTAAAAGATTTTCTTTATTTAATTTTCGTCCCTCTACATATTCTACTCCTTCAGGAACAGGCTCTATATTTACACCTATAAACCTTCCAACAATTTTTTTAACTCTCTTGATGTAGTCAAAATCTTCTGCGTTTTTGGAGGCTATTTCGACTATTTTTTGTAATTCAGAAGGCCCAGCTGAAAAGTTTATTCCTGCATCATCTATACCAAAAATAAATGGTTTTTGAAAATCAAAAAAATTCAACGTAATCATATCACTGCCAAAAGCCGCTGCAAGCTCCATGTTTGATACTCCATAAACCAGCGGTGGAACTGTTACAATAGTCTCTGCCATTACCGTCCTTCCTTCGGAAGTTTTGATTGTTTCAATGAGTGTATTTTTGTCCATTCTCTCAATGTCTTTCATTGTAAGCTCAAAAATCCTTTTCATAAAAATCCTCCTCTCTCAAAATTAAAAGCTGGCAAGGTAATAGCTACCTTACCAGCTCATGCCGTAACCCGTCGCACGCTGTTTAACTAAATTATATACCATGAAGTAGTGTATGTCAATTATTACAACTGCATCACTATACTTGTAATTTTCTGCATATTAGCTTTTTGATTTTCTGCATATTCAACTTGTTCTTTTATGTGTTCAAGATTTTTTAAATTATTTTCATCTACTACATTTATCTCTGCAAGAAGCTGCTCAGATGAGGCAAGTAATTCTTCTACCTGTGCTGATATATTTTGTGATGCTGACATTACGTTTTTCATGGCTTGTAGCGTTTGACTAGAACTTACGGCTGTTTCTTCTGCTGCAACAGAAATTTCACTAATAATATCAGCGACTTTGTCAAACCCTTCTTTTGTCTGCTCAAATATATCTAATACTTTATTTACCTCCTGAGATGCTTTTGTAGAATTATCAATGTTTTTGATGACATTATCCACAGTATTTCTTGTAAATTGGGTAAGAGATTCTATTATTTCTCCTATTCTTTCTACACTTTCTGTCGATTGCGCTGCAAGTTTTCTTATTTCCTCTGCTACAACCGCAAATCCTCTTCCATTTTCTCCAGCCCTTGCTGCTTCAATTGCCGCATTAAGTGCCAAAAGATTCGTCTGTTCAGCTATATCTGATATTGAATAAAGAATATCTTTTATACCACCCATTCTTTTATCTAGCTCATTTAGTTGTTTTGAAGTATTTTTGGAGTTTTCCAAGCTCTCTTGTAAAGACTCAATTAATGATTTAACTTCTTCTCCTTGCCTGTTTGCATTTTCTTCTATTTCTTTGATTTTCATCATTGCTTCATTCATATCTCTCATAAGTTTATCGGAGACTTGTGACAAATTTTCATTAGTCTCTGAAACTTTAGTAATAGACTCAGCAACTTCATTTATATTTTCCGAAATTATGTTAATTCCATTTACTAAATCCTCTAAACCTTGTTTTGAAGAAGTTATGTTCATAGTATTTTCTTCTGATTTGTTTCTTATGTTTACCGCATAATTCATGACTTCTTCTGATTGCTTTTCTGCATTTATAATTTCAGAATTAATAAGTTTCGCATATTTCCTTAATTTTCTTATTATTATCGCTGCATAAATTAAAATTATCAATAGTATTACAATACTCATTCCTAGTGATATGTAAAAATTTCTTTTATTATTTTCTATCATTTGATTAAAATAGGGTAAAAAGCCCTGGGAATATGTAGAACTAAAATCATTCAAAGCACTTTGTATATGATTCAAATAATAAGTAATAGTTACTACTTTGTCGCTATCATTAACAGAGTCATACTTTTCGGGTAATTCATTTACTGCTTTCTTTAGGTTCTGAATACCTTCTTTAATTAGCAATAAATTTTTATTAAGTGAGTCGTAATTCTTGGTATTTTTATAGTCATCTAAGCTATTTTGGATATTAGCAATGTAGGTCTCCATCGAACTAATTGGAACTCCAACGGAAAAATTTGTCGCATTGCCATTCATATAGTCATTTAAAGTTTGTTGAATATTGCCACTTAATACCGCAATTTGAACTTGGGCATTTGACACGTTAATGACTTGATTTACCACATATTTTCTTAATTTTTCAATGTTGTTAATAGTATTTATAAGTCCTAAATTCACAATCACCGAAAGTATAACTGTTAAAATACCTATAATTACAAAAGATCGCACAACCTGAGCTCGAATAGTTTTTCCCATTTGCACTTCTCCCCTCTAGATAAAATAAAAAATTCCATATTTATTTATCGGTTTAAATCAGCAAAACTTAATAGAAATAAGCGGTTCTTCTTACAAAACACTAAAAAGAACCGCTTTTTTGTTACTCAAATATTAATGTTGGCCTTTCCACAGGCTCATCAGAGAGAAGAATATACTTTTTAATTTCATTTAAAGCCCATTCAGCTTTACCCTCATCATTAGCATATATTGTAGCAATAGGCTCACCTTTTCTAACTATATCTCCAACTTTTCCACCTAACATTATACCGACTGCTAAATCTATTTTGTCTTCTTTTTTCTCTCTTCCCGCTCCTAACTTCATCGCTACAAGGCCTAAATCTAAAGCCATCAGGTCTTTTATATATACATCCCTGTCGGCAATCCAAGGTCTTATATACTTAGCCTGTGGTAAAAGTGATAAATCGTCAACTACTCTTTCATCTCCACCTTGAGCCTTTATAAATTCTTTAAATTTTTGTAGGGCTTTTCCGCTATCAAGTGCTTCTTTTAGTTTTGCCCTCGCCTCTTTGTCGTCTTTTGCAACACCTGCAATTTGAAGCATATCAGAACCAAGTAGCATACATACTTCCAATAAATCTTTAGAACCATGACCTTTCAATACTTGAACAGCTTCTACTATCTCAAGTGCATTTCCTATCGCAAGCCCTAACGGATAATCCATATTTGTAACGTGGGCTACAGTCTTTCTCCCTACAGAATTTCCTATATCCACCATCAACTTAGCAAGGGCTTTGGCACTTTCTAAGTCTTTCATGAAAGCTCCTCTTCCAACTTTTACATCTAATACTATTCCATCCGCTCCTGCAGCAATCTTTTTACTCATTATAGAGCTCGCTATAAGCGGAATAGAATCTACTGTCGCAGTAACATCCCTTAATGCATATAACTTTTTATCTGCAGGAGTGAGATTTTTAGTCTGCCCAATCACAGCAATACCGTATTTATTTACGTTGTCAATAAACTCTTCTTCGCTGAGTTCTACTCTCATTCCTGGTATTGACTCCAGTTTGTCTATCGTTCCACCAGTATGCCCTAAACCTCTTCCTGACATTTTGGCAACAGGAGCTCCACAGGCTGCTACCATAGGAGCAAGTACTAATGTGGTAGTATCAGCTACACCACCGGTTGAGTGTTTATCCACTTTGATTCCTTTAATCGCTGATAAATCCATCACATCGCCAGAATAAGCCATAGCCATAGTAAGATTGGCAGTCTCTTCTGGTGTCATTCCCCTAAAATATATGGCCATTGCTAAAGCGCTCATCTGATAATCAGGAATATAATCTTTTGTGTAAGAAGAGATTATAAAATCAATCTCTTCTTTTGTAAGAACTCCACCATCTCTCTTTTTCATTATAAGGTCATACATTCGCATAAATTATCCCCCCACTCATAAAGGTAATTCCTTCAAGAAAGATGTGCCATGTTTTGTAGGTCCAACTTTAAATATCTCGGCTATTGTAGCTGCAACGTCTGAATAAGTACTTCTCACTCCAAGATTTATTCCATGTTTCATTGAAGGACTATAAACTAATAGTGGTACATACTCCCTTGAATGATCAGTACTTGGTGTAGTAGGGTCACACCCATGGTCAGCAGTTATAATTAGTAAATCTTCCTTTGTAAGTTTTCCCATTATCTCAGGAAGTCTGTTATCAAAATGTGTTAGAGCTTTTGCATATCCTTCAACATCATTTCTATGGCCATACAACATATCAAAATCAACTAAATTTGTAAAAATCAAGCCATTTTTAATTTCATCCATCGCTTTTATAGTAGCTGTAATGCCCTCGTCATTGTTTGTCGTATGGTTTTTTTCAGTAATTCCCTGTCCAGCGAAAATATCCTCAATCTTTCCTATAGCAAAAACCTCATATCCAGCTTCTTTTAACATATCTAATATAGTAGGCTCAAAAGGCTTTAACGAAAAATCTCTCCTATTTCCTGTTCTCACAAAATTTCCAGGAGTACCGGTAAAAGGCCTTGCAATGACTCTTCCCACCGCATGGTCTCCTTTTAGTATTTCCCTGGCAATTTCACAAATTCTATAAAGCTCTTCAAGAGGTATGACATCCTCATGGGCTGCTACTTGAAATACGCTATCAGCAGAAGTATAAACTATAGGATATCCTGTTTTTACATGTTCTTCTCCCAATTCTTTTATTATTTCAGTTCCTGAAGCAGGCTTATTTCCCAAAACTTTTCTCCCAATCCTCTTCTCAAACTCTTTGATAATTTCCTCAGGGAAACCATGGGGATAAGTAGGGAAAGGCTTTTCAGTAATAAGTCCTGCTATCTCCCAATGGCCTGTTGTAGTATCTTTGCCTGCTGATTTTTCAGCCATTTTGCCATATCCGCCAACAGCATTCGGGTTTTCAGGAACGCTTTTTAAAGGTATAATATTTCCCAAACCTAATTTTCCCATATTAGGAAGTTCAATACCTGTTTTTTCTGTGACGTGACCTAAAGTATTAGAACCCTCATCTCCAAATTTATATGCGTCTGGCAATTCTCCTACTCCGACGCTATCTAAAACTATTAGTATGACTCTTTTGAACATTTTACCACCTCTTCTATGAACTTGTGTACGTATTATTCCCCATTATTCCCTTAAATCTTTTGAGGTAAAAGCACCTGGCAATAAGTCTTTAACAGTAACAACAGCGTAATCGCCTTTCATATTGCTGAGTATCACGACCATGTCTTCTCCACCAAGTTCCATCATTACCTGCCTACAAGCACCACAAGGAGAGACAGGACCTTCAGTGTCAGCAACAACAGCAATTGCCTTTAATTTCCTTTCTCCATTTGCATAAGCATTAAAGAGAGCTGTTCTTTCTGCACAATTTGTAAGACCATAAGAAGCATTTTCAATATTGCAGCCTTGATAAGTTTTGCCATTTTCAGTAAGAACACAAGCACCTACTTTAAAATGGGAATAAGGCACATAAGCCCTTTCCCTCGCCTCTTTTGCTAAATCTATAAGCTTCTCATAATCTTTATATTCCATCTTATGCACCTACTTTCATAATGTCCTTTTGCGTATAATATAGAAATCAAATTTAGATGCGTTAAAATAGTTAGAAGAATAAAGGATTGGCATGTTGTTTTCATCGTAATGGACTTGCTCTAAAAGAAGTATTGAATCATTTTTATCCATCATAAGTTTTTTCTCAACTACAGGGTCATGTTTTATGACTCTTATATTGGAAACTGCATAAGTTATTGTTATAGAATGCTCACTTTCAAGATAAGCAAACACAGATTGCTCAAATCCCGTAAAAGATTCCCCTACAATATTTTGAGGCAATCTATCTATACAGTAAACAACAGGCACATCATCAGCTGTCCTTACCCTTTCTACTTTATATATGATATCTCCTGGCTTTAATCTAAGATGATTTGCCTCATTTTCTGTAACAGGAAGTTTGTATACGGTAAAATCTTTTGTACCAGGCACCATTCCTTGTCTTTCAATTAAAGTGGTAACACTAAATAACTCTTCCAAGCCACTCTTTATAAGTGGTTTTCTCCTTACAAAAGTTCCTACCCCTTGCTGTTTCACTATAAGTCCTTCATCTTCTAAAATTCTCATTGCTTCCCTTAAAGTAGCTCGACTAATGCCAAATTGTTTGGCAAGCTGTGATTCAGAAGGGAGCTTGCTCCCTTCCTTCCACTGCCCTGTCTTTATCAATTCTTCCATTTTCCTTAAGGCGAGCTCATACAGCGGTTTTTTCTCAGGTAACAACATCGACATAAAATCCCCTTATTTCTTTGGTGTATAAGGTACTCCATCTGCAGCAGGTGGCACGCTCTTTCCACCGACACCCACAAGTGCAAGTATTGTCAATATATAGGGCAACATCATGATTATATTCTTAGAAAATGCCGTATTCTGAAGCTGCATGCTGAGAGCTGTTGCAAATCCAAAGAGAAGTGCAGCACCAAAAGACCCAAAAGGTGTCCATTTACCAAAAATCATTGCTGCCAACGCAATATAACCTCTACCACTTGTCATATCAGGGTTGAAACTATTTAACGCACCTATTGACAGGTAAGCGCCACCCATCGCAGAAAGAATACCGCTTAATGCAACGCCAAGATACCTTAATTTTATAACATCAATACCCGCTGTTTCAGCCGCCTCAGGATTTTCACCAACTGCTCGAAGTCTTAGTCCCAAATTTGTGTGGAACAGAAAATAATCTGATATGAATAAAATTATTATCATCAAATATACTACTACACTGTGCCCACTTAAAACTTGACCTAAAAATGGTATATTCTTAATGCCTGGAATATCTATAGTGGGAAGCATAGGAGTATCAGTAGGAGTACCTGTAAAACCATACATCGTATTTAAAAGGTACGCCGTAATACCCGATGCAAAAATATTAATTGCCATACCTAAAATTATTTGATTAGCCGTTAAGCTTACAGCCGCCCACGCAAAAATCAAAGCAACTATAAGCCCTACTATTATAGCACCTAAAAATCCTAACCAAGCGCTACCTGTCGCATGAGCAAATACAACTGCAAAAAACGCTGCAATAAGCATAATACCTTCCATCGCTATATTTACGACGCCAGATCTTTCAGAAAAAGTACCACCTAGCGCAGGTAATGCTAATGGTGTGGCCATAGCCAAAGTAGCTGCCCAAAGTTGTGGATTTAAAAATATTTCCTTCATGCTTCTGCCTCCTTCTTTTGCTTTTTAGCAAACATACCTTTTATAACTTCTGCTACTCTATGAGCTGCAACGAAGAATACTATAAGCCCTGTAATAACGTCTGCCATTTGACCTGGTACCTGCGCATTAAGCTGCATATACTGAGAACCAGTACCTAAAGCCGCAAACAAAATTGCCGCAAATATAACTCCTATCGGATTGTTGTTTGCGAGAAGCGCTACAACTATTGCTGTATAACCGTATCCAGAAGTAAAACTGTCATAAAGCCTATGCTGGACTCCTAACATCTGAACAGCACCTGCAAGTCCTGCAAAGGCGCCACTTAGTCCTAATGAAAGCACCATATTCAAAGGCACATTCATTCCTGCGTACCTTGCTGCTCTTTGATTATATCCTACTGCTCTCATTTCAAAACCCCATGTCGTTTTAAACATAAGCCAATATACAAAAATTGCAGCAGCAAGAGCAATAAAAATTCCATAAGAAAGTTGAGTGTTTTGAATCAAAAATGGTATTACTGCACTTTCCTTAATTACAGGAGATTGAGGAATTGTTCCTCCCTTCTCCATCATAGGGCCAAACTCAAGTAAAAAATGGCTAAAATATATAGCAATATAACTCATCATCATGGTAGTTATAACTTCATTAGCACCAGTATAGGCTTTTGCAAGTCCTGGAATGAGTCCTGCCCAAAGTCCTCCTGCTATCATCGCAGCTATAAGTGCAAAGGGTATATGAATATACCATGGCAATCCAGTAAAACTATAGCCTATCCAAACACCTACTATTGCACCTATCCAATACTGTCCTTCTGCACCTATATTAAATAGTCCAGCCTTAAAAGATATAGCTACACCCAATCCTGTCAATATAAGAGGTACAGCAGCTGCAAGAGTATTTGCAATATTATTAACTGAACCAAAAGCACCTATAAATAAAGATATATAAGCTGTTATAGGATTAAATCCTGTAATAAGCATTATAATAGAACCAACTATTATTGCTATAAGCACAGCTACAACAGGAATATACAGTTCTTTTAAAAGATTCTTCATTATCTCGCCTCCAATGTCGTCTTATCAAATCGTGAACCAGCCATAAGCATTCCTATTTGTTCTCTCGTTGCAGTTTTGCCGTCCAAAATATCCATAAGCTGTCCATTGTATATAACTCCAATCCTATCTGATAATGACATTATTTCTTCTAGCTCTAATGAAATGAGAAATACAGCAGCACCTTTATCTCTCAATTCCAGTATTCTCTTATGGATATATTCTATGGCGCCAACATCCATACCTCTTGTAGGCTGAACTGCAATCAAAAGCTTAGGATTGTATCCTACCTCTCTTGCCAAAATAACTTTTTGCTGATTTCCTCCTGATAAACCACGAGCCTTAAGCATGTATTCGGGAGGCCTTACGTCAAATTCTTTGACTTTTTTCTCGGCATTTTCATATACTTTTTTATATTGAATTACACCATAGCGAGAATAGGTGGGATCTTTATATTCCCTCAAAATCAAATTTTCTGCAATTGTAAAATCCAAAACAAGTCCATCTGCTTGCCTATCTTGTGGAATATACGATATACCCTCTCTATAAAGTTGTCTTGTAGGGAAATTTGTAACATCTTTTCCGTAAAATAAAATATTACCTGATTTCTTAGGCCTTAATCCCATTATAGCTTCTACTAATTCTAACTGCCCATTTCCATCAATACCAGCCAGTCCAAAAATTTCTCCTTCTCGAATATCAAAACTTACATCTTTCACTTTTGGAACATTCTGTTGATCAACTACATTTAAATTTTTAACACTTAAAACAACATTTCCTGGCTTGTATTCGCTCTTTTCTATTCTCAATACTACTTCTCTACCCACCATCAAATTAGCAAGTTCTTGCTCATTCGTTTCTTTTGTGTTTAAAGTACCAACAGCTTTACCTCTTCTCATAACAGTAACTCTATCAGAAATCTCTAATACTTCTTCTAATTTGTGACTTATAAATATTATTGACATACCTTGTTTTACAAGTTCTCTCATTATTTCAAATAATTTTTCTGTTTCCTGAGGAGTAAGCATAGCTGTCGGCTCATCTAAAATCAAAAGTTTCGCTTTCCTATAGAAAGCCTTTAAAATTTCAACCCTTTGCTGAAGACCAACAGATAAATCTTTTACTTTTGCTTCAGGATCTATTTCTAAGTGATATTTTTGTGAAATCTCTCTTATGAGTTCATTTGCTTTTTTCCTATCGTAAGTTATGCCTTTAGGCTCTGCACCTAATACGATGTTTTCTGCAACTGTCAAAACAGGAATAAGCATAAAGTGTTGGTGTACCATTCCTATACCCTTTTCAATAGCTTCATGAGGACCACTTAGATTGAGTTCTTCCCCATCAAAAATAAGCTTACCTGAATCCGGTTTATATAAACCGTATATAATATTCATTAAAGTAGATTTGCCAGCACCGTTTTCTCCAAGTATAGCGTGAATTTCTCCCTTTTCAACTGTAAGGTTGACATTGTCATTTGCTACAACCTTAGGAAATACTTTCGTAATATTCTTTACTTCTAATATCGCGCTCATACTCCTACCTCCAAAAAGGGGCTGAACAGTATTCAGCCCCGGTTTTTATGGTTTTAGTTTATTTTGAAACTTTATCAGATACTGTTATCTTACCGTCTTTTATATCCTGTGCTAATTGATTAACTTTATCTATGATAGATTGTGGAACATCTTTATTCACTTTACCTATTCCTACACCCTCGTTTTTCAAATCAAAGTATACAATACCACTCTTGAAGTTACCATTTAAAGTATCCTTTATAACATCATATGTTGCAACATCAACTCTTTTTACTGCTGATGTCAAAACATGATCAGGAGCTAAATAGCTTTGGTCTGCGTCAACACCAATAGCATATACGTTTTTCTCTTGTGCCGCTTTTATTACTCCGTCACCAGTACCACCAGCAACTTGGAAGATTATTTCTGCACCCTGGCTTATCTCTGTCAAAGCCATTTGCTTACCTGCCGCAGGGTCATTGAAATTATTTGTATAATTGATAATAATTTTTATGTCAGGATTTACAGCTTTTGCACCTTGTTGATAACCTGCAATAAAGCTATCAACTGGTGGTATTTGCATTCCTCCAACCACACCTATGGTGTTTGTACCTTTTACTTTACCGACTTTTTCTTTCTCCATTAATCCAGCCATAGCACCTACAAGATAACCGACTTGCTCTGTCTTGAACATAGCTGATGAAACATTAGGTCTGTCTGTCACTTCTGAGTCAATTATAAGAAATTTCGTGTCTGGGAATTTTTGTGATACTTCTTCAACAGCATCATGCATCATAAAACCTACTGCAATTATCAAGTTGTACCCTTGTTGTGCAAAATTTGTTAAGTTTGGTACATAGTCTTCCATTTTCTTTGATTGTATTACGTTAACTGTAACACCTAATTCTTTAGCAGCTCTTTGCAAGCCTTCATAAGCCATTTGGTTAAAGCTGTGGTCATTGATGCCACCCACATCTGTTACAAGACCTACTTTAAAATCTTTGTTTTTAGATTCTTGTGTAGTAGTTTGGGGTTGTGTACTTTCTTGCTTTGTCTTTGAAGAGCATCCTGACAAAAGCACTGAAACTGATAACACTACAATTAACAAGGATGCTAAAACAACACGCCACCTTTTCATCATATAACCTCCTACAAAAAATTTTGTTACCGTTTACCGATTTTGCACTCGGTAAACATATAAGCTTGTCTGACATCTAACTTTATTATAACTTTATCAAAGGTCATATACAACTCCTAAATTCATCAGTTTTACTTAAAAGGCATACAATTTCTCTAAAAATCTCCGTTTTTCTTTATGTATCTTTCACAATTATATTTTTTATTTTACTATTACCCTGAAATTTTATTTAATACTTTATTTACAACTTCATCTCTTACTTCCTTGTATTTATTTAAAATTTCATCGCATTCTATCCGCGCTTTTTCTGCCAGTTCTTTATCCTTAATATAAGGCAAATTCACTTTTACATTTAAAACAGCTCCTTCTATAGCTGCATATAGTAGAATAGCCCCAACTGCCGCATCAGATATGGCATTAGGATTCCCGTATTCCGCAATCAACATCGTCGGGGTAAATGCCTCTCCACATAATCTCGCAAGTTTTAGAGGAACATTCATAGCGTTAATATAAGCTTTTTGAAGCGCTTCGTTCCTTATTTTTCTATTTTCTTCAGTATCTTTTGGCATTTTAAGGACTTTCATCACTTCGTCATAAGCTACAGTGTCTTCATCAATAAGCTTTACATATTCTGCAAGAAGTCGATTACATATACTAAGCCCTTGTTGAATCTCTTCTTTAATATCATCAGTATATTCCTCATAAAATTTTCGCCCTATTGTAAGATTGTAAACCATAGAAGAAAGGGCAATCCCAAGGCTTGCTGATACCGCCGATACACTTCCTCCTCCCGGTGTTGGTGATTTTGAGGCCACTTTTTCAATATACTCCTTTAATGAATCATCAATTAGCATAAAATCATCTCCTTCTCTGTGTATATATTTTCCCCCACTACCTATTATACCAATGATATATAATTTCCGTAATACAACTGCCAAAAAAATTGTTACAATATTTTTGAGAGTTTTATATTATTTGGGGGTTTTCAAAGATATATTTGTATAAAAAAATCCACAGCGCATACTGTGGATTTTTTTGACGTCATACTTTTCACCACGTTTATTAATAATTTTCTAAAACTTCCTCATTATATTTATCATAAACATATTTAAAATCTGCTGCACGTTGTAAAATACGCATTTTTACCTTACCCCAATTACAACCGCCTTATCTCCTTTTGACTTTATAACTGTGTTTACATGATTTATTCCAAAGTGGTACATCACATAGTCAAGGTTTGGTACGTCAATTAAGAGTATGTCTGCCTTTTTACCCTTTTCTATTGTGCCTATTTCATTTCCCCTATCAATAGCACAAGCTGCATTTAAAGTTACAGCAGTTAAAATCTCTTTGGCAGACATTTTCATTTTTATATACGCAAAAGACATTATAAGTTGTAAATTTTCTGTAGGACTTGTCCCCGGGTTGTAATCCGTACCAAGAGCCACAGCAAGACCTTTTTCAATTAATTTTCTTGCATTGGCATAAGGTCTATCTAAAAAATAAGAAACTCCAGGAAGAAGTACCCCTACAGTACCTGCTTTTTTCATAAGTTCAATTCCTTTTTCAGATACCTCTTCAAGATGGTCTGCGCTTACAGCACCTAATATTCCCGCCAATTCTCCTCCACCACTTTGTGTCAACTCATCAGCGTGAATTTTAAGTTTCATTCCATACTTTTTAGCCTCTTCTAATATCTTTTTAGACTGTTCATAGTCAAAAGCTCCATCTTCGCAAAAAACATCACAAAACTCTGCAAGATTTTCCTCTTTTACTTTGGGAATCATTTCATTTATAATTTTATCAACATATCCCCAAGAATTCTCCTTAAACTCCGTGGGTATTGAATGAGCCCCTAAAAAAGTAGGAACAATATCCACAAGAGAGATTGAATTAAGCTTATTCATAAGTCTTAAAAGCCTTATCTCTTCTTCTGTGCTAAGTCCATATCCACTTTTTACTTCTACAGTAGTAGTGCCATGAGATAGCATTATATCAAGGCTTTTCATAGCTTTTTCTATCAATTGGTCATCAGAAGCATTTCTGGTTGCATTAACAGTAGAAAGTATTCCTCCACCTTGCTTTAATATGTCTACATAACAATACCCTTTTAATTTAAGTGCCACTTCATTTTCTCTTGAGCCATAATGTATAAGATGAGTATGAGGGTCTACAAATCCAGGAATTGCAATCATGCCTTTTGCGTCAATTTTTTCTTTTGCAGAAATTGCGGCAGGTGATTTTCCTGCCGCTAAAATTTTTCCATCTTTTATTGCAATATAAGCATCTTCAATTTCTTCTATATTTTCCACGTCACTTCCACATTGTGGGCAATTGCCAAGAGGTGTATAAATTTTCTTAATGTTGTATATTAACAAATCTGCCTCCATTTTAACACCTCATTCGTATATTCTGTTTTCTAAAACCATATTTTCAGAAAAGTTCTCTATTCTTAAATAATAATCTGCCACATCAAACAAAGCCTTTGCTGGCACAAGCCCTATTATTTCACTGCCTATAACATTTACCCCATACCTACTAGCTTCTGCTTTAATTGTTTCAAAAACTCTGTAAATAGGTGTTTTATTAAAATCAGTAAGGTTCATCGACACCTGCACAATTCCTCTTTCTTTTAATTCCACCCCCATCGCCTTTACATACCGGTAACCGCCGTTTGAAAATCGGATAGCTTTAGCAATTTTGTTAGCTATATTAATATTGTCTGTAGCAAGATTGACATTGTAGGCAATGAGAAAATTTCTTGCGCCAATCACTGTCGCACCGCTTTTGGGGTTCATCTCCTGCGGACCAAAGTCTGGCTTCCATTCCGGCTGTTTTATCTTTTCAAAAAAACCTTCATATTCTCCCCGCCTTATATTCTCTAAATTTTTTCTTTCAGGAGTTGTAGCAGCTTCTTCATATAAATACACAGGTATACTAAGCTCTCTTCCAACCTTTTCTCCTACTTCTCTTGCAATTTGGATACATTCTTCCATTGTAGCATTTTTCACAGGTATAAAGGGTACTACATCTGTTGCCCCAATCCTCGGATGCTCCCCTTTATGGTACCTCATATCAATTATCTCTGAAGCTTTTTTAATGAGCTTAAAAGCCGCTTCTTTTACTCCCTTTGCATCTCCACAAAAGGTTATAACTGTCCTGTTGTGGTCTTTATCGGAAGAGTAATCCAAAAGCTTTACTCCTTCCGTCGACACAACTTCTTTGACAAGCTGTGCTATTTTTTCTTGGTCTCTTCCTTCACTAAAATTAGGTACACATTCAATTATCTGATCCATTTATTTCCTCATCCTTTCCAACGTTATTTTAGCATAGGCATTTTTATTCCTTTTTCTTTCGCAGTTCTTATTGCAATTTCATATCCAGCATCTGCATGTCTCATAACACCAGAACCAGGGTCAGAGGTCAAAACCCGCTCTATTCTCAAGTCAGACTCTTTTGTTCCATCGGCACACACCACTACTCCTGCGTGTATTGAATATCCTATTCCAACTCCACCGCCGTGATGTACTGATACCCATGTAGCTCCTGAAGCAGTATTTAACAAGGCGTTAAGTATTGGCCAATCTGCGATAGCATCACTGCCATCTTTCATTGCCTCCGTTTCTCTGTAAGGGGATGCAACAGAACCTGTATCATGGTGGTCACGACCTATTACAATAGGAGCTTTCAGTTCGCCTTTTCTCACCATTTCATTTATTGCAAGTCCAAATTCCGCCCTTTGGCCATATCCTAACCAACAAATCCTCGCAGGCAATCCTTGGAATTTAATCTTTTCTCTCGCTAACCTAATCCATCTTTCAAGCAGTTTATCTTCAGGGAAAAGTTCTAAAACTTTTTCGTCAGTCTTGTAAATATCCTCAGGGTCTCCTGATAATGCAATCCAGCGGAAAGGTCCCTTCCCTTCAGAGAATAAATCTCTTATATACTCAGGAACATAACCTTGGATATTAAAAGCCTCTTTTACCCCTTCATCATAAGCCATTCTCCTTATGTTATTGCCGTAATCAAAAGCTATTGCTCCTCTTTTTTGCATCTCAAGCATTGCTGAAACATGCTCTGCCATAGCTTTTTTAGCTCTCTTTATATATTCCTCCGGATTTGATTTTCTAAGAGCAAATGCCTCTTCTAGTGTCATTCCATTTGGCACATATCCGTTTAATGGGTCATGGGCTGATGTCTGGTCTGTTACAACGTCTGGAATTATTCCTCTCCTTACAAGCTCAGGATGAACATCTGCGGCATTTCCGACAAGTCCAACTGACAAAGGCTTTCCTTCTTCTTTCGCTTTCAAAACCATTTCTAAAGCTTCGTCAAGATTGTCTGTCATTACATCAAGGTATTTAGTATCTAATCTTCTCTGTATTCTATTTCTGTCCACTTCTACTACAAGGCATGCGCCATCCAACATGGTAACTGCTAAAGGCTGCGCTCCGCTCATACCTCCAAGTCCGGCTGTAAGTACAAACTTTCCCTTCAATGTTCCATCAAAATGTTTTTTAGCAAGAGCTGCAAAAGTCTCAAAAGTTCCTTCTATAATCCCTTGTGTTCCTATATATATCCAACTTCCTGCTGTCATTTGCCCATACATGGTAAGCCCTTTTGCCTCAAGGTCCCAGAAATTTTCCCAATTAGCCCATGCAGGTACTAACATTGCATTGGATATGAGCACTCTTGGTGCCATTGTATGAGTTTTAAAAATTCCTACAGGTTTCCCAGATTGTATGAGAAGTGTCTCATCTTCCTCCAAATTTTCTAAGCTCTCTATTATTTTATCAAAAGCTTCCCAATTCCTTGCAGCTTTTCCTGCTCCTCCATACACTATCAAATTCGCCGGGTCCTCTGCTACCTCCGGATCTAGATTGTTCATCAAAGTCCTGTAAGGCGCCTCTATTTGCCAATTCTTGCAATGTAATGTGGTCCCCCTTGGCGCTCTTATAACTCTTGACATATTTAAATCCCCCCATAAATTTTTTAATTTGGTGATATAGTATATTTCTATTTATCACTTCAAAAATCCTGCTAATATTTATACATTTTTAAATTTAAAAAGCGGGAGTTCTCCCGCTTCAGACTGTAGACAAACTTTCGTAAAGGAGATATTTTGCATAAGGAGTGACTTGTTACAAAGCGATAACAAAACTTAGCAAGACCGAGGGTGGAGGCAGGGCCGAAGCCATGGATGGCGGAGGCGGGCACCTTAAGGCATGGATGCCGATTGTGCCCGGTACCCTGCCGGAGCCTGAAGGTCGAGCTTTAGTTTTGTCGCTTTGTAACATCGGAACGACGATGCAAAATATCTCCTTTGAATATTTTTTAACTTTGTCAACAAAGTGAAGCGGGAGTTCTCCCGCTTACTCTACTTTAAACTGCTTAATTGCTTCCATAAGCGTATTGGCATAATTCTTAAGTTCATTTGCTGTTGATGCCATCTCTTCCACAATTGCCGACTGTTCTTGTGATGTTGCGGATACTTCTTCCGCTGATGCCGCTGACTCTTCTGATACAGCCGCTATGTTCTGTATTGAATCTACTATCTTGTTTTTATGCTCCTCTATCTCCTTTAATGATTTGTTTAGATTGTCAATCTTCTCTACTATGAAATTCACTGCATGAAGTATTCCTTCAAATACATCTTTTGTGGTATTGACTACATTGCTTTGCTCTTCTATTGATTTTGTTGAGTCTTCTACTGTCTTGTAAGTATCGTTAATCGTGCTTTGTATCTCAGATATTAAGTTAGCTATATTTCTCGCTGCCTGTGAGGACTGCTCTGCCAATTTCCTCACTTCGTCTGCTACAACGGCAAAACCTCTTCCTGCCTCTCCTGCTCTTGCTGCTTCTATCGCGGCGTTTAGTGATAAAAGATTTGTCTGGTCTGCTATGCTTGTTATCGTCTCTACAATTTTGCTTATCTCTGCAGATTTTTCAAGAAGATAGTTTGTAGATTCTTTTACATTGTTATTCGCTTCTATTGTCAGTTTTGTCTTTTCTATTAAGTCATCTATAGTGACAAGTCCTTCATTGGATACCATGCTGACATTCTCTACTTCTTGGTTTATCTCATCAGCGTTTTTAAGGGATTGGTCTATCAATTGCCCAAGTAATACAGTGGCATTAGCGCTCTCCTCTGCTTCTCTTGCTTGGCTAGAAGCTCCTTGTGCGATTTCTTCAATGGCTTTTGCAACGTCTTGTGTGGCTTGTGCTGCTTGTTCAGAAGCTACAGCCATGTTTTCCGCTGAGTGATTTACAGACTCTGATACGCTTTTTATGTCAAAGACAAGTCTTCTTATTCCTTCCACCATGGTATTAAAACTGTTTGCCAATATTCCCACTTCATCTTTTGCTTTTACATTAGCTTTAACCGTAATATCCCCTTTAGCTGCTGCAGACATAGCAGTTACCACTTTTTTGATTCCTGAGGATATAGAATTTGCAAAGAAGTATGCTATTAAAAATCCTATGAGTAATACTATTATACTTACAGTGATTACAAAATCTCGTATTTTCGTCACATCTTTTGTTAATTCGCTATTTTCCATTGTAACTACTGCTTTCCACCCAAAGCTGTCAAGATTTCTCACACTGGCAAACTTGTACACATTGTTTGAACTGTACTGTATAGTAGCATTATTAAGACTTAACAATTTTTCCCCAAAGTCATATTTTTTTATAGAAGTAAACAACTTAGTAGTATCCGGATGAGTAATAACAGTACCATCTTTTGTAACTAGGTATATGTACCCTGTCTTTCCAAGTTTAACACTAGATATATTTTTAGAAAGTTGTTCTAAACTTATATCAATTCCTAATATGCCTACTAACTTACCACTGGAACCCGTAATGGCTTTAGTAACAGTGATTTCTGGCGCCTTAGTATTGAAATCTTCATAAGGATCTGTCCAGACAATATTACCTCCGGCTTTTTCAGCATCTTTATACCACGGCCTTTCTGTTGGATCATAATTTTCTAGTTTTTGAGGTGGGTACAAAATCATCTTTTTATCAGGTGTCGCAAAATACACATTCATAGCGTCTGGCATAGATTTTTTTACTTCTTCTAATTTTTTAAGTACTGCTTCATCTAAAGCACTGCTTCCATCATAATTCATTATAGCATTTGATTCAGCTAACATTTCAATCATTGATTCTGTGTCTTGTTTAATAGAATTTATGTACTTATTTAAAACCGATAAAGCTGCTTGATTAGAATCGTTTATCTTGGTTTTAAGAACACTCTCTGCAATATTTGTAGAAAAATATCCTGTTATGACAAGGGGAATTAAAATAAACAAGAGTATAAACACCAAAAGTTTTGTTCTAATGCTTTTCATTTGTTACCCTCCCATTATATAGAAATAAAGTGTTGTTGATCCCCCTTTTTATCCCACAACACTTCTTCTAATGCTTCTACGATTTTGTAATTATATTTTTGTGGTTGGGTTTTTAATTCAAATATTGCCTCGTGTATACTTTTTAACCTCTTTTCATTATAAGGCCTTTTTGTAGTCATTGCATCAAAAGAATCACAAATTCCTATTATTTGAGCATTTAAAGGAATAATACTGACACCAAAAGGATAGCCAGAACCATCTAGCCTTTCATGATGGTAAAGTACCCCTGGAATTAAATCCTTCAAAGAAGGAAAAATTTTTAACATCTCCGCGCCATAACTCGGATGTATCTTCACAAATTCGTATTCTAACTCTGTAAGCGAACCTGGCTTGTCAAGAATGGCGACAGGTACTAATACCTTGCCAATATCGTGTAATAATCCCCCCTTACAGTTATAAATTTGCTCCTCTTTGGGTAATCCCAATTTTTTAGAAACTAAATAAGTAAGTTTCGCAACTCTTATACTGTGTAAATAAGTTATATAATGATAATGTTTCAAACTCGTCATTAAATGCTTTATAAGATAATACTCGCTGTAATTGTATACTTCCACCGTTTTCCCTTCTTCTCGACATAATTTGACAAAAAAATTATACCATTTGTTTCTTATAATGTCAATTTTAAAAAAGTTTCAAAAAACTGTTTTTTCTTGCGATATTTTTCTTGATATTTATTTTTTCTATGAGTTATTTAAGGATGTATTAACAAAGGACAATCTGGATAAACTGTAAAAGAGAAACCATTGACAAAAATCTAAAAAAAGCTATATAATATGCGTTGGAATATTTTTGTATATATTAAAAAAATGTTGTAGTTAAAAAAAAACGTGTAAGATGGAGGTTTTTTTATGACATCAAATGTAAACGATGCAAAAAAATTAGCTTTGATTCCCCTCATTTTAATGATCTTTACCTCGGTATTTGGCTTTACAAATATTCCTCGTTCTTTCTATTTGATGGGATATGGAGCTATCCCATGGTATATTCTATCAGGTATAACTTTCTTTATACCTTATGCCTTTATGATGGCAGAATATGGTTCAGCTTTTAAAGAAGAAAAAGGTGGCATATATTCTTGGATGGAGAAATCAGTAAACCCAAAGTACGCTTTTATAGGAACTTTCATGTGGTATGCTTCTTATATCATATGGATGGTAAACGTAAGCTCCTCTATATGGATACCTCTTTCCAATGCTTTATTCGGAAAAGACACTACTTCTACGTGGAACCTTTTTGGTTTAAAATCAACTCAAACTTTAGGACTTTTGGGGGTAATATGGGTAATCACTGTAACTTATGTGGCTTCTAAAGGATTAAAAAGTATTTCAAAGGTATCTTCTGTAGGTGGAACTGCAGTTGCTTTATTAAATATAGTCTTACTAGGTGATTGCAAAATGAGATAAATATTAGAGTAAAAAAGTTACATTACAAGGAACAAAATAAAGAAATTACATTTTAAAAGTACGCTCAAGAGGGGAAAAGAGAAATGGAATAAAGATACAAATTCAAAAAAGACAATACCTAACACACCTTTTTAATGTAAAAAGGTGACAAACGAATCAAACCATAAGAACAAGTTATCAAGCCAAAAGTTTTTTCAAAGATAAAGGATGTTCAAAAGTACCAAGTTTTGCAGTAATAATTAAACCAATATGTTGAGTGATAGCCCCAAGAAAAACATCAGCTTTGATTGACCTGGTATTTATGAGTTTAAAGCTATCAACAGCGATAGAACTTTTTAAAAGGGAAATAGATTTTTCAATAATATGGCGTTTTTCATAAAGTTTGGACCACTTTTTAGAGTTACGAGGGACAACAGTGTTTTTTCTAAAATCAATATCAAGGGTAGTATAGAATATTCTGCCGCATTTAGAAGAGGTACAGGGGTTATCACATTGAAGGATATAAGTAGTTTTACCGTTTAGTCTAACTTTTTTGGACATAGGGCAAAGCCATTTAATTCTGGTAGTTCTACCTTTTTCCCGAACGATGCCATCATAGGACATTTTAAGAGAAGGGTCACTGGGGCAGGTAGGGATACCATCAGAGTTAAAAGTAGGTTGAGGTAAGTTTTTAGAATTTCGAGGGTTAATAGGGATAATAGGGATTATGCCATGCTCTGAGAGCAAGTATTTGTAATTATCAAAAGAATCAAACCCGGCGTCACCTAAGAAGTATCTATAAGAGAAATTAGGATGTAAATTAAAGAATTCCTTAAGAGAAGGGATTAAAGTTTTAGAATCATATAAATCTTTAGACTCGGCAGCAGATTTAGCAGTATTGACATCTAAAGAATCATCGTCATAGAAACTAATATGCTGAATAATGCCTAAGCCATTAGTGAGGATGGTAGCTTTGATAGAGTAACAATAATGGCCATTAATATAAGAGAATTTAGCATCAGGATTAGAGTGAGCGAACTTAGGCATTTTAGAACAAGCATAAGAGTGGGCATCAAAATCAGGATTAGATTTAGAGAACTTTTTAATATTTCTATAAAGGGAATCAAAGAACTTAGGATTATTTTCTCTGACATAAGGTTGAAAGCCAGTAGTATCAGCGATGAGGATATTAGAAAGTGAAGGATTAATAGCCTGACAAATAGGCTCAGTTAAATTAACAAGATTATTGAAGAAATTCTCCAAATCTTTGAGGAAAATGGATTTAAATCTAGAGAATTGAGAAGGATGAGGGACTCTTTTAAAGCCACAAAGCTCTCTTAGTTCTTTAGATAGCTTAAGAACATGTGCAAGGAGTTGAACAGTAGGGATAGAGAGAATTTTTTGGATAATCAAAGCAGTGAGCATAGATTCAAGAGAAAAATCTCTATGACGTCCAAAGTGGGAATAATAGTGGGCATAAAAAGAAGATGGAATAAGTTCAGATAAATCAACAAAAGATTCAAAGAGTTTAATAAATTTGGGCTTATCTTCTTCAAAGAAGGATTGAACATCATCGTAAATATCTGAGAGAGAAAGTTGTTTAGCTTTGATTTTCATAGGATTTCCTCCATTTCTTTTTGGGATTTGGTTCTCTATATAAATTCGACGAAAGTGGAGGAATTCCTTTGAAAATATATAGCAGAATCCCTTAATCCATAAGGATTTTGGGATTCTGCAAAGACCTATATAGTCTTACTTTTAGGAGGTATATTTGTCCTAATCGCTAACGGTGGAAAAGTTGCTCAACCAATTATTTCAGCTCATTCATTTACTACATCACCAAATCCTGCTTATCAATCAACTATCGCCATGTTTGCATTTTTAGTTTTTGCTATATTTGCATATGGAGGATTGGAAGTAGTAGGAGGACTTGTAGACCAGACAGAAAAGCCAGAAAAGAACTTTCCAAAAGGATTATTGATTTCTGCACTGCTTATTTCTATTGGATATTCAATAGGAATTTTTATGGTAGGAACATTTACTAACTGGAAAGAAGTATTAGGCACTCAAAATGTCAATATGGCAAATGTAGCATATGTAGTAATGCAAAATTTAGGTTACAAAATAGGACAAGGATTAGGACTTAATGAAGCTACATCTCTTACTATAGGTGCTTGGTTTGCAAGGTATGTAGGATTATCAATGTTTTTAGCATTGAGTGGCGCTTTTTTCACTTTATCTTATGCACCTTTAAAACAAATAATAGAAGGAACTCCTGCAGAGTTATGGCCAGGTAAAATGGGTAAAATCGAGGGCGATATTCCTAAAAATGCTATGTGGGTGCAATGTGCAATAGCGGTTGTAATAATTATCCTTGTTTCTTTTGGAGGAGAAGCTGCAGCTAAATTTTTCGCAAAACTCATATTGATGACAAATGTAGCTATGACATTGCCTTATGTATTTTTATCAGGTGCTTTCTACTCCTTTAAGAAAAATAAACAAATCCAAAAACCTTTTGCAATATTTAAAACTGACAGCAGTGCACTTATAGCAACAATAATTGTTACAGCAACAGTGGCTTTCGCTAACTTCTTTACAATAATCCAACCGGCAATTAACGGAGACACAAACTCTACTATCTGGATGATTGTAGGTCCACTATTTTTCTCCATCGTCGCACTTTTAATGTATAGACGTTATGAAAACAGGAAAGAAGCTGCAAAAGGCAAAGCTATTCAGACAAAAATAAGACCAGGACACAGATAAAGAGGGCATTAAAAGCCCTCTTTCTAGTTCTATTTTTTGATATAGATTTATCATAAAAAAGTTTTAATTTTTTTGACGGTGTGGTATAATTATTATGTACCTGTTATATAGCTTTAATAAAAGCAAAAATCTAAATTAATACGGTCTGTTATACACTCTATAAATACCTGTTATATAATAAGATGAAATATTGTATACTGTGCTATATCAGGTACATCCTTCTTTGATTGGTGATTTTTTGACCATTTTATTTAATTATTTAAATAAGGAGAGGAGTAAAGAAATGGCTAAAGTAATGAAGACCATGGATGGTAACACAGCTGCTGCCCATGTGGCTTATGCTTTTACGGAAGTAGCTGCGATTTACCCCATAACTCCATCGTCTCCAATGGCAGAAGTGGTAGATGAATGGAGTGCACATGGAAGAAAGAACATATTTGGTCAGCCGGTAAAAGTTATTGAAATGCAGTCAGAAGCAGGTGCTGCAGGGGCTGTTCACGGATCACTGGCAGCAGGAGCTCTAACAACGACATTTACTGCATCACAAGGACTTCTTTTAATGATTCCCAACATGTACAAAATTGCAGGGGAGCTTTTACCTGGAGTATTCCATGTAAGTGCACGTGCCGTTGCAACACATGCTCTTTCAATTTTCGGTGACCATTCTGACGTTATGGCATGCCGTCAAACAGGTTTTGCTATGCTTGCTTCTGGCAGTGTACAGGAAGTAATGGATTTAGCAAGCGTCGCACACCTTTCTGCAATTAAAGGAAGAGTACCTTTCTTGCACTTCTTTGACGGATTTAGAACATCTCACGAAGTGCAAAAAATCGAAGTTTTAGATTACGAAGATCTCAAAAAACTTGTAGACTATGAAGCTTTAAAAGCATTCAGACAAAGAGCACTAAATCCAGAACATCCTGTAACAAGAGGTACAGCTCAAAACCCAGACATTTTCTTCCAAGGAAGAGAAGCTGCTAATAGATTCTACAATGCTATACCTGAAATCGTAGAATATTACATGAATGAAATAAACAAATTAACAGGCAGAGAATATAAGCTGTTCAACTATTATGGTGCACCAGATGCAGAAAGAATAATAATTGCAATGGGTTCTGTAACAGAAACTATTGAAGAAACAGTAGATTACTTGATGAAAAAAGGAGAAAAAGTAGGTGTCGTAAAAGTACATCTTTATAGGCCTTTCTCTATAAAACACTTCTTAGACGTAATACCAAAGACAGTAAAGAAAATAGCCGTGCTTGACAGAACAAAAGAACCCGGTTCAATTGGCGAACCTTTATATGAAGATGTAAAAACTGCCTTCTTTGATAGTGAATTGCGTCCAGTCATTGTTGGAGGTCGTTATGGTCTTGGCTCAAAAGATACTACACCTGCACAGATCATTGCTGTATTTGACAACCTCAAAGCTGATGAGCCAAAAGACCACTTTACAATAGGAATAATAGATGATGTGACCTTTACATCACTTCCTGTAGGAGAAGAAGTTGACACAGCACCAGAAGGGACAACCAGCTGCAAATTCTGGGGATTTGGTTCTGATGGTACAGTTGGTGCAAACAAGAGCGCTATAAAGATTATAGGCGACAATACAGATTTGTATGTGCAAGCTTACTTCTCTTACGATTCAAAGAAGTCAGGCGGTGTAACAGTATCCCACTTAAGATTTGGTAAAAAGCCAATAAGGTCTACTTATTTAATTAACAAAGCAGACTTCATTGCCTGCCATAAGCAATCTTACGTTTACAACTATGACATATTGGCAGGATTAAAAGATGGCGGTACTTTCCTTCTAAACTGCAATTGGAAAGTTGAAGAATTAGACAAAAAATTGCCTGCTTCAATCAAAAGATATTTAGCTAAACATAACATTAACTTCTACATCATCAACGCTGTAGACATCGCAAAAGAAATAGGTTTAGGCGGAAGAATTAACATGATAATGCAATCTGCTTTCTTCAAACTCACAAACATAATACCAATTGAAGAGGCAGTAAAACACTTAAAAGAAGCTATCGTAAAAGAATACGGACATAAAGGCGAAAAGATAGTACAGATGAACTACGAGGCTGTAGATAGAGGTATAAATTCTTTAGTCAAAGTAGAAGTACCTGCTTCTTGGGCAGATGCTGAAGATGAGCCAAAAGAAGAAAGACAAGCACCTGATTTTGTAAAAAATGTTGCCGATGTAATGAATAGATTGGAAGGAGACAAACTTCCTGTAAGTGCCTTCCTCGGAAGAGAAGATGGTACATTTCCACCAGGTACTGCAGCTTATGAAAAACGTGGAATTGCTGTTGACGTACCTGAGTGGCAAATAGATAACTGTATACAATGTAACCAATGCGCTTTTGTATGTCCACATGCTGCAATAAGGCCCTTCTTGCTCACAGAAGAGGAAGTTAAAAACGCACCAGAAGGATTTAAAGTTAAAAAGGCTATTGGAAAAGGCTTTGAAGGACTATACTACAGAATTCAAGTCAGTGTCCTTGACTGTACAGGTTGCGGCGTTTGTGTAAATGAGTGTCCTGCAAAAGAAAAAGCACTTGTAATGAAGCCTTTAGAAACACAAATGGAAGAAGCAAAGAACTGGGAATACGCAATGACTTTATCACCAAAAGAAAACCCAATGAACAAAGAAACAGTAAAAGGAAGCCAGTTCGAAAAGCCTCTGCTTGAATTCTCAGGTGCTTGCGCAGGATGCGGTGAAACACCTTACGCTAAACTTGTCACACAGCTTTTTGGCGATAGAATGATGATAGCGAATGCTACAGGTTGTTCTTCAATTTGGGGAGCAAGTGCACCATCTACACCATATTGTACAAACCATGAAGGAAAAGGACCAGCTTGGGCAAATTCCCTTTTTGAAGACAACGCAGAATTTGGTCTTGGCATGGCATTAGCTGTAAAACAACAAAGAGCAAAATTAGCTGATATAGTAAAAGAACTGTTGGAGCTTAACATCACAGCAGAGCTAAAAGAAGCATTGCAATTCTGGCTTGACAACATGATGGACGGCAAAAAATCAAAAGAAGCTACCATAAAATTGTTACCAATACTTCAAAACTATAAAGCAGCAGACGCAAAAGTAAAAGAGCTTATTAATGAAGTACTTGAAAGAAAAGATTACCTCATTAAGAAGTCTCAATGGATATTTGGTGGCGACGGTTGGGCATACGATATAGGTTATGGCGGATTAGATCATGTACTTGCTTCGGGAGAAGATATAAACGTCTTAGTATTCGATACAGAAGTTTATTCAAATACAGGTGGACAATCTTCAAAGGCAACACCAGTAGGTGCAGTAGCACAATTTGCAGCAGCAGGTAAACCAATTGGCAAGAAAGACTTAGGAAGAATGGCAATGACATACGGATATGTATATGTAGCACAAGTTGCAATGGGAGCAAGCCAGACACAATTAATTAAGGCATTAGTCGAAGCTGAAAGCTATCCAGGACCATCTCTCATCATAGCCTATGCTCCATGTATCGCTCATGGCATAAAACAAGGTATGAGCTGCAGCCAATTAGAAGAAAAGAAAGCTGTAGAAGCAGGATATTGGGTTCTCTATAGATACAATCCGCTTCTCAAGAAAGAAGGAAAGAATCCATTCATCCTCGATTCTAAGCCGCCAAAACTCTCTGTTAAAGACTTCTTGCAGGGCGAAATCAGATTCTCAGCTCTTGAGAAGACTTTCCCTGAAAAAGCACAAAAGCTCTTTGAAGAAGCTGAGAAGCAAGCTCAAGAGAGGTATAAAATCTACGAAAGATTGGCAAAAGATGAATAAAAAATGGAGGGAACATTCCCTCCTTTTTTATCTCTGCAAAAGGCATGTGTGTAAAATTTTAGTAGGAAAAATAATATAGCTGACATTATGCACAAAGCGCGCGACCTACAAACTTGTGATACACACTGCAAATGTCTGTAACCATTAATATTAATTCTAATGTGGTATAATATATACGGGTGTTTGTCACTTTTGTAAATATATCATATGTAAAATTATATGCACTAGTATAGCATTCCATTTTATTTTTTGTTATTCTTGCTCATTTAAAATTTCACTCAGAAAGGACGGTATGGTAAATGAATCCTATAGACCAAGCTATCAGTTTTTACAAAGAAGAAGTTGAAGCTGCCGACCTTTATACATACCTCGCGAAAGTTGAGAAAAATCCACAAACTAAAAGTAATTTTGAAGCACTTGCAAAACTAGAGAAAGCTCACGCAAAATTTTGGCATCAATTTTTAAAAGACAGAAATATAGAAATTCCGGAAGAAAAATCTCGTAAATTAAGGCTTTTTACTTATAAAATATTGAGAACTTTATTAGGAAGTAAATTATTCGTCACAATACTTGAGATGAATGAAACAACAAGTACCGAATCCTATTATCGCTATTTTAACGAAGCTTCTCTTACAGAAGAAGAAAAATTAATTCTATCAAAAATCATAGAAGATGAACTTGAACATGAAAAAATGTTTAGCAGACAAAAAGATAAATTCAGCATAGAAAACATAAGAGACTTTATACTTGGAATGAACGATGGTCTTGTGGAAATTTTAGGAACTGTAACGGGACTTTCAGCTGTTTATCCAAAAAGTCCCATCACCGTTGGCACTGCTGGTTTGGTAGTAGGAGTAGCTGGTGCTCTTTCTATGGCAATAGGTGCATACACCTCTGTAAGGTCTCAAAGACAAGTAAATGAGGGTATAAAAAAGAAAATGGAGCTTTTATTTAGAGTCTCAAAAGACAGGGCAAAAGAGGAATTTTTAAATAAACTATCCGAATCCGGTATACCAGAAGATATCGGGAGAGAAATTGTAAACAAACTTAGTGACAATGAAGATGCCATGACAAATCTTTTAACTGAAGAGATTTCTGAAAACGAAATAAAATCTGCTCTATATACTGGTATCGCATACCTTGTAGGACTCGTATTCCCCGTTTTGCCTTACTTTATAATCACTTCATCCTCTTTAGTAGCTCTTGCATTTTCAGTAATTTTTGCAGCAATAGCACTTTCTATAGTAGGAATTATAGTATCTGTCGCTTCAGAAAGTCTGTCTATAAAAGGAAAGGTTTTAGAAATGGTAGCAACAGGCCTTGGAGCAGCAGTTTTATCATATCTCTTTGGAACTCTAGTGCAAAAAGTATTTGGAATAAGTGCATAAAAAATAAGGAGGACGAAAACCCTCCTCATAAACTGTAGACAAAGTATGTTTTTTGATTGGCACTTTGCAAGTCTGCTCCAGCAACAAAGCAGACTAAACTAACGCTCGTTCTCAGACTCAGGCTAATAATCCTCCAAAAAACTTTGAAGAAATAGAACAGTACAATAAAAAACTCATTAAAAAAGATGTTCAGGTAAAGTTACACAATACGGATAGGCGATATATGGCTGTTTTTTTGAACAGTTTATGGCTAAGAGAGAAACTATAAAAGAAGCTATAACCATCTACAGAGGTTATAGCTTTCCTAAATTTTACTTAATTACTTCCCTTTGTTTTACTCTCACTTTTACTTCTTTTCCCCCAATAAAATTAGGATAGTCAATGATTTTTAGTTTAATTGGATTGTCATAAGAAACGTTTGGTATCCTAATTAAAACTTCCTCTACTTTTCCTTCCCTTCCTCCATGAATCTCCTCCCCTAAAAAATGATATTTTTTCATAGATGAATCTTCAAATTCACTGTAAAAAGGACTATAAAGATTATTTGTATTATCTATTTTTTCAAGCGTAAATGTAAGCTGTATATCATTTTTATTGTACACTATATCATTTAACTTCAACTTTTCATCCGGTTTTTTTAAAATCATTTTATTCTTTAAATCTATAATTACCTCCGCCTTATCCTTATCAATTGCTTTAACTTTTGAAAAAGCTACATATAGTTCTTTTGGTTTTTTAAAATAATTACTTTGAAAATAAAGTATTATATTGTTGTCATCTTTTCTTGTGCCAGATACCCCATTACTTATTTGGCCAAATATATCTCCTTTCTCATCCACAATTCCTATATCCGGATAACCAAGTATTTTTTTGCTGTTTAAAGGGTCATAATGAATATAAAGAGCAATACGTGTAGGATAAATAATGACTTTTTCAAAAGTAATTTTTTGACCATCTATTTCCATTGTTCTATTTACAGCATAAACTTCTTTTAATCCCTTAAATTTATTTTTATCTATGTGAATAGAAAAGTTAAATGTATTGTATTTTAGGCCTTTAAATTCGATACTTAAATTTAATACCTCCGGTATGCTATTGTTATCTCCCGAAAAAGCAATATCTATAAAACTTCCTTTTTCTACACTATTATTATCAAAACCACTCCAGCTTAAACTTATTTCTTCTAAAGGTTGATTCTTTTCATTGTATGCTTCTATATTCTTTAGTTCCAGTGATTTTCCAGATTCATTTTTGATGGAATAAAAGATTATAATGTGACTTTCATCAACGATAATTCCTCCTATCGTCACTTTTACTCCATCATATTCTTTTGAAATATTAAGAGGCTGTATAAAATCATTTCTTACTGCTAGATCTAGGCCTTTATCATATCTAATAAGATTTACAATTGCTTCAAAACCCGGTATTTGGCTAACATACGCTGCCACACAGACAAAGGGGACGGTTCCTCTCATCTGAACAATTTAGAATTCAGACAAAAGGAACCGTCCCCTTTGTCTGAGTTTAAAAAATGTTGATATTATCATACATAAATATCTTGTACAATGAAAGTAAGAACAATAAATTTTAACCTCTTCCCGAGGAGGTCAAAACAGTTGGAATTCATAATAAAAAATGATACAATTTCAATTGAGCGATGATGAACGTTATTAACTATAAAAAGTTAAGGAGCTTTATGATATAATCAGAATTACAGTAATAAACTAGGGAAAAGAAAGATTAATGACCCCAACAAAGGGGTGGTAAAAAGCATGATAGTAATACAGGCTAAACTCATTTTTCTAAACCAACAAGACAAACAAATAGTATTAGACTTAATGAGAAGATGGTCCTCCTGCATGAGATTTACATACGGAAGACTCTTACAAGGTTATGATAGAAACACACTAAAAAGAGAGCTTCAAGGGATTTTTAACTTAAACTCAAGATACGTAGATGATGCAATAATGAAAGCAAAAAGCGCATTAGAATCTATCAGAGAATTAGGGAATAACCCAAGAAAAGTCATTTTTGGAGGAAGAGACTTATTTGGGAAACTTCAAAAGCGCCATATAAATGGGAAAGAATATCAAAAGCTAAAAACAAAGTGGCAAGAAAGAAGAAAAGGAAATCTCTATTCAAGAGGAGATAAAAGCAAAAAAGGTAATCTCAATACAAGGATAGAAGCAAAAGAAAATGGCACTTTTTTAAGGATAAATGTAGGGGAAAGAAAATATGTATATGCGAAGATACAGGCAGGATGGAAGAAGAATAAAAACAGAGAAGGGATACTTCAGGAAATTCCCAAATCAAACATACCCTACTCTGTAGAATTAAAACTTAAAAACAGCAGTATATACGCCTATTTTGCTATTGAAGAAAAATATCCAGAGATAAAAATAACAAAAGAAAAAGGAGCAATAGGGATAGATATAAATGCATATCCAGACAACATATCATGGGCAGAAACAGATGAAAAAGGTAATCTAATAAGCTATGATAAAATACCAATGCCAGAACTTGCAAGCGGAAATAAAGACAAAAAAGAATACTTCAGATGGCAGTATGCTCACAAGATAGTAAAAATAGCGAAAGAAAAAGGAAAAGCAATAGTAATTGAAGACTTAGAAATAAAAGAGAAAGGCAAAAGAGGAGATTTTTCAGGGAGAAAATCAAGAAGTGTCAATTCTCAAATTAAATCTCCAAAGATTTTCAAATTATAATGGCATTTTTTAAGTGCATAAAAGTATTTTTTCTCAAATTATTACAGCCTGATTAAAAATTTTTTTCACTTTTTAAGAGCATAACCGCCAAAATATGTTAATATCTGTTATTGGCAATTTGGGTTAATTGATGTATAATAAAAAATGAGAGTAGCGAAAGCTACTACTCTCATAAACTGATTTCATTTTGTGCCTGGTATATTACTTCTTCATCTATTTCTCTTAGCCTCTTAGAATACGCATAGAGTAAAGAAGCTGTTACCAGGTTATTTATTATCCTTGGGAGCCCTTTTGTTAGAGAATATATTGCCTCATATGCTGATGGTGTAAATATGTCATCCATCATTCCGGCTATTTTCATTCTTGTTTTTATATAATCTTGAATTTCTTCTTTTTTTAGCCCTTGCATTACATACTTTATAGAAATTCTTTGCCTTAGTGCACTGTTTACATTCAAGGCTAGTTTGTTTCTTATGTGTGGTTGTCCTGAAAGTATCAATATATAGGGGTTTTGAGAATCCATATTAAAGTTAAATATTATTCTCAAATCTTCAAGAACATCATTAGAAACCAGTTGTATTTCATCTAATATTATGACAGGAGTTATCTTCTGGCTATAGTAAAGTTCTGTTATCGCTCTTTGTATCTGGTGAAAGAGCGTTACTTTTTTGTATGAGGGTGTTTCGCCTAAAATCATAGCCAATGCTTGATAGAATTCTCTCACTGTGAGTGTAGAAAGGGCAAAGTAACATGGTTTAAATGTAGAACGATTGAGGCTTTCAGCATATTTTCTTAATGCGGTAGATTTGCCTGAACCGGCCTCCCCAACGACAAGTCCTATACCCCTTGTTTCTTGTAAATATTTTAGCCTGGCATTTAATTCAGCAATGTCTTCACTTATGTAAAGGTCGTTTACACTTATCTCTTTAGAAAATGGATTAAATTTCATTCCAAAATATTGGGTAAACATTGTAAACACCTCTTTTTTTAATCAATGATATCATTAAAGGATATTACTGGGGAATTAGGTTTTGCCGCAAAATCCACAGTATCTTCATTTTCGCTTACAACCTTTCTGTCTTCGATATATTCTACAGGAATTTTAGCATTATCATGAAAATTTACCTTATACGCTTCCCCTACTTTTTTGCCTTCATGAAAAAGTAGAAGGGGTGTATTATCCTTAAGCCACTGCGGGTCATATCTGACTTCTAAGCGCATACCTTTAAACTTTTCTTCTGTTTCATAAAGTATATTTTCCACTTTAAGTGTAGCATCTTTGTTTACTTTACGATTTACTCTTATGAGAAAACATTCATTCAACATATCTATGTCTTTATACATATTCACTCTTGATATTTGAGACATAGACTTGTGCAAAATTCAGAAGCCTTAATTTAAGCCATTCTACAGACATACTTTTTTCCTATCACTCTTGAATTTTTTATCTTTTATGTAGGATTTCCCCTCCCATTTGTCGAATTATTATATATACACTATAAAAAATTTTTTAAGAAGGAGGAAATCCTACATGTACCAGCTTCAATTGCTTTTAAATATACCTGAACTCTTTACCTCTCAGTCTAAAATTGATTTCTATTCTTCTATGTTTGAAAATCTTGACCTGTCTTCAATACCTGAATTCCCTTCCTCTAATCCTGGCCGTAAGGGTTATTCTCATCATGCACTTTTTAGAGCTTTTATTGTCATGAAAGCTGAAAGATTCGGCACAATTTCTGACCTTTTAGATTATCTCCGCAATAATCTTATCATTGCTCATCTTTGTGGCTTCGACATTTCTAAACCTCTTCCTTCTTATTGGACTTTTCGCCGTTTTATTAATGACTTCTCTCATGATTATTTGACCTCTATTTTTCAAAATCAGGTCAATATCCTCAAAAATATGGGTATTATCTCCGGTGAGTTTATTTCCATGGATTCTACCCCTATTAAAGCTAACACTAAGTTAAATAACCCTAAGTCTTTTTCTAAAAATAAATTCTCTAAAGATAATCAGCCTAAGTCAGATAAGGATTGTAAATTAGGCGTTTATTCTGCTTCTAACGATTCTTCTAATAAACGCTATAAGTTTTATTGGGGCTATAAAAATCACATTATTGTTGATGCTATCTCTGGTTTACCCATCGCTGAAACTACTACCCCCGCTGATGCCCCTGATTTTGAAGCCGCTTTATCTTTGCTTGAGAAGACTAATAAGTGGTTTAACCTTAAGTATGTTAATTTTATTGCTGATAAAGGCTATGATGTTAAGAAACTTTATAATTATGTTAGAAATATTCTCCACGGTCATTGCTTTATTCCTCTTAACAAGCGTAATTCTAAAAATCCCCCTCTGACTGATGATGGTTATATGGTCTGTGAAGCGGGTATTAAAATGCTTAAAGATGGCAAGCAATATTTTGATGGTTTTATTAAGCAAAAATTTGTTTGCAAGTTCTGTAATTCTAAGGATGATTCTGCCTGCCCTATAAATCATCCTAAATATTTTAATGGCAAAAAGCATAGAGGCTGTACTAAGTATGCTATTATATCTTCTGATTATAGGTCCTCTATTAATAGAGACTCCCTATATTTTAAGGCCGTCTACAAATTGAGAATTGAATCAGAAAGATATAATTCCCGCTTTAAAGCTCTGGATTTTGAAAAGGCTTATGTTAGAAATATTAATTCTGTGAGCAACCTTAATACTTTTGGCCATATTACTTTGCTTACTGTCGCTATTGTAGCTATTAAATTGGGCAAATATGATGAGTTTAGATCTCTTGTTGCTTTGATGCAATCGGCCTAATTTTTATTGAATCTATTTCATGCCATTTTTTAACATTTGACTTCTACAGGATATTTATGCCCTTTTTTAGCTCCTCTTTTTGTCTTTTCTTTTCCCTTACCACTTCCTTTATGTTTGATTGTCAGTGTTGATTACTATATATTGTATGTCATACATATTTTGGTTTTTGTTCGTGATTATTTTAATTAATTTTGCACATCCCTATTGAGACATGAAAAAATCTAAAGGACTCATGCCAATACTGCTGTGTTCTTTTCGGTTGTAATCATTCTCCAACCATTTAAAAAACATCATATTAAGCTCATCTATACTCTTTATGGATGTAGGATCTATTGTGCTTAAAAATCTCATTCTCACCGTATGAAAGAATCTTTCTATTTTCCCTTTTGAATGAGGTGAAAAGGGCTCAGCATGAATAAGAGATGTACCTAATGATGCACATATATATTCAAATTGAGTGCTTCTATATATCTTTCCATTGTCAGTGTAGAGCATTTTGGGTATTCCCCTTCTTAGCACTGCTTCTTTAAATGAGTCTCTTAAAGCTGAAAAATTCTGGGTATAGTAAAAGCGAGCATAGGTACACAGCCTGGAAGCATCATCTATATATGCAATAAGGTACGTTTGTCTCTTTGTTTTACCTTCTTTAATATATGGCCCATACATGACATCAGTCTGCCACAGTTCATTGATGAATTCATGGGAAAATCTCTTTGTTTTACCCTCTTTTTCTTTATCTAAAGATTTTACAGGAATGTTTTTCAAAAACCTATAGAATGTCGAAAGGGATACTTTATCCGGTGATATTATTCCCTCTCCTATCAATGTCTCATAAAGAAGTTTGTTTGGCATTTCAGGATGTTCAAGCTTCTTTTGCTTTATTTTCTCTGAAAGTTCAAAGTCTATCTTTCTGTATTTGCCTCTGTCGCTTCGATAACCCGGCTTTAACGCTTCTATACCGCCTCTTAAATACTGATATAGCCACCCTCTAAGTGTCTTGGGAGTATATCTTCTCATTCCAAGATAAGGTATCTCAATAGGTTTATCGGAAAGAGCATCAAAATATTCTTTCTGATTTTTTACCTGTCCGTTTAACACCGGACTTATCAGTGAAAATCTCTTTAATGCTATAGCTTCTCTCGCTTTTTCATCAAGCATTTATATGTTCCCCCTTCACTTTTTTGATTTCTTAATCGTAATTTTAGCTCATACCTGGGGGACATTAAAGGAAAAAGTTATGTTGCTAAGAAAAAATCAAAATTTTTATTTAAATCTTTCAGGTTTAATGCTAGAATTATGTGAGAGAGGCCAGAAATGATTTTTGGCAATGAGCATAAAACCGTTGGGAGAAGAGTGGTACAATGCTTATTATGTCCAAAATCTCTCTGGCCCTCTCTCTTTGTGAGTCAGTCTCAGATAACTTTATGTAAGGGTTTATTTGCCTTAATCCGTATATGATAAAACTTAAATTATTCATTATCCTTTTGGTGTAAAAATATATATGCTGTCTTGAAAATAGTATGGTGGGAAAGTTTCTTTTTAAGTCACTTATGAAAGAACTGAGAGTTTTTTCTCTTGTAAGTGTCTCTTTTAAAGACTTTACAATCATATTGAAAGAATACTGAAAATGGGGAAGACAGAAATCAGGAAGGTAGGAAAGAGTTCTTTTACACACAGGACATATATATCTTCTTATGGCTATTTTTATACAGTTAGGTCCATCTAAATAGTAACGGTAATAAAACCCGTGCTTTTTTAGTTTTACTCTACACTTGCAATCGGGATAAGGACATCTATCTGGTGGGTCAGGAAAATTGTAATCTTTACCTTTATGTAAATATTCTTCAATGTTATCAACATGGAAAATTATTTGCATAAGTAACCTCTCCAATTAAAATTAATGCTAAAGGAATCTGAAAAAATTTTTTTAAATTCCTTTAGCATTAATTTTATCACAAGATTATTTAATCTGAAAAATTTTATCGGTTTTGGGCTAAATTAATTTGAGAAATGACAAAGAAGGATAAGACATAACTTTAGCTACAAATCACTTCTTTCAAAAATAAAAACACTAGCAAAAAGAGAAGGGATAGAAGTAATAGAAGTCAATCCTTCTTACACCTCAATAATAGGGATGTTAAAATATGCACCGCAGTATATGATAACAAAAGATATAGCAGCAGCCTATGTAATAGCAAGAAGAGGATTGAGTAAAGAAGAAAAAATACCAGGCAATTATATAAAGTTTCTCAATGCATTGACTGTAGATGAACTGGAAGAATTAAAAGAACATGTAAAGAAAACAGTCAAAAACATACATTTAAAGAAAAAACATTTAAAAGAGATAAACAAAGCAATAAAACTCATACAAAGCCTTGAGAGTGAGCCAGGAAGGGGGCTAGAACCTCTGGATGGAACAAGTTTTAGTACCTATGATTTCTGGCAAGTTCTCAAGGTAGCGGTGGTAACTCCACTCTCTCCTGAAAAGGTGCTAAGAGACTTCTCTCCCCTGAAGGAATTACTAATTCAGGGCAAGTGGGGAGACCCGTAAGGGCGTGAGTTCCTGCTTCTTGGGGCAGGGGCTATGGCTTTCCCAAATACCGCCTGCTGGGGCTGGAAAAGTCTGAAGGGCGGACTACAAATACCCCAGCTATCTAAACTGTACAGTTTTGTACAGTTTGGGTAACCAGGGAGAAAAGATGTTTAAATTCAACCTTAAAAATCTCATCTGGGCAATATGAGGGCTTGTTCTACTCACAGTGGCTGTATTTTTTATAGTCAACTGGCTTGTAAATTCAAAAAATAGCACCTCTAGTGAAAATGCGTAAGTCCATAAATAAAAAGACCCCGCGTAAGAAGCAGGGTCTTTTGCTTTATTTTTCCAGTATTTTTATCAGGAGGTTAATACTTGCCTCCACATCATTTTTATCCACCATTTCTGAAACGCTGTGGACATACCTTGTGGGAATAGAAATCACCCCTGAAGGTACTCCCCCTCTTGAAAGGTGAATTGCCCCTGCGTCAGTACCCCCAAATTCTAGAATCTCTAACTGATACGGAATATTGTTCTCTTTCGCAGTTTCAATCATCATATCTCTTACAGAAGGGCTCACAATTATTGACCTATCCATCACCTTTATTGCTGCGCCTTTACCGAGAGCTACCGCCATTTTCTTCGCTTTAGGAGTATCTCCCGTTGCTGTAACATCAACAGCAATAGCAAAATCAGGATTAATACTGTAAGCGGCTGTAGTAGCTCCTCTCAAACCTACTTCTTCCTGCACTGTGAAGACAAAATACAGCTCATTTTCTGTCTTCACGTTTTTTAGCGCTTCAATCGCTACATAACAACCTATTCTGTCATCAAAAGCTTTGGAGACTAACCTATCTCCAGCTTCTACAAACTCCCCTACAAAAGCCCCACTATCTCCTATTCTGACAAGCTCTTCAGCTTCTTTTTTATCCTTTGCTCCTATGTCTATATAAAGCTTTTCTAGTTTAAAATCCTTTTTATCTTCCAAATGTTCTACTCCAATCACTCCTACTGTACCATTTTTAAACACAACTCTTCTTCCCACCAGATGCTCTACATAAACGCCACCTATCGTTGTAAACCTCAAGAAGCCTTCCTCTTCAATATGCGTAACCATAATGCCTATTTCATCAGCATGAGCAGCCACCATTATCTTTTTGCCCTTTCCCTTTTTCACACATATCATGTTGCCCATTGCGTCATGAGTAATTTCATCGCAAAAGCCTTTGACTTCCTCTTTTATAATCTCAAAAACCTTCTCCTCATTTCCCGAATGTCCAAAAGCCTGTGTTAGCTTTTTTATAAGTTCCACATTTACACTCATCCTAATACCTCCTCAATATTTTTAGTCACTAAGTCTACAAGTTTAACTGTATTATCAAAGTCATTCAGATTAGCTACAGAATTGAAGGAATGAATATACCTGCAAGGTACAGATATAGCTACCGTCTTTATTCCTCCCTTTGTAAGGTGAATTTTCCCTGCGTCATTACCACCGCTAGCTATTCTTCTAAACTGATAGGGTATCTTATTCTTTTCTGCTATCTTGACGATTTTATCGATAATCTTTCTATCATACAAAGTAGTTCTATCCATAAGTGAAATCGCTGGTCCTTTCCCTAGTTCTGTAGAAACCAAATGAGGTTCTGAATCCACAACATCTGCAGCGACAGTGCCTTCTACCACTATTGCAAAATCAGGATCTACATTGTAAGCTGCTACACCTGCGCCTCTTAAACCAACTTCTTCTTGAACTGTAAAAGCTGCACAAACAGGATACTCATATGTATTCTTCAGAATTTCTATCAGCACGTTACAACCTATCCTATCGTCTAAAGCCTTTGCCTTAACGTATCCATCCCCCAAAAGTTCAAAATTTGATTCAAAGTAGACATAGTCACCGGGTGAAACGTGCTTTAAAGCTTCTTCTTTAGATGCTGCTCCAATGTCTATATAGAGTTCATCAAAGTCAAGAGGTTTTTCCTGCTCTCCTTTTTTCTGAAGATGTATAGGTTTTGCACCTATTACCCCGTTTATCTTCTTCTCCCCTACCTTTACTGCTTTGGCTACCAGAATACGGTTGTCAACTCCGCCCACAGGAGAAAAACTCAATGTCCCGTCTTCATTTACAGACTTCACCATTAAAGCAACTTCATCCATGTGAGCAGCCAGCATCACCTTTGGCTTTTCCTTTTTCCCTTTTTTGCAGGCTATTAAATTTCCAATTCTGTCTACATAAAGCTCATCCACATAAGGTTTTACTATTTCTCTTATTTTCTCTCTTACCTCTTTTTCATCTCCAGAAGCACCTAAAAGCTCAGTTAACTCCTTTAATAACATAAATGTCCCTCCAATTCCTCAGGCGGCAGATTGGCAATATAGTGTGCCAGCAGTCTGCCGCTTTCTATTATGTCTTTCATATTAGCAGTTTCCACAGAAGTATGCATGTACTTCAAAGGTATTGACACAAGCCCTGTAGGAACTCCTTTTTTTGACACCTGGATTGCCCATGCATCAGTGCCTGAATGCCCAGGAAGCGGCTCTATCTGATAATTTATATTGTATTTTTTAGCTATATCTACAAGCCCTTTATATACAGCAGGATGAATATTAGGCCCCTTCCCAATCGCAGGCCCTTTCCCTACCTCTATGTCTCGGCTAACTCCCCTCGCTTTCGCATGAGTCACATCAATCGCTATAGCTATATCAGGTTCAATATTGTAAGAAGAAGTCGTAGCTCCTCTTACTCCCACCTCTTCCTGAAGAGTGGCTACAGCATATACGTCGTGATAATGGTACACCTTCTTGAGCTCCTCAAGGCATACTGCCATCACCACAACCCCTGCTCTATCGTCCAAAGCTTTTCCCGAAACATTCTCATTCAAAAGCTCTTTAAACTCCCTTTTTACGGTTATTATATCTCCAATACTTACAAGCTTTTCTACCTCCTCCTTTTGAAGTCCAACATCCACATACATATCATCTATTTTTATAGCTTTTTCCATGTCCTCAGAAGACAAAAGATGTGGTGGCTTACTTCCTATAACTCCCAACAAATCCTTTTTACCGTGAACTATAACTTCTTGGGAAGGAAAAGTCCTCTGATCAACCCCTCCTACTGTTGTAAATTTTATAAATCCTTTCTCATCAATATCTTTCACCATAAGGCCTATTTCATCTAAATGAGCTGCTAACATCACCTTGTACTTGCCTTTTGTGCCCTTCTTTTTAAAAATAAGATTGCCAAAATTGTCTTCTTTAACTTCATCTGAAATTGGCTCAAATTCTTTTTTTAAGAGGTCATAAATTCCTCTCTCATGCCCAGAAACCCCGTAGCTTTCACTAAGCTTTTTTAATAAACCCTTATAATCCATTTTCTACCCCTTCCCGTATAGTTTTATTAAACCACCTTCAAATTTTAATGATTAACCTCTACAAGTTTATTATTTCTACATAGATCTTTAAATTCCTTCTTATTTTTTCTAGCTTAAAAATTGTTTTAATAATTTTTTAAAACTTATTGACAAAAAAGTTTTATAGTGTTATATAATTATATAACACTATAAAACTTTGGGAGGTCATTTTATGAATCAAAATTTAATTGAAACTATCGTATTTTTAGCGTCCTTTGTAGCTTTACTAACCGGTTTTATTTTCCTATTCTCAAGCAAAACTTCTAATCTCACAATTGTAAAAACTTTTAAAGAGAGCATTACTTTAAGAGTAATAGCATCAGGGATAAGCGTTATAATTGCTTGGCTTTCTCCATGGATTTCTTTAAAAGTATTGCTTTTTATTTTATCTTTTGTACTTTTAATAAGTATCTTCCCTATAAGAAAAGGGCTATCTTCTTCACTTTCAATTGTTTTACTCGTATTATTTATAATGGTAATTACCGTACCAATTTTAGGAATGGGTTTATTTTTTACTAATGTTAAGACAAAAACTATAAAAGACAATGGTACAAAAATTGATATTCCAGGTATTCATATTAATATTCCTCCAATAACTATCCCAAATAGTTCTAATGAAATTTCTGACTTACGCCCTCATGAAAATTTTCTGCCGGATAAATCAATTTCAGTAAAAGACATAGATAGCATATCTATTAAAGTCTCCTCAGAAATTGAGTTGGAACTTGTTGAAGGCGATACTTTGTCTTATCCTTCTCGATTAATAGAAACCGGAGATAATAAAGTTTTACATTTAGAAGAATTTTCTCCTATAAAAAATTCTACTTATGTTATAAAATTAGGTACATCACTTGCAAAAAACCTTGATATTGATTGTACATCAGTCAAGATAATTGGTAGTGGAAACATTAAAGACATTCATATAAACTCTGTTGAAACTACAATAAATGCTGATATCGTATCAGAAAATAACATTTATATAAATACTGTTGGTTTTGACTTGAATGGCAAATTAAAAGGTAAAAACTTAAATCTCAATACTACAGGGAGTAACATAAAAGGAGAATTAGATTTTGATAAAATCATATTAGACGCCACTGGTGTAAATATTGATATAAAATCAAAATTTAATAATTTTAATATAAATGCCACTTCTTTAAATGGAACACTTGAAATTTTAAATACTCCTGATGAAACTGGTGAATTTTATATAGATGCAACAGGCGGTTCTTTAAAAATTATAAACAAAAGCAAAGCTCCTATCGACATAAAAAATTCAGGCCTTATAAAATTAATCAGAGAGTGATGGTGCAAAATGCTAAGAAAAGTAGATAAACACAGTGGAGTGCCTGCATATTTACAAATAGTAAACATGATAAAATCAGAAATTTTATTAGGTAACCTTCAAAAAGGCAGTCAACTTCCATCTGTCAGAGATTTACAGGTGATATTTGACGTAAATATAAATACAGTTATAAAAGCTTTAGAAAAATTAAAAAACGAAGGATATATAGAGTCAGAGCAAGGCATAGGATATTTTATAAAGAAAGACATTGATGTAGAAGAAGGTGTAATAAAAATTATAAGAGAATGTGTCACAAAATTGAAAAACAGTCGTATAGACTATTATACTTCTATGTTAATTTTTGAGGAGGTCTGGAAAAATGAATGAAGTGATAAATAAAATGGATATTTATATACAGAAAGAATTAAAGGAGAAAACTGTAAGAATACTTTTTCTTACTTTTCTACTATTCATACCAGTAATATTAATCAAAACAATTGCACTTTTGTTTTTATCTGCCACTTTTATAGTGTATGATATAAGACATCAAAATGCAGAACTTTTATACTTCCTACCTTTTTCTAAAAAAGAATTGTTCCTTTACAATCTCATTTTCTTAAGCCTCGTTGTGATTGTAACCTCTGCTATTGAAGAAATATTTTTAGGAGTCCCTTTTATAAATAAATTTGAGCCTATTTTGAGAAGTTTAATACTTTTACTTGCAATATTTGGACTTCAAATGACTTTTTCAGGCTTTGAGATGGATGGATTAGGTTGGAGCGCTTTTATAGTTTTCTTAGATGCA
This sequence comes from Thermoanaerobacter ethanolicus JW 200, assembly GCF_003722315.1. Taxonomy (NCBI): domain Bacteria; kingdom Bacillati; phylum Bacillota; class Clostridia; order Thermoanaerobacterales; family Thermoanaerobacteraceae; genus Thermoanaerobacter; species Thermoanaerobacter ethanolicus. The sequence goes on along the minus strand of NZ_CP033580.1, from coordinate 955,735 downwards.
CTTTTCGGATATATGGGCACAACAGATATTAATAGCTTTGCCTTCAATCCTTACAGCCTGATAAGTTTTACTCGGCAGGGAAATTTACTTCTATCCTTGATATACTCATCCCTCATTTGTCTCTTGGGCTTCTGGTCATATGTAATAAAAGGCGGTGAAAATTAATGTACACATTAGAAGTAAAGAATCTAAGTAAACAAATTGATGGAAAACAAATACTCTCCAATGTAACTTTTAAAGTAGAAGAAGGAGAAATAATGGCACTTGTGGGTCCAAACGGTGCAGGAAAAACCACAACATTAAAATGCATAATGAACGCAGTAAAAAAGGATTCAGGCGAAATATTCATATTCGAAAAGCCTTTTCACCCTTCTATAAAAAAAGATATAGCGTTTGTTACAGAACACAGAAAAGTCTTTAACAACTTACAACTGGGAGACTATTACAAACTGTACAAAACTCTGTATCCATCATGGGATGATATGTTTTTTAAAAACTTTCTCTCCCGATATGGCTTTAACTTAAACGAAGAGATGCAAAAATTCTCAAGGGGTCAAAAAACCCTTATATTAGCGATATTAGCTTTTTCAACAAATGCAAAACTCATAATACTGGATGAGCCTACACAGCACCTTGACCCGGCTGCTAGGTTTGAACTTATAGAAATAATAAAGCAATACGTCAATGAAAAGAAGGGCACTATTTTACTTTCTTCTCATGAAATATTTGAATTAGAAGAATACGCAACAAGTTTTGCCATAATAAAAGATGGAAAAATACTATATACAGATTCCATTGATGAAGCGAAACAAAAACACAGAATAGTTAGCCTAAATGAAAACATAAAAGGGGCAAAAGTAATCGCAGTAATGAATAACGAAGTTTTAGTACAAACTGAAGAAGATATAGGTGAATATCCCCGCTTAAATCAAATAATTGTAGGCTACCTAAAAAGTACCTAATAAACAAGGTAACAATAAGAAATTTAAATTGATTTTCCTATAAAACATCTATTTGATTCTCCCCCTCTGAGATGTAAATCTAGCTCAGAGGGGTATTTTCACAGTTGGTGTACCAATTTATTTTTAAAGCTATTTCTTACTTCTTGCTGACTATAAAAATCAATGAATATCCTGCTACCACAGATAGTGCATTAATAACATGTCCTAGTACATAAGAAAGGTCCAATAAGATGGGATAAAAATACAAAAAAACTACTGCAAATAAGGGTAAAATAAAAGCCAATAGACATTTATAATTTATCATCCAATTCCCTTCTTTCTTTGTTTCACTTAAAAAGAAAGGAATTGTTAATAATATTCCTAAAACGAAATAAAAAATTAGATTACCCCACACAAGTATTATTTGGTTGTATGTAGCTTCTGAAATACGGATTATCTTTTGTAACAATATGTTACCTACGATTAAATAAATATATATTAACAACTATAGATGAGAAAATTCACTAACATAAATTACCATAACAAACTTATATGAAAAAATTTAATAAAAATAGAGACAAATGCTCGCTTCTATGGTATTAATATGTTGTTACCCTATAACAATATTAATCATAGGAGTGGAGCAAATGTCTCATAATAAAAGAATAACAGAAAATTCATCAATAATCCAGTACTTAATGAAATTAAATTTTGCATTATATTTTACTAAACCTGTTATTCGTCATATTTTAGAATTTATAATTGCTGCCACTCAAAAAGGTTATAGTGGTACTGTTACAGATATAGTTAATTTAAGCCTTGCTAATTGCCATAGAACCACGTTTGGCAAATTCTTAAGCCAAGGTGTTTGGAATATAGAGTATGCATGGAGAGCTATAAGGCGAGAAGTTATTCGCATTATATTTGAATTATCCCAAACTAGCAACAAGCCGATATTTGTGATTTTTGATGATACTATTGCTGAGAAGACAAAGCCTTCGTTACAGGCTAAACATACTATCCAGGCAACAGGATTCCATCAATCACATTTAAAAGGGAAGCAAGTTTGGGGACATCAACTTCTTACCATGATGCTATCTTGCGGCAATGTGGTATTACCTTACTGCATTGAGCGCTATGAAAAAGGTGGCAAAAGCAAAATCGAAAGAATATGTGAAATGGTATCTATGCTTCCAATACCTAAAGGACCAGCATATGGACTATGTGATTCATGGTACATAAACAAAAAAGTAATAGAAGCACATTTCGAAAGAGGATACCATCTCATAGGAGCATTAAAAACTAACAGGATTATCTATCCACAAGGCATCAGAATTCAGATAAAAGATTTTGCCCAATATATCGAAAAGAACGAAGTTTGCCTCGTTACAGTAAACGGTTCTAATTACTGGGTATATCGCTATGAAGGAGCCTTAAATGGCATAGATAATGCTGTAGTAGTATTGTGCTGGCCTGAGAAAGCTTTTAAAAATGAAAATGCTCTACATGCATTTATCTGTACTGATACTGAATTAGATACCGAGACTATTCTAAATTACTACAGTCAAAGATGGCCTATAGAAATATTCTTTAGGCAGACAAAGAATAATCTTGGACTAAATACATATCAAGTACGATCAACAAAATCAATAGATAGATTATTATGGCTTATATCATTGACATACCTGTATTGTACGACTTCAGGCGACGAATATTGCAAATTTGGGCAAGGAATAAAAATGGTACGCAAAGAAGTACAAAAGCAGCGTGTTCAATGGCTGTATGAGCGAGCTAATAATAAAGTACCTATTGATGAAATTTTAGCAGAACTACAGTTAGCATAGGTGTAGTGCATCTATTTTATGGTAATATTTGTTATCAATTTTTCTCATCTATAGTTAACAATATAAAAAACATCTTAAACTCTACATTTTCTTCTTTCATTAACACTCTCCCTTTCTTTTATTTTTATAAAAAAGAATACCTCTGTGTTATTGTAATACTTTTCAATTCTTTTAATTTAATATCAATTTACATATCCATTATTTAACATCAACACTCATTCACTACTAGTCTCCCTATGAAGTGTTACCCATGAAGTAGAAACATATCCATGCAAAATATCCGTTCTTACAGGTAGCCAACCATAACTTGAAAGATCATAGTAATAATAGTTTGATGTCGGATAAAAATATTTTGTAGAAGTTAAGGTTATGTGTTCGTATCCAAAGGACATCTGGTTTAAAAGGCGTTCTAGTAAAAGGTAAAGGTTTTATATTTTTTCTCATTGCTACTATTATCAATTGATATTTTTTAATATTTTGTAAAATTTATACATTTTTAAATCTTAGTGTAAAACCTCTTAAGTATTCTTTACGGTTATTATAATATATATTTTTTCCAACGTCTATAGAGCAATAGTATTATAAAAAATTTTTTCATTCCCCTCTCCTACCTCTACAAAATCAATCTACTCTGAAGCCTCTAAACATATCTTTATATTTTTCATCAATCGATATTTTAGCCTGTTTTACATATTGATCTATTATATTGTCAAAATACTTTTTATACTCATTTTGCACCTCTATGGTCATTTTATCCGTTTTCTTCAATTCCCCATTTTTAATTCCTTCATTGATTATCGCATTGTACAGCTTATCAAAAAGCAACATTCTTTTTACATTGTATCTCTCATAATCGTTCCAGTATTCCTCATATGTCATACCACTTGCAGAAATTAACTCTTTCAATTTTCCCTCCGCTTCAGGAAATTCTTTAAATTGTTGTTTCTCTTTTTCAATATATGAATTTATTTCATCTTCAGATACCTTTAGATTGTATTTCATAGCAAGATATTCTTTTACTTTCTCTCTCACCAATTTATTTAAAACAAAATTATTTATATCGTTTACCTGTCCTTCCGATGCGAATGTCAATCCCTTACGCAATTCAAATTCGTTTTTATATATCGGTATACCGTTAGCCTCTGCAATCACATCCCCTTCATTGACTTTCAATTTGTCTTTATTACCCTTTAAAAAGCTGCCTACTTTTTCAATAATTTTATCAAACTGTGATTGATTTGGCCCATCCCCTGCACTAACTCTCGAGACTGACAATCCAAGGGCAATTATACTCAATGATAAAACAATGGCAAAAGCGATTAGTAAAAAAGTTTTTGTTTTCCTCATTGCACCTACCTCCAAACAAATATTAATCCTTCCATTCCTAATTTATTTTATTTTTTACTTCGCCTTATCTGATAGATTCCCAAAAAGACTGTAAATAATCCTGTACAATAGAGTTATCGAAAACATCGTATGTATACCCATTTACTATAATTATTTTTTTATTATCTTTATCAAAAGCTATAAAGCCGTTCTCTACATGAGAATAAAAATTTATTACATAATAAGAAAAATCTATTTTTCCTTTTACCGTGCTGCTCATTTTATATTTGTATCCTCTTAACCATTCGGTTAATTCTTTAATTTTTTCTTTATCTTCTGTTATTTTTGGTTGCTCATTTCTTAATATCTCTACTTTATAAACATTATCAAGATTAAATCCAATGGCTTCATCAATGGTCTTTACTCTATATTCATACAGATTTTTAGCCAAAATAGCGATAAAATAAATTATTACAATTAATACAATAACTCTTATTTTTCTATACATTCTGTTCTCATCCTCCTCATTTTCTCCTTATACACCAATTGAAATTTTAAAACTTCTTATCCCACGTATAACCGCCATTTTCACTGTAAAATAAATTTGTCCCACCCGATGTTGAAGCTAAAGCCCACACTGTTTTATTATCTATAAATTGAATTTGAAATGTACCTTGAGGAATATTTAGCTTTTCCCATGTATTTCCTCCGTTATTTGTTTTAAATAATTCATCTTCAAATAAAACATACCAGTTTTCTTCATCTACTACATAAACCTCTCTGGGGGAATTCTTGGATACAAAAGAAGCCTTCTCTTTCCAACTATTCCCATTATCCTTGCTTACTAAAAACACTTCCTCAAAATCCCCTCTCACATCATCAAATGCAGATATTGGCCAAATGATTTCACCATCAACAAGTTTAAGAGAATATACAGAAATATATTCTTCATCAAATCTTGAAAGCAGTGGAATAATTTTTTTATTCCATGTATATCTTCCATCAGTGGTCATGTATAAACTAGATTTTCCTGGTTCACACCTTTCCACTGTAATAAAACCCGTTTTTACATCAGGCAAAAAAACAAAGCTCTTTTTCTCCCCTTCATATGGAAGTGGATTAGGAGATGCTGAAGTACTGTTAGGCAATTCTCCTTCGTGAATGAGAGTCCATTTATTGTTTATTAATTTATAAACATCCACAGGCACATTCCCAGACGCAGGCCCATATTCCTTAAGGGCCCAACCTTGATATTCTCCACCGGAATTTATAAAAAATAATTTACCCATACCAAAAGGCACTTCATCAGCATCCCAGTTTTTACCTCTATCTTCCGTCTTATAGAGAGTCTCATTAGAATAAAGTATCCAAGCATGATCAGAATCCATAAAAAACCATTCACGAATGTCACCTATGGCAGAAGTCGAAGCAGTCACCCATGTAGTGCCTCCATCATTTGTAATAAATACTTTATTTTCTCCCATATTTTCTCCAATAGCCCATCCATTATTTCTATCTATCATTTGGAAATATTGAAAATTAGGAATTAGTTTGTGAAACGTATTACTCTCCTTAACCTCTCTTTTTGTTTGGCATCCGCCAAATAACAAAGTTAAAATTATCAAAATTACAAGAGCTTTTTTCATTCCTCACCAAAACCTCCCATAAATTCTTCTACCAACATTATACCATTATTTCGTTTGTCAGATATTACAAATTGGTTACAAATTATTAAATTTTTATTAATTCCCCTTAATAATTTGCTTAGAAAATAGCCTTAAAGCTCCATATTTCGCAGCAGGCAGTAAATAAAACAAAGAAAAGAGCATTGAAAAAATGAGAGAATTTTTAGGAGAAGATTTCTTAGATGGGTTGTAAATTAGCATATAAAACTCTCTTTAATAGGTAGAAAGGTAAATCGGCCGATTAGTCCTTGAAAAAATAAATAATAGAAGGAGGTGGAATCTTATGAGTACCGATCTTAAAAATACAATTTTCTCAGTAAACATATTTAATACAAATACTTCTCAATGGGAAAGATATACTCTAAAAGGATTAGAACCAATGCCAAAAGCAGAAAATTTATCAGTATACGAATTGGCAGATTATAGCTCTGATTTTGATAAATTATATACTACTTATATTTTTACAGATACAAAAACACTAAATCAATGGAATAACTATAGAAAAGCAATAGGAACTCCTATACGTATCACCCGCGCATATTGCTCTGTTAAACACAATAAAGATTTAGCAAGTAAATATCCTGGACAAGTAGCAAAATATTCTCAACATATGGCAGGAAAAGCATTTGATATGGTCCCTTATTACGGAAATATAACATTAGAGCAAATGTATAAAATTGCTCTATCCTATTGGACTTTCGTTGAACCAGATTATAGCAGTCATGTTCATGGTGATGCAAGAGATCCAGGTTCACCATATTATCCAATAGTTCAATACGGTAGTCAAAATGTTTATGTAGCAACTTGCCAGGATGCACTATATTACAATGGTTATCTCACACTTACTGATATAGATGGAATTTTTGGAGATATTACGAAAAACGCAGTTATAAAGTTTCAAAAAGACCATAACTTAACACCTGATGGAATTGTTGGTTCTCAAACTTGGTCTGCATTGCTACCTGATACCTAAACTAAAACTCCCTCACAATTAAAATGTGAGGGAGTAATTTTTTATAATCTCGTACCTGTATCTACCCATATAAATTCCTTGATTAGATTTTTAGCTATTGGATTAAACATGTCTGACGATTCAAGAGTAGGATGAATAATAATATAGAAATATCTCCCTTCATGCTCTCCTAAAACTATAACTCCATAAACTCCATTCCTCTGAAATATCGCCCAATTAAAAATCTTTTGCTCTTCTTTAAGCTTATATTTGTTTGCAAGACCTTTTACTTTTTCAATTGCATAAGATTTATCTACATTTCTCGGCAAAAAAGTTATTTCAATATAGTCATAGTCATGAAGAAATTGTCCATTTATTATTTTTGAAGTTTCTATACGCACAGTTGTGCTTCCATCTCCAAAATTATTAATACTTGTTTCCATGTTTTCCGGAATATAAGTTATAAAACCAGGTGATAATTTAGAACAATCAAAAAGTGTATATGAAACTTTATAATCCACACCTTCAATAGTCGCAGTCTCTTCCTTGCTTTTAGGAAGTTCACTAATATTTATTTTGTTTGTTTTTTTTCACTAAAATTTTCTTTTGTTTTAGACACAGGAGGTATAATGCTTTCTGAGCTGTCTTTATCAGTTTTTGTGATATTAATATAGCAGCCACTCAAAAATAATATTACCATTAAAATAATGAGAAGTTTTCTCATCCAGACTCACTCCTTAAAATATATGTTTTCATTAATTTCAAAATTTATCATCTATATCTTTCCAGCATCATCAATAAGAGTTAAGAGAAACAATTAATATTAAAATTACGATATTGATTGTTATATCTTATTAGCCTTTAGCTACAATAAGCCCAATCCCCTATATCTATTGATGGTATATAACCCATTCAAGAAAACTTTTTCTCTGAAACTTTCTTAAACCCAGACAATATTTCTCTTTAATTAGGTATAAATTCAGTCTTACCATTAATCCAATCCAATTTGGTAATAAAATACCTACTCGAAACCACTGAACAGTCAGGATATCTTTCTGGTTCTACTGTCAACTTTATTTCAAAAGCTAATGTTGGTGAATTATTATCATAAGGACCATAATATGCCTTAACATTATATACCCAATAATAATTACTATAAGAAACTTCTTTAATTTCTATTTTTGTTACAGGTGTAGAAGGACCTATTATTTCAGGTTTTATTTGCCCCCTAATTTTGGGACTTAAAAACAAACGAGCAACAGCTCCATTTCGATCTTGCAAGGCATGGGCAAAGTTTTCTACAAAATGCTTAGGAGTTTCAGCTGTTCGCAAATAATTGCTAATCAAATCCGTTTCTACTTTATCACTAAAAGAAATCGTAACAATTCTGTCTTGTTTGTCCCACTTCACCTCTGCCCCTACGGCTTCAGCTACCCACTTAATTGGCACCATTGTCCTTCCATTGATAATCTGCGGTGGCACATCTGGCTTAATTTCACTACCATTGACAATCAATTTGATTGTACTATTCGCAAAAGCAATTACGGTAAAAAACGACACCATTAGAATAGCACTAATAACCAATACCAACCTCTTTTTCAATAACATCTACCCCATTTTTAATATTTCCCTTTCCAAAATATTTCTACCATCATTATACCATTATTTCGTTTATCAGATATTACAAATTGGTTACAAATTATTAATTCTTTCTTAATCTCCACGTATTACCCCCATCTATTGTTTCATAAACTAAAATATGTTTTTCTAATTTATTATCTTTATTAGGCCCATAAAGTTCCAAAATTAATTTCCCCTGTTTATTATCAGCAAATACAGGTACATTTGCAGATGAAAGATAACAATTCTTATAAATCTCAGGCACAGATAATTCTATTTTTGACCAACTTTTCCCACCATCTGTTGTTCTAAAAAGCAGTGGAGCAGGACCTAAGTTGTTTGAGATACTAATCCATCCATTATTTTTGTTGTAAAATTTCATATTTGAACGATCTGCCGCACTATAAATCCCATCATAGTTCTTTTTGCCTGTTATATTCACATTTTCCCACGTTTTACCTCCGTCATTGGTTTTCAATAAATAATTTATCTGCATTCCTGCACCATTCATTGTGGTCAAAATCCAACCCTCTTCAGGAGTAACAAATTGAAGAACTGATATAGCTTCTCCATATTTGCCGATTTCAAATTTAAATATATCCCAATGTAAACCTCCATCTTTTGTTTTAAGTATATGTAATGTTTGGGGGACAATCCATGCTATCCACACATTATTATCCATAAAGTAAGGTACTATATTCTCAGCATCTTTATAAGCACTCTCAGGAATTTTATTAACGGGGATATAAATTTGTGTCCATGTTTTACCCCCATCATCACTTTTATACAATTGCAAATCCTTCAAGGATGAAATCTTATTATCTTTGAAACTCCATCTCCATTTTTCATTTTGGATATCATTAGGAGTAACATCTTCACTTACATTTTGGTTGGGGGGCTTTGCTAAATTATCATGATTTTTGACATTAATCTGGCACCCACTAAAAAATAAAGTTAAAATTAACAAGCCAATAAATATTTTTTTCATACTTACTCCTCCTAAAACTTCTTTAACAACATTATACATCCAGTTGATCTTTTTGTTGTTACATATAATATCTTCCCTCTTTGAAATTTTTATCATTTTATGTTATCCTTAATAAATAAATCTAAACACAGTGCTGTACTCTCTCATAAGGAGGCTTTTTTGATGGAGACTTTCTTCTCTGCAGTCCAGGGAGTTCTTATAATTGTATTCATACTGGTGCTTGGCTATTATTTATCCAAAATAGGATGGTTTGACAAATCAACATCGGATCTCTTTGCAAAGCTTGTAATTAACGTATCTTTACCTCTTAATATGATAATAAACATCTCCACAACTTTTTCTAAAGAACAATTGGAACACTCAGTAAGAGGACTTTTGATCCCATTTTTATCTATTCTCCTATCATATGTCATCGCCTACATATTTGCTGAAATTTTTAAAATAAAAAAGGGAAGAAAAGGTGTGTTCGTAGTGATATTTTCTCTTTCAAATACTATCTTTGTTGGGCTCCCTATGGCTCAAGCTCTTTTTGGAGATATAGCAACACCTTATGCCCTTTTATACTACATGGCAAATACAACAATACTGTGGACTTTAGGAGCTTATAGCATTATACAAGATGTGAATGAAAATGAAAAAAATATATTAAACTGGGATACTGTAAAGAGAATATTCAACCCTCCTCTTTTAGGTTTTATAATAGGAGTAATTTTTGTACTTGAAAATATTTCTCTCCCAAAATTTCTCTTTGAAAGCTTTAAAATGATTGGAAACCTCACTACTCCTTTATCAATATTCTACATTGGCATAGTCATTCATGAAATGGGTTTTGATAAATTTAAACTTGACAAAGATGCCATTTTAGTTTTTGTCGGAAGATTTTTAATAACTCCTGCTTTCGTATTGCTTCTAAACATATTCATTCCAGTACCAAAGCTTATGAGAGATGTATTTGTCATAATGTCAGCAATGCCTGTGCTGGTAAACTCTGCAATTATAGCAAGAGTTTACGGAGCAGATTATGAATTTGCCACAAGTATGATCACATATACAACAATATCCAGTGTCGTTATAATGCCCTTTTTGATGGTCTTACTGCGAGTAATTTAATACTCTCTTTCCAATCCATGTAAGAATATCTTCATAAACCTTTTCCCTCTCTACTTCATTGAGAAGCTCATGCCTTTTCCCTGGATAAAGCTTTATATTCACTTGTTTTAATCCTATACTTTTGTAAAGCTCATAGAGCCTCTTTACTAATTTACCATACTCACCTACAGGATCTTCTTCTCCAGAAATTATAAATAAAGGCAAATCTTTTGGTATTGCCAGTAACCTTTGAGGCTTATACAGATTTAAAAGTCCTTTAAAAAAGTAATAAAAAAATCCCGCTGTAAAGACGCCGCCACAATAAGGGTCTTCTTCATATTTTTTAACCTCTTCCTTATCTGTTGAAAGCCACTCAAATTTGCTCAGGTTATCGCCCTTTATCCTTTTATTATAGCTTCCAAATGTAAGTCTATCTAAAACTTTGCTCCTCTTTTTCTCACCAAAAAGTGTTTTTTCGACAAAAGCCAAAGCATAACCAAATCTAAGAGGCAATTCCTTAACTGCAGAGGAACCGCTCAATATAACGCCATTAACTTCTTTGCCATACCTTATCATAAACTCTTGAGCCACAAAAGATCCAAAACTATGGCCAAATATAACAATGGGAAGATTTCCGTATTTTTCTTTCAAAAACTTCATTATCAGATATTCATCTTCTACTATCTTATTAAAGCCATCTTTTCCTATGTAACCTACATTATCCAGGCTCCCTGCTGTTTTCCCGTGACCTCTATGGTCATCGGCACATACTACAAATCCTTTTTCATTCATATAACGGGCAAAATTTTGGTATCTTCCCCCCTGTTCAGCCATTCCATGAAATACCTGAATAATACCCCTGGGAATTTCCTCTGGCACCCAAAGATGAAGGTATATATCTGCCCCATCCTCCCCTTTTATAAAAAAACCGCTATAATTACCTGCCATTTTGCTCCCCCTCTTCACACTTTTTTACAATAATATTTATTCTATAAAAATTTCATTTAACCTGCTAAATTTTACAAAGAAAATTTCCATTGGCAGCCCCAAAAGGTCTTTTTCTTTAAAATTTGTAGGGAAAGAGCATATATTTCCCTCTTTCTTAATAGCCAAAATCCCTGTTGCAAGTAAAATCAAAGCATCCACTATATCGTCTCTTCTTAAGCCTTTAATTTTATCTTCAACTATCTCACATCCAAACTTTCTAAAAAGTATTCTTAAAAACTCTATTCTCTCTTTATACCCTTCCTCATCTCTTTTACTAAATTTTGCTACCTCTCCTTTTAAGCCTTTAAAAGCCACCTCTGGATGAGATTCTTTTAAAAATTTAACTGCTTCTGGATTTTTAATTACAAATTCATCCACTTCCTTTATTTTGGGAACAATATTCCAGGCTTGTTTTGACAACCCTTTCCCCAAAATCTTTTTATTTATAGCTAGTGCCTCTTTATAATCTCTAGCCTTAAAAACTTCTCTGCAAGGAGGAGAAAATATACTGGAAGAGCGAGGATACCCCAGAAATTTCCTCGCTTCTTCATCACAGCTTCTATACCTTTTCTCCGAATGAGGAAGACCAATGGGAATATCAATGAGAACAAGTTCTAATTTATCCCTGTAAGAATGCCATACATCCTCAATTTTTTTAAAAAATTGCACAAAAGCCTTCCCATTTTTACAAGTAGCTACAGCCCATCCGCCTTTAGCACCGTCTATACCTAAAACTCTTTCGTCAATATTCACTGCTATCCCTTCTTTTTATCCCAATTCTACTTCTTGCACTTTTCTGTATCTTTCAAAATAATAATACAGTATTAAAAAAGTAATTAAGATAACAAGAGTAGTAATTATTCCTCCTTCCAGTCCAAACTCCCCTCCGGAGAGGAAATTGTTTTTCGGAAAAGCATTGTAAATGCCTCTCATAGCATTGCCACTCACATTAAACCCAAATATGTAACCTTGGAAATAATTCCACGATATGTGATATCCAATCGGCATCCACAGATTCCCTGTCTTTAGATACATGTAGGAAAATAAAACACCTATCCTGAAAATAGTGTCTCTCAAAAAGGCAACAAAAAACTAAACCCATACCGATGTAAAAATATGGGATAAATAAATGGTTAATAAAGTTAAATTAAAAGTTAAGACACTGCAGATTCGACCGTGACCTTAAGGCCTAAAGACTCTAGCTTTTTTAAAGATTGACGAATAATCATATTACGCTTTTTCTCTTCATAATAAGTAGGACCTAATTCAATATATGGTTGCTTTTGCTTGAGAATATGATAAACTATAATTAAAATGCTATGTGCCACTGCAACTGCTGCACGGTTTGCTCCTCTTCGAGCAGCGATGCGGTGGTACTGACTTGAAAGATAAGTATCTTTTGCCCTTGAGGCAGCTCTGGCAGCTTCAATAAGAGAGCTTCGCAATTTTTGGTTACCTTTTCGAGTTCTTGCAGACTTTTGTTTACCAGCACTTTCATTATGACCTGGACACAACCCTGCCCAAGAACACAAATGGGCAGCAGAGGGGAACTGTTCCATATTCGTGCCGATTTCGGCTATTATTTGTTCTGCAGTTCTTCTTCCGACTCCAGGGATTGTATCCAGCAGTGCCAGGTCTTTTTCAAAAGGGAGCATTCGATTTTTAATTTCTTCGTCTAATTTTGCTATTTCTTCATCAAGGTAATCAATATGTCTAAGCTGTATTTCCAGAAGCATCCTTTGGTGATGATTGATCAAGCCTTTTAAAGCGCGTTTTAGTTCATCCATTTTATTTTTTAGCTTGCCTTGAGAAAGCTCAGCCAGGGTTTCGGGATTTTCTTCACCATTTATAATAGCCTCAAGTATAGAACGACTGGATGCCCCGTTGATATCAGAGACTACCGAAGACAGTTTGATATTAGCTCCTTCTAAAACCTTTTGTATGCGATTAAGTTCTCTTGATTTTTCTTCAATGAGGCTTTTTCTATAGCGGACAAGTTCGCGAAGCTCTCTTTGTTCACGATCTGGCACAAAGCTGCCTTGCAAAAGGCCATGTTGCAAGAGACTTGCTATCCACTCAGCATCTTTTACATCGGTTTTTCTACCAGGGACATTTTTAATATGCTTAGCATTGACGAGTAGGATTTTAATGCTCTCAAGCTCAAGTAGATTGTAAATAGGTTTCCAATAAGAGCCGGTACTTTCCATAGCAACAACAGAACAACCTTTAGCTTTAATAAATTCTTTTAATGCAATAAGGTCATCGGTCATAGTTGAAAAAGTGCGGATTTCTTTACCTTCTGGTGTTATTATACAAGCTACGACATTCTTTTTATGGACATCTAATCCGCAAACGTGAGAGTAAACTAAATCCATGAAAGAGCCAACTCCTTTTTTAAAATTTGAACGATAGCGACTGTAAAATTGAAGAGCTGGTGCAACAACCATAAGGGGTTATTCTATCCTGCGTGCTTCCCGTAAAGGGAGCAACAATCTGTGGTGCACCTGGTCGTTGGAGTCTGTCTATGAGTCGGGCTCAAAGCACCAAGGTAAGAACGACCTTTCTTCACCAGCCGCTGTACTGATTATATCATCAAAAAAGGACATTTTCATCCTCTGCTGGTGCCGCATTTGCGGCATGGGAGTCTATGAGAAATATAGAACTAAAAATATTAAGTCCCTTTCGCTTCCATCAAATTTTTCAATATTTAAACTTAAAAAGCGTAAACTATTCATAAAATATCCATTAATACTATCCATTTGAGCTTTATAATTCTGGATAACTTTATAGTGTTGCAGGTTTAAAATTAATGAAGTTATTAGTAAAATTGAAGTAATCCATGAACCAATATTCTTTTCAATTTTAAACTCCTCCTTACATTTGCAAAAATATCTGTCTTATTATCTTCCTATTGCGTAGAAGTAAGAATCCATAGAACCTATGTATACTGTACCATTTGTTTCGCCAAATTCTTTATCTAATTGACGCTTTATTTTTTCATAATCTGGTTCAGGTAATTTTTTATCAATCCATAATTCATACTGTGTCAAGCCTTGATATGTATGATTTATTATCTTCCAATGCCCGTCTTGTTTTTCCAATTCAAAGATATTATCACCTGGACATATAAACATTGGGTAAGCCTTAGTACGATCTATTTCTAATTCCACTACAACTTTTGCTCTGTTACCATTTATATCTATATTTTTGTAATTAAATTTCAAAGGAAATCGCCTTCTTTCAACGTATCCATACCCTTTTTCAAAAGCATATTTTCTTCTAAATGTTAATTCTTTAAGTGCTATTACTTTATTTTGATTCTGTATTTTTGTCATATCCAGATATGGTGTTGTGTCAATATATTCCATTTTTAAGTACGCTTTATACTGCACATTGTAAAACTTTTCAATTGTATACTTAACATGGTCTTCTTCATTTTTAAATGTATAACCACATGCCGATAATAATCCGGATAAAGTAAATAAAACAAGCATGATTTTTAAAGGTTGTTTAAACATCATTTATTGACCCTTTCCATATATTTTTTAATATCTCAAAGACTCTTTCTTCCATTATACCCTTTTAAATGTTAAAATTTATTAAGAAATTCTTAAATTCTGGTTACAAAATGGTTACAATGTAAATTGCTGTCCTATATACAAGCAAAAAAATACAGGGTTTCCCCTGCTATTTGCAAATTATAAAAGATTTTTTACACTCTAAATAGTGCCCATTCCTGTTTAAACATTAGTGCTGCTATATATATACTAATAGCCACATATACTATTGATGAAAATACAAATATCCCTATGTGTGTCATATTAATAATTCCATAAAGTAATTCTTTAAATATTGAAATAGTCCCAAATACAGGTATTGCAAAATAAGATATAGGTATTTCATTTGGCATTTTATACATCACCAAATATGCCGGAATTATTGCAATAAACATTAAAGGTGAAATATATGTCTGCCCTTCTTTAAAAGATTTTGCATATGCACTTAAAGCAAGCTCCAGTGCAGCAAATATTGATGCTGTAAAAAAGGCAGCCACGAACATGACAACTATTGCCGTTGTACTCAACCTAAAATCGGCATTTAAAGATGCCATATCTTTATTTAAAGAAAAGGAAGCAAAAAGTCCCAAAAGTGAAGCAATAGCACTTATAAGTGCCATGGTTGTTACAGCTAAGTATTTGCCTGCCATTATAGAAAGCCTTGATGCAGAAGTCGTAAGTAAAGGTTCTAACGTACCTCTTTCTTTCTCACCTGCTGCCAAATCAACAGCTGCTCCCATACCTCCTGTTGCCGTCCATAAAGTCAAAAGCATTGGCACAATGAATGCTAAAAAAGACCCTGCCATTTTACTCTGTGAGGCAATATTTTCTGTCTTTATTGCAATTGGATCTAATATTTTAGGATCTATGCCTTTTGTTATAAGTCTTTCTTTTACAATATTATTCGCATATTCTTTTATAAGACCTCTTATCATATTCTCTGCATTTGAAGATTTCATATTTGACATGTCTACCTGAATTGTTAAATCAGCGTTCTTGCCTTCTTCTATATTTTTATCAAAATCAGAAGGTATAACTACAATTGCCCTTATATCGCCTTTTTCAAGACTTTCTTTGGGATTTTGCAAACCCGTTACTATACTTATTCCTGTCGATTTTAAATAATTTATAAATTTTGCATTATTTCCTTCATCTATAATTGCTATTTTTGTCTCGCTTATTTTTTGTTCTGATATGCTTTCTGCTCCACCTATTACTATGTACATCATTATAGGAATAAACAAGGCAGGAAGTAAAATTGTAACAATCCATGTCTTTTTATCTCTAAAAATGTCCTTTAGCTCTTTTTTCAAAACTATGTATACATGCTTAAACTTCAATTTTCTCACCTACCAATTCCATAAATAACTCTTCAAGATTGTCTGTTTTGTATTTCTCCTTTAAATCTGCAATAGTCCCTTCCTCTATAAGTTTTCCTTTGTGTATTATACCTATCTTGTCGCAAAGTTTTTCTACCTCTGACATGCTGTGGCTTGAGAAAATAATTGTCTTTCCTTCTTCTTTACAAAACCTTATAAAGTCGTGCACTTCTCTTACTGAACCTACATCGAGTCCTGACGTTGGCTCATCAAAAAGCATCACCTTAGGGTCATGTATTATTGACCTCACAATTGCTACCTTTTGCTTCATTCCTTTTGAAAGCTTGCCTGCTGGTCTATCAATAAATTCAGTCATATCAAATTTACGGGCTAATATATCAATTTTTTTATTTGCCTCCTTTTTATCCATATCATGAAGCTCTGCAAAATAAAGTATATTTTCCCTTGCAGTAAGCCTGTCGTATAAACCGCTTTCTCCTCCAAAAAGTATCCCAACTTCTTTTCTTATCTCTTCTGGTTCTTTTATTAAGTCTTTTCCATTTATAATGGCTGTCCCATTCGTAGGCTTAAGCATTGTAGCAAGCATTCTTAAAGTTGTGGTTTTGCCTGCACCATTTTCACCCAAAAGGCCATATATTTCTCCTTCTTCTACTCTAAAACTTAAATTGTCTACTGCTTTAATGTTTTTAAACACTTTAGTAAGTCCAATAACTTCTACCAAAATTACCCCTCACCTTCAATTTTTATCATTTTCTAGGTCTAGTACCAATTTAGATAATGCTTCTTGAATCGCCTGACTGACTTCTTCAAGAAAATCTCTTGAAATTCCCTCTGATTTAATTTCCGGTTCTGGAATAGGTTCAAACCAAGTAAGAAAGAGTTTTTCCATAAATTCTTTAGCAAAATTCTCCGTCACAATGCGATCATCAAAATCTGAAACTGATAGAAGTTTTCTTTCATCTCTAAAAAGTATAAAATCCCAAAGCCTTATTCTTCTAGTTTCTATAATTTGTAAGAATAATTCTCTTGCCTCTTTTGTCATTTCCCCTTTTATAGCAATAGCTCCCTTCATACCACTCCATGGCTCCACAGAAATTTTAGGTAGCCCAAGAAATTCTTCTCTTCCTTCAGAAAGTGTCATTGTTGGGTCATCAGGAAATCGAACTTCAAAATGAGATGCTGAAAGTACACCATATTTAAGCATAACTTCCCATATATCAGTACCTCTTCTCTTTCCTATGTAATAATATTCTCTTTCTTTTGACATAGCTCTCACTCCCATCTCACTATCAAATCCTTAAAGTAGTACTTTTCCCTGCACCATTTGGACCTATAAGCACTACAACTTCTCCAGGATACATCTCAAATGAAATCCCATCAACTGCCTTTACCTTCCCATAATATTTTTTAGATTTTTTACTGAAAGTACACTGTCCATTTTCATCCTCCGTTTATGCAAAATTTATACAAATTATAATCTCTCAAACTATAATAAAAAACAACCACTGGAACACAATACTATAAATTCTACAAAATTCCCTAAAATCCTTCTTCTATTTCCAATCTACAGTAAAATTTAACGTAAGCTTAACATAATTATACCTTATTACCTTTTTATATTTCTAACAGTTAAAGCGTAATCCAAATCATAAAAATATTGCAGCAGGTAGTGGAGTAATTTCTTTTCATCTCCCATAGGTTAATTATGTACCAATTGATAATT
Source organism: Thermoanaerobacter ethanolicus JW 200 (assembly GCF_003722315.1). Lineage (NCBI taxonomy): Bacteria > Bacillati > Bacillota > Clostridia > Thermoanaerobacterales > Thermoanaerobacteraceae > Thermoanaerobacter > Thermoanaerobacter ethanolicus. The sequence continues at coordinate 937,683 of NZ_CP033580.1, read as the reverse complement.
CTGTTATAGGCTGATAAAACAGAAGTCTAAGTTTTATTTTTGATTAATTCCCGTGTATTTATATAAAGTAAGTACGAATCTATAATAAAAATTAAAGCAAAAACAATGCAAAATGTAGCTTTAAAAATCTCATAACTTACGTTGAATATAAGCATTATTAACATGAATGATAAGAAAAAACTAGTCACAACAAAACTCACTGTATGCGCTTCTGCCATTTTGTTTTGAAGTTGTTTATCTTGTGGAATGTTAATATATCGACTAGTAAAAAAGTTAGAGAAAAAAGCAAAAAATGCAAAATACATATAAGATTTAAAAAATCCTAAAAAGCCAAGAAAACCAAGAAAGCCTAACAACCAAAAGAATTTTTTCATACAAATTCCTCCTAACATGCATAATTATAACCTTATGTTAAAATTATACCAAATTACTAATATTTTTCACAATAAGAAAGATGGTTTGAAATTAAAAGAAAAATTGATAAAAAAAATATACTGCAAATACATTAGGGGTCAAGTCCAAATTTTTGTGTAAAATCCCCCTGATTAGAATATGAATCTTCTTTATCACCACCGTTCAATTCATTGTACTGCTTCCGCCCCATGGTGTCAAGGATACGCTACGCCGGGCTTTTGCCCGTCCTTGACACCATGGGGCTCCAGCAGTTATCAAAAACTAACGGTGGTGATAAAGGTCATTTTATTGAAATAACTTTATCCTTCGCTTTTTTTGAAATTTCTTTTTGCCACTCGAAATATTCAGTCATATCTAAATACTTCCTCCCTGAAGCCCATTTTTCATCTTGTTCCATTAACAACGCTCCTATTAGACGAATGCCAGATTCTCGGCTTGGGAATATTCTTATAACTCTTTCACGACGACGAATTTCTTCATTTAGACGCTCTAACATATTAGTAGTGCGAAGTCTCCTTTGATAAGGCTCAGGAAGTTCTAAAACCGCTATTGCATCTTCAAATCCTTCTTCTAAAATCTCCATTGCTTTAAGAGCTTTATCTCTATATTCATCTAATACTTGATTTAATAGCATCCTTGCTGTTCTGGGATCTGGTGCTTCAAATATGGCTCTTAGTTTGGCATGTAATTATTTTTGTAAAGCTTTTGGAGTCTTATCAAGGATATTTCTCATAAAATGTGTTTGGCACCTTTGCCACGTAGCTCCCTGGAAGTGTCGGCAAATAGCTTGTACAAGTCCTCTATGATGATCGGAAACTACCAAATCAACTCCATGGAGCCCTCTCTGCTTCAGCCATGAAAAGAATTCGCAAAAGCTTTTTCTGATTCACTGTCTCCTATCATAAGGCCTAATACTTCCCTATAGCCGTCCTCATTTATGCCTACAGCAATTAATACGCTGCGTTGACGAACACGTCCCTCTTCTCTTACTCTTATCACCATTGCATCAACTATAACAAAGGGAAAGCTTTTTTCTCTTAAAGGTCTTGAGTTCCACGCTGTAATAATAGGATCGAGATTTTTGCAAAGCTCGGAAATTGTGGATTTTGAAAATTCAGTCCCACAAAGTTCATAAGTGATTTCTTCGATTTTTCGGGTAGATACTCCATTAACCACCATCTCCATTAGTGCCAACAAAAGGGCCTGCTCACTTCTCTGGTAACGGTTAAAAAGGTCAGTGGTAAATTTGCCATTGCGGAGTCTTGGAACTCTTAAGGTGAGAGTTCCAACTCTGGTAATTAAACTTCTTGAATAATAACCATTACGATAATCCTGTCTTTCTTCTGTCCTTTCATAAGGTTCAGCCTTAACTTGTTCAGTAGCTTGAGCTGCTAAAATTTGATTAAGTACAGATTCCAACAACTTAGCTAGCTTTTCATCCTTAGTCCCTTGTACAAAAAGATAATGCAAAATTTCAGAATCTATGGTAATATTGTATTGAGCCATTTCCTATCCCTCCGGTTAGATTTTTTGGTTCGTTTCTATTTCTATTCTAACCAGGGGTGGGGAATGGCTCAACTCCTTTTTACACAATTATATAGACTTAACTCCCTATGTCTGTTTTTCAACTCTGTTTCATATTGGATTAAAATCTTGATAAAACTTCTAAGGTTATTTACCCTTTATTTTTTCTAATATATCCCTAAATATAACAATACAGCCTATAGCCTGCTTAGTATCCATTACTATTTGATTATTACCTTTTATAAGAATAAAATTTTTATGCTCATCATCAAATTTTATAATCATATCCATGTTTTTATATTCCAATGTTATCATCCCTACCTATACCTAGGCATAATATACACCAAGGGTTATAGCCTTTGTCCAGTTTTAACCCATCTATTATTACATCTTTTCTAATTGCCCCTACAAAACATGTCCCGATTCCCATTTCATGTGCAGCAATAATAATGTTTTGTGCAGCAATAACCGAATTTTGACAACTAAATATATTTACAAACTCTCCGTTATATTTCTCTTCAATAATCGAATCATTACATCCAATTAAAAAAATATGTGGTGCTCTTAAAACATGTTTCTGATAATAAGTTCCTTTATAACAAATGTATTTTTCTTCGCTATTACTTATCTCTTTTATAAAAACACACCTTAGTCCTCCTGAGACAGGTCCACTATATCCGATTTCCATTAATACTTTAATTACATCCTGGTCAAGACTAACATTCAAATAATTCCTAACGCTTCTTCGTGAACAAAATTTATCTCTTACATCATATAGATTGTCCCACATTTTTCAACCCTTCTTTTTAATAGTTTAAAGATAAAGACAGATATAATCATCATAATAATCACATAAAAGAAAACCAGGGTTAATTCCATAATTGGGTCGAATATAGTATTGCTCTTAAGTATAGAATGTCTAATTAAATCAAATATATAAGTTGTTGGCAACACCTTTGAAATCAGTTGTATTTTCGGTGGAAGCACAGAAATCGGGAATGTACTTCCACTTAACAATGGCACAGCTCCCGTTATTAAAAATACAAAAGAATCTAACTGCTTTATGTTTAGAGTAATACTACATATGATTATCCCGCTACAAACCGAAACAGCTAATAAAAGCAAAAACGATAAAACTAATAATGGTAAACTATAAATACTAAAACTTATATTTAAGTATATAAATATAAACTTTAAAATTATTGCTGAAGCAATAGTATACAATATTGCCTTTATAAAACTAAAGAATATCCACCCTAATACCAAATTAATTTTCTTTACGGGAGAAATCCAAATTTGCTCTAAAGTGCCCATCCACATTTCTTTAGATAAAACATAGCTTGTTTGTTCTTGGATAGAATTAAATATAGAAAAAACAATACCAATACTAATAAAAACAAAATAATTATTTGTTCCTGTAACTTTCTCAAAACTTTTAATATGGTTAGATGATGTTAGATATATTGCTAGAAATATAGCAGGTAACATATTAATCACAGGTAAAAGTATTTCAAAAATTATTTGCATCGGATATCTAATTAGAAAAAGTAATTCCTTTTTTAAAAATACATATGCTTTATCAAACATAAAACACATCCCCATTTTTCATCACTTTCTTCTTAAAATAATAAAAGACGAAGACAGCAATTATATTCAGAACAAATCCATAAATAAATATATATATCAATTGACTATATATTGCTAAAAAAGATGCAGAATCAATTACAACTCGTCTAAATGTATAAATCATTTTTTCAAAAACTATAAATCTACTTAATTTCCCTAAATTGTAAGGCAGGAATGTTGCAGGTTGGCTTACACCACTAAAAATAAGCAAAACTCCACTTATAACCTGTAAAAATGCAAATATTTCTTTAAATTTTAATACTATACCAGATATTATATACGAAAATCCAAAAACAGACGGCATACTAATTAATATAACTACTACTGTTAAAGCGTAATTAATCCGACAATCAAATACATATCTAATCAACAGCAAACCTACTAACAATGTCAAACTATTAATTCCAACAGTGACTATACTTTTTCCTAACATTATGTAAATCAGATTAGAAGGTGACATTAAAATTTGCTCTAATGTGCCCATTTCTTGTTCCTTTCTAAGTGAAAGACCTATAGTCCATAGTGCCTGAGATATATACATCCAAAATAGGCTTCCAGATAAAATCCACAAATACTGTGCTTGTTCAACGTTGTAAATTTTTGCAATATAAAATAATGGTAACAAAGAAAAAAGAACAGCAATTATGTTATAAAATAAATTCAGCGGATATCTACTTAAAATTAAAAACTCCGACTTTGCAGCTGCTAATATATGTCTCATATTAAATAACCCCTTCTTCAAAATAATTTGAAACTATATCCTCTAAAGTAACCCCTTTTACCTCTAAAAAAGTTAATTTACTTTGAGAACTTAATAAACTAATGATTTTTTCTCTATATATACTGCTAGTCCTTACTTGATATGTAAAGTAATTATCCACAGATAATTTGTTTATTGAACCATAATTTAAAATCTCCTTTTCTAAATTATCATCTATCTCCGTTTTTAACTTAAATTCGACCACTTCTTCCATTTTATTTTTTCTCTTCAAATAATCAATTGTTCCCTCTTCAACAATTCTGCCACCCTTCAATATACCTACTCTGGAGCATAACTCTTCTGCTTCATGTAAATAATGAGTAGTTAATAATATAGTCAAACCTAATTCTTCATTTAACCTTTTTAATAATTTTCTAAATTCAAATGCTACTTGTATGTCCAATCCAACTGTTGGTTCATCCAAAATTAAAACTTCAGGATCAATTATTAAGGATTTAGCTATTAACAGTCTTTGTTTCATACCTTTAGAATAGGTTTCAACTAAATCCTTTTTATGTTCACCTAATCCAACATAGTCCAAATATATTTCTATATTTTTCTTAAGCTTTTTCTTTGGGACATTATATAAAGTCCCAAAAAATTCCAGATTTTCTTCCGCAGACAGTTTCCAATATAAGGAGCGATCTCCTCCCATAACTACACCTATCTTGGATTTAATTTCTTTTTCATGTTTATCATATCTCATTCCAAATATTTCAACATTTCCTTTGTCTGGCAATAAAATCCCTGTTATAATTCGAATAAGGGTAGTTTTACCTGCTCCATTAAGCCCTAGTAAACCGTAGATTTCACCTTTTCTTACTTTTATATCTAAATTTTTTAATACATCATTTCTTTTTACAACTTTAAACCATCTCTTCTTAATATATGATTTATATATATTTGTGCAATTAATTACAGTATCCATTTTTATCACCTTAATAAATTATTTTCTTGTGCCTTTATAATTGATTTTATTTGCTCTCTAAATTTCTCATTATTTTCATATACTTCCGCTAAACATCTTGAACTTTTGCTGCACATTTTTAGTATAACATTATTTTCCCATATATCGATTAAGTTATCTTTAAATATATTTCCCAAATCTCCCCTCACTTTAACTCACCCTCTCAAATATATAGTTTGCAAAAAGTAAAAACACTCCCGATTCCAAAACCATTATAAAGAATCTGTTCAAAAACATTTTATTTGTTATTTTCAACCTTTTTAAGCTTATACACAAGTTTTCCATTATCATACTGATACAAAAGCCTATTTTCATCATCTGAATACCAGATATATTGCTTTGATGGGCCTGCTTTTAACTCAACTTTAAAGCATTCTGCTTCTCTATAAGGGACAATAACTTTCTCTTTAGATACAACTTTATTTGTAATAGGTGCTATCTGAGCAGTTGAAGCTATTGCATCATATATTGTAAACTTTGCGCCTACCTTAAATGGATATGCCCTCATAATCATAAGAAGAGAGTCATATCATAATAGTATTTAGGAAGTTTAACAGTTAGATTCTGCTCCCCTTTGGGAGTTTTAGCCTTAATATTCCACTTATCCTTGTAGGTAGTTTCTATTTTTATATCTCCTTGTGGTGACATTACATTGTAGTAAGAACTTACAGGCATTAAAGTATCAGATTTAACTGTAGTACCGGTATTCAGCTGTGTTGAATCAATCTTTGTGATAGACGATATCTCATAAGTACTTGTGCTTTGAGACTTTTAAATTGTAAATTCTGCTGTGCCTACCAGTTTGTCATTTTCAAAAATATCATAGGTAAGCCTCTGATAATCTCCCCAAGGAATCCTGTCAAACTCCATAGGCTTTGCATTTGATGAACAGCCCGCAAGAACAAACAATGTAAAAATTATAACTGGCAGTAAAAATTTTTTTAACATACTCAGACTCTCCTTTCCCTTTTAATAGCATTTTTATAAAGAAAATAAAGCAAAACATAGCCTAACAGTGTACTTGACAGCAAAAATACTACATAAGCATAAATAAGAACAGAACGCAAAGCAGGATAATATTGAAAAAACATCGCAAAGTTGTCAATAAACATGTGATAAAGCATTGCAACAGCAAAATATATCAAGAGACTAACGAATTTTTTATTAAAAATATACCTGCTAAAGCCTATTCCTATTATTCCTCCCATAATGCCGTGCATTTGAATAGCAAGAAATCTTTCAAAAACATAAACAAAACCGACAAATGTTCCTACAGGAAACTGCATTCCGAAAACTCTACCATATTGAGGATTATAAAGCAAAAACATCAAAGACATCGCTTCGCCTATACCATAAGCAAGCCCTGTATATGTAAAAATCGCTGTAGAATATTTTAAATCTTTAAATTGTACCATCATATTCTTATCAAGAAAGTATACTACAACCAAAACAGCTAATAATTTGGCTAATTCCTCCCAAAAAGCATTATCCGCCTGCACAATTGTAAGTACATACCACAATGAAGTGTTTAAACTTAAGAGATAAATTTCCCAGTGCTTTCTCAATAAAAATACTATTTGAAATAAAAAACCAGAAATGAACAAATACACCCACATCTTGTTTTTTATATGTATATCTCCCTTTCTCAGTGCTATAAACAAGAACGAAAATACTATAATTACATCAACAAGTACCATTACAAAAAACATTTAAAGCACCCCTTTTAGATTATAAAATCATTTCCATTTTTATACTTTGAGGCTTGAAAGACAGGGATTCATAAAATTTTATTGCTTTTTCATTAAAAGCCCATACAGTCAATTCAATTGAAGAAGCATTAATTTCTTTCCCATATTCAATAGCACTTTCTAAAAGTTTCTTTCCAATACCTTTTCTTTTAAATCTTCCTGCTACGCATAAATCTTCTATATATACTACTACTCTGTCAACAAGAAGCGGATGCTCTTCAATCTTTTTTATTTTATAAATTATATACCCTGCTATCTCATCGTTTTCATTTTCTGCAACCATAATTTTATACTCTGTGTGAGACAACTTATTTATAAAATCTTCTTTGTCCAGTGGAATATCGGTATCTTTGTAATAATCTGGCCTAGCTTTATAATGAATCTCATGCACTTCCTTCACTAGTAATAATAAATTTTCATAGTCCGAAATAATAGCTTCTCTAATTTTTAATCCCATAAAATTACCTCCATTTGGAAGTTATTAGACAAGAAATTTTTTACACAATACTATAAATTCTACAAAATTCCTTAAAATCCTTCTTTTATTTCCAAAGCGTAGCAAAATTTAACATAGTTTTAACATATCTCTATCAGGTTGCCTTCTAACAGTTCTAACTATTTATAATCAGAAAGGGTACTATTTTCGTATAAAAACATACAATAGAAAAATGTCAAAAAGTAAAAGTATAACCCCTGCTGCAATATCATATATCCCATGAGAAATTTTCCTTTTCCCTTTTGCTTGAGGATATTTTATTGCAATATAAGAAAACAACTGCAATACAGGTATAAAAAATATAAATTCCAACTTAGATACAGCATAATTTATATTTCCAAAAGCATCCCTTTGAAGTGGTATACTTTCAGGTAGATACTTATATGCAAAAATATTTATAATAAAGGTTATAACTGGAAAAATATAGCCACATTTATAAAAATATTTTATTACTCTTCTTGACATTTTAGTACTATCCTCCTTTATTTACTTATTTTTACTATAAAATGTTTTCAAAAAGTTAAACTTACAATTACCTTTTCAAAACGCTTTTTAAATTTATTATAAGAATTATTACATCTACACTTAGCATAAGCAGATTAACAAAAATAGTGTATAAATACGTATAAAGTGTTTCCCCTATACTTTTTGTCTTGAGTTTCACATATCCATAAAATAATAATTGTATTAAAGGAAGTATAAAAATAAATGTCATTTTAGAGACAGTATTTGAAATACTACCATCAAAATGCCACTGAATAGCAACATTCTCAGGCAATGCCTTATAAAAAATGATGTTTATGATAAATGTGAAAACAGCAAATAACCAGTTATTTTTGCCTAAAAAACTTATTGCTCGCATAAAATTTTTCTCCTTTCTTATATTACGTTTTTCTCTTCAATTAGCTTTTTCTTTTTATATATCAAACCAACCTTAAGAACTACAGATACCAATTATTTGTTATAATTATAACATTTGCTTCCTATAAAATCCACTATACTTTCATATAGTATTTCAAACTATAATACCTTGTAACTCATCTTTTAATAGTTTATAATGGAAAAAAGAGTATACATAAGGAGGAGATAAATTTGATTTTCACGCTGACACTAAACCCAAGTTTAGATAGATATTTATATGTCAATGACCTTATACTTGAAGACACAATAAGAGTATATAGAATTGAAGATTATGCTGCAGGAAAAGGTATTGATGTGTCAAGGGTTATAAAAGAAATTGGCGGAAATTCCATTGCCATATGCCCTTTAGGAGGCAATAATGGAAATAAGATACAAATTCTTCTGGAAAAAGAAAGAGTACTGTATTCAGCAATAAGAATAGAGAAAGAAACACGCATGAATATTATAATACAAACTTTAAAAGGCCAGTATAGAATGAGCCTACCTGGTGCACCGCTTACAAGCTTAGAATACGACCTTATCATAGACATGATAAAAGCAATAACAAGAAGAGGAGATACTCTTATAGCTTCTGGAAGTTTGCCTGAAGGTTTACCTTCATCAGTTTATTTTGATATTGTAAAACTATGTAATGACATAGGCCTTAGGGTATATGTTGATACCGATGGGGATAATCTTAAAGAGGCTGTAAAAGCACATCCTTTTGGCATAAAGCCCAATTTATTTGAGCTATCAAGATTATTAGGAAGAGATTTAAAAAAGGAGGAAGTACCTTCTGCTGCAAAAGAAATAAGTGAAAAATATGGTATAAATGATGTGCTTGTAACCCTTGGAAAAGAGGGTGCTATTGCTTATGTAGATAAAGAAACATACAAAATAGAGCCAATAGAAGTAAAAGTAAAAAGCGCCGTAGGAGCTGGAGACTCTTTTCTTGCAGGATTTGTTTATAAAAGAGATGAGTCAGTAGAAGAGGCATTAAAGTGGGCAGTAGCCAGCAGTTCTGCTTCAGTAATGAATGAAGGAACAACCTTGTGCAAGATAAAGGACGTAATAAATCTTCTTGATAAAGCTATTGTAAAAAGGATATAACTTAAATGGGCGTAAGCCTACCATAAAATAAAAAATGGCACCACATATATAAATGCCAAAAAGTCTGTCAAGAGCTACGCCCATTTATATTACATTATCTTGTCATCTCAGATTTTTAGACATGCATACTGCCTCCTATATATTTTTAACCCAATTTTAATAGTGGAATCTTAAATGTCAGTACGAAAAAAAGGAAAGATAGTACCAATATTAAATCAGAAATAAATCCGTCAACGGAAGCGTTAATAAACCGCAAATTTTCACTGGCATATTTCCTAAGAGGATAATACACAACACCTGCAAAAACAGGAAAAGATAAAATCGCAAGCAGTATTCCATACACAAAATTATATTCCATCTTCAATGTATTAAACCCTACTGCCAAAAGACACACTAACCCTCCCTCGGCGATGAGAAAATAGATCGTTTTTAACATTCTTTTTATATCTTTTTTATTTTCACTTTCCATCACTTCATTCTCTTTCTTGTTAACATTTAAATTTTTCATAATATACCTCACCTCTTTTATACTAAACTTTTCCTACTACCATTATAATATCCAAATTTATACTTTGTCTACTATACTTTAGTATAGTCTTTATTACATTTCCAGTTAATGTTTACATAAATAAGAAAAAAACTATACTAAAGTATAGTCTCAAATTTTAATCTACATCTATTAAACCTAACTTCTGCTTTTATCACTGCCTCTTTGATATTTTTTACTCCAAGTTTTTCTAATATCTTTCTCTTGTGATATTTCACAGTCACAACCCCTATTCCAAGAGCTTCTGCTATGTCTAATTCTCTGTATTTCTTTGCCTCCAATACCAGTATTTTTATCTGGTTGTCATTTAATTTTATCTTTATCTCTTTTTCTTTCAATATCTTTTCATATTCAACTGCTATTTTCTCAGCCAGCAGTTTTATTACCATTGATACTTCATTTGTGATTTTTTTATTAATAGTTGATATATCAACATAACCATGATAATAAATTCGCTCATCTTCTTTACTCTTTCAAGTGCTTCATACAACACTTTTGCTGCATTTGTTTAAAAATACGGATTTATAGCAGTAAAAATCATAAAACTGTTTATACCCGGTGTACCGCTTTATTAATATGTACCCAATAATCCATTTTTTCTGGCGTACCTACTACTCACGTCAAAAACTACCTCAAAGCCCTCTGGCAGATATTTAAACCACCCAATAGTCCTGCTTTTTTCAAGACTTCCACCAGTTCTTCCTCTATTGTCTAAAGTACTCAAAGGCACAGCTCTTTTTCTAATCCTATTGCCCTTTTAAAAGGTATACTAGAAATTAAAGCTGTAATTAAAGATAAGAAAAGTGCAGCATAAAGCCCCTTTTTGTCACTTAAGATTCCAAAGGAGTAAGTACATAGAATTGTAGAAACACTAATAAACAAACTATATATTGAAATAATCGTTGCACGCTCTGAAGAAGGTATTAACTTATTAAAATAAGCCATAAAAATCGGAGTGTGTGCAGAATATACTGCTGTATAAATAATATAAGGTATAAATGAATACTTGGGAATCGCATACATCATAAATATAAACAATGCAGATGTAATACTGACAATCATTAGTGTGCGAGCTGCCCCTTTAAATCTTTCAGCTATCCTGTCAGCATAACGGGGCACAAAAATACTAAGTACCATCGTTAATGCTAAAATAATACCAAACAATTCTACAGGTATGCCTGCCCTTTCGAAATAGGGCTGCCACAACATTGACATGATTCCTGACGAAAAAAAGAAGAAAAAAGACCCGACTGTAATGGATAACAAAATCCTGTGTTTAAATAGATACACAGTTCCTTTAGCAATTTTATTAAAATACTCTCTGTAACTGTATTCGTCCGTTTTTTTCTGTAATTTAGCTTCTTTGCCCGCTAAAAATACGTAAATAAAAACCAAAAAAATCCCTATACCTTCTATTAGCCAGATTTCTCTAAAGATATTATAACGTACTAAAACGCTGCCTCCTAAAAATCCTATCGTACTACCTAAATAGTTAAAACTTGTAAGACGTCCCCAGTATTTTGTCAGGTCTATTTCTTTTTGACCCAAAAGAAACGAATCAGCAAACCAAGATTCAAAGGCTCCAGAATTAAGAGTTGCTCCAACTCCTGATAAGAAATATAAAAATAATAAAACTGTAAAAGAGGTGTTGAAATATATCCCAATAGAAGTTAAACTGCCAATCAATAAAGATAAAAGAACAGAAAATTTACGGCTATATGTATCAGCAAAAGCACCCGTAGGTATTTCAAATAATGTGACCGCTATGTGGTTTATTATTATGAGGAGTGAAATTTGTGAAAAATCTAAATTAATTTTATTAAAATATATTACCCAAAATGGTGCCATTAAAGATGTAAAAAAACTTGAAAACAATGTTACTGTCAAGAAAAATCGTTCATTCCTTTTTAAATTTTGCATTTATTTAAATCCTCCTCTGAAGGAATAAATTTACCAAATTTTATGAAATTTCCAGCAATACAATAATTTGTAGAACAGAAGCGAGCAAATTCACATTTAGTACACAGAAATCTTTTGCTTAATCTCTTGGAATAACTTCTTATCCTTTTTGCTTTCTCACTATTCCATATTTCAAAAATATCTTGTGATTTTATGTTGCCTAGAATTATTTTATCATCTACTCTTTGCTCGAAAATCCGGCATGGAAGCACATTCCCATCAGGTTGAATTTCAAAACCGACGTTTATATTGCAACCTGGAACCTTTTGGTCTTCAATAGACTTGGGTACATCTCCCATTATTTTAATGCCTTTATATTTTCCTTCTATATTCCAAATTTTTTCGTTAACTTTCTTTATTTCCTCCTTATTTGGTATAATGTTTGACAATTGTTGCCCCCAATCCCAAGGTTTCAAGCGTGCAAATTTAACTGAAGTAACTCCCAAATCGCTTAACAATTTTACAGTTGTTATATCAGAAGCCAAATAAATTAAATAGTATTATCAAAATAAAAAAAATTCTGTTGAGAAGGTAAATCAACAAATTCAAAAACATTTTTATGCCCTCAATCATTACTTATAATCATATACCTCCAAATTTGTTATCAATAGCGGATTAAAATTGATATTGCTTTAGAAACTTACTTTTCCCTTAAAACATCCTTTTCCAAAACTCATTTTTATTAATTTCATAAAAGGTCTGGTTTTCACCTGTTTCAATATTTCTCTCTGATAATTTATTTAGAGTTTTGTTGTTTCTATTGAAATATTTAAAAATTTTATATGCTTCTATTAAAAATATAGAGACAATAATATAAAAAATCTCACCTGCATTTAAAATAAGTGAAAGATTCTTAAGAGGCCATGTTACTATAATTCCAGCATTTAATATGAAGTGCATTACACAGGCTGTATATATGTTTTTTGTCCGCAAATACAAATAACTAAAATATATTCCCCATAAAGTTAAATATAAATACGGTAATAATTTGTAACCATGAGAAGGCCAATGTCCCATCGCAAATAATATATTTGTCAATAAAACAGCAATTATTGCATGTAAAACTTTATTCTTCAGACTAATTATTTCTGATACTTTATGATAAATAATAACTCTAAATAAGTATTCTTCCGTTAGGGCAACAAACACAAATAAAAAAATAAATAATATTGCCCCTACATAATCTACCCAACTAACCCAATATAACGACTTCTCCTCTATGCCAGTCCAAATAGTAAAATTGTATATATGAAATATATCCAACAAACATTTTGTAATTCCTACCAGTAATATTGTAAAAACTATCAATTTTAAAAACGCTTTTAAAGAAATTTTGACATATTTCATATAATCAAATTTTTTCAATAAATACAGTATTATAAATAACAACAAAAATTGTGATGTATAATTATATGTTAAAGTACTGATCATTCCTATAATAGGGGGATTGTGAATATCAAAAATTTTAAAGATAATTCGCAGTATATTTCCAATTATAAATCGTGTTCCATATACAAAGCCTGTATTAAATATAAGAAATATTAAGATTAATTTAGTTAATCTATTTATCACTCTAACCACCCATTCTTGTAAAAAATATGCGGTATCTATACCGCAATAACACTTTATCGTAATTTCTATTTTTTAAAATTTACCAGCTGTAATAACAGTATGATGCACAATAAGGATCGCACTTTTACCTTGCCACCACACATCCAGTCCAAAGGGCAATAATAAATTGAACACCCCATTACTGGTCCTGGATCCACTTGTACAGAATCCGGTTTTACAATATCTTTAGAATTCCTAGAATTTAGTGGTCAATCAAATACTCGATCACGTCACCTCCCTCCTTCTGTTATCCTTTTATTTTTTCTTATATCTTAGTTTTTTTAAATTTCTCATCACAACTAGAACACCTTATAGCTTATATTATAATTTATTACTTATTTAACCATTAAATGGATGTGTTTAATAAGCCCTATATCATATTTCCATATTATAGCAAAATGCTTTAACACATATCTCATGTAGTTTACCTTCCCATGTTTTACTGGAACTTAGTTCTTAATTCTTTCTGTCATGAAGTGGATGTCATTTATCTATCCCCAGAGCTTCTGCTATGTCTAATTCTCTGTATCCCTTTGCCTCTAATGCCAGTATTTTTGTCTGCCTGTCATTTAATTTTATCTTTATCTCTTTTAGCTCTTTTTCTTTTACTATCTTTTCATATTCACTTGCTATTTTCTCAGCTAGCAGTTTTATTACCATTGATACTTCATCCACAATTTTCTGATATATACATATCTTACTATCTTTCCCTTTCTCATCACTATATATTTTGCATGCATAAATTCCAAAAAGAGTAAAATAATCTTCATTTTGCCTCGCATCAATATTATCCATATAATCATGATAGTATTACTTTTTCAGAATCAACATTATTAACAAAAATAATACCCGTAATAAAGAGTAAAAAGGTGAAAATAATAATACTATAATTTACAACTTTTATAGAAACATTCTGGGAAACTATAAAATTGGGGAGGTATGAAAGCACAAATATTAAAATGAATTTAATTCCATATACAATTGAAACATTCTTTAAAGTAAGATCAAAATAGAAGATTAATAAAATACTTCCAATCACAAAAATCAAGGCATTACATAACGCCATAATAAAAGTAATTAATGTAACAGGGTGAAACATTAAAAACATAACTATTCCCCAAATTAATACTACACACATACTACAGATGATAGAAGGAAAGAGTTTAATTGCAAAAATTATCCCTGGTGGTAGAGGCAAAACAAAATATCTATGATAGAGATTACTTAATTTTTCTTTTTCAAAATTTATAGTCGTCATAAAAGCAGCTGCATACGAAATTATAATCATAAGAAATAAAATATAAAAAGTGCAAATATCAGAAGAAGAACTCAATAAATCAAAAACATTTTTCATATTTTTTACAACAATTGCTACAACCAAATTTAAAAGGATAAAAGGGAATATTGACACTTTTAAAAAATTAACAACTTCTAATCTTATAAGTTTTAGCATTTTTACGCCTCCATCCCCATAATCTTTATATATAATTCTTCAATGTCTTTGATAGCTTGATACTTTTGGATATTAAACTCTTTAATTACTTTTTCATCAACTACATAAAGATTCTTGTCTTTTACTTTATTATCCAAAAGTTCAGGATAATTACCCTCTACTAAATACAGCTCTTTTTTAATTTGAGTTTCTAGCAATGTTTCTCCTTCTTTTATTAATCCTATTCTGTCGCTTATTTTTTGTACTTCATTTAAATTGTGAGAACTAAAAAGTATAGTTTTGCCTTGCAATTTAAACTTTAATAGAATCTCTCTTATGGTAAGCTGCATTTCTGGATCTAAACCGGATGTAGGTTCATCAAGAATTAATAATTCCGGCTCCGGCAAGATAGCATTAATTAAAGAAACTTTCCTTTTCATCCCTTTAGAAAGTTGTTTCACTTTTTTATATACATCACTTCTGGAAAATTCAATTATATCAAGATACTTATATATTTCCCTTTCCTCAATTCCATATATATAACATGTTTGTCTCAGGTTATCCAATACTGTCCACTCCAGGTTTAAAGTCTCATACTCAAACATAACTCCTATTTTTTTAAAATGTCCTCTGGACAAATTTTCTCCAAATATTTTTATTTCTCCACCATCTCTTTTAAGTAAACCGAGTATTATACGTAACGTCGTTGTTTTGCCTGCACCATTCCTCCCTAAAAAACCGTAAATCTCTCCTTTAAAAACCATCAGGTTTACATCTTTTAAAACAGGATTCCCATTTATTGATTTTTTAAGTTTTTTTACTTCAATTATTTTCATCGTGTACCTGGTTACCCAAACTGTACAAAAATGTACAGTTTAGATAGCTGGGGTATTTATAGTCCGCCCTTCAGACTTTCCCAGCCCCAGCAGGCGGTTTTTGGGAAAGTCATAGCCCCTGCCCCAAGAAGCAGGAACTTGCGCCCTTACGGGTCTCCCCACTTGCCCTGAATTAATAATTCCTTCAGGACAGAGAAGTCTCTTGGTACCTTCTCAGGAGAGAGTGGTGTCACCACCGCTACCTTGAGAACTTGCCAGAAATCATAGGTACTAAAACTTGTTCCATCCAGAGGTTTCTAGCACCCTTCCTGGCTTACTCTCAAGGCTTTGTAAAAATTCTATTGCTTTGTTTATTTCTCTTAAATGTTTTTTCTTTAAATGCTTATTTCTAACTGTTTTCTTTACATGTTCTTTTAATTCTTCTAATTCATCTACAGTCAATGCGTTGAGAAACTTTATATAATTATCTGGTATCTTTTCTTGTAGTCCTAATCCCCTTCTTGCTATTACATAGGCCGCTGCTATATCTTTCGTTATCATGTATTGCGGTGCATATTTTAACATCCCTATTATTGAGGTGTAATAAGGATTGACTTCTATTACTTCTATCCCTTCTCTTTTTGCCAGTGTTTTTATTTTTGAAAGAATTGATTTATAACTGAAATTATGTCTTATTCTTCTTGATTTTCTCCCTGAAAAGTCTCCTCTTTTGCCTTTGTCTTTTATTTCTAATCCCTCAATTACAATTGCTTTTCTTTTCTGTTTTGCTATTTTTACTATTTCATGAGCATAGTGCCATCTGAAGTATTCTCTTTTGTCTTTATTTCCACTTGCAAGCTCTGGCATTGGTATATTCCCATAGCCTATTAGATTCCCTTTTTCATCTACTTCTACCCATGATATGTTGTCTGGATATGCGTTTATGTCTATTCCTATGACTCCTTTTTCTTTTGTTATCTTTACTTCCGGATATTCTTCTTCAATAGCAAAATAGGCGTATATACTGCCATTTTTGAGTTTTAATTCTACAGAGTAGGGTATGTTTGATTCGGCGATTTCCTGAAGGAGTTCTTCTCTGCTTTTATTCTTTTTATAGCCTGCTTTTATTTTGGTATATACATATTTTCTTTCCCCTACATTTATCCTTAAGAAAGTGCCATTTTCTTTTACTTCTATTCTTGTGTTGAGATTTCCTTTTTTGCTTTTATCTCCTCTTGAATACAGATTTCCTTTTCTTTTTTCTTGCCACTTTGTTTTTAGCTTTTGATATTCTTTCCCATTTATATGGCGCTTTTGAAGTTTTTCAAACAAGTCTCTTCTTCCAAAAATTACTTTCTTTGGATTATTCCCTAATTCTTTAGAGGATTCTAATGTGCTTTTTGCTTTCATTATTGCATCATCTACGTATCTTGAGTTTAAGTTAAAAATCCCTTGAAGCTCTCTTTTTAGTATGTGTCTATCATAACCTTGTAAGAGTCTTTCGTATGTAAATCTCATGCATGAAGACCATCTTCTCATTAAATCTAATACTATTTGTTTGTCTTCTTGAGTTAGAAAAATGAGTTTAGCCTGTATCACTATCATGCTTTTTACCACCTTTTTGTCCGTAAATTCTTGCTGCGAAAGATGTTACTATTGCTATTAAGTCTTCTGCGAGTTCTTTATTTCATTTACTCCACTTGCTATCTCATGTATGACTTCATACTGCCATCCTTGGGAATTGGCGTATTCTTCAAGCCTTCTAATTTGATTCTTAAGATATTCTTCTTGTTTCTTTGTGGATACTCTTGCATACAAAATTACTTTAGGTTTTGGTTTTTCTTCCAGCATGCCTAATAACTTCTCTATATCTTCTTTTTTGTACCTTCTTTTTCCTTTTGGTGTTCTAACTGGGGTTATTAATCCTTCTTTTTCCCAGTTTATTAATGTAATTCTGCTTATATCATACAGTTCTTTGACTTTTTTATAGTTAATAACATTTATTGTCATCCAATTGAAATTACATCATTTTTTACTACTAATTTCAACTGTTTTTACCTCCCCAATAAATTATTATCACTTTTAAATAATTCTATCTCCAAATTAAAAAGCTTAGGTAAATTTGATGAGTTTAAATCTCTTAGTGATTGGTTAAATCCATAGTTCCATATCAAAATCAATATACGGTATATTTTCATGAGAGATCATTACAATAATCCTATCTTCTTTGATTTTATTTAAGTATTTGCAAAAATTATTTTTTGAGTAATTATCCAAAAATGTTAATGCTTCATCTAATATGATGACTTGAGGATCTTGAGCCAAAGCTCTTAGTATCGTAATTTTTCTTTTTTGACCTTCTGATAAGTTATCTCCATTATTTGTAATTATACTGTTAAGATTTAAAGTTTTATCGTTAATCAAATCATCAAAGCCAAGTTTTTTAACTAAGCCTATTATTTTTTCATCATCAATATCTCTCCCCATCTTAATATTATTCCTTATTGTATCACTAAATAGAGATACATTTTGTGGTACAACTCCTATAAGTCTTTTTAATGAAGATATATTAATATTTTTCACATCTATACCATCATATTTTATAATCCCAGACTGGGGAGTTAATAAGCCACATATTATATCAATTAACGTTGTTTTCCCTTTGCCATTAGGTCCTAAAATCCTTATGGTTTTACCAACTTCTAATTTCAAACTTAAATTCTCGATTATACTAGTATCTTTTTGATATGAAAAAGTTACATTGTTTAACGTGATACCATTCTTTATTTTTGATATTTTTATATTATCATCTTTTTTACTTTCACTTTTTTCTATAAGTTCAAAATATCTTTTTAATGCTACTTTTGATTTTTGTAACTCAATATTTATATTTGACAACGATTTTATTGGTTGAAATAACTGATTAATATATGAAGATAATGCAACAAGCCCCCCTATCGTTAATTTCCCTAGTATTACTTGGTAACCACCATATAAAAGCAAAACTATGGAAGGAATAAAAAATAAAAAAGAGAGTAATGTATTGCTTATGCTACTTATATAAATACTATCAAACCTTTTATTTATGTATTCATGAAGCACAATTGAAAATCTTCTTTGAGCAAATTTGTATGTATTCAAGTATTTTATTACTTTTATGTTGGAAATATTCTCATGTAATACATTATTAATTTTTGAATTAATCTGCATGAATCCTAGATTTATGTTTCTAAATATTGGATTATAATATCTCAAAACAATATAAATAAGAGGAGTTACTAATATTGAGATTATCGTTATCTCTTTATTTATAGTAAACATTATTGTAAACGCTATAACCAATGTCGCTACCTGTGTAATTATATTTATAAATGTCCCAACAAATAAATTTACAACATCAGGTAATTCGTTTAGGATTCTTGACATGACTTCACCTGTTTGTTTTTCGTTAAAAAAAGTAATTTCTTTATCCATAACACTTTTATATAAATTCAATCTTAAATCATATAATACTTTTTCTCCAATATATGTAAAAATGTAAGATTGAATAATGTTTAAGATAACTCCTAACGCATAAACACCAGTAAAAACTGTTGTATATTTTACTAAATTATATGTATCCTTTTTTGCTATTGCTACATCTATGATCAATTTAATGATATACGGATTCAATAAAGATATAATCGTCGATAAGATTATTATAAAAAATCCTATTACCTCCCTCTATTATCTTTTATTTTCTCTTAATATCTTAGTTTTTCTTTAATTTTCTCATCACAACAAGAGCATCTCATGGCTTATATTATCATTTCTTACTTATCTAACCATTAAATAGGTAAGTTTAATAAACCTCATATCCTATTTCCATATTATGGCGGGATAGCTCCACTTATCTCATGGGGTTTACCCTCCCATGTCTTACTGGATCTTAGTCCTTAATTCCTTCGTTCTACCTGCCATGAGGTGGATGTCATTTCTGCTCCATTGCAGGGTCTTTGCCCGTATGGTGATTATTCTTGTATGACAATTCCCGCTCTTGTTGTCAATATACCATCTTGACTAGTTGTTTTTGTTTTATTCCTTACTTTACCTTTTATGTCACGTCGTTCACACTTTCGTTTTCCCTAAAAATTAATTCTTCTTAAGGGTCAGCTTTTTAGATGTGAGTAATTTAAAGCTGAAGAGAAGATGATTAACCCTTAATTGATTTGATAGTATGTTAGCACTTTTTATGCAGCTTCCTGTAAGGCTGGCCTCTTTATGTCCTTCATCATCTTGATTGGGTCATATTTTACTCCTTTTTTTAATATGACATAAAATACCCTTATCAGTTTGTTGCACAATACTATTAGTGATTGCTTCTTTTTTAGCGGGTTTTGCGCTCTGGTAGTGTAATATTTGTGTAGTTCACGAAACTCTTCGTTTTTTGCAACCAAGGCCATTACTGCATTAAATAGTACTCTCCTCAATCGCTTCCTCCCTCTTTTACTTATTGTCGTTTCTCCTTTATGTTTACCAGAGCTATTCTCTACTAGGTTTAATCCTCCTAGTTTTTGTATCTGTTTTGGATGTTCATATTTCTCAATATCTCCTACTTCTGCAATAAAACCTGCTACTGTATTTACTCCTATCCCTTTGATTTCTAGTAGTTCTTTAACCCCTGGTATCTCAACTATTAATTCTTCTATCTTCTTCTCTATTTCTTCAATTTGTTTTTTGAGAAATTCGTATTGTTCAATGAGAGTCTTTATCTCGTATTCCGCCATCTTTATGCCCTGCTTCTTCCCTATGCTCTCCTTAGCAGTTTCTATCAGCTTTATAGCCCTTTTTTCTCCTACCCCTCTTTGTACTTCTTTCTTCCATATCGATATTATTTCTTCAGCACTCTTTTTTGCTATCTTCTCAGGCGTTGGAAATTCTCTTAATGTGATAAGTGCTGCTTTCCCTTCCCAGTCTGAAAATACGGTGTTAAACTCCGGAAAGTATATGTCCATCCATCTTGTTATTTGATTTTTTGTCATCCCTATTTGTTTGTTCAACCTGTCTTTTATGTCCATCGCTACCCTTAATTCTGCATATACTCCTTCAGGTATTGTCGGCTCTACATATCTCCCATCTTTTACTAGCATTGCTATTGTTTTTGGGTCTTTTTTATCGCTTTTTGTGGGAGAATTGTCATCTAATTCTTTGCTCCTCTTTACATGAAATGGATTAACCAATACTACCTTTATGTTATTGTCTTTAAGGTATTGGGCAAAACATAGCCAATATTGCCCTGTCGGTTCTATCCCTACTATTAGTTTGTTTTTCTTATGTCTCTCCATCAACTCTTTTGCCCATCTAAAAAATTTTGTCATACCTTCTCTATTGTTTTCAAATCTTAGGTATTTCCCATATTCTACTCCTCTGTAGTCAAATGCTCTGGCATAATGGCTTTCTTTTGCTATGTCTACTCCCGCAATTAATGTGTCTTCTGTTACTTGCAAAATCTTTTCATTTTGTGTATACTTCATTTTAGGTACCTCCTGTTTATTTTGATAATTCGAGGTAAGTTCTAGAACTTACACTCTGTATTTTATCAGGAGGTACTTATTTTTTCAAAGTTCATTCTTCCTTATTTTTTATTCATTACAGGAATGCTCCTTTATTAAGTAAGGCTTTAGTACTAAATATATATGTTTATACTCCTCTTTTTTCATAGTCAACCTCCAAATCAAATATAAGATTTTGTACTAACTAATTTCATAATATCTTTTAGTTCCAAAATAAATCAAAAATTTATAAAAAGCAAAAGTAATTATTCCTAATCCAATAGCAATATAAGGCATGTAGATGGTCAAGTCCGAATTTTTATGTAAAATCCCTCTAGTTAGAATTTGATTACTCTCTCTACTTTTCAACTCATTCTATCTCCAGGCTTTTATCGGTCTTTGACACCAGGACTCCTCCGCGTTGCTAAAAACTAACAGTGGTGATAAAGGTTATTTTATTAAAAAACAAACCTCGTCCTTAGCTTTTTTGAATTTTTTCCACTTGAAATATTCAGTTATATCTAAATACTTTCTTCCTTAACCCCATTTTTCATCTTGTCCCATTAACAAAGCTTTATTAGAGGAATACCGGATTATGAATTATAATAAAGGGAAAATATTTCTCTTAAAAATCTTGAATTCCATACCGTAATAAAAGGATTAAGATTTTTACAAAGCTCAGAAATTGTAAACAGGGTAAAAGTTCCAACCGTAGTAACTAAACTCCTTCTATGATAATATTGTATTGAGCCGTTTCTCATCCCTCCAATTGAGATTTTTGGTTTGTTCCTATTTCTATTCTGACCAGAGGGCTGGAAACGGCTCATCTCTTTTTACATAATTGTATGGACTTAACTTTATTACTTTTATCTAACTTTTTTATTTTCATGCAATATACCAATTACAACTAACAAAAAAGATACTAGTAAAAAAACTACTAATGTAACAAAATTTATTATATGCATTTTATATATGTTGTAATATAATGTATCAAATATCACCAATTCAAGAAAAGAATATATCAGTAAGAGGAATATTATTAAAAATCTATTTTTTCTTATTTGAAATATCCAATAATAGGGTAGAAAAACACCTAACCATCCTAATATCAATATAATTTCATCTACCACTATTGCTATAGTTTTCTCAATAACCCACTCATCTGGGTTTCCTGTCAATCCAAAGTGAATATACACCTGTGGTGGTAATTTGATATATAAAATTAAATTAATTATTGTAGATATAGCAAAAATTAACAGTGACAAATAGATAACATATTTTTTTTCAGTTTTAATGGCATTTTTTGAATTTATATGATTTAAATCTCCTACTTCTTTTACTTTATAACTTCTATTACTATTATAATCTCGCCTTACCCCATTTTCATCAAATATTTTGTGCAAATGTTTTTCTGTAAGATAAATTATAGATATAAATAAAGGAATTATATAAATACCAAAGGATATTCCCATTATAGCTGAAGATACATTAAAAATGAACATTATTACATTAATTACAAATAACAATATCGAAAGCAAAATGAATAAATTGGCAGAGTATCTATTTGCTTCTTTGAAAACATCTTCATTTTTTGTAGCAAATTCAGTTCTATAGCCATAAAAGTAATTTATTTTTTTTGGAGGAAAATACTTTAATACCACCCCTATTAACAAAAAGAATAATGGAATACCAAAAGTTAGAAATAATCTCCCTATAAAATCATTCATATATTAACACCTTCCTTATAATCCGATTGTAATCCACATTAAAAATTTAATAATAAACACACAAATTAAATCCTTAAAAAACCATTTTTACCCTGGTAAAACAATCCCATAATTAAATTTCTCATTTTTATTTAAATGGTCCTTTGTCTCTAATAAACTTAAAAGTGGAAGGTCCCTTTTAGTTCACTGAGGTAATTTTGAACTCACCTCTGTGGAATACTGGTAAAGCAGCATTACCACTCGGGAAAGACTGAACTTCTTATCATCTAAAATTTTAGAAGAAATTCTTGCCCATACAATAAGCAAGAATTTCTTCTAAATTTGTACAATTTATCAAACTAATTGATTTTATTATTTTGTGGAAGGTTCAATCGCTTTAACCCAAGTAGTAACAGCTACCACAGTTTGTACCAAATATGCAGCAACGTAATTAACTACACCTACAACGTCCCAAACTGTAGCAGCCAGAACAGCTGCGACAGCAAGAGCTACAATTCCCTCTGGTTCAGCAGCATGACCGCCGCCAAGGGGTGTTATTGAGGGAGTAACATAAGTATTAGAATTACTCACCATATTCACTCCTTTCCTAAATATTCCATGTTATGTCGGATAAACCCCATCTTTTAGGGGATGTCAAACCTTACAATGCTGGATATAAAAAGACTTGAGGAAAAAGAAAGCTCGCTTCCATTAATGTAAAAAGTAGTAACTGCCGAAACTAAAATCAAAAATCCACACATGTCATTGATAGATACGTAACTGTGAAGTTATCTTTGACACTGATAAAGCTTTTCTCTATGATGTCTCAATCCATGCTGCTCATCCCTCTTCTCTTTTTGTTTTTCGTTTTACTCTTTTGTAATATTGAACATTCTAAAAGCCAGATTAAAAGTTTTATTATATGTATGGCTTTTTCAGGCTTACGGAGTACAATTTTTTATTGATTCTGTTTTGTTATTTACATTATTTCGGATATCTTGGAAAATTTCACGCAATAATTAACTCTCTATTCTTGCCAAGCACAATCAGGAATGAAAATTGATCTTGTAATGTCTATATTTATGTTAACCTAAAGAATGGTTTTCAATTCTATAATTATCAATTATATCAATTTCAATATCTTTTTCTTCCCAAACAATGGGAATATCACTGTATTTCTTGTTAAAGTCAGAGATTGAAGTTATTTTACTAGCTAACTCATTGACAATATCTAGTTCCCAAATTCTAGCTAAACCTGCTTCCCAATATTCTCCAAATCTATGTTTCCTGATATTACCTACAGTTAATGGTAAATATGGTGATACAATAATACTGCCATTTGCTTTTATTGAAACAAAATTAATGCAATGTTTACTTAACGTGCGGAAACGTATCAGATGGTCTACAGGATCCCCCCATTCTATTTGTGGTGGCTTTCCACTATTTTGTATATCATATATCTCTCTAACTAAATCTCTATATTGAAGCTGAGAGGGAACAATATCAAGATTCCTAGTAGCACGTCCTAAATACATTAATGGTTGTATTCGTAACTGTGATACTCCTAATTTTAAGCATAAATTATGGATATCTTTTATTTGGTTAATATTAAATTTCGTAGGACAAAATGCAACATCAATATCTTTAAAGCCTATTTTCCTTAAGTTATTTATAGCTTGAATTGCTTTTTCATAAGCACCTTTCATTTTCCGTAATTTCTCATGAGTTTTAGCATCAGCACCATCAAGGCTTATTTGGACTCTATTAACCCCTGCTTCATATAGATTTTTTGCAACTTCTTCACTTAATAAAAATCCATTAGTGACCAAAGATACATTAGGCACATTATTTTTACGTAAAATTTCTGCACATTGATAAATAAGCTCCTTCCTCAATAAAGGCTCGCCACCACAAAAACATACATTGTAAACTTTCATTTGCGCAATATCATTTATTAATTCAATAAACTCATTATCTGATAGTTCTTCATCTATGATACAATTTTCACCACTTAAATTATAACAATGTAAACACCTAAAATTACATTTATTCGTAATATCAACAGCTACTTGCGTAGGTCCTCTTAAAATTTTTACATGCTCTAATGCAATCTTATTATCTTCCTTCATTCATGTTTACTCCTCTCTTATGATTTAGCAATTATTTAAAAAAGCAACTAGAAATCGTGTTATGTAGGACGACATATACTAAGTCCCATGTTTTACAAAGTTCATTTAAGGGATTTAACATAGAACATAGTTTTATCGCTGATAAAGAACCCTATAATTTTGTTAGAAATACATTACAACGTCACTGCTTTGTCCCTTTCAACGAGCGCAATTCCAAAAAATCTCACATTGACTGATGATGGTTATATTGTTTGTGAAACCAGTATTAAAATGCTTAAAGATGGCAATCAGTATTTTGACGGCTTTCTCAAGCAAAAATTTATTTGTAGGTTCTGCGATTCTGAAAATGATCCGACTCGCCTTATCAAGTAATCCTAGATATTTTAATGGCAAAAAGCGTAGAAGCTGTATCATATATATCGTCTTATCTTCTGCCTATAAATCCTCTATTAACAGAGATTCCACATATTTTAAAGCTGTTTATAGCCTGAGAATTGAGTCAGAAAGATATAATTACCGTTTTAAACCTTTAGACTTTGAAAAAGCTTATATGAGGAATGTTAATTTTGCCAGCAATTTTAATACTTTTGATTATATGAGCTTTTTTGTGTCCAAAGTTTAAGTCTTTTTCTTGTTGGTCTGATACAATCGGCTTAAATTTTTTAGCCTAATTTAGTTTTTGTATAATTTATTCCTTTTTAGTATTTTTTGTTTTTCTCTAATTTTCAATATGTTTAAATCCATTTTCTAAAACTCATATAATTACCATATTCTCGGTATAATTTGGTTTTTGTTCTTTACAATTCTCCTCATTAATATAATATGCATATACTCTCACATTCTCCAAATTAATTTCTTTTCTAAAAGTTCCTTCAAAACTAAATCCACATTTTGCAAAACAGTCTAATACTCTTTTGTCTATTGTGCCCTCTATCCAATGAAATTTTATTTTGGTGATTCTCCTTACAGATATTAAAGGTATCTTAGTAATTGCATATTTAAATGCTTTATCAAATACTTCAATGGGTATGTATATTAAATTGATTGACCACGCACTACTTTTATAATCAATAGGAATTGCAAAACTAATTAAACCTATATCATTATTATCTTTACTAACTAAAACAAATTCCTCTGTAAAAGCAAATAGTTTTTGTCTAATTGCTACTTCTTGATATTCAATATCAATTTTTTTATAGGGGTTTATATAACATAAGATGCTTTCATCACCTTTTTTTGATTTTATTACTTCTACCATTTTAATTATACTTTTTATATCTGTCTCTTCTGCTATTCGTAATCTAATACCATCTAACATTTCTTCATAAATACTCATAAATGGGTTTTTCTCCCCTTTCCAACTAATAAGCCCTACTTTTGTAAAATTTGATAATACTTGTAGTACATCATTTGCTATTTGTTTACTGTCTATACTATCATATTTATCGCATAAGTAATTATGTATATCTTCCATTGTATTTTCTCCGTCACATTTTTTTAGTATTTCTACCGCTGTTGGATTAATTATAAGTTCGCGCAATTCCGGATGGTTTTTTAGAATTATTGTTATGTACCCATTTTTTTCTTCTCTTAAATATTCTAAACTTTCTTTATTGAATATTGGAATAGCATGCATCACATTATACCTGACCATATCTTTCCCCCTTATATTTTTGTAAAATTTCTTATTCTTAAATTAAAATTTTAATATTATTATGTTTTTATACACTTATCTTAAAATAATATTTTTGGAATAATAGCAATGACTTTTTACTATTATTTTATTGAATTTTATTTTTGGAATTCTTGTTATTTTGTTTCATTCTAACACCTTACTTTTATAAATCCAATATTTATCAGAAGATTCCCTGTTAATTGGATTTTATCTATCTGTGTTTTTTAAGAGTTATAACTAATTTTTGTTTTTTCACGGTGATTACTACTATACTACTATCAATTAAGGCCGGACTCATGGAACCACTTGTTATTTTTTCAATGCCGAATACTTTGATCATCGGTATCAATGTTAGTAATCAATCGCTTGCTATTAGATTTACGGGTCAAGATAGTAACAAATATTCTAAATTTTTTCGTGTCTTCTTTATATCAATGAACAACGTGTTACATCAGTTCCATAATTTTTTAAAACATAATTTTACTACAAATTTTGCATTAGATTTTCTCCTTACAACTTATAAATGTGCCTGTAAATTTTATTGATAGTTGTAGGAAGTCACTGCTACGGCATATGTTTCAACAACTACTATATGTGGTAGGAAAATTAAAAAATATGACCAATTTCCTATAGGTTGTATTATCCCATTTAAGCTGATGTTTTTAGAGCCTAGTGTTTGAATTGTGGGTTTTACATATGTCATTTTCTCACCTCCTATCCTTTCTGATATTAGACTTGTGCAAAATTCAAAAGCCTTCATTTAAGCCATTCTACAGATATACTTTTTTCCTATCACTCTTGAATTTTTTATCTTTTATGTAGGATTTCACCTCCCATTTGTCGAATTATTATATATACACTATAAAAAAATTTTTTAAGAAGGAGAAAATCCTACATGTATCAGCTTCAATTGCTTTTAAATATACCTGAACTCTTTACCTTCTCAGTCTAAAATTGATTTCCATTCTTCTATGTTTAAAAATCTTGACCTATCTTCAATACCTGAATTCCCTTCCTCTAGTCCTGGCCGTAAGGATTATTCTCATCATGCACTTTTCAGAGCTTTTATTGCCATTAAGATTTAAGATTCGGTACAATTTCTGACCTCTTAGATTATCTCCGCAATAATCTTATCATTGCTCATCTTTGTGGCTTTAACATCCTTAAACCTCTTCCTTCTTATTGGACTTTCCGCCTTTTTATTAATGAGTTCTCTCATGATTATTTGACCTCTATCTTTCAAAACCAGGTCAATATCCTCAAAAATATGGGCGTTATCTTCAGTGAGTTTGTCTCTATGGATTCTACTACCCCTATTAAAAAACATATTATTGTTTATATCCCTCCTAATCTACCAAACTTTTCTACAGCTATTGTAACATACAAATTTTCCAATGTCTACTATACTTTAGTATAGTTTTTATTACATTTCCAGTTAAGGTTTACATAAATAAGCAAAATAATTATACTAAAGTATAGCCCTAAATTTTAGTCCATATCTATCAAACCTAATTTAATAGCCTTCACTACTGCCTCTTTGAGATTTTTTACCTCAAGCTTCTCTACTATTTTTCTCTTGTGATATTTCACAGTCACAACCCCTATTCCAAGAACTTTTGCTATATCTGATTCTCTGTATCCTTTTGCCTCTAATGCCAGTATTTTTGTCTGGCTGTCATTTAATTTTATCTTTATCTTATTTAGCTCTTTTTCTTTTACTATCTTTTCATACTCAGTTGCTATTTTCTCAGCTAGCAGTTTTATTACCATTGATACTTCATCCGCAATCTTTTTATCAATAGTTGATATATCCACATAGCCTACTATTTCCCCATTTTCTACTATTATAGGTGAAGCAATGCAGTGCCATTTTTTGAATATCTTACAGTAGTGCTCCTGAGGTCTTACATACACTACCCTCTTTAATCGCATTGCCATTGAAATCGCATTTGTACCACAGCTTTCTTCTCTAAAGGATACTCCCCGTTCAAAGCCTGAATCTTTTATACACTTTTTCTCTTTTGTGCTGCATTTTACATCCAACAAATATCCTTCAATATCACTGAGCAAAAATAGATACTCACCTTTTACCCACTCCTCTTCTACACTCATATGAAAAGCTTCTATGAGTTCTTTATTTGTATGTATTCTCTTTTGCAAATCTTCTTGATTTAATAAAATCAATGGGAAAATTATTGAAGGGTCAATACCAATTTCTATACATTGTTTATATGAAAAACTTAGTTCCTCTTGCGGACATGAAAAATTCATTTTTATACCCCCAAAAAGATTGAACCATTTTTTAATATTATACAATATTTAGAGCAAAATTTGTGAAATTTGGAACGAAAGTGTCATTTTGGGGAACGAAAATGCATTTTTCGCCTAATATTTTACAATTGGTAATTATAAAAAAATCGAGGAGAATACTCTCCTCTTAGGCTGTAGACAAAGTCAAATTGAAAAATTTCTGCTTAATTGCCAGCACTTGAATAATGCCTTAAAGCCAAGTTCCAAACTTTGTATGAAATTAAGAAAAAGAGGATCGAAACTACAGGAGTTATTAATACTAGCACCAAACCATATTTATAATTTGCTATATAAAACAAACTGGGATAAAAAGCTGTAAAACCAATTGGAATCAAAACTGTAAAAACAATTTTGAGGATATCGTTGTATATTGTGATTGGATATTTTGAAAATTCAAAAAAATCCATTACAAGGTTGGATAAACCTGTTTCGCCAATTGTAAAAAAAGAAATTGAAGAAGATATTAGTCCCAAGGAAGCATATATTAAACTTCCTGAAAGAAGTAATACAGGCAAAAAGATTAATTTTATTGACACTATTTTCAGCCTAACAATGGCAATTATAAGAACAATTATGCCAAATATTAAATCTCCTATACCATCTTCATCAAAAGAGTCTGCCATTATCTGAAATATGACATCAACCGGTTTTAATAAAAAACTATCTAATAAACCTGTCCTCGTATAGAAAGGCAGTGAAATAGTATTTATAAAAAAGCAGTGCCAAATTGCAAAACTTGTACTTGAAAAACCGTATAAAAATAAAATTTGATTGAAGTCCCATCCTTTAATATTGTTAGGGATGTGCAAAATTAATAAAAATAATCACGAACAAAAGCCAAAATATGTATGACATACAATATATAGTAATTAGGACTGACAATCGAACATAAAGAAAGTGGTAAAGGAAAAGAAAAGACAAAAAGAGGAGCTAAAAAAGGGCATAAATATCCTGTAGAAGTCAAATGTTAAAAAATGGCATGAACCAAATTCAGCAAAAGTTAAGCCGATTGCATCAGACCAACAAGGGACTTAAACTCATCAAATTTACCCAGTTTAATAGCTACAATAGCGACAGTAAGCAAAGTAATATGGCCAAAAATATTAAGGTTGCTGACAGAATTAATATTTCTGACATAAGCTTTTTCAAAATCTAGAGCTTTAAAGCGGGAATTATATCTTTCTGATTCAATCCTCAATTTATAGACAGCCTTAAAATATAGGGAGTCTCTATTAATAGAGGACCTATAATCAGAAGATATAATAGCATACTTAGTACAGCCTCTATGCTTTTTGCCATTAAAATATTTAGGATGCTGAATAGGGCAAGCAGAGTCATCTTTAGAATTGCAGAACTTGCAAACAAATTTTTGCTTAATAAAACCATCAAAATATTGCTTGCCGTCTTTGAGCATTTTAATACCTGCTTCACAAACCATATAACCATCATCAGTCAGAGGGGGATTTTTAGAATTACGCTTGTTAAGAGGAATAAAACAATGACCATGGAGAGTATCTCTAACATAATTATAGAGTTTCTTAACGTCATAACCTTTATCAGCGATAAAATTAGTACCAGTCAGTTTAAACCAATTATTAGTATCAGCAAGTAAAGACAAAGCGACATCAAAATCAGGGACATCAGCAGGAGTAGTAGTTTCAGCGATAGGTAATCCAGAGATAGCATCAACAATAATATGATTTTTATAGCCCCAATAAAACTTATAACGTTTATTAGAAGAATCATTAGAAGCAGAATAAACGCCTAATTTACAATCCTTATCAGACTTAGGCTGATTATCTTTAGAGAATTTATTTTTAGAAAAAGACTTAGGGTTATTTAACTTAGTGTTAGCTTTAATAGGGGTAGAGTCCATGGAAATAAACTCACCAGAGATAATACCCATATTTTTGAGGATATTGACTTGATTTTGAAAGATAGTGGTTAAATAATCATGAGAGAACTCATTAATAAAACGGCGGAAAGTCCAATAAGAAGGAAGAGGTTTAAAAATGTTAAAGCCACAAAGATGAGCAATGATAAGATTATTGCGGAGATAATCCAGGAGGTCAGAAATTGTACCGAATCTTTCAGCTTGCATAACAATAAAAGCTCTAAACATTGCATGATGAGAGTAACCCTTACGGCCAGGACTAGAGGAAGGGAATTCAGGTATTGAAGACAGATCAAGATTTTTAAACATAGAAGAATAAAAGTCTATTTTAGACTGGGAAGTAAAGAGTTCAGGTATATTTAAAAGTAATTGAAGCTGGTACATGTAGGATTTCCTCCTCCTTAAGAAATATTTTCATGCTGTATATATAATAATTCGACAAATGGGAGGTGAAATCCTACATAAAAGATAAAAAATTCAAGAGTGATAGAAAAAAAGTATGTCTTCAGAATCGCTTAAATGAAGGCTTTTGAATTTTGCACAAGCCTATTAATATTGTCAATAAGGTGAAATATAAAAAAGATTATTAAAAGGTTTATCAAGTTCTTTAAAATCAAGGCAACAATTCCAAAAAGAAAATCAGCATCGTATTCCATAAAAGAGCTTATATTTATCTTTGTAAAGTGAATATAAAGCTTTATGTACCTCAAAAGCATATTTTTCATATATTAACCACCTTGTACCTTTATTTTCTTTAAGGCATTTCTATAGACAAGAACATACAATAAAAGCAATAAAGCAATTGATACAGTTTGATATTTTACTACATTACAAAAATCATAATTGGCTTTATTCATAATAAACTCTATGGGTGTAAAATAAATTATTCTAAAAGGAAGCCAATCAACTATCTTTCTAAAAACAGGAGGATAGAGAGATATTGGCATCAATCTTCCTGAAAATATTCCCACTATGACATATTTAAAGCTTTGTATTCCCCAAGTACTGGTGGTATAAAAAGCTATAATCCCCATCAGCAGTTCAAAAAAGAACACAAAAACATATGACAGTAAAAGTATAAGTGCAAATTGAAAAAATCTTAAAACTGTCAGTTCTAATTTATAAGGAAGAAGAACCAACAGAACTATAAAGATGAATCCCCCATTTATTAATAACCTATATGCACTTTTGCCCAGAGATTCATAAAATAGCTGTGTTTCAATTTTAACTGGTTTTAAAAGTAAATGAATGATGTCTCCTGTTCTAACATGAAAAGCTATTTTACTACTTACATCCGTTGGAAACACGTAACTTATAATCTGGGCTAAAAAGATATAAAAAATAATATCATTAAAACTATACTGTTTTATATCGCCGGAATGATATATAGCCCGCCACAAAAAATACTGCATAATTAGGTAAAGCAGACCAGATAAAAAACTAAAAAAGGTACCTAATCTGTAAATGTATTGGCTTTCAAACCCTATTTTTATCAATTTAAAACCCAATTTTGCCTTTGTAGAGATTGTCTCCATTTTACCTGCCCCTATCTTTATTTTGAAGACAAATTTGTTTTACAATATCTTTAAAGTCAGGATATTTTATTTCTACTCCTAACACAGTATTGTAACTAAATACATCTGTAAGCACTTGAGGCACTAAATCTTTAGAAACGTTGTCAACCTTTAAAAAGTTTTTAGATATACTAAAAAGCAAACTTTTTACACTTTGTGGTATTACTGCTTCTTTGTTTTTCAGTGTAAAGATGATTTGGCTTCCAACTTCTAATGTGTTTAAAACTTCATCTTTTGAAGCATCAAGGAGAATCTTACCTCTATCCAAAATTATTATTCTATCACTTACCTCCTCAATGTCAGATAAATCGTGGGTAGTGAGAATAATTGTAACTTTCTTCTCTTTCTTGATTTCTTTTAAAAAATGAAGTAAGGCCTCTTTGCTAAAAACATCTAAACCTATGGTAGGCTCATCTAAAAACACAATCTCCGGCCCGTGTAGAAAAGCAGCGCATAACTCAGCCCTCATCTTTTCACCTAAACTCAATGTCCTTACTGGTCTATGCATAATTTCTTTTATATCAAGCACTTCAGAAAAATAATCAAGCCTTTCTTTAAAAACTTTATCATCTACATTATAAATTTCCTTCAGCAAGCTGTAAGACTCATAAGCTGGCAGGTCCCATCTTAACTGGGTTCTTTGTCCAAATACTGCCCCAATTCTATAATTGTTTTTCATTCTATGTTTTGAAGGAATATTGCCAAATACTCTGACCACACCCTCTGTAGGCTCTAAAATCCCTGTTAAAATTTTTATGATTGTGGATTTTCCAGCCCCATTTACTCCAATTAGCCCTACACTTTCACCCAAATCAATAGAAAAGCTGACATTATCTAATGCTTTAACTTCTTTTACACCTTCAAGCCAATCTTCCCTATTCCTGCGCCAAAATACCGCCTAATGCTTTAACTTCTTTTACACCTTCCCTACTCCATAGTCTTTTAAAAATCCTTCCAAGACTTTTCCCTTCATAAGCGCAATAAACTTTTGTTAAATTCTTAACCTCAATAACTCTCATTTGTATCCTGGTCACCCAAACTGTACAAAAATGTACAGTTTAGATAGCTGGGGTATTTGTAGTCCGCCCTTCAGGCTTTCCCAGCCCCAGCAGGCGGTTTTTGGGAAAGCCATAGCCCCTGCCCCAAGAAGCAGGAACTTGCGCCCTCACGGGTCTCCCCACTTGCCCTGAATTAGTAATCCTATCAGGGTAGAGAAGTCTCTTGGTACCTTCTCAGGAGAGAATGGAGTCACCACCGCTACCTTGAGAACTTGCCAGAAATCATAGGTACTAAAACTTGTTCCATCCAGAGGTTTCAGTACCCTTTCTGACTCACTCTCAAGGCTTTGTAAAAATTCTATTGCTTTGTCTATTTCTCTCAAATGCTTTTTCTTTAAATGTCTGTTTTTGACTGTGTTTTTTATATGCTCTTTTAATTCTTCTAATTCCTTTTCAGTCAATGTGTTGAGAAACTTTATATAATTATCTGGTATCTTTTCTTGTAGTCCCAACCCCCTTCTTGCTATTACATAGGCTGCTGCTATATCTTTCGTTATCATGTATTGCGGTGCATATTTTAACATCCCTATTATTGAGGTGTAAGAAGGATTGACTTCTATTACTTCTATCCTTTCTCTTCTTGCTAATGTTTTTATTTTTGAAAGAAGTGATTTATAGCTAAAATTATGTCTTATCCTTCTTGATTTTCTCCCTGAAAAGTCCCCTCTTTTGCCTTTGTCTTTTATTTCTAATTCTTCAATTACAATTGCTTTTCCTTTCTCTTTTGCTATTTTTACTATTTCATGAGCATACTGCCATCTGAAATATTCTCTTTTGTCTTTATTTCCACTTGCAAGCTCTGGCATTGACATATTCCCATAGCTTATTAGATTCCCTTTTTCATTTGTCTCTGCCCATGATATGTTGTCTGGATATGCATTTATATCTATCCCTATTGCTCCTTTTTCTTTTGTTATTTTTATTTCTGGATATTCTTCTTCAATAGCAAAATAAGCGTATATATTGCCATTTTTAAGTTTTAATTCTACAGAGTATGGCATGTTTGATTTGGCAATTTCCTGAAGTATCTCTTCTCTGTTTTTATTCTTCTTCCATCCCACCTGTATCTTCGCATATACGTACTTTCTTTCCCCTACATTTATCCTTAAAAAAGTGCCATTTTTTCTTACTTCTATTCTTGTGTTGAGATTTCCTTTTTTGCTTTTATCCCCTCTTGAATAGAGATTCCCTTTTCTTTTCTCATGCCACCTAATTTTTAATTTTTTATATGCTTTCCCGTTTATATGGCGTTTTTGTAGTTTTTTAAATAATTTTCTTCCTCCAAAGATTACTTTCTTCGGATTACTCCCTAATTCTTTAGAGGATTCTAATGTGCTTCTTGCTTTCATTATTGCATCATCTACATATCTTGAGTTTAAATCAAATGTTCCCTGAAGGTCTCTTTTTAATGTGTTTCTATCATAGCCTTCTAAGAGTCTCTTATATGCAAATCTCATACAAGAAGACCATCTTCTCATTAAGTCTAATACTATTTGTTTGTCTTCTTGATTTAGAAAAATGAGTTTAGCCTGTATTACTATCATGCTTTTTGCCACCCCGTTGTCCGTAAATTCTTGCTGCGAAAGATGTTACTATTGCTATTAAGTCTTCTGCTAGTTCTTTATTTGCATCTTCTTCGTTTTCTTTCCCATTTAAAACTATAAGCTCCACTCCAAAGCTTTCCATGAAAAATTTGAGATATTCAAAACCAAACCTCGCAAGTCTATCAGGATATTCTATTACAACTTTTTCAACTTCTCCTCTTTTTATCTTGTTCAAAAGCTTTAATAAACCTCTCCTGTTTTCATTTACCCCACTTGCTATCTCATGTATGACTTCATACTGCCATCCTTGGGAATTAGCGTATTCTTCAAGCCTTCTAATTTGATTCTTAAGATATTCTTCTTGTTTCTTTGTGGACACTCTTGCATACAAAATTACTTTAGGTTTCGGTTTTTCTTCCAGCATGCCTAATAACTTCTCTATATCTTCTTTTTTGTACCTTCTTCTTCCTTTTGGTGTTCCAACTGGGGTTATTAATCCTTCCTTTTCCCAGTTTATTAATGTAATTCTGCTTATATCATATAGCTATTTAACCTTTTTTATAGTTAATAACATTCATCATCACCCAATTAAAATTATATCATTTTTTACTACTAATTCCAACTGTTTTGACCTCCTCTTTTCCTGGCACTTAATAAATTTACTTAATCATTACAATATTACTTTTTCAGAATTACTTGTGCTATAATCTTAATATAATTTTGATTTGATACGGAACTCGGTTTTCCTGCAAAGGTAGAATAAAAAAAGTGGAGGGTTAAAGATGTTTCCAATCAGGGATAATATACCAAGCAGACGACCACCCCTCATTACGCTCCTGCTCATAATAATAAATTCGATCATCTTCTTCACTCTTTCAAGTGCTTCATACAGCACTTTTGCCGGGTTTGTTTACAAATACGGGCTTATACCGGCAAAAATTACAAAACTGGTTATATCCGGTGTACCGTTTTCCGGCAGCGACTTATACCCTTTTATCACCAGTATGTTTCTTCACGGTAACACATTTCACCTAATTAGCAACATGTGGATACTTTGGCTGTTCGGAGATAATGTTGAAGATAGAATGGGTCATATAAGATTCCTCATTTTCTACATCCTTAGTGGGGTAATCGCAGGTGTATTTCACCTGGTTTTTAATCCCATCTCACCAGTGCCGGTGGTAGGGGCTTCTGGAGCTATTGCAGGCGTTATGGGTGCTTACTTCATATTATTCCCGTCGGCAAGGATAATCACCCTGGTACCAACCTTTTTCCTGGTTCCAGTCTTCCTCCCAATACACGCCGTAGTCTATCTCTTCCTATGGTTCCTGACCCAGCTCTATTCCGGCACGGTCTACTCTGTCATTGGTGGTACAACGGTTGGTGGAATAGCCTGGTGGGCGCACATAGGAGGATTTATCAGTGGTGTGTTGTTAAATAGGTTGTTCCTTAGAGATAGGTATTAATTAACTCGTGCTCACAATGGCGATTTCTCCACAGTCCCAAGGAAGCTAATATGTACCCAATAAACCATTTTTTCTAGCATACCTACTACTCATACCAAAAACTACCGAACCAACTATAAACCACAGCATACTCACAAGTATAAGTATCAACCACTCATTGTAAGAAATAGCAATATTACTTACTGATTTTCTCGCTATATCATTTCCCACTGTAAGTGGTATAATGCAACTAATTGCGCTGGAAGGAGATGTTTTAGTTAATGTGTCTGTTATAAAAAGAAGCAGGATTTGTATAAGTAGCGTCAATTGATTAATTCTTTTTGCTATTAGAGAAAGTCCTCCCAAAATAAGTCCCATGGCATACATCATATACCCCAAAAGGAGGAATCAGCTGTTTTTCTTAAAAAGTCAGTATCATGGGAAGCAATCAATACTGTTATCTTCATCTCCTCTCTCAAAGTCTTAATAGCACTGGTAAGTAAGATACGTGATTCTATATCTAATCCATTGGAAGGTTCATCCAAAATTAAAAGCTCCGGTTCGTGAAGTAAAGAAGCAGTTATTGTTACCCTTTCTTTTTGACCCATTGAAAGAGTGTTTACTTTTCGTGTTAATAATTCTTTCGTTTTTAGAACGTCTGCATATTTTTCTATATTTTTCTTTAATTCTCCCATTGTTTTCCCCTTTATACTTCCAAAATAATAGTAATTATCAAGGACAGAAATAGCCCAGTATAAATTCTTGTTGCCTTCAAGTACTACGCCTATTTTTTCATTATTTTTAATCGAGTTTTGTCTTCCATTTTGATATTAGATATAATAACTTCATAATAACTTCACCTGAATCAGGAATTGTTAAACCGCATATTATTTTGAGTAAAGTGGTTTTCCCTGCTCCATTCGGGCCGAGAAGTCCTACTATTTCCCCTTTATTTATATCCATAGATATATTGTTTAAAACTATAACCTTGCTTTTATTGTATTTTTTGTATAAATTTTTAACAGTAAGCAAATCTTTTATCCTTCCTTGTTATTGTCTATCGAAAGTATAATTACATCATTTTCTAAACCTGCTTGATTTTAGCATTATTAATGGTGCAGTTATTGAAGTGTCGATACCCATTTTACTGCATCGTTTATAAGAAGAAAGTAATTCCTTTTGTGGACATAAAAAGTCCATTTTTAATACCCACAAAATGCTATAAACATTTTTAAAAATTTATTAATTCCATAAAATATTATACAATATTTAAAATTAAATTTGTGGAATTTGGAACGAAAAGGATAAAATAATTTTTCTGTTGCGAAAATATGACTTATCCTATATAATAATATTCAAGTTATGCTTTATCAATTTGTATTGATAAATTTTCGAAGTTTTTGTTATATTTTAAACAAAGGAGAGAAATAAATGGCTGATAAAATTCAAATGAAGGTTCCCCTCGTTGAAATGGACGGGGACGAAATGACAAGAATCATATGGAAATTGATAAAAGAAATACTTTTAGAGCCCTATATAGACCTCAAAACGGAATATTATGACCTTGGAATTAAAAACAGAGACGAAACAGAGGACCAAGTCACAGTTGATGCGGCATATGCCATCAAAAAATATGGTGTTGGTGTAAAATGTGCAACAATTACTCCCAATGCCCAGAGAGTTGAAGAATACAATCTTAAAAAAATGTGGAAAAGCCCTAATGGTACAATCAGAGCAATACTTGACGGAACAGTTTTTCGCACACCTATTATTGTAGAAAGTATCAAACCTCTCGTAAAAACATGGAAAAAGCCCATTACAATTGCAAGGCATGCCTATGGAGACATTTATAAAGATGTGGAATACAGAGTCGAAAATAAAGGAAAAGCAGAACTTGTTTTCGTATCAAAAAGTGGTGAAGTGTCAAAGCAGACAATACATGAATTTGAAGGTCCTGGAGTTATCCTCGGCATGCACAACACTGATGAATCAATAAAGAGTTTTGCAAGAGCATGTTTTAACTATGCCTTAGACACCAAGCAGGATTTGTGGTTTGCGACCAAAGACACCATATCAAAAATATATGACCACAGATTTAAAGACATATTCCAGGAAATATATGAAAATG
Organism: Thermoanaerobacter ethanolicus JW 200; assembly: GCF_003722315.1. Lineage (NCBI taxonomy): Bacteria > Bacillati > Bacillota > Clostridia > Thermoanaerobacterales > Thermoanaerobacteraceae > Thermoanaerobacter > Thermoanaerobacter ethanolicus. Next base: position 898,780 of record NZ_CP033580.1, on the reverse strand, counting down.
AATATAAAGAAAAATTTGAAGAAGCAGGAATTGAATATTTTTATACCCTTATTGACGATGCCGTAGCTCGAATTGTAAGGTCTGAAGGCGGAATGATTTGGGCATGCAAAAATTATGACGGCGATGTGATGTCAGATATGGTAGCAACAGCATTTGGAAGCCTCGCCATGATGACTTCTGTACTGGTATCTCCTGATGGTAAATACGAATTTGAAGCAGCTCATGGAACAGTTACAAGGCATTATTATAAATACCTTAAAGGAGAAGAAACTTCTACAAATTCTATTGCTACAATTTTCGCATGGACAGGTGCTTTGAAAAAGAGAGGAGAACTTGACGGAATAGAAGACCTTGTAAACTTCGCAGATAAACTTGAAAAAGCATCCCTTCAGACAATTGAAAAGGGCATAATGACAAAAGACTTAGCTATGCTTTCTGACTTGCCAAATAAAACTGTTGTAAATACAGAAAGTTTCCTCATTGAAATTAAAAAGACATTAGAAGAAATATTATAAAAAGGATAGACAAGGGAACCGTCCCCTTGTCTATCGTTCTTTCGTTGCCTTTTGATCAATCTCTTTGATAAAGTGATCCTTCCCTTTAATATATTCCTCAATATTATAGGGATACTTTTTGGCTAATTCGTCTTTCAAGTCAGAATAGGCTTTTGCCTCATCTGGATGATTTATTAGATAATCCCTAAATCGAATATGACGTGCAATTTCGGGATTTCCAGTTTGAAAAATATGAACATGATGTGTACGATTAATCTCATCCCCTTTTATGAAAAATCTCCGATTTGGGATTCCGTTTTCTCCTAAAGGAATATAGCCTTGTTGAATTAGCTTGTCATTAAATTGGTCTACTTTATCTATTTCTTTAACCTCAATTAAAATATCAATTATCGGTTTAGCTTTTATATTCGGAATAGCTGTACTACCAATATGGTGAATATCAACGATTATATCTTTCAATATTTCCCTTAATATTTCTGCTTCATCTTCAAATTTTTTCTTCCAATCTGATTGATAATCAATAACTTCTACTTTTCTCTTATTTTTCATTTAAGTTTCTTCACCCCTAAGAATAAATTTGTTAGCATGCTGCGTAAAAATAGGGCTTTTGTCAGTGATTTCGAGCTTTCCTCCTGTCATTTCTTGCATATCAATCCAGCAGTTTATAATAATCAATATTTATAAATATACTAATTAGAAACACAAAAACAGTTACCCAATATACATCACTTTTTTTAAGTTCACTTGTCATCTTGATTCCTATACCTATGATTATAAACTGCCACACCATGAAGGGATCAATACTTCTCAAAAAGCCATATATTGTAGTTCCTTTTAACGAAGGAAACAACAATGCAGGTGACATATCCACTAAAAGCTGTCCTGTAAAAAAGGATGCAATAAAGCATATTAGAAAATATATTAAAACAGGAGTATAGGCATAACCAGTAATTGAAAATAATTGTACTACATCCGCTTTTCCTCTAAATACCCATTTGATTACAGCATAAAGAGCTAACACGATAAAAATCCACGAAAGTGTATTATTTATAAGCGTAGAAGTTATTACAGATCTTGGCGCCAACTTAATAGCTAAATCTATTTCCTGTGGCGTAAATCCTGCGTCTGGTTGCGATAACCTCATTTTTAAAAGTTCACGTATATGTCTTTCATATACAGGATAACGTAAGATATAAAGAAACACTATCCCGACAATTTTAACTATAGCTGGATAAACTAATTTAGGTTGATACATTAAGTTTTTTATTGTAATAGAAGGTTTAAATAGAATTCCGTAAATTCTTTCGAGAAAATTTAAATTTTTTATGTCTTCTTCTGTTTCAACTCTAAAAAACGCCATTAAATTTCCTCCTTTTAGGTTAAAAATAAAAAAGGTTTTTGAGTTTTTTGTCGAATATATAAATCAATAAACACATAAATTAAATTCTACATTTTTATAAAAAATCCTTCAAAAAAATTTCTGCCAATCACATAAAATACTATATAAAATTTTTCAGTTATGTTAAAATGTTATTAAAGGGGGGAACAAAAAGTGTTTAAATTAAGGAAAATTTTACTATTTATAATCTTGTTAATTTTTGTTATACTGCCACTTTCTTCTTTAAAAGCAGTTCCGCCCCAAAGCCCCGTTTATGTACTATCCATTGATGGCCCTATTGTACCAGTTGTCGCAGATTACATTGAAAGTGGCTTGCAGGAAGCAGAAAAAAATGGTGCAAGTTGTATAGTCATAGAACTTTCTACTCCTGGCGGTTTGTATTCTACTACTCAAAAAATCGTCACAAAAATACTAAATTCTCATATTCCTGTGGTAGTATATGTCTCCCCCGCAGGAGCTTGGGCGGGCTCTGCTGGTACTTTCATAACACTTTCAGCAAATGTCGCTGCAATGGCTCCTGGAAGTAGAATAGGCGCCGCCCATCCTGTGTCAATGGAAGACGACTCTGCTTTATCAGATGTACAAAGGCAAAAACTCACTCATGACGCTGCTGCCTGGATAAGAAGCATCGCAGAAAACAGAGGGAGAGACCCCAAAAATGCTGAAATGGCAGTTATTGAAAGCAAATCTTTTACTGACACAGAAGCATTAAATGCCCATTTAGTCGATTTTAAAGCTACTAATTTAAATGACCTTCTAAAAAAAATAAACGGCCTTACAGTCAAAAATTTTGACGGCACAATTACAACTTTGCAAACTGATGGTCCAATCAAATACTTCCCAATGTCTTCAGCTCAAAAATTTCTCTTTGCAATAAGCGATCCAAATATTGCTTATCTTCTCATGAGCGCTGGTATCTTGGGCATTGTATTGGAGCTTTATCATCCTGGGGCTATCTTTCCCGGTGTGGCAGGAGGAATAAGCTTACTTTTAGGCCTCTACACACTTGGAACATTAAATGCTCAATTAAGTGGAATGCTTCTTGTCATATTAGGGCTTGTGCTTTTGGCATCTGAGGCCTTTGTGGTAAGCCATGGAATTTTAGCAGTGGGCGGTATAACTTCCTTCGTACTTGGCTCTTTAATGTTATTTAGTGGAAACCAAATGGGACTCACTATAAACAAAGGAGTAGTTTTCGCAACAGCCTTTTTCATGGCAGCTTTTGTTTCTTTCCTCTTAGCTGCTGTTATAAAAGCTCAAAAGAGAAAAGTAGTCACAGGAGTAGAAGGTCTAATTGGTGAAATAGGTATTGCAGTAAGTGATATTAATCCAAATGGCATAGTCTTGGTAGAAGGAGAAAGGTGGCAGGCAGAATCTAAAGAGTATATTGCAAAAGGCGAAAAGGTGGTCATTACAGCAGTAGAGGGTTTGACAGTTAAAGTTGAAAAAATAAAAGAGGGAGGCAGTAAAAAAAATGATTGAGAGTTTTGCATTTCTATTCACCTTATTAATAATCCTTATAAGTTTAATTTCCGCATCCATTAGAATAGTACAGGAATACGAAAGGGGCGTAATTTTTCGTCTCGGGCGCTACGTAGGTGTAAGAGGACCAGGAATATTTTTCTTGATTCCTATAATAGAGAGAATGCAAAAAGTAGATTTGAGAGTCATAACAATGGAAGTACCAACACAAGAGGCAATTACAAGAGACAACGTTACTGTTAAAGTAAATGCAGTAGTATACTTCAGAGTAATAGACCCTGCCAACGCTGTTATAAAAGTTTTAGACCACATAAGAGCAACATCTCAGCTGGCACAAACTACACTAAGAAGCGTTTTAGGTCAGTCTGACTTAGACGAATTATTATCTCACAGAGAAGAAATAAACAAGAGGCTTCGCGAGATTATAGATGAGGGAACAGAGCCATGGGGAGTAAAAGTGAATCTTGTGGAAATAAGGGATGTAGAACTACCACAAAGCATGCAAAGGGCCATGGCAGCACAAGCAGAAGCAGAAAGGGAACGCCGTGCTAAAATTATAAATGCTGATGGAGAATATCAAGCAGCGGCAAAACTTGCTGAAGCTGCCCGCATCATAGCCTCACAACCCGTTTCTCTGCAACTTAGGTATCTTCAAACTTTAAGAGAAATAGCTAATGACAGGTCAAACATAGTAGTTTTCCCAATGTCTTTAGATATTTTTCAGCAATTTTTCCCTCAAGGACAAAAAGAAAGTAAAAATGAATAGTTTTAAGCTGCTGAGTTTTCAGCAGCTTAAAACTGTAAACAAACTATTTTGCAAGATTGGCATTTTGTGAAGTAATGCGACTCGCGACAAAGCAGCCCGGCACTCAAGTAAGAAAGTTTATAAAGCAAAAATAGAAAAACAATCATACTTACTTGAGTGCCGGGAAACTTAGCAAGCTCGAAAGACGTAGGCGAGGCTGGAGCCACGGATGGCGGAAGCGGCCACCTGAGACAAGGATGTCGAATGTGGCCGGAACCCCGCCGGAGTCTGAGAGCGAGCATTTTGCAAATAGTTGTCAATAAATGTGAAGATGCCTTTATTCTAATTGCTAACTTATAATTTTCGCCACTTCAAAACTTGTTTCAATCGTTTTTTCAATGTCTTCATCTGTGTGAGCAGTTGACAAAAAGAAGGTTTCAAATTGCGAAGGCGGCATGTATATTCCCCTTTTAAGCATCTCTCTAAAATATTTAGCGTACAAAGTAGTATTTGATTTTAGCGCAGACTCATAGTCTTTTACTTCGTGTTTATTAAAAAACATGCACATCATGCTGCCTATTCTATTTATTGTAACATCAATTCCATTTTGAACCATGCTTTCTTTTAGCCCTTTACACAATTTTTCTGCTTTCTTGTCTAACTCTTCATAAATATCGGAAGTTTCAGATAATATTTTTAAAGTCTCAAAGCCTGCTATCATTGCTAGAGGATTGCCAGACAAAGTCCCTGCTTGATACACCGGTCCATCAGGAGAAACCATTCTCATAATCTCTTCTCTTCCTCCATAGGCACCAACAGGAAGACCTCCACCAATAATTTTACCAAGCGTAGTAATATCAGGCATAATGTTGTAAAGTCCTTGTGCCCCTGAATAAGACACTCTAAAACCTGTCATCACTTCATCAAAAATTAAAAGTGATTTATACTTTGTAGTAATCTCTCTCAATCCCTTTAAAAACTCTTCATCAGGCAAAACAGTACCCATGTTTCCGGCAACAGGTTCTACAATGACACCAGCGATATTTTCACCATAAACTTTAAAAATATCTTCTACCATTTTGATGTCATTGTATCTCGCTATAATTGTGTTTTTTGCTACCTCTTTTGTCACGCCCTTTGAATCAGGCATTCCAAAAGTAAGTGCCCCTGAGCCTGCTTTTATAAGTAAGCTGTCAGAATGTCCGTGATAACATCCTTCAAATTTTACAATGATGTCTCTGCCCGTATATCCCCTTGCCAATCTTATAGCACTCATAGTGGCTTCTGTGCCTGAATTTACCATTCTGACAACTTCTACAGATGGAACAGCCTCAATTACTTTTTCTGCCATCTTAACTTCTAACTCTGTGCAGGCTCCAAAACTGGTCCCAAGTTGTGCCTGCTTTTTAATAGCTTCTACCACCTGTGGATGTGAATGCCCAAGTATTAGCGGTCCCCATGAAAGAACGTAGTCTATGTATTCATTGCCATCTTCATCCCAAATATGACTTCCTTGCCCCTTTTTTATAAAAACAGGAGTAGCTCCTACTGATTTAAAAGCCCTTACAGGGCTATTGACACCACCCGGCATAAGTTTTTTAGCCTTTTCAAAAAGCTTTTGCGATTTATCAGTTTTCACAGAATCACCTCTTCCTAAATTTTTATCATTCTCTGTTTAAATTTCATGAATAAATCATAAGTAATTGAAAAATAATAAATCATGTATTATAATCTAAGTAAAAGATATGTGGAGGTGAAAAAATGATACATGCTACGTCTACAATTACAGGCAAAGGGCAAATTCAATTGCCTGCAGAAATCAGAAAAGCAATTGGCGCTGATATAGGAGATAACGTCATCTTTATAGTACAAGACAACAAAGAAATAGTGTTGAAATTAATAAAAAAGAAAAAACTTTCACAATTAGGTGGAACGTTAAAATCTCAAGTAAAATTCAAAAGCATTGATGAAGAAACAGAAAATACAAAAGAAATTTGGGTAAATAAAAGAGTAAGGAGAAATAACAATGGAGAAAATATGGATTGACGCCAATGTCATTTTGAGATACCTTTTAAAGGACAATGAAGAATTTTATGCAAAAGCGTATGAAATTATGAAAAAAGCGGACAGCGGAGAATTAAAACTTCTCGTATCTCCTCTCACTATTGCAGAAGTAGTATGGACACTTGAGTCTTTCTACAAGATATCAAAGGATCAAATATCTGATACGCTTATTACCTTTATATGTTCTGAAGCTGTGGAAGCAGAAGAACGGGACACATTAATTCTATCTCTAAACAGCTATAAAGAAAATAATGTTGATTTTATTGATGCGTATATAGCTGCCCATGCGATAAATTCAGGAGACAAAAAAGTATTTACTTTTGATAAAAAACATTTCTCAAGGCTTAACGTAAAATTATTTTAACAGCCCGCTTTTTTCAATAATTTTTCTGTAAATAGCCATTTTCTCTTCTTCAGCAAAATCTTTTTCCTTTAATTCCATCCTCTTCTGATATAGTTTTTGTAATAGTTTTTCATAGTCATCATTGAAAATTGACTCCAATTTTTCTTTTATCATTCTCGAAAGAAGTGGACTTTTGCCACTTGTAGATATAGAAATAATTAAGTCTCCCCTTTTTACAATGGCAGGTACAATAAAAGAAGAAAGGTCTTTATCATCAACCACATTTACAAGCACATTGTATTTTTCTCCATCTGACGCCACAAGTTTATTTACCTTCTCATCATCTGTAGCAGCAATCGCAACACAAAATCCCCTTACATCCCCTTGTTGATACTCACGTCTTATAAGTTCCACTTTTTCTTTTGCTGCAAGCTCAATTATTCCTTCATCAAAAGAAGGAGAAATGGCAGTAACTAAAGCTTCTCCTTCAACAAGAGATAAAATTTTTCTAAGAGCAACTTTGCCACCACCTACAACAAGGCATTTTTTGTTTTTTATATTAAGCATTACAGGGTAATAAGCCATTTTGCAACATCCTTTGCAAAGTAGGTTATAACTATGTCTGCCCCTGCTCTTTTAATTGAAGTGAGTATTTCTAAGACTGTAGATTTTTCATCAATCCAACCCATCTTAGCTGCCGCCTTTACCATTGAATATTCTCCACTTACATTATAAGCAGCAATAGGAATGTTGAAATTATCCTTTACCCGCCTTATAATGTCAAGATAAGAAAGTGCCGGCTTTACCATGACAATATCTGCTCCTTCTTCAATGTCAAGAGCTATTTCTCTTAAGGCTTCATTGGAGTTTCCATAGTCCATTTGATAAGACTTTCTGTCGCCAAATTGTGGAGCAGAATGGGCTGCTTCTCTAAAAGGTCCATAAAAAGAGGAAGCGTATTTAGCACTGTAAGCCATAATAGGTGTATTTACAAATCCTTTACTATCTAAAAGCTTTCTTATGGCAGCTACTCTTCCATCCATCATGTCAGAAGGCGCTACAATATCCGCCCCTGCCTCAACATGGGACAAGGCTATTTTAGCAATGTAGTCCACTGTTTTGTCATTTAGAACTTGGCCATTTTCAACAATGCCACAGTGTCCATGAATTGTATACCCACACATACATACATCTGTTATTACTACAATTTCTGGCACTTTTTCTTTTATTTCTCTTACGGCTTTTTGAACGATACCTTCCTCGCTGTAAGCCTCTGACCCCAATTCATCTTTATATGAAGGCACACCAAAAAGTAAAATAGCAGGAATTCCAACGTCACGCACTTCTTTAACTTCTTCTATAAGCAAATCTATAGAAAAATGGTAAACACCCGGCATTGAATCTATCTCTTCTTTTATATTATCTCCTGGCACAACAAAAAGAGGATATATAAGGTCACCTACATCTAAAGAAGTTTCTCTTATCATATCCCTTAAAATGCTGTTCATCCTAAGCCTTCTTGGCCTTTTTACCAAATCCATTTTATCTCCTCTTTCTATTGGTTTTGATAGTTTTTTAATATTTCTTCAATAAGTTTTTCCGTTGTGTATTCACTTGGCATTATGTCTACATTAAATCCTTTATCCTCTATAGCTTTCTTTGTTACAGGTCCTATTGCAGCTATTTTAGAGTTTTTTAGAAGATTTATTTCGTCTCCTATTAATTGATGCATATAATTAAAAGTAGAGGAACTTGTAAATACAGCAATATCTATTCCTTTGCGGAGTTTACTTATAAGATTTCCCTTTATTTCATAATTTGGTTCATTTTTATATGCGACAATTTTTTGTACGTTAGCACAATTTTCTAGACTTTCCATTAATATATCCCCGCCTATCTGAGAAGTCAAAAGCGCTATGTTTTTTCCTTCAACATGTTTTTTAAGTGCATTTGCTAAAGAGTATGAGGTGTACTCCTCAGGAATTATATCTGGATATATAAAAATATTTTCTAAAGCTTCCGCAGTCTTACTTCCTATCGCTACTACTTTAATACTTAAATTTCTTAAATCAAACCTTTTTTCTCGGGAAGCTTCAATAAAACTCCAAACGCCATTTACACTTGTAAATACAGCATAATCGAATTTATGTATTTCTTCTAAAAACTTTACTATATTATCTAAAAACGGCGTGATTTTAATAGTAGGACAAACAACAACATCTGCTCCCTCTTCACTCAAAATTTTTTTCATCTGCTGTGACTGTTCATAGGTCCTTGTAAGCAAAATCCTTTTTCCAAAAAGCTTTTTGTTTTCGTACCATTTTAATCTATCCCTTAATGCCACAACATCTCCTACAGCAAAAACTCCCGGATTTTTTATTCCTTCTTTTCGGACGAGACTTGGAATATCAATGAGTTTCCCAGTTACAACTTTTTGCTTTGGAGTAGTGCCTTCCATTACTACTGCTGCTGGTGTATGAGGATCTTTGCCGTAATTGAGAAGTTTTTGCACAATTTTTTCTATATTTTTTATCCCCATGAGAAATACAAGTGTCCCCTTGAGTTTTGATATAACCTCCCAATCGAGGTTTTTATCTTTCCCTTCCCATTCATGACCCGTTATTACGTGAAATGAAGAGCTTAAATCTCTATGAGTTACAGGAATTCCTGCATAGGATAGGACAGCCACTGCAGATGTTATGCCTGGCACTACCTCATAAGGTATTCTTTTTTGTGAAAGATATTCGGCCTCTTCGCCACCTCTTCCGAATACAAATGGGTCTCCTCCTTTAATTCTCGCTACTTTTTTGCCAGAAAGGGCCTTTTCCGCAATTATTTCGTTTATTTTACTTTGAGGTACTTTGTGATTATCCGGAAACTTCCCAACATCAATAAGCTCTGCATCCTTTTTTGCCATTTTTAAAATATCTTCATTAATGAGCCTATCATACACCAGCACATCTGCATTTTTTATTAGTTCGACTGCTCTCAATGTTAAAAGCCCAATATCTCCAGGTCCTGCTCCGATCAAATATACAATCCCTGACATCATATACCTCCAAATTCTTCAATAAGCTTTTCTATCATTTTATCGGTTTCTTCAATTAAGCCAGTCGCTTCACTTTTTAAAAGCTTATTCTCTTTTTGATAAGCAACTTTTATGTTTATTTTTTCTTCGTCTTCCTCTTTTCTGTATTGGGCATAGGCACCAAAAGGCTGTCTACAATTAACTCCAAAGGCTTTTAGAAGTTCCCTTTCAACAGAAGCCTCAAAAAATGTTTTTCTATCAACAATGTAGGGATAAAACTCTTGAAATATATTATCAAAACTTTCTGCAATTTCTACTGAAAGAATTCCCTGACAAGGTGCTGGTACAACTACATCAGGTGGAAAATACTCAGTAATAATATTCTCCAATCCTAACCTGTGCAAACCCGCCGCTGACAAAACAATGCCGTCAAGGTTTAGTTCTTCCATTTTTTTGAGCCTCGTCCTCACATTACCTCTTATTGGAACAATCTGTATGTCTGGCTTTAAAGCTTTAAGCTGCACTTGCCTTCTTAAACTGCTGGTCCCAATTTTAGCCCCTTCTTTTAAATCCATAAATTGCGTACCATCTCTTGAAACAAACACATCCTTTGGGTCTTCTCTTTTTAAAACTGCCATGAGTTTGAGCCCTTTAGGTATTTCATAAGGCATGTCCTTCATGCTGTGGACTGCCATGTCAATTTCGCCTTTGAGCAATGCACTTTCTATTTCTTTTACAAAAACCCCTTTTCCCCCTATTTCACTAACAGGTTTGTCAATTAATGCATCCCCTTGTGTGGTTATCTTTACTATTTCAAATTCAAAATCCTGCCTAAACTTTTTTATTTCATTTATAACCATTGCAGTTTGCTTTAAAGCCAATTCACTTGACCTTGTGCCGACTTTTATAACTTTTTTCATCTTTACCTCCAGATTCTAATAGGCGTTTTCTTTAAGGTACGTTATCATTTTATTAGCCATTTTATTTGCAACTCTTTTTAAAGCGATTTTTATATTTTCCTTGTCTTTTTCAGATACGTCAGTCAATTTATTTACAATTCTTTGAAATTCTGTGTTATAAACTTCATTGGCATATCTACTTACTTCTTTTATATAAGGCTCTATTTCAAGTGTTTTGTACCATTTTTCAAATTTATCCACTTCCTCTTTCACCATTTTTTCAATAACGGGAATGAGTAAAAGCCTCTCTTTTTTGTTTTCCTCCGCTGTCTTTTTTAAATCGTCAATAGTATAAAGACTTACCCCTTCTATTTGTCCTATTCTTGGGTCTATATCCCTAGGAAGAGCTATATCTACCATGCAAATTTTTCTTCCATTGTAAACTTCTTTGAACTTTTCATAACTTATCGTATAATGAGGAGCATTTGTGGCACTTATTACAATATCACTACTGGCAATGTAAAGATATTTTTGTTCATAAGGCACAACATGTATCTCTGGAATTTGCTCCTTTAATTGGATGGTTTTTGAAAAAGTCCTGTTTGTAACAAATACATCAGCACCCTTATCTATGAGATTTTTCATAGCATTTTGCCCCATCTCGCCAAGACCTATCACAAAAGCCTTTTTGCCTTTTATATCCTCAAATACTTCTTGAACAAATTTAACTGCAATATAGCTTATAGACAAAGCCAGATCTTTTATACCCGTATCTGTACGAGCTTTTTTCCCAAGAGTTACTGCATCTCTAAAGAGTTTAAAAAGTATCTTTCCGGAAGAGTTGAAAGTCTGTGCGGTATCTATAGCCTCCTTCACCTGTGACAATATTTGGTCTTCACCTACTACCATAGATTCAAGTCCACAGGCAACTCTAAAAATGTGTTCCACTGCATCAAGTCCGTAAATTTGCCTTAAATATTTTATGAAATCTTCTTTTAAGCCAAAGTAATTTATGAAAAAATCTTTTACTTCATCCGTGGATATTTTTTGTGAATAGAAGTAAATTTCACTTCTGTGACAGGTGGAAAGTATTACAACCTCCTCCAGTCCCAACTCTTTTAATTTTATTAATGCCTCTCCAATATCTTTAAAAGAAACTTTTTCTCTCAATTCTAAAGGAGTATCCTTATCTACTCCCACCATTTTAATATTGTTTATGTCCACTTTTTGTCACCTCATTTATGAGACTATCAACATCTGTTACTACAACAGGATAATTTATATCAGGCCTTTTTATTAAAATTACAGGAATACCCAGCATTTTAGCAGCTTCAAATTTTTCTAATACTCCTTCCACAATGCCACTTTCTTTTGCCACAACCACTTCCGCATTTCTTTCTTTAAACATTTGATAATTAAGCTCTTTGGTAAAAGGGCCTTCCATCGCTATTATATCTTTGGGTTTTAATCCCAAATCTTCACACTTTTTTATGACGCTACTTAAAGGAAGCACTCTTGCCGTCACCTTTTTTCCTATTTCCCAGAGAACCCTAAATTTTTCGAGGTTTTTACTACCTACAGTCAAAAAAATGCTGCCGTATTTTCTTCTGCTGCCTCTTCAAAACTTTCAACTACAATGGCATTGTAGTAATATAGGTTTTTTCTTTCATACCTTATATACTTGATGCCAGTTTTGTTATAGGCATTTATAGCATTTATGCTTATATCTTTTGCAAAAAGATGCGTTGCATCAACTACAATGTCTATGTTGTTTTTATAAATAAAATCAATGAGGCTTAGTTCATCCAGTGCCCCTTTGTGAACTTTAATTCCCCCACTAAGAGGAACAAATTCTCAAAAGCTATTCCTTTTTTGCATCCTAAACCAATAACTATATTTTTAGGCCTTAATATGACATAAGGTTTTTCTAACGGTTTTTTTATTTCTTTGTCAGTTATGTAAACAAAAGCGTCAACTTGACGGTCATCTTCGTTTTTTACATAATCTTTTAGCAAAGGTATTTTCTCTACATCTTCATCAAGGATAAAACGTACATTTTCTCCATTTACAAAGGCGGCGCTAACCTTTTTTTAAATCTTCTTTATTTTCAATTTGGTACCCGTAGTCCTTAGCAATAACGTCAAGGGATATGACTCCCTCTACATCTGTTGCAGTTGTTATGACAGGCTGCGCTCCAATTATAGAAGCCACTTTGAGCGCAAGCCTGTTTGCACCTCTCACATGTCCGGACAAAAGGCTTATGGCAAACTTCCCTTTTCGTCTACTACCACAACAGCAGGGTCAGTAAATTTATCCTTCACAACCCCTGCAATTGCCCTTACCACAATCCCTGTAGCCATTGCAAAGACCAACCCTTGATATTTTCTGAATATTTTATGGACAAAGTCTATAAAATCTCCTTCTATTGCGTAGCCTTCAGGGATTGTGTATTTTTCTTTTACATACACATCCCCTTTTAATTTTTGGCCAATCTCATTTGCCAACTTTGATGCGTTTTTTGTAAGAGCGATTATCGCTATTCTCATAAATCTTCCTTCTTCCTGAAGCTATGAGAAAATTCCTTATCATAAAGCTTTGAATAAGACGTTACATCTTTTAAAAAATCTCCTACAAGTATCATGGCTGTTTTATTTATTCCCTTTGATTTGACCTTTTGTGAAATGTCATTGAGAGTACCTGTAACAATCACTTGGTCTTCCCAAGTAGCTTTGTACACAACTGATACAGGTGTAGTCTCTTCATAACCCTCTTTCAACTCTAAAACAACTTTGTCAATGTCCTGCACGCTTAAAAATATCGCCATTGTAGCTTTGTGGCGGGATAAATCTTTTAAGTCTTCTTTTGGAGGTACTTTTGTCCTTCCGCCTATTCGTGTTATAATAACCGTCTGGGTTATTTCAGGAATCGTCAGCTCTTTTTTCAAAACTGCCGCTGCTGCCAAAAAAGAACTAACACCGGGAATTACTTCATAATCTATATTTTCTTCTTCCAGCCTTCTAATCTGTTCATGTATGGCACCGTAAATAGCAGGGTCTCCTGTGTGTATTCTCGCTACATCTTTCCCCTCATTATAAGATTTTACCATAAGCTCAATTATTTCATCAAGATTCACTAAAGCGCTATCGTAAATTTCAGCCTCTGGTTTTGCGTATTTCAATATCTCTTTATTGACAAGTGACCCTGCGTATATGATGACATCACAAGCCTGTATTATTTTCATCCCCTTTAATGTTATAAGTTCAGGGTCACCTGGTCCTGCACCAATAAAATAAACCACAGCTACTTCACCTTCTTTGCAATAATGAGTGACAAATAATCTATCTTTTTCCCTATATATCTATCAAGGTGGTAGGATATTTTTTCCTCTTTATGGCCGCACTTTATCACAAGGTATCCTTTGAAGCTTTTTTCTTTTAGAAGATTTACTATTTCCTCGTATCTTCTCGAAATTTTCATTAATACCACGTTATCAAACATATCAAGAGCTTTTGAAATTTCCGTTACATCTCCTGATGAAATCACTGCAAAAGTCTCGTTTCCCTCCGCAATTGGGATATTTAACCTTGAGGCGGCTGCACTATAGGAGGTAATTCCAGGAATCGTCTCTACTTCGTAATCCTCAATTCCTTTTAAAATGTATATGTAGGTACTGTAAATCATGGGGTCTCCTATTGTTATAAAAGCTACGTCTTTCCCCTCATCAAGCAACTCTTTGATTTTTTTAACATTTTCTTCCCACTTTGTTTTGAGGTCTTCTTTTGAGTAGGTCATGGGAAATTCCATAAATACTACATCGCCTTTTATATAAGGCTTTGCAATCTCATAAGCAATACTTCCTTCTCCTTTGCTTGTGGGCCTACGATCCTGTCATCATACCCTATAGACCTTGCAAACTTAATCTTTAAACCCGGATATTTTTCTTTTTCTTTTCCAAAAACCTCAGGTATATCATGTAACACATGGTTTCCTTCAAATAAAAACATAGGAACTGCTATGATATCGTAAATTCCTTCTTCGACAAATTCTCTTATGGAAGTAGATATATCAGGCTCGTTAAATTCCATAAAACCTGCCTTTACATCTTTGGTATTTTTTAGGCTCTTTATTTTTTCTACAACCATAGTAACTACATCTTTAGTCTCTTCAACACGACTTCCATGTGCTATTATTAATAATCCTTTTCCCATAAAAATCTCTCCTTTTTTATAATGACACACTTACAAAGCAAATGAGTGCAGTAAGCTCTGCCAATTCATTTACTGCACCTAAAGTATCCCCAGTCATACCACCTATTCTCAGCGAAATATACTTTGATACAATATAAGTAACAAAAAGCGATATAGTAAGTATTTTTACAAAAACCGCTAAAGGCAGTATAAAATAGCTTGTAGCAATTGAAATAACAAAAGCAATGGCAAATTCCCTTATCCCTACTTTACCCAGCATGAGTCCTCCAAGGCCTTCTCCACCTCTTGCAGATTTACTTATCATCATAGAAAACACAATTGACAATCTCCCAATAATTGGGGTAATTAAAAGTGCTGTTAAAGTAATATTTTCGTGTATATTGGTGAGAAATAATATTTTTAAAACAACCATAAAAATTGCAGCTAAGACTCCATTAGTGCCAAGTCTCGAGTCTCTCATTATCTCCAGCATTTTACTTTTATCCTTATTGCTAAAAAGTCCATCAAAAGTATCTGCAAGCCCGTCAATATGCATTGCTCCTATTAAAACATAAGAAAAAGCTACAATAAAAGTCATTACAATTTCCCGGGAAAAGAAATCCTTTAAAGCAATATACAAAAGTGAAAGGATACCTCCTATAACAATTCCGACTATTGGAAAATAAGATGCTATTCTATAAAACTCTCTTTTTTCAACATCAATTTCTATTGGTATAGGAAGGCGTGTCATAAATTGCATCGCAAGTACCAATCTTTTAATTTCTTCCATAAAGATATTGCATCCCTTTCAATTATCCCTTTATTTTAAGAGGTATTCCTGAAACCATTAAATAAACTTCATCTGCAGCATCTGCCACTTTTTTATTCATCCTGCCTGCTATATCTCTAAATATCCTGCCCAGTTTGTATTCGGGCACTAATCCCATTCCCACTTCATTTGTCACAAGAATTATATCCCCCTTAAAATCTTTCTTAGCAGTCAATATTTCATCTACTTCATCAGCAATCTGATTTTCTATATTATCAATCTCCTCCATTCCTGCATTCTCCCATGTTAAGTCAACTTCCATTAATAGGTTTGTAATCATAACTGTAAGGCAGTCAATCAATGCGACTTTCGCACTGCTTTCTGCAATTACACTGTATAGATTTTTATAGACCTCTTTCGTCTGCCAAGCAGAAGATCTTCTCTCTTTATGCCTTTTGACTCTTTCCTTCATTTCTTCGTCAAAAGGAATAGAAGTAGCTATATAAAGGACACTGTTTCCTCCTTTTTCTAAAGCCAATTTTTCAGCAAATTCACTTTTGCCAGACCTTGCACCACCTGTGATCATAACAAGGCTCATTATATTACAACCCTTTCTTTATCTTCTACTAAATCTTTTATATCTATTTCTTTCAAAGCCTGTATCAATTTTTCATTGTCTTCATGTCTTTTTATAGCAACTCTAAAAAAGCTTTTATCAAGATACCTAAAATTAGAAGCATCTCTTATGAGAATTCCTTTTTTTAAAAGTATTTGTTTAAGGTCATTTACCCTTCCTGTTCTTAACTTTAACAATATAAAATTTACTTTTGTATCAAAAGCAACTAAATAATCAATTTTTCTTAAAGCATAAAGCATATACTCTATTTCTTTATTTACATATTCCCTTGTTTTTTCTATATAAGCTTCATCTTTAAATATTTCTCTCCCCACAGCATCTGCAAGAGCATTGACTGTCCAAGGCTCTTTGTATTCTTCTAACTTTTGTATCAAAGAAGGACTTCCAATCCCATACCCCAATCTCAACCCTGGCATGCCAAAAAATTTTGTAACAGCTCTTACAACAAACAATTTATCATGCTCTTTTGCAAGAGGTAAAGCTTCATAATTTTTATAGTCTTTCATAAATTCAATAAAAGCTTCATCTATCATGACAGGTATATTCAAAATCTCCGCTTTTTTTAATAAAATTCCTATTTCCTCTCTAATTATGGCTTGTCCTGTAGGATTGTTAGGATTCCCAATGATTAAAGAATCCGCCTCTTCCATTTGTGAAAGAAGCTTTGCGAGATTTACTTTAAACCCATAGTCTTCTTCCAGCCTGAAATATATCGGTTCACCACCGTTTATGTAGACTACCCTTTCATATTCCAAAAAAGCAGGAGACGGAATGAGGGGTCTTTTCACCTTAAATGCTCTCACAAAAAGATGTATGAGCTCTGTCGCACCATTCCCAACAATTATATTTTCTTGTGAATACCCCACATGCTGTGAAATAGCCTCTTTAAGTTTTCGATATTTTATATCCGGATATTTTGTTAAATCAACTTTTTTGATAATATCAAAAATCCATTCCGGAACCCCAAGAGGATTTATATTTGAACTAAAATCAATTATTTCTCCTTCATAGTCATAAACATTTCCGCCATGCTCATAAGGCTTCATTGAAACACCTTCTTTCATTTACGCTAAATCAGCACTCCGACATATGTTAAGGGTTTATCTGTCAGTCCTTTAATAGAGGCTGTATCTTCCTCACTGTGGACTACAAGGCAGCAGGTAGAAGGCCCCCCTGATTTTAATACATCAAGATGTTGTGGAAAATTCGCCTCCACCTTTAATCCTGATATCTTCTCTAATATGCCAATTTCATATTTTATCCCTTTTGAACCCACAGGTATTGCTTCCACTATTTCTTTTGAGTTGGAAATTTTTACGTAGTCTTTCAATGTAAGCACATCGTTTGAGCTTAAAACTTCATTTCCTACACGTGGATAACCTAAAATAGAAACATGCATACCTGTTTTGACTTTTTTTATTTTTAAGTCTCCAATATTTGCTTTTGCTATTACAGTGATTCCTATACCTGTCATAGATGTGGGAAAATTTTCTTCAGTACTTCCTGTAAAAACTACGTCTGAAAGTCCGTTCTCTTCAAGCTCGCTTTTTATGCCTCTTAAAATTTTTTGCCCTGTTGGATTCATTTCAACGGATAAAGTATCGGATATGACTAAGGGTTTTGCTCCTACACATAGTACTTCCGAAAGAGCCACTTTTACAGTAGTCCTTCCTACAATCTCTTCATCAACTTTTAACACATCATGCTCTTTATTCCCTATTGCTCCAAGGCTGTCACAAGATATCACATATGCTGCATCATTTTCATAAATTATCACTAAATCTCTGTATCTTTCAATCACTTTTTATTCTCTACTCCTTTTCGGTATCGCTTTGTAAATTAACGCTGCAAGAAATACATTTGCAAATGACGCAATTGTTAGGGGAAGTACCCATGCCGCAAAAAATCCCCCTCCGAATATGGGCACAAACAAAAGGGTTGCAACAGTTCCATTTAAGATGGTAGCAACAATTACTGCAATATAGATGTTAAATTTTCGATAAAAAAATCTAAACAAATAGGCATATAATGCCATTTGCACTGCTATGTATATGTGATTTGTAAGCCCTAAAGGAAATCCAGAAGTAATTGCTGTAAGCATATGCCCTAAACTTATCACAAGGGCTCCATACCAACCTCCAAGGTATAATGCGGCAAAGTATCCTGGCATTGAATCGAAAGCAACTGTGTTAAAAACTTTTATGAGAGCACCTACTGCACTTAAGGCTATAAGCATAGCAACAAGAGTAAGAGTCTTTACATTTTTTAATGTATTTGCTTTTTCTTTCACATCAATCTCCTCCCTATATAAAATACTACAAGCCCCAAAAATGAAGTCATGTACATTATTTTGATGCTGTCTTTTATATGTTGGGGGGTAATTTTTTCTTTTCCATCCCCAAGAGTTGGTTTAATTTCAGGCTTTCCAAAATAATAATTAAGACCTCCCAGTTGTATATTTAAAGCACCGGCAACTGCTGCTTCTCCGTGAGCACTGTTTGGACTTTGATGTTTCAACCTATCTCTTAAAAAAATCCTCCAACTATTTTTATAATCATAGCCTAAGAGAAAAGCAGCTATAACAATCAAAAAACCTGTTATGCGAGCAGGGATAAAATTTAATATGTCGTCAAGTTTTGCAGAAGCAAATCCTAAATCGAGGTACTTTTCATTTCTATAGCCTACCATAGAATCAAGAGTGCTTGCTGCCTTATAAAAGATAGCCAGCGGCGCACCTCCTATAAACGCGTAAAACATAGAGGCTATTATACCGTCTGATATATTCTCTGCAACTGTTTCTATCGCTCCTCTGGAGATATTCTCAACATCAAGCCTATCTGTATCCCTACTGACTATATAAGATAATCTTTTTCTTGCTTCAACTATATCACCCTTTATCAACGCTTCGTATACTCTTCCAGCAGCTTTACCAAGGTCTTTTGTAGCAAGGCAGGTATATATAATTAAAACATCTAAAGCATACTTTAAATATGGATGTATAAGTCCTGCAATATAAAGTAGTACATATGTTGCTGCAAATGCCAAAGTTACTGTAAGTCCACACAGTATAAAACCTGCTATTTTTAAATCTCTGTCACTTTTAGCATATTTTCTAAGTATACTCTCTAAATGTGATACCACTCTCCCTATAATTCTTACAGGATGAGGATATCCTTCAGGGTCTCCTATCAACAAATCCAATAAGTAGGCTAATACCACTTCCATTAATCTTTATACCTCTCCATAATTTCATAGACTTCTTTCATGTCGATACTTTTTCTCACAATATCTGCAAGCTTATCATATTCTCTTTCTTTAAATTCTTTGTAATCAATAATTTCCTTTATAGGAGAAAGTCCTTTTGATTTTCTCACAATATTTATAAATTCCCTGACAAACTCTCTGTTTTCAAAAATTCCGTGTATGTAAGTTCCAAACACTTTTCCATCATCGCTTATACAACCGTCATAGACTTCGATTTTTTCTCCATTTCTATGAGTTATTACTGAAAAAGGCTGACAATCTCCCAAAATTCGACTTTGCCCCATGTGTATTTCATATCCCTCTACAGCAATATTTCTAAGAGGTGATAATATTGATGGTAAATTATTGCGAATAACCGCCTTAATTTGGGTTGTTGTCTTTTCATTTTCAATTACAGTCTCTATATCCAAAAGTCCCAGTCCCTCAATTTCTGAAGTTGTACTTTCAATTCTTCCCGGGTCTTTAATGACTTTTCCCAGCATTTGGTATCCTCCACAAATGCCGACTATAAATTTACCTTTTTTTCTCATTTCAAAAATTTCCTTATCAATCCTATATTCTTTTAATGCTTGCAAATCTCCAATTGTGTTTTTTGTTCCCGGAATTATAACAACATCACAATCTCCAATCCTTTCCCCTTTATTCACATAGCGAAGCTTTATTCCGGGAACTTTAGCAAGAGGTTCAAAATCCGTAAAATTCGATATGTGGGGAAGATTTATAACTGCAATCTCTATATCTCCTTCTGTATTCCTACGATAAAATCTCTCCGTCGCCCCATCCTCTTCATCAATGTGCACATCCATATAAGGGACAACACCTAAAACCTTTTTGTGTACAATGTTTTCTAACATCTCCAAACCCGGCTTTAATATTTCAATGTCTCCTCTAAACTTGTTTATAAGTACACCTTCAATGCGATTTCTCTCATTTTCTTTTAAAAGGAGCAAAGTGCCAGCTATTGAAGCAAATACACCGCCTTTATCAATATCTCCTACAAGAAGTACTGGTGCATTTACCATCTCTGCCATACCCATGTTTACGACATCTCTATCCCTTAAATTTATTTCTGCAGGACTTCCAGCTCCTTCTATTACAACAATGTCATTTTGACTTGCAAGAAAATCAAAGTCCTCTTTAATAAACTTTAAAAGCTGTGGCTTAAATTGGTGGTATTCGGCTGCAGACATGTTTTTATAAACTTTGCCTCTTAAAACAACTTGGCTTTTTTTATCAGAACTGGGCTTTAGAAGTATTGGATTCATGTGATAAGAAGGCTTAACTCCTGCCGCTTCCGCCTGCATAGCTTGTGCTCTTCCTATTTCTAGTCCTTCATCGGTTATATAGGAATTCAAAGCCATATTTTGAGACTTAAAAGGGGCTACTCTGTAACCATCCTGCTTGAAAATTCTGCAAAAAGCGGCAACCAACAAGCTTTTGCCAACAGACGATGCGGTCCCTTGTATCATCAATTTAAGTGCCATATTAATCCTCCTGAAAAGCATTTGAGTTTCGGTATTGAACACATTTGTCAACAAACCTCTTGACAGCCTCTTTATATGTGTATAAATTTATGTGAACATACGTCGCCAGGCAATTTTTATGCACAAATCCACATTCCCAAGCATTTTCTTTTCCCGGTTTATGCACAACGTATGAGGTTTTCTGTGAAAAACCTTTTATTATTGAGTGGTGAAACTCATGCCCTTTTATTTTATCCCCTTTTCTAAAAAGGATGTTATCTTCAATAACTTCTGCCTCAACATAGCCAAATCTCTGAAGCCTTTTTGTCATGACAGTTTCAAAATCGTAAATTCCTGCCATTTCAAAAGTATTTCCTTGTAAATCTGTTATGCTTTTTGTGAGATACATAAAGCCGCCACACTCTGCATATGCAGGCATACCTGAATCTATTGCATCTTTAACCGATTTCAACATTTTTTTGTTTTTATTAAGCCTCTCCGCGAAAACCTCTGGAAATCCTCCCCCTATGTACAAACCCGATATTTCATCTGGTAATTTATAATCTTTAAGAGGACTAAAGGGTACAAGCTCTGCTCCCATTTCTTCAAAAAATTCCAAACTCTCTTTGTAATAAAAATTAAAAGCCTCATCAAACGCATACCCTATTTTTACCCTTTTTAAATCATGGCCCTCACCAATCGTGTTTCTAAATGTATTTGAACAGTCAATTACACTTACATTAAGAATTTTTTCTATATCAATGTATTTTTCAATATAATCATATAAGGTATCAAACTTGTGTTTAATTTCTGGCATCTCATATATCGGTACAAGGCCTAAGTGTCTTTCTGGCAAATCTAATTTTGGATCCTTTGGAAGATAGCCAAAAACCTCAATACCTAAATCTCTTGTTATGCATTCTTTCAAAAGGGCATAGTGTTTTTCACTTCCAACTTTATTTAATATCACCCCTTTAATTTTTACTTCCCTGTCATAGTGCATATAACCCATTATTAAAGCTGATACACTTGTCGCCATAGAAGAAGCATCTACAACTAAAATCACAGGAATATCTAAAATTTTCGCAATGTCAGCACTGCTCCCCTTTTTTGTAGTATCAATCCCATCGTACATTCCCATAACACCTTCAATTATAGAAATGTCAGCATTGCAGGCATTTTTGTAAAAAAGCGATTTAAGGTTTTGTTCCCCCAACATGTACAAGTCGAGATTGCAGGAAAAATTCCCTGTGACATATCGCTGATAAGCAGCATCTATATAATCTGGACCTACTTTAAAAGGCTGAACTTTATACCTTTTTGACAGCACTCCCATAAGCCCAAGGCTTACAGTAGTTTTACCGGCCCCTGAATGGGTGCCTGCAATCATTACAGCTTTACACAACTTTGAGTTGCTCCTTTCCATTTAGCGATGGAATGACGTAAGGAGTATGGGTGATGGGATTTTCAAACACTTCCACATCTATTGAAAAGGCTGATTTTATGTTGTTCAATGTTAAAACATTTCCGGGAGACCCAGATGCTATTATTTTGCCTTCTTTCATTATGAAAATCTCATCACAAAACTGTGAAGCGAGGTTAATATCGTGAAGCACAATAATTACAAGTATCCCTTTTAAGGATAAATCTTTTACAAGAGACAGTATTTCAACTTGGTATTTTATATCAAGGTGAGAAACTGGCTCATCCATGAGTAAAATTCGAGCTTTTTGTGCTAATGCCCTCGCTATATACACTCTTTGCCTTTCACCGCCGCTTAACTCTTTTATGCTTTTGTCTTTAAACTGCCATGTATTTGTAATTTCCATGCACTCTCTTACAATATCTCTGTCCTCTTTTTTCTCCGACTGAAACCTTTTAAGATAAGGAATTCTTCCCATCATTACTACGTCATAACAGCTAAATTCAAAGTCGTAAACTATATCTTGAGGCACATAACCTATATATTTTGCCTTTTCTTTTATAGTAAAGTCTTTGATATTTTTCCCTAACACAAAGACATTACCATAAGTTGACGTCAAATACCCTGATATATTTTTTAAAAGAGTAGTCTTGCCACTTCCATTTGCACCAATTATCCCTATCACCATATTTTTATTTATGGTGAAATCTATCCCTCTTAAAACTTCCCTTTCTCCATAAGAAAAATGTAATTTATCTACCTGTAAAATGGCCATATCATCACATTCCTTCACTTTTTTGTTTGCTCTTTATTAACAGATATAAAAAGAATGGTCCTCCAAATGCTGCTGTAATTATCCCAATTGGAATTTCCATTGGCTTTAAAATAATTCGTGCTAATAAGTCTGCAAAAGTTAAAAATATCGCTCCTGATATAGCACTAAAAGGTACAAGAATTCTATTGTCAGGTCCTACAATAAGCCTTGATATATGAGGCACAATAAGTCCCACAAAACCTATAATTCCACCAACTGACACAGCAGTTGCAGTCACCAAAGACCCTGTAATAAGAATTATTTTCTTGACTAGTTCTGTGTTGACACCTAAATGTTCGGCAACTTCTTCTCCTGTCAATATCGCATTTACATCCCTTGAAAATACATACATCACAAAAGAGCCAATTACTATTATAGGAGTAGTAAAGACCACACTATTCCAATTTATGAGGCTAAATCCTCCCATAGTCCAAAAAACAATTCGAGAAAACTCATCATGGTTTAAAAGCATCATGAGAGATATAATTGCAGACATAAAAGCACTTATAGCTATACCTGCCAATAACATTGTGGTCATGGATACTCTTGTGCCAGTTCTAGAGATAGTGTACACAAAAAACACAGTCATTAAAGAAGTAATAAATGCCATAAAACTCAGTCCAAATATTCCAAACCCTAATATTATCGCAATAGTAGCTCCAAAAGCCGCTCCTGATGATACACCCAATACATAAGGGTCTGCCATTGGATTTCTCAAAAGTCCTTGAAAAAATGTCCCAACAACAGAAAGTCCCATACCTACAATCGCAGATTCAATAGCTCTTGGAAGTCTTAAATTAAGGATTATTGTCCTAGAGGTTTCACTGCCACCGCCCAAAAAAACATTTAAAATCTCCTGCAGGGGTATTTTTACCGCCCCTGCAGAAATTGATAAAATCATGGTAAAGACAAGCAGTGAAAAGGCTGTACCAAAATATATCCCTTTTTTTACTCCCACTTTACTTAAATGCCTCCGGATGTAAGAATTTTGCGATTTCTTCAAGTCCTAAAACAATTCTATTAGAAGCTCTTGATATTATGTCGTCATTGCTTATCACAAATACTTTGTCATTTTTAACAGCGTTTGTATCTTTGTATCCTGCCATATTTTTGATGTCTTTTACATCCCCTGCATGAGGAGATGTTATTATCACATCAGGATTTTTCTTGACTAATTCTTCTACGCTGTACTGCGCCCAACCATTTACATCCTCTGCAACATTTTTGCCACCTGCAAGGTTTATGAGCTCATCAATAAAAGTCCCTTTTCCAGATGTCCAGTTTCCGTCAAGAGAGACAAGATAAAATACGCTGACTTTCGGAAGGTTTTTGACTTTGTCGTTTATTTCTTTTATTTTGTCCTGCATTTCTTTGATTATTTCTTCACCTTTTTTCTCAGTACCTGTTATTTGGCCTATTATTTTTATAGATTGGTATATCTGGTCAATGTCTTTAGCCTCTAGCATCACGACGGGTATACCCATTTTTTCTAAAGATTCCATTTGCTCTTTACCGGAAAGAGTGGAAGCAAATATTATATCAGGCTTTTGAGCAGTAATCGCTTCTACATTTGGCCCTTTAAACCCCCCCACTTTGGGTACATCCTTGACCTCAGGTGGATAATTGTCAAAGTCTGTAACACCCACTACTTTATTTCCTGCTCCTAAAGCATATATAAGCTCTGTTGTAGAAGGTGCAAGAGAAACTATCCTTTGGGGTTCTTTCTCTATAGTTACTTCTCTTCCTAAAAAGTCTGTAACTTTTAAAGGAAACTGTGTTTTTACAGTTTCAGTTGCTGTTTGAGATGTATCTTGTGGCTTTGTAGCATTGTTTGTTGAACAAGCAGCCAGTGAAAACATTAAAGCAAAGACTACCAATAAAGCAAGTAAACCTTTAAATCTTCTCATAAGTACCCTCCTAATTTAAATTTTTCAAGTATCAAAAAAAGACCTACCCCACGGAGGTAGACCTTTTTTGCCAAAATTAAGCATAAAAATTCCATTCCACCTTCCCTCCGAAGGCGAACTTCCGAAATCTTATGGCAGGTCTCCTGGCTCGCGATTCATCTTCCACCCTGCCTTCCCACCCGGCACATCTCTTGAGTGCCAAGCAGTGGCTTTATTAGGGCTTCATCCTCGCTCACAGTAGCGGGGGCTGCAGCGGATTTTCACCGCTTTCCCTTTTAACTTCTCAAGACCATAAGATTTTTTGTATTCACTTGTACACTTATATATTACATCTACTTATCATTTAAGTCAATTCCCTTATTCATGGCTACCTATTTGCCTTGAAAAATATGTATCAAGTTTCTTATAATAGAGTCAAGGATATCTCCTCTAAGAGAACCAATGAGCGATTCAATGCGCTCAACATCTACAGCACGTATTTGGTCTAATAATGCAATTGAATCTTTTGGCAATCCACCATTTCCTGCCGGTATCCTATAGTACAAATTAAGATTTTGATTTGCCCATTCTCCATCTCGTGTCGTTAATGGAACTACTATTATAAGCGGATACCTCATAGGTCCTTTTGGTACTGCTACTACAACAACCGGCCTTTTGCCTTCCTGTTCATGCCCTTTTGGAATATGAGTAGGAAAAGAAAGAAGGAGGACGTCTCCCGGTTTTATATCATTTTTCATCATCAGGTCTTCCTCCTTCAATAATTAGCCCTACTCCTTCTATATATTTGACGGGACGACCCTGTGGTGGACCTTCAGTTCCCCAGTCATACTCCGGAAGTTCTGTTAATTCCGCATTTAACCATTCTTTGTCTTCTTTTTCCATTTCTTTTTTGTTTTTTTCATTTAAATATTCTATAAAATCAATAATTTCCTTTACTTTGTCTTCTGGTAATCTATCTATATATTCTTTTGCTTTCTTCCTCACTGCATTATCCATAACTCCACCACCAATTTTTATCGATAATCTTATATTTTATTATAACCCTCACATAGAAAAAACTCAATAAAAATTAGTTTTCTGGTTTTGGTCCATAATACTGATAATAGTAAGCTTTTAACATGCCATTGTAAAGCTTTCTTTTTTTAGAAGCCTCTCTTCCAAAGAGTTTCTCAAATCTTTCATGGGAAGTCAGTATATAAAAAGACCACGTATCAAGTTTTTTGAAAACTTTTCCCATTTCTTTATAAAGTTTTTCTACTTCCTTTAATTCCCCCATCCTTTCACCATAAGGAGGTCAAAACAGTTGGAATTAGTAGTAAAAAATGATATAATTTTAATTGGGTGATGATGAATGTTATTAACTATAAAAAAGGTTAAATAGCTATATGATATAAGCAGAATTACATTAATAAACTGGGAAAAGGAAGGATTAATAACCCCAGTTGGAACACCAAAAGGAAGAAGAAGGTACAAAAAAGAAGATATAGAGAAGTTATTAGGCATGCTGGAAGAAAAACCGAAACCTAAAGTAATTTTGTATGCAAGAGTGTCCACAAAGAAACAAGAAGAATATCTTAAGAATCAAATTAGAAGGCTTGAAGAATACGCTAATTCCCAAGGATGGCAGTATGAAGTCATACATGAGATAGCAAGTGGGGTAAATGAAAACAGGAGAGGTTTATTAAAGCTTTTGAACAAGATAAAAAGAGGAGAAGTTGAAAAAGTTGTAATAGAATATCCTGATAGACTTGCGAGGTTTGGTTTTGAATATCTCAAATTTTTCATGGAAAGCTTTGGAGTGGAGCTTATAGTTTTAAATGGGAAAGAAAACGAAGAAGATGCAAATAAAGAACTAGCAGAAGACTTAATAGCAATAGTAACATCTTTCGCAGCAAGAATTTACGGACAACGGGGTGGCAAAAAGCATGATAGTAATACAGGCTAAACTCATTTTTCTAAATCAAGAAGACAAACAAATAGTATTAGACTTAATGAGAAGATGGTCTTCTTGTATGAGATTTGCATATAAGAGACTCTTAGAAGGCTATGATAGAAACACATTAAAAAGAGACCTTCAGGGAACATTTAACTTAAACTCAAGATATGCAGATGATGCAATAATGAAAGCAAGAAGCACATTAGAATCCTCTAAAGAATTAGGGAGTAATCCGAAGAAAGTAATCTTTGGAGGAAGAAAATTATTTAAAAAACTACAAAAACGCCATATAAACGGGAAAGCATATAAAAAATTAAAAATTAGGTGGCATGAGAAAAGAAAAGGGAATCTCTATTCAAGAGGGGATAAAAGCAAAAAAGGAAATCTCAACACAAGAATAGAAGTAAGAAAAAATGGCACTTTTTTAAGGATAAATGTAGGGGAAAGAAAGTACGTATATGCGAAGATACAGGTGGGATGGAAGAAGAATAAAAACAGAGAAGAGATACTTCAGGAAATTGCCAAATCAAACATGCCATACTCTGTAGAATTAAAACTTAAAAATGGCAATATATACGCTTATTTTGCTATTGAAGAAGAATATCCAGAAATAAAAATAACAAAAGAAAAAGGAGCAATAGGGATAGATATAAATGCATATCCAGACAACATATCATGGGCAGAGACAAATGAAAAAGGGAATCTAATAAGCTATGGGAATATGTCAATGCCAGAGCTTGCAAGTGGAAATAAAGACAAAAGAGAATATTTCAGATGGCAGTATGCTCATGAAATAGTAAAAATAGCAAAAGAGAAAGGAAAAGCAATTGTAATTGAAGAATTAGAAATAAAAGACAAAGGCAAAAGAGGGGACTTTTCAGGGAGAAAATCAAGAAGGATAAGACATAATTTTAGCTATAAATCACTTCTTTCAAAAATAAAAACATTAGCAAGAAGAGAAAGGATAGAAGTAATAGAAGTCAATCCTTCTTACACCTCAATAATAGGGATGTTAAAATATGCACCGCAATACATGATAACGAAAGATATAGCAGCAGCCTATGTAATAGCAAGAAGAGGGTTGGGACTGCAAGAAAAGATACCAGATAATTATATAAAGTTTCTCAACGCATTGACTGTAGATGAATTAGAAGAATTAAAAGAACATGTAAAGAAAACAGTTAGAAATAAGCATTTAAAGAAAAAACATTTAAGAGAAATAAACAAAGCAATAGAATTTTTACAAAGCCTTGAGAGTAAGCCAGGAAGGGTGCTAGAACCTCTGGATGGAACAAGTTTTAGTACCTATGATTTCTGGCGAGTTCTCAAGGTAGCGGTGGTAACGCCACTCTCCCCTGAGAGGGTATTAAGAGATGTCTCTGCCCTGAAGGGTGTATTACATTCGGGGCAAGTGGGGAGACCCGTAAGGACGTGAGTTCCTGCTTCTTGGGGCAGGGGCTATGGCTTTCCCAAATACCGCCTGCTGGGGCTGGGAAAGCCTGAAAGGCGGACTATAAATACCCCAGCTATCTAAACTGTACACTTTTGTACAGTTTGGGTAACCAGGGTATTTTATGCCATTGCCCGAAAAAAATAAAAAATATACTTATGCCGACTATTTAACCTGGTCTGAAGAAGAAAGATGGGAAATTATTAATGGTGTTCCCTATCTACAAGCAGCTCCAACATGGCAACATCAAGCAGTATTGTTAGAACTAGCAAGGCAATTTGCAAACTATCTGCAGGATAAATCTTGCAGAGTATTTACTGCTCCTTTCGATTTGCGAATACCAGAAGCAAATGAAAAAGATGAAGAAACTACCAATGTAGTACAGCCTGATATAATCATTATATGTGATAATTCAAGACTTAAAAAGACAGGTTATTATGGAGTTCCAGAATTGATTATAGAAGTAGTTTCTCCTTCAACTGGTCAAAAAGATAAAATAGAAAAGTTTAATTTATACGAAAAAGCAGGGGTAAAAGAATATTGGATTGTAGAACCCGATGAAAAGGTGGTTATGGTATTCACACTTGAAGAAGGACGTTATGGAAGGCCTCAAATGTATTCTGAAGAGGATAAAGTAAAAGTTAGTATATTTGATAACCTTGTAATTGAGTTAAAACCTGTATTTGAGAGAATTTAAAAAACAAACTGAGGGTGTTTCTAAAGTTCCCTCAGTTTGATAAAAACTAAGATATCTAGTTTAGCGGCTAGCTCCTCCGCCTCCGGCAGAACCTCCGCCGAAGCCTCCCCCGCCACCAAAACCTCCACCGCCGAAGCCACCACCTCTAAAGCCTCCAAATCCTCCTGAGCCAAAGCTTCCTGGACCCCACCAGTCCCTTCTTATATTTCTTCCTCCTCTTCCAAAGATAATAAATATTAAAATAAGTATAATCACTACAGCAATATCTTCCCATGATATACCACTATCATTGCTACTTGTATTGACACTGTATTTGGAAGCATCCAATCCCTGAAGGTCTATATTGTACTCTTTTGCAACCCTTGAGACTATAGCCATATAACCGGCGTATATGCCTTTAGAGTACTCGCCTTTTGCCCAAGAAGTTAAAACAAAATCGTCTAAAATCCTTCCTGCAACAGAATCCGGTATTGCCCCTTCCAAGCCATAACCTACATCAATTCTCACTTTTCCAGCCTGACCTTTTAAAAGTCTGTCTTTTACCACTAAAAGGAGAACACCGTTGTTTTTCTCCTTGTCTCCTATTCCCCATTTTCTAAAAAGGCTAAGAGAATATTCCTCAATTGGGTAATCTCCAATGCTGTCAACTGTAACAACTATTATTTGTGCCTTTGTGGCATCATCTAAAGCTTTCCCTACTTTTTCGATCTCTTCTATATCATTTTGAGACATAAGCCCCGCATAATCATATACATATTTAAACTGAATAGGTTTAGATGGAACATCAGGTGCAGAAAAAGCTATGGAATTAAATAATAATAAAAAGGCAATTGCAATTAAAAAAATTCCCTTTTTCATTTTGCCTCTCCCTATCTTAATATTTTGTAATTAACTTAATGCTTTAAAAATATCATTCTTTCGCTAAATTTAAACTATTTTAATGTATTACTGTTCATGTCTAGTATATTAGCATAGATAATAATAAGTATCAACACAAATTTTTAAAATATGCTGGCTTTTTAAAAAAAGTTATACTATTATCCTGAGAATCGTTAGACTTCAAATAGGAAGAGGCATATTTTAAAAATATTCGCATTCATGTCAAAAGAACATTATCAAACTTTTATCTCTTTTTTACAAAATTTCCTGAAGCGTTTTCCACGCAAGTAAAGCACATTTTACGCGGGCAGGAAAGTCAGATACTCCCTGCAGTACTTGAGCATCACCTAATTCATCAAGATTTACATCTTTTTTGTGCATCATGTCTATAAATTGTTGCACAAGCCTTAAAGCTTCTTTTTTGTCTTTCCCTTTTATAAGGTCTATCATCATAGAGGTTGAGGCTTGGCTTATGGCACACCCATGGCCCGTGAAAGAAGCATCTTCTATAATGTCACCATTCATTTTTAAATAAAGAGTAATATTGTCGCCGCAAAGAGGATTGTAACCTCTTTCTTTGTGGGTAGCATCTTTAAGTTCTTTTTCATGGGGAGAGTTTTCGTAATGTTCCATTATAACCTCAGAATAAAGCTGATTCAAATCGCTCATTTAAACCACTTCCTAACTTTTTTAAGTCCTTCAACAAGTGCGTCAATATCGTCAAAGTCGTTGTAGAGGTAAAAGCTTGCTCTTACAGTGGCAGGAACACCTAAGTACCTCATTAAAGGCAGACAACAGTGGTGCCCACTTCTTACAGCAATTCCTTCTTCGTCTAGTATTGTAGCAACGTCGTGAGGATGGACACCTTCTACATTGAAGGAAATTAAGCCTCCCCTTTCCTTCGCATCGTTGGGGCCATACAATTTTACAAAGTCTAATTCTTTCATTTTCTGAAGGCCATACTCCAAAAGCTCGCCTTCGTGATTATGAATATTGGAAAGCCCAATTTTTTCTATATAATCTATTGCAGAAACAAGCACACAAGCCCCTTTTACGTTGGGAGTACCTGCTTCAAATTTAAGAGGTGGGGGAGGAAAAGTTGCACGGTCTTCAAAGACTTCGTCTATCATCTCTCCACCTCTTAAAAAAGGAGGCACATCAGAAAGCAAGTCCTCTTTTATATAAAGTACACCGATTCCCATAGGTCCGAGCATCTTGTGACCAGAAAAAGCAAAAAAGTCACAGCCTATTCTTTGTACATCAATCGGCATATGAGGTACACTTTGTGCTCCATCTATTAACACTTTTGCGCCGTATTTGTGGGCAATATGTGTAATCTCCTCCACAGGATTTATTATGCCCAAAACATTTGACATATGCTGCACAGCAACTAATTTTACTTTGTCAGACATTTTTTCTTTAAAGTCTTTCATAGAAAGCCTAAAATTCTCATCAAGGTGGACATATTTGAGTCTCGCCTTTTTAGCTTCCGCTACCATTTGCCATGGAAGCATATTGCTGTGGTGCTCGGCTATTGTCAGTATTATTTCGTCCCCTTCGTTTATATATTTCATTCCCCACGTATATGCTATAAAGTTTATTGATTCTGTAGTATTTCTCGTAAATATTATGGATTCTTCTCTTTTTGCGTTAATAAATTTTTTTACTCTTTCTCTTGCCTCTTCATAAGCCTGTGTGGAAAGAGCGCTTAAATAGTGTGGGCTTCTGTATACATTGGCGTTTAATTCTTCATAATATTTATCCATAGCTTTTATGACTTCAATTGGCTTTTGAGTTGTGGCAGCATTGTCAAGGTAAATAAGCTTTTTACCATGAGGTTTAACATTCAATATAGGAAAGTCTTTTTTAATCTTTTCTACATCAACATATTTCACTTTAAAATCCTCCTCCATATATGACCCTTTTAGGTTAATTTATTGTGAAACAAATTATTTTTAGAGCCTTTTGAGGTTTCACAATAACATAGAGAAATTTTATCATATTGTGCATTTTAGTCCACTTCGCTTGAGGGCCAACAAGCTTTAACAAACACAAATAAGTCATTTTATCTGTTAGGGTATTCGATGTCAAAATTAATATCAATTTCCTTCCTCGCCTGTCTTAGAAAAAGTTCCCCTTCCCTAGTGAGCTCATAATATGTGTGATTGCGATGCTTAACACTTTTTCGTCGTCGATGGTAATATTTAACTATTCTTCTTTCCACTCGCTTGATTAGTCCTCTCTCCTCCAAACTTTGAAGTCGCTTTCTGCTTTCTTCTAATGATAAACCTAGGCGCCTCGCCAAAAGTTTCGCATATTCCGGCCCAAGCTTTTTGAGGTAGGTGAGGATTGTTAAATCAAGAAATTCATCTTGGTCATTGTTGAGTGGCATACTCTTCTCTCCTTTATTATGGATTTACCACTAAGTAGGTTGGTTTTTAAATACTATGACTTAGCAATAAATCATATTACTGAACAGTTTAAATACCAAAAACTTCTTCAGCATTGTATCTCGCAATTCGAGCAATGACTTCAGGAGAAGCTCCGTTCAATTCTAAGTACCACACGGTCTTGGGTACGCTCAGCAGATCATTGGGTTTTAGATTGCTGTAATCGCTATTTAGTACACCTCGCTGAAAGCGTTCCAGATTATTCAGCAATAGTTGAGAAGTGAGCCCCTCCTGGCGAATAGTAAGACCGGGAACAGCCCCAAAGTCTTCGATTAAGTCAATAATATCTAAATTAGCATGGTCTATAATCATTTTTCCTGGTTCCATCCCCACAGTAGCAGCAATTTCAATTATTTTTTCGGTAATTTCCACTCTATTCTGTGGCGGAGTATGAATAATTACTGGAACCCTGTATTCCTTGGCAATCTTCAATTGCTCACGGAAAACCTCCTCTTCCCGCTTGTTTCCCTCATGTAGGCCGATCTCACCAAGCCCAATGACACCACTCATTTTAAGGTAGGATGGAAGAGCGTCGATCACTCTGGGCCAGTCATCCGGTATTCCCATAGGGTGAATGCCAATGGTTACATAAAGTTTAATATCTTTTTTAACAGCATTGCTTACAGAAAGAGTTAACATCTGATGGAAATGATCAAAGAGTGTTTCTGCATGTTTTGCCCCAAAAAATAGGGAGCAGCCAATAATTTTCTTTACTCCGGCTAGTGCCATGCTCTCCCATCCTTCGAAGGGAAGTAATGAAACATGTACATGAGAATCTACAATTTCTTTCATCAATCTTATTCACCTGCCTTTATATTTCCTTGTAAATTGCCTAAGGATACTATATGCTTGGCTGCTCGGCCATAACATGGACATCACCAACACCATTTTTGCAATAACGTGCACCTATACACGTCTTGATTCCTTCACTATTCCATGCCAATTTAACGTTAGGTTACAGGTTTTACATTAAAATTAGACCTGTATTCGGTTTCTGTCCATAATACCCTTTCAGCCACCATAGCTTCTGGGTTAAGTTTGACATCTTTTAATATCATTTCTTTAAATTTGTTATATCCCACTCTGTCAATAAGGTGTCCACCATGAATGTATTCAGGTTTGTTATTCATAACATAAGCAGAAAATGTCTCCCAGTTTTTAAGTACACCTAAAACCACATCTTCTGTAACCCAGTTTAAAAAGATTTTTCCCATACGAGGTGTTTGTTTTCCTGTTCTGCCGCCGATCAATACTCTGTAGAATTTTTTAGGGTTCCTGGTCCAAGCACCAGTTGGACACACTAGGACGCATTCGCCACAGCCGACGCAGCAGCAGGTATCTTTCACGATTTTTCCTTTTTCTACAGATAAAACACGCGTTGCATGATGAGCACACGCTTCTACACACTTTTTACACCCTATACAGCGCTCATAATCGTATTCCGGCTTTGTAATACCAATTATACCGATATCACTAACGTGAGCTTTAGCACAGTCGTTAGGACATCCTGATATATTTAATTTTATATGATAATCGCTGGGGAATATAATCTTTTCTATTTTTCTGGCCAGGTCGGTTGTATCAATGTTAGCATATATGCAATGACGATTACCTATGCAAGCCATTATATTACGAGCTCCTATGGTCGGATACCCGTTGTCATCAACTGCCATATCAACGCCGCATAAATTTACTTCAATTTCTTCGATATATGGTCTTATATATTTGTTAACCTCATCTATATATTCATATTTGATCCCTGGTATTGAAATTGTCTGTCTGACTCCCAGGTGAAATTCTCCGTTTCCCCAAGTTTCCGCAATATGCTGAAAAAATGACAGATATTTGGCATCTATAACACCGCCGGGAACGCGTATCTGGAGCATGAACTCCCCCCGCACTTTTGACTGACGATAACAATTTCTTCGAACCTTTTTTACATCTATATCGTAACTCATATAATTATCCCTCCGATTAATCCAACAGATTTTTTGCTTTAGTATAATTAAAGACAGGCCCTTCCAGACAAACATATGTCTCATTTATCTTGCAATGGCCACACTTGCCGACGCCACAAGACATTTTCCTTTCAAAAGATAACCAAATTTTATCTTCGGCTACACCGTTCTTTAAACATTCTAAAGCGGCAAAGTGCATCATAACAGGAGGACCTACAATTACTACATTGTAATTTTCAAAGCTGTCAAATGGTATTTTCTTAATGTGTTCTGTAACAAGGCCGACCTCAAAGCCTTCTATCTTATCTTTATCAAGAGTATAAATTGTGTTAAACCTGCTTCTAAAATTATTTAAATCCTCTTTGAACAGTATACTCTTTTCGTCCTTAAATCCCGCAATGAAATACAGAGAGTGTATTTCATCTGGATGTTCATAAAAATACTTTAAAAGGCTTCTAACAGGAGAAACCCCAGTTCCACCGGCGATGACAACTAGATCCTTACCCTTAAAATCATCTACAGGGAATGAATTACCATAAGGGCCTCGCATAAATATCTTATCACCGGGTTTTAAATTAAATATTTCATTGGTAAGTTTTCCTACCTTCCGTATGGTGAGTTCTACCCAATTATCTCCCATCGAACTTACCGATATAGGGCCTTCTCCGATTTTAGGTAAAGACACCTGAAAGAATTGTCCATGTTTTACCTTTGCATTGGTTTCTATTCTGAAAGTATATTCATTTTCTGTTTCGTGTATAATATCGATTATTTTATGGGGAACTGGAAGCATTATATTTTCACTCATTTACTTTACCTCCTCAATTGATGCTGTTTACCTTATATCTTTATTTGTTGTCTCCGCTTTTTTGAGTTTTTCCACTTCATCATACAGGCGATTAATGGTAGCCGGAAAAGATATTAGTTCAGGACATCTTTCATCACATCGCCCGCATCCTACACACATGTGCTCGTCTTTGAAACGAAGTTTATAGTCATAAATTTTATGCAGAGTTCTGAACCTCATCCGCTCTCCCGCGGTTTTCCTGAAACTCAGTCCACCTGCCATTGTCGTGAAATCTTCGTGCATAAGCTAGCCTGAACCCTTCTCCTCTCACCAACTTTTCCGTTTTCTGTGTATATTACGTCTAATGTGTTAAAACAGCTGCAGGTTATGCACACAGCGGTACAGGCTCCACAGCTTATACATCTTGAATTATAACTTTTCCACATATCGAGATCGTAAATTTTTTCTAATAATTCATGGCTATCAATTTCAGGGATGTTAACTTTTGTCGGGTTAGAGGTAACGAATTCAGGGGTAAATTCTACTTCTCTTTCATCGGCAAATAAATTGGTAAATTCATCGTCTTTTATTTCTACCAATATCTTATCATCGCCAAATCTAACTGCTAAACTGTAGTCGTCGGTTTTATTGGAGCCCATTGAGACGCAGAAACAACTATCCCAACCTCCTTCTTTGCATTCCATTAAAATAAACTTTACTTTTTCCCGTAAACGCTTGTAGTAAATATCTTCTGTTCCTCCGTTTTTGAGAAAGATAGTATCAAGTCGTCTAAAGCCATTTATATCACAGGGGCGTGCAAATATCAGAATCTTTTTGTCATCTACCTTGCTTTCCATATATTCATATTCGGTAAAGTAGAATAGCGCCTGGGTAATCGGATAAATCACTTCTTTTGGTGAAAAATCTGATTTCTCATCGTAGACTACATCCTCAATTGAGTTAATTTCTGCATATCGAATCAAATCAGTGTCTGAATAACGACCACGCTTTTCAAAGCGCACAGGAGCATATACCTTATACTCTTTTTGCAATTCTTTTAAGATTTCATTCATCCTTTTAATGTTTACACAATAACTCATCTTCTTCCTCCTCAATATACATCATTTGATATTCTTTATAATCCAGATACAAAAAGATTGACAAAAACCATCAATCTTAGAACTCGACAAATAAAAAAGGCAGATTGAATAACTGGAACAGTACCTCAAGTCCAAACAGAATGTTCAGAATTTTCTTTTTAAATTTTTATGTTAAATAATTAACGTTAAATAATTAACTTTGATATAAGTATAACACCCATAAAAATTTTAGTCTAATAATAAATAGTTATATCAATGATAATAATAATTTATACAAGGCCAACAACACACAAGACTTGAGAAAGTTTAAGAATGCCGAGTTTTTTATCTTTTCATTAGTAAAGTATTATGATATTATGAAAATGATAATTTTATGGTTATATGAGGTGATCGTTGTGACCCTCAGGGATATAGAGATTTTCGTAACCGTTTGCGAGTTAAAGAGCATGTCTGCTGCCGCAAAAAAACTTTATATGTCCCAACCTGCTATCAGCCAGGCCATATCGCAGATGGAGGGAGAACTCCAAGTTAGACTCTTTGACAGGATAGGTAGGAATCTCAGTCTCACGTATGCTGGAGAAATCCTGTATAGTTACGGAAAGCGGATACTCAATCTTGTCAAGGAAGCAGAGAGTACTCTTGATGATGTGAAGAACATGAGGATGGGAAGGCTGAGAGTGGGAACCAGTACAACGGTGGGAATTTACCTGCTACCGGAGATAATCGGCGAGTTCAGGAAAAAGTTCAGTATCGACGTCTACTTTACGATTGGCAACACGGCAGAGATAGAAAAGCTGATATTTAACAATTCTATAGACCTTGGCATTGTCGAAGGTCCGGTCCATTCAAGGGACATTGTTGTAACACCCTATATAGATGATGAGTTATATCTTGTATGCTCAAAAAGCCACAGGTGGGCAGAGAAAAAAAGCATCAGCCCCGCAGAGATTGAAAATGAGGATATAATCATGCGAGAAAAGGGAAGTGGGACGAGGGAGATCTTTGAGGAGACCATGGCGAGAAATAACGTGAGGTACAGAATAAAATACGTTCTTAACAATACGGAGGCCATAAAAAAGGCCGTCGAAGCTAATATAGGTGTTTCGGTCATATCCAGGCTGGCAGTGAAAAAGGAGATAAGAGGCGGTAGGCTCGTAAAAGTTGACATTGAAAATATAAGGTTTGAAAGGAAGTTTAGCATTATTTATCATAAAGATAAGTTCAAGTCGAATCTGTTCGAAGAGTTTATAAGACACCTTTATAATTACAGCATAAGGTAGCGCCGCGAAGCACAGCCTGCAGCCACACCGATTAAAATGCACCCATCAGCTTCAACATTTTGACAAAGTAAAATATTAACCATTTTTGCAAAGGCTATTTTAATTTATTGCAGGAATGCTTATTTGGAAAAATCTACTTTAAGCACAGTTTTTGCTGCTTCATCTGCTTTAAAATATTCTCTTTCCTTAAACCCAAACATATTGGCGATGATAGAGGTTGGAAAAGACCTTATCTTGGTGTTATAAGCTTGAACAGCATTGTTATAATCCATTCTCGCTACAGCTATTCTGTTTTCAGTTCCTGCTAGTTCGTCGCTTAACTGCCTGAAATTTGCATCAGCTTTTAAATTAGGATAATTTTCTGCAATAGCAAGAAGCCTCCCCAATGCTGTATTTAATTCATCATTTGAAGCTGCTTTTTCAGCAACAGTGTTGGCACTTAAAAGTTTTTCTCTCGCTTTATTTACACTATCAAAAATCTCTTTTTCATGTGCTGCATATCCTTTAACAGTCTCTACTAAATTAGGAATTAAATTAGCCCTTCTTTGAAGCTGATTATCAATCTGACTCCATTTACTATTTACATTTTCATCTAACGCCACTAATTGGTTATAAGTTCCATAAATTGTCCCAAATACTAATACAGCTATTACAGCCAAAACAATCAATGTAATAATTAGCGGATTTTTCACTGCCATTCCCCTCTCACTATTTTCTAAATACTTTCTATAGTACTATTATATACGATTTATTCCAACAAAGTAAATCTAAATTTGTTTCAAATTTTTTATAATTTCTCTTAACTTTATTTCAAATTCCTTTACTTCCTCATATTGAGGATAATAATTTCCATATCTTACTTTTTCGTAAAGAGCTGTAATTTCCTCCATTGCAGAATGCACAAGAGGAAAAACTTCCACCACTTTTTTATAAACATCTTCACTAGAATGGTTGCCTTTTACAAGAATTTTGTTTTCGTATAAGTGTTTTAAAAATCTTTTATAATAATACCTTACCCTTTCCCTCGAATCCCTATAAATTTTTACTCGCTCTCGAACATTTTCAGCTATTTTCTGGCTTATGCCTTTTAATTTTTTATATGTTTGCAAATCCCCAATTTTTATATCAATCTCTTTTTCTTCTGTAAAATCCCTTTCATGCTTTTCTTTTTGTAGCTTTGTTATTGCTTTTACAATATATACTATCAAAGCAATTATTATGACAACAGCTAATAAAGTAGCTATTCCATTTATCATGTGGACAAGCCAAGCATAATCCTGAGGAATCTGCTCCTCAAACATATTTTCCTTACTATTATCTTGTTTTAAGGCTTCCTCCATCGCCTTTTTAAAATACTCTTCGTCTATATGCAGCAGGCTAAAAAGCCTTGACAACATTAAAAACAAACCATAAGCTAAATAAGAAGCGCCATAAACAAAAATTTTTACAATGCCTTCATACAAATAATGATAGACAAATCCTCTCACAGCAGGAGAAGAAAGTAAAATCATAGTTAAAATTATAAGGCTTACTGCTGCCCACTCAAAAGTTGAAACTCTTTTATTTGACCTATTATCGGAGAATCTGAGATTTTTAACTTCTAAAAGCAAAAAAATGCTCAACAGAATATAAATAATGCTATATTTAGGAATTATCAATATCCCCTCAAGAGGCATAAAATAGTTCGCAATATTTATGACAAATAGACCTATTAACTGCTTATAAAATTGTTCTACATTTAACATATCATTAACGAATATTCCTCTGTTTTTTACTCCTCTTGACCAAATATACAAAAACACAATGAATATGGCCACCAGTTGATAATAATTTTCACTAATTATTGCGCTCAACAAAATGCTAATTACAACACCTATAGTTAAATTCAATTGTTTATAAGTTTTCTCTTTCATCTCAATTTCTGCATTGTTAAAAACCCCGCTTATTAAAGAAACTAGAAGGATTATTCCAAAGGAAATACCTTTTTCTCTAATAAAAAGCCCATTTAATAGGGTGTAAATTAAAAATACCATCATGCCGTCTAAAACTGTCAAAAACGTCCTCACAAACTTTTCTCTATCCCACAGTTTCAAGTTGCTTCCCCTCTTCATTATAAAAGAATAACTTAATATTTGTTGGCAAATGACCAATTTCATTAGGCTTTATTGAAACAATTGAAATTTTTGTATTTCCTATGTCAGAAAGAGCATTTACAACTTTATCATCTACAAAAGGCGTTACAACCACTAAATCTGTGCCCCATGACAAATGATTTGTCATAACCCTTAAAATTTCTTCAAGGTCATATCTCTTAAAAAAAGACAAACCTGCAAAAACCTCAAGAAGCTTTGAAATCTGAGATTCTCCTGCAGAAGGCTCTATAATACTGTAATCCCCCTCAAAAAGGCAGATAGCATTTGTAGAAAATCCAACAGGAATGCCTTTTTTTAATAAATCCACTGATAAAGAAGCTGCTACTTCCACTGCCTTTTCAAACTCTTGTAGGTCAATAGTCTTAAACAGATACCTGTGAAAATCAATGTTAAACAATATCATTATTTTTTTATCTGCTGTATAATCATATTTATTCACTTTTAATGTCTGATTTTTGGCAGTGGCTTTCCAATTTATGTCTTTATAATTGTCAGAAGGAGTATAATCTCTGATTCCACTTATCATAATAGGGTCTTCTATTATCCATCTTCTTACAAACACGTCTCCTTGAAGAGAATCAGCCACAACAAAAGAACTATTCAAATCTATTAGATTAGGATAAACCACCAGTCTCGCATAAGCCAATATTTCACTTTCATATTCCTCACTGCCAAATAAATCGGTAGAAAAAACTTTAACAGGGTCAAAAAGATTGTATACTCCCCTTTTTATACCTACAATTTCAAATTTCCTTGTAATCCTCTGAAAAGGCATCATAGAAAGCACTGTAGTGTGAAAATACTTAACTTTATCATTATTTTCCACCATAGATGATTTTACCATTTGAAGTTCCACAGGAATCTTTTGCTGTAACTTCAAATAAGTAATAGGGAAAATTTTTTTATTTACAAGTGTAACCTTAAGCGTTGTCTTTTCTCCAGGAAAAATAGCTGGATTTTCAAATTTCCGTTCTATTTTCAAATCCTTAAAAATGTATTTTTTATAAAGATTAGCTTGCATGGCTAATACAAAAGCCACAACAAGAATAAACCACAAAGCATTCATTTTCAAAACCACCTAATTTCTATTTTTCAAGAGGGATTGGAACTTCTTCTAAGATTCTTTTCACTACATCTTCCGCCTTTAAATTTTTAAGTTTACCTACCCCTTTTAAAATAATTCTGTGAGAAAGCACAAATGGTGCAATATACCTTACATCGTCTGGTGTCACAAAGTCTCTTCCTTTTATATAAGCATAAGCTTGAGAAGAT
Organism: Thermoanaerobacter ethanolicus JW 200; assembly: GCF_003722315.1. Classification (NCBI taxonomy): domain Bacteria; kingdom Bacillati; phylum Bacillota; class Clostridia; order Thermoanaerobacterales; family Thermoanaerobacteraceae; genus Thermoanaerobacter; species Thermoanaerobacter ethanolicus. The sequence continues at coordinate 857,879 of NZ_CP033580.1, read as the reverse complement.
TTATAAAAAGCCAATGTAGCCCTTGGGCTTGCTCCCAATTCTATCTCCCTATCTTCTCTTGTCCTTTCAATTATATCTAAAATATAATTGGCAACATCTTTTTCCACATACACATTGGTATACTCTTTTTGCATTTTTATTATATCCTCTTTGCTGCAAACTGGCTGAATATTCTCTAAGGGACTACCTTTATCAAAAAGGTCTATTATTCTCTGCTCTTCCTCTCTTTTGGGATATCCCATTTTTATTTTCATCAAAAACCTATCTATTTGAGCCTCGGGAAGAGGAAAAGTGCCGTAACTTTCTATAGGATTTTGCGTAGCAATAACAAAAAAGGGTTTGTCTAAAGGATAAGTGATACCGTCTACAGTTACCTGCCTTTCTTCCATACATTCAAGAAGGCTAGACTGAGTCCTGGGTGTCGCTCTATTTATCTCATCAGCTAACAATATATTGGTAAACAAAGGGCCTTTTTTAAACTCAAATTCATTGAGTTTTTGATTGTAAACATTTATCCCTGTCAAATCGCTAGGAAGTAAATCGGGAGTAAATTGCACCCTCTTAAACTCACAACTAATAGATTTAGCTAATGCTTTGGCAATAGTAGTTTTACCAACTCCTGGCACATCCTCTAAAAGAATATGTCCTGAAGATATTAAAGCTGTAAGCATTAAATCAATTACTTCTCTTTTCCCTACTATCACTTTTTCAATGTTATTCCTTACGTCTTCTAATATTTTTGCATATTCCATCCTATCACCTTTTTCCAAATAAATTTTACCTTATTTTTTTATTATAGAAAACATTTTCTGAAATTTCAATAGTATATGTAAAAGTTAACATTTAATTTAAATTTATGCAAATTTCCTATTGACTTTTTTGCTAAATTGTAATATCATATTAATTAAGAAATATTTCTTATTTAATAAAGGGTTGTGATTAAAATGCATAAGCAAGAGGCAATAAAAAAATTAAAAGAGCACAATTACAAATTAACTCCTCAAAGGGAATTAATACTGGATATCATGTTAAATCAGCAGGGGTATCTTTCTGTGAGACAAATCTATGAAAAAGTAAAAGAAGTCTTTCCTCAAGTAAGTATTGACACAGTTTATCGCAATTTAAGCCTTTTGAAAGATATAAATATTTTAAATGAAACGACAATTGGCAATAATATTATGTATGTAATGCGAAAAGAAATACACAGTCATACCATGAGATGTTTAAAATGCGGCAAAATCTTTGAACTAGACATATGCCCTCTCGAACTTTGGATAAACCAGATAAAAGACTTTGAAATTGTAGACCACAAAATAGAAATCGTTGGTTATTGCAAAGATTGCAGGAGCAACAAAAACTAACTATAGGAGGTAATATTTATGAAAAAAACTTTAATCGCTATACTGCTTATCATGGCTTTAATTTTAGGTATAACCTCTTGTGGCACAAAAACAGTAGAATCTTCAAAACCTGTAGTATATGCATCTTTTTACCCAATTTATGACCTTGCATCAAAAATTGGTGGTGACAAAATAACAGTAAGAACTATAATACCGCCAGGAGTCGAACCCCACGATTGGGAACCTACCACAAAAGACGTGGCTGAAATGACAAAGGCAAAAACTATCCTTTACTTAGGTTTGGGAATGGACTCTTGGATTGACAAAATAAAAACCAATGCTCCAAATGTAACATTTTATGAAGTATCAAAAGGCATAACTCCAATTGTTGAAGGCAATCGAACAAATCCTCATATATGGCTTTCACCAAAAGAAGCCTTGACAATGGCTAAAAACATAAATGAAGCTTTGCAAAAAAGTTTCCCTAATGATAAAGATTATTTTGAAAAAAATTATCAAAATTTAAAAACTACATTAGAAACTCTTGATAAAGAGTACACTGAGACTCTTTCACAAACAAAGCACAAAACCTTTATTGTATACCACCGCGCTTTTGATTATTTAGCAAGAGACTATGGCTTAAAGCAAGAAGCATTAGTAGGTTCAGATGAAGAAGCAGAGGTAAGCCCTGCTAGAATGACAGAAATTATAAATCTTATAAAAAGTAAAAATATAAAATACATTTTCACAGAGCCCTTGACCTCTCCAAAGCCTATACAGACTATAGCAAAAGAGACAGGAGTACAAGTTTTGCCTCTTAGCACAATCGAAGGGCTTACTAAAGAAGATATAAAGAAAAAAGGAGATTACATCTCTTTAATGAAACAAAACCTTGAAAACTTAAAAAAAGGATTGGAGTAGGTGAAAATGAACTTGGTTGAACTTAAGAATGTCAGCTTTGCTTATGACACTAAAAAAATATTAAATAATATCTCTTTAAAAATAAATAAAGGAGAATTTGTTGCAATCATCGGACCTAATGGGTCCGGAAAAAGCACTTTAGTCAACATTATGGTAGGAAATCTCATTCCCACTTCTGGTGAAGTTTTGTACGATGGAGTAAAGCTGCAAAATATAAAAAATAGGTCTTTTATAAGTTATGTACCCCAAAAGTCTTATTCCTTTAATGCCTCTTTTCCTGCCAGTGTAGAAGAAGTAGTATCAATGGGATTATACGCAAAGAAAGGAATATTTAAAAGACTTTCTAAAAAAGATTGGGAAGAAGTATATGAAGCTTTAAGAATTGTAGACATGCTCGATTATAAGCACAGTTTAATAGGAAGACTATCGGGGGGACAACTACAAAGGGTTTTCATAGCTCGCTCTTTAGTTGTAAAACCAGAAATACTTTTTTTGGATGAGCCTACAACGGGAATTGATGCAAAGTCTGAAAAGGCTTTATACACTATCCTTGAAAAATTAAATAAAGAAAAAGGTATAACTATAGTAATGGTAACCCATGACGTTTGGGCAATTACTGATAAAGTATCAAGGATAATATGCATGAGTGAAGGTAAAATAAATGAAAAATGTGAAGCCGTCGACCTTACAGCAGGAGAATTAGCTGAAGTATATGGATATCCAGTAAAAATAGCAAAACATCATCACAATGGGAGTGTTAACAATGATTGATATTTTTTCCTATGAATTTATGAGAAGAGCATTTATAGCCGGAAGCATTATTTCAATAATTGCACCTTTAACAGGTAGCTTTCTTGTCCTAAGACGGCTTTCACAAATAGGAGACACCCTTTCTCACGTTGCTTTAGCAGGAGTGGCAGCAGGTATTTTACTTGGAATAAATCCTACATTAGGTTCCATAATTGTAGTACTTTTAGCTTCTTTTGGAATAGAAAGACTGAGGAAGACATATTTCAGGTATTCAGAAATATCAATAGCCATAGTAATGTCTGCAGGAATGGCAATTGCCATAATTCTTTTGAGCTTATCTCGTGGCGGCGCAGCCAACATAATGAATTATCTGTTTGGAAGTATTGTGTCTGTAACAAACACTGACGTCCTTTTGATTTCAACTCTCGGTATCGTTGTAGTGGCGTCAATTATGTTGCTGTACAAAGAGTTATTGTACATCACTTTCGATGAAGAAGCCGCAAAAATTTCAGGGATACCCGTAAGCTATATCAATTTCTTCTTTACAATACTAGTAGCTTTAACTGTTGCCCTCGCCATGAGAATTGTAGGTGCGCTTTTAGTCTCAGCCCTAATGGTAATACCGGCTGCCGCAAGTTTAAGAATCGCCAAAAGCTTTAAACAGACAATATTTTATGCAATACTCTTTTCCTTTATATCAGTTTTTTCAGGAATATTTCTATCCTTTTACTTAAACTTATCCCCCGGTGGAAGTATAGTTCTCGTCTCGCTTTTAATAATGGGACTCGTTTCATTAAAGAAGAGGTAAATAAAAGAAGAAGAGGCTGTTTGACAATCAAATTTTTAACAGCCTCTTCTTGCTTTTTATCATTTACTACTCAATAGAATTTTTCTGTATTACCTCTTTATACCACAATGCACTGTCTTTTAATATTCTCTTTTGCGTCTCATAATCCACATAAACTATCCCAAATCTTTTTGAATATCCATGGGCCCATTCAAAATTGTCCATCAGCGACCATACGAAATATCCTTTTAAGTTACCTCTTTCTCCTATAAATTTTGCTGCTGCTTTTAAGTGCTCTTTAATGTATTCTATTCTTTCATCGTCGTGTACTCGTCCATCCTCTGTCACTTCATCTTTAAATGCTGCTCCATTCTCTGTGATATACATAGGCAGTTTTGTATATTCTCTATCTAGCCTTTTTAAAAGGTCATACAAAGACTCTGGGCTTATCTCCCATCCCATCTCCGTCCTCTTACCTGGACCCGGTACATTCTCTGCCTTTAGCATGGAATCTTCGTTGTATTTTACAATACTTCTTGTATAATAATTGACTCCAAGAAAATCTATCGGAACACTTATAGTCTTTAAATCTCCTTCTTTTATAAAGTCAAATTCTCCAATTATTTTACTATATAATTCCATCATATCCTCTGGATAATTGCCTTTGAATATTGGATCTAAAAACCATCTGTTAGCAAATCCGTCAGCATATTGGGCTGCTAATTTGTCTTCTTCTTTTTCACTGGCAGGATATGCAGGGGTTAAGTTTAGTGTTATACCAATTTTACTCCCTTTTATATTCATTTCTCTGAAGGCTTTTACTGCTTCTCCATGGGAAAGTAGTATATGATGAGCTGCTATTAGTGCTTCTCTGTAGTTTTTGTGCCCTGGCGCATGTTCTCCTATCCCATAGCTTAATATTGATGCACACCATGGTTCGTTATGGGTTATCCATAAGGGTATTACATCCCCTAATTCTTCAAATAGTTTCGTGGCATATTCTACATACCATTTTACACTGTCCCTATTTAGCCACCCCCCTCCTTTGTCATACGCCCATTGTGGTAAATCCCAATGATAAATTGTCGCGGTTGGCATTATGTCCTTCTTCAATAACTCATCTACTAATCTTTTGTAAAAGTCCATCCCTTTTGAATTGTATTTCCCTTCTTCAGGGAAAATCCTTGGCCATGCAATTGAAAATCTGTAAGCTTTTACTCCTATTTCTTTTAATATTTCTACATCTTCCTTATAGCGGTGGTAATGGTCACAGGCTACATCTCCTGTGTGGCCATTATAGGTTTTCCCTTCTGTCTTTGAAAATGTATCCCATATGGAAGGAGTCCTCCCATCTTCATTTACAGCTCCTTCAATTTGGTATGATGATGTAGCAGTTCCCCAAAGAAAATCTTTTGGAAATTTTATCAATATTATCACTCCTATCTTTAATGGTAATTGTTGAAACTTTTTTACTTTATATATTTGCTACTAATTGAGTAATGTCAAAAACTTCAACACTCTCGGGTTTTTGTGAAAATTTTACTTCATATTGTTTACCTGGCATCATATTTAAACAACTGTCAGATAAATCTATATCATTTTCGGGCTCTATAAACACTCCAAATGCTGGAACATCTGTTGTTAAGACTATTAAATCATTTTTTATTTGATAATTAATTTTGGGTTCTATTAAACTTAAATTTCTAAATTTATCAAACACTTTATAATTCTCATAAGTCTTGCCATCAGCAATTATTTCTACATATATAACACTATCTAGTAGTTCTCCATTTTTCTCTACTGGCAATGTACACCCCGGTATTGCTATAGGCATTTCCTTTACACTGTACCCAATATTTAATTCCTCAATTTTATAGTGAGCTATTTTTGTAACGTCATTTGCTATTAATCTCGTTTTTAACTGTTTCTCTGCAATTTTTTCACCATTTAGTTTGAAAACTTTTATAGTTACCTCTACTTCTTTATCATGCACCAAATCACTTATGCCATAGATTGTGATACCCCCATCTTCCTCTTTTATGTATGGTAAAATTTCTGCATAAAATTTCTTTGAATAGTGATACAATGCTTTTTTCCTCTTGTAATAATCAATACAAGACCAGCTAGCTACAGGCCAGCAGTCATTAAACTGCCAGTACAATGTCCCTGCTGTCTTAAATTTTCTTGACCTCCAATGTTCTACACCTGTTTTTATAGCCTCTGCTTGGTTAAATTGACTTAAGTAAACAAAGCTTTTAAGGTCTTTAGGAAATCCTAAGTGTCCTACCATAAACCTTACTAATCTTTCCATTCCTTCAACCATTTTGTTGTGAGAAATCATAACTGGACTCAGTATTGTCCTATCTTCAGGAGATGTGTAAGAAAGTACTGTTTTCCAATCTGGCATTGATTGGAATCCAAATTCACTAAGAAATCTGCCCTTATCTTTTGTGTACTCTTCATAGTCTACCCATCCACTCCACACATTCCATTGATGCCTATCGCCTTCAGTTTCTCTATTTGGATCTTCTCCTCCATAAGGACTTGATACCCAATAAGGCCTTGACGGATCTAATTTTGCACACACTTTAGGTAATATTTCCTTATAAATGTAATTGCCCAAATATTTTGGATCTCCATTATCCCACCAGGAGTGAAATCCCCAATTGTTTTCATTATTCCCACACCACAATACAATTGAAGGATGATTTCTAAGACTTAATATGACTTTCTCGGATTCTTCTTTTGCTAATTTTTGAAACCATTCAAGTTGGTCAGGGTATTGGGCACAGGCATACATAAAATCCTGCCATACCATTATGCCCATCTCATCACAGGCATTATAAAATGCTGGATCTTCATATATCCCTCCTCCCCATACTCGTAGCATGTTCATATTCGCTTCTTTTGCAAGTCTTATATATTCGTAATAATCTTCTTTGGTCAATCTAGGTAATAAGTTGTCAGCTGGTATCCAATTGGCTCCTTTTGCAAAAACTTTTACACCGTTTATTTCAAAAATAAAACTTTCTCCTTCTTCATCTTTTTCTCTTATTAATCTAACTGTCCTTATTCCGCTTTTAAAACTTTTTTCATCTATTATTTCTTCATCCGCTAAAAGTGTTATTTTCACTTCATAAAGAGGCTGTTCTCCAAATCCATTTGGGTACCACAATTTAGGATTGTCTATAATCATTGAGGCTTTTATCTTGCCCTTCTGAATTTTTACTCGCTTCTTCCCATATGAAATGTCTTTATGCATTATTTCTATTTTAGCTTCAAGATCTTTTTGCGTATAACTTTCAACTTCTGCATTTATTGCCACGTAAGCTTTGTTTTGCTCAATTTTTTCTGTATGGAAATATGGATTTTTTATCTCTGCATATTTTACTAAAGACAAATACACGCCTCTCCAAAGGCCTACCTGGACTATCCTTGGACCCCAATCCCATCCGAATGAATATTGTGCTTTTCTCACATAAGGCCTGCCACTTTCTCCTGACCATTCAAGTTTTACAGAACTTGTTTGTTCCACAGCTTTTATCGTCTTTATAGGTGAATCAAAATGTACCTCTAATATATTTTCCCCATATCTTATAGCATCCTTAACGTTGAATTCATGTGGTATAAACATATTTTGTGTTCTTCCTAAGTGTATGTCATTTAAATAAATATCAGCAAAAGTATCTATTCCCTCAAAAATTAACTTTATTGCGTCAAATTCATCCTTGTTTTTTACATCAAAGTCAAATTCTTTCCTATAAACCCATTCTTTTTCTTCTAATTTATGAAACTTTATTTCATTCATGCGATAATAAGGATCTTCTATTTTCCCTAGTCTTATTAAATCTAGCTGAACACATCCTGGAACTTCTCCTTCATACCATTCACTAGCATTTGCCTCTCTAAAATGCCATGTTCCATTTAAAGAAATTCGCTTTTCCATAATTAAATCACCTTTTTTAAATTTTCTTGCCTTACCATTTTTACTGTAATTTAATTTCTATTTTTAATCAAAGTTTTACACAAGCAACATAATGGTCTTCCTCTACTAATTTAAGTGTAGGTTTAAAGCAACTTGTATCTGCTATAGGGCATCTATCTATATACTTACATAGTCCCTCTTTCCATATAGCCTGCTTTTTGTCCGAATCTTCAATATCAATTCTGTCAGTTTCCCATTTTCTGTCTAATTGTGGTATTGAGTCTAATAGCATCTGTGTATAAGGATGTCTCGGATTAGAAAAGACTTTTTCTATTGAGCCCATCTCTACAACTGACCCTCTATACAAAACCACTATCTTATCGCTTATATAATACGCCTGCGAAAGGTCATGGGTAATAAACATTATAGCAGCTCCTATTTCTTTTAAGCTAAGCAATGCTTCTAAAACATCTACACGAGTTGAAGCATCTAACATACTAGTAATTTCATCTGCTACTAATACCTCTACATCCATCAGTAGCGCCCTTGCTATTAATAATCTTTGAAGCTGTCCTCCACTCAATTGGTGTATATACTTGTTTAACACATCTCCAGCATTCAGTCCCACTTTCTTTAATACATTTTCTACTCTATCATTCCATTCTGATGCAGGCACTTCTTTTTTAAAGGATTGTCTTACTAATTTAAATATTCTATTTACTTTAAATATAGGATTAAAAGAGGAATATGGGTCTTGAAAAATTCCTTGAACTTTTGAGTAAAACTCTTTGTTATTTGATATGCTAAAGATATCCTTGTCCTCAAGTAAAATTTGGCCACCACTTGGTTTTAGCAATTTTAACATCATTTTACCTATTGTAGACTTTCCACTGCCACTTTCACCTACTAAAGCTAAAATCTCTCCTTTGCCTATTTCAAAATTTACTTCATCTACTGCTGTTATTGTGTTTTTACTAAACAAAAACCCTGAATTAAAAACCTTTGTAAGATTCTTTGCTTTGATCATAAATCCTTCACCTTCCAACAAGCCACAAGGCGGCCTTTATTGATTTCTTTAAGTGGTGGCTCTTCTAAACAGTTTTCATCTGCAAATGGACATCTATCTCTAAATCTACATCCTGCTGGAGGATTTATGAGATTGGGAGGATGACCAGGGATACCCTCTAATTTTTCTTTTGTATGACGTATTCCTGCATTAGGCAATGATTTAATCAGAGCTTTTGTATAGGGATGCAAAGGATTCGCTATTATTTCTTCTGTCGGACCAATTTCCGCTACTTTCCCTGCATACATTATAACTATCCTATCCGCTATTTGGTATAAAACTGCTATATCATGGGTAATAAATATTATTGAGTTTACTATCTCCCTATCTCTAAACTCCTTAAACATCAGCGAAACTGCTTTCTGAGAAGATACATCAAGGGCTGATGTGACTTCGTCTGCTATTAAGAGGTCGGGATTTAATAAAGTCGATATTACCAATACTAGCCTCTGCTTCATCCCACCTGAGAGTTCAAAAGGATACATATTAAGAACATCTTTTGAAAGTTTTACCATATTTAAACGTTCATGTAGCCTTTTTTCTATTCCCTCATATTTTATTTTGTGTTGCCCTACTAAGTCCCTTATTATCCTCCCTATTTTGCGGGTGGGATTTAAAGCATCCATAGCATATTGAGGAATAAGAGAAATTTTCTTATAACGATACCTCCTCATTTCAGTATTATTGTCTATTGGCAATTTTTCTCCGTTAATCTTTACCTCTCCTGATACATATTTCATTGGCGGCTTTAAAAGTATCAATGAATTACCCAGGGTTGACTTACCACAGCCTGATTCCCCTGCTATACCTAATATTTCTTTGTCATTTATTGTAAAAGTTACATCATCTAATGCTTTGGCGTCACCATGCAATGTTTTGTAATAAATTCGTAATCCTTCTATTTGTATCAATTCGGTCACTCCTCCCTCAGCCTTGGATTAAATATTTCGTCAAGACCTATATTGAGAAAATATAAGGAACTGACTATCATTGTGATTGCCAACCCTGGAGGAACAAACCACCACCACATTCCTAGTTGGATTGCGTTCCATAATACTGAGTACTGCATCATTAAGCCTAATGAAATTCCCCTTGTTGGTCCCAATCCTATAAAATCCAATCCTACTGCTGCTAATATTGCTCCTGCAAACTGCAATATGAATACCATTACTACATAAGACATCATGTTTGGCGCTATTTCTTCTAAAACTATTTTTAATGGTCTCAATGCTGTTATTTTAGCTAAATTCACAAACTCTCTTGACCTTAAAGAAAGTGTTTGGGCACGTACAGCCCTTGCTGTCCATGGCCATGCTGTCAAACCTATTATCACGCTTTGTATCCCTATTCCTCTATAGGGTAAATAGGCTGCTATGATTATGAGTAAAGCTAAGGTAGGTATTACTATTAATATGTTCGTCAACATCATTAAAAGGTCGTCTAATAATCCGCCTTTGTATCCTGCTATAAAACCAATTAAAAGCCCTATTATTGTGGCAAGTCCTCCTCCAAATAACCCAATAAAAAATGTCGACCTGAGTCCGTATACAAACTGGGTAAAGACATCTTGCCCAAAGGTTGTTGTCCCTAACCAGTTTTCTCTGCTTGGAGGAAGATTGCTCATACTGACATACTCCAATGGATCTTTATAGTGAGAAATATAAGGTCCAATTATAGCCAATATCAGAAAAAATAGTAATATTGTCAAGCCTATCTTAAATTTCGTGTTTTTAAACGCAAAATATATAAACTCTTTCATACATTTTCTCCTCCAAGTCCTAGTCTAATTCTTGGATCAACAATCATGTATAGTATATCAACTAAGAAATTCGCAAGTAATACCCCTATGATTATAAACAAGAAGACTCCTTGTACCAAAAAATAATCCTGATTTAATATACCTTGCAATAACATATATCCCATTCCTGGATAAGAAAATACTACTTCTGTTGCTATGGACCCTGCTACGATTGTACCTAATTGTAAGGCTAAACCTGTAATCTGTGGAAGTATAGCATTTTTAAAGGCATATCGCCTAATAAGCCCTTCTGATGCTCCTAACGCTTCTAAATATCTTGAATAATTGGCTTCAAGTTCATATATTATCAAATTCCTCATACCTATCGCCCAACCACCAATTTGCACTATAAAGAGAGACAAAAAAGGCAATATCCAATGTCTTAAAAAGTCCACTACAAATTGCCATGACCAATTCGGTCTCATACTAAAACTATAAGCTCCTGCAATAGGGAAAATCCCAAAAACAACTCCTAATGCCCATGCTAATAGTATTCCTAACCACATGTATGGTATAGATGTAATTATATAAAAAATTGGTAACATTCTGGAATCTAAGCTTCTATGTCTCGCTGCTACTGCTCCTATATAGTTCCCTACTATCCAACTTAGTAAAATTGATGGCAATAACACTACTAATGTGTAAGGTATAGCTTGTGCTATAACATCTAGAACCGGTTTAGGATACATATAAATGCTAATTCCTAAATCACCTTTAAACAATGCTATCCAAAAGTTAAGGTATTGTTTCCATAAAGGTAGATCTAAGCCAAAAGCTTTGATTAGATACCCATACATTACTTTTGCTGACTCTGGTAGCCCCGAAAATCTTGAAACTAATACAAGAATGGGGTCCCCAGGCATAAACCTGGGGATTAGCCAGTCAATAGTTACTGCAAAAAAGAAAGTCAAAATGTAAATGTACAACTTCTTTATTAAATACCGTAACATTTATATACCCCCATTTATTATTGCGAAGCTTTCGGTTTTATCTTCATCAACATCATTGTCCCACCTGTTTGCCATCTGCCACCCCAAGTAACTGGATAAGCATATGGGTCATGTTCTGTTGGCCAATTCTCCCATGCTGCATTTGATGCTTGGAACCAGAGACCATTGTACCAAAGTGGTATAGCTGGCATATTCTTTAAGAAAATCTCTTCAAGTTGTGCAGCTGCTTGCTTGGCTTCTGGACTTCCTAGCTTTGTTTGGTTAAATTTTGCTATTAAGTCTTGTAATCCTGGCACATCAAAGCGCCCAAAGTTTCCATTATTCTGAGGACCGTTTTCTTGAACTTTGTTAAATAGCCAATTATACAAAGTCCATGGAGTTGACGTGACTTGGCTGCCAAAGTTATTAAATGATAAATCAAATGTTCCTTTCGTTAAATCCTCATAATATTTACTATAATCTGGAAATTTAGCTTCTGCATCGATTCCTACTACCTTTAATTGATCTGCAACAATTTTAGCTGCTTCCATCCAATCTGTCCAACCATATGGCACACTAATCTCTAACTTAAATCTTTTTCCATCGGGTGCTGTCCTTACTCCATCACTTCCTAATTTAAATCCTGCTGCATCCAAAATTGATTTCGCTTTTTCTGGATCATAGGTATAGCCATATTTATTAACTACATTTTTATCATAATATTCTTCCCAAGCCTTAGCCGGCACAAATCCTAATGGATTTGCTGGTTCTACTTGATTTTCATATACTTTTTCTGCTATTACCTTAGGATTGATCGCATATGCCATTGCTTTCCTTAATTCAACATTGTTTAATGGAGATTTAGTGGTATTGATAAACATAAACACAGTATTATCTGGAATCATATATGGCGGATTATCATAAAAAGTCGTTATACCGTAGTTAGCTTTCAAAGTCTTTATACCTGGAAGGAAAAAGTTACTTAAATCTAATTCACCTTTCATTAGCATTCCCAATGCAACGTTGTTACTAGGCACAATTAAATAAACTATTCTCTTTGGTGCTGGGGTCATATTCATTGCTTTTATGCCCCACCAGTTGTCATTCCTCTTGTAAACCATACGATCATTGCTATAAGTGTCAAATAAATAGGGTCCTGAACCTATAGCCTTTTCATTTGCACCATTTAACATATCATCTTTTGACTTATCTGCCCATATATGCTTTGGAATAATAGGTATTTGATATAAGTTATATGCCCATTCATGATAGTTTACAGTTGAGAACTTAAATATTACTGTTTTGTTGTCCGGTGTCTCTATAGATTGCAACCATTGCCACATTGGGCTATAATAAATCTCAGAATATTGTTTTGCTATTTCAAAGGTGAATTTTACGTCCTCTGATGTTAAAGGTTTTCCATCTTGCCATGTGAGCCCGTCTCTTAAAGTGATTTGATAAGTATTATCAGAGGTCCATTCACCTTTCTCTGCTAACCATGGTATGAATTCGTTTTTAAGCGGGTCATAGTTGAATAGTGTTTCATAAATTAATCCAACTGTACCTGTTACAGCATTCCATGGTGTTAGCGGATTCCAGTTGCTGGGCGGGCTCCATAATCCACCTCCAAAGTATACTGTTTCGTTTCTTTGATATGTTGTCTCCTGTGCAACTTGCTGTGTATTTGCATTTTGCTGGTTCGATTTATCGCTTGTTTCTTGACTCTTTTGTCCACAGCCTGCTAATGCGCCCATTATTAGCATTAACACTAATAATAGACTTAACAGCCTTCTCATCCTAAAAATCCCCCTTTTTGGTTTGTTGTTTCCTTTTATTTTAAAAAATTTTATTTTACTCCTCATATTCCCCCTTTCATTGAATTTTTTAAAACAAAAGGCCTCTCAGCCTCTTGTTTTAGGCTATCGTAAAATTGGTTTTGTATTAAATTTATAAAAACGTGTTTATTATTTGATGGATTCTTTAATATTCTACATTCTAATATCACGCATATCACTATTTAACACTACAAAAACTATATTCTAATATTTTCAAAAGAAATAAAGTTTTTAATGAACACGTTATTATTCACTTTAAAAATTTTTTACGTAATTTTTTTTACCGAACCACGAACAATTAGATTCGTGTTTAACCTAATATCCTCATATATTTTCTCTGGATTATTTATTCGATATACAAGTTGTTGAATAGCTTTTACGCCTAATTGTTGTTTAGGAACATTTATAGTAGTTAAAGGAGGATAAGAAATCGCTCCCATCTCAATATTATCAAAGCCAATCACAGAAACGTCTTCAGGAACTTTTATATTTAATTCAGACAAAGACCTCATAAATGCCAATGCAATTTTATCATTGGCACATATCCAAGCGGTTGGAAAATCAGTATCATTTACATTTATTTTCTTTTTAAAATAATCCATGTCTTCTAAAAAATTTGGCCCTTTTAAATTTATATCAAGCCACACAAATTTGTCGTCGATTTGTATCTTAAATTCTTCCATATACATAATATACGCTTGATAACGTTTTTTAAAACTATATGACCATTCGTTATTACCAATAAATCCTATTTTTTTATGCCCATTTTGAATTAAGTAATTTATTGCATCATAAATCCCTTTTTCATTCGCCGAATTGATATAGTCATTTTTCTTATTGTTACTTAACACGTGTTTACAAATATTCATAAATAAAGGCGTAACGCCTTTATTTCATAGTTAGTGCATATTTATCATTTATTTTTTCTCTTTGCATTTCAATTCTTTTACAGGATTCTCTTTCTACAAGTTTTACAGGAACAACAAATTTAGCTGTAATAGCTATTTCTTCTTCAATAGACTTAATCAAATTTTCTACCGCCAATTCCGCCATTTGCAATAAAGATGCACTCATGGTCGTCAAAGCAGGTTTTAAATAACGAGATATTGTAATATCATCAAATCCGATTATAGAAACATCTTCAGGCACTTTATATCCCATCTCTTCTAAAGCCTGCATAGCTCCTATAGCCATTTGATCGTTTGATGCAAAAATTGCAGTCGGTTTTGCTTTTTTAAATAATTTATATGCAGCTTTATAACCGCTTTCTTCAACAAAATCTCCTTTTACAATTAAATTATTTTTAAAGGGAATACCCGCTTCTTTCAATGCTTTTTTATATCCTTCTAATCTTGCAAATCCAGAAAGTTTTTCCATATCACCTGTTATATGAGCAATTTCCGTATGCCCTAAATTGATTAGATATTTTGTCGCTTCATACGCACCATTTACATTATCCATGTTCACTATAATGCTTTTGTTAAAAGCGTCATCTTCATCTTCCCTAATTTCCTGGTCGATTACAGCAGTCTTCAATCCAGCCTCAATTAAATTTTTTATATCTGGATCATCATTTTTTACTCCAATAAAGATTGCCCCATTTATAGTCTTGTTATAAAAGACTTCTCTTATTTTCTTATAATCTCTTGTTTTGTAAACAGTTATCACAAGCACGTTATAGCCTAATTGATTCGCAAAATCAATAACCGCCGTCGTAAAAGGCCCAAAGTAAACATTATCATACACCTTATGAATATCACTATTTTTCTTTAAATCAACTATCACCAATCCAATAGTTTTTGAACTTTTTCCTCTAAGCATCCTTGCTGAAGCGTGAGGAACATAATTATATTCCCTGATAACTTTTAAGACCTTTTCTTTAGTCTCAGGCGGAACATTCGGATAATTATTTATTACTCTTGAAACTGTACTACGTGAAACACCTGCAATCCTTGCAATATCCTTGCTATTCATGCACCTTACTCCTTATTAAGAGATAATTATAAATTCGTGTTTCTCTAATTATAATACAAATTTCCTTATATTTCAACAAAAGAAGCCCTCACCTGCTACAAAAAATTATTTTATTCTGTTCTCTATTTTTCAAGTCATATCTCGGTATTACGCCTGTACTTTTTTTAAATCTTACCATGCAAAGAAGTGCCATATTTTTTAACACTATATTATGCTATTATTTTTAAAAGCAATATGTTATTAAGAATCTTTATAACACAATCTTATAAACACGTGTTTACGGAATTATTATATAATATAACATTTACAAAAGTCAATATGACTTTTGATTTTCTTTTTGTTTTCAAATTATCAGACATCTTACAACAGCCTGAAGGTCGAGCTTTAGTTTTGTCGCTTTGGAACATCGGAGCGACGATGCAAAATATCTCCTTTGAAAATTTTTTAACTTTGTCAACAAACTGAGGGATAGTACATACTATCCCCTTGAATACTCAAAAACTTCAGTATATTCACTCATAAAAATGTCAATAGGTAAAACCCAATATCCGTCATTATAGTCAATATCAATACCTGTAATTTTATAATATCCTCTCCAAGGAGCCAATGAACAATACCAAACTTTTGAGTTGCTTTTATGAGCACTCCAATAATATCTCTCTCCTATATGTTTTGCTATTTCATCGACAACTGCAATTCTTTGTTGTAAAGTGGTATTGGGCACATAAAGTCCCCATGCTTCTCCAAAGTTTTCATGATAAAATCGAATAGACTCGTATATTACTCCTTTATTTGGTTCTGCAGTGAGTAAGCATTCATCATCAACGCTCCCATGATATCTTCTGCTATCGAATATAGCAGCATGTCTAATAGCACCTTGTATGTGAAATCCCGGGCTTGTGGCTAAAACAATATCGCCTATAGTAAAATTTTCAAAAGAGATATTGTTGCGATAGACTTCTTTTTTTCTTTTGGAAGAAATGTTTATCCCAAATACTTCTTCATAATATACGTTTTTTAACAGTTCATAAAGGCTGATTTTATATCTTTTCTCTTCAAACTTTTCCTCATAGGGTTTTGATATCATTATGTGGTCTCCAATTTTCAAAAATCTATTATAAAAAGTTTTTTTGGGTATTGTGTTTTTCCTTTTAATTGCCTCTTTTTGATAGAATTCTATAATGTCAATTCCTTTATATTTTTTTGTTCTATTTTCCTCCCACATATATGCATCATCTCCATGATACATATATGTGGTTAATCCCTTTTATTTGTGCATGTCTTACTTTAATGATTTGTTATATCAAAAATCATTTTCACTGCATACAACAAAGTGACAGAAATCAATATAGGCCTTATAAGCCGAGCTCCATTTTTTATAGCCAGCTTTGTCCCCAATCTTGCCCCCAGTATCATTGCTAACGCCATGGGAATTGCAATAGAATACAATATCTTACCATGTAACGCAAACATAATTAGTGAAGTTATATTGCTTACAAAATTCAGTATTTTCCCATTTCCTGCACTTATTTTAAAATCATAATTCAAAAGTGTTAAGAATAAAAAAATGTAAAATGAACCTGTTCCCGGTCCAAAAAAGCCATCATAAAAGCCAAGAATTATAGAAATTATAAGGCCTATTGCAATAGTCTTTTTATTAACGCCTTCAAATTTGTTTTCATTGCCTATATTTTTAACAAACAAGGTATATATTGCAACAAACATCATTAGAATAATTATAATTATCCTTAATTGCGAGCTATCTAACAAAAGTACAGTTTTGACTCCAAGAATTGCACCTAATAAAGTCCCAAATACCAAGTATTTTAACAAATCTCCATCATACACTCTATACTTTATAAAAGTTAAAGAACTAGTAAAAGAAGCACAAGAAGCAGCAAATTTGTTAGTTCCAAGCGCAAAAGCTGGAGGTACTCCAAGTACTAAAAGCCCTGGAAGGCTTATTATACCGCCTCCACCCGCTATAGAATCAATAAAAGCAGCTGCAAATCCTATACCGCAAAGTGCTACAATATATTCAATTGACAACGTTACCACCTCAAGGTAAATAAAATACTCCTCAATTTATAATAGCATCTCTTTTACATTTTGTCACTTATCTTTTAAAAGTCCTGCTAAAATCGCTGCAGGACTCAGGCTGTAGACAAGTTTTTTAATAAGCTTCCTCTTTTTTGCGCAAAGTGCATTTCGAAGTATCTTAGTGTGTCCCCTCTGCTCAAAGCAAGCCTTAGGCATACTTAGATACTTAAAATGCACTTAAGGATATAAGCAGGAGACTTTTAATACAATAAAAAGTTAGTCTTCAATCTGCATAGGTCTTTGCTATATTTAATAAAAACTCTTTTATTTGCTCATATTTTTCCATTTTAAATACTGCTTCCCTGAGTTTAGCGCTGCCATATAATCCCTTTAAATACCAAGCAATATGTTTTCTCATTTCAAGAATACCTGTACGTTCACCTTTGTATTCTATCATCATTTCCAAATGCCTGATAATCACTTCTATTTTTTCTTGTATTGTCGGCTCGGGAAGTAATTCTCCGGTATTTAAAAAATGTACAGTTCTTTTAAATATCCAGGGATTACCCTGCGCCCCTCGTCCTATTAAAATTGCATCGCATCCCGTTTCCTCCAACATTCTTTTTGCATCTTCTGGTGTAAATATATCGCCATTACCTATAACAGGTATTTTTACACTTTCTTTGACTTTTTTTATTATACTCCAGTCAGCTTTTCCAGAATAAAATTGTTCTCTCGTCCTTCCATGTACTGCTACTGCTTTAACGCCAACCTTTTCAGCAATTTGTGCTATCTCTACTGCATTTACATGATTATCATCCCACCCTTTTCTTATTTTAACTGTCACAGGTTTATTTGATGCTTTCACAACAGATTCCATTACTTTTTCTGCTAATTCTGGTTTCAGCATAAGTGCCGCTCCATCACCATTTTTAACTATTTTAGGGGTAGGACATCCCATGTTTATATCGAGAATTAAAGCTTTGCTATCATTTAGCCTTCTTGCTATCTCCCCCATAATATCTGGATCAGAACCAAATATTTGAAGAGCCACCTTCTCTTCCTCATCAATATCTGTCAACACTTTTGTATTTTCACTGCCATAATAAAGGCCTTTGGCACTAACCATTTCTGTGTATGCAAGGCCACAACCCATTTCTTGGCAAATCACTCTAAAAGGCTTATCTGTAACCCCTGCCATAGGAGATAAAAATACGTTATTTTTTAAAACTACATCGCCTATTTTCAAACTTATTTCATCCCTTTCGCTGTAAATCTCCTGTATATAATCCACTTACCTATATATTTTATCACATATTTTCTTCTCTCCAACAGTTTTTGCAAAAGAGAAAAGCTGCGGTTTCCCACAGCTTCAGTTTGTTGACAAAGTAAAATTTTAGCCCCTGTTTTCTTAGTACCGAAAACAGGGGCTGTATATATCTGGATAAAATTTTCTTTAAAACTCCAAATAATGGATAAAGTTTTGAAATGTCAAAGGGCCCTTTGCCCTTCCTCCATAACCATAAGGCCATTTTCTTTAAATTCATGGCAGCAAAAACAAGCATCGCTTGCATGGACAATTTTTCTTTCCCTCTTAATGTTGTCCATCGCAAACCATGCTTCTCCTTTAAATCTGCAAACACTCTCTCTATTGTCTCTTTCCTTCTCTCATATACTTCTTTACAGTAAGGTGTATGCCTTAGGTGTTCTGCTTCTTCTACATATCCTTCCCATATGTGCCTGAATATCCTCTTTGTGTAGTCTTTACTTTGGGTACACTTTTCTCTTAAAGGACAGTTTTTACATTTTTCTGGGTTTGATTTGTATTCTCTATATCCTTCTCTATTGGTTGTAACATATGTTAGTATTTCATTCTGCGGGCATATGTAACAGTCATAATATTCATCATACACAAACTCATGTTTCTTCATAAAACCGTCTTTTGTTTTTGGTCTTGTGTATGGCACTGCTGGTATTATTTCTCTATCAAATATTGTCTTTAATATGTACGGATTTTTGTATCCTGCATCTACTGCTATTGCTTTCGGTTTTCCTACCCTATTTTCAACTTCTTTTAGTACTTCTTCAAACATTACGCTGTCGTGTACATTCGCTGCTTCAACTTTTACTCCTAATACAAATCCGTTTTTATCGCAGGCTGTGTGAAAGGAATATGCAAAACATTTTTCTTTTTCATTTTTGTTTAACATTCCACTATCTGGGTCTGTTTTGCTTACTTTTACTTCTTTCGTCTTTATCGTCTTGATTTTCTTTAATGGCTTTTTTCCATGAGCTTCTCTATCTTTGTTTATTTCTTCTTCTAGTTTTTCTTGGTAAGTCTTGGCTTCTTGTTCTATTATTTCTTTTGTATATTTTTTCTTATTGGCACTTGCTTTTACGTGAGTGGAATCTATGAATACTTCCTCTGCATTTACTAACCCATGCCTTATTGCTTCTTCTAAAATCTTCGTAAATATTTTCTCAAATATGTCTGTCCCTTTGAATCTTCTTATGTAGTTCTGGCTAAATGTTGAAAAATGAGGTATTTCTTCTGTTAGTCCATACCCTAAAAACCATCTATATGCAACGTTTGTTTTTATTTCTGCTATTGTTCTTCTTATCGACGGTATACCAAAAAGATATTGAATGAACAGTATTTTTATCAATACTACTGGATCTATACTTGGTCTGCCGTGATCTTCGGAATATTTGTCCTTTACTAAATCGTATATGAAGCTAAAGTCTATGACTTTTTCTATCTTTCTTAAAAGGTGGTCTTTTGGTACTAATTGATCTATGCTTACAAATTCTATTTGATGTCTTGCATCCTGTTTCTTTGTTAACATCTTCCTTCTCCTCTCCTCTTTTGCTTTATACCACTAAAATAACAAGGAACCCTTCTCATCATAACGGGTTCCCGATATTTTGTCAACAGTCTGAAGCTGCGGTTTCCCACAGCTTTTCTCTTCTTTAGCTCCTATTTTGTATATTTTGCGTATACATATCCAAATCCGCCATTATACTGTATCTGATACCATCCATTATATTCTCCAACTACTTTTAGTTCTGTACCATATGGTACTGCTCCTATCTTCTTTGCATTTATAGAATTCCCTACTCTTACATTTAATCCGCTCTTAGCAGTGACTTTTACAGCTTTCAAAACAGTTACCTTTGACGGATTTGGCGTTGCAGCAACGTATTTGCCGTAAATGTATCCTGTTTTGCCATTGTAGTCAATCTTGTACCAGCCGTTGACTTCTTCAAGCAATGTCACAACTTTTCCGGCAGGAAGTACTCCTATAATTTTGCTTGAAGTACTTGCGCCTGCCCTCACATTAAGCGCTGATGCAGTTACAATGCCATAGTTGTATACAGGTTGTGGTGCAGGTTGTGGTTGCGGAGTTGGAGCAGGCGTTGGTTGTGGTGCTGGTGTCGGTTGTGGAGTTGGAGCAGGCGTTGGTTGTGGTGCAGGTTGTGGTTGCGGAGTTGGAGCAGGTGTTGGCTGTGTTACTGGTGATGGTGTTTCTTCTGCCACAGGAGTTGTTGATACATACCAGTAATTTTCAACAGTTGGTGTAATTGTACCATGCTCTTGAATATATCTAATCATCAAATTCCTTACCTGTCCGTCATCGCCATAAGCTTTTGCAGAATCAAATACAATTTCTGGATTTGTTATTCCAGCAGCTTGCATGAATCCGCCACCACCATTGAATCTATAGTTGTTTATTGCTACTGTGAATACATCGTCATCTTTTACAAGTTTGCCATTGACTTTGAGATTCTTAATTCTATGTCCTGCTGGTTGTGTTAAATCTATTACATAGCTTGCACCGTACAATTGGTCAAGATTGTAATCAGGTATATTCAAAGTAGGATCTTTTGTTATAGGATCATTTGGCGAGGAAACTTGTTTGTAATATCTTGCTGACCATTCCATCCAGTCCTTTAACTGTTTCCCAGTCATCTTTATTCCATACAAATAGTTTTCATATACATATACACCCATGATGTCTTGAATTGTTATATCGCCTTTCAATATCTTCGCTGAGCTGCTAAGTGGTGCAGCAATTGACAGATCAGTTTTTGCATAATATTTTTGAACTTTATTGATAAGGTCCATTATAGCTGTCTCTTTTACTGTCTGTTCAGTACCTAAGAAGTCACCTGTTGCAACACCGATTTTTGTTCCTATATATTTAAGTGTTGCATCTTGATATGGTTGTGCAAGGTTTAAAATATCTGAATCTGCTTGTACAGAATCATCCATTTTTATAGTTGCACTCCATTTGCTATCTATTTCCCATTTTCCATCAGCATTTTTGCTTATATTAAAGTTTATCTGTGATACATATTGTCCCCATCTACCAGGTTCTGTCACTATCACTGTTTCGCCTGCTGGGTTTTTATACGTATGCTGTGATATAATAGCATGTGTATGTCCTGCAACTATTGCATCAATGCCATTTACTTGCGTTGCTACAGCAATAACTTGATTTTCTGGTATTATATCTGTTGGTGACTCTTCACCAGAATGAATTGTAGCAACTATTATATCTGCTCCTGCTTCTCTTAACTTGGGTACCCACTTATTTGCTTCCTCTACAAGGTCATTGAAGTGTAATCCTGCATAGTGGTCTTTATCTTCCCATGATGGTATAGTTTTAGTCGTAAGGCCTAATATACCCACTTTTACAGGTCCTTGTGGCGTATCAAATGTCTTAATATAGTAAGGGTCAACAAAGTTTGTTCCGTCATCTTTGTAAGTATTTGCTGAAAGCACATGTATGCCTTCATTTCTCATATCATTTATAACCCTATTCAAAACGTCAAGCCCATAATTGTATTCATGGTTGCCCAATGTCCAGGTATCGTATTTCATTGCTCCCATTACTTTTGCTAATGGATACTCTGTAGTGGTATCTATCTTGTCATAATAGTAAGAAAGTGGTGTTCCTTGTATTGTGTCTCCATTGTCTACTAATACCACATAAGGATATTGCGCTCTTACCTGTTTTACATAAGTAGATACCTTTGCAAGACCTTGATTTGCTGGTTTTGCAGTATTGTAGTCCCATGGGAATATATTGCCATGTATATCTGACGTAGCAAGTACTGCTATTGTCGCATCACTCATTTTAGCCGGTGCAATTCTATTATCTATTTTTGAAGTAACTGTCTTTTGGGCTTTAACTGCATCTATGAATGCATCTCTTACAAGCTTATATGTGTCAACATAAGTTTTTACAATATCAGGGTCTGTAAATCCTGTAAAGCCATCTCCGCCAGTGCCCATAAAGTTGTTTGTCGCAACAAGATAAGTTTTATCCATGAGTATTGGCGTTCCGTCGGACTTTCTCATGTCAAATACTCTATTCATGGTGGGTTTACTTGGATCATATTTAAAGGAAAGTCCTGCAACTTGTATGCCTTTTCCTCCATCTTGAACAGCCTGTTCAAGGATAGTTTTTACTTGCGCCCCTGTCATTTTCATTGTAACTATTGTGTTGTCAAAAGGCATCAGCTGATACATCATTCCAACAGTTATATCGCCTTTTGGAATATCTATCCTAAGCCCACCATTATTGGCAAATCCAAAATCTGCTCCAACTGCATCCTTTGTCACTTGTGCTGCCCAATTGCCTAAGAGAGAGTCTCCATAAGGTTGCGCACTTTGAGTCCTTGTCAAGTCAATTGCAGCTTGACCTATCACTTCGTTAAATATTGGTCCTACATCTTGAACAGCTTTATCAACAATGGCTTGTACTTCAGGATCCACTACAGGATTTTGTGTAGAATACAAACCTGTAATATCAATGTATTGCATATCGCCTGTTGTAACTGTGCCATCATCATTTAATGTTATCTTTAAATCGATGAATCCTCTGCCATAATAGTAAGCAACCCCTACAGGAATTCCATTTACTCTTGTAGTGACAATTGAATGTGTATGTCCACCAAATATCGCATCTACACCTTGAACTTGCTTTGCAAAGTCTATAAGATTGCCTGTTACATTACCTGACTTATCTTGATATGCGCCCATATGTGCCAGTACAACAACTATTTGCGCACCTTGTTGTCTTAACTGCTGTGCTAAGTCATTTACAATTGGAACAGGATCTTTAAAATCAACATTTTGTATATATGCAGGCATTATTATATTTGGAAATTCTTTATTGTCTACGATGCCAATTATGCCGATTTTTACTCCATCTTTTTCAATCATTACATAGGGTTTTACATAATTCACCAATTGCCCCGTTGTTTTATCATACACATTTGCTGCAAGAACAGGAATTGTAGAATTTTTCAATGTAGCATTTTGCGTATCAATTACCGAATCAATTCCCCAATCATATTCATGGTTTCCAAGAGTCATTGCATCAAAACCAATATTTTTCATCATTTCAATGACTGGTTGTCCTTTTAAGACGTTGGAAAGCGGCGTTCCCTGGAACATATCTCCGCCAGATAAAATTACAGTTCTGTCAGGATTTTGAGCTTTTATGTCTTTAATTTGTTTTGCCAAAACACCTGCTATTTGCTGCTTATAAATTGTTCCATCACTTAATTTACCGTCATTTTGTAAATAACCGTGAAAATCGGTGACTTCTATAAAGTCAAATGTTTTTGACGTTGCAGCAAAGGCTATCTGCGGTACCGCAGAGAAAAACATGCTAAATACCATTATTGCTGCAACAAATATTGCAAGTATCCTTGGCCTTGACCTAAACATTTACATCCTCCTTTTACTAGTATTTTTGTTCTTAGAAAACAAATAGATTTTCAACAACCACCTCCATAAAAATTACAGGAAAAATTTTAGACTTTTTAAGTATACCAGCGGAGTGTTAAATATAAGTTAAACTATTATTAATTTTGTGTAAAGTACATCATACATCAGATGTCAGACAAGTCTTAATATAATTATATAAAAGACTTTTTTGACCTTCAACAGCGATTTAGGGCAATATCACATGTTTATTCCCAATTTTACTCCCATTTGCTCTTTATTTTATACGTTTACTTAGTATTGTAAACATTTTTAAATTTATAACGATAGCTTTCATTACAATAGGGATGTGCAAAATTAATTAAAATAATCATAATCAAAAACCAAAATATGTATTACATACAATATATAGTAATCAACACTGACAATCAAACATAAAGGAAGTGGTAAGGGAAAAGAAAAGACAAAAAGAGGAGCTAAAAAAGGGCATAAATATCCTGTAGAAGTCAAATGTTAAAAAATGGCATGAAATAGATTCAATAAAAATTAGGCCGATTGCATCAAAGCAACAAGAGATCTAAACTCATCATATTTGCCCAATTTAATAGCTACAATAGCGACAGTAAGCAAAGTAATATGGCCAAAAGTATTAAGGTTGCTCACAGAATTAATATTTCTAACATAAGCCTTTTCAAAATCCAGAGCTTTAAAGCGGGAATTATATCTTTCTGATTCAATTCTCAATTTGTAGACGGCCTTAAAATATAGGGAGTCTCTATTAATAGAGGACCTATAATCAGAAGATATAATAGCATACTTAGTACAGCCTCTATGCTTTTTGCCATTAAAATATTTAGGATGATTTATAGGGCAGGCAGAATCATCCTTAGAATTACAGAACTTGCAAACAAATTTTTGCTTAATAAAACCATCAAAATATTGCTTGCCATCTTTAAGCATTTTAATACCCGCTTCACAGACCATATAACCATCATCAGTCAGAGGGGGATTTTTAGAATTACGCTTGTTAAGAGGAATAAAGCAATGACCGTGGAGAATATTTCTAACATAATTATAAAGTTTCTTAACATCATAGCCTTTATCAGCAATAAAATTAACATACTTAAGGTTAAACCACTTATTAGTCTTCTCAAGCAAAGATAAAGCGGCTTCAAAATCAGGGGCATCAGCGGGGGTAGTAGTTTCAGCGATGGGTAAACCAGAGATAGCATCAACAATAATGTGATTTTTATAGCCCCAATAAAACTTATAGCGTTTATTAGAAGAATCGTTAGAAGCAGAATAAACGCCTAATTTACAATCCTTATCTGACTTAGGCTGATTATCTTTAGAGAATTTATTTTTAGAAAAAGACTTAGGGTTATTTAACTTAGTGTTAGCTTTAATAGGGGTAGAATCCATGGAAATAAACTCACCGGAGATAATACCCATATTTTTGAGGATATTGACCTGATTTTGAAAAATAGAGGTCAAATAATCATGAGAGAAGTCATTAATAAAACGGCGAAAAGTCCAATAAGAAGGAAGAGGTTTAGAAATGTCGAAGCCACAAAGATGAGCAATGATAAGATTATTGCGGAGATAATCTAAAAGGTCAGAAATTGTGCCGAATCTTTCAGCTTTCATGACAATAAAAGCTCTAAAAAGTGCATGGTGAGAATAACCCTTACGGCCAGGACTAGAGGAAGGGAATTCAGGTATTGAAGACAGGTCAAGATTTTCAAACATAGAAGAATAGAAATCAATTTTAGACTGAGAGGTAAAGAGTTCAGGTATATTTAAAAGCAATTGAAGCTGGTACATGTAGGATTTCCTCCTTCTTAAAAAATTTTTTATAGTGTATATATAATAATTCGACAAATGGGAGGGGAAATCCTACATAAAAGATAAAAAATTCAAGAGTGATAGGAAAAAAGTATGTCTGTAGAATGGCTTAAATTAAGGCTTCTGAATTTTGCACAAGTCTATTCATTACAAAAGAAAAAAGTGAAAAAGACGATATAGAATCCAATCTATATCATCTTTTCCTAAAAGTTTCTTTTAATTCTTTATACTTCTTTACAATTTCATGTAATAAATCACTATTTTCTTCTAAACCTGTAATTTTGCTTATTGTTTTTTCTAAGCCAAAATTTTTAATGTCATCTTGAATTTTACAAGCTTGAGGGTCTTCCTTATAATCAAACAAAAACCCTGCAGCTATACCATATAGTATAAATTCAGGCGTAATTCCAATTTCATAACAAAGTTTGGCAGGCATCATTAACCGGTCATTTCCAGACAATTTCCTTGTAGGCTCTCTTCCCACTCTTACAACTTCGTCTTTTAAATAGGAGTTTTTGAACCTTTTTATTACTTTATTTGAATATTCTCTTAAATTATCAATTTTTATATTATGTTTCTTAGAAAGCGCGCTAGAAGCTTCCTCTTGCATTTTATAGACTATATTTCTTATAAAACCATCTTCAATCGCTTCATGTATATATTTATACCCTTTTAAATATCCTAAATATGCAGTGGTAGCATGGGCTCCATTTAATAAAAATAATTTTCTCTCTATATAAGGTTCAAGGTCAGCGACAAGTTCCACCCCTTTGATATTTAAATCCCCAATAATTGCTTTTTTGTCAATATCCCATTCATAAAAATCTTCAACTGCTACATCTATTGGCAGTTCTTTCTTTATATCTACATTCGGTACTATCCTGTCCACAGCCGTATTAGGAAAACCAATTTTTTGATTTACGTACTCAATAAAATCTTTATCCTCTTTTTCCAATATACTATTTTTTAGTATATTTGTTGCAAACAGTGCATTTTCGCATGCCATTATATTCAAAGGTTTATCAATGTTAGCTTTTCTTATCTTTAAATAATTTCTTAATTTTTCCCCTATGCTCTTAAGATTATTAGCTCCTACTGAAGTCGTAATTATATCTGCATCTACAATAGCCTTGGATAGATTTTCTTCATCTTCGATATGAATAGCTTTTATGTTTTTTACTTCTTCCTTTTCCACATTATCTTTTAAAATAATCACATTATATCTTTTATAATTATTTATGCTTTCTACTAATTCTTTTGATATATCAACAAAAGTTATTTCATATCCAGACTTATACAACAAATATCCTATAAATCCTCTGCCTATATTCCCTGCTCCAAAATGAACCGCTTTTAACATGTTATTCATCACCTTTTTGAAGTATTTCTATTATTTCCTGTTTTGCCCTTGCCTTCTTCAATTTCTCGACATTTTCTTCATACTGGCAGGTAAGCGCTATTTTTGATAATATCTCTAAATGTTCATCTCCCTTACCTGCAATTCCTATGACAATATAGGCAATATTTCCATCTCCAAAATCTACTCCTTTAGGATATTGCGCTATAACTATTCCAGATTTTTTTATATATTTTACATACTCAGAAACTCCGTGAGGAATAGCAATACCATTACCTATATAAGTCGTTACATCTTCTTCTCTTTTCTTCATACCTTCTATATATTCTTTTTCAACATAGCCATTTTTAAAAAGCAAATTCCCTACTCTTTCAATAGCTTGTATTTTAGACTCTGATGGCACATCTAATACAATATTATTTTCGTTTAGTATTTCTTTATTCATCCTCCAAAGCCTCCTGTGTATCATTTAGTATTGTAACTAAGCTATTTCTAATATCTTTGATATCGCCAAGCCTCAATATTTCATTAAAGGCTTTATCCTCTATAAGCGAAATACTTATTTTACCTAACATCTCTAATATTTCACTGCTTTCTGTTTTCCTTGCTAACATCACAAGAAAAGTATCTACTTCTTCATAAGAAAAACCAGCACTTTTCATCTTTAATGGAGTTTTTAGTTTATACACACCGACAAAAGGCATTACCATTTTGTCACTTCTTGTATGAATTAAAGCAATGTGGGTGGTTGGTATGACAACATTGCCCATGGCTTCCCTTTTAAAGATTAGCTCTTCTATTTCTTTTGCATCTTCAGTAAGCATTAAATCATATAAATCCTTTGCTATGAATTTTATTAAATCTGCAATAGTTTTTGTTTCCACGTATTTTAATTGCAAATTTCGAAGTATTTCATCTGCTATTTCAAAATTTCGTCTTCTCTCCACCGTCGGCAAATTCCCTGTCAATTCTCTTTCTTTCTTGACTACATATTTCTCTATAAACTCTTCTACCTTTTTAATATCTTCTTCTGGCAAAAAAGGCGATACCACAATTACATTATCTTTTAATTCTTCAAGCTTTACTGTAGAAATTATTAGATCATAGTTATCACCTTTTTTCTTATACTCCCATATTGCCCCAATGTCAATAGCATCAACTTCTCTAAAAAGAGTTTTTAATTTAGCTGATAATATTCTCGCCGTGCCAATCCCATTTGGACATATAATAAAAACTCTTAATTTTTTTGATAAAGCTTGCTGTCTTTCAATTGCAGCTCCAATATGCATTGTGATATATCCAATCTCTTCTGCCGGTATCATGAGATTATATTTAGAAAAAATTAACTTGCAAGCTTTATTTACTGCTTTAAACAAATCACCATAATAATTTTTAATTTCTTCTACTAATGGATTGGTAGTCTGAAGTCCCATTGTCAATCTATAAAGAGCAGGTTCAAAGTGCTGTGACAGCCCTACAATAAGTTGTTCGTCATAATTTATCTTTATATTTAAAAGCCGAGAAACTTCTTCCACAACCTCTTTTGATAAATCTTGTAAGGAAATACCAAGTTCTTCAAATCTATTTTGTTTATAGACGTATTTTTTGGGACTTAAATGAAGAGCCAAATATGCCAATTCAGTATCTGGCAAATATACTTCATTTTCTTTCAATATTTTCTCTACATCTTTCATGAAAATAAATTCATTAGAAAGTAAAATGTCTTTTACAAATTCATCGTTAAGCTGTATTGGCTTGTCTATTTTTGTTCTGTAAATAGAAACAAGTAAATGTACAAACATCCCAAAGTAATTTAAGTCGGATAAGTTATCATGTATAACATTCTTAATTTGTTGTGCAATTCTTTTCACTAATTGAACTAACTCATTGTCAAAAATTGTACTAAAAAATGTGTATACATATTTGTCTTTTTCATCATTATAGACAAAAGCTAAAAGTTCTTCTATGGGTTTATAGTTATAAAACAGCTCCACAATTGCATTTCTTTTATCTAATTCACTTCCTTCTACTTTAATCCCATAACCTCTTCTTCTGATAAGAGATAAGTTTCTCATTTTCAGCCATTCCTCTATTTTGTCTAGATAGAGACTTATAGTTCCTTCTACAACATTAAATTGATAACTAAAATAAGCAGCTTTTATGGGTTCCTCTGAAAGTAACAATTGTATTGTCATCAATATTTGTCTTTGCTCTGGAGTTAAAAGCCATTGGAGAGGAATGGCGCCTAAAGAAGCATGGATTTTATCTAACGCTTCTTCCTCTCCTTTTAATATGATTTGTCCATTGTCCTCTATAATAACAGCTTTATATTTTTTTAAATTATTGTTTATAGAGGCTATTTCTCTCATAATAGTTCTTCCACTTACATCCATAAGCTTGGAAAGGTCCTCTATATTAGAAGGACCTTTCTCTATCAAAGTTTTTAATATAAATTTTTGTCTTACAGTTAGATCTTCCATACCCTTCACCATAAATTTTTATTTTATTTTTTAAGGTTCTTTACAAATTCATCATAGACTGTATTGTCTAAAAAGTTTTTGACCGTTACAATTTTAGCATTTGGCACAACTTGAGAAGCTCTTTCTGCAAGGTTTTCCTGTGTAAATACAACATCGGCCTCTTTTGGTATTTGATTTACAGCAGAATGCTTAACTACAATATCCAATCCTGCTTCTTTTAATTTTTTCTTTAAAATAGTTTCTCCCATCGCTGACGAACCCATACCAGCATCGCAAGCAAAAACAATCATTTTAGGCATACTTTCTATTTTTTGTACATTTGGCTTTATTTCTTCAACTTTTTGTCCTTTGCTTTGCGCTTTAAGTCCACTGACTACTGAACGTGCAAATGTCATACTTTCGGCAGACATACTCTCTTCACTAGCTCTCTTAACAATCACTGATGCTATAAGGAAAGATACAACTGCTCCAACTGTAATACCTGCAAGTACAGGAAGTAATCCGCCTTTTGGTGCCATAGCTATTTCTGCAAATATACTACCAGGTGAAGGTGTAGCTACCAAGCCCGCTTTTGTCAAAACAAATGTCGCATCTGCAGCCATTCCACCGCCTATAACTGCCAAGAGTAGTGATGGATTCATTAAAACATAGGGGAAATATATTTCATGTATTCCGCCAAAGAAGTGTATTATGATAGCACCTGGAGCTGATTGTTTTGCATCGCCTTTTCCAAAGAACCAATATGCCAGTAAAACCCCCAAACCTGGACCTGGATCTGTCTCTAGCAAGAAGAATATTGACTTTCCAAGTTCTTTAACTTGTGCTACTCCAAGAGGAGCTAATATACCATGGTTAATAGCGTTATTTAAAAACAATATCTTCCCTGGTTCTATAAAAATTGCTATTAAAGGTAATAAGCCTTTGTTTGTAACCCATTGAGCTGCTGCACCTAATCCTACTGAAATTCCATTTACCACTGGTTCAATGAAAAGAAATGCTAAAATTGCTAATAAACCACCTAAAATGCCTGCTGAGAAATTGTTGACAAGCATTTCAAAACCTGCTGGGATTTTTCCCTCTACAATCTCGTCAAATTTTTTAATGACATAGCCTCCCAAAGGACCCATCAGCATGGCACCAAGAAACATCGGTATAGATGAACCGATTATAATACCTGCTGTTGCAATAGCACCAACTACTCCACCTCTTATATCGTATACAAGCCTACCACCAGTATAGCCAATTAAAATTGGTAAAAGATACGTTATCATAGGTCCAACAAGTTTAGCCAAATGTTCATTTGGAATCCACCCTGTTGGAATAAAGAAAGCAGTAATAAGTCCCCATGCTATGAAAGCACCAATGTTAGGTATTACCATGCCAGCCAAGAAGCCACCAAGCCTTTGCAACTTCGCTTTTACACTTCCGCCGCCAGTTATGAAAGCATTAGTGTTTTGCATAAATTTTACCTCCTTCTTGCATTTATTCTTCTATAATTATTGTAAACCCCTATATGCATTTATGCAATTCAAAGAAAATCAGTTTTGTCATTCGTTTTCTTTGACAAAATTGAAGATAAAAAAATAACCGGCGAAAAGCCGGTTATAATTAATCAACAAATCCATTGTTTTCGGACAATTCTTTATACCAATATCCACTTTTCTTTATAGTTCTTTTTTGTGTTTTTAGATCGACAGATACAAGACCGTAACGGTTTTTATAAGCATTTAAGAAAGACCAATTGTCCATAAAAGTCCATAAATGATATCCTTTAACATTACATCCTTCTTCAATTGCTTTATGGAGCCACTTTAGATGTTCTTTTATAAACTCTATCCTGTAATCATCTTGGATAATTCCATCTTTTGTAAAACGCTCTTCTCCTTCAACTCCCATTCCATTTTCCGAAATAAAAGACTCTATATTGCTATAATTATCTCTTAAATTTATCATTATGTCATATATTCCTCTTTCATATATCTCCCATCCTCTATAAGGATTCATTCTTCTTCCTGGCATAATATACTCATCATAAAACCAATTAGGTGTAAATACTCCATATGGATTTGGCATATTTTCCCTAGCTTTAACTCTAATTGGTTGATAATAATTTACTCCTAAATATTCCACAGTGTTATTTTTAATTAATTCTAAGTCGTTATCCAAATACTCTGGCAGATGATTGTATGATTTTAAAAGTTCAATAAGTTCTTTAGGATATTCTCCTTTGACAGATGGATCTAAAAAACTTCTATTATGGAATAAATCTGCAATCTCTGCGGCTTTTAAATCCGCTGGATGGCTGCTCCTAGGATATACAGGGCTTAAGTTTAAAACAATACCTATTTTAGCTCCTTCTATTTGTAACTTTTTAAATTCCTCTATTGCCCTCGCACTTGCCAATACTGTGCCATATGCAAATTGTAACGCTCTTTTGAAGTCTACTATATCTGGATAATGGAAATTATACAAATACCCACCTAATACAGGAACTATTGGTTCATTAAATGTAATCCACCTTTTGACTCTATCTCCAAACAACTCAAAACATGTTTTAGCATATTCAGCAAAATATTCTACTACTTGTCTATTTTCAAAACCTCCTATATTTTGCATTTCTATAGGCATGTCAAAGTGAAATAGCGTAACAAACGGTGCTATATCATTTTTTATAAGCTCATCAATGACATTGTTATAAAACTCTACGGCTTTTTTATTGACTTCACCAACACCACCAGGTATCAATCGCGACCATGAAATAGAAAATCTAAAAGAGTTATGTCCAAGTTCTTTCATCAGTTTTATATCGTCTTTGTATCTGTGGTAAAAATCAGATGTCAAATCTGGACCTACTCTATCGAAAAAGCGATTTGGCTCTTTTTTATACCAATAATCCCATACATTCATTCCCTTTCCATCTTCATATGCAGCTCCCTCTATTTGTACTGCTGACGTTGCAGACCCCCACCAGAATCCTTCAGGAAATTTATATTCTTTAGCCATAATTATTTTCCTCCTTGCGCAAGATAATCCAAAATATTATTTAAAAAGGAAAAAGTAATTTAACGGAAAAAATTATTTTGTAAAATCAGCAATATTTCTATTTATACTGTGGCAGATATTCTTTATTTTGCTCAAGTATATCATCAAGAATTTTTTTAGCAACAGTCGCAGAAGGTACTAATGGATGAATTGTCAACGCCTGTAAAGCTGTATAATAGTCCCCTTTTACCCCTGCTTCTATAGTAAGTTCTTCATAGGCTTTTACTGCTTGCATTAAACCCCTTATTTTCGCTGGCACATGTCCAATATTTATCGGATGAGCCCCATTTCTATCTATTATTGCATTTGTTTCTATCACCACATTATCTGGCAAATCTGCGATTGTAGCATTGTTTCTCACATTGACCACATGTATGTCTTTTTTGTCATTATATATTGAACTTATCAGGGAGCAAGCAGCATCAGAATAATGAGCTCCTCCCCTTTTTTCTAATTGCGGCGGTTTTATATTTAAATTTGGATCTTTATATAATTCAAATAATTCTTGCTCTAATTTTTTAACAACTTCTCCTCTTGTACCTACTGTGGCAACTTCTCTTTTTTGTTCCTCAAGCATTTGGTCAGTCAAATAATAATATCTGTGATATGGACAAGGATACATACCAAGTGATTTTATAAATTCAGGATCCCAAGGTAATTCAGGAATATTCTTCATTGTTAAAGATTTTGCAGTAGCATAAGTATCAATTAGTTTATCAGTTTTTTCTATACCATCTAAATATACATGAGTACCCCATACTAAATGATTCAAACCAGCAAAATTTATATAAATTCTCGTTGGATCAACATTCAAAAGTTGCGCAACACCATATACCATGCCTATCGGTACATTGCATAAGCCAATAGCTTTTACATTTGTATGTTTTAAAACCGTTTCTGTTATAACTCCTGAAGGATTCGTAAAGTTAATAAGCCATGCGTTCGGCGCAAGTTCTTCTATATCTCTGCATATATCCAGTATAACGGGTATTGTCCTCTGGGCTTTTGCAAAACCACCGGGTCCAGTTGTTTCCTGACCTATAACATCATACTTTAGAGGAATTTTTTCATCTCGGATTCTGGCATCTATTCCTCCTACTCTAAACTGAGTAACGACAAAATCTGCACCTTTTATGGCTTCACGCCTGTCAAGAGTCAGATGAATGTTTATCCCTATGCCGGCTTTTTCTACCATCCTTTTTGCAAGGCCACCAACAATTTCAAGTTTTTCTTTCCCTTCTTCTATATCTACTAAATATAAGTCTTTAACTGGTAGTTCATTATACCTCTTGATAAAGCCCTCGATAAGTTCGGGGGTATAACTAGAACCCCCTCCAATTACAGCAATTTTCAAATCCTTTTTAAACATTAAAAGTTGCCCCCTTTGTTTGATAAATAACTTTATACAAGTCAATCATTTCCGTTATCAATTCCTTTGCAAGAATTGCATTCATAAGATGGTCTTCTGCATGTACTAAAAGAAGTGTAACTTCCTGTTTTTCTCCCGCCGCTTCTTTGTGTATCATATCCGTTTGAACGTGATGAGCTTCTAAAAGCTCTTCACTTGCTTTATTTAACCACTTTTCGGCCTCCTCAAAATTACCCTCACGCGCATGCTTTAATGCTTCAAAAGAATTGCTTCGTGCATTCCCTGCATGAGATATGATAGTAAAAACAATTTGTTCAAGATCCATTTTTCTGCCTCCTAAACTTTATTTGTTTTTCAGCGCCTCAATTGCTAAATCCAATGTTTTGGCTCCATCTATCATCCCATATATGTTTGGTGGAATTACTCTATATACTTTGTTTTTCTCTTTTGCAAGTTCTGAAACATACTTTTCTTTATACCTAATTTGAGGACCTAATAATATAACATCGTAATCATCTATTACTTTTTCTAAATTATCTGCTGCTTCTGCAAAAATGTATAAGTCTTTCATCCCTCTTTTTTCTCCCTCTTTTTTCATCTTTTCAACTAACAAACTTGTAGACATTCCTGCACCACAGATTAATAGAATCCTCATTGTATATACCCTCCTTTTAGTTTAAACTTATTTTAATATCGAATAGTTAACTAATAAAATGTTATTATTCAGAATAAATTGTAAAACATCTTTATCAGTCAATATTGTTCTTTCAATTTCTCTTTTTGTATTATAAGACGAAATATTCATTAATTCGTTGTCTACATACGCTGGATGGCTCATTATTTCTGTTATACCTTCCTCTATACTACCTAATATAGACAATAAATTTTCTTTTTTAACACCTTCATCATAGAAATTATAAATAAAATTATCAACTGTTTTTAAACCAGCTTTAATAATTATTTCCCTATCCAATGGAGTAGATCGTACAGGTAAGTTATATTTGTGAGCCATTTCTATAAATACATCTATTACCTTGGGATGACTTTGCACATGATGATGGCTATCCATATGAGTGATAGAAACCCCTAAAGAAAAAGCTTTTTTAATCTGCTCTTCTATTTCTGTTCTGATTTGATCCACATCAGCATCATCTAAAGAATGTGGAAAGCCTCTTTTAAAATACCCTCTTTCATCTATCAAGGTATTTACTTTTCCAGCACTACTCAACGGTTTACCAGCATCTAGAGTTA
Source organism: Thermoanaerobacter ethanolicus JW 200 (assembly GCF_003722315.1). Taxonomy (NCBI): domain Bacteria; kingdom Bacillati; phylum Bacillota; class Clostridia; order Thermoanaerobacterales; family Thermoanaerobacteraceae; genus Thermoanaerobacter; species Thermoanaerobacter ethanolicus. The sequence goes on along the minus strand of NZ_CP033580.1, from coordinate 822,431 downwards.
TGTGTATTCCAAAACCCAAATCTGGACATAATTCTTTTATTTGTAAAGCTTCATTAGCATAAGGCATATTACACATTATAGAAGTACTTCTTAAAATACCGTTTTTATAGCATTCAACAACTCCTTTATTAACTCCTTTTGTCAGCCCAAAATCATCAGCATTTACAATTAGATATTTCATCTGTACCACTCCTTTTTATGGAATATATATCCTGAGAGGCAACGCCTCTCAGGATATATCATTATGCCTTCGTCTCAGCTAATTTTTCTTCTTCTTTTTTCAATTGCTGCTCTTCTTCATATTTCTTATTGTCCCATAGTTTCAAGAAAGGATAATAAATTGCTCCAGCTACAGCAAAATTTATAATCTGTAAAATAATAGCTTTCCAATCTCCCGTTGTTAAGAAACCACTAATTAATACAGGAGTCGTCCAAGGAATTAAAGCATAAGGTCTTGCCACTAAATTCAACGCCATCGCTATGTATGTGATAAGTCCTGCAGAAATAGGAGCTAATATAAACGGCACAATCATGACTGGATTCATAACTATTGGCATACCAAATGTTATAGGTTCATTTATATTGAATATACCAGGTCCAATAGCAGCCTTACCTACTGCTTTTAATTGTTCTGATTTTGTTGCAAATAGTAAGAGCAAAGCCAACGCAAGAGTTGTTCCAGAACCACCTATATAAACGAATATATCAAAAAATTGTTGACATACAATATTAGGCAAGATTTTTTCTCCAGCAATTTTAGCAGCTGAATTTTGTTGAGTAAAAGTAAGCCATATCGGTCCCAAAATTCCTCCTACTAATGCAGCTCCATGAATACCTACGCTCCACAAGAATTGAATTGCTAATATGGCAAGTATTACCGCAGGAAGTGTAGAACCCAGCTTCATAAGAGGTATAGCAATTAATTTATTAATAGCTTCCGGTATTGTTAAATGGATTGTTTTAATTAGTATCATGTGTATTATCCAAATAGAGGTAATAATTACAGCACCAGGAATTAATGCCGCAAAAGCCCTACCGACAGAGGGTGGAACTCCTTCAGGCATACGAATAATCAAATTTTTCTCTACAAATTTCCTTTGGACTTCTACTGTAAAAATTGCTATGATCATTGCAACAAACAACCCTTGGCTTCCCATCCAACTCAGAGGAATGTTACCATCTTGTGTTAAAGGTACTGACAACATAAAAGTCGACAAACTCAATACTCCAGAAGCTACAGGATCTATTTTATATGTTCCTGCCAGTGAATAAGCTATTGTAAAAGATGCAACCATAGCAATTATCCCAAATGTTGCATTGACTATTTTTAACAAATCATTGACATAAGGTTTAACAAGGGCTTCAAGAGCAGGTATAGGCGGAAAAGCTATAATTAAGAAGAATGACCCAATGAGAAGTAATGGCATTGTTGCAACTATTCCGTCACGAATCGATTTTAAGTGTCTTTGTTCAGCAAGTCTACCTGCTACAGGCATAAAATATCTGTCAAGAAAATTAATAAATGTATCCATTAGACCAACTCCTTTTTTAAATTTTTGCACTATATTTTATGCAGAAGTCATGCCAAATAGCACTTGCCCCGCGGACTCTTGCTTTTCCGCCTTGAATGATGATATCATATCAAATCCGTTTCAATGTGTATCGTTTAAAAACGTATTCAATACACATATGTGTATTAAAGTGAATAGATTATTTTCATCATATTTACACATTCTTCGTCTGAAATTTTTACACTACATCCTTCTTCGATAATCCTTATAACTTTTTTTATAATATCAAACTCTTTTGGATAATTCTTAATGTATTCTTGTGTATCCTTAATGTGTATTAATTGTTTCCCTTGTAATATACGCTCAATTACACAAGCAAGATGAAGTATTAATCCTATTGTAATCTCTTCATTTAAATTTATTCCTTCTCTTATTAAAGCTGCGTAAAATCTTTTAAAAGAAGATATATACTTTTCTGAATCTATCTTTATATTTTCTCTTATGACCTCCTTCATGTTATCAATTACCTCAATTTGCGAAAGAGCTTCAATTTTATTTTTCAATACAGATAATTTATCATTATCAAACACATCTGATGTAGAAATATACAATATAGAATCATCCTGTGGATTTATAGCACTTACAACAGCTAAAATATTTTTTTCTTCTTTGATGTTGAGTAGTTTTCTTCTAAATTCTCTTTTATTTTCAATTTCAATTGGAATAATATGAATATCTTTCTCTTTTAAGTCAAGGTTTTTTTCAAGTATTGATTTAAGTTTAACTGCTGTCCCTTCACCAGTTATACAAGCAGTTATGATAACATTCTTTTTAAGAGAATCTTCAAATTTAACGCTGTCTTTATAGATTTTTCCCACATAAGGACTAAAATTGACAACTGCATCATACACTTCCTCTAAAGATGCGTTAAGGATTGCCTTTCTTGCTGCCTCTAAAACCATAGGAGTAGAAACCATTTCAATTGTTTTGACGGGTATTCCTGTTCTTTCGTATATCATGTCACCAAATAATACTAGGGAACCCATGTCAACAAGGAGTAATACGCCTCTTCCTTTGTCAGCTCTCTTTACAATATTAGTTAAATTATTTAACGCAACTTCTGGTTTTTGATCAAGTGGCATATTATAACCAATTACATAATTATCACCTAAAAGCCTGTTGGAAACCTCCGCAATGGAAGTAGCAGCGGCTTCTCCATGCATTGCAACAATAATGCCTACTCTTTCGTCTTTTTCTTTTGTTTCCTCCTCAAGACATAAAAACATTGTAACAAAACCCACTTCATCATCAGGTACTTTTATGTTAAACTCTTTTTGGACCCTTTCTCTCAAAACATTTGCCACTTCAAATTCTTTCTCATACACCTTCTTTATATTTTCCAGCTGATGATTTACAATATCTTTGCCACTTAGTATTCTTTCAACAGAACTGGCTACATGCATAGAAAGGCCGTATAAGGTTTTATCACTGAACTGTCTATTGAGTCTTTTACTAGCGTAATTCAAAAAATCGTTTACTATATTGACAATCTTTTTATCTACTACTTTATATAATTCCTCCAAATTATTTTTATCCAGATTTAAGAGATACTTTTTCAAATATGTTTCTATATCAATACTCATGATGAGTTTTATATCACTTTCGTTAAGTCCTTTTTGCTCCAAAGCTTTCCTTTTTTCTTCTAGCGCCTCATAAAAATTGAATATCTGATTATTCTGTTGGATAACAGGAGTAGCATTATCGGATGAAAACTTTATTATATCTCCTGTCATAAATTTATCAATCTCATCTTTTGACTCTTTATACCTAAACAATCCTCTTCTAACATACTCAGGTAAATCTTCAGTATGCACGCATACTCCTTTATCTCTTTTCATCATGTATCCAAGATAAGCTTTTGCAATTGAAAGTTTTATATCACTTTTCAGTTGACCTATATTATTAGGACACTCATAAAGCAAAAGAGCTTTTAGAGCATTTGAAGTGATCATAATATCAGTGTTAATAATAGCTGCTTCTTCTCTAAAGAAATTTTTAATAAGTTCAAATCTTTCTTCATATGTTCTTTCTGCTAAAGCCGGCAATTTAATCACCATTGGTATCCGCCTTATAAAAGTCCTAAGAAGAGTAGACTCAATGTTCTCTGTTGTAGCGCATATTATTAAAACATTTGCTTTATGTTGTGTTTCAGATTCTCCAAGCCTCCTATAAAGTCCTTTATCAATCAGGTAAAAAAGCATTTCTTGTCCTTCTGGAGGAAGTCTATGGACTTCATCAAGAAAAAGTATGCCACCATCTGCTTTTTCAACAAGGCCCATTCTATCCTTATCGGCACCTGTATACGCTCCTTTTTTCACTCCAAACAGTTGTGACATTAAAAGTTGCGGATTATTAGCATAGTCAGCACAGTTAAAAGTCACAAAAGGAGCGTTTCTTTTTATTCTCCCAATTTCTTTTGCGAAACTATACATGACTTCTGCAAACATGGATTTGCCAGTACCCGTCTCCCCAAGCAAAAGCGTATGAAGACCATTAGGTGGGTAAATTATAGCAGCCTTTGCTTGCTGTACGGCATTTTTAAGGCTTAAATTAGCTCCTATTATGCTGTCAAATACATCTTTCACTACTATATCACTTTCATCAGAAACCATATCAAGTTCTTTAACCTTATACAAAACTGGTTTACCTTCAACTTTTATAACTTTTCCTTCTCTAAAAAGGGTATTTAAATCGCTGGAAGCATTTGTTCTTTGTATATTAAGGGCATGTGCAATTTCCATAGCTGAAACTCCCACTACTTCTCCTCTTTCAGCCAATTGCTTATTGCACAATTCCTTTAGACAATTATAAACTTTATCAATTCTTTTCACATCCTTCGCCCCCTTTTATGATACATTTTATCATAAAAGACAAAAAAATAATACACTTTAAAACACTTAACCTTAAAAATATGCTTTTTTGCAATACATATAAATGTTGCTACTGAACAAAATAAATATAAGAAATTTTAAAATTGGGGTGATGTTATGGCAAAGGAAAATGATAAATACACAAAACCTCCAAAGCCGGATGACCGCTCAGACAATGTAGAGAAATTACAACAGATGATACACGATACTATAGAAAATTATAGAGAAGCAGAAGATTACTTAAAATTACACGCAGAAGAACTTTCTCCTGAAGAAATAGAAAGGATTAAACAGAAAAACAAAAATAGGCTCACAAGTATACAAAACATGAGAGAAGAAATAATAGATGAAGTACACGACAACGACAGAAAGTAGGTATAAGAGGCGGATTACGCCTCTTTATACAATTTATTTAATTCAATGGCAATTTTAGCACCTACATGGGTATTATTTTTGACAAGTTCAATATTAGCTTTTAAACTTTCACCTTGTGTCAAATCTTTTATTTTATCCAACAAAAAAGGTGTTATTTCTTTACCTTTTATTTTTCGCTTTTCTGCCTCATAAAGAGCATCTTCTATAGCTTTATCTATATAAGCTTTATCCAAGGCATATTCTTCTGGAATAGGATTTGCAATTAAAATTCCACCTTTGAGGCCTAAATCCCATTTTGTCTTTATAATTTTTGCAGCCTCTATTTCGTCATCAACTTTATAATCAACTTTAAGTCCGCTTTCTCTTGTATAAAAAGCTGGAAACTCTGAAGTTTTAAACCCTACCACAGGAACCCCAAAGGTTTCAAGGTATTCAAGAGTGCGAGGAAGGTCAAGTATTGCCTTTGCACCTGCGCATACAACTGCTACGTCTGTATTTGCAAGTTCTTGTAAATCAGCTGATATATCAAATGTTTGTTCTGCTCCTCTGTGGACACCTCCTATACCTCCTGTAACAAACACTTTTATGCCTGCAAGATTTGCACAAATCATTGTTGCGGAAACTGTAGTCGCTGCACTAAGTCCTTTTGCTAAAACTACGGGTAAATCCCTTCTGCTAGCTTTTAATATTTCTTTTGAAGTTCCCATAAATTCGAGTTCTTCTTCGCTTAAACCAATTTTTATTCTTCCATTTATAATGGCAATTGTAGCAGGTATAGCTCCATGTTCTCTTACAATATTCTCCAAAGTTTTAGCCGTCTCAATATTTTCCGGATAAGGCATTCCGTGAGATATTATAGTGGACTCAAGTGCAACAACAGGCTTCCTTTCTTCCATTGCTTCTTTAACTTCTTTTGACAAATCAATAAACTTATTCATTTTACAATCTCCTTTACTATATTTTTTAATTGATTTTCATTTAAAAATGGATTTACTGTATAAGGTGAGGATATTGTAAGAGATGCCGCAGCAAGACCAAGTTTTGCCGATACATCCAGAGTATAGCCATTAAAAATACCATAGACCAAGCCAGCCGTCAAAGCATCTCCTGCACCTGTAGCATCAACAATTTCGGCTTGATATGGTTCTATAAATTTTTCAACTTCTTCTGAAGAAATATATACCCCTCTTTCTCCTAAAGTTACTATGACATTTTTGACACCTTTTTGTCTTAAATATTTAACTGCTTTTTTCATATCCTCATCATTTGCTATTTTAACTCCAGATATCGATTCAAGTTCTTCTTTATTTGGAGTTACATAATCGATTTTGTCAAGTACACCTATTAATTTTTTTGCTTTGTCGATGGAAACGGGCTCTGCCACTACAGGAATATTATTATTGTAGCAAAGCTCCACAATATATTTGATGCTGTCTTTGGGAATATTTGTATCAAAAACTACAATCTCACTATTTTTTATAACTTCCATCTTGGACTCAAGATATTGTATATTTAACTCTTCTAAAATGTCCATTCCCGAAAGAGCCACATCCATATCACCAATTGCATTAAGAATGGCAAGATATATACCTGTACGCCTTGTATTTGAAATTACAATCTGTTCAACATTTACCCCTGCTTGCCTTGTCTCCTCAAGAAGCCTTCTTCCTTCATCATCATTACCCACAACGCTCAAAAGCGTAACAGGTAAGCTAAGCTGTGCAAGGTTGTGAGCAATATTTCTTCCTACACCACCAGGTGCTATGTTTATGTGTCCCGGATTTGAAGTATGCTGCTTAAGCTCTGAATAGGGTTTACCTTTTATATCTATATTTGCTCCTCCAATTACAGTAATACCTTTAAAGTCCCTCACCACATAGCCTCTTCCTAATATAAAGCCCTTTTTCATGAGGTTTGCTATGTGCCCTGCAACAGCAGATCTACTAATACCCATAAGCTGTGCTAATTCTTCTTGAGAAATCATTGGATTTTTCTTTATAAATCTCAATATCTCTTTTTCCCTCTGTGTCAATGCCACATCAATACACTCCCAAACAATTATTTGTTTATCAAACATTTGCAAGTATATTATATCACAAAAACGCAAATAAAAAAACTGCTTATTTTAAAAAGCAGTAAAAACATTATTATCCAGAAAGCATACCAATCTACTTAATAATATATGATAAAATCACATAGCTAACAATACCAACAACAACAGGTGTAAATAGCTTCCTCGTAAAATATGCAGCTATAAATGTCGGTATTGCTGAAAATAAATATACATTTGATAAATCTAAAAATAATTTTCCATCTTTAATAAAAATTACCGGAAATAAAAGAGCTGAAAGAACTGCCACAGGTACATACTCAAGAAATGACTTTACAGCCTGAGGAAGTTCTATTTTAGTTAAGCCATAAACAGGCATAAATCGTGGAATATATGTAACTAAAAACATTCCAATAACACTTATTATAAATTTCGTACCCATTTGTCAAGCAATACCCCCATTCCTGCACCTATTAATGCGGCTACAATGACATTTGTATTTCCTGGTAATATAAACGTCAAAGTTATAGACAGCAAACCCGAAAATATACTTATAAAAACTTTTTTATACCCTGATATTTGCATTAACAGCAAAGCAATATACATTGCGGGAAGTGCAAAATCAAGCCCTACGTTTATAGAGCCTCCTATCAAACTTCCTGATACAGCACCTAAAAATGAAGAAAATACCCAGGCAGTATACGAGGTTAAAAATAGTTGGTAGAAATAACCTTCAGTATATTCAGAGTTACTTTGCAAATCTGTAATCGCAACAGCATATGTCTCATCAGTAATAAAAAAAGATAATATTGGTATATGTTTCCTCGATATGTGTTTCATATACTGCGATAGCGATGTGCTATATAAAAAGTGCCTCAAATTCACTATAAATATTGTAGATACCAGTGTAACGATACTTGTCCCTGCACTAAGCAAACTTATAGCAATAAATTGTGCTGAACCCGCATATACAAAAAGAGACAATGCCATCACTTGTGAAACAGTAAAACCGCTTTTCACGCCAACTAGTCCATAAGCAAAACCTATTGGCAAATATCCTAACACAATAGGTAGTGCACTTTTAACTCCATTTATACTCTTTTTAACATCACTATCTACTATCATAATTTACTCCCTCACCATCACTAAAAATATTTATTTAAAAGCAGGAGCATGCCTCCTGCTTTCGTTTATTTCACAACAATATTTACAAGCCTGTTTTTGACGACTATGACCTTCTTTATCTCTTTTCCATCCACATATGCTTTTACATTTTTATCAGAAAGGGCGAGCTTTTCTATTTCTTCGTCAGTAGCATTTGAAGGAACTTCAAGCCTTCCTCTTACCTTGCCGTTTACCTGGACAGCTATCTCTACAACATCTCTTTGTAGAGCTTTTTCATCCCACTTTGGCCATTTTTGATTGAAAACAGAATATTCATATCCAAGTTTTTCCCACATTTCTTCAGAAAAATGAGGGGCAAATGGCGCCAAAAGTTTTATTAAATCTGCCACCACTTCTTCATAAAATTTGATATTTTTAACTTCCACATCTGCCTCGTATTTATAAAGGGCATTTACCAGTTCCATTATCCTCGCTATTGCAGTATTAAACTGAAATCTCTCTGCATCTTCTGTCACACCTTTTATAGCATAATGTCTCACATAGTTTAATTCATTTTCATCTTTTCCCATTTCGTCTTTGGTCTTGCCAGGATTGTTTCTTGTCTCAATAAATTTATCTATAAACCTCTCCACTCTATTGACAAATCTGGAAATTGCCTTAATACCATCATCATTCCATGGCCCACCTTCAGAATAAGCAAATCCAAACATAAGGTAAAGCCTGAATACATCAGAACCGTATTCTTTAATGTATTCGTCAGGCGAAATGACATTTCCTTTAGATTTACTCATTCTGCTTCCATCAGGTCCCAATATTGTGCCTTGGTGGACTAATGATTTAAAAGGTTCATCAAAATCAAGATATCCCAAGTCTCTTAAGGCTTTTGTGACAAACCTTGCGTACAAAAGATGCATTGTCGCATGCTCTGCTCCACCTACGTACTTGTCAACAGGCAACATCTTATTTATCCATTCTTTATTGAAAGGCTCTTTGTCGTTTTTGTTGTCGGGATATCTTAAAAAGTACCAGGAAGAATCCACAAAAGTGTCCAAGGTATCGGGGTCTCTTAAGGCCTTACCACCACATTTAGGACAAGTTACATTCATAAAGCCCTCATGCTTTTTAAGTGGAGACTCACCTGTTGGAGCAAATTCCACATCATAAGGAAGTAACACTGGCAAATCTTCTTCTGGGACAGGGACTATGCCACAGCGTTCACAGTGAATGACAGGTATTGGAGCACCCCAGTATCTCTGCCTTGAAACAAGCCAATCCCTCAATCTGTAATTTACTTTAAACTCTGCTCTACCTTCTTGCTTTAATTTTTCTACAATTTTTATCCTCGCTTCTTCTGATTTCATGCCTGTAAATTCTCCACTGTCTATAAGCACTCCATACTCAACAAAGGGTAGACTGTCGTCTATATCTCCAATTCCTTTTATCACTCTTTTTATAGGAAGGTTGTATTTTGTTGCAAATTCATAATCTCTTTCATCATGGGCAGGAACAGCCATGACACATCCTGTTCCATATGTTGCAAGGACGTAATCTGCTATCCAAATAGGAAGTTTTTCTCCCGTCAGAGGGTGTATAGCATAGGCCCCTGTAAATACCCCTGTCTTTTCTTTTTCAGTAGACAACCTTTCAATTTCACTTTGTTTTCTCGCGTATTCTTTATACTCTTCAACAGCTTGTTTATATTCTTCTGTAGTAATTAAATCTACAATTTCGTGTTCTGGCGCGATGACTACATACGTCGCTCCGTACAACGTGTCAGCTCTTGTAGTAAATACCTTAAATGTCAGGTCTTTTCCGTCTACTTTAAATTCTATCTCTGCTCCATCCGATTTTCCAATCCAATTTCTTTGCATTATTTTTGTTTTCTCAGGCCAATCAAGTTCATCCAGTTTTTCAAGGAGTTCTTCTGCATAAGCAGTTATCTTAAAAAACCACTGAGTCAAATCTTTCTTTGTAACTTCAGTGCCGCACCTTTCACATTTTCCGTCTATAACTTGCTCGTTTGCAAGAACAGTTTGACAGCTTGGGCACCAATTCACTGGAGCTTTCTTTCTATAGGCAAGGCCTGCCTCAAAAAGCTTAAGGAAAATCCACTGTGTCCATTTGTAGTACTCCGGCAAGCAAGTTATTACTTCATAGTCCCAATCAAAAGTTGCCCCCATTTCCCGTAGCTGCTTTTCCATCGTTCTTATGTTTTCCATGGTGGAATCATAAGGATGTATTCCCGTTTTTATCGCGTAATTTTCTGCAGGAAGTCCAAATGCATCAAATCCCATTGGGTGGAAAACCTCATAGCCTTGCATTTTTTTCATCCGTGCCCAGGAATCAGTAGGTCCGTAATTGTACCAATGTCCTACGTGAAGCTTTGCACCCGAAGGATAAGAAAACATCTCAAGGCAATAAAGCTTTTTATCTACATTTTCAGGATTAAACTTGTAAAGTTTTGTCTCTTCCCATCTTTTTTGCCATTTTCTATCAACATCCACTGAGTAAGCCATAAACCTCCACTCCTATCTATGATTTTTTAGCAAACTCGATTTTATTAAAAAAAGTCTTTCATCCGTAAGAGACGAAAGACTTACACTTCCGTGGTACCACTCTTTTTGGCATAATGCCCACTTAAACCTGTAACGGCAGTAACCGTGCATACCTACTACACTTCAGTATGCCTGCTCCATGGCGAGTTTCGGCATCTTAGGCTACCGTTTTGCACCCACCAACGGCTCTCTTAAAGCTTACAATGCCTACTACTCCACTTCATCGCATTTACAAATAGATTTGTACATTATTTTATTACAAAAGAAAAATAAATGCAATATCTTTTGAAAATCTTTATAATTAAAGTAATTAAAACTGTTACTTTGCGCCTTATAATTCGTCTATGATTGTGGAAATTAAAAACAGCCAAGTTCCAAAAAGTTACTTATAAAATTTTGATGCGTCTATATAAGTGAAAGGAGGCCCATGGGTGAAAGATGGTTTTTTAAGCTTTTATGAAACTTTTTTTGACGATGTGTACCGGTACGTGTATTTTAAAGTAGGTAATAGCTGGGATGCCGATGACATCGTAAGTGAAATTTTTAAAAAAGCCTATGAAAATTATAGTACAATAAGAACCAATCCAAAGTCTTGGCTTTTCTCGATTGCAAGAAATACTGTCACAGACTTTTATAGAAAGAAGAAAGAAATTGTAACAAATGATGAACTTGAAAAATACTATTATCCGGATATTTGGGAGGACAAATTTAACAAAGAAGTAGAACTTAATTGCTTAAAAAAATCAATTTACAGCCTTCCAAAAAATGAAATTGAAATAATAAACTTAAAGTATTTTTCGGGAATGACCCATAAAGAAATATCACAGTTAATTGAAAAAACTGAAGATGCAGTAAAAATGAAAGCCCATAGGATTATTCAAAAATTAAAAAATCTTGTTATTAAATGTTTGGAGGGATGAATAATGAAAGAGAAAGATATAGAAAAAAATCTAGAAAAACTAAAAGAACACATCCCTGTAAATTATCAATTAAAAGAAAAATTAAAAAAAGAGTTTAAGAAAAATACTAAAAAAAGTTACAAGTTTATAGCCATTGCCGCTTCTTTACTTTTAATCGTAGGATTTGCCCTTGCAAGCTTTTTATCCCACAACAATTACAGTCCAAATTATATAACAAGCCCCAGTCCTTTCATCTCAAAAGCAAACGCTGCAGATTTAAAAATTGCCAATCAAATCTCCTTTTTTGACATTGGCAAGGGTAACACGGGAAGAATTGCTGAATACAATGGCACCCTTTATATAGCCATCCCCGAAAAAGGGCTTTTTGAATATAATAAAAACGGCTTTAGACAGATAGTGGGTGAAAAAAGCAAAAACGTGCCCATTGGAGTAGGAGACGTAGCTGTATCTCCAGATGGAAAAAAACTTTTATATTCTTTAAACTACCAATACTATATAAAAGACCTTTCAACAGATAAAACAGAAAAAATTCGTGTAACAGGCAATGGTTTAGACATTTTCTATGAAAGCCCTTCTTTTTCTCCTGATGGAAATAAGATAATTTTTACTAAAAATGTATACACTCCAAGAGAAGGAGGTCATGGTTTTGAAAAAAAAGCAACTTTATGGGAGTATGACCTCAAAACTTCACAGCTTACAGAAATAGCCGAAGGCTCTTATGGAAGCTATGTAAAAAATCAAAATGCCATTGTTTTTGAAAAAGACAATAAGATCATTTACAAAGACCTAAAGACAGGAGAAGAAAAAACAGTAGATGAAGGCAGATTTCCTTCTGTATCTCCTGATGGAAACTATATAGCATATGTAAAATCAGAGATAAAAAACTCTACCATTGACGGAGTAGAGGTAAAAGAGGATATAAGCAATGTGTGGGTCACTGATGCCGTAGGCTTTGCCACTAAAAAACAGGTTACAGAGAACTTTTCAAAGCCAAATTTGAAAAGTCTTGTAGAAAGTGTGAAAGAAAAAAATAAAAATTCGCCAATAAAATCCGACTTAGTTACAGGAGGAGAGTATGATTATTATCTGCCTTCCTGGAGCAATGATTCTAACAGTATATATGTTTTGAAAAATTTAAATGAAGATGTAAGAGGAAATATGATGACTCTTATGAAAATAGACCTTTCAAAAGAAAAATTATCAGCTGACTACACTGTAAGAAGATTTTTACAGGCTTTAATAGCAAGGGATGACGATTTTGCAAAAATGCTTATGAAAAATCCTCCTTCTTTCCTGACAATATCAAATCCTCACCCTGTAGGATATAATATATTAGGGACTGGCAAAGAAGGTGAAAAGACATATGTGGATGCAGAGCTATACATGGGATATTGGGGAGATACCTATTATTCCATAGAAAAACAAAGATATTACCTTACACCCAGTGAAAATGGTTATATAATTGACAGCATAAAAGGCTTGGAAACATTAGAGTTTTATGATAAAAATAATACCTTTTATGAACGCATTAATGGAGAAAAAGGAAAGTCTCTTTTTAGAGAAACTGACATTCCAAAAGAATACCTTCCTGAAGGAAATTTTAGATTTACAGCTTCTGCTTTTGACGCCAAGACAAACACGCTATACTTTACAGTTTTGGGACTGGATAACCGCCAGTCAAAACTTTTAAGCTATAACTTAGACACAAAAACTTTTAAACTTGTTAACAGCATTGACAATGGAGCTTTTGCTGAACTTAAGCTTGATGGAAACGGGAACTTTTTGGCAGCGAACTTTTTCTCCGATGATGGAAAGCAAAAAGTGTACCTGTACAATCTAAAAACAGGAGAAAAAACTGATTTAGAAACATTATTTAAAGATACAAAAATTGATGAAATAGAGGCAAACTTCTGGAATCAAGATAAGCTAATGTTCAAAATCTCCACTTATGGAATATCATTAATGTATGAATACAACCCAGTTAAATCACAAATATCTATTCCATAAAAAGGCAGGGTAATCCTGCCTTTTCTTTCCCATCTCGCCACTTAATTCCCTACCTCTTTTAACTGATGATTACTTGTAAAAAATTCTCTATATGTTAAGAAAGTTACACTAAAACAGGATATAGCAACAGTTGATGCCAGCATAAAAGCAACCATTATCTGGTATTTAACTGCATCAATAGGGTCTACTCCACCCAATATTAGCCCTGTCATCATTCCTGGAAGTTGAACGATGCCTAGAGTTTTCATGCTGTCAACTGTTGGAATCATCCCTGTCTTTATCGCTGTCTTTATCACTTTTTGAGCTGCTTGCCTTGAAGTTGCACCAAGTGACAAATACGCCTCTATTTCCTCTGACTTATTTTTTATTTCGTCTTTTAGCCTTGAAACAGCAAGTCCTGAGGCTACCATTGAATTTCCTACTATCATTCCTGATACAGGTATAACTTCCTGGGGTCTAAAATGTATATTTCCAAACAAAATGAGCAGAGAAATTGTAATCGCGGCACTTAAGGCAATTGAAAAAGTGATAAAATAAAAAACATTTGGTATTCCCTTCCCTCTCTTTGAAGCATTATTTCCAGCAACTACTATCATTAAAGTCACCATAGCCAAGGTAAATAAAGCACTGTTTGCAGCAAATATATAGTGTAAAATGTATCCCACTATTGTAAGCTGCACAACCGCTCTTATAGTACCTATGACTATTTCCTTTTCAATCCCCAGCTTTTGGTAATAAGAAACAAAAATTGATATTAGCACAAGACTTGACGCCAATGTCAAAGACAATACACTCATTTAACTTCCTCCTTTAACTTGCCTTGTATAAACAATTTTGTAATTTCATTTTGGGGATTTGTAAAAAAATCATAAGTTTTAGCATATTCTATTAATTGCCCTTTGTTAAGCAGTACTGTATAATCTCCAATGCGCTTAGCCTGTTCCATGTTGTGAGTTATCCAAATAATCGTCAAATTCATTTTTTCTTTTAGGTTAAATATTAATTTCTCTACTATTTCTGTAGAAGTAGGGTCAAGGGCTGAAGTAGGTTCATCAAGTAAAAGAGTTTCAGGATTATTTGCAAGAGTTCTAGCTATAGAAACTCTTTGCTGTTCCCCTCCTGATAAACTTTTCACATCCCTTGTAGCATACTCACTATTCAATCCTGCAATGCTCAAATAATATTCCACATTGATATTTTTTTCGCCTTTAAGCATTGGACCATACTCAATATTCTCTTTTACTGTTCCTTCAAAAAGATGAGGCTGCTGAAAAACCATTCCAATTCTCCTTCTTAAATCTATCACATCTATTGTTTTAACATCCACGCCGTCTATTAAAATACTGCCATGGGTTGGATCTATCAATCGGTTTATCAGTTTAATCAAAGTCGATTTTCCAGCTCCAGAAGGGCCAACAATAGTATGTATTGCTCCACCTTCAAACTTTACAGAAATGTTTTTTAATATCTCTTTTCCAAAACTACTGTAACTTACCTCTTTAAATTCTATTTCATTCACATAAATCACCTCTATTGTAACAACTGTTACATTTATATTTAAATTGTATCCTTTCTTTGTGCGAAAGTCAACAAAACTAAAAATTTCTTTCCAGCTTTGATATTTATTTGACATTCTTTTGCTAAAGTAATAAAATATAATTGACAATAAGAGGAAAGGAGGCGATTCTATGGATACAAAATTCATCACAAGAACTGCTATTTTACTCGCCATCACTCTAATATTTCAGTTTTTAAAAATGCCCCAACTTATAACAGGTTCTATCGTTAATGCAATGCTTTTAATCGCAGCTGGAACTGTTGGAATGTGGTCAGGAGTGACAATAGGACTTTTAACACCGGTAATTGCATTTTTAGTAGGCATAATGGGATTTCCTTTAATGATTCCTTTTATAATGATAGGTAACGGATTATACGTGATACTTTTTTCTACACAAAAAAACAAAGTAATAGGAATGATAGTGGGTGCTGTAGTTAAGTTTATATGGCTTGCTTTATCAGTAAAATATATAATGCAGCTTTTTAATGTAAAAGTTCCCCTAAAAATTGTACAGGCTTTTACAACACCTCAGCTTATAACAGCTATAATAGGAGGTATACTGGGAATTATAGTAATTGCATTGCTCGAAAACTACTTCAAAAATGTGAAAGAGCAATAATAAAAACAAGGGGAGACGGTTTTCTTCTCTCCTTGTTTTTAAACTTAGCTAAAGACTTTTTTATATTACTAACCCCTTCTATTTATCAGCCCAACATTCTCACAACATTCATATTCCATCTGCAAAGTAACATGATGTATGCCAAAAGTTTCATCGAGAATAGTTTCAATCTGATCCATTAATAATTTTGCTTGACTTAATTTAATGTCATCTCTTGTGTTGACATGGCACTCAAAATGTATATCTTTATCATTAGTTTGCCACACGTGTACATGGTGTATATTTTTTACGTCTGGAAGTTTCTCAATTTCCTTTTTTATGATGTCAAGATTTATATTCTCGGGTGTTTTTTGCATCAATATTCCTATCGTTTCATCTATTATTTCAAAGCTTTCTTTTATTATATAAGCTCCTATTAAAACTGTTAGCAGCGGATCAATCCAGTAAATATTGTATGCATAGATAAATATACCTCCAATAACTACACCAAGCGATGACAAAGCATCAGAAAGCAGATGTATATATGTTGATTTTATATTTAAATTCTTTTGAGCGTTTTCCTTCAGTAAAAACACTGATAACGTATTTGCCGCAAGTCCTATAACAGCAACTACTATCATTAAGGAACCATTAATCGGTTCTGGTTTAAAAAATTTTATATATGCTTCTTTAAAAAGATATAAAGATATAACTACCAAAACCACCGAATTAAATAGCGCTGCAAGTATCTCTGCCCGTTTATAGCCAAATGTCATTTTTTCATTGTTCTCTTTTTTGGATATTTTTATTGCAACGTAACTTACAATTATTGAGATTCCATCATTAAAATTGTGAAGTGCATCTGATATAAGAGATAAACTGCCTGACAATATACCTCCTATTATTTCAACTATTGTTATCACAAAATTTAGTATCATCGCAATAACTAAGTTATTTTTGCTTATCTCACCATGATCATGATGATGGGCCATATCTAAGCCTCCTTATGCTTATATAATAGAATTTGAATACCTTCCACATCTATCACCTGTCATCGCTATTACTTTGCCGTTTGCTTTAATTTGTATTATTTCACATTCGTTAGGACAAGCTTTGCAAATAAAGCTCGTCGTTTCAAACTTCTCCTCTGAAACCTCAAACCCTTTAAACTTAGTAGAATTGCCTGTCCGTTCCATTTCATCTTTTGCCAACATCGCTATTCCTATTGCTCCCATGATGTCATAATACTTTGGCACAATTACTTCGTGTCCCACCTCTTCTTCAAACGCTTTTTTTATCGCAATATTTGCCGCCACACCGCCTTGGAATACAAAAATTGGCTTCAATTTTCTTCCTCTTACAAGATTGTTCATATAATTTCTCACTAAGGCCTTAGAAAGACCTTTTAATATTTCAGCTTTGCTAAAGCCATATTGTTGTTTCGATATCATATCAGATTCGGCAAAGACTGTGCATCTACCTGCAATTCTCACATCTCGCTTTGCAGTCAATGCAATTTCACCAAATTCTTCAATCTTTATACCCAGCCTTTGTGCCTGATGGTCAAGAAATGATCCTGTACCAGCAGCACAAACCGTATTCATAGCAAAGTCAGCTATCGTACCATCATTTATAATAATAAGTTTTGAGTCCTGTCCGCCAATTTCAAAAATAGTACTAGCATCTGGATGAAAGTGTAATGTAGCAGTAGCATGGGCCGTAATCTCATTTTTTATTACATCTGCACCAAGAACGTATCCAAGAAGCTGTCTGCCACTTCCCGTTACGCCAACCCCACCTATTTCTTTAGTTGCCAATTCATTGTGTAATTTGGCTAGTTCATCCTTTACAGTATCAATTGGTTGCCCAACATTTCTTACGTACGAATTGAATAATACCTCATTATTTTCATCAATGGCTACAACCTTTATACTTACTGATCCTACATCAACACCAATATATATTTTCTCCACTTTTGTCTACCTCGCTATCCTTTTTCTGTGTTTTTTTTGTTTTATAACATCTAAAAAAGCTTCTATTCTCGTTAATACATTGGCAATAGCCATTTGTTCATCTACAGAAAGTGACAAAATTGGATAATCATATTCTCTCATTATTTTATCTATCACACTTTGAGAAACAAGTTCTGGTAAACATCCAAAGGGTTTTAAATGAACAACTCCATCAAATCCTCTTTCCATAAAATCAATTATTGCACCCACAGACTGTTTTGCATGCCCACCAATTATTATCTCTATGTATTTCTCACCTTTTTTCAATATTTGATGTTCCTTCTCTTTGTAAGAAGGCAAAGGTATTAGATTAAAGTCAATCCATTCGGAAATGTAATGAGACCTTTCTACTTCTGCACCATAAGCATTTAAAACTTCTTCTATATTACCATTTATTGAAGGCTCCATTACAACATATATTTCTCCTACTATTCCAATCCTTATTTTTTCTTCTTCCGGTACTTCACAAATTTTTATACTATTCAACCTCTCAATTGCCTTTCTTTCAATCTTCTTTACATCTTCAGAGGACTCTATTCTTCTATACTCTTCTGTAATTTCATGCCACGCCTTAGTAAACTCTCCCTTATTACACTCATAAGCTCTCTTGCACTCTACAATTTTCTCTACTTTATCCATCGATTTTGCCATGTCATATACAGTTTTTACAGTTTTAATAACCTGCCGCCATGAATTATTTCCTTTTATCTTTTTTACATTTTCCAAAAAAGTTTTCAAATCTCTTTTCGGCTCATCAAATATTATAAATTCTACATCATAACCCATGTTTTGAAGTATTTTTTTCTGAGCCTCTCCATAGTAACCGGCCCTGCAGGGACCATTCCCACCAGAAGTCACTATAGTATCCGCTCCTAATTCTAAAGCCTCAAGATAAGTCCCTAAAATAACCTTTAAAGGAAAACAAGCAAATTCAGGGCTATATTTTACGCCATAATCTACAGTTTTTTGTGAAGGCTTCGGGGGAGTTATCACTTCATGCCCTAATAATGTAAAAAGTTTTTCATACATATAAGGAGAACCCATATAAGGAAATGTTATCTTCACTTAAATCACGCCTTCCACAGTTTTTTCAGCTTTATATTTTTTAATCCTTATGAGGTCCGTAAATGCCTCAACTCGTGTAATTACGTGACTTTCACCAGTTTGTTCGTCAATTCTTAAAGTCATAAAAGGTTTTTTATGTTTTTCAGAATCTATAGTTAAAAAAGGCTCAAGAATTGAATCAGGACCGCATCCAAAGGCAGTAATATGAATAATGCCGTCAATGTCATCTCTTTCCATAAACTCATAAGCTGTGCCTAAAAGCATATTAGTAAATTCCCAAAACATATTTTTTTTAAATTTTTTCAATTGACGTTGTATTATCCTTTCTTCCATCATATCAAAAGTCACAACTTTTATGTTGAGCTTGCGAAAAACATTAAGCAAGTCCATATTAACAAATCTATCATAAACATTATATACATAACCAATTAGACCTATTGTAATATCGCCATCATATTTTTTTGGTTTATCACTCGTCAAAAGCTCATTTATATCATATCCTTGCCTATTCAAAGTTCTAAACTCAAGCCATTTGTCTCGTGCTTTCTTTAAAGCATTTTTTAAATCTTTTCTACTTACACCCAATTTATCGATAAAAACTGTATAATTGTGAAACTCTGATATGTCAGTACTTTTTGACACTATGTTATGAGTCAAAATTTTATTCTCAATGCCATCAAAAAGGCCTTTTATCATGTCAGGCAACCCCATAAATTTAGGGCACATAAATATACCTTTCCTTAAGCTTACAAACCTAGGAATATATATGTAATCGACACTCTTATCCAGCAAATTTAAAACATGTCCTGTATATACCTTCATAGGTACACATATTTCCGCAACTGCTTCTTTTACCCCTATGTCTAAAATACTTTTTGAAGTATCGTCAGAGGTGACCACTTCAAAACCAAGGCTTTCGAAAAGAGTTTTCCAGAATGGATAATAAAAATAATACATTAAAGCTTTTGGAATACCTATTTTCATTATTTGCTCTCCTCTCCTCCAAGTACATCATATATCATATTTTACACTACTTCAATCACTTTTTTCTATTGCTTTTACAAAAATTTCTATGCTTTTTTTAACAAATTCTCTATCGCTAAAGCCAATTAGCTTGTTACCATAGGAGGCATTCATTAAAACAAAACCGAAATTCAATGATATAAAAGCAAAGGCTAAAAGTTCAAAATCATCAGTATTTAATAATCCCTTCTCATACATTTTTTCAAAATACTTTATCAAAACTTCTTTAAAGCCTTTTGGAATCCTGATCAGATATTCTTTTACCTCTTCAAAAATCTCTGGACTTCTCAAACCTATCATGATTTTCGCTTTTTCTTCTGTAAAATTTTTATGATATTCATGAGCCAACATGAATAGGTCTTCTTTTAAATCCCATGTACATTTGTCTAATATTCTTTCATTTACAGGCTTTAATAATTCCAGCTCTTTTAATGCATAAAGCACTATATCTTTTTTGCTTCCAAAACATCTAAAAATTGTAACTTCATTTACTCCTGCCTCTTCTGCAATATTTCTTGTAGTTGTAGACTTATATCCTTTTTCAGAAATTAGTTTTAAAGTAGACATAACTATCTTTTCCTTCACCGAATCGCCCATTAAAACACCTCACAATATGTATGCAAGTAATTGCTTGCATACATATTATAACATATTTAAGCAAAAAACAAAATATACCTTGCTATTTAATTCCTAATATTTCTCCAAGTTCTAATATACGCTTTCCCAATCTTTTCGTCGCCTCTATTGCTTCCGTATCATTTAAAATTTCTCTTTCTCTATAAGCAATGCCACAAACGCCTCTATTTGCAGGAATCATATCATGCTTAAGGAAAAACGCATTTATAGCCGTTATAGCACTTTCTTCCCCATATTTTCTACCCACTACAATAGCACCGCCAATTTTGTTTCTTAACTGTCCTTTTATACACCAAGTTCTATCTATAAAAGCCTTAAGTTGAGCAGAAATGTTGTTAAAAAAAACTGGACTTCCTATTACAATTGCATCACTTTTTAAAAGCATTGGTATAAGTTTTTCTGTCATCTCATCTTCTATAGGGCACTCCCCATCCTTTTGGCAGGCCCAACAAGCCAGACATGGCTTTATATTATACTCTATAAGTTTTATAAATTCTCCTCCCGTAATTGACATAGTCAATTTTAAAAGAATGTCAGTGTTGCTCTTTTTCCGTGGACTTCCGGAAATATATAAAATATTCATCTCCTCACCCTTTTCGTGTCTTTTAACATTTTATACCAATTTTCCAACTTGTTTGACAGCATTCTTTTATAGAAATAATATTTACTGGAAAAACATTAAAAGCTACTTAACGCTTTTTCTGCTGCTTCTGCTATTATTTCGCTTAATGTTGGATGTGTGTGTATGGTTGCCGTAATATCTTCAACTTTTCCGTTCATTCTGATAACTTGCGTTGCTTCTGCAATCAACTCTCCTGCCCCTTTGCCAACTATCTGCATTCCATATAATTTATGTGTCTTGGGATCGGCAATTATTTGAACAAATCCTTTTTTATCTCCTACAATAAGAGCTCTAGCATCTTCAGCATAAGAATATCGCACAACTTTATAACCAAGTTCATGAGCCTTTGTTGTATCAATACCAACACTTGCAGCTTCTGGTTCAGAAAATATCGCATGTGGAATTGCATTATATGTCATGGGCACTTTTTCTCCCAGTATCGCTTTTGCCGCAATAATAGACTCTCTCGTTGCTGCATGTGCAAGCATTATTCTGCCATTTACATCCCCTGTAGCATATACGTTTATATTTTCCGTTTGCATGTATTCATTTACCGGAATCTCTCCATGATTTCCCAACTTAATATTTAGCACATCGAGATTTAATTCTTTTGTACGTGGTCTTCTTCCAACAGCAACAAGAACTTTTTCAGCCTGAACAGTTTTATCTTCACCATTTTGTTTATAATTTACTTTCAGCAGT
The DNA here is from genome assembly GCF_003722315.1 of Thermoanaerobacter ethanolicus JW 200. Classification (NCBI taxonomy): domain Bacteria; kingdom Bacillati; phylum Bacillota; class Clostridia; order Thermoanaerobacterales; family Thermoanaerobacteraceae; genus Thermoanaerobacter; species Thermoanaerobacter ethanolicus. The sequence goes on along the minus strand of NZ_CP033580.1, from coordinate 800,742 downwards.
TCTCCTTCTTTTTCAATAACAGAAACTTTCGCATCTGTATACATATCTACATTAACATTTTTCAATCCTTCTGTAACCGCCTCGCTTATTGAAACATCCTCAGTTGCAAGAATCCTTGGTAATGCTTCAATAATGATTACCTTTGTATCTACTCTTGCAAACATAGAAGCTATCTCAACCCCTATATATCCTCCCCCTATAATAGCAATTGAATCAGGCTTAGCTTCCAGTTTAAATATATCTTCGCTAAAAATAACACCAGGCAAATTAATTCCTGAAATAGGAGGTTTAACTGTCTCAGAGCCAGTTGCTATAATAAGTTTGTCAAATAATAATTTTACTTTTTCGTCTCTCGTATCAACTTCTACAGAATTTTTATCCGTAATCTGTGCCACCCCATAGTAGATATCAAGTTTATTCATTTTAGCAATTTTTTCTGCTCTTTCGACTCTCGCTTTCAATATCGCTTCTTTCCTCTCTTTCAGAGCACCAAAATCCACACTGATATTATCATAAGATAATGTTATTCCAAACTTGCTTGAATTTTTTATTTCTGAATATCTTGTGGCAGTTTCAATATAAATTTTTGAAGGAATACATCCTTCAAACAAACATGTTCCACCAAGGCCTACTCCTTTTTCTACAAGTGCTACCTTTAGTCCTTTTTTAGCTAACATATTCGCTCCTGGTGTACCACCAGGGCCACCACCTATCACTACCACATCATACTTTAACTCTCTCATAATTTATCCTTCCTTTCTTTTGTATGTTTTTTATATGTTTTAATATTATGCAAGTTTATATCTTAATTTAGCATATCCATGTTCTAAGTAGTAATTGATTATTCTTCTGAGATTCTTTTATTTACGGGTTCATAATACTTCTTTATCCAAGGCCCTAATTTAAGATATAAAATCAGTAAAATAATCTGAAAGATAGGCATAGTAGCTGCTGGTATAGCAACCATAGGAGAAAAAGCAGCAGTAGCTAGTGCAACAGCAGTCCCATTATTTTTTCCTGTGCTAGCAAATACAATTGCCATATGTTCTTTATACGAAAAGTGCAATACTTTATTAAGCCACGTAACAAATATCAGTGTAACTGCAATAAAGATAGCATTTGGAACAAGCAAAAACAATATTAATCCTATTTTATCAACAACCATACCAGCTTTACTAAAGAATATCAAGAAAATTAAAATGTACATTGAAATTATAGATATAGATGGAAAAATTGGTTGTATATTTTTAAATTTCTCTTCTCCAAAAGCTTTCACTAACAAAGTCCTTGTTAAATAACCTAACACCATTGGCAAAATAAGAACTTCTAATATAGACATAAGTAGTTGACCTGTCGGTACAGGAACATTCGTATGAGAAGCAAAAATCCTCATCCAAAATGGAACTGCAAAAATTGCCGCAATAAAACTTAAAGCCACAATCATAGTGCTTAATTCAACATCTCCTTCAGCAAGGCCTGTATAAGTAATGCTCATACTTGAGCAAGGAACCACCATAACTAATAAAAATCCAATTGACAAAGTAGGATCTTTAATCATATATGTCGCAATAAAATATCCAAAAATCGGCGCCCACACAAAATTATATATCAAGCTTAATAGCAATGCCTTCCAATTTTTTATTGACTTTAAAAGCAATTCAAGTTTAACATTTACCATCATCGGATAGATAATAAAGAAAACTGCAACAGTATTTAAAAGAGTTAAAAACTGCTGATTTGCTTTTACCCATAAAGTAGCGTTATGCCCATAGCCTATCCATACACCAGCAATAATTAATATCAAGGTATAAACAAGCATCCAATTATTGAGATGGTTTTGCAATTTTTTAAGATTATTCATTTTTTATACTCCTTTCTGGCTTAAAAAGAACTTTTGAATATTCGATTTATCAAATATTTAAGTTAAAATATTTTGGCCTACTGGCCAAAATATCCAACTATTTTTTATTACTTTCTGGTGGAACCAATAGTGTACCATTAAGCGTTCCAATCAAAGACTTTATAAAAGTGCTTATCCACAATATAGCGAGTAAAATTGCTAATAATACTGTATACCAGTATATAAGCTGTATTTTTGTATACATGAATACATTAAAAGCTGACAAAGTATATGCTGACAGTGGAAATATAAATGCCCACCACGAAAGTGAAAAAGGTATTCCACCTTCCATAAGATATTTAATTGTTATTATAACAGTAAGCACAAATGCCCAAAGTCCAAAACCCCATAAAATTAGTGAAAGCATCTTTAAAGAATCTGCCACCAAAATTAACCCTATTTCCTTCGAAGCGTCAGCAATACCCATCAAACTTACAGTTCCTACACCAATAGGACCAAGTATAATCCAGAAAGTTGGCGTTGCCATAGCATGCGGCATTGCATGATTTATAAATCTATTCAAAATAATACTACTAAGTATAACAAAGAGCATTAATCCAATTCCATAAAAAACTATATCTGTAATATTTATTAATTTTGCCAATTCCATATTTTTAGCAGCATAAACCTTAACTAAAAGATTCCCTAATAAAGGCACTACAATACTTGCAACAGGAGTTATATACCATGAGTAATTTGTAAGCTCAGGACCTATACCCTCTGTTATCATCATATTGTATGTTACAAAAACTCCAAAAATTAAGGCAAGAGCTACACCATATATCCACAAAATTGTGCTCAATGTTACAATAAATGCCATACTAAAATATTCCTTGCCTATCATAAAAAAGTTTGTTCCAAGAATTAAACCTCCCACCGGCATAGTAACAAAAAAGTTAGACATAACAGGATGCTTTAAATCCTCTATTAATTTATCAAAATGTAAAAACCATCTTCCTACCCACGGAATTATAAATATTAAAAACAAAAATATATTTAAAAAGAAAAGTGCTATAGCTACTGGTTTTAAAAAAGGCATTTCTGCACTTAACAAATAGAGAACATTAGCAAATCCACCAGTACCCATAACGGATGCATACCATGCTGGTGAAAAGTGCCTTATAATGCAGTTAAAGCATATTCTGTGTTCCATTGACCGTACCTCCATTAATATATTCGAATTAACGAATATATTATATCAGCATAATTAACATATGTCAATAAATCGTGTAAAGATACTCGAATCACATAATTAATCTGCCTTAATATTCTCTACAACATTCTTATTATATCTCAGGATAAAAAAATAATTCAAAATAGACTTGATAATTTAAAAAAGGAGGTTTTGATTATTGCTAAATCTTTTTCTATTTCTCTTAATAATCAAAACCTCCTTTAAATAATTATTTATCTTGAGATTGTTCTCTTTGAGTAACAGCTTTCTTTATTTCCTCAATAACCTGCTGTGTATTCATGTTTCTTATTTCGATTCCAATATGCTTATCTCTAGGAAAGCCTACATCATCAAAAGCATCTCTGTACATTTTCTTCTGCATTGTAGGGTCACAGGCAGCGACATAAAGTTCATCTATTTGCGCTCCTCTTAATAATTCCCTTAAATACCTATCTCCATCATCTGCACAAAGTTGAGGATGTAATCCTACCCATTCAAAAATACCCTCTCTTCTTAGAGTGTTCAAAACTTCAAATGTATCCATCTCTTGAAATGATGGACATGTGCCTTGGCAAACACATAAAAGTAATCCTTTTTTACTCATAAAAATTACCTCCTATCCCCAAAATATGTTATAGCTTCATTATCACAAACTTTTGAACAGCCACGGCAAAATTCTACGCAGTTGTCTGGATTTACAACATCCGGATACCCATCGTCACCGATGGTATAAACGTCGTGTGGACAAAAGTTCACACATTGATAGCACTGAATGCATTTATCCTTATCTATTATAGGATACCAATTTTTTGCCACATATTTCACCTCCTCTCCAGCGTTTAAAGCTCTTTTAATATATCAGCTATCCTTCCATTTACATTTTTTATAACTTCTATATGATTTAATAAGAGCTCATTTTCTATGTCAGCATTATCTACAGCTGAAACTACGATTTTTTGTGCATTGGTATTTTTGATAAAATCAATAAATTTTTGTGTATTTATTTTCTCTTCTTTAAAAAATGGATTTTCTACGTTTTTAACTTTCTTTAACTTTCCATTTTCAATTTCTGCAACAGTAAAGTATTCTGATGAAACAATACTACTTCCTATATCGCTATTTAAACCAAGATGGTTTTTTGATGCAAAAACAATTATCATTTATATTAACCTCCTTGTATATTTTTATATTCGAATATTCGAATATAGCAAGTAAAAAAATTATTTTGTGACAAGAAAAATATTTTTCACTTCATCGATAATGTTTATGATATTTTCATCTGTTAAAGAATAATAAATTATAGTCCCTTCTCTTCTTGTTTTTACCATTTTATTTGCTCTTAATACCATTAAATGCCTTGATACATGAGATTGGTCTAAATTTAGTGCTGCCATCATTTGACATACGCACATTTCTTTTTTGCTTAAAAGCTCTATTATTTTTATTCTTGTAGGATGTGATAATGCTTTAAAGTATTCGGCAGCTTTATTATATACGTCAGCTTCCACTTCTTTTCACCCTTTCATATAAATTATATTCGATTTTTCAAATATAGTCAAGTTAATTTTTTGTCAATTCGGTAATAATAAAGGTCAAATTACTCTATATTTAAAAAAGCGATATCAAGGCTTTTGAGATTAGTCTTTTTCATAATAAGATCACATTTGCACAAAAAAATAAAATAAATATTATGCCCACAAGCATCATTTAAAGTCTCAAAATTCCCTTGCCCTTTTGATATAATGATATCTGCTTTTTCAAACCACTTCATAAACTCTTCTGAGACTTCTTCTAAATCTGTGCCAGGTATATTTGTACCATTGTTAATAACATGGGCAAATTTATCTATCCCTACCATATAGGCATCTTCTTTTGTTACATCATTTAGTATATACCCTCCTCTTGTGACAAAAATTATTTGCAATTTAGGATTATAATTCTTTATCTCCTTTATTAAAAGCATATCCAAAACAATTTCTCCTGCATTATCACCTAAATAAAGAAGATATTTACTCTTTTTGAGGTCTTTTTTAAATTTATTGTAGACTTCCATAGGAAACTCTTTTTTCAGAGTAGGTATAATTGCTTTCTCCATTACATTTTTTTCGACATTATCAAAAACTCCAAAATCTATGATATTCCCCGCTGCAGCAATTTTTACAGCTGTTAAAAGCCTGTCCGATGAGTTTTTTATAAGCTGCTCTAACTCTTCTCCCAGATTTAACAATTTTTCATTAAAATATTTTCTCTCCTCCGAATAAAAGTCGTAATTTTCATCCAAGCCAAGATAACTTTTTAGAAGCTTATACGAAATGCCTGTTATATAAGGAGAAGCTTTAGAAGATGGTGTATTTATTATGCTTTCCATCACATCTTTCAAATAGGTCACCTTTTCCTCATCACTTTTAAGATATCTATCAGCCATTTTGTAAGCGTGGTTTAATACACAAGGAATACATTGTGGATCTAATTTCATCTATTATCACCTCAAATATTTTAGTTTTTATTTAGACTTGTGCAAAATTCAGAAGCCTTAATTTAAGCCATTCTACAGACATACTTTTTTCCTATCACTCTTGAATTTTTTATCTTTTATGTAGGATTTCCCCTCCCATTTGTCGAATTATTATATATACACTATAAAAAATTTTTTAAGAAGGAGGAAATTCTACATGTACCAGCTTCAATTGCTTTTAAATATACCTGAACTCTTTACCTCTCAGTCTAAAATTGATTTCTATTCTTCTATGTTTGAAAATCTTGACCTGTCTTCAATACCTGAATTCCCTTCCTCTAGTCCTGGCCGTAAGGGTTATTCTCACCATGCACTTTTTAGAGCTTTTATTGTCATGAAAGCTGAAAGATTCGGCACAATTTCTGACCTTTTAGATTATCTCCGCAATAATCTTATCATTGCTCATCTTTGTGGCTTCGACATTTCTAAACCTCTTCCTTCTTATTGGACTTTTCGCCGTTTTATTAATGACTTCTCTCATGATTATTTGACCTCTATTTTTCAAAATCAGGTCAATATCCTCAAAAATATGGGTATTATCTCCGGTGAGTTTATTTCCATGGATTCTACCCCTATTAAAGCTAACACTAAGTTAAATAACCCTAAGTCTTTTTCTAAAAATAAATTCTCTAAAGATAATCAGCCTAAGTCAGATAAGGATTGTAAATTAGGCGTTTATTCTGCTTCTAACGATTCTTCTAATAAACGCTATAAGTTTTATTGGGGCTATAAAAATCACATTATTGTTGATGCTATCTCTGGTTTACCCATCGCTGAAACTACTACCCCCGCTGATGCCCCTGATTTTGAAGCCGCTTTATCTTTGCTTGAGAAGACTAATAAGTGGTTTAACCTTAAGTATGTTAATTTTATTGCCGATAAGGGGTATGATGTTAAGAGAGTTTATAATTTTGTTAGAGATACTCTCCATGGTCATTGTTTTATTCCTCTTAACAAGCGTAATTCTAAAAATCCCCCACTGACTGATGATGGTTATATGGTTTGTGAAGCAGGTATTAAAATGCTCAAAGATGGCAAGCAATATTTTGATGGTTTTATTAAGCAAAAATTTGTTTGCAAGTTCTGTAATTCTAAAGATGACTCTGCCTGCCCTATTCAGCATCCTAAATATTTTAATGGCAAAAAGCATAGAGGCTGTACTAAGTATGCTATTATATCTTCTGATTATAGGTCCTCTATTAATAGAGACTCCCTATATTTTAAGGCTGTCTATAAATTGAGGATTGAATCAGAAAGATATAATTCCCGCTTTAAAGCTCTAGATTTTGAAAAAGCTTATGTTAGAAATATTAATTCTGTCAGCAACCTTAATACTTTTGGCCATATTACTTTGCTTACTGTCGCTATTGTAGCTATTAAACTGGGTAAATTTGATGAGTTTAGATCTCTTGTTGCTTTGATGCAATCGGCCTAATTTTTATTGAATCTATTTCATGCCATTTTTTAACATTTGACTTCTACAGGATATTTATGCCCTTTTTTAGCTCCTCTTTTTGTCTTTTCTTTTCCCTTACCACTTCCTTTATGTTTGATTGTCAGTGTTGATTACTATATATTGTATGTAATACATATTTTGGTTTTTGATTATGATTATTTTAATTAATTTTGCACATCCCTATTAGTTTTTATTACTTAATCTTTCCGCTACTTTAACTAAATACTCTTTAAAAAACTCTTCTTCATAACTTAATAGCTGTGTGTCAACATTTTCTATTGTATCTGTATGCCAGTGATAGTTCCCCAATCTTTCCTTTTCATCTTTTCCAAGAAACGCTATTGCATCAAATCCAGCGGCCATTGCTGGAAGAGCATCTGTAGGGAGGAGCAAATTTTTCATTTTTTGAACTCTTCCAGCATGACCTTTTACCATCTCCTCTGCTATATCAAGTAACATTTTCCCAGCTTTTTTATAAAATATCATGCCTTCTCCTTCAAGATACGTAATCTTGCCTGTTCCAAGATTGTCAAGTATTATAAATTTGGTATCTAAAGCAAATTTTTTTCTATATTTTTTTATGAAATTTTTCATCCCTCTTTCTCCTGTTTCTTCACTGCCAGTAAATAAAAATATCACATCAGCATTATCTGGAAATTTGTCTTTATGGTTTATATAGTAATTTGCCAATGCTAAAGTTAAAGCTACTCCTGTGCCATTATCATTTGCTCCTTGTGTGTACCTACCTGTTACTTCACATATAGCCATAAAAACTATATCAGTAAAAACAATAACAAGTCCAATATACAATATTACAGAGGCTATAAATTTTAAATTGAAAATATTAAACAAAATTCCGATTGGTATAAGCCCAAACCCCACATATGAAATATTGTAAATTAAATTGAGATTATCTACAATCTTGGGATGAAACATTATACTGCCTCTTTGCGTATCATAATGAGCTGATACAATTATTCTTCTGCTGCGGCTTTCATCAAAACTTGTAAAAACATTTTGAGATAAAAACTTTGGCATTATACTTGTTTCAACTGGCTTACCACTTACTTCTAATAACAAAAGACTTATCGCAAATAAACTGAGTAAAAATAGTACTATTTCTAAAGGTCCGCCGTACATCAATGAGAAAAAACCGCAAATAAATAGCAAAACACCCACTTGTAAAGGAAGCATATATAGATTGTCTCTTGTAGTTTTAAAAGTCTGCTTCTCTACTTTATACCCCATCCTCTTCAATTCCTGCAAAATATACTCCGCGGCTTGCCTTTCATTTTTTGTCGCAGAGCCCCTGTGTTCAAACTTAGTCAATTCCTTTAAATAGTCAATGCTCTTCAAATTAAAAGCCCCCTCTCAGTAAAACTATTTATTGCGATACTTATATACGTAACCATCTGCGGAATATATGTACAAGTTCGAACCATCCTCCGTAATAGCAATATCATAAATACCGCTTTTATGATAATAACTATATAAAGTATTTCCTTGTTTGTCGTACATAGTTATTTTATTAGCATTGTTTATGGTATTGTCATATTCTTGAGATAAAATTACTATATAATTTCCATCAGGTGTCATAACTGCTTTTTTAACTTTCCAACTAGAAGTTATAGTTTTTGTCATATTAAAATTGTTAAAAAATGTAATATAATATTCTTTATAATCTTTGCTGAAAGATATTAGAACCGCTGCTTTCCCATCTTTAGACATTAAAGCTTGTTGTATAACTCCTTTTTTTGTATAGTTTTCACTTAAAAGCGCCTTTTCTCTATTATAAAATCCAATACTACCGTCAAAACCTAAGAGTAAAAACGCTTTTCCATCCTCTGAAGCTGTTATAAAAGGTTCATTGCTTTTCATGTCTTTATTATAAAAAACTTTGCCGCTAAAATCCATCGCTAAAATTCCAGAAGAATTACCATCATCAAAAGAAGCAGTTACTATATCTTTATTTATAGACTCCCATGCCGCAAATGCGGCACCAGCAGAGGATGAAAATGTCCTTTTTTGATGATATAATCAGTACAGCGGCTGGTGAAGAAAGGTCGTTCTTACCTTGGTGCTTTGAGCCCGACTCATAGACAGACTCCAACGACCAGGTGCACCACAGATTGTTGCTCCCTTTACGGGAAGCACGCAGGATAGAATAACCCCTTATGGTTGTTGCACCAGCTCTTCAATTTTACAGTCGCTATCGTTCAAATTTTAAAAAAGGAGTTGGCTCTTTCATGGATTTAGTTTACTCTCACGTTTGCGGATTAGATGTCCATAAAAAGAATGTCGTAGCTTGTATAATAACACCAGAAGGTAAAGAAATCCGCACTTTTTCAACTATGACCGATGACCTTATTGCATTAAAAGAATTTATTAAAGCTAAAGGTTGTTCTGTTGTTGCTATGGAAAGTACCGGCTCTTATTGGAAACCTATTTACAATCTACTTGAGCTTGAGAGCATTAAAATCCTACTCGTCAATGCTAAGCATATTAAAAATGTCCCTGGTAGAAAAACCGATGTAAAAGATGCTGAGTGGATAGCAAGTCTTTTGCAACATGGCCTTTTGCAAGGCAGCTTTGTCCCAGACAGAGAACAAAGAGAGCTTCGCGAACTTGTCCGCTATAGAAAAAGCCTCATTGAAGAAAAATCAAGAGAACTTAATCGCATACAAAAGGTTTTAGAAGGAGCTAATATCAAACTGTCTTCGGTAGTCTCTGATATCAACGGGGCATCCAGTCGTTCTATACTTGAGGCTATTATAAATGGTGAAGAAAATCCCGAAATCCTGGCTGAGCTTTCTCAAGGCAAGCTAAAAAATAAAATGGATGAACTAAAACGCGCTTTAAAAGGCTTGATCAATCATCACCAAAGGATGCTTCTGGAAATACAGCTTAGACATATTGATTACCTTGATGAAGAAATAGCAAAATTAGACGAAGAAATTAAAAATCGAATGCTCCCTTTTGAAAAAGACCTGGCACTGCTGGATACAATCCCTGGAGTCGGAAGAAGAACTGCAGAACAAATAATAGCCGAAATCGGCACGAATATGGAACAGTTCCCCTCTGCTGCCCATTTGTGTTCTTGGGCAGGGTTGTGTCCAGGTCATAATGAAAGTGCTGGTAAACAAAAGTCTGCAAGAACTCGAAAAGGTAACCAAAAATTGCGAAGCTCTCTTATTGAAGCTGCCAGAGCTGCCTCAAGGGCAAAAGGTACTTATCTTTCAAGTCAGTACCACCGCATCGCTGCTCGAAGAGGAGCAAACCGTGCAGCAGTTGCAGTGGCACATAGCATTTTAATTATAGTTTATCATATTCTCAAGCAAAAGCAACCATATATTGAATTAGGTCCTACTTATTATGAAGAGAAAAAGCGTAATATGATTATTCGTCAATCTTTAAAAAAGCTAGAGTCTTTAGGCCTTAAGGTCACGGTCGAATCTGCAGTGTCTTAACTTTTAATTTAACTTTATTAACCATTTATTTATCCCATATTTTTACATCGGTATGGGCTTAGTTTTTTATTGCCTTTTTGAGGATCATTATTTTCAGGATAGATAAGTCATAAACAAAAGTAGATTTTATTTTTTGCTCCCATATCATATACCCTTTATCATTAAAAAAATCAATAAAAGAGCCATATTCCTCATTTTCAGGCGTTGATACTGCATAGGAAAAATATTCTCCATCAGGAGATACAGAAACGGAAGTTACTTCGTGCCCTTTTATTATGTATTTGTGGGAAATCACCATGCCTGACTTATCATAAACTATCACTTCACTGCCTTTTTCATCTTCTATGACTAAAGCAATTAACTCTCCATTGCGAGATAAATCCAAAAATTTGATAGGTTTACTTGTACCTACCATCCAAAACTGATTGCCATTTTTTGTAGCCTTTATCAAATTAGTATTTTTAGCTATATAAATATTTTCTAATTCATCTGTAAATATAAAAGCATTTTCTCCTTCAATGTCTTCATTTAATAACCTTTTCCAGACAAACTCAGGATATTTTCCGTTTATAGGGCGAGGTATAATGTCCATTTTCCCATTGTGATAGTCATATACTGATATAGATTTAGAAGACTGTGCCATAATTCTTTTGCCATCTGGAGAAAATTTAAGCATTGCTATAGTATCATAGACTTTGGCAGTCCAAATCATATTTCCACTTTCATCCATGACCCCTATGTAATCTTTAGTTTTCGCGTTAGGAATTGTTGTGCCATTTATAGCAAAATAAGTATTATTCCCTTCAAAACGCACATCATTTATAAGTCCGTAATTTACTACAATATAGTCTACAAGCTTTCCACAACTATCATAAATTTTAGAAACTCCATAATTGCCTATAACAAACTTAGTAGCATCTTTATTAGTGTAAAACCTCTCTGCTATCGTTGGGATCTCTGCTTTGTCGCCATTTAATTTTTCTATATAAAGTTTTTTGTCAAAATAACTGGAAAATAAAATTGTATTGCCATCAGCAGATAATAAAGCCGAAATTTTTGTCATGCCAGAAGTTCCTTCTACCTTTGATGGGCTGAGCGGCATCTTTATTCTTTTTATCATTTTCCCATTTCTATTATACACATAAATGTTATATTGTAGCAAATCACTAGAGGAAAGATAAAGAACGTCATTTTCTTTCTCTTTCATCAAATTATTGTTGTTATTTCTATTGCTTAAATCAATAAACAAAAATTTTTCGCTATTATCGCTAAAATTTTCAAGTTTCGGTATTACATGATTTATCTTTTTGACAATTTTATTTTGATTGAACAATATTAATTCGCCATCAGCTGGATAATTATCCTTATAGTATACATTGGAAATAACAACAGCTTCTCCATCAGGAGACACCATAGCATCTAACACATTCTTTTGATAATCAATCTTTTTAGCCTCCACATTATAATTTAAAATTTCAGTTAACTTATCATCATAAAGTGCTATTTCCGTTTCTCCTTTTTTAACCACAAATTTATTTAAAGAGGTATTTAATATTCTATAATCTGCTTTTGTCCCCAAAAGTTTTTCTTCAATCATTTTATCTTTGTCATAACTTCTCAAATATATGTTGCCATCTTTATACACTAAAGTAACGATTTCATCTTCTGATATAAATGTCGTATCAAAAAATCTTTCTCCATTACTTTGAATTGTCCACAAAGGCACATTGCCGTCTTGCAAGGCGGCATTTGCAATATTTTTCGGAGGTTTTATAGCTTCCCCTGGGGTTTTTAAATTGTCACACCCTGATAAAAATAACACTAAAACCATCATTAATAAAACAATCTTTTTCAAATTTAACCCCTCCAACTGTACCTTAAGTTAATAATAGCACATTTTATAAAAAAAGCATACTTGAAAGCTATGCTTTCAAGTATGCTTTTTTCTCATGGTGTTGGATTTGTTGTGGAAGGAGAGTTATTACTAGGCGGAGTAGTTTGAGAATTACCATTGTTAGGAGGCGGATTGGTCGTTTCTCCTCCAGGAGGTTGCTCTGTACCACCGTTATTAGCGGGCGGTGGTTGAGTATTATCCCTTGGAGCATTACCATTAGTAGAATTCTGTGGTGGCGGAACAATATCGTCGTATTCTTTTGGAACCACATATTTTCCATCTAGTGCAACTGCATTCTGCGCTGGTGTTCTACCCGGTGGATCTATAAACACAGCTTCTTTTACCAAATCAGGAGGAGTTAAATCCGTTGCTAGTTTACCATTTTGAGAATTTATTTTAACCATTACGTGAACAGTACAATAAGTTGTGGGTTGGGTACCTTGTGCAAAAATTTCAGTATAGGTTCTGTCACCCCGAGGATCTAAGTGACACAAATCTGTAGGAAGTTCTCCTGAATCGCGACATACTGTCGCAGAAATAATTCCTGATGGCCTTACAAAATCTTTATATGGTAAATCTTTGTGTATCTGAAGCATCACTGTCTTCCACAACTGAGCAGGGTAACTGCCACCTACTACCTTAGTACCTGTTCTGGTATCGTATAATGAAATAGAATTATTATCATAGCCCATCCACACAGTAGCAACATAATAAGGAGTAAAACCTGAAAACCATGCATTACTGTAATTATCAGTAGTTCCAGTTTTACCAGCAACAGGCATATTAGGAATCCTCGCACGAGTACCTGTGCCGTATTTTACAACGTCTTGCATCATGTTCATTAATATATAAGCATTTTGCTCGCTTAAAACTACATGTCTTAACGGTTTATTTTCTAAAATCAAATTCCCTTCAGAATCTGTGACTTTAGTAAAAGTAATAGGTGTTGTATAAACTCCTCCATTTGCAATTGCTCCATAAGCAGCAGCTTCTTGAAGAGGCGTAACCCCCTTGTAAAGTCCCCCAAGAGCAAGAGCAGGTAAATACATATCATTCTTGGTTATATCAAGTCCAAATTTTTTGCCATAATTTGCAGAAGTAGCTACCCCTATCCTATCAACAACTTTGACAGCAGGGATGTTTAATGAATGAGTCAAAGCTTCTCTCAGCGTTACAAGTCCCCTATAAGTAGAACTTTCGTAATTGTGAGGAGTCCAATTGCCAAAAGTTGTTGGAACATCATCAACAACTGTCGCTGCTGTGAGCCCGCTTTCTAAAGCCGGTCCATAAACCGTAAGAGGTTTTATTGAAGAGCCCGGTTGTCTATAAGCTTGAGTTGCCCTATTGAATCCTCTAACTATATTAGAAGTATCACGTCCCCCAACAAGTCCCTTAACTTCTCCTGTTCTCCAATCCATTACAACCATTGCACCCTGAACTTCGTCTTTAATCTTTGAATTCATAGGAAAAAGTTCTGGGTTTTTGAAAGCCTCTTCAACATAACTTTGTATTTTCAAATCCATTGTCGAATAAATTCTGAGTCCGCCATTATATATTTTGTTTATTGCTTCGTCATGAGAGATATTGAGTTTTTTAGACAATTCATCTGCTACATCATTTATGACTTGGTCTATAAAATATTTATGGTCATATGTGGTAAAATTCGTCTTTTTAAATACCAATTTCTCTGCTATTGCTTTATCGTACTGCTCTTTAGTAATATACCCTTGTTCGAGCATTTTTTTTAAAACAAGGTGTTGTCTTTGTGTAGCAGCTTCTAAATTGGCATAAGGTGAATATACAGACGGATTATTAGTAATACCAGCAATCATAGCAGATTCGGCTAAGTCTAACTGGCTTACGTCTTTGCCAAAGTAAGCCAAAGCTGCCGCCTGGACTCCATAAGCATTTACATTAGGTCCTCCAAGATATATTGTATTAAGGTATGCTTCAAGTATTTGCTCTTTTGTATACTTTTGTTCTAATCTCCACGCAAGTACAGCCTCTTGTATTTTTCTGGTAAGTGTTTTTTCATTGGAAAGCATGGTATTTTTTACAAGCTGTTGCGTTATAGTACTTGCACCCTGAACGGGTTTACCTCCTGCTTTAATATCTGCAATAAGAGCTCCAATGATTCTTTTGGGGTCAATCCCTAAATTATTTTTATAAAACCTTTGGTCTTCTATAGCAACAAAAGCATTTTGCAAATCTTTGGGTATTTTTTCTATAGGAACCCACAGCCTATTGTCAGCCCCATGAAGTATTGCTACTCTTTGCCACTGACCATTGCTGTCTTTTGCATATACAATGGAGGATTGGCTTTGTGCTGTCAAAGCCTCCTGCGAAATCGGTGGAGTATTTTTAATTATTGCCCAAACTTTGCCTCCTATTACCCCAACTCCTATAAAAATCAAAATCAATATTGCATATCCTAAAAATTTTAATATATTTCTAATGGTACTGTTGTTTTCATTTTTTCTTTTATGCTTTCTCCTTTCACTTCGCTTTAAATTTGCATTATTTTCCATATCGATCCCCCATATTAAAAATACTCGGTTCACACGTCACATTTTGTCAATATAGATTATATCATAAATTATATCAGTTTTTATGTCCAATTTGTAACAAATTATTAATTAATTATTAAAAAAATATAAAATCACAGCAAAAAAGTCAGCCAATAATGACTGACTTTTAGAAATTCTACTTTGCTAATTTATAGATATTAATGACATCTTCCTTTCCTAACTTTACAAAACTGCCGAGTTTTTTGTTGCCATTGTCTGTACATTTATTGGCCATCTCTTCAAATCTGTCATCAGAAATGCCTGCTTCTTTAAGGGTAACAGGAAGACCAATCTCTTTAAAAAATTCTGTCATTCGTCTTATACCCTCTAATGCTATGTCTTCGAGGTTTTCATAAGGTAGGTCCACATCCCATACTCTTACAGCAAATTGTACAAAGCGATTTATATCATGCTTGTATACATATTTCATCCAGGCTGGAAAGATAATTGCAAGTCCTGCTCCATGAGCAATATCGTAAATAGCGCTTAGTTCATGTTCAATTCTATGGGAAGCCCAATCTCCTATCCTTCCTGTGCTTAATAAATCATTGTGTGCGATGGTACCCGCCCACATAATTTCTGCCCTTGCATTGTAATTTGCTGGGTCTTTTAGCACAATACGCACATTGTTTATAACAGTTTTTAAAGTAGCTTCACAAAGCCTATCAGTCAAATCAACATTTTTGACATTTGTAAAATATCTTTCCATGACGTGGGCCATAATATCTGCAACACCACAGGCCGTTTGATAATTGGGTAATGTATATGTAAGCTCTGGATTCATAATTGCAAACTTAGGCCTTATCAAGTCATGATGAAACCCTTTTTTAAACCATCCGTCTTCATTTGTAATAACTGTAGCATCGCTTGCCTCACTTCCTGTTGCAGGGATAGTTAAGATGACACCTACAGGTAAAGCCTCTTCAAGCTGCGCTTTTCCTGCAAAAAAGTCCCACACATTTCCCTCATAAGGCACACCCATTGCAATAGCCTTTGCAGTGTCAATAACGCTTCCTCCGCCAACAGCTAAAATAAAATCGATATTATTTTCTCGGCATAATTTTATTCCTTCCTGCACAAGGCTAAGCCTTGGATTAGGCTTTACACCTGATAGCTCTATAAACTCAACTCCAGCTTCTTTTAAAGAATCTACAACTTTATCATATAAACCAGTCTTTTTTATGCTTCCTCCACCATAACAAAGCAGCACTTTACTGCTATAATTTTTTACTTCCCTGCCAACCTGATATTCTGTTCCCTTGCCAAAAATAATTTTTGTAGGGCTTGAAAAAACAAAGTTTTCCATAAAATCACTCCCCCAAAAGTTTTTTATCATTTTATCCCTTGGAAGCTTACCAAGACGTCAAAATACATTAATAAAAATGTCCTTTAGAAATTATAACACAAAGGGAGAAAATAATGAAATGGGATAAAGGTAAAAGTCAACAGTAGCGCTGGACGCAAAACGAATACATCACAAAATTTCTTAGCTTTCTCATTTACAAATTCCACCTACGGGCATATTTATATCAAAATTCTTTTCTATGGCTTTAACTATTCCTTGTGCAATCTTATATTCTTTTTTATCTTTCATATTTTTAAAAGCTTCATTGGAAACGTTTATTGTTTTATTTTGCTTTATTCTCTTAATTGCAATTGCTATATGAATTAGTAAGTTATAAAATGCAATATTTGAAAGTTTATAATCCATATCTTTTTGAGCATCAATTATGATATTTTTTATTTTTTCAAGACTAATATCTTTAAACATCTCTTCAAAAGCAGACACATCATATAATGCCGATTTATTATTTTGTTCATTAAGGTAGTCAGATATTGCAAATCTTAGATTCATTTCATTCCCTTCGATTTTAATGCCATAATTAGGCTTTCTAAAAAGTTTAAGGTTATGCTTTGTAAGCCATTCTACTGCTTTATTTACATCATTTACTATCGTTGATTTACTTACATAAAGATCTCTCGCAATTTCCTCAAATGTAATAAAGCAATCAGTATATAAAAGTTTCTTAATTATATACCTTACCCTTTCCTCCGGCATGGTAGGAACGACGTAGTTATCATCATCCAGCACTTCTTTTATAATACCTTTTTCTTTATCACCTCCAGTGAATCTAATGAAATATCCTACTCCCGGGAGTGAAATTATTTCTATTGATTTACCTTTCAGCTCTTCGTTTAATTCTTTTATATCATTCCGTATTGTTTTTGAAGACACACCAAGTAATTTTGATAGATATTCACTTGTAATCGGCTTTTTATTTTCAAGTAGCTTCTTGAGAATCTTCTTTTTGCGCGCATCCATTTGATGATCAACCTCTTAAGAGCTTACCCATTGTTTACAGTTGTATTATAACAAGTAAGTGTCTAAATTAAAATTCATTACTTTTCCATAATTAATGCGGAAATTTTAAATGTTTTATAATAAAATCCACTTCGTCGATACAATAATATTTCTTCAAGATGATTTTGTATAGCGGCTATTTTCAGAATTATTCGTTTGGCGTATTTTACACGCACTAATGCAATTTTACTTATTATGATTATGTTATCATCTACTTTGTGTTATTATAGATGCAGAATGAAAAAAGTAAAGCAAGAAACAAAAAATTTTGCGATAAATATCTTGGACTTCTGAATACTACTGATTTTGGCATAATGTTTCTAACTATGGAAAGTCTATATATAGAAGTTCTAATAATACTAAGACTCTCGGATGTACTCCAAAAAAATTTTAAAGTTACAATTGCAAGACCAACAACATCATCTGCCATATTAAATAGCCTTCAGATGGACATTTAATTTGTTTGTCACTTGCCAAATTCAAGTTTAACTTTTAACGAAAAGTTTTTGCTGTGATATAATAAAAATAAAAAAGAAGATGTATTAATAAAAACAGGTAGTATGATAATCCAGAAAAATTCCTGCATAAGGGAATGAAAAATAGTTTCCTAGGAGGTACTATTTTATGACTAATAATGACAATGAATTACAATTTATAAAAGAACAACTTAACGCAATACTGGAATCAAGCTATGATGGGATTTATATTACTGACGGAGAAGGACGATTTTTGAATATAAACAACAGATTACTGGAAATGACTGGTTATAAGAAAGAAGATGTGATTGAAACTCATGCCCAAGATTTGGCCAAAACAGGAATAATTAATAAATCAATAGTAGAAATGGTTATAGAAAAAAAAGAGCGTATTACAATAAATCAAACTTTAAAAGGTAAAACCATAAAAGAAATTATGGTAACAGCTACACCTATATTAGATGAGAAGGGAAAAATAAAATACATTGTGGCAAATGTTAGAGACATGACAGATTTAATCTACCTTGAAAACGAATGCAAGAAAATTCAGTCTCTTTCAGAACAATACTATTTGGAGTTAATGAAAGAAAGGGGCTATTCAGGGAAAGTAATTGCTGAGAGTGAAGAAATGAGAAAAATAATGCAATTAGCATATCGCGTAGCACAAGTAGATTCTAATGTTTTATTGGAAGGAGAATCTGGAACAGGGAAAGAAGTAATTGCAAGATTTATTCATGAAATGAGTCCTCGTAATAAAGCTCCTTTTATTTCCATAAATTGTGCTGGGATACCTGAGTCATTGCTGGATGCTGAATTATTCGGCTATGAAGAAGGTGCTTTCACTGGTGCAAGAAAAAGAGGAAAAGTGGGGTTAATAGAACTAGCTGATGGGGGAACACTTTTTTTAGATGAACTTAATTCACTTCCGATCGGCTTACAAGGAAAACTTTTAAGAGTCATTGAAACGTTTGAAATAAGAAGGTTGGGTTCCGAAAAATCAAAAAAAATCAATTTTAGATTAATTGCCTCGACTAATAAGGATTTAAAAGAATTGGTAGATAAAGGACTGTTTAGGAAAGATCTATATTTTAGAGTAAATACCGTTCCTATAATTTTGCCGCCTCTTCGAGAAAGAAAAAAAGATATAATACCACTTGCAATTCACTATCTTCAGTATTTCAATAAAAAATATAATTCCCGCAAAGATTTGTCTATAAATACATTTAAATATCTTGAAGCATATAATTGGCCAGGTAATGTGAGAGAATTAAAAAATGTGATTGAAAGATTAGTCGTCATGACTGAGAATGATGTAATCACTGAAAAAGATCTCCCCAATGAACTTATAAATAGTTTAAACAATGATAAATTTCAGATTATACTTAGAGACATTGTACCACTAAAAGAATTAATTGATGAAGCTGAAACAAAGTTGATCAAACTTGCGATGGAACATTGCCACTCCACGAGGGAAGCTGCAAAAGCTTTAAAGATCAGCCAAACGTCGATTGTAAGAAAATATAAGAAGATACGAGAAAAATTAGGGAGTTGAACCAAAAATGCTTCAACTGAATCATTAATAAATCACAGCAAAAACGTCTAGACTAAAGTGTTTTAGCTAAGAAGAGTGATATATGAACCATAAATGATTCATATATCACTCTTCTTTTTCACTATTAAATCTTAGCAAGTTTAATAAATAAAAGTTAAATTAATATAGTATATAAATTTGGCACGCTTATTGCTAATATATTAACATGACAAATTTATTTTATTAATAACAGTGCTTTTCTATATATGGATAATTAGGTTAAAAATAACAAATGCATAAAAGGAGTGTGATTTTTATGCTTAAAAATTTTTGAAAGGAGTAGAAGCGACAAGTTTGTTTGATTATTAACAATCAAACTTTTTACCGCAAGTAGCGAAGTGACGCGGTAATGGCAGCACACTAGTATGTATTTGCAGGAAGTAAATTTATATCAATAATTTGAGGGGGTAATGAGGTTGGAAAAAAGATATTCTAACTTGTTTGAACCTTTTAAAATCGGAAAACTTGAAATTAAAAACAGGTTTGTGATGGCACCAATGGGACCCGGAGGATTGTCAACGCCTGATGGAGCTTTTAATGAAAAGGGCATTGAATATTATGTTGAGAGAGCAAAAGGCGGTACTGGTCTTATAATTACCGGCATATGCTACGTGGAAAATGAAATTGAAAAAAAAGCTATGCCTACAATGCCATGTCCTACCTTGAACCCTGTAAGCTTTATTAAAACCGCCAGTCAAATGACTGAAAGGGTACATGCTTATGATTCAAAAATATTTTTGCAATTAACAGCAGGATTTGGAAGAGTGGCAATACCAGCCATATTAAGAGGTGAAGCCGTAGCACCGTCGCCTATTGAGAACTTTTGGAATCCTAAAATAATGTGCAGGGAACTGACCACCGAAGAAGTCGAGACTATTGTAAAAAAGTTCGCTGAAGCTGCAGTTATAGCTAAGATGTCCGGCTTTGATGGTGTAGAGATTCATGCTGTACATGAGGGATATCTACTTGATCAGTTTACAATAGCACTATTTAACAAAAGGACTGATAAATATGGTGGAGATTTAATGGGAAGATTGAGATTCCCTATAGAAATAGTTCAGGCTATAAAAAAAGCCTGTGGAGACGATTTTCCTGTATCATTGAGGTATAGTGTAAAGAGCTATATAAAGGGTATAAGGCAGGGAGGACTTGCTGAAGAGGAATTTACTGAGCTTGGTCGCGATATTGATGAAGGGCTTGAAGCCGCTAAAATACTTGAAGAAGCAGGCTATGATGCATTCAATGCCGATGCAGGGACATATGATTCCTGGTATTGGAACCATCCGCCCATGTATCAAAAGAAGGGACTTTATTTGCCTTTGACCGAAAAACTAAAGAAGGTGGTAAATGTTCCGGTATTAGTGGCGGGAAGAATGGAGGATCCAGAGTTAGCAAGCAGTGCATTAGAGGAAGGAAAAGCCGATGCTATTGTTATTGGGCGGGGCCTTTTAGCAGATCCTCAATTGCCCAATAAGATAAAATCAGGAAAAGTAGACGATATTCGTCCATGCCTTGGTTGTCACGACGGTTGCATGGGAAGAATAGCTCAGGTAAAGCCACTATGCTGTGCTGTTAACCCACAAGTTGGCAGAGAAGCTGAATATGGGGTAAAACCTGCTGAAAAAACAAAAAATGTAATGGTTATAGGCGGTGGAGTAGCAGGCATGGAAGCTGCAAGAATTTGCGCATCAAGAGGACATAAAGTGAGTCTTTACGAAAAAGGCGATACTTTAGGCGGAGTACTTTTAGCAGCAGGGGTTCCTGATTTTAAAAAGGATGACATAAGATTGGTGCACTGGTATGAAAAGCAACTTAAAGATCTTAAAGTCGATGTGCATTTGAATACAGAAGTTACAAAAGAACTAGTAGATGAAATTAATCCAGATGTTGTTGTAGTGGCTACAGGCTCTACTCCAAAACAATTAAATATACCGGGTATTGAAAGAACTTTGCAAGCCACAGATGTACTGCTTGGGAAAAAGAAAGTAGGAGATAAAGTAGTTGTGATCGGAGGTGGTCTTGTAGGATGCGAACTGGCACTGTGGCTTGCTAAACAAGGCAAGAAGGTTATTATTGTGGAAATATTGAAAGACATATTATCAGCTGGAATGCCGATACCGCATATGAATTCAGAAATGCTGAAGGATTTGTTAAAATTCTACAATGTTGAAATAAGAACCAATACTTCTATAGCTGCAGTAAATGATACAGGAGCTGTTGTAAAGACCGAAACTGGTGAAGAAATTATAGCAGCAGACAGCGTGATTATGGCAATAGGTTATGATCCTGATAACAGATTATATAAACAAATAGCACCGTATAAGGCCGAAACTTACCTTCTGGGTGATGCAAGAAAAGTACAAAATATCATGAATGCCATCTGGGATGCTTATGAAGTTGCTAGGAACATTTGAGGAGGTGAATAAGCCATGAAGCAGTATAAGATGGAACTTACCGATGAAGAAAAGGAGATACTGGAGGGAAAACATGGCGAAGTGATGCGAAAAGTATTGGAGTCTGTAGTGCTTTACGGAGAAGCCTTTGAAGCTAGAAGGCTTCTCCCTATTGATGGTCCAGTACATTTGGTTACATCATTTGCGCTGACAGGGATAGAAAGCGTATTTGATATGATGGATGAACTAATAAATGCAGGATTGAAAACAAAAGAACCTTTTACGGTAGATCCAAGACCTATTGATTATGATAATGTAGAATGTACCGAAGCACAAAAAAAGATATTTAATGCTATGTATGAAAATCAGGAAAGATATGAGATACAGCTCAAAAAATTAGGCCTAAAGGATGATAGCGCATTTACATGCACATGTTACATGCCAGAAGTCGGGAACATTCCTAAAAAGGGGCAGATTCTCTCGTGGGCTGAATCTTCTGCTGTAGTATATGCAAATTCTATAATAGGTGCGAGAACTAATCGAATGTCTGCCCTTATAGAGCTTTTATGCGGTATCATTGGTAAAGTGCCAGAATTTGGATTGGTAACGGATAAGGGAAGACGGGCAACATGGCTTGTTGAAGTCAAAACTTCTACACTTCCAAACGCACAAGTTTTAGGAAGTGCAATAGGTATGAAAGTTATGGAGGATGTACCGTATATTGTGGGTCTTGATAGATTCCTTGGAAAAGGGATTAATAGTACTACTTTAGATTACCTTAAAGATATGGGTGCTGCTAGTGCATCAAATGGTGCCGTGGGTTTATATCATGTGGAAAATATAACTCCAGAAGCGGTTGAGCAAGGGAGATCTCTTTTGGTTGAAAACTACCGCATATATACTATAGATGATAATGAGATTAAAAGAGTAATTGATTCGTACCCGATACTCTGGAAAGATTTAGATGCAAAGCCTACTATGTGCTTTATAGGATGTCCCCATCTATCACTTGGACAAATTTATGGTTGGGTTGAAAAGATTTCTGATAGACTTTCAAAAGCAGGGAAAGATAAGGTTTCAATAAATACTGTATTATGCGCAGCTCCAGACGTTATTTCAAAGTTTAAATTAGATAATGAGGCATATAAGAAATTGGTTGACATGGGATTGCATCTAACTTATATATGCCCGCTTATGTACATGAGTAATCCTGAGTGTGCAAAGCAACCAATTATAACAAACTCAAATAAATTAAGAACTTATTCTACGGCCAGATTCTTCCTGGACGATGATATATTAGACATAATAGTAAATGGGAATATATAAGGGGGTGTGGAATTTGACAAGGACGTTTAAGGGAAGAGTTGTTCTTGGCGGAAACGTAAGTGGAGAAAGCATTGTAACTCATCAAGGATTAAATATACTCGCATCATATTTAAAAAGCCTTAATGATAGAAATGGAAAGGCAATTTGCTCCGATCAGAATAATAAAGATCTTTACAACAAGGATCTAGCGGGTAAAATAATCTGTCTTCCACAAACTATTGGTTCCACCACCGGAGGTATGATTCTACAGAGCGTTACAGAACTGGGTATAGGTCCAAAAGCAATGCTCTTTTCAAAGCATATAGATTCTCTTGCAGCTGCTGGGATTATACTTTGTTATGTATGGAATAATAAAAAAATTGTAACTATTGACCAATTAGGAGATGAATTTTTAGAATTTGTAAAAGATGGACAGCATATTGAAATAAGTGAAGATGGTACTGTGATTGTAAGTTAGAAGCTACGATAGCAACGATGAAATGTCGGACTTACTCGGAAATTTAAGTCCTGAGTAAGTCTGACAAAATTCTTAAAATGCCTTACTCTTTAAAATTATTTCAATAAAACTCTCATAATTGGTGTACCGCAAATAACCGTATTATCTAAATTTAACTTTTCCATTTTCGTTACCTTTTCATCCATATTCGTAATTACTACTGGTGATATCAGAATTATATGATTTACTATGTATTTTTTCAAGAGCAAATGTTAACAATTTGTCGCCTTTCTTAACATCCTGACCGTCCTCTACATACATTTCAAAACCTTCACCGTTTAATTCAACAGTCTCAAGGCCTATGTGAATCATAATTTCGACACCACATTTTGAACGGAGGCCGATAGCGTGCTTTGTTCTAAAAACATTTATGACAACACCATCTACAGGTGATACAACCACTCCATCGGTCGGCACTATAGCAATTCCGTCTCCCATCATTTTTTGTGAAAATACCGGCTCGGGAACATTTGTAATATCAACTAAATCGCCGGACATCGGAGATGTAATTATTTCTCCCTGGTGTCACTTTTCTTTTTACCAAATAAATTTCTAACACAATGAACACCCTGTTTTATTCAAGTCCGAGAATATCTTTTATTTTGCTCTTGTCTAATACCTCGTGTATACCATATAGCAATAGCTTATACAGGCTATTCTATTCGTCGATATTTTCAAGGAGCTACTTGGCAGGAATGTCAAACCCACTTTATGCGTAATATTCTTGACAAAATTCCGAAAGTTTTACAAAAAGAAATCCATGCCAAGGTAAGAGCTATATTTGAAGCACCATATGCCAAAACAGCAAGAATGGTACTAAACAAGTATTAGATGAATATAGAAATAAAGCACCTATGGCAATGGAAGTTTTAGAAGAGGGGTTTGAAAATGCAATACGAATTTTAGAACTTGCTGAACTTTACCAAAGGAGACTTCGCACTACTAATATGTTATAGCGGCTAAATGAAGTGATTTGCCGCCGTGAAAGAGTGATAAGGATATTCCCCAGTCGAGAATCTGCTATTCTCCTAATCGGAACTTTACTAATGGAACAACAAGATGAAAAAATGGTCTTGTGGCAAAAAGTACTTGGATACGGCCGAGTATTTTAAATGGCAAAAAAAACAAGAGAAAAGATAGTTAACCATTATCACCACCGGTAGCTTTTAATAACTGCTGAAGGCTCTTGGTGTCAAGGGCTGTCAAGGCCCGGCGATAGCGTATCTTTGACACCTACATGTCCGGAGGCAGTATAATAGGCCGTGCAGCGGTAATATGAGCATCTGGTTGTATCCAGCGGAATTTTTATACAGAAATTTGGACTTGACCTATTCTGATGCCTCTTTTTTAAAAAGCTCCCTGTTTTAATAAAATATTTCTCATGCTGCTCTACTCGCCACGGTCTCTGTCATTTGCCCCGTTGTCATAGCAATTGGTAAAACTCTTATATAGTTTATATTAACAGAGTAACTCTCTTTTGTAATGTAGTCATCAAATTTCATCTTTCAATATTTTAAAGCCGCAATCTCAATTTATTTATAGTTGATTCTAGTGTAAAAAGCCTCTTTTCTTTATGAAGAAGTATAAATATAAAATAGATTGAATAAATAAACATAAAAATATAGGTAGTACAAATTTTCATAGAATTATGTTAGAATCAAAGAAGCAAAAATTACAACAAATGGGGTGTTGCACTTGTTTAGAGAAAACAGCGACCATTTTCAACAATCTTTATTTGAAAGTGTTAACTTCATGGATTCAAGGATAAAGGCTAAACTAGAAAAATCATGGGCACCCATATTCTATAAATACGTGTTCTGCAACATCGATGAAAAACCCTTTTCAGTCTTATACAGTGATACAGGAAGGCCTAACTTCCCGGTTAACATACTCCTTTCCCTGGAATACATAAAACACCTTAAAAACTACTCTGATGATGAACTTATTGAAAACTTTAACTTCAATTACCTGATAAATTACGCTGTAGGAATAAGGACATTAGGAGGCATGAACCTTTCAGAGAAAACCTTGTATGACTTTAGATCAAGGATATACCAATACCTCATAAAACATCCTGAACAAGAGGACTTGATATTCGGGCAATTTCTAAATCTTACCAGTATTTTTGCCAAAGAAGCAGGCATATCCATGAAAGAACAGCGCATGGACTCCACCATGTTCATGTCAAACATCAAAAAAGCAGGAAGAATCGCCCTTGCCTTTGATGTACTTTACAGGGCAGTAAAATCCATCCCTGAAGATAGACTTTCAGAGAACCTGAAAGAAGTCCTCAACCCTAAATTCAAGACAGAAGTGATACATAAAACCAAGCCTTCAGAAAGCGAAAGCAGGCTCGAAATACTCTTGAATCTGTGCCAAGAAGCAAAGGAAACAATCGAAAACATTCCCGGACTTGAAAAATCCGATGCATATAAAATCCTCGCAAGATTCCTGTCAGAACAGGCGTACTACGACGAAAAAACCAAGAGGCTCAAGGCCAAAGACAGCAAAAGCATACCCAGCGATTCCCTTCAGTCAGCATACGATGAGGATGCTACTTATCGCAAGAAGGGGAACAAAGCTGAAAGCGGATACGTTTTAAACCTCAGCGAAACCTGTTCAAAAGAAAATCCCTTCCAGCTCATAACAGACTATACGGTAGAAAAGAACATAAAAAGCGATGTAGAACTTTTAAAAGAAAGACTACCTATTGTAAAACAAAATACTGAATGCCAAGAAGTCTATGTAGACGGTGGTTATTACTCCGAAGAAGTAGTGCAAATTGCAAAAGAAAACGGTGTGGAACTCCACTTTACCGACTTAAGCGGCAGGAAGCCTATTTCTAGGATATCAGTGACCGAATATGAAATAGATGAAGAAACGAAAGTGATAACGAAGTGCCCAAGGGGAATAATACCCATCCATGCCGGTGTTAAGAAGGGGCAGACGGTGGCCCATTTTCCAAAAGAAGCCTGTGCAATGTGTGAATTGAAAAATCAATGTTACTGCAAAGAACAGAAAAAAGATTACGTGGTGAGGATAAATCTAAAATCGATAGAAGCAGCCAAACAACGGGAAAAGATAGAATGTAGGTGTGAGGAAGACAAGAGCAAAAGAGCTGCAATAGAAGGTACCAATTCAGCCTTGAAGAGGGGTCATGGTCTTTCGAAGCTTCGAGTAAGGGGACTTGTAAAATGTAGAGTAAACGTAGGCTTAAAGGTATTGGCCCAGAACTTTAAGCGTTTTGCAAGATACATGTTGGAGCGAGCTAAAAAAGCTATTCCAAAGGTCCGAGGGGGAAGTGTGCCCATATTGGCCCAATAAATGGTAATAACGTATTATAAAGGTAAAATATAAGCTTTTCTTGGCGGACTTTAAACTGGATTTTTGTTATCATAGGTGCAAATTACCACAATTTACCTAAATAAATTTGTCAAAGTACAGAAAAGCAGATTCTAAAATTGAGTTTCTACACTAGAATCATAGTTATGTTATTTCATATTTTCGTATTATCCTAAATTTTACCTATTTGTAATTACTTCTAAATATAATTTCCTATGTTCGTATTTTTTTATTACCATAAAAATTTTCCCAATCTTTAACAAATTGCAACACACTCCAATCAGTCATTGGATGGAAAATCATTTGATTTATCATATCATAATTAACCGTAATAGCATGAGCTCCAGCCATACATACTCCATAAATTTGTTCGACATTTTTAAAACTTGCTGCAATAACTTTAGTATTAAAATTATATATATTTATAAGTTTTACAACATCTGATACAACTTTAATGCCATTTGCGGATATATTATCTAATCTGTTTACATAAGGCGCAACAAAATCGGCACCAGATTTAGCCGCTATAAGAGCCTGTTGAGGTGTAAATACAGCAGTTGCCGTTGTTTTTATTTCTCCTTTAAGCATTTTTATGGCTTTTATTCCTTCAGGTATTACGGGTATTTTTATATATAAATTTCCTCCTATTTCTCTATTTATATATTTTGCTTCTTCTACAATTTCATCTGCTTTCTGGCTAATAACCTGTACATGAAGCATTTTATCATATCCTATTATATCTCTAATTTCCTTCAATAATTCAATAAAATCCCTTTTTTCTTTTGCTATTATAGAAGGATTTGTCGTTACACCATCTATCGGATACATTTCAATGCTTTGTTTAATTTCTTTTATGTTAGCTGTATCCATTAATAATAACATAATAATTTTCCTCCCTTCTTTTTGCCCTTGTATAACCTTAAATTTTTCATAAACTAAACAAAACGAAACGGAGAAAATCTATGAAAAGCAAAGTTAAACACACATCTCTACTTGGTTTTATGGTAAATTAATTATTATTATTCCCTCACAATTACTATTGCATCCCCTACATTTATAATTGGTATATTTTTATTTTCTACATGTAAAGTTCCGGGTAGTTCTGCTATCGTACTTCCGTCAAATTTTATAGTAATGTGTCCTAGATTTTTAAGGTTAATATTGACCAATTCACCCACTGCTGTTATTTTAAATTTTTCTTCATTTATCTTAAGTATATCTCCAACTTCTATATTTTTATAATCTATATGCGCTTTATCTATGTTATTATTATGTAGTACACAATACTCAATTAATTCATCCGGAACATTATCTCCAAATAATATAACAATTTTTTCTGAATAAAAATCTTGTGCTTTTGCACCTATTTTAGTAACTATCGTTTCATAAATAGTATTCATTTTGCTCTCCTCCTAATAAAATTCTTAACATTTAGGTCTTTGCAGAATCCCAAAATCCTTATGGATTAAGGGATTCTGCTATATATTTTCAAAGGAATTCCTCCACTTTCGTCGAATTTATATAGAGAACCAAATCCCAAAAAGAAATGGAGGAAATCCTATGAAAATCAAAGCTAAACAACTTTCTCTCTCCGATATTTACGATGATGTTCAATCCTTCTTTGAAGAAGATAAACCCAAGTTTATTAAACTCTTTGATTCCTTTATTGATTTATCTGAACTTATTCCACCTTCTTTTTACGCCCATTATTATTCTCACTTCGGGCGTCATAGGGATTTTTCTCTTGAATCTATGCTCACTTCTTTGATTATCCAAAAAATTCTCTCTATCCCTACTGTTCAACTCCTTGTCCATGTTCTTAAGCTCTCTAAAGAATTAAGAGAGCTTTGTGGCTTTAAAAGAGTCCCTCATCCTTCTCAATTCTCTAGATTTAAATCCATTTTCCTCAAAGATTTGGAGAATTTCTTCAATAATCTTGTTAATTTAACTGAGCCTATTTGTCAGGCTATTAATCCTTCACTTTCTAATATCCTCATCGCTGATACTACTGGCTTTCAACCTTATGTCAGAGAAAATAATCCTAAGTTCTTTGATTCCCTTTATAGAAATATTAAAAAGTTCTCTAAATCTAATCCTGATTTTGATGCCCACTCTTATGCTTGTTCTAAAATGCCTAAGTTCGCTCACTCTAATCCTGATGCTAAATTCTCTTATATTAATGGCCATTATTGTTACTCTATCAAAGCTACCATCCTCACTAATGGCTTAGGCATTATTCAGCATATTAGTTTCTATGACGATGATTCTTTAAATGTCAATACTGCTAAATCTGCTGCCGAGTCTAAAGATTTGTACGATTCTAAAACTTTAATCCCTTCTCTTAAGGAATTCTTTAATTTACATCCTAATTTCTCTTATAGATACTTCTTAGGTGACGCTGGGTTTGATTCTTTTGATAATTACAAATACTTGTTCTCAGAGCATGGCATAATCCCTATTATCCCTATTAACCCTCGAAATTCTAAAAACTTACCTCAGCCTACTTTTAACTCTGATGGTATCCCTACCTGCCCCCGTGACCCTTCTCTTAAAATGTCCTATGATGGCATCGTCCGGGAAAAAGGTAGAACTACCAGAATTAAATGGCTTTGCCCTATGTCCAAAAAAGTTAGACTAAACGGTAAAACTACTTATATCCTTCAATGTGATAACCCCTGTACCTCTTCTAAATGCGGCAGAATATTCTATACTACCCTTGATATTGATTTTAGAAAAAACACTGTTGTCCCTCGTAACTCTAAAAAGTGGTCCAAACTTTATGAAAAACGCCCTATTATTGAAAAATCTATTTCTCTTTTAAAAAGTTCTATCGCTGTTGATAGCTTTAAACTCATAAATACCAGGTCAATCAAAGCTGATGTTTTTCTTGGGGCTATCACTCAACATATTGGTTTAATTATTACTGCAAAACTTGGTACTTTTGAACATCCTTTATCTTTGAAAAAACTTTTGGCTTGATAACTTGTTCTTATGGTTTGATTCGTTTGTCACCTTTTTACATTAAAAAGGTGTGTTAGGTATTGTCTTTTTTGAATTTGTATCTTTCTTCCATTTCTCTTTTCCCCTCTTGAGCGTGCCTTTAAAATGTAATTTCTTTATTTTGTTCCTTGTAATGTAACTTTTTTACTCTAATATTTATCTCATTTTGCAATCACCTAAAATTCTTAACATTAATTAATAATAAGGAAAGAAGATAGTGGTACTATCTTCTATTCCCTTATTATTTTACCATTTTATTTTGAATAAAGGCCAAAACTTGCAAGCCATGCAACAAATACAGTGGTAGGACCAGTCAAGAATCTACTATACAATACAGATGGTACACCAACTTCTACTGTTTCCGGTTCTGCTTCTGCAAGTCCAAGCCCCACAGGTATAAAATCACATGCTGCCTGTGAGTTTATTGCAAATAAAGCAGGTAAAGATAATTGTGGAGGAATATGGCCTTTGCCTATTTCAACACCAACTAATACACCTATAACCTGAGCTATTACCGCGCCAGGTCCCAAGAACGGCGAAAGAAATGGAAAAGAACAAATTGCTGATATCAGTAACAATCCAGGTAATGTACCAGCAAGAGGCGTTAATACATGTGCCAACGCATCGCCTATTCCAGATTTTAATATTATGCCAATTAACATAGATACAAAAGCCATAAATGGAAGAATCGTCCTTAATACTGTATCTATAGTATCACGCCCTGCTTGATATAGTACCCCAACTAAGTATCCCATGCCTTTACCTATTTTAACCATTAAATTTCCTGTATTTGATTGTTCACTAATTTTTTTACTTGTATCATACTTTGGCTTTGGAGTTGCTGCTGCAACTTCTTCAATGTTAGCTTTTATCTCTTCTATAGGCCCATTAAATAGTTCTATGTTGTTCGTTTTAACTCCTGAGACATATATATCAGGTTTAATATATTGTGAAAGCGGACCGCTTGGGCCAGCAGGTGTCAAATTTACTGTTGGTATATTTTTTTGAGGGTATATACCACACCTTAATGTTCCACCACAATCTATTATTACGCACGCAATTTCATCATCTGGAACTGTAGTTTTGAAACCGTCTATCAGTTCACAACCCGTTAACTCAGCAATCCTTTTCGCAACAGGTGAAATATCTCCTCCTGTAATCGTCACAACTTTGTTTCTTTTCTCTGTAGGCGTTATAATTAAAGGTCCACCAAATCCACCTGGCCCCGCAGTTATCTTTATACTCCTATATTTGCTCATTTTTCATCCTCCTTTATTGTAAATTTTGTGTTATTAAAAGTATTTTAACTAAAAATTTCCTTAGTAAAGGCTTCATAAATATTTTTGTTTAACTTCATTTCTTCTGTTAAGCAATTTATCTAAGATAACTTATTTTTTATCGCTCAAGATTATTTAAGAGAAATTACCGTCTTTAATTTAACATTTTGTTGCTTTTCAACCCAAGAAGTTGTGAAATCTGTTATCCAACCTCTAAAGAAATTCGTTACAACTCCTACCAAAAAATATCTTAAAGCCAAGTCACTTGTTGGCAAACCTAGTTGAGTAATACCATTCGCTATACCTAAAAACACAAAGAGTTCAGCTGGATTTACATGCGGAAACAGTCCATTCATGGTATGACATGAAAAGGATGCTGCTGCATAATAGCTAGGTTTGTATTTTTCTGGTAAAAATTTACCTAATGATAATGTCATGGGATTGCAGAAAAAGAATGTTCCAACCACAGGTAGTATAAGATATCTTGTAAATACATTTCTTGAACTAGCTTTTGCTAATTTTTCAACCTTTTCAGGACCAACAAATTTTATTAATGCATTCATCGCAACAAGGAGCATTATTAATGTGGGAACTATCCCAGAAAGCATATTTACAAATGTTTTCCCACCTTCTTGAAATAAACCTATAAAAACTTCCGCCGCATGTGTCAATACTTCCATAAAATTACCTCCTTTTTGTTCTTTTATTTAATTTTGCATAACTACTTATAAACTATTTAAAACATTTCTTCTATTCCTCACCTCCTTCACCAGAAAATTTTTTAAAATTTTCTATTGCATTCTCTATAGCTTTAGCTGTCAATTTGTCAAAATTTTTTAGTGTGTTATTATCTATACTGAGAATATTTTTGTCTTCTAATCCTTTCACAGGTTTCATTCTGGCAAAGACCGAAACACCCTTCATTTTTTCAACTCGAATAATGTTACCATTTCCGTCGACCGCAATTAGAACAACTACCCCAGCTCTTATTTTGCCTTTGTTCTTCCCTATTGCAACTCTTCCTAATTCTCTCATTTTTTTAAAATGCTTATTAAAATGTTTTATTTGCAAATATCCTAAAATACTCTGTATAAACCATGCAGCTCCCAGCAATATAACTATATGCCAAACCATAAAATCCCTCTTTTAAAAATTGTTTCTAAAATTATTTAATAATGCATTTTTTACATATTGTTATTTAATTCAATTAATAATTTTGCAGTTCTTTCTGTAGTAATAAGCACATTTATAAATCTACCATTTAACGCTCCTAATATTGAGGGAACCTTTTCAAGAGATTCAGCAACTCCTATTGAATATTCAATATTTCGCAGTTTTTCTAAATCTATCGCTATTGTTCTATCATTTAAATCCGAATTTATAATATTACCATTTATGTCGTAAAATCTAGAACATATATCACCAACTGCATTTACCTTTTTCAAAAATTCAATATCTTCATTTCCAAAATAACCTGACCATATTAGATTAGAAGACTTAATAGGTGCGCCTATTCCTACCACTGCAATATTAACTTTATTCCATAATTCTAGTATTGATCTTAAATTATTATCATTCATAATAGCTTTTTTCGTTTCTTTTTCTGCAGTAATAGCCGGAGCATAGAGATAATGTCCTTTAGCCTTAAAGGCAGACGCAACTTTTGATACTATTGTATTAACATGGTATTCACTTTCTATGTTTCCTGGTCCACCTACAAGGGGAATAATATTAGCAGATATACTATTACAGTCCGACAATGCATTTGCAACTGCAGCCATGGTAGTACCCCATGCAAACCCAATTACGTCACCATCTTTAACAATTCTCTTTAAATATTCTGCTCCGGCTTTACCAAGCATTTGTTTTAATATTATTTCGTTTTGCTCATCTGTAGATGGTATAACAACTGCTTCTTTTAAAGAAAATTTACTTTCTAATAATTTTTCCAATTCTAAGCACTCACCAAAATCACTTTTGATCACGATTTCTACTATTCCCTTTTCTCTTGCCTTTTTCAAAAGTCTACTTATAGTTGTCCGATAAATACCTAATTTTTTGGATATCTCACTTTGAGTTAAGTTTTCAATATA
The DNA here is from genome assembly GCF_003722315.1 of Thermoanaerobacter ethanolicus JW 200. NCBI lineage: Bacteria > Bacillati > Bacillota > Clostridia > Thermoanaerobacterales > Thermoanaerobacteraceae > Thermoanaerobacter > Thermoanaerobacter ethanolicus. The sequence goes on along the minus strand of NZ_CP033580.1, from coordinate 767,413 downwards.
ATACATCTGAGCAATTTTAGCAAGAAGCCTTGTTTCTTCCCACTTACTCATAGCATCACCCCTCATTTTTTATTCTACTTTAGTAGTATAAACTTTTTGACACAAATGTGCAATAGTGTAATATTTGATTTATAAAACGCAAAACATGAGGGGTGATGAGAGTAGAAAATTATATGTTGAGCAACTTAACCACGAGATTTTCCACCTGAAATGTTGTAAGTAACTCCATGAATATAACTTGCTCTTTCTGAAGCCAAAAAACAAACCAAATCTGCTATTTCACTAACTCTACCAGCTCTTCCTAGAGGTATTGATTTATTTTCATAATTTTCTCTTAATTTTTCTACAGTGATACCTCTCGTATAAGCAAGAGCCTTTTCATATTCTAAAGTTCTTAATCCTGTATCTTCAATAATTCCTGGAGCAACTCCTACAACTCTTATTCCATATTTGCCCAATTCCTTTGCCCATGACCTTGTAAAAGCATAAATAGCACCTTTTGTTCCTGCATAGCAACTCTGACCTTCTGAACCTTCAAGACCTGCTTCCGAGCTCATATTAATTATGACACCGTATCCATTTTTTATCATTTCTCGCGCTACTTCCTGAGTGCAGAAAAAAGTGCCCTTTTGATTTACTGCTACCATTAAGTCAAAATCTTGCTCGTTTAACTCATATTTTCCGTTTGGATCTTTAGGATCTACTAAAAGTCTTGGAATATTTATACCAGCATTATTAACCAATATATCAATTTTTCTAAATATCTTAATAACATTCTCTACCATCTTCCTAACACTATCTTTTTTGGCAACATCTGTTTGTAAAAATAGATGTCTTTTTCTTCCCCCACTTAATTGATTTATGACTTTCTCACCATCAGAATTTATATCAGCTATAACTACTGATGCTCCTTGTTCTGCTAACTTAATTGCTATTTCTTTACCTATACCAGAAGCACCTCCTGTTATTATCGCAACTTTGTTTTCTAGATTTAACCACGATTCTCCCACAGCCTGCGATAAAAATGGATTTGTATTAGGAGTAAAAATAACAGCAGCAAATGTCCACGACAGCGTAATGTCTGAAGAAGTATTAGAAGAAGTTGAGGGAAAAGTAGGAACACCAAAAGCAATATCCCCACTTTCTACGTTCCGAAAGTGGGGCTTAAAATTAATTTTGTCAACAAACTGAATATCACTTTACACTTTGTATATAAAGTGATTCAGATTGAAGACAAACCCCACTTTTTATACATGTAAAAAGTGGGGTTTGCTTTATATTTGGATATAATTGTATATAATCTGATGAATATTGGATAAAAACATGCAAATTATGAATTTGTGTTTTATTGCTTCTTCTAGTATCCTCGTAAATATTTTTTCGAATATATCTGTGTTTTTGAATTTTCTTTCATAGTTTTTCCCAAAGGTAGAAAAGTGGGGTATTTCTTCGTTTAATCCATATCCTCAAAACCATCTGTAGGTCACATGTGTTTGTATTTCTATTGTTAGTATGTTTTTGTAAATGATAAAATATGTATTTAATGCACTTATTCTGTATGCCTAAATTTTAGCATCTAAACAATATATATATAATAGACATTCAAAATAAGTGCTCTATACTTCAAACAAGGTCACTTCTACCTGCCCTCAATATATTAGTATATAACCTAAAATATAGTACAAAAGAACGAAAAAGAAACTATTGGAAATAATTATAAATTGCAATTCCCAATTTTACCCAATGTATAGCAAACCATTTTCCCATAATCATTTTTTTTAATTAAATCAAAGGCTTGCTTTGCAAATTGTTTTGCCATATATCTATCATATGCAGTGGGACTTCCTCCTCTTTGTTTATGTCCTATGATTGTTACATGTACTTTTCTGTTTAAAGCTTGTTGTAACAATTCGCTATAATGCATTGTTCTTTTTAGTCCTTCACAGATTGTTATTATTATGTATTTATTGCCATTACTAAATTTTTCCTTTACCATATTAACAAGTTCTTCATCACTAATTGGCATTTCAGGTATCAATGCTATATCTGCTGCACCTTGATCAAATGCAGCCTTTGCTATATTTCCAGAATCGCCTCCTAATGTTTCCACTATGTATATTTTGCCAGGCATAGCAGTAGCAGTATCTTCAATATCATTTATAACCTCCAGTGTTTTATTAATAGCGGTATCAAAACCTAGTGTATAATCTGTACCTTTGACATCATTATCTATCGTGGCTGGGACTCCAACTACCTTTATTCCTAAATCAGACAATTTTTTAGCAGCTCTTAAAGAGCCATCTCCGCCTAATACCACCAGCCAATCTACTCCACTCTTGTTCAAATTTTGCTTTAAATAAATCATTTTTTTGTCATCTTTTAAATTTTCATATCGACCTGTGAATAATATACTTCCTCCTCTTTTCCCTAATGACATACCACTTATACTATTAAAATTAAGATCGATAAAATTATTTTCCTCTACCCCTTTATACCCTCCAATATATCCAATCAAATCACAATCCGTTTTGCTACATAATTTTGCTAATTCCAATATAAACGCATTCATTCCGGGGCAATCCCCTCCACTTGTTACTACACCTATCTTCATGAAATTCACCTCGGAGATATCGATAATCATATCCTATTAAAACTACCAAATATCTCAATATATTGTTTTACAAGTTCTTTGATATCATTCTGAATAGTAGAAATTAAATGTCTTACATCATTTTTATTAATAGTTCCAATATATCTTTTTATAGTTTTAAAATATGTTATCTTTATTTCAGTTCCAATATTTACTTTACTTATACCTAATTTTATAGCTTTTTTTATATCTTCTAAAGGTATACCTGTGCCTCCATGTAAAACTAAAGGCACTGATGAAATATCATTAATTTTTGAGAGTCTTTCAAAATCTAACTTAGGTTTGTCTTTATATAATCCATGTGCATTCCCAATAGCTATTGCCAAAGAGTCTACTTTACTCCTTTCTATGAATTCCACTACACTATCCGGATCGGTTAATACATCATCAATATTTTCAACATTTTCTTCTATTCCTGATATTCTGCCTAATTCACCTTCTAATGGTATTCCTCTGTCATGGCATAATTCAGCTATCATTCTGGTATTTTTAATATTATTTTCAAAATCAAGCAGTGAGCCATCGTACATTATAGAATCAAATCCATCGTTTATACACTCTTTTATTATTTCTATATTTTTACCGTGATCAAGATGTAAAACAATAGGAATATTAAAATCTTCTTTTAGCTGTTTTACATAATTAACTATTTTTTTAACTCCTAAAAATTTAACTGTTCCCTCACTAGCCATCAAAAATACAGGAGAACTCAATTCATATGCTCCTAAAACTATGCCTAATGCATCATCATAAAAATTAAAATTAAAACCTCCAATAGCATACTTATTCTTTCTCGCCGCTATAAGTAAATCATTCAAATTATGGGCCCCCTTTTTCGCAATTTTTCTAATTTCTACTTCCTAAATTTATTCGTTAAGATATTTTAAGAATAGCTTTGGAGTTTTTAACAATACCCTCCGCTGTCAATCCATAATACTTTAAAAGCTCTTTAGGTGAACCTGATTGGCCAAATTGGTCTTTTATACCTATTCTCTTTATCTTTACTGGGTATTCTTCTGAAAGAACTTCTGCCACAGCAGACCCAAGTCCTCCTATTATGTTGTGCTCTTCTGCTGTTATAACTTTGCCCGTCTTTTTAGCTACTTCTACTATTAAATCTTTGTCTATCGGCTTTATGGTGTGGATGTTCACCACTGTCGCTTCTATTCCCTCTTCTTTTAGTTTATCTGCTGCTTCAATCGCTATGGCTACCATTATCCCTGTCGCTATTATCGCTACGTCTTTCCCTTCTCTTATTACTTCACCTTTTCCTAATTCAAATTTGTAGTTTTGATCGTGTATATCTGGTACTGCCATCCTCCCCAACCTTATGTATACTGGTCCATAGTGCTCTGCCGCCGCAAATATGGCTTGTCTCGTCTCTTCTGCATCGGCTGGGTTTATTACCACCATCCCAGGTATTCCTCTCATAAGGGATATATCCTCTATTGATTGGTGTGTCGCCCCGTCTTCTCCTACTGTTATGCCAGCATGGGTAGCTGCTATTTTTACGTTTAAGTGTGGATAACCTATGGAGTTTCTCACTTGCTCATAAGCTCTTCCTGTTGCAAATATGGCAAAAGTGCTGGCAAAAGGAATTTTCCCACAGGTAGCGAGTCCTGCTGCTGTTACCATCATATCTTGCTCTGATATTCCCATGTTAAAAAATCTATCTGGATATACTTTTTGAAAATCTGCCGTCTTTGTGGATTTTGATAGGTCAGCGTCTAATACCACTACATCTTTGTTTTTTGCGCCTAATTCTACTAAGGCTTTCCCATAGGCTTCTCTTGTCGCCATAGCCATTTATACTCCACTCCCTTCAAGTTCTTGTATAGCTTTTTGTCTTTGTTCTTCATTAGGCGCACTGCCATGCCATCCTACTTGATTTTCCATAAAGGATACGCCTTTCCCTTTTATTGTATGAGCTATTATCAATGTAGGTTTTCCTTTTGTAGCTTTTGCTTCTTCTATGGCTTTGTCTATTTGGTCAAAGTCGTGGCCGTCTATTTCTATTACGTGCCATCCAAAAGCTTTGAATTTTTCATTTACTGGTTCTATGTTTTTTACTTCTCTGTTTGGGCCATCTATTTGTAAGCCGTTAAAGTCAAGTATTGCAGTCAAGTTGTCGAGTTTGTAATGGGCTGCTGTCATAGCTGCTTCCCATATTTGCCCTTCTTGTAATTCTCCATCTCCTAATATTACATAGACTCTATAGCCCTTTTTATCTAATTTACCTGCTAATGCCATTCCATTTGCAGCGGAAAGCCCTTGCCCTAATGACCCTGTGGTCATATCAAGTCCCGGTGTGGATTTCATATCGGGATGCCCTTGAAGTATTGAACCGAGCTTATCTAAAGTAGATAAAATCTTTTCTGAAAAATAACCTTTTTTAGCAAGAGTAGCATAAAGTGCAGGTGCCGCATGACCTTTTGACAGTACAATTCTATCTCTGTCTTCCCATTTAGGATTGTCTGGTTTTACATTCATTTTGTCAAAATAGAGTGTTGTTAAAATATCTACACAAGAGAGCGAACCTCCAGGATGTCCATGAGCCGCTTCTGAAATCATATTAATTATAGCTAATCGTATTTCCTTTGCTATTCTTTTTAAATTTTCTTTTTTATTCATGTTAAAAATATCTTCCCTTCCACTTTAATTTTAAAAATTTATTGAAAATTGACCAAGGAACATTTCCTTGGCCAATTTTGTAAAAATTAGATTAATTTACTTTGCATTTGCTATTTTTTGAGGTTTAGCAACAAGAGAAATTATAATAAACAGTAATATCAATATTCCAATCAAAACATACACACCCGTCTTAGAAAAAAGCTTTGCCGCATATCCTACAATAATTCCAGTTACTGCAAAATCGGCATCACCAAAAGTCGTGTTTGCAAATCCAAGTTGACCCATAACTGGTAATAAAATTGCAGGAAGGAAAGTCAAGATTAAGCCATTGACAAAACCTCCTATAATTGTTCCCCTTAAACCTCCTGTTGCATTAGACAATACGCCGGCAGCTGCACCTACAAAAAACAACGGTATCAAACCAGGAATAATAACTGGTAATCCTATATGGGGTAATATAAGGAACATTACTATTCCACCTACAAGAGATGATAAGAAACCAACAATTACTGCATTAGGAGCAAATGGGAAAATTACAGGACAGTCAAGAGCAGGTATGGCATCTGGAACTATCTTTTCTGCAATACCTTTAAAAGCAGGCACAATTTCGGCAAGCATCATTCTAACACCTTGGAGAACAACTACAAAACCTGCTGTAAATGTTAATGCTTGAATAATAGCAAATATAAAAATGTTTTGATTTCCCGATGCTTCTAAAACTAGTTTTCTATCTGCGGAGTATAGCGTTACTAAGAAAATTATCATCATAATTATTGCTGTTGATATAGTATTATCTTTGAAAAAGCTTAATCCTTGTGGTACCTTAATATCTTCTGTTGACCGTTTTTTGTCTCCAACCAAACCACTAATATATGCGGAAATAAAATATGTCAAAGCATTATAATGACCCATTGCAACACTATCATTTCCTGTAACTTTTCTATAATATGGTTGCACAATTGCTGGTGTAAGCACCATTGTAGAACCTAAAATTAATGAACCAACTATAACTAATTCAGTTCCTCTAAAACCAGCTGTACTCAATACTGCAGCCAAAAGACCTGACATAAATAATATATGGTGCCCTGTTAAAAATACATACTTAAGAGGTGTAAGTCTTGCTATAATTAGGTTTACTAAAAATCCAAATGCCATCATTAAAGCCATTTCTGTTCCAAACATTTTTTGTGCTAGTCCAATTACCGCTTCGTTCGTTGGAATAACTCCTTGTAAATGGAAAGCATTTTGGAACAATGGACCTAATACATTAAGTGAATCAACAATTGCTCCAGCGCCAATCTGTAAAATAATAAAACCAATTATTGTTTTTAAAGTACCATTAATAATTTCTTGCACAGATTTTTTCAAAGCAATTAAACCTATTAGGGCCATTATGCCAACCATTATTGCTGGTTGACTAAATAAACTGACTATAAATTCCATACTTATCCTCCTTTATTTTAATTTTTTTATTGCTTCTAACACTTTTTCTTCAATATCTTTTTTGTCTATTGCATTTTTTACAAATACTATATTAAAATTCAAATTTTTTAACTCGGATTCTAATTCGGAAGTTGAAACAACTAAATCCGCTACTTTCCCTTTTACGGAACCAAGGTCACACGCCTCTACATTAGCAGCAATTCCATTTTTTTTTAAAATTTCATCAACAGCCATCTTGAGAATTAAACTAGTGCCAAATCCCATGCCACAAACCGTTACAATATTCATACCATCACTCCTTTATCAATTAGCTCACACAATTTTGCCTCAGCTTCTTCCATTATTATATGGCTAAGAGCCATTGCAAATTCTTCACAGAGATCAGACTCTTTATCAGGTATCGTAATACTTATATCTACTAGTTCACCTAATTTGCCTCCATTATTTCCCAAAAAGCCTATTGTCTTAATACCCATTCTTTTTGCTTTCTCGACTGCTTTTATAACATTTAGAGAATTACCACTTGAACTAAGCGCGATAAGTATATCTCCTTTTTTACCTATTCCTTCCAGCTGCCTTTCAAAAACTACACTATAATCGTAATCATTTCCTATCGCTGTTAAAGTACTTGTATCTACAGTTAAAGCTACCCCTGCAAACCCTCTCCTCTCTCTCTTAAATCTACCAACTATATCTCCTGTAATATGTTGGGCATTAGCTGCACTTCCACCATTGCCACATGTTAAAACTTTATTACCATTTTTAATACATTCTACTATTTCTGAGCTAATTAAATGAATCTTGGCTATCATTTCATTGTCAACATAATTTAAAACTCTTATTCTCTTTTTTATAGCCTCTCTTGCATCAAGCAATTTCCTCTCCTCCTTTTTTATATTTACTATAGGTCTTTGCAGAATCCCAAAATCCTTATGGATTAAGGGATTCTGCTATATATTTTCAAAGGAATTCCTCCACTTTCGTCGAATTTATATAGAGAACCAAATCCCAAAAAGAAATGGAGGAAATCCTATGAAAATCAAAGCTAAACAACTTTCTCTCTCCGATATTTACGATGATGTTCAATCCTTCTTTGAAGAAGATAAACCCAAGTTTATTAAACTCTTTGATTCCTTTATTGATTTATCTGAACTTATTCCACCTTCTTTTTACGCCCATTATTATTCTCACTTCGGGCGTCATAGGGATTTTTCTCTTGAATCTATGCTCACTTCTTTGATTATCCAAAAAATTCTCTCTATCCCTACTGTTCAACTCCTTGTCCATGTTCTTAAGCTCTCTAAAGAATTAAGAGAGCTTTGTGGCTTTAAAAGAGTCCCTCATCCTTCTCAATTCTCTAGATTTAAATCCATTTTCCTCAAAGATTTGGAGAATTTCTTCAATAATCTTGTTAATTTAACTGAGCCTATTTGTCAGGCTATTAATCCTTCACTTTCTAATATCCTCATCGCTGATACTACTGGCTTTCAACCTTATGTCAGAGAAAATAATCCTAAGTTCTTTGATTCCCTTTATAGAAATATTAAAAAGTTCTCTAAATCTAATCCTGATTTTGATGCCCACTCTTATGCTTGTTCTAAAATGCCTAAGTTCGCTCACTCTAATCCTGATGCTAAATTCTCTTATATTAATGGCCATTATTGTTACTCTATCAAAGCTACCATCCTCACTAATGGCTTAGGCATTATTCAGCATATTAGTTTCTATGACGATGATTCTTTAAATGTCAATACTGCTAAATCTGCTGCCGAGTCTAAAGATTTGTACGATTCTAAAACTTTAATCCCTTCTCTTAAGGAATTCTTTAATTTACATCCTAATTTCTCTTATAGATACTTCTTAGGTGACGCTGGGTTTGATTCTTTTGATAATTACAAATACTTGTTCTCAGAGCATGGCATAATCCCTATTATCCCTATTAACCCTCGAAATTCTAAAAACTTACCTCAGCCTACTTTTAACTCTGATGGTATCCCTACCTGCCCCCGTGACCCTTCTCTTAAAATGTCCTATGATGGCATCGTCCGGGAAAAAGGTAGAACTACCAGAATTAAATGGCTTTGCCCTATGTCCAAAAAAGTTAGACTAAACGGTAAAACTACTTATATCCTTCAATGTGATAACCCCTGTACCTCTTCTAAATGCGGCAGAATATTCTATACTACCCTTGATATTGATTTTAGAAAAAACACTGTTGTCCCTCGTAACTCTAAAAAGTGGTCCAAACTTTATGAAAAACGCCCTATTATTGAAAAATCTATTTCTCTTTTAAAAAGTTCTATCGCTGTTGATAGCTTTAAACTCATAAATACCAGGTCAATCAAAGCTGATGTTTTTCTTGGGGCTATCACTCAACATATTGGTTTAATTATTACTGCAAAACTTGGTACTTTTGAACATCCTTTATCTTTGAAAAAACTTTTGGCTTGATAACTTGTTCTTATGGTTTGATTCGTTTGTCACCTTTTTACATTAAAAAGGTGTGTTAGGTATTGTCTTTTTTGAATTTGTATCTTTCTTCCATTTCTCTTTTCCCCTCTTGAGCGTGCCTTTAAAATGTAATTTCTTTATTTTGTTCCTTGTAATGTAACTTTTTTACTCTAATATTTATCTCATTTTGCAATCACCTATATATTTACTAATATATTCCAAAACCTCCTCCTTTCTTTCGGCTGTTGCTAATAAAGACACAAATTTCTCATCCCCCAAAAGTTCTACCAGTTCGGATAATGCTTTAAGGTGTGAAGAATGGTCAATTGCACAAAGAGAAACTACAATTTTTACTGGATCGTTTTCTTTGTTTCCAAAGTTAACAGAATTTTTTAGTGTAATTAAGCTCATGCCTATTTTTTTTGCCCCTGCTTCTGGCCTTGCGTGAGGCATTGCTATTCCTGGTGCAATGACAATATAAGGGCCTATCTCTTTTACAGTGTTTATCATTGCATCAATATATCTTGGCTCAATTGCTCCGCTTTTCTCTAATAACTCACCTCCTATCCTCACTGCTTCTTCCCAATCTTTTGCTTCAACATTCAGTTTTATAGTATCCTCAGTCAAAAGGTCTTTTAACACTGGTTGCACAACTCCTCTCGCATTTTCATATGATGCTATATTTAAAAATTTTGATAAATCTTCCATCAATTTTTCACGATTGTTTATGACACAATGCTTTTCTATTATTTTTATTAAATCGTCAATAACTGTATGTTGTACTTTAGGTTTAATAACAAGATTTTTTAATAATTCTATGTCTTTTTCTGTAAGAAGAGGATTTACTTCAATAGTTTTAATCCCTTCATATTGGATTGGAACAGTAGACACTATTAAATCTACATTTTTTTCTTTTAATATATCTTTTACCTGATGGTATGCAACAGTATCTACTATATTTACATCAAAAACTAATTGTAATCTCGAAGAAAGAAGTTTCGCCGTACCTATTCCTGTACCACATACAACGAGGATATTAGGCTTAGGTGCTTTAGTAGCTTTTAGTCTTTCAATCGCAGCACCAAAATGTATTGTAAAATAACCTATTTCTTCGTCATTTAACACTTTGCCTGTATAATCTTCTAAAGGTTTTAAACTTTCTTTGACTATTTCAAACAATTCTTTATAATTCGCTTTAATCTCATCCAAAATAGGATTTTTTAATTTAAGGCCGTGCCTTAACCGGTATACTGTCGGTCTCAAATGGTCCAAAAGCCCTTCAAAAAGCTGTCTATCTCCTGACAAATCTTGATTTATTTTGCTGCTGACATTTCTAATAATTTTTTCTGTTAATAACTGATACCCAACCCAATTTTCATTAGCATAAGGTCGCGTTTTTGTTACATTGCTTCCTAGAAGATGAACTGTAATATATCCAATTTCATCATGTGGAATAGAAACCTTAAAATGGTCCTCCAGCATTTTTGCAATATTTGATGCTACAGCAAACTCTTTTGTAATTTCTAAAGCTTTTAATTCTTCTTTTGGCATAATTATGTCTTTCCCAAGTTGTATCCTTTTAATTGCTATTGCTATGTGAATTACAAGGCCAGAAAATGCAGCATCAGAAAAAACAGTTTCCAGTTCTCTTTCTGCTATTTGTATACATTCTTCGATATAAGGTATGTCTATATCCTCAAACAGCTTGGTAATTTGTTTATCAATTCCTACACTAGAACGAGTATAAATCGGAGATTTTACAATATCCAATGCCTTATCAATATCAATTACCTCTGTTAAAAGTTCTATAGCGGCTCGTCTTAATTGTTTTTCATCCCCCACAACTTTGATTCCATATTTCGGTGCAGACTTTAACTGAAGTCCATGACGTGTAAGCCACTCTCTTACATCTTTTAAATCTTTTATAATGGTACTTCTTGACACCATCAATTTATCTGCAATGCTATTGATAGTGATGTAGTCTTTTTGCTGTATAAGTTCACTTAATATGATATTTACTCTTTCTTTTTGTGATAAGTTGTAATAATAAATATTAAGATTATCAAGAAGAGATAAAACTTTATTTCTGTGTTCCAATAGTTCAGAAAATTTCACACCTACATTCGGTTTGCGCATCAATTGTGGCAAATTATTGTACTTTAAAAACTCATCAATTGTATCAAGGTCATATCTTATAGTTCTACTGCTTACATTGAATATTTTTGCAAGGTCAGAAATTTTAATAGGCGCATTAGAATTAATAAGTTTAATAAGAATTTGAGTACATCTTTCATTGAGTGTGATAATTATCACCTCTTTCATTTTAAATTATATTCTATTTACACTATAATGAAAAGCTTAACATTTTTCAATGTAAATGTGGCAAAAGTAAACTAAATAAAATAACAAAAAAATAAACTGCGGAAGGTAAGTTATTCGCCTTCCGCAGTTTATTTTTAAAATTTTGACATAAATTCTTTCATTCTTTTCACTGCTTCTTCTAAGTTTTCCATAGATGTTGCATAAGCCATGCGAACATGCCCTTCACCATTTTCTCCAAAAGCATTTCCCGGTACAACTGCAACTTTTGCTTCGTAAAGGAGTCTCTTAGCAAATTCCATTGAGGTAAGGCCTGTCTTTTTTATTGAAGGGAATATGTAAAAAGCACCCTTTGGCTCAAAACAATCGAGTCCCATTTCTCTCACACTTTGAAGCAAATACTTTCTTCTTTTGTCGTACTCTTCTCTCATCATTAAAATATCTCCGTCCCCATTTTTTATAGCCTCTATGCCCGCATACTGACACATCGTTGCTGCTGCTGTTACGCCGTATTGGTGTATTTTTGTCATATGTTTTATAAAATATTCTGGTGCCGCTATATATCCGAGACGCCAACCTGTCATCGCATAGGATTTAGAAAAACCGTTTATAGTAACCGTCCTTTCCCACATGTCTGGCAAAGATGCAAAACTTACATGTTCAAAACCACTGTATACTAGCTCAGAATAAATTTCATCAGTAACTACAATGAGGTCATACTTTTTGACCACTTCAGCTATCTTTTCCATCGCCTCTTTTGGCATTACTGCCCCAGTTGGATTGTTAGGATATGGTAAAATTAATACTTTTGATTTGTCTGTAATGTATTTTTCTAAAACATCTGCCCTTAGTACAAAGTCATCTTCTTCATATGTTGGCACAAAAACAGATTTGGCACCTGCGAGTATTGTACAAGGATGGTATGCCACAAATGAAGGCTCTGGAATTAATACTTCGTCTCCTTCCTCTACCAAAGTATTTAAAGCGACGTATATTGCTTCTGTAGCACCAATTGTGACTAAAATTTCAGTTTCCGAATTGTAAGAAAGGTTATACCTTCTTTTGAGATAATTTGAAATTTCCTGCCTTAGTTCAATAAGCCCTGGATTTACAGTATATCCTGTTTTACCTTCATCGAGGGCTTTTTTCGCTGCTTCCCTTATGTGCTGAGGCGTTACAAAATCTGGCTCTCCGATAGCAAGGGATATTGCTCCCGGTACCTCTCTAGCCATGTTAAAGAAATATCTTATGGTAGATATTTCTATGGACTTTGCTCTTTTTGCCACTCTGTCTTCAAAGTTCATCTCTAATCCCCCTAAAACAATAGTTTTATTATTATAGTTCTACAAAAATCTTAAAAATCCTCTATCGAGTAGGAGCTGAATAATTATTTTATTCAGCGTCCTCTCACACCACCGTACGTACCGTTCGGTATACGGCGGTTCATTAGGAATTGTGTACAATTAGATATCTTTGGGATAAACTCTTATAACCTATGCTTTCAAAGTATTTATTTGTAAGAGTCTTATTTAGGATTGGGCTATTGGATATTCTCCAGTAGCCTTTCCTTGTATTGGCGTATTCCCAGGCTTTTTGTTCTTCTACTCCTAGTTTTACTAAGTTATCATGCTTCGTTTTTATCTTCTTCCATTGTTTCCATATACATGCCCTTAGTCTTCGCCTTATCCATTCGTCAAGGGTTTTCATTATGCTTTTCGCGTCTGCTAATCCAAAATAGTTGACCCATCCTGTTGTTATTTGATTTAGTCTTTTTATTCTGTTTTCCATGCTTATTCCCTTGTTCCGATTGGTTATTTCTCTTACTTTTTCCTTAAACCTTTTGATGGATTTTTCATGGATTCTTATTCTTACTTCGTTTTCTTTTGTATAGAATGAAAATCCAAGAAATTTTCTTCTCCATGGTCTATCTACAGCACTTTTTGCTTCGTTGACTTTTAGTTTTAATTTGCTTTCTATGAACTTCTTTATGCTCTTCATTACTCTGTTTCCTGCAGACCTGCTTTTTACATATATGTTGCAGTCATCTGCATATCGGCAGAATTTATGCCCTCGTTTCTCAAGTTCTTTGTCTAGTTCGTCCAACATTATGTTTGCTAATAGGGGACTTAATGGCCCTCCTTGGGGTGTCCCTTCTTCTGTTGATACTTTGATTCCGTTTATCATTACTCCTGATTCTAGGTATCTTCGTATTAACTTTAGTACCCTTTTATCTCCTATCCGCTTTTCTAGTTTGGACATTATTATGTCGTGGTTTACTCTGTCAAAGAACTTTTCTAAGTCCATATCTACAACCCACGTGTATCCTTCATTTATGTATGCTTCTGCGGCTTTTATTGCGTCTTTTGCACTGCGTCCTGGTCTGAATCCATAACTGCTATCTGAAAATGTATGGTTGTAGACTTTATTTAGTATTTGGGCTATTGCTTGTTGTATTAGTCTGTCTAGTACTGTAGGTATTCCTAGTAGTCTTACTCCTCCATCTGGTTTGGGAATTTCTACTCTTCGCACTGGTTGTGGTTTGTATTTCCCCTCCAGCAGTTGTTGTTTTATGGTTGCCCAGTTTTCTTTGAGATACGGTAGAAGTTCATCTACTTCCATCCCATCGACTCCATGGCTTCCTTTATTTGCAACAACGCGCTTGTATGCTGCTTCCATGTTCCTTCGTTCTACTATCATTTCAAGCATCTTGCTGGTATATCTTTGTACTTCGTTTCTTCCATCTTCCGACGCCGATGATATACTATGCACTTCCGTTGTCTTTTGAAATTCCATTTCTCTATTCAACGGATAGCCTCTTTGTTGAGTTGTCTGCAGTCTCTGCATATCTTTCGAGTCCATAAGATTTCCAAAACCTCCTAACGTTCGGTCCTTCCTTATCTATTCATGTCTAGATAAGTACTATGACCTCTGCTGACTTCTCAAGGTTCAGCCATACATCACTGCATGGGTTGTCACTTCAGATTTTACTTCCATGACTTATCCTTGAGACCTCCCCGGGTAAGAACGATAACTTTCATCTCATATATCTGCCAGATTTACTGTATGGGATTCGGGTAGTGTTGGACTTCGTTTTGTTACGCAAACTCATCCACCCCAATTCAGCCTCTTATCTGGTTCTTGTTCATCAGACCGAGATTTTGCCTTAAGCTTCCTTCAGATTCCACCTCACGATGGACACCCTTGCTCTTGGCTAGTGGTTCCCACTACCAAGCCCACAGCGGACTTTCACCGCCTAGCTATCGCCCATGCCGGGCGCACATAATCAAAAGCACTCCACCGCAAAAAGGTGGAGTGCTTTTGATTATTATTCAACGACCACATCTGACAAAACTAATTTTACTGGATTTGCTAAAGAATCTCCTACTGGGCAAGTCTTTTCTATAAACTTTGCAAACTCTTCTACTTTTTCTTTCGGTGCATCTGTCTTTATGTGCATTTTAAATCTTATCTCTTGAAAACCTGGCCTTACACCAGCTTTTCCCATGAATCCGTCTACATCAAGATCCCCTTCTAATTCAACCCAAAAGCCTTGTAGGTCTATACCTTTTGCCTTTGCAAAAGCAGCTGCAACAATCGTCTGGCAAGAACCTAAAGCGCAAAGCAAAGCCTCTACAGGATTCATTCCTTTATTCGTACCGCCTAATTCTTTAGGCTCATCTAAGATTATTTTAAAGCCTCTTACCTCGCTTTCAACTGCTAAACCTTCTGGTAATTTTCTTGAAACCGCTTTAAAGGTTTCAATTGCCATTTTAAACTCCTCCTTTTATTTTTCAAATTTTATGTATTTCGAAAGCTCTATAAGAGCTTCGAAAGCATATAGATAAATGACGTTAAAATTACACTTTGTGTACAGACTCACCAACGATGTCCTTAACAGCTTCCATAATAGTTTCACTTTTAGTTGGGTGAGCATAAACTGCTTTTTTCAGGTCTTCTACTTTTGCTCCCGCCTGACAAGCAGTTGAAAGTATGTGTATAAGTTCAGAAGCTCCACTACCTACCACCCATGTACCGACTACTTCTCCTTTTTCATTTGAAATTACCTTTGCAAAGCCCTCTGTTTCTCCATACGTCTTGGCTCTTCCATTGTGTTCAAAATTAAATCTTCCCACTTTTATATCGTTAAATTTCTTTCTCGCTTCCTCTTCAGTATAGCCAAAATATCCAATCTCTGGCTCTGTAAATACTGCTGCAGGTATTTTCGCATAATCTAATATACTTTGTTCTCCAAAAATATTATCTACTGCTACTTCCCCTTGTGCTGAAGCAACATGAGCCAACATCATTTTGCCTGTGACATCACCTATAGCATAAACCCCTTCTAAATTTGTCCTCATGTGTTCATCAACTTTAATAGCTTTTCCTTCAAATTCTAATAGTTCTACAATTGGACCAATATCCGTATTTAACTTCCTCCCTATAGACACAAATACCTTGTCTGCGTATATGTGTTTTATATTTTCACCATTTTTAACAGATACTATGCTTCCGCCGTTTTCTTCTTCATCTATTCTCTCAACCGTTGAAGAAGTATATATTTTAATCCCTCTTCTTTGAGCCACGGCCCTAATAAAAGAACTTATCTCTTTATCAAGTGTAGGAAGAATGTCTGGCATCATTTCAACAACAGAAACTTTTACTCCAAATTGATTCATTATAAAGGCGAATTCCATGCCTATTACTCCGCCACCTATAATGCATAAACTTTGAGGTAAAGAGGTCATTTCAAGAATAGTATCGCTATTCATGACATTTTTAGAATTAATGCCTTCAATAGGAAGTTCAGCAGGTGATGACCCAGTTGCAATAATAATGTTTTTCGCTTTAATTTTGTTTTCTCCAAATAGTACATTCTTTTCCTTGTCAACTTTTGCTTCAGCGTAAAACAAGTCCACTCCATTAGCCTTCAGCAAAGCATTAATGCCTTCAACAAGCTCTCCTACAATACCATCTTTTCTCTTTACAACTTGAGTATAATCAAAAGAGTTTACTTTTACATCAAATCCAAATTCTCCAGCTCGTTTTAAAATGTCATACACTTCGGCAATTCTTGCATAAGCTTTTGTTGGTATACATCCTCTATTTAGACAGGTACCACCTAATTTATCCTTTTCAAATAAAGCTACTTTTGCACCTTTTTTAGCAGCTTTAATAGCAGCAACATATCCTCCAGGACCTGCCCCTATGACAGCTAAATCATATTCTTTGTATTCATACTTAATTTCTTTTTGCGTCTCGGAAGGCTTGACTTCTTCAGACTGTGTAATAATTGCAATAATATTCCCAGGCTCGACTGTAGTTCCAGCAGGACAAACAATTTTTGAAATAATGCCTTCATAATCACTGTACACTTCAAAGCTCATTTTATTTACTGCTACATCACACAAACAAGCCCCTTTTTCTACATATTGCCCTTCTTCAACATACCATTTTGTAATTCGCCCGCTTTTCATGGTATCTGACAAAGCAGGCATCTTTATTTCTATATCCATCAATATACCTCCACTTCCGTCTTTCTTAGTAATTTTGACCACTAACAATATCTCATTTGGCAAACTGTACCCTGGTGGGAGGGGGTTGAATTTGATAAAATAAAAACGATAATTATTTAACAATTTCGTTTGTATATATTTTACCACTTTTCCGTTAAAAGTTCAACAACCTAAAAATATTTTTAACCTCTCAGAACATCACTTCTATTAAATTGTCAACAGTTATGTTGGCAAAATAATCATTCATGTCAATATTTGAAAGCACTTTTCTTATCTCTTCTTCTGAATGCTTTACTCCTTTTAAAAGGTTTTCTACCTCTGAAACATCGTATTTTCCAAAAAAGTCTCCATAAATTTTTATATCTTTTATTATTCCCTTTTCTACATTTAAATTTACTTCTACAGTGCCACCAGTAAATTTTTTCTCATTTTTAAAACTGTAATCTGGCGATGTTCCAAAATTCCATTCCCATGTGCTATACTTTTCTTTAACCAATTTCTCTATTTTTTTTATGTCTTCCTGCGTAAATTCATACATTTCACTTCCACCGGTTTGTTCTCTAATGTGATTCATAATGAGGTCTATAAACTGTTCTATTGTAATAGGCTCTTTTAGATGCTCACTTATGTTTGTAACTCTTTTAGACACAGATTTTACACCTTTATCTTCAAATTTTACAGGTCGCACTTTCAGTGCTGCTGACAAATCTGTAATGCTGGAAGAAAACAAAAGTGTTCCATGGTGTAATATTCTATTTTTGTAATAATACTGCGCATTTCCTGAAATTTTTTTGCCGTCAATTGTTATGTCATTTCTCCCTGAAAACTCAGCATTAACAGAAAGTTTTCTAAGCACATCTATAATTGGCTGTGTAAATCTTTTAAAATCACTGAAACTGCTGACATCCTCATTTACTATAAAAGTAAAATTTAAATTGCCGAGGTCGTGAAAAACCGCTCCTCCACCCGATAATCTTCTGACAACTGGAATTTTATGTTGTCGCACATAATCCAAATTTATTTCCGCTAATGTGTTTTGATTTTTGCCTACTATAATGCTAGGTTCATTTCTCCATAACATGAAACATTCTTCTTGGAATTCTTTTAAAACGTACTCTTCAGCAGCTAAATTAAAATAGGGATTTGTGTTCTTATTGTAAATATATAACATATCCACCTCTCCTCGTTTTGATTATTGACTATTACGGGGAATATAATATAATAAAAGTATAGCATATTTTAAAAAAATTTAATACTGTTCTAGATGAAGATAGCGAGAGATATCTTTGTAAAAAGATAGCCGAAGGGGAAATATAAAGGCCCGCCAAGCCTTTATAGAAGCTCTCAGGCAAAAGTATCGCTATCGGATAGACCTCTGGAAAGCTCGCAAGAGCACCGAAGGAGCAATACATAAGTAGAAGCTCTCAGGTCAAAAAACAGAGGAGTTGTGATGGCATATTCTCTTGTTGTGCTCATCATAACTCCTCTTTTAAATTTTATGAAAGGGTGTGGTATGTTTGGATAACCTCAAAAAAACACCTCTTTTTGAACTTTACAAAAAATATAATGGAAAAATCATTGACTTTGCAGGATGGGCTCTCCCTGTTCAGTTTGAAAGTATAATCTCTGAACACGAAGCAGTGAGAAATGCTGCAGGACTCTTTGATGTTTCTCACATGGGAGAAATAACTGTAAAAGGAAGAGAAGCTTTTAAGTTTTTGCAAAATCTCATAACAAATGATTTGTCAAAACTAAAAGGCAATCAAGTCCTTTATACTTTTATGTGCAATTACAATGGCGGCGTTGTAGATGACTTATTAGTCTACAAATATTCTGATGAACACTTCTACTTGGTTGTAAATGCGGCTAATATAGAAAAGGATTACAAATGGATGAAGGATAACAAAGGAGTATATGAGGTAGAGATAAATAACATTTCAGATGAAATTTCAGAGCTTGCAATACAAGGTCCAAAAGCAGAAGAAATACTTCAAAAACTTACAGATACTGATCTTTCGCAAATCAAATTTTTCTGCTTTAAAGACAATGTAAAAATAGCTGGAATCGAATGCCTGGTATCAAGAACAGGATATACGGGTGAAGATGGCTTTGAAATTTACATGCCTAATAAATACGCAGTAGAATTGTGGGAAAAAATAGTGGAAGTTGGAAAAGAATATGGACTTAAACCGGCAGGATTAGGGGCAAGAGATACTTTGAGATTTGAAGCAGGTTTACCTCTATACGGAAATGAACTTTCAGAAGAAATAACTCCTTTAGAAGCAGGTTTTGAGTTTTTCGTCAAATTTGACAAGGGCAATTTTATCGGAAAAGATGCTCTACTAAAGCAAAAAGAAGAAGGGCTTAAGCGTAAAATCGTGGGATTTGAAATGATAGACAATGGAATTCCAAGACATGGTTATGAAGTGCGTGCTCACAATCAAAAAATCGGCTATGTAACAACAGGGTATTTCTCTCCTACACTAAAGAAAAATATAGGTCTTGCATTGATTGATTCAAAATATGCCCAATTAGGAAATCAAATTGAAATTGTGATAAGAAATAAGCCACTTAAGGCTTTAATCATAAGCAAAAACTTTTACAAGAAAAATTATAAAAAATAGGAGGTTTTTGGTATGGAAGTTTTAGAAGGCTTGTATTACTCAAAAGACCACGAATGGGTCAAAGTAGAAGGAGATAAAGCATACATAGGAATAACTGACTATGCACAGCATTCCTTAGGAAACATAGTGTACATTGAGCTTCCAGAAGTAGGTGCAGAACTCTCGGCTGGCGATGTACTTGGAGTCGTAGAATCTGTAAAAGCTGCATCTGATGTTTACACACCTGTAGATGGAAAAGTACTTGAAGTAAACAATGCTATCGTTGACGACCCCTCTTTAGTAAACAATGACCCCTATGGCAGTTGGATGGCATTAGTAGAACTCAAAGACAAGTCACAGCTTGATAATTTGATGACAGCCGAAGAATATAAAAAATTTTTAGATGAGGAGTGAGAGCATGTTTCCTTACCTTCCTGCCTCCTCCAATGACGAAAAAGAAATGCTAAAAACAATAGGAAAAAATTCTATAGAAGAACTGTTTGAAAACATACCTCAAGAAGTTCGCTTAAAAAGGCCTTTAAATTTAGGTAAGCCCATGTCAGAAATAGAGCTTACAGCTCACATAAAAAAATACGCTAAAGAAAATAAAAGCCTTGAAGAGCTGACAAGTTTTTTAGGCGCTGGAGTATATGACCATTACATTCCTTCTGTGGTAAAGCACATAATATCTCGTTCTGAATTCTACACGGCCTACACTCCTTACCAGCCAGAAATAAGCCAAGGAACACTACAAGCTATCTTTGAGTACCAGACAATGATTACAAACCTTACAGGAATGGAAGTCACAAACGCTTCAATGTACGACGGAGCAACAGCCTGCGCAGAAGCTGCAATTATGGCTTGTGAAAATACAAAAAGAAAAACCATATTAGTTTCAAAAACTGTAAATCCAGAAACGCGAAAAGTTTTAAAGACTTATATGCATTTTAGAGATATCCAAGTAATTGAAATAGACGATAATGAAGGAGTAACAGATTTAGAAAAATTAAAAGCGGAAATTGGGACTAACACTGCGGCAGTAATTGTACAGTATCCTAATTTCATGGGAATCATCGAAGACCTGCAAGAAATTGAGAAAATAACCCATGAAAATAAAGCAATGTTGATAACTTACGTACATCCAATACCTCTCGGCATACTTAAATCGCCAGGAGAAATTGGCGCAGATATAGCTGTAGGAGACGGTCAGTCTCTTGGCAATGGATTAAATTTTGGTGGCCCTTATCTTGGTTTTTTAGCTACAACACAAAAGCTTGTGCGGAAAATGCCAGGAAGAATAGTAGGCCAGACAAAAGACGTAGATGGTAGACGTGCTTTTGTGCTTACTTTGCAAGCAAGAGAGCAACACATAAGAAGGGAAAAAGCCACTTCGAATATATGCTCAAACCACTCATTAAATGCCTTAACAGCTGCAGTGTATCTAGCAACTATGGGCAAAAAAGGTATAAAAGAAGTGGCTTATCAGTGCACTCAAAAGGCTCATTACGCTTTTTCAATGCTTACCGCATCAGGAAAATATAAACCTGCTTTTAACAAGCCCTTCTTTATGGAATTTGCATTAAAGACTGATGTAGATGTAGACTTAATTAATAAAAAACTTTTAGAAAAGGGCATATTAGGCGGATACAACCTCCACAGAGATTACGACAAATACAAAAATACAATGTTACTAGCCTTTACAGAAAAAAGGACAAAAGAAGAAATTGATGAGTTAAAAGCTCTGTTGGAGGTGATAGAATGAAAGAGTACAATAAATTGATATTTGAATTGTCAAAGGAAGGAAGAAAAGCCTACACTCTCCCTAAGTTGGATATAGAAGAAAAACCTTTAGAAGACATACTTCCGCAACAAATGATGAGAAAAGAAGAAATAGAGCTTCCCGAAGTAAGTGAAGTAGACATAATAAGACATTACACCCTTTTATCAAATAAAAACTACGGCGTCGATACGGGTTTTTATCCATTAGGTTCTTGTACTATGAAGTACAATCCTAAAATAAATGAAGACATGGCATCCTTTATCGGTTTTACAGCTCTACATCCCTATCAACCAGTAGAAACTGTGCAAGGCGCTTTGAAACTCATGTATGAATTAGAAAACATGCTCTCTGAAATAACTGGAATGGACAAATTTTCATTACAGCCTGCTGCAGGTGCCCACGGAGAATTGACGGGACTCATGATAATTAAGGCCTATCACGAACACAGAAATGACAAAAAACGTAAAAAAATAATCGTGCCAGACTCTGCTCATGGTACTAACCCCGCTAGTGCAGCAGTTGCAGGTTTTGACGTAATTGAAATTAAATCCAACAAAGAAGGGGCTATAGATTTAGAAGCCTTAAAGGCTGTTTTAAATGATGAAGTAGCAGGACTTATGCTGACAAACCCAAGTACTTTGGGGCTTTTTGAAGAGAACATAGTAGAAATCGCAAGATTAATACACGAAGCAGGAGGTCTTCTATACTACGATGGTGCAAATCTAAATGCTATAATGGGAATTACGCGTCCTGGAGACATGGGATTTGACGTTGTACATCTCAATCTTCACAAGACCTTCTCTACACCTCATGGCGGTGGTGGCCCGGGTTCTGGACCTGTAGGTGTCAAAAAAGAGCTTGCCGACTTTTTGCCAGTGCCTGTAATAGAATTTAAAGACGGCATATATAGCTTAAACTATGATAGGCCGCTTTCTATTGGAAAAGTGAGAAGCTTTTATGGCAACTTCAATGTGCTTATAAAGGCTTATTCCTACATTTTAACTATGGGAGCTGAAGGACTTAAGAGAGCCAGCGAAATGGCAGTTTTAAATGCTAATTATCTTAAAGAAAAACTCAAAAATCACTACAAAGTCGCTATTGACAAAGTATGCATGCATGAATTTGTTTTAGCTGGTCTTTTAGAAAAAGTCAATGATATCACAACATTAGATGTAGCTAAAAGACTTATAGACTACGGTTTCCATCCACCCACAATATATTTCCCATTAATTGTTGACAGCGCCATAATGGTAGAGCCTACTGAAACAGAAAGTAAAGAAACATTAGACGCTTTCATTGAAGCAATGATTAAAATAGCAGAGGAAGCAAAAGAAAATCCGCAACTTTTAAAAGAAGCTCCACACAACACGCCTGTAAGAAGGGTTGATGAGGTACTGGCTGCAAGAAATCCTGTTTTAAAGTGGAGCAAATAGAGGGGGACCATTGAAAAAGCGGGGGATAAAAAAGACGGGACATACCCGTCTTTTTTATCTTTCCTTGCTGCGAGTTGCTACATCAAATATGACAGCGGCAGCCAAAACTATTCCAAGAATTATATATTGAAGCGAAATATCCACTCCTAGAAGATTCATTCCATTAGTCAAAGTTGACATAACAAATGCTCCAATCAATGAGTTGATTACTTTTCCCACTCCGCCTGCTGCAGATACTCCTCCTATATAAGCTCCAGCAATAGCATAAAGTTCAAAAAGAGTACCAGCAGTAGTTGTAGCTGATTGAAGTCTGGAAGCAAACAATATTCCTGATAAACCTGAAAGAAAACCCATCGAAGCAAAGACAATAAGGGTAATTTTTTTCACATTAATTCCACTTAAAGCAGCCGCTTCTGGATTACCACCTACTGCATAAATATGTCTTCCCAAAACGGTTCTATTAGTAATAAAACTATAAATAACTGTGGTAATTATCATAATTACAAGGGTCCATGAAATCCCTCGATGAGCTGCTAAAATAAAAGTTATATATAACAATAAAGCATCAATAAAAAGCAATTCGATAAGGAAAATGTCTAGTGGAAGTACATCAAATCCTCTTTTAATTTGTTGGGCTCTATTCTTAAGAGAAAAATAAACAATTAGCACTGCTGCTACAATACCCACTAACAATGTAAGCTTATGATAATTAGGTAAAATATTATTTATAAAAGGCAAGTCTGGAATAAAACCGTTGCCTATAGCATTAAAAGTTTTATTGGTAATTATAATAGTTCCAGATCCTTTTGTAGCCAACAAAAGAGCGCCACGATAAGCTAACCAACCTGCTAAAGTAGCAACAAAAGCTGGGATTCTTAAGTAGGTTACTAGCGAACCGTTTAGTAATCCAGCTAATGTTCCTAATCCTAGCACTATTATAATGGCTGATAAAGCAGAAAAGTGATAAAATTGCATCAATATAGCTGCAATTGCTCCTAAAAATCCAGACAAAAATCCTACAGAAAGGTCAATATGTCGTATAACAATAATTAAAGTTTCTCCAATTGCAAGAACAGCTATATATCCCGTCTGGTCCACAAGATTACTAATATTTACAGGTGATAAAAAATCGCCGCCAGAGAGGGCCGCAAAAACAGCCATTATTGCAAAAAGTGCTATAAACATAGCATAATCTCTTACATGATCTTTCAAAAATTCTTTTAAATGGCGAATAAATTCCTTCAATCTTAAACCCTCCTTTAGCTCACGGCATAAGCCATTACGATTTCTTGATTGGCTTCTTCTGATTTCAATTCCCCTGTAATTTTACCTTTGCTCATTATATATATTCTATCACTCATTCCCAATATTTCCGGTAATTCAGAGGATATAAGGAGAATGGCTTTGCCTTCACTTGCTAATTCTCTTATTAATGTGTATATTTCATATTTTGCGCCAACATCTATACCTCTTGTAGGTTCATCCAAAATAATGACATCTGGTTCAGCAAAAAGGCCTTTAGCTACCAAAACTTTTTGCTGAGTCCCTCCGCTCAAAGTAGAAACATTAACTTCAACATTACGAGCTTTTATATTAAGTCTTTTCTGAAAACCTTGGGCTATTTCTATCTCTTTGGCTTCATCAACTGTAATTCCTTTCTTCAAAGCTTTTAAATTCGCCAAACTTATATTTTCCTTTATGCTGTTTATCAAAATCAGCCCTTTTTCTTTTCGATCCTCCGTTAAATAAAGCACTCCCTGCTTAATTGCATCTTCCGGAGTCTTAAACTTTACTTTTCTGCCATTTAATATTATATCTCCAGAAATAATGTAGCCATATGGATTCCCAAAGAGGCTAAGTCCAAATTCTGTACGTCCAGCACCAACTAATCCAAATAACCCTACTATTTCTCCTTTTTTTAATACAATGTTTGCATCTTTTACTAAATAGCGGCCTGTATTGGGTTCAACTACATTCCAATTTTTAGTTTCCATTATAGGTTCATCTAGAGGTTCGGCTATAGGCATTGGATAAAGATTTGTAATCTCTCTTCCAACCATATGTTTTATTATCTTTTTTTCATCTACTTCTTCAGTTTTGCAATTAAAATAGGCTACTGTTTGCCCATCTCGTAAAACAGTTATAGAATCCGCCACTTTCAAAACTTCTTTTAATCTATGACTTATAAGAATAATTGTAACTCCTTGTTCTTTAAGTCCTTTTAAAAGAATAAGGAGATTTTCACTTTCAGTTTCGCTTAAAGCAGAAGTTGGCTCATCCAGAATTAACACTTTGGGATTTTTTGAAAGTGCTTTTGCTATTTCAACAAGCTGCTGCATACTTACA
The DNA here is from genome assembly GCF_003722315.1 of Thermoanaerobacter ethanolicus JW 200. Lineage (NCBI taxonomy): Bacteria > Bacillati > Bacillota > Clostridia > Thermoanaerobacterales > Thermoanaerobacteraceae > Thermoanaerobacter > Thermoanaerobacter ethanolicus. The sequence goes on along the minus strand of NZ_CP033580.1, from coordinate 742,244 downwards.
CTAAGGTCCTTAGCCTTTACAGTAGGATTAATATTTTCACCTTTGACTTTTAATAAAAGTTGTCGTGCTCTTTCTATTTCCTCAAAAGTATCTACTATACTTCCCTTTTTAATTTCATTTCCCAAAAAGATATTCTCATATACTGTCATCTCTGGAACTAAAGAAAGTTCTTGATGGATAATGGAAATTCCGGCTTTTTCACTGTCTTTTATGCTAAAAAATCTTACAGGGTATCCCTCAAGTCTTATCTCTCCTTCGTATTCACCATAAGGGTATACCCCGCTTAAGATTTTCATTAAAGTACTTTTGCCGGCTCCATTTTCTCCAACTAAACAATGTATCTCCCTTGGTTGAACTTTAAAATTTACACCAAATAATACTTGTACACCTGAAAAACTTTTACTTACGTTTACAAGCTCTATAAGCGGGGTACCCATTCTTTACACCTCCAACATTATTTAGGCCAAGTAAAATCGCTTTCTTGGTAATATCCAGAATCTATTAGAACTTGTTTTACATTATTCTTATCCACTACTTGTACAGGAGATGGTTTAGAAGGAACATCTTTTACACCATTATTATAAGTTTTCGTAGCTTCTGGCGTTTTTCCGTCCAAATATGTCAAAGCAGCATTTATCGCATCCTTAACAAGAACCCTAACATCTTTAAAGACAGTCATGGATTGTTTGCCATCAATAATGTATTGAATAGATGGTTTTTCAGCATCTTGTCCAGTAATTACATAACTTTTAATGTCCGGATCTGCTTTAAAAGTATCTGCTATTGACCTTGCGGTACCGTCATTAGGAGCAAGTATAAATACATTACCCTTTAAATCTTTTGTTGCCTTAGCAAGGTTTGCCTGAGCAAGGTTTTTAGCAGTATTAAAATCCCAATTTGTAGTAATTTGTCCTATAATACTTGCCATTTCATCACGAGTTAAGTCTTTTTTATCTTTTAATGCAACTGCTTTGTCAGAATTTGCAATTACAAAAGTACCATCAGCGATCTTTGGCTGTAAAACTTCCCATGCTCCTTGGAAGAATAAGAAAGAGTTGTTATCAGACAAAGCACCAGCATAGAGATATAGAGGATTGCCTTTACCTGTTGCATGATCAACTAAATATTGACCTTGTTCTTTACCTACCTGTACACTATCAAAAGTGACATAATAATCTACTGCATCTGTGTTAAGTATTAACCTGTCATAAGATATAACCTTTACACCTGCTTTTTTAGCTGCCTCTGCAGAAGCTGCTGCCGCATTTGCATCGTGAGGGCACAAAATAAGTACTTTTATACCTTTACTTAGCAAAGTTTCTACATTAGCTTTTTCTTTAGCAGGGTCACCTTGGCTGAAAAGAATTTCAGCAGAATAAGGGGTATTCTTTAATGCATCCTGAAAGCGTGTCTCATCTTGAATCCATCTGGGTTCATCTTTTGTCGGTAATACAATACCAACGGCCAATTGTTTTTTCTCAGAAGTTTGCTCTGAGGAATTAGAAGTTTGTTTTGAGGAAGAAGAACAACCACCAAGAAAAGCAGATACTAACAATAGGAATGCTATTACTACTACTATAAGTCTGCGCTTGTTACTCATTGTACATTACCTCTCCTTTCTAAAATTTTATTTTAATAATTAATTCTACCTCCCCCCTCAAATTGCCTCTGGAACTTTTTTTGTTATCCTTTACTTTTTTGGCAACTTAAATTTTTTAACTTACTTATCTGTAATTTTTTAAGACAAAAAAATACAGGCTTAAAGCCTGAATAATCATTTAGCAACATTTCTGTATACCTCATCGCGATTGTGAAAACCGTCTTTTATTACAGTATCATCTATATTAGTTTTATCAACAGCAATTGGTTCAAGAACATAATAAGGAACGTAATATTTCCCGTCATATATGGTATTTTTAACGTTTAATTTTTCTCCTCTCGCAAGTTTCATAGCCATTTTTGCGGTGGCTTCTGCCAATTTGTCAATTGGTTTGTACACTGTCATAGCCTGAGTTCCTTCCACTATCCTTTGACATGCAGCAAGGTCAGCATCCTGAGCTGCAACCAATACTTTTCCCGCCATTCTGTGCTCTGATAAAGCCTCTATAATTCCTCCCGCTAAAGCATCATCCCCTGCTATTACGGCATCAATTTTCACGCCCTTTTGCAGCAGTTCATCAGTAGAATTAAAAGCATATTCTGTCATCCAATTAGGTGCCCAGTCTTCTTTTACAATTTTTATGTCTCCACTTTCAATTCTGGGCTTTAGAACACTGTCATATCCTTCCTTTATCATTTTTGTGTTGTTATCCGTCGTAGCACCGTTTATTATGAGATAATTTCCTCTTGGCACTCTTTTCACTAAATATTCCGCCATCAATTTTCCAACTTTTACGTTGTCAAAGGATATATAAAGGTCTACATTTGATTTTGTAACAAGCCTGTCATAGGATATCACTTTTACTCCTTCTTTTTGTGCCAATGATACCGCATAAGAGGCTTTTTCAAGGTCATTTGGAACAATGATAAGTACGTCAATTTTTTGGTCCAAAAGGTATCTCACCTGTTTTAATTGGTCTTGGTCATCATTATTAGCATTTTGCACTAAAACCTCTGCCCCCAATTCCCGTAATTTTGCCATTACTATATCTCTATCTTTAATCCATCTTTCTTCTTTTAAGGTACCAAGAGAAAAACCAATTTTAATTTTATGCCCTTTTTTATCTAAGTTAGAGTTTACATTCTTTACCTCTCTATACGCTACTACATGCTTAACAGTCAAAAAAACTAAAACACCAAAAATAATCATCAGGACAATTGCTACTATCACTTTGATTACATTTTTACTCTCCACCAACTACACCCCCTTTTTTGTAAATAGCCAATCTGTACTCTGTAGGCGTCATCCCTGTAGCTTTTTTAAATATCTTGCTAAAATAATTTGGGTCGCTGTAGCCAACCTTGTAGCACACTTCTTTTATGCTTACAGTTTCATCCTCTAATAGTTCTTTGGCTTTAGTTACTCTCAAATTTGTCAAGTAATCGATAAAATTTTTTCCAGTTTGATCTTTGAAAAATTTACTAAAATAGTGGTAACTCATATTGACTTCTTTTGCAACGTCATCCAGTGTAATGTCTTTATTGAAATTGTCCTCTATAAATCTAATTATTTTGGCCATAAAGGTATCCGTTTTTTCTTTGTTGATAGTTTTTATGCTGTCGAATAGATTTTTCAGAGTATTGATAAATATAAACTTTATTTTGTCAACATCGTTTATTTTTAAAATTTCTTCCAGCTCTCGGTTTTCAATAAAGTTTTCCTCCTCAGCATAATAGGAAAGATTCCTTTTAATAACACCGATTATTTCTATAAGTTTGGACTTTATTTTATCTACATCCTCTTGGTATTCTAAAACCATCCATTCGTAAATTTCATTAAATATACTGAAAGATCCTTGAAGGTCCCCAGTCATAAGTCTATCAATAAAAAGTCTTTCTTTATTAATAGGATAAGGCTTAAATCTATTTTGTGGCATTGCAATATCATCAAAATGTACAATCAGTTCATTTTTTGCCATTTTTAATGCCATTTCTGCTTCATAATAAGACTTCAAAATATTCTCGAAACTGTAAACTCTACCCATTCCAATCCTGTAAGGAATTTTCACTTTTTGGTTTATAGCTTCTATTATTTTCTGCGCTGTTTCTATAGAATTATTTTTAATCTCAAATGAATCTCCCTCCTCCACAGGAAAGTACACAAATAACTTGTCAATAAAGTATGGCCCTATCAAACATTTTTTAATATTTTTTACAATTGTTTTAAAATAATCATAAAAATTTTGTTTTTCTATGCTCAATTTTAGATTTTGATCTTTGATGTTTTTACCAAAATCCTCCACTGTCACTATCATGGCATAACCCCGTTTTAATTCTATTCCAAATACATCTTCATAAAAGGACAAGTCATCATAGGTTATACCACTAAAAAGAGTAGTATACAAAAATTGCCCTTCCAAATAAGGAATAATCTTATTGAGTTTCTCCTTTAACTCTAACTCTTTTAACATTGCCTCTCTTCTTTTTTCAATCACCTCAATAGCTTTCTTTATAGTTTCTACGACTTTATTTCTATTAAGAGGCTTTAAAAGATAATCTAACACTCCAAGGTCTATTGCCTCTTTTGCATAATTAAAATACTCGTAAGCGGTAATAATAACAAAAATTATGTCCTTATGCCTTTCTTTAATTTGCTTTATGGCTTCAATTCCATCTATTCCTGGCATCTTTATATCCATAAAAACTACATCAGGTTTTAAAATTTCCACTTTTTCAATGGCTTCTCTTCCAGATTTAGCAAAACCAATTATATCAGCTTTTACATCATTCTTTTCTATGATAAATTTAATTGAATCTATAACTATTTGCTCATCGTCCGCAATAAACAATTTAATCATTTTCTTTATCACCCTTCATTAAAGGAATTTTTAAAGTAACTTTTGTTCCTTCTCCTATTTTGCTATCTATCTCAATTACATCTTCTATAGCAGAAGTGTTATAAAAAAGTCTTAGTCTGTTTATGATATTGTGCATGCCAATACCCGTAACATGCCTTTTAGATAAATCCTCATTGTCTGCTGATAATATTGCCCTTACTTTTTCTTCACTCATTCCTATCCCATTGTCAATAACCTCTATTAAAACTTTATCATTATCCTTCTTTACCGTAAGTTTAATAAAACCTCCTTTTTCTGTATCTTCTAATCCGTGAATAAAAGCATTTTCAACTACAGGCTGAATTATTGTACAAGGCATTTCTACATCTAAAACCCCTTCGTCTACATCTACTTTAAAATCTACTCTGTCGCCAAATCTCGTTTTCAAAATGTACATATATGTCTTTACATTGTTTATCTCGTCTTGCAAAGTAACTGTAGTATCCAATTTTTTTAGATTATATCTAAATAGGTTTGCAACGTTTTCTATAAACTCCGAAGATTTATCTGCCCCTTCCATCATCGCTAATTGTGCAGCTGCATTTAAGGTATTAAAGAGAAAATGTGGATTTATTTGAGACTGCAAAGCCTTAAGTTCTGCCTCTTTTAAAATATTTCTCATTTTGAGATTTTGCATCTCTTGTTCTTTTAATTTTTTCTCTACTTCTGCCTGATTTTTGATTTCCCCTATATAATTTTTTATGCTTACTACCATTTTATTAAAAGCTTCTGCAAGTATATTTATCTCATCGTTTGTCTTTATAGAAAGCGGTCTTACATCAAAATCTCCTTTTGAAACTCTCACTGCCAAATGGGAAAGGTCTATAAGAGGTTTTGTAATTCGATAGGTAAAAAATATTGCAAGAAATATGTTAAAAAGAATAGAACCTATTATCAAAAACACATTCAAATAGCTTATAAACTCCATGTTTTTTGTTATAGATGCATATTTTAAAGAGCCCTCTTGCAATTTACTGTTGAGAAGATTATTAATGTAAAGTTTTATATATTCACTTATTTTATTGGACCTCGTAAAATGTGCAATGTACTCGCTGCTTATCCTGCCTCTTTTAGCATTTATTGCTGCGTCAGTTTCATTCAAAAGGCTTTCAATCATATTCCCTATATCCTTTAACATTAAACCATCCTGGTCATAGTTTTTTTCATTTAAAATAGCGGAGGCTTGTTCTTGAAGTTTGTTATAGAGGGTATAATAATTTAAAAGGGCGTCCGAAGATTTGGTAGATAAATACTTCTCCACTTCTGTTTCCAACATGTTTACATCCGCATTTAAATTGTTAAGGTATATATAATCCACAAAAATTGATTTTAAACGATTTATAACTGACTTTGCATTATAATACGAATAAAAACTTGTGATACCCATTAAAATAGTGATTATGAGGTAATAAACTATCAATTTTCGCCTTATGCCCGTAAATCTCCACATATCTTTTTTCATGCCATCACCTTATTCTATTGATTGTATTCTTTTGAAATATTCTTTGACATTGTCCTTGGTAATAACATTTACTCCTATATCAACAAATGTAGAAACATTATTTTTTTCTTTAATTTCCACCATAGATTTTACACTTTCATATCCTATTCTGTAAGGGTCACTCATAACTGTACCGTATATTATTCCCTTGTCGATATACCTTAAAATATCCGCTGTATCTCCATACCCTACAATCGCTATGTCTCCCACCTTGTTAAAATCAACTATTACTTGTGCAGTACCAATGGTATCCACAGAATCTGTAGTGTAAATGGCATTTATGTTTTGTTTACTGCTTATAATTGACTGAGTAATCTCTTCTGCGCTTAAAGTACCTAATTTTGAAGTGTAAACTTTTACTACTTTCATTTGAGGATAATCCTTTATGGCATCTAAAAAACCATTGATTTTCAAATTTTGATTTACAGTGTCCAATTGATAATCATTACTGACAATTATAGCAATGTTGGCTTTCCCTTTAGTAGCTTGAATCATAAGTTTTCCTGCTTCTTCTCCTAATTGAAAACTGTTAGTACCTATAAAAGCCTGTCTTTTGCTATCTTTCGCGTCATTTTCTATTGTAATTACTGGTATACTTTCTTTATAGGCTTCTTCAATCAAGTCTACAAATTCTTTACTGTTTGAAACATGAGTTATTATACCATCAACTCTAGACAGTATAGCAATATCCAAATATTGAAGTTCCTCTTGGATGTTATTAAATTTTGGCGCATTAAATTCAATTGCAACATTGTAACGTTTTGCAGCATCCATGGCACCAATTTTTACTTCTTTCCAAAAAGGATCTACAGAATTTTGGGCTACCATGTAAAAGTGATATTGAGGCGTTTTTGCAAAAATGGGTTCTTCTACCTTTTGAAGCTTATATAAAAAAATGCTCAATGCTGCTATCAAAATGACCAAAATTAAAATGACCTTGTCCATTAACTTAAAAAACTTCTCATTTAACGTTTTCATAAAAATCACTATTTCCTCCCTACGTATCCTTTACAATAATAATAAAGCACTAACAAATACATATCAATTCAAAATTATTAAATAGTTGTCACATAAAATTGTCCAATCTTTTATATTTATTATATTTATTCGATAAACTTTTCAAAAATCCTTTCTTGAAAAAATGTAAAAATGAGGCGCAATTTGCACCTCATTATTCCTCCCATCTCCCTTGAAGTTTTTCAACAACATGAGGTAGGGTAGTGTATTCCAATTCCTCTAAAGGCAACCTGTGAGGCTCAAAGGGTCCCATCTTTCTTATGTAATCGGCTATTTCTAACGCTTTTTCCCTTGCATTGTCAAAAGCAACATCTTTAAAGAAGTCCTGCGGGCCAATAAGCTTACCCTCTACTAATTGAAAACCAAGTGCGCATACTCTTGGAGGCCCATCAAATCTGGTAGGCACAGCATCTTCCAATGAAACAGGTATCATAGGTCCATTATGAGACCCCCTCATCCAACCAGCAACAAGATAGGGATTAGCAAAAGGTTCCAACGCTTCGCCTACTGCTGGAAGACCATTCTGGCATCTCACAATAAGTACAGGGTCATCCTTTCCTATATACTTCCCCGCCATAAAATTCATTCTTTGAGTAGAAGACACTGCTGCAATTTCATTGTTTTTTGTATACACTCTTCGTATGCAATATCGTCCTGTCGCTCCAATAAAGACCAGCATATCATAAATATCTTCTGGAGTTTCAAATATTATTTTTTTATGCCCAATCATATCATAAACTTCAAATTTAAATCCTTGGTGCATATTAGGGTCAATTACAAGTCCTACTGTATTAAAAGGATCTGCAAACATCTTGTAAAGTGGTAAATTCCATGCTCCTGGCTCTGTTTTATCAGCCATAAAAATTATGACAGGCTCACTTTTTCTTTCTTCAATTTCCATCTCTGCAACTCCCGGTCCTAACCCCTTTATATTGCCTGAAAATGAATCTTTCAACAAATCTTGTCCTGCACCGTACAATTTAAGTTCTTTAGCTTTCTCACCACAAGACCAAAGTGCATCCCATGCAAGTTTATGAACTTCTTCGTTATCTATTCCTTTTCTATGAGTCATTATAAGTTCAATGTCATCTCCTACTCTAGTCACATGAAAGTCAATGAGCATTTTCCCTTTTTCTTTTAAATGTTTCTTAGCGATTTCAAGAAGTTCAGGATGTACGTCTGTATGCCCTACAAAGCCACCAACATCTGCTTTAATCACAGTTAAAGTTATTTTGGACATAGAATTTTCCTCCTTTTTATATTAGTATGTTATATTTTATTAATAATGCTATACTATTTATACTTATATTTTAAATTATTATGTCTATTTTTTCAATAGTATGTCCTATTTATTTGCGATTCTTGTGCTTTCACTTAATTTCACTTATATCGTTTAAATTAGAAACATTTCAAAAATAATTGAAGGAATTTTTAAAAGTTTGTCGAAATACTAATGAGTAGTGACAAAATTATAAAGAAAGGGATGATATAAATTGGGTTCCTATCTTGCTCTAATTTACGGGGTTATAATTATTGCAGCCCTCGTTATAATTGGTTTAATTAAATTTATCTTTGCACAAGATAAAGGCGATGAAAAAATGCAGCAAATTTCAGACGCTATAAAAGAAGGAGCTATGGCTTTTTTAAACAGACAATATAAAACAATTGCGTTTTTAGCCTTAATTGTAGCTGTAATAATTATTGTAGCTAATTATTATGGACATCTATCTGAAGGAACAAGTACTGCGTTAAGTTTTGCATGGCATGTAGGACTCGCTTTTATTACAGGTGCTTTTTGTTCAGCTCTGTCGGGTTACATTGGAATGTATATGGCGGTAAATTCGAATGTAAGGGCTGCTGCTGGTGCAAAATCTGGTCTTAACAGGGCTCTCCAAATTGCTTTAAAAGGAGGAGCTGTAACAGGTCTTGCAGTAACAGCATTGTCTCTTTTTGGAGTCGCTACGTTATTTTTGGCATATGGTGGTTTATCTGGACAAGATGAGCTTATAAAAGAAGCTCCTTCTCTCATCGTCGGTTTTGGTTTTGGTGCTTCTTTCGTAGCATTATTTGCCCAGCTAGGCGGTGGTATATATACCAAAGCTGCCGATGTAGGAGCTGACCTTGTGGGTAAAGTAGAAGCTGGAATTCCAGAAGATGACCCTAGAAATCCTGCAGTTATAGCTGACCTTGTTGGAGATAATGTAGGAGACTGTGCAGGAAGAGGAGCTGACCTCTTTGAATCAACCGCTGCTGAAAATATTGGCGCTATGATATTAGGAGTAGGTCTTTATCCTGTATTCGGGTGGAAAGGAATACTTTTCCCATTAGTAGCTCGTGCAATAGGTATAATTGCCTCTATCATAGGCATCTTTTTCGTCAATGCAAAAGATGAATCAAAAGACCCAATGATAGCTTTAAATAAAGGTTACTTTGTCACTACAATTGTAAATTTAATTGCTCTTTTCTTTGCAGTAAAAATAATGCTTTCTGGCCATTTGCCTGATGGCAGTGAAGTTAATTATTGGTTACTGTATGGTGCAGTAGTAACAGGTGTTGTACTAAGTTACATCTTTGTATTCTTGACAGACTATTATACTTCTGTAAATAAACGTCCTGTACAGGAAATTGCCAAAGCTTCCACAACGGGAGCTGCTACAAACATAATTACAGGTATTTCTGTGGGTATGGAATCTACTGCCCTTCCAGTTATATTTATATCTGCAGCAATATTTATAGCTTATAAACTTGGTGAATTAGCACTTCCTCATATAGGGACTTCTGGACTTTACGGCACAGCTATTGCAACAATGGGCATGCTATCAACAACCGCCTATATACTTGCAATGGATACATTTGGACCTATTACTGACAATGCTGGTGGAATTACTGAAATGTCAGGGGCACCAGAGTCAGTAAGACATGTGACAGACAGGTTAGACGCTTGTGGAAACACTACAAAAGCTTTGACAAAAGGATACGCAGTAGGTTCAGCCGCTCTTGCAACTTTCCTGCTTTTCTCAGCATATCTGGATGAAGTCAAAAAGATATTAGGTAAACCCATTGATTCCTGGTTTGCTGTAGATATAGGAAAACCCGAAGTTTTCATAGGAGCATTTATAGGAGCAATGATTGTATATCTCTTTAGTTCAACTGCAATAAGAGCTGTTGGTAAAGCGGCACAATATGTAATTCTGGAGGTAAGAAGGCAATTTAGAGAAATTCCCGGCATAATGGAAGGTACTGCAAAGCCGGACTATGCTAAAACAGTAGATATTGTAACTAAAGGCGCTTTAAAAGAAATGGTGATTCCGGGACTTATCGTAGTAGTAACACCAATATTAGTAGGTGTAATCCTCGGTAAGGAAGCCGCAGCAGCTTTCTTAATGATAGGTACTATTTCAGGTGTAATACTGGCTTTATTCTTAAACAACGGCGGCGGTGCGTGGGATAACGCAAAGAAATTTATAGAACTTGGCAATTACGGTGGTAAAAAGTCTGAAGCTCATAAAGCTGGAGTTGTAGGAGACACTGTAGGTGATCCATTTAAAGATACAGCCGGTCCTTCACTGCACGTTCTCATAAAGCTCATAAGCACAATAACCCTTGTCTTTGTGGCTCTATTTAGATAATAAAAAAGGCGGGAAAACCGCCTTTTTAGTTCTTTTCTTGTACTAATTTATCTATAAAATTCATAATTTCTTCTGTTATTCTCATGCATTCCAAAACCTCTTCTTCCTCCACATAAAGAGGTTCTTCAGCAGGATATCTTGTTTCAATGTAATATGAGTTTACTAATGCACAATCCTTAAGAAAATTTTTGAAATTCTCATTATATTTTTGTGCTTCTTTACAAAGTTTTACCAAACTATGTCCTTCATTAATTACACCCGTTTTTGATATTAAATAACCCTTTAAATATTTTTCTATAGCTTGTTGACAGTGAAAGCATATAAGATAATAATCGCCACCATGTTCATACAAAATTTTTGCACCCTTAAAATCTTTCTTAGCCATATTAAACCAGTCTTCAATTTTTTTTGAATCAACCAAGCAAACTCACTCCTTTTGATTTAATTAAATAAGCGAAAGTTGAAGGGTCATTTTTGTACTTTTTCCATTCTTCCGGAGTGTAAACTATTATATCTATGTCAACGGTGTAATCAAGTTCTATGAGCATTTGCTGAATGAGTTTTCTTTTGTTATCCGTATCAATAATCACACATATATCTATGTCACTTCTTTTAGTTATTATACCTCTCGCACATGAACCAAAAAGGTATATATCCTCTGGCTTATATTTTTGAATTATCTGATTTTTTATGCTTTGTATTTCTTTTTCATAAGGTCTCATACATCTTTCTCCTTACAAGTTTTAATTTCTATGCCTTAACTTACCTTACCAATCTTTCCTTCTTAATAATTAATTATACTATTCTTAAGTTCATATTACAACTTTTTGTAACAACCGGTCATGGGTCAAAATTTTGTACTATGCAAATGCCATGCTGAAACAAGTTTTTTGTGATATAATTATAGTGTAAAAAATAAAAATTAGAAGGATGTGGTTTTATGGGGTATAAAAGTGTATTAATTGAAAGAAGGTTTATGGGAAAATTTCCATACGGAAAAGACCTTTTAGAAGAAATTAATAAAGTCATCACCAGTGAAAATATACGTTCTGGTGAAGTACGCATAATAGGTGCTGTATCAAAAGCAGTATTTGGCTACTATGATGCACAAAGCAAAAACTACATATACATATCAAAAGACGAGCACATGGAAATACTAAATGCCACAGGAAATATTTCAGTAAAAGATGGCAAGCCCTTTGCTCATGTCCACATAACATTAGCAGATAAAAACGGAAACGCTTTTGGCGGTCATTTAATGGAAGGGACAATAATATTTGCTGCAGAATTCGTAATAACAGATTACGGTGACAATAATTTGGAAAGAGTTTACGATGAAACAACAGGACTTCAATTGTGGAATATTTAAGGCCCAGTTTAATCACTGGGTCCTGTTTGTTATTTTCACAAGAAAATGTAAATATTTTATCACATCTAAATTAGTTTTGTACATCACTCTTTTAACTATAGGATTTCCAATCACTTTTACTATTCTATCATAGTCTTCATTTTTTATACTATCCATCATCTTCCTAAAATCTACAAGTTTATCAACTCTATCTGTTATTTTCTTTACTTTTTTCTCATAATCTTCGCCATGTTTAATTGATTCAGCTGAATAAACCGCACTTTCTACAGCGTTTAAAAGTCCAAATCCTAAAAAAGGATCTAAAAAACCTCCTGCATTTCCTATTAGATATATATTGTCTATTTGGTGTCTATCTGTTATACTTATGTCTAATTCCGTCTCAAAAGTTTCTATCATCTCATAATTTAGTTTTTCTTGATACAAAAAGGTGTGCCACATATTTTCAATCTCTTCTTTTTGCGTATAAGTAGCCACAAGAATTATTGACGCTTTATTTTGACTAAGAGGTACAAGATATCCAAACCCTGACCTCGCGTACATTGTGTTAAGCCATAAGTACACAGTATGAGGCTCAAAATCTCCTAAAGCAATTCCTCCTTTGATCCTTGAAGAAACTATATTTTCAACTTCTGTAAGTTGTTTTGCTATCATACTATTTCCTGTAGCAACTACCACATAATCATAAGATTTGGCTAATTCCTTGTAATCCGCATTAATATTAAAATTTATCTTTGCATTTATTTTTTTTGCCAATTGGTTTTCTACACTTTCTTGCTCTTGACCTCTTTGCACAATATATCCAAGATTTTCTCCCTTAATAACTGTTATGTTTTTTGGAGATTTGATAATTATTTTTTTCACTTTGGTCAAAGGTATAATAGAAATTCTAAACTGACTCTCCATAAACTTAAGAGGATCTTTGTGAGGCCTATGAACAATTTGCAACAGCAATTCTCCAAAAGAATAGAGGCTTCCAATTGTATGCTTCCTTTCATAAATATCACACTGTACACCTAATTTTTCAAGAATGTAAGCGCAGCATAAGCCTGATACTCCTGCGCCGATTATTGCCACTTTCATTTTTATACCCTCTTTCTATGTTCATAAGGCTTATTGTGTAGCTTGTTTACTGTATATTCCATAAAAAGTGAACCGTATTTTATCGCATTGAAATTAGTATTGTAAACAAGTTTTTTCACAGGAGGAAAAGTAAGAATTTTTATAAACTTGTCCAATTTATCATTGTCCATAAGGTCTAAAGCTTTTCTAAACTCCAACATTTTTATATTAGCATTTGACAAAAAACTAATTTCTTTTTCAAAGTCAATTCCCTCTGCTATGCTTTTAGCAGCTATTGCCCCACTCATAATAGAGTTAAAAGTTCCAAATCCTAAAAAAGGCTCTATCGCCCCTCCTGCATTCCCAACAAAAAGCAAGTTTTCATATTGATGTGGAAAACAATTACCCGAAGTATGCTGCAAATCCACCATATTGACAATATCTACATTCATTTTCTCTACTTTTAGAAAGGTATCCCAATAATACTGCAGCTCTTCTTTTGAAATGTAAGGTATAACCATAGCTAAAACAGCTCTTTTTTCATTGTAAGGAATCAAATACACATAGCCGCTCTTAGTGTATAAAGTATTTATCAACATTATAAGAGTTTTTGTATCAAAATTTCCTAATACATTTGCAACTCTCACCCAGGTCGTCACCAGCTCTTGCCAACACCCCAATTCTTTTGGAATTTGCGAACTTCCCGTAGCAATAATGACATAATCGTAATTATTTTTTAACTTTTTATAATCAGCTTCTATATTGAAATTAACTGGTATTTCTAACTTATTATACAATTGATTTTCAAGAGAGTTTGCGTCCTGCCCTCTTAAAATCATATACCCAAGATTACTCCCAGTAACAGAAGCCGTTACAGTTGGCCCCTTCATAACTATTTTGTCAATTGTGTTAATTGGCTTAACCTCTATTCCATAAACATTTTTAAGATGATGAAGCGGATCCTTTATAGGCCTATTTATCACTTTTAATAACCCCGCAACATGGTTAAATAATTCACCTATTTTGCACTTTTTTTCGAAAATATCTGGTGTAATACCATATCTTTGAAAAGTAATCGCCGCAGCCAGCCCTGAAACACCAGCGCCAATAATAGCCACTTTCATGTTAACTCATCTCCGGTGTATTTAAAACTGTGTTATTTGGAATAGAAGGTTTCGATTCCAGACTTTCAATCTCCATTTGAAGAATAGAAATAAATCTCATAACATCATCCCTCATTTGAGTAAACAATTGCCTTACATATGGATTAGTTATATTTACGACACTTTCGTTGTAAAAAGCCTGAATATTGACTAAATTTTTTAGTAAATCTTGAAGCATGTCTAAAGGCTCTTGAGACATGTTCTTTTTGGAAAGCGAGCCAATATGCATAGTTTTTTCTGCTTTCTTTATATCCTCTTTGTGGTTTTTGACCATTATTTCAATTTGTTTTAGCAATGCTTTTGTTTGATTGTCCATCACTTCTTTCCCATATTCTCTCACTTTGTCCAATAATATTTTTTCCAAATTTTGAGCTTCAACAAAAGAACTTAGTATAATCTCTTGTTGTGTTATCTTTTGCACAGCCATCACATCCTAAAAAATCATTGTTTTAATTATTATATTTTCACACTGTGACTTTTTATATGCAAAAAAGAGGGTTTCCCCTCTTATATGTCAAGCTCTTGTATTACACTTTTTATAATTTCGGCTGACCTTCTAAAAGCAGCAATTTCTTCCTGTGAAAGTGGTAATTCAAGTATATTCACGATTCCATTTCGTCCAACAACGGAGGGAAGGCTCAAAGCCACATCTGTAACACCATATTGGCCGGTTAGCGGAGATGACACAGTCAAAATGGAATTTTCATCTCTTAAAATAGCTTCCACAATTCTTCTTACTGCGAGAGCAACCGCATAATATGTCGCACCCTTTTTTTCTATTATCGTATAAGCGGCTCTTACAACATTATTGAAAATCTCCTCTCTAAAATCTTTTTCACATACTTTTCCACATAAATTGCAATAATTATCAATTGGTATGCCTGCTATGTTTGTAATGCTCCAAGCTGCGAGCTCAGAATCGCCATGCTCCCCAATTATATATCCGTGTATATTCCTCGGATCTATGTTACAATGTTTGCTTAAAAGATATCTGAATCTCGCACTGTCAAGAACTGTGCCAGACCCCAGCACTCTTCCGTATGGCAAACCAGATATTTTATAGGTAACGTATGTAAGAATATCTACAGGATTTGTAACTATAAGGTATATTGCTGTGTCATTTACTTTAATAAGTTTTGCAACTATGTCTTTAAAAATCATTGTGTTTTTCTTCACTAAGTCAAGTCTGGTTTCCCCCGGTTTTTGTGCTGCTCCCGCTGTAATAATTATTATGTCAGAACCTACAGTATCACCATAATCTCCCGCATACACTTCAACTGGACTAATAAATGGTACCCCGTGGCTTATATCAAGAGCATCACCTTCCGCTTTGTCTTTATTAATATCTATTAATACAATAGTTTTGGCAATTCCGCTTAAAGCCAGTGTGTATGCAGTAGTAGCACCGACAAATCCAGAGCCTATTACAGATATTTTGCTCATAATATCTTCTCCTTTTCAACATTAATTTTCCGTTAATAAAAGTCTACCAAACTTTAAAAAATAGTCAAGTCTATTTTTCCCTCTAATAATTTAATGTATTCAACGTTTAAAATAAGTTCTCTGTGGAATATTAAGAAAGAGGTGATATTTCATGGGAGATATACAAGAAATAAAGTCTTTGATGGAAGAACTCATAAAAAGCGAAAAACATAAAGAAATGGCAAGTAAAAAAATGCAAGAAGTGCTTGAAAAGTCTATATCAGAAATAAAGAGTATACTTTTGGCAATAAAAAAATACATAGGAGTCGAAAATATAAAACTTAGAAGTTATAGCGGAAAAACCTTTGAAATAGGAGAAGGTATAATAATCTACGATAAAAGCATAGATGAAAAAATAGTTTTAAAACCTGACAACATTTTTTATCACTATAAAATAGAAAGTGAGGAATTAATCGCAGTTCCGATCTCCGACCTTGAAATACATAATTACATCACTTATGATGCGCTTTTTGAAACCGTAAAAAACTCTCTTAAAAAATGTATACAAAAAAACGAAGAAGATATACGCATATACAAAAGTACCATGTTTAAAATAGATAAATACAATAAAGAATTAGAGGAAATATTATCCCTTAAAAACTCCATAGAAAACGCAATAAAAGAAGACTCTCCTGAAACTCTGATATGAAAAGTATCAGAGTTTTTTGTAACCTTTTTGTAATAAAAACTTAATAATTTCTTAATAAATTTTAATATTTTCCGTGTTATAGTATTTATAGAGTGTTACAGTTATTTATAGAAATGTATATAAGCTGAAACCAAAAGCAAGATGAATGCGTCTTTTTATATAGAGAAAGGATGTGGAGAAATTGAAAGGAAAGACATTACAAACTTTATCCCTGATGCTTGTATTTATTGCAATGGGTCTCATGATTTCTATGCAATTTAAAACTGTACAAGGCGGCAATAGACCTCCTACCTCTATTTCAGCTACAAATTATGCAAGATTAGAAGAACTTACTCAGCAGCTCAAAAAAGCTCAAGAAGAAAAGGCAAATTTAGAACAGCAATTAGAAGAACTCACTAAAAGATTTAAAGAGTACGAAGATGCTGCATCAAAAGATGATGCCGCTTTAAAAAATCTACAGCAGGATGTTGAAAAATATAAAATTTTAGCAGGACTTACAGATATGGTAGGCCCAGGAGTTATAGTAACGGTAAATGACAGCGACTTACAGCCTCGAGACGGCGAAGACCCTAATTTGTACTTAGTCCACGATGAAGATTTATTAAATATTGTAAATGAATTGAAAGCGGGTGGTGCTGAAGCAATAGCTATAAATGACCAAAGAATAATTGCAATGTCTGAGATACGATGTGTAGGCCCCACAATAAACATAAACTCTACAAGGTACGCTCCTCCTTACGTAATAAAAGCAATAGGAGACCCTGACACATTACAAGCAGCCCTTAATTTAAAAGGCGGAATAGTAGATACTTTAAGATTTTATGGTATCAAAGTAGATATACAAACTTCTGATAAAATAGTAGTGCCTAAATACAGTGACCCTATTAAATTCTTTTACGCTAAACCTGTGACTCCCTAAACCCTCTTACCTTCTTAATATAGGAAAGACAGGTTCTATCCACTAAACCTGTCTTTAATTTTTTTGATAATTTTGTTTTCCGCAATTATGTAGTAGCAGAAAAATTTACCTGCCATTGTGGGCATTGCCGCCACAAATCGCATATTTCGCTTTTTTGAAG
Organism: Thermoanaerobacter ethanolicus JW 200; assembly: GCF_003722315.1. Classification (NCBI taxonomy): domain Bacteria; kingdom Bacillati; phylum Bacillota; class Clostridia; order Thermoanaerobacterales; family Thermoanaerobacteraceae; genus Thermoanaerobacter; species Thermoanaerobacter ethanolicus. The sequence goes on along the minus strand of NZ_CP033580.1, from coordinate 724,800 downwards.
AAGTCCAGTTTTTTTTGTACTCTTCATCTCCTCTTAAAAAGTCAAATATTCTATCTCCTTCTTCAATAGACTGCTTTATAGCAAGACCTAAAGTTATAGTGCCAACACTTCTTTTGCTATAATCCAAATCATAACCGCTTATATAATAATACCTTTTACCCCCTACATGATAACTTAAAAGACTAGCAACTGTTTTTCCCCCGTCTTTTAATTCAAAAAGACTCAATTCTCCTTTTGATAACATGTCTTTTGCCACATCCTTGTGGAACTCCCTTATCCTCTTAGAATAAAAAGCTCCAGGCATGTGCCTTTGTCTCCATCGCCTTTGATGAAGAACTATTAAATTATCCATTGCTCTATCTATCGATTCTATATCCTTCACCATTGAAAAACTTCCGTCATATTCCTTAAAAAATCTTCTGATTTCATAATTGAGATTTCGTCTAAATTTTCCATCTAAACTATTTAAATATTCTTCCCAGCTTTGAGGTAATTCCACATAAGGACATACATCTTGCACATCATAATCGTAATAAAGGTTACTACCCATTATATAGGGGAAAAACTCACTCTTTTCAGGAATATGTTCCAAATCTAAAACAGTAAAAGCATCTATATATCTTTCCAAAAAATTTACTAAGCTTGTATAAAATTCATTTTCATGTCCTTTTCTCACGATAAAATCAAGATAATCACTATTGTTAGAACCTATAAATTTTATCCTTTTAACCAAAAGTCCTTTTTCAAAATATGTTATCATAAAAGGCGCAATTCCAATGGGCATATTTTCTTCATAAACCAGTAATACCAACATTTTTTTACCATATCCAAAATGTTTCCACCAGTTTAACACCCATTCAAAAGTATTAAAAGGATAAATTTCCGCCACATTCTCTAATTCATGCCATATATCCTCTATATCTAAAAGGTCAGAAACATTTGTTATCTTCTCAAAAATTACGTTAGATACTTTTCTTTCATCCAAAGAAGTACCCTCCAAACTATATATAAAAATATCATAAAGCCTATTGTAGAAGCAAAATATACCCAAGGCGGTTGACTTTTCGCAAAAAAGTCTATTTTAATCAATTGCATAGCAGCAAGATAAGACACTACTGCCCAAAAAGTAGACCATATAAAATCAGCAATAGCAGAAAATATCACATACACAGTAAAATTCATACGGGTTATACCTGAAGCCCAAATAGCCGGCGTCCTTGGAAGACCTACAAGCCTACCTAATAAAACCGTAAATCCTCCATATTTAGCAAACCATTTATCCATAGCTTCAAGGTCTTTTACTGTTATTTTTAAATATTTACCGTATTTTTCAACAACAGGCCTACCTTTATAATAGCCTACCAAATAAGCTATCACATTTCCTGTCACATTTCCTAAAGCAGCGATGACTATAACATAAAAAAGGTTCATATCCCCTTTTGTGACTAAATACGCTGCCGCAAAAAATAATATTTCTACAGGGCCTGGCATTCCCGTTCCTTCAATCATAAGCCCTATAAAAAGCGCTATATATCCATAATTTATTATTGCATTATAAAGAAAAGATTGTCCTTCCATCGCCACACCATCCATTATTTTTAAATTTATTATAGCACAAATAAACAAAGCAGGGCAATTGTCACCCCTGCCTTAGCGCATTTATTTTTTATATTTCTCTATTACATCCTTGTACATCTCATAAGTCTTTTTAGCAATGCTTTCCCAACTAAACATCTCTTCAACACGTTTTCTCCCATTTTCTCCAAATTTTATAGCTAAATCTTTGTTATTTAAAAGTATGTTTATATATTTTGCTAATTCTTCAGGATTGCCTGGTTCTACAAGGAATCCTGTCTCTTCATGAACTACAACCTCTTTAATTCCTCCTGTAGCACTTGCTACAACAGGAGTTTTACAAGCCATTGCTTCTAAGTTTATTATGCCAAAAGGCTCATAAACAGAAGGGCATGCAAAAACTTCCGCATTGCTGTATAACTCTATAATTTCTTCTTTTTCCACCATTTTATTTATCCAAATAATATTGTCGTAAAGTTTAACTTTTTGCTCTACTTCTTCTAAAACCTCTTGTGTATCCGGAGAACTAGCACATAGTACAACCTTTATATCCTTAGGTAGATACTTTACTGCATCTATTAAATGAGTAATGCCCTTTTGCCTTGATATTCTTCCTACAAAGAGAATGTATTTACCCTCAATTCCATATTTTTGGCGAGCAATATTTCTATCTGTTTTCTGGTATTGGTTCAAATCTATGCCGTTATATATAACTTCAACTTTTTCTTCTGGAATATTGTAATACTTCAATATATCTTCTTTCGAACCTTGTGATACTGCTATAACCCTATCGGCGGCTTCAATCCCTGTTCTTTCCATCCAAGAACTTAATTTATATCCATTACCTAACTGTTCCTCTTTCCATGGCCTTAAAGGCTCAAGGCTGTGAACTGTAACTACAAGGGGTTTATCATACAATTTTTTAGCTAAAAAGCCCGCCATGAAAGTATACCAGGTATGGCAGTGTAAAATATCTGAGTCTATCTCATCCTTCACCATTGCCAAATCAATGGAAAAAGGCCCCAAAATTTTCTGATATCTTGGATCTGAATTTTCCTTTAACTTATCCCACTGTTTATATCCACGGACTTTTAGATTATCAGCCGTATAATCTTGGTCACCAAAGCATCTCACGTCTACTTCCATCAGTTTAGACAGTTCCCTAACAAGATAATCTACATGAACACCAGCTCCACCGTAAATATTAGGAGGGTATTCATTTGTAAACATTGTAACTTTTAACTTATCCATAGTTTACCTCCGATCCGTGTTTTTCCAATTTCAAATCCTCAATACACCCTAAAATACCTTTTAAAGGTATTTTAAACCAAGAAGGTCTATTATTTACCTCATAAATTCCTTCAAAAAGAGCTTTATCTAATTTAAAAATAGCTAAAGCCTTCTCGAAATTTTCACCTTCTGGTATAATGTCTGGTGCTTCCCTTGTCACCAATTCCAAATAGTTTTCTACAAAAGTCTCCGTGACAGCTTCTTCCCACACTGACAGCACTTTTTCTATTTTTTCATCCTGCAACTTACCTTTTGCATTAAGATAATTAAAATAAGCAGCATAAGCAGCATAACTAAAAGAACGTACCATGCCTGCCACATCTTTTAAGGGAGATATTTTTTTTCTCCTCACCTCAATAGGTTTTGTCGGTTCCCCTTCAAAATCTATTATCACATATCCCTCTTCAGTCTTTAAAATTTGCTCCAAGTGTAGGTCTCCATGACATCTTATATATTTGCCAAAAACAGCAGTATCTTTAAATTCTTCTAATTTGCTCATTAAAAACTCTTGTTGCTTTACAATCTCTTCTATCATTGAAGTTATTTGTTCATCAAAAGTAGACAATTTTATAAAATTTAAAAGTTTAGCGAAATTATTTTTTATGCTCTTCAACACTTCTTCAACATCTGATATTTCAACATTTCTTTTAGCAAAATCTTCTTTATCAATATAAGACAATTTAATATGCATATCGGCAATTATCCTTGCTATCTCTCTTACCTCTTCAAAGTAATTGCTCAAGTATCCTTCTACGTAACTTTCTTCAATTTCCTCATAATCGGATAAAGTAGAAATTACAGAAGACAGATACTCTTGCGTATATTGCCACATGTCTCCCATGTTTTTAATGTGTTCCACTATTATAGCAACAGTATACCTATCTCCGCTACTGTCTTCATATAAAAAATAACCTCTTATATCTTGAACATTTCCAAAACCTGCATTTTTAAGTTCAAAAGTCATTTCAAGGTCAGGATTAACTCCTTTTACAAATTTTCTATAAGTCTTTATTATTTCATCTTTTTGTAAAAATGTTAAACTATTACTGGACTTATTGCTCAGCCTTCGTGAACTGTATATATCGTCTTTTTTAAGATTATAAGGAATTAATTGGGCACCAGACTCAAATTTTATAACTGTTTCTTCACTTAACGCTTTATTTAAAAACTTAACATAATTTATATCGTCAATTCCATCGTATATAAAAGCTTTTAAATTTGGACTCTCAATAATATCTATTAAATCATTATTCCTAAAATAAGGAGTTATAATTAAAGGCACATAATAAAGCAAAGTAATCTCTTTCTTACTCGTTGGAGCTTTCACCACAAAAGCTATAATAGCTGCAATTATAATCTCAGCTTCCTTTTTAGACAATATTGCATAATCAAATAAAAATATATCTAAAATATTATAAGCCTTCTCCTGAAACCACCTAAACTTTTTAAAATTGTCTTTATCTATATTTTTAATTATATCTTTCAGTTTTGTAGGTATATCTTCAAAGTTGAAGGTTTTACCAATATACATTTGACCACTTCTTTCAATAGAATTTCATTCTATTCTTAAAACTGATGCTGCCAATTCTGGTGGCACAGGATTTATATAAACTCCTGTCCCTAACTCGAAACCAGCTGCCACAGTAAGCCTTGGAATAATTTCAATATGCCAATGATAATTTCTTATATCAGAAATTGGTACTGTATGAACCACAATATTATATGGCGGAAAGTTAAATTCTCTCTCGTACTTTTCTATAAGAGGCTTCAAAATTTCAGTCAAATTTGCAATATTTTCTTCTTTTAACTCTTCAAATCGCTCTTGATGCTCTTTGGGTATTATCCATGACTCATAAGGATATTGAGATGCATAAGGAGCGATAACAATGAAATTCTCATTTTCACCTATTATCCTTTTACCTTCTTCTTTTTCACATTTGACAATTTCACAATAAGGACATTTGCCCTTCTTCTTAATATATTCTTGTATACCTGTTACCTCTTTTTCTACTACATCTGGAATAAAAGAAGTAGCTATAATCTGCCAATGCCCGTGTTCTAAGGAAGCTCCTCCTCTTGCTCCAAAATTTTTGAACACCTGAATGTATTTTATTTTATCGTCTTGAGCAATTTTTTTATAACGCTCAATTATTGCCATAAAAACTTTTTGCATTTGCCCTAAAGATAAACTTCCAAAAGTTACATCGTGTTCTGGTGACTCTACTATCACTTCCGCTACACCATAGCCATATTCCGCTTTATAAAGGGATGGTACCTCAAAACTCTTTAAATCCCTATTCACGGCTGCAAATTTATTTTCAAATCCTCTCACTAACCAGTTCCCTTTTTTATCCTTAATTTCAACTAAAGTAGGAGGAGTCATCTCTTCATTCCCGGGGCAAAAAGGGCAAGTATTATTATTTTTCTTTTCCTCATGAGTTATGTTAAAATCATAAGGTCTTTTACCTCGCTCTGTAGCTATAATCACCCTTTTACCAGTTATAAGGTCATATCTTATTTCGGACATTTGTAAGACCTCTCCTATTCTTTTTAGTAAATGCAATCGAATGCATCGTCAGATTAAAAAAAGAATTTGATTAATTATGAAAATTAATCAAATCGGGGAGAAATGCTAAAACTTTTATGCAACCGAATGCATTCTACTATTATAATATACTTTTCCTTTAAAATTGTCAATGTTTTTTTGAAGATTACTAATTCATTTTTAAATAATTTCTCCTCATGAAGGAAAAAATAAAACAAAAAACTGTTGACAAAACTAAAAATTAATATTATAATAAAATTGAAATTAATACAAAATTAAATTTAATACAAACGAGGTGGGATAAATGGAAGTAAAAGAGTTGGTACTAAAAACTTTAAAAGAATCCTCTGAACCTTTAAGACCAGGAGATATTGCTCAAAAAGCTAATTTAGACAAAAAAGAAGTAGACAAAGCTATAAAAGAGCTAAAAAAAGAGGACTTGATAATGTCTCCCAAAAGATGCTACTACGCAGCAAAATAATCGTGAGAAAGAAGTAATGAAAATGACTTATACAATAGAGCAATTAAAAGATTATTTAAAGAGACATGATATAAAGCCTTCTACCATAAGGATAAAAGTATTAGAATACCTTTTAAACAATAGAATACACCCAACAGCTGATGACATTTATCAATACTTGATAGGCGAAATACCAACCCTTTCAAAAACCAGTGTTTACAACACATTGGAATTGTTTATGGAAAAAGGAGTTGTAAATGCTTTATCTTTGAAAGAAAAAGAATTGCGATATGATATAAACACTTACTTTCACGGACACCTTAAATGTGAAATATGTGGCAACGTATACGATTTTCCCGTATCAGAGGAAATTATAAATGTAGAAGAATTAAAAGGCTTTATAATTAGAAATGTTGACATAAATGTTTATGGCATATGCAAAAAATGTAATGAGAAAAATAAGGAGGTTTAAAAATGGAGGAAATTAGAATGAAATTGTTAGGAGAAAAATTCCCATCTATGGAGGTAGTGACCACTCACGGAGTAAAGAGACTGCCTGAGGATTACGCGGGAAAATGGTTTGTGCTTTTTAGCCACCCAGCAGACTTTACACCAGTTTGCACAACAGAATTTGTAGAATTTGCAAGGAAAGCTAATGACTTTAAAGAATTAAACACTGAATTAATAGGTCTATCAGTTGACCAAGTTTTCTCCCACATAAAATGGGTAGAGTGGATAAAGGACAACACAAACATAGCTATTCCTTTCCCAGTCATAGCTGATGACTTAGGAAAAGTCTCTAACCAATTAGGAATGATTCATCCAGGCAAAGGCACCAATACTGTAAGAGCAGTATTTATAGTAGACGACAAAGGAACAATAAGACTTATAATGTATTATCCACAAGAAGTTGGAAGAAATGTAGATGAAATATTAAGAGCATTAAAAGCATTGCAAACAGCAGACCAATACGGCGTGGCACTCCCTGAAAAATGGCCAAATAACTACTTAATTAAAGACCATGTAATAGTCCCACCATCCACTGATGAAGCTTCTGCAAATGAAAGAAAAGAAAAGATTAAATCAAAAGAAATTGAAGCTTTTGACTGGTGGTTTGTACACAAGCCTTTGAAATAAGGTCACTCATAAAATATCCCTTCTTTTCGACAGCGACGACCTCTTTAACAAAGTAGGTCGTCGCTTTAGTTTGTTGACAAATGAAATTTTTATGAGATGTGATATAATGAAAGTAAGCTTAAGTTGATAGGGGGATAAAAATGAAATATATAGATTTTAGAAGCGATACAGTAACTCTTCCAACACAAGAAATGCGAGAAGCCATGTACAAGGCTGAAGTAGGTGATGACGTCTACGGCGAAGACCCTACAGTAAGAAAACTTGAAGAAATGGCAGCAGAAATGTTGGGAAAAGAAGCAGCAATGCTAGTAACAAGCGGTACACAAGGTAACCAAGTCTCAATAATGACTCACACTCATCCAGGAGAAGAAATTATTGTAGAAGAAAACTGCCATATCATAACTTATGAAGTTGGAGGAGTGGGATACCTTGCAGGCGTACAGACAAAAGCTTTGAAAAGCAACAAAGGTGTCTTAAATCCTGCCGATGTAGAAAAGGCCATAAGGCCAAAGGACATACATTACCCCGTCACAAGTCTTATCTGCCTTGAAAATACTCATAACAGAGCTGGTGGCACTGTAACTCCAATTGAAATTATGAAGGAAATATACGAAATAGCTCAAAAACACAATATACCTGTTCATTTAGATGGTGCGAGAATATTCAATGCCGCTACTTATCTTAAAGTAGATGTAAGAGAAATAGCCAAATATGCAGATAGTGTAATGTTTTGCCTCTCCAAAGGCTTATGCGCCCCTATTGGGTCGGTAGTCGTCGGCACAAAAGATTTCATTGAAAAAGCAAGAAAATACCGCAAAATGTTAGGTGGTGGAATGAGACAAGCAGGTTTTATTGCAGCTGCTGGCATTGTAGCACTTGAAAAAATGACAAAAAGGCTACAGGAAGACCATGACAATGCAAGATTTTTAGCAGAAGGATTAAAAAATATACCGGGAATAAACCTCGACCTGGAAACGGTACAAACAAATATAGTAATGGCCGACATATCAAAAACAGGAATGACTGGCAAAGAATTTGCTCTAAAATTAAAAGAGCAGGGAATTTTAATAAATGGCGGAAATGATTTTGCAGTAAGATTTGTAACTCATTATTACATAAGTAAAAAAGACATTGAAAAAACTCTCGATGCAATTGAGAAAATTGTAAGACAGTTTTAGAGAGAAGGTATCCCCTTCTCTCTATGTATATTCTATTCTCACCTTACTCCCTTCGCCAGAGACGGCAGGTGGTGTAACAATTAGTTTTACAGGTACTCTGTTTTTTAATTCTTCTACGTGGCTTATTATGCCCACTACCATTTTGTCTTTTTTAAGCCTTTCTAAAGAGGTCATCACTATATCCAAAAGTTCCGCGTCAAGACTTCCAAAACCTTCATCTAAGAAAAAGAATTCTAAAGGTGCTCTTCCCTTTAATTGTATATGAGAAGAAAGAGCCAAAGCCAAAGAAAGGGATGTCAAAAAAGTTTCACCGCCAGATAAAGTATCTACAGACCTTCTTACTCCGCCATTGAAGTCATCTCTCATTACAAAATTGTTGTCTGAATCAATCTCAAGGGCATACCTTCCCCTACTTATTTCCTTAAGCCTTTTTGATGCAAAAAAGGTTATATATTTAAGCTGTCTTGCGGCAATAAAATCTACAAATTTATTTCCCTGAAAAAGATTGTCCAATTCATTTAATATATCCACTACACGCTCTAATTCCTTTTTCTGCTTTGTAAATTCTTCTACTTTTTGCAAATTCTCTTGCATATCTGAAATAGCCTTTTCTGTAGCGCCTATTTCCTTCCTTTTTTCGTTTAAGACCTGTTCCAACCCTTTAATGCTTTCTTCTAATTGATTCCATTCTTCTTCATTAATTTTATGCCCTTGCAATATCTCCATCAGTCTGTCTATACTTTTGTTTACAGATACATATTCATTTTCAAAATTCTTAATTTCTTCCTCAATTTTTTTAATATTTTCACTGTCTAATAAATACTCCAAAGCCTCTTTTTTATCCTTAAATCCCTTTTCTAATAGAGCATTTTCTAATTTTTCACTTTGTTCCCTAAACATATTATTTAAAAGGTCCCGACTCTCAAGGGCAGATATCTTTTTACTCTCTATATTTTGTTTATCCTTTCTTGCCTTTTCTAAAGTTTCTTTTAAAACACTCTCCATTTTTATAATTTTTTCTTTATTATACTGAATCTCTTTTAAATATTCTTCTATGTCTCTACCTTCTGATAAAGAATCAAACTCCTGCTGCCTCTCCCGAAGGTTTTTACTTTTTTCCTTACCTATTTCCTCTATCTGTCCTTTCCTTATTGAAAGAGCATTGAGATTGTTTGAAAGGGTTTCCTTTTTATTTGTCAATTCTTCAATCGTATTTTTAAAATTCTCTATTTCATTCCTCAGCCCTTCTATTTCCCTCTCTTTTTGATTTATTTCCTCCACTTTTTCTTTAAAATCTGAAATCCCCAATTCTTCCCTTGATATTCTTAACTGACCTTCTAATTCACTGTAAGTTATACTAATAGCCTCAAGAGAAGACTCAAACTCTTTCAAAAGGCTAATATCTTTATTTATACCTTCTTTTAATCTTGTATGTTCTAAATCTAAACTTGCTTTTTCCTCCTTTAATTTTTTAATTAAGGTCTCTAATTCTTCCTTACTCTTATTCCATTTTTCTAATTTTTCTTTCCACTGTATAAAATCAGACTCCATCTTATTTAATTCTTCTTCTAACTTTAAAAGGTTAATGTCTTTTAGTATATCCCACAGTTTATCATATTCTTTTTTATACATCTCTTCTTTGACTTCTATTCCTGATAATTCACCTTTTAACTTAAAAAGCTTACTTTGATAGTCCATTATATCCTTTTCTAAGTTTGCCTTTATTTCCTGCTTTTCTTTTATTAAGTCTTCCTCTACCTTTTGTGCCAATCTTACATGATGAATCGAACCACAGACAGGACAGGGAACACCTTCTTTTAATCCCTCTGCCAGTTCACCTGCCATGTTGTTTTTTACAAGTTCCTCTATATCTTTTTTTACTTCTTCCAAACTATTATTTTTATTTTTTAATTTCTCTTCAATCTCTTTTATCTCATTATTTATTTCTTCTTTTATTTTTAAAATTTCTTTTAAATTATTTTCCGCCTCATTTTTTAACTTTTCTTTTTCTTTCAATTCTAAAATTTCTACTCTTTTTCTTTCTAAACTTTTTTGCAGGTCCAAAAGGTCTTCATTTGTGGGAGGCTTTTGCATTTCAAGTTTTTTTATATTATTGTCAACCTCTTGTATTTCTTTTTCTTTTCGTTTCAATAAATTATCTATTTTTTCAATATCTTTCTGCTGCTTACCTATTAGCTCTTTTAATTCTAAAATTCTTTTCTCCTTTTCTTTTTTCTCTTTGTCTGCCCTTTCAAACTCTTTCTGAATCTCAAAAGCAGCAAAAATTTTTTCCCTTTTATTCGAATCAACTTTAATTTCATTAATTCTTTTTTCCTTCTCACCCAACTGTCTTTTTGCTATATCTATAGAATCGGACAGGGCTTTTATTTCTCTTTCTATCCCATCTATCTGCTTTTTTAAATCTTTATACTCCTTTACAAGTTTCTCCCTTTCACTATTAATCTTTTTTATCTCATCTCTCAGTTTAAAAGCCCTTTTAAGCCTTTCTTCCTTTTCAATTATGAGAGGAATTTTTTCTTCCTTTTCTTTTAATGAAGCCTCATATTCTTTTTCTACCTTCTCAAGTAATTTTTCAGCCTCCTCCAACTCTTTAGAATACTTTTCCACATCCTTTTGATTTAAAATGAGTTTTTTCTCTGTCTCCACTAAAGAGTCTATATACGGTTTTACTGATAATGCCTTTTCCGCTTTTTTTAACTTTTCCTTTTTATCTTCTATTTCTTTTAATTGCTGGTCTAAGACTTCCTTCTTATGCAAAAATTGATTTAACTCCTGCTGTTTTTCCCATATCCCTTTAAGTTTTTCCCTTTCTTTATCTAATTTATCCTTTTGTTCTTTTAAAGTTTTCTCTTCTTCTTTTAAAATCTCAAACTTTTTCTTTAAATCTTCCAATGCTTCTTTAGTAACACCTTCGTGCTGACTTAACTTCGCATTTACCTCATTCAATAAATTACTTTTTTCTCTCTTTACATCTCTTATTCTAACAAGTAATTTGCTTCCATACTTTTCTAAGCCAAAAATCCTCTCTAACATGTCCCTTCTTTCTTTGCCTGTTAGCTTTAAAAATTCACTAAATTTCCCTTGTGGAAGCACTACAGAACGAGTAAAATCCTCTGCTGTAAGTCCAATTAAATCCACTATTTTTTGCTGAACTTCCCTATCTTTTTCTGCCAAAACTCTTTCTCCACTTTCCCCTATTTCCCGCAGTCTTGCTAATGTAGTTTTATAGCCGCCGCTTTTTGCGTCCCTTTTTACATTTCTCTCAACTATATACCTTTTTCTTGCCCCATCAACACCTATTTCAAACTGGTATGTCAAAGACATAGATGTAGATTGAGTATTTATAAAATCCTTGCTATTTCTGGGAATTTTCCCGTACATTGAAAGAGTAATTGCATCTATAATAGTGGATTTTCCACTTCCTGTGGGACCAAATATGCCAAAAAGTCCTTTTTCTGTTAGGACTTCAAAATCAATAATTTGTTCTTCTACAAAACTATTAAGCCCAGCAATTTTAAGCTTCAGAGGTCTCATCTTCCTCATCCTCTTCCTTTACTATACTCATAAAAAGTTCTAAAACCTCCTCTGTTGGAGGAACTTTGTTTTCCTTTAAATAAAATTCTTCAAAAAGTTCCTTTACACTTTTATCATCTATCTCATAGTCTTCAATTTCCATCTCATCCTCTGGCAAAATTGGCTTTATTTCAACTATATCCGGTAATATGCTCTTCATTTCTTTTATCTTTGAAGAAGGCAGTGGAGACTCAGTTTTAATCTCGAAATATGCCCATATATCTTTATCCCTGTATTCATTGCAAATCTCTAAAGCTTCCTCTATACCATTGCACCTAAACACTTCAATAGGCTTGTAATTTTTAAAATATATTTCCTTCACAAGTGCAGGTTCTCCTACCTTTAAATCTACTAAATAAGCACATTTAGAATGGTTCATCTCACTTTTGCTGTACTGAAGAGGGGAACCAGAATAATAAGCAGGAAGAGTAGAAGAAATTCTCTGAGGTTTGTGAAGGTGTCCGAGAGCTATGTACTGCGCCTTTTGTGGCAGGTGCCTTATTTCTACTGTAAAACTTCCTCCTAACTGAATAGGCCTTTCTGAACCTGACTCCTCTCCTCCTGCAACAAAAATATGAGATACCGCAATGTTTATAGTATCTTCTCTGTATTTTTTCGAAAGGTCATTAAAAATTTCACCAACTCTTTCAGAGTAACTTTTCTGCCTTTTCTCTTCCTCCAATTCTGATGTAAAAATTTCATTTAGCCTTTTTTCACTGGGATAAGGAAGAGCTATAATTACAGCTTTTTCACCTTTTATCTCAATTTCTAAAAAACCTTCTCCCGAATCTAAAATTTTAAACTTTCCAAAATCTCCTTTAGGAGCAATACTTTTAGGAGTACCTAAAAGTATCACTCCGTGCTCATAAGCAAGAGGGCTGGCAGCAGAAAGCCTTTCAGGATTGTCATGATTCCCTGCTATGACCAAAATCACTCTTTCCCCGTTGGAAAGTTTTTTTAAAGTTGTGTAAAAAAGCATTTCCGCCCTTGCAGGAGGGTTTGAAGAATCGTATATATCCCCGGCAATTATGACCAGGTCTACATTATTTTCCTCCACCATCTGCACAAAATCCTCTAAAAATTTCTCCTGCTCTTCAATCCTTGAAAAATTTTCAAGGCTTTTTCCCAAATGCCAGTCTGAAGTATGTAAAATCCTCATTTTATCACCCTTAATATTCCAGAATCATTCCATTAAAGAAGAGGTAAATATATTTTTCTTTGACTCTTTTGCCAGTAATCTTTTCTAAAGCCTTTGCATAAAGATCTATCTGCACTTTATATTTTTCTTTTATTTCCTCCATCATTTCCTCTGTCACATAATCCGTCTTGTAATCAATAAGGATTATTTCTCCCTCTTCTTCAAAAAAGCAGTCAATAATGCCTTGCACAGCTATAAATTCATTTTCGTATTCTTCAGGCAAATCTTTGTAAACTTCTGTACTTTTAATTTTTATATGGAAAGGCACTTCCCTTTTTACATTTTGAGAACTTAACATTCTCCTTCCAAGAGAAGCTCTAAAAAATTCTTCAATTCTTCTTATGTCTATCTCTTTAGACTGTGCTTCTGTCAAAATCTCTCTATCCACCATATTCTTAATTTGCTTCTTTATGCCTTCTACACTCAAATCCCCATTTAAATCTAATTTTTGCATGACAAGGTGCATAGCTATACCTTTTTCGGCTGCAGTAAGTCCTTTTTTCTTTTCTAAAAAGGCAGGAATTTTAAGGACTGTTTTTTCAAATATTGAAGTAGTGTCCTCATCTATTACTTCTTCGTTTAAAATTCTTTTAATTTCTGTAACAGAAAGTTTCGCAGGCAAATGGCAGGCTTTTTCATAAAGATATACATAATTTAAACGCCTTGTCACTTCATCATAAAATTCACTGCTAGGGCTATCTAAATCTAAGTTTTCAAGCCTTTGCAATAAGTTTGTCTCTTCCTCAACCTGTTTTTTATCAAAAATCACATCTTTTTTATTCCAAATCCTTACCTGCCACTGTGAGCTATCCTCTTCCACAGCCACATATTGTACCTGTGCAAAATCCCTTAAAGGTTTTAAATCCGCATGCTTTATAACAGCAGGACCTATCCAATCTATATAACTTTTACCTTTTAAAATTTCATACTCAGGCACCTTACTCTCCAACATAGCAATATTGCACCATTTTTTCACTTTTTCCTTTATGTCTTTAACACTTCCAACTAATATTAACTTTTCTTTTGCCCTTGTCAAAGCAACGTACAAAACTCTCATCTCTTCAGAAAGGCTTTCTAACTTTATTTTGTTTTTTATTGCCTCTTTCACAATGCTGGGATAAGAAATTCTTCTTTTGAAGTCCACAAACTCAGGGCCTAATCCTAATAAATGATGGTACAATACGCTTTGACTTAAATCCTTTAAATTAAACTGTTTACCTAAGCCTGCAACTATAACTACCGGGAATTCAAGACCTTTACTTTTGTGTATACTCATTATCCTGACTACATTTTCATTTTCTCCTACTATTTTAGCACTTCCCATATCGCCACTGCTGACTTTGAGGCGGTTTATAAAATTGATAAAGTTAAACAGCCCTTTAAAACTTGTTTCCTCGTACTGCTTTGCCCTTTCAAACAAAATCCTCAAGTTTGCCTGCCTCTGCACTCCTTGAGGCATTGCCCCCACATAGGCATAATAACCAGTGTCTTGATATAAATACCACAAAAACTCATCCACCGGCATATAAATGGCTTTCTCTTGCCACTTTTTCAATGATTCTAAGAAACTTTTAGCTTTTTGCCCTAATTCATCCTCCCTTTGTGATACCTTTTTAAGTGCTTCATATATAGCTCTATTAGGCTCTTCTAACCTTATGTCAATTAATTCTTCTGGGATAAAGGAAAAAATAGGAGACCTCAAAACTGCCAACAACGGAATATCTTGCATTGGGTTGTCTATCACCTGAAGGAGGGATATTATAGTCTTTATCTCCGTTGTTTCAAAGTATCCCGTTCCTGTGTCCGCAAAAGCAGGAATACCGACATTTATAAATTCTTCTAAAAATACAGGTGCCCATCTTTCTGTAGCCCTCAAAAGTATTACTATATCCCTATACTCAACAGGCCTATAATTTTTGAGGTTTTTATCATAAACCATAAAGGTATTTTTCTCATTTTGTGTAACTAATTCCTTTATCCTTTGAGCTACCACCCTTGCTTCTACTTGTATGTTGTCAATAATCTCTTCCTCTTCTTCCCCATAAACCTCTAATTCTTCCTCTTCAGGAGTTTCATCATTTTTCTCTATCAAATGTATTTCCACAGGTCCACCTACAATGGCATCAAGAGGAGGTGTTCCAAAATCTGCTCCACAATTTAACTTCTCTTCCTCTGTATAATCTATCTCCCCTACATTCTTAGACATTATTTTTTTGAAAATGAAATTTACCGCATCTATGATTTGGGGTCTGCTTCTGAAATTTTTATAAAGCAGTATCTTTTTATTTTTATCTTCCTCTTTTGAAGAATAAGTATTGTACTTTTCAAAAAATATATGAGGATTTGCCTGCCTAAACCTGTATATGCTCTGTTTTACATCTCCTACCATAAACCTGTTAGGTGTGTCTTCTCGGGCTATAGTGCTTAGTATAACTTCCTGTATTAAATTAGAATCTTGATATTCATCCACAAAAATTTCTTGGAATTTTTCTCTATACATCAAAGCTGCCTCTGAAGGCTTCACATTCCCGTTTTCATCGACTTCTGTCAAAATTTGCAGTGCAAAATGTTCAATGTCATTAAAGTCTATAATGCCTTTTTCCCTTTTTTTATCAGTATATTTTTTATCAAAAAGTAGAATCAAATCCACTAAAGCCTTCATGTTAGGGTATAAAGCTTTAATTTCTTCTTCAATTTTTTCTATGTCATCTGAAAAAAACTTATTTCTTATCTCCTTAATTTTAGCTTTAACCTCATTTCTTATTTTTGTCACTTCATCTTTTACTTTAGGGTCTGCATCTTTACCTGCTCTGGGAAGTCTATCAAACTCTATGGCATTTATCTGTTTTCTAAATTCCTCCCAATTTTCACAGTCTAGAAGTTTTTCCAAGCTTTCCGCCTCTATTTCAAAATTATCAAGATAGCTTTGTAAACCATTTTCACCATGAAGTTTATCAATTGCCACATACATTCCATTTAAAAGCCCTGACATTTCTACTTTTAAACTGTCTAATATTACTGCCGCCCATTGTGAATTCTCAAAATGAAAATCCTCTTTAACTTCAAAGCTTAATAACACATCTCTAAGCCATTTTTCAGGCCAGGGAAGTGATTTTACAAAATCGTACAATTTTAAAAGAATATCTACAAGGGGTTTATCGTCCTTTGTGCCTCCATAACTTTCAACCAATGTCAAAAAATCTTCATTATCCTCTTTTTGATATAATTCCTCAAAAAGCTCCTCTACCGCCTCTAATTTTAAAAGTAAAGTTTCTGTATCATCCCCTATTCTAAAGTTAGGGTCTAAATCTATGAGAAAAAAGTTATTTCTCACTACTTCCAAGCAGAAGGAGTGAATTGTGGTGATTATAGCTTTGTTAAGTAATGTTAGCTGATTGCTAAGCCGCCTGTCTTCCGGATTTTGGTCTAACTTAGAAATCAACGCTTCTGCTATCCTTTCTCTCATCTCAGAAGCGGCAGCATTTGTAAAAGTAACAACTAAAAGTTTATCAATATCTACAGGATTTTTGTCATCCGTGACAAGTTTTATGATTCTTTCAACTAAGACAGCCGTTTTGCCAGAGCCTGCACCTGCTGCCACCAAGAGATTACTGCCCCTTGTATTTATAGCCAGCTGTTGTTCATAAGTCCATTTGGTTTCCATCTGACTTCACTTCCTGTTCCAATATACTCCATATCTCCTCAACATCTTTACTCTTTATAACCCTGTACTCATTCCCTTTAAAATTCGTTTCAAATTGGCAGACAGAAGAGTAATGGCAATATTTACAAGGAGTTTCTTTATCTTTTTTATATGGAGAAATTGAAATGTTTCCCTCTAACATCTGTTCGCTGAGACGTTGTATGGTCTTTTTGACGTGCCTTCTCAACAATTCAAACTGCTCTTTTGTGGCTCCTTTGGTGTTTTTGCCTACACTCCCGTCTTTATTGATTGTTGCTGGAATTATATAAGAAGTACCTTCAATTGATTTGTCCATCTCTTTTATGATTTGAGCATCATTTAAAACAAGCCCTTCCAATCTCAACTTTTTAAAAATTTGCATTTGCAACTCTTCATCTGATATATCTTTATCTGCCTTTATAATCGGGTCATCTATTTTAAAGTAGAATATGCCAGCCGGATTTAAATTTGTGTTTCCGTTTATTGCACTTTCTAATATAGCATCTAAATATATCAAAAGCTGAAGTTCTAAACCATAAAACACATCTGAAAGGTCTAAAGTTTTGTTGCCAGACTTGTAATCTATTATCCTTATATAGGCTTCATCCTCTTTTTCAAATATATCAACCCTGTCTATCCTCCCTATGAGATTTATCTCCTCACCGTTTGACAGCACAATCTTTATAGGAGGATACTTTTGGTTATCGCCAAAAGCAACCTCATGGTCTAAAGGCACAAAAGAACTTCTCTTTATATGCTCAGATACCACCCATACCGCATTAGAAAGCACTCTTTTTAACCTTTCAGCAAGATATTTGTATCTGGGACTGCTGTTTAAAATATATCCTGGTATTTTTTGTATCATGTCATCCACAATAATAGCCACAGCCTCATCGCACCACTCTCTGTCAATATCCTGCCAAGTAAGTCCTTCTTCCTCCAATGCCTTTGAAAATCTGTCAAGGACATTGTGCATAAAGGTCCCTAAATCAGGAGGCTCGAAACTAAATATTTTCCTTTCTTTCGCTTTAAGCCCGTATTGGACAAAATAAGCAAAAGGACAAGCTGCGTATTTTTCAAGTCTGGATACGCTAAAATACATTTCATCCCCATACAACTTTTTTACCTTGTGGGCAGGTACTTTTTTAACCTGATTAGTGTAATAAAGTCCTTCTAAAGCCCTTGTCAATTTCGGCTTCCATGATTCACTTTTAGCATACCATTTATACACATCCAACCACAGAGGATGCATTTTATTTGTAATATCCCATTTTTTAACTGCACTTACCATTTCATTAAAAGTAGGTGAAGGTGTTGATACGCGATTTAAATTTTCCTCTGCTGTATCCATCTCTACCACGTTGCTAAACTGCTTTATTTTAGGAAAAATCTTTTTCAAGCGGGAAATTATTATAGAGGGTCTCATGCTTTTCCCTTCATGGTCAGCAATGGGATAGCTTATCTTTAAAAATTTACTTGTGGAAGTCAGAGCAGTGTAGACTAAAAATTGCTCTTCAAATATTTTAGTCTTTGTATCTCTGTCTAACTCCACATTATGGGAAGCTAAAATTTCCCTATCCCCATCTGTCAAAATTCCTTCCTCAAAAAGAGAAGCAGGAAATATACCATCATTTACGCCGATTATGTAAAGGGCTTTTGCATTGTGACTTTTCATCCTATCGACACTGGTAACCAACACTTCATCAAGTGCAGGAGGAATACTTCCAATTTGATATTCATCAAAACCTATGCTTAATATCTTTGCAAACTGCTCTGCTGTAACTTTTTCCTCCCCCATCACTTCTACCAATTGATCTAAAACATCTACAACAATATCCCAAACCTGTGCGTATTGATTTGCTGTGTCATATTCCTTTTCTTCTTTGAATTTTTCAATTAATTTTTCAATCTTTTGAGGCAATTTCATTTCAACTAAAAAGTCATACAAAGTGCCACAAGCTTCTTTAATATTCTTCGATTTAGAAAATTTTTTATAAAAATCCTGTAAGGGAGTTGCGATTTTTCTTTTTATTTCATTCACTCTCTCTATTATCTCTTTTTCATCTTCCTCTATTGAAAGTCTATCAAATCTGTAATTTAACCTGTAATTCCAAACTTCCTCTTTCCATTTATCTCCCTTTATACCGTTAGCTAAAACATAATTCTCAATAAGGTTTATGTCCTCTTTTTCTAAATCTGTAAAACCTGTCTTTAGGTATCTAAAAACAGACTCATAAGACCATCTTTTTAAATGAATGTCAAAAAGAGAGGTTATAAAAACGATGATGGGGTTGTTTTTTATTTCTATCTTTAGGTCTATAAAATAGGGAATTCCATATTGAGAAAATATAGCTTTTATGAGTTTATGATATCTATTTAAATCGCGAGTAGCTACCACAATGTCAGAATACCTAAACCCCTCATCTCTCACTAATCTTATGATATCTCTTGCAGTCTCTTCAACTTCGCTATAGACATTGACAGCCTTAAATATGCTTATATCCTCTGTTTCTTTTAGATATACTTTGTAAGGGTAGGAAAAGAGATGTTTTTCTATAAAACTTAGTTCTTCACTTTCTTTAAATCTCTGTGGAATCCCTATATTCAAATTCACTGGTTTTTCATAGGATATATTATTTCTTTGGCAAATCTCTAAAAGTTTGCTTTCTGTCTTTTTAGTGGTGTAAAAAAGGTCTGTAGTATCAATTTCAGCAGAGATATTAGAAGTGTCCATACAGAGAGTAATATTTACTCTTGATGCTTTTTTTAAAAGCTTTTCTATTACCCTGTACTGCTTTGGCGTAAAACCCGTAAAGCCGTCTATCCAAAATTCCGCTCCTTCAAATTGAGAAGAATATTCGATTTTCTCTGCCAAAAGAGTCAACTCATCCTCTTGGTCTATATAATTTTGGTGTAAGCTCTCTTCAAATTTAGAATATATTAAACTTATGTCTTTTAGTTTTTCTCTTAATCCTAAATTATCTATTGTTTCAGTTATCTCTAATAACTTTTCAGGAGTCACTTCAAATCTTTTAAGCTCTGTTATAACTTCTGAAACTTTTTTGATAAAACCCTGCTGCCTGGAGGCTTTAGAATAAACCTTAAGGTCTTTTTGTATGTCTTCTATTATTTTATAAATAAGCATTGACCTCCCGCAGGATTTCATGTGCTGACGGGTAAGGCCTCCAACTTCTGTAAATACCCTATTTGCCAAAGTCTTAAAACTCAAAACTTGTGCCCTTATCTTTTCATCTTTTTCAATTGTATTTAAAAGATATTTTTCTGCCTCAAAGGTAAATTGTTCGGGGACAAGTAGTATAAGAGGGTGGGATTTTCCATCATTCAATTTTCTCTTTATATCATTAAGGCAAAAGGCAGTCTTGCCTGTACCTGCTCTTCCATATATAAATCTTATGCTCATATCGTCCACTCCTTTAAGCGAAAGGACATCTAATATAAATGTTACCACATTATTGATGTTTGGTGAAGAGACTCAAACTATTGAATTATTTTCTCGTTTTGTGGTACAATACATTACTGTAAATGACCTAAAACACTACCCACAAAGGAGTTGTAGAAGTTGACACAAGATATAGTGATGTTGCTTTTTAGTCTCGCCTTTATACTTCTTTCCTGTATCTTATTTACAAACTCAGTAGAATGGTTTGGAAAAAAGTTAAACTTAAGTCAGGGAGTAGTGGGAAGTATTTTAGCTGCTGTAGGCACCGCACTTCCTGAAACAATTATACCAATTATCGCTATACTTTTTTATGGAGGAAGAGAGGCAAGTCAAATAGCCACAGGTGCTATTTTAGGAGCTCCCTTTATGCTTTCTACCTTAGGATTTTTGATAACAGGTGCTGCCATCATAATTTATTCCCTTTTTGGAAAAAGAACGTTGAAAATGAATGCAAATAAAAAAGTGTTTCAAAGAGACTTGACATATTTTATCTTAGTATACGCAATAGCAATTTTCGCTTCTGTCTTTAATCAAGTTAACGAAATTAGAATATCTGCAATTATATTGGTACTTTTAGCATACGCTTTTTATGTAAAACGTACTTTTTCAGATGAACAGCAATTGGATGAAAATATAGGAACTCTATACTTTTCAAAGTTTTTAGGAGTAAAAACTAATTTACTCTGGATAACCAGTCAATTAATTCTATCTCTTTTAGGAATAATTTTTGGCGCTCACTTGTTTGTAGGATATGTAAAAGATTTGTCTCACATGATGGGAATTTCACCTTTAATACTCTCAATTGTCATAACGCCTATTGCAACAGAACTGCCTGAAAAGCTCAATTCTATTGTGTGGGTAGGACAAAAAAAGGATACTCTTGCACTTGGAAATATAACGGGGGCGATGGTGTTTCAGTCTTCCATACCAGTTACTATTGGTATACTGTTTACGCCATGGAACATCACAGGAATAGCTTTTTTAAGTGCCATGTTAGCTTTAACTTCAGCTATTTTAAATTTAATGTGGATAAATATTAGAAAGTCAGTTAATCCTTTTGTGCTGATGTTTGGAGGAGTATTATACGGAATATTTTTAATCACTGTACTCCATTAATTTATATCTTCATCTCTGTTGCTTATATAAATACCTGTATGTTATAATTTTAATAAAGTAAATAAAGTTTTTACGGTTGGCAAGTCTTATGACTTGTTCAAGAACTTTCGGCTTCTTGGGTGGGAAGCTCATCTTAAAGGTGAGTTTTTCCACCTTTTATTTTACAAAATAATACAAATAATAATGTAAAAGGAGGATGGATTGTGGTTATTGTTGCACTCTTAGTAATATTATTAATGATCCTAATTTTGCCTCTTGTAAATAGGCATATAGAACACAACATCGAATATTTTCTTTTTGCAATGGGAGTTGCTGCAGCATTTGTATCAGGAGTATTTTCTTATGACCTGATAGCTCACATATTTAAAAATCATCTTTTGTATTTAATAACAGCAGCCGTATTTTTATCAGGACTTTTATTTGAGATATTTAAAGATAAATTTAAAAAATTTATAGGAACAGTAGTAACTCATATTCCGCTTAAAATATTTGTATTTTTAGTAATTATTATCCTTGGCTTGACAGCCAGTATAATTACAGCCATAATAGCCTCAATAATATTAGTAGAAATAATTCACTTGTTGCCCTTAAAACACAAAGACAAAGTGGTGATTACTGTCATTGCCTCTCTTTCAATAGGCATGGGTGCTGCACTAACACCAATTGGCGAGCCCTTAGCCACAATAGTAACCTCAAAATTAAATGAAAGCTTCCTTTACCTTTTTACTACCTTAGGCATTTACATCATACCAGCTGTATTGGCTTTGGGCTTTTTGGGTTTACTTTATATTAATAAATTAGAGAAAAGTAGTCTCATTATAGAAGAAAATTATGTGGAAGAAGCAGAAGAAATTAAAAAAATTGAAAGATTTCAATTTATCTTTATTCAAGCATTTAAAATTTTTGTTTTTATTCTGGCATTGGAACTTTTAGGTGCAGGATTCAAACCTATTATTGATAATTATATAATTCATCTTGATAGCCGACTTTTATACTGGATAAACATGACCTCAGCAGTTCTTGACAACGCAACACTGACAGCAGCCGAAATAAGCCCTGCTATGACAACAGAACAAATCCAAGCAATATTGATGGGGCTTCTAATAAGTGGCGGCATGTTGATTCCAGGAAACATACCTAATATCATATCAGCAGGAAAGCTGAATATAAAAAGCCGTGAATGGGCTTTGGTAGGAATTCCTCTATCTTTAATTGGTTTAGTTATATATTTTATCATTCATTTTGTAGTCTGATTTTATTTTACTCTATTTGTTAATTTACCTATTCCCTCTATTTCAATAGTTACAACGTCTCCAGGTTTTAAAGGGCCAACGCCAGAGGGTGTTCCCGTCAATATGACATCGCTAGGGTTTAGCGTCATTATGTGAGATATAAAACTCACAAGTTTTGGAACGCCAAATATGAGATGTCTGGTGTTACTTTTTTGCTTTACTTCATCATTTACATATGTAATTATGTCCAAAGAAGATGGGTCTAAGTCTGTCACAATCCAAGGGCCTATGGGCAAAAAGGTATCAAAAGACTTCGCTCTTGTCCATTGACCATCTTTTGCCTGCAAATCTCTTGCTGTTACATCGTTAGCTATCGTATAGCCAAGGACATAATCTAACGCATCTTTTTCAGACACATTTTTCGCTCTTTTGCCTATTACAACAGCCAATTCCCCCTCATAGTCAACCCTCTCTGACATCTTAGGAATAACTATAAAATCATCAGGGCCAATAACTGCTGTTGAAGGTTTTATGAATAATGTCGGTTCCTCCGGCTCTTTGTCCCCCATTTCCTCTATATGATCCCTATAATTTAACCCTACACATATAGCTTTTGTAGGCAGGCAAGGAGGCAAAAGCTTTACTTCCTCCAAGTTGTAAGAATAAAAGCCTTCACTTCCAAATGCAATAACTTTATCCCCTTCAATTATTCCATATTCATTCAACGCTTTATCTATTCTCACAAGCCTCACAATAAAACCCCCTCAAATTTTTAGATTTAAAAATATTTTACCACATAACCTATGATTAAAAAATAGCCTGTATTTACAGGCTCCAGCTTATTGACAAAGTCAAAAATTTTTAAATAGGATATTTTGCATCGTCACTCCGATGTTCCAAAGCGACAAAACTAAACTCGACCTTCGGGCTCCGGCAGGGTACCGGGCACATTCGACATCCTTGTCTTAGTGCCCGCCTCCGCCATCCTTGGCTTCGGCCCTGCCTTCACCCTCGGTCTTGCTAAGTTTTGTTGCCGCTTTGTCACAAGTCGTTCCTTATGCAAAATATCCTATTTTCGAAAGTTTGTCTACAGTCTGTAGCCTGCATTTACAGGCTTAATTACATTTGACTTTTTATGTACTCTCCTAGTTTTTTATCTACTTTGCTTATGTGATTTAGCACCCAATCTACTAAAGTCCTATTAACAGTCATCAAATTAGTGAGCGTAGGACCTTCTTTTTTTATTTTTTCATCCAGTTCATTAACTTCTTTAATAAAATTGTCATGAATTTGTTTATGTATTTCATACTCAGGATATTTATACTTTTTCATCAGCTCTTGTTCGGCGCTAAAATGCGTTACAGTGTACTCTTTTACAAATTCCATTGCTTCCTCAACTTTTTCCTTGCCTCTTTTTTGATTGTATGACTCTAAAAGGTCATTAATTCTCCTTATCCACTCTTTGTGCTGCTCATCAATATAATCATTTCCTACAGACAAAGACTCTGTCCATTTCATTTTAAAAATCCCCCTTTGCTTTTCTTATGTGTTCTCCTACCTTTTTGTCCTCTTTGCTTATGTGATTTATAAGCCAATCCACCAACGTTTTATTAACAAGCATTATGATTGATAAGTTTATGCCTTCTTTTTTTATTTTTTCGTCCAATTCCTCTACTTTTTTAATGAAATCTTCATGAATTTTTTTGTGTTCTTCATAGGAAGGGTATTGATATTTTTTCATGAAGTCTTCTTCAGCGCTAAAATGTTCTATAGTATAATCTTTTAAAAATTTCATCACTTCTTCAATCTTTTCTTTTCCTTTTTTCTGATTGCAAGCTTCCAGAACATCATTTACTTTTTTTATTAACTCTTTATGTTGACTGTCAATGAGTTCATTTCCAACTGATAAAGATTCAGTCCACTTCAATTACTCTCTCCTCCCGATTTTATCATTAACTACATTGTAAACTTTTATCGACAAAAAAGCAATATTAAAAAGGACAAACTCTTAAGTAAAACTAAGAAATTTGTCCTTTTTTGTATTTTACTCGTACCTTAGAGCTTCAATTGGATTTAAATTGGCAGCTTTATTTGCAGGATATACGCCAAAGAACAATCCTACAATTACTGAGAAGGAAAAGGATATTAATAGTGTAGAGAGAGAAGGCTTAGCATTTATATTCATAGCTGAGCCTAGTACCATCGACAATACGTATCCTACTATAATTCCCACTATTCCTCCTAATCCGCTTAAAGTTAATGATTCAATTATAAACTGAAGTAATATATCTTTCTTTTTGGCTCCTAATGCTTTTCTTATCCCTATCTCTCTCGTCCTTTCAGTAACAGATACAAGCATTATGTTCATTATCCCTATTCCACCGACTAAAAGGGATATTCCTGCAATTCCTCCAAGGAGCAAGCTCAATGTAGCAGTAACACTATTTACTGTAGATAAAATTTGTGATTGATCAATTATTCTAAAGGCATTTGTATCGCCTTTAAATATAGTTAGCAGTTTGCTGTTTATTTCGTTTTTAGCGAGTTCCACGGTATCTGGGCTTGTAGCTTCTATATATATTTGTCTTATGTCTCTATTTTTCGCAAAGTAGAACATTGTTTTAAGGGGTATAAATATTGAATCATCATCAGAACCTGCAATTGAAGAACCTTTTTGTGACAAAATACCTACTACCGTGAAGTTTTGGCCATTTAATTTTATAGTCTTGCCAATAGGATCAGTAAAGCCAAAAAGCTCTCTCGCTACATTGCTGCCAAGAACTGCTACCCTGTTCCTTCCTTCATCATCCATTGGCAAAATGAATCTGCCAGCTGCTACTTGTATATCGCGTATTGATTGATAATCTCCATTTACTCCATTTACCGTTGTGTTGTCCACTGAATTATTTCCGTACATAGCCGTTACACTGGTAGATATGACCGGAGAGATAGCAGCTATAAAGTTTGAGTCTTTTAAAACAATGGCTTGGTCATAAGTTAAAGAGCTTTCTCCCCCTCTCCCCATTACGTTTACCATTATGAGGTTTGAACCCATACTCTGTATCTGAGAAGTAATACTTCTTGTAGAGCCCTGGCCTATACTTACTAAGGCTATAACAGCTGTGACACCTATTATAATCCCCAACATGGTGAGAAAAGACCTCATTTTATTGCTTAAAATACTGCGTATAGCTATTTTCAAAGCTTCTACATATCTCACGGTGTTACCACCTCGTTTTCTAAAATACGCCCATCTTTTATTCTTACTATTCTTTTGGCTTGTGCAGCTATATTAGGGTCATGAGTTATGAGTACTACTGTATTCCCTCTCTCGTTTAACTCTTTTATTATTTTCATTATCTCACTACCACTTTTTGAGTCTAAGTTTCCCGTCGGCTCATCTGCTAATATTAGATGGGGATTGTTTGCTAGTGCCCTTGCTATTGCTACTCTTTGCTGCTGACCTCCTGATAATTCATTAGGTCTATGGTGCATCCTTTCCTTAAGTCCTACCATCTCTAAAAGCATCTCTGCTCTTTGCCGTCTTTCTTTTGTAGGCACACCTTTGTATATCATAGGCAATTCCACGTTTTCTAAAGCCGTCATTTTTTGAAGCAAATTGAAATTTTGAAAAACAAAACCTATTTCGCTACATCTTAAATCTGCTAATTGATTGTCAGAAAGTTTGCTTGTGTCTATGCCATTTAAAAAGTATTCTCCAGAAGTTTTTACATCTAAGCACCCTATTATATTCATTAAAGTAGTTTTACCTGAACCTGATTGACCGACAATTGATACAAATTCTCCTTTTTCAATGTCAAGGTTTATACCATCTAACGCTCTTACTTCATTTTCCCCCATTTTGTAAATCTTTGTTAAATTCCTTATTTTTATTAAAATGTTATCCATCATTTACCTCCCTGTGGAAGTGTTATTTTGCCCTGTCCCATTAAAGCTTCTGCCTGGGTAACTACCACCTTGATTAGTCATATTCCTGTTGAAATTGCCTTCTGGCCTAAAGCCACCCATTCCGCCAAAACCACCTGGATTACTGTTATTTGCGTTTGTTGAAGAATTAAGGGTTGGAATTAATACTTTGTCTCCCTCCTGTAAGCCACTCACGATTTCTATAAAGTTGTCGTTGTAAATCCCTGTTTCCACAAATCTTATGTTGTTCCTGAAAAAGTTCCCGTTATTAGTGCTATTGTTAGTGCTATTGATATTTTGATTTTTTAAATCGTCTGTATAGAGTATTACGTATTTTCTATTTCCGTTTGTCTGAACGGCTTGTATTGGAAGTATTAAAGCATCTTGTTTTTCTGCAACAGTTATTGAAACATTCATTGACATACCTAACATTAATCCTTCGCTTGGATCGACTTCAATAATTACGTTGTAAGAAGAAACTCCATTTTGTATTGTTGGAAGTTGTGACACTTCTGAAACAGTACCTGTAAATGTTTTGTCTGGTAAGTCATCTGTTGTAATTTGTGCTTGTTGCCCTACTTTTATGTGCTTTATGTCTGTTTCGTCCACTGAAAGGTTAATGATGTATTTGTTGTTGTTTGCTATTACCGCAGTTTCTGGTTGACTCTCATAAGTAGATAATTGCGTTATATCTAAAACGGGCACAAAACTCGATTGCTGTGATTGGCTATTTGTATTGCTTATGTTAGTGCTCGCTACAGAAGTACCTAATATATCTCCTTCGTTTATGTTCTGGCTAATGATCTTCCCATCTATAGGAGAATAAATTTTTAAGTCGTTGATTTGCTGTAAAATCTGATTGTAGTTGTTTTGTGCTTCCATAACTTTTAATTTGTCATTTTCTATCTGCATCTGCAGATTGCTTATGTTGTCTGATGAAAGTTTTATTAAAAGCTGTCCTTTCTTTACACTTTGCCCTTGAGAAATATATATTTTATCTACCGTACCTGATGTTTGCGCTGTGACATTGACTGTGTTTTTGGCAGTTAACGTGCCATCTTCTAATGCTGTTTCTATTCCGTTATCTGTGTGTATTGATACTTGTACCCTCATTCCATCGCTTAATGCCCCCGGATTGTCAAGCCCTACTGTTACATAGTAGTATTGCACTGTATTATTAGGAACCGGCTGCTCTGAAACGTATTCAACAGTACCTGTTACAGTTGTAAATGAGTCGTATAAAAAAATATCCGCCTTTTGCCCAACTTTTATATTCTTTATTTGAACACCATTGAAAGGAACTTTTACAGTAACATGGGAGTAATCTGCAATGGTTGCAACAGGTGTCCCAGGTGTGACATTCTGTCCTTCTTTTACAAGTATACTGTCTATAATTCCGCCAGAAGGAGAAGTTATGTTTAAATTTGCAATGCTACTATTGTAGTTCTGTGTGTCTTGATTTAGTTGCTGCTCAGCTAAGTTAAGGTTTATTTTTGCTTGTTCCAGCTGATTGTTTAAATCGTCATCTTCAATTTCGTATAATAGGTCTCCTTTCTTTACAGTGTCTCCTACCTTAAAATGCACTTTCTTTACTGTTCCACTGCCTTTTAGCGTAATTGCTCTTACATCACCACTTAAGTTTCCTGTCCCAGTGACTTTCATAGAAATATTACCGCGAGTAACTGTAACATACGAAAGCTGCTGGGATTGTGATGATTTTGCCCTGTTTACAAAGTAAAAAGTGACAATTCCAATGATTAATACTGCAACAATCACATATAAATATTTCCTCTTCATAAATCCACCTCTTCTAAAAATTGATGTTATAATTAAAATAGCAGAAAAATGTTATGTAAAAATTAAGAATATGTGATGAATTTATGTAGTTTACACTTTAATATATTTCCACCTGCCCGCTTTAAATCTATAGCTATACATTACTGACCTTACAACAAAGTCGATACATATACCAATCCATATTCCATATACTCCCATACCAAATACTTTACCAAGAATATATCCAATAGTCACTCTAAAGAGCCATAATCCAATAAAAGCCGTGAGAACAATATAAGGAATATCGCCTGCAGCCCTTAATACTCCTGCCATGACATTTAATATAGCAAGCAAAGGTTCCACAACAGCAAAAATCTTTATAATATCAGAAGCTATTTTTATTACAATAGGATCAGTAGTATAAAGCGCTGCAAGCTGCTTTGAAAATATAAACATAAAAACACCTATAACAGAAATTACAATAACAGCAATGTTTCTTGAAACTTTTGCGTATATTTCCGCTAACATAAAATGTTTTGCACCAAGACTCCGTCCCACTAAACTGGTTGCCGCTATTGAAAATCCAAATATAGGCATAAAAGCAAGACTATTAGCATTCATACCTATTTGATATACAGCAATTGCAATAGTCCCCATTGTGGAAACGATAACTTGCATTACAAGGAAACCACCTTGCATTATTACCTGCTCTAAAGAAGCTGGTATTCCTACTCGTATAATCCTCATCATCATGTTAAAGTCAAGTCGAATCTTTTCTTTTATATCAAGATTAATTCGCCTTTTGCCAAAATATAAAACATATAATTGCAAAAAACCTCCTATTATTCTTGAAATTGTAGCAGAAAGTGCAGAACCTTTTACTCCTAAAGGAGGTATTAAATATCTACCGTGATAAGTCACTCCAAATACAAGTGTGCTATTTAACAAAAGATTTATCACATTTACTGTAGCAGTTATGTACATTGGGGTTTTGGTATCCCCTGCACCTCTTAAAGCCCCGCCTATGATGATATCAATTATCACAAAAGGTAGCCCAAAAAGCACTATTCTATAGTACATTAAAGCCAATTTAAAAACATCAGTGGATACACTTCCAAAGAAGGTTTTAACAATAGGTACTGCAAAAATATAGCCCAAAGTAGTGAGTCCTATAAAAATAGCAATACTCATAATAAGTGACTGCATAACTGCAAGGCGAGCCCCTTCTTCGTCTTCTTCACCAATAAGCCTCGCTACAATTACTGTGGAACCAGTGGCAAGCCCTGAAAAAATTGCTTGAAAGAAAAAAATAAGGGAATTAATCATCCCAACAGCCGCAATTGCACTGGCACTTATTCGACCTACAAATATAGTTGACACCATTCCAACTGTCATTATAAGCATTTGTTCTGTTATAGAAGGCCAAGCCAATTCTATAATTTCTTTAGCAACATTGCGCTTATGCCTCTCTTTTGCTTCCAATTTAATCCCTCCGTTGCTTCGTTTCCTCATTTAAAAGTTCACTTGCTTTTTTCACTACTTCCTGCCCCATCTTTTTATTTATTTCTCTAACTACATTTTCTGCCTTAATAAATTTAATAACCCTTTTATCCAAAAAGGACAATTGCTCATATTTTACTGCACTCAAGTTAGAAACAGATAGACCAATAAGCCTTATATATTGGTCTAATTTTAGACTTTCAATAATTTCGTAGGCTACATCGTATATGTCCTCACCTAATCGTATATATTTATTTAATGTCTTGCTTTTGGTGTGAACTGCAAAATCTGGTGTCTTTATCTTAACAGTAACCGTTCTGGCATAAAGTCTCTCTCTAACTAATTCTTCCGATATTATGTCGGAAAATAATTTCACATAATGAAGTAAAAGCTTTTTGTCCTTTGTATCCTTTTCCAGTGTTTTTTCCTTTCCTATAGACTTAATCTCTCTCATAGTTTCTACAGGCCTCTCATCAATGCCCCTAATTCTATTATATATCTCTAAACCCAATTTCCCAAAAATCTCAATAAGACTTTCCTGTGATAGTTTCAAGAGGTCATCTATTGTATTTATTCCCATAGCTTTAAGTTTTTGCTCAGACTTTTCTCCTATCCCATAAACTTTGGAAACGGGAAGTGGTTTTAAAATGTCGGGAATCATATCTTCTGTTATGACCATAAACCCATCTGGTTTATTCCAATCTGAGGCAAGTTTTGCAAGAAATTTATTATAGGAAACTCCTGCAGAAATAGTAAGTCCTGTCGTTTCCTTCACTTTCTTTTTTATTTCCAGGGCAATAATCTCTGGATTTTTGTCAATATATGTAACATCAAGATAGGCTTCATCTATAGAAACAGGTTCCACTAGAGGAGTTATACTGTACAGGATATTAAAAATTTGAGCTGAAACCTCTTCATATCTTTTTCTCCTTACAGAAAGAAAAATACCGTGTGGACATAGCTTCCTCGCCATGTACATCGGCATTGCAGAATGTATTCCGTACTTTCTTGCCTCATAGGAGCAAGTTGAAACTACTCCTCGTTCCGACAAGCCGCCTATAATAACAGGTTTTCCTCTATATTCTGGATTATCATGTTGTTCTACAGATGCAAAAAAAGCATCCATATCAACATGGATAATCTTCCTCTTCATAATCATCCCTCAATTTTTTTATTTCATATTAGGAAAACCCAGTTGTCTCAAGGCCTCATATAGTACTATAGCTACAGAGTTGGACAAATTTAGAGACCTTGTAGATATCACTTCATGCATTGGTATCCGTATACAGTCTTCGTAGTATTTTTCAATCAACCACTTAGGAAGTCCTGCAGTTTCTTTCCCAAAAAGTATATAAGAATTGTCTTCATATTTTACTTCATGATAATACTTTTTAGCCTTTGTGGTAGCAAGATAAAACTTTTTCCCTTTGTTTTGTTCAAGAAATTGTTCGAGATTATCGTAAACAGTAAGGTCTAAAAGAGGCCAGTAATCTAAGCCAGCTCTTTTTACGTATTTTTCGTCTATACTGAAACCTAAAGGTTTTACAAGATGAAGCCTGCTGCCTGTAAGCACACAAGTTCTTGCAATATTCCCTGTGTTTTGTGGTATTTCAGGTTCAACAAGTACTACATTAAGTGGCATCACCAAAACCTCCATGCAGTAACAACTTTACAATTTTATTATATCACAAGGAGTATATAATTAAAAAATTAGCAAAAGTTTTGTGTGTGTAAAAAATTAGTAGGTGAATAATATGCTGACATTTTGCACAGTTCGCTCCAGTGATATCGCAGGCTAAACTAACGCTCGACCTCAGACTCCAGCGGGGTTCCTACGTCAGGTGGCATCCTTGCCTCATGTCCCGCCTCCGCCATTCTTGGCTTCGGCCCCGCTTCCGTCTTTCGGTCTCGCTAAGTTTCCCGGCACTCAACTGAACGGGCTGGTCCTTTCTCTTATTCTC
Source organism: Thermoanaerobacter ethanolicus JW 200 (assembly GCF_003722315.1). Taxonomy (NCBI): domain Bacteria; kingdom Bacillati; phylum Bacillota; class Clostridia; order Thermoanaerobacterales; family Thermoanaerobacteraceae; genus Thermoanaerobacter; species Thermoanaerobacter ethanolicus. The sequence continues at coordinate 693,169 of NZ_CP033580.1, read as the reverse complement.
CTTTTTTAACATTTTCGGTTGAGTGCCGGGCTGTCAAGTCGCTTCTCTTGTGCAAAATGTCAGCAGCATTCCCTACTTAAATTTTACACGAACAAAATTTTTATTGCTTATCTACTCATTAAATATTTTCACTAAAACTTTAATCAACACAAAAAATATGACTAACATCAAAAAAGTCACGCCAAACCCAACAGTGGCAATTTTAATTAAATTAAACAAGTTCATTTTGTTCACCTCTTTAAAATTACATAATAGACTTGTGCAAAATTCAGAAGCCTTAATTTAAGCCATTCTACAGACATACTTTTTTCCTATCACTCTTGAATTTTTTATCTTTTATGTAGGATTTCCCCTCCCATTTGTCGAATTATTATATATACACTATAAAAAATTTTTTAAGAAGGAGGAAATTCTACATGTACCAGCTTCAATTGCTTTTAAATATACCTGAACTCTTTACCTCTCAGTCTAAAATTGATTTCTATTCTTCTATGTTTGAAAATCTTGACCTGTCTTCAATACCTGAATTCCCTTCCTCTAGTCCTGGCCGTAAGGGTTATTCTCACCATGCACTTTTTAGAGCTTTTATTGTCATGAAAGCTGAAAGATTCGGCACAATTTCTGACCTTTTAGATTATCTCCGCAATAATCTTATCATTGCTCATCTTTGTGGCTTCGACATTTCTAAACCTCTTCCTTCTTATTGGACTTTTCGCCGTTTTATTAATGACTTCTCTCATGATTATTTGACCTCTATTTTTCAAAATCAGGTCAATATCCTCAAAAATATGGGTATTATCTCCGGTGAGTTTATTTCCATGGATTCTACCCCTATTAAAGCTAACACTAAGTTAAATAACCCTAAGTCTTTTTCTAAAAATAAATTCTCTAAAGATAATCAGCCTAAGTCAGATAAGGATTGTAAATTAGGCGTTTATTCTGCTTCTAACGATTCTTCTAATAAACGCTATAAGTTTTATTGGGGCTATAAAAATCACATTATTGTTGATGCTATCTCTGGTTTACCCATCGCTGAAACTACTACCCCCGCTGATGCCCCTGATTTTGAAGCCGCTTTATCTTTGCTTGAGAAGACTAATAAGTGGTTTAACCTTAAGTATGTTAATTTTATTGCTGATAAAGGCTATGATGTTAAGAAACTTTATAATTATGTTAGAAATATTCTCCACGGTCATTGCTTTATTCCTCTTAACAAGCGTAATTCTAAAAATCCCCCTCTGACTGATGATGGTTATATGGTCTGTGAAGCGGGTATTAAAATGCTTAAAGATGGCAAGCAATATTTTGATGGTTTTATTAAGCAAAAATTTGTTTGCAAGTTCTGTAATTCTAAGGATGATTCTGCCTGCCCTATAAATCATCCTAAATATTTTAATGGCAAAAAGCATAGAGGCTGTACTAAGTATGCTATTATATCTTCTGATTATAGGTCCTCTATTAATAGAGACTCCCTATATTTTAAGGCCGTCTACAAATTGAGAATTGAATCAGAAAGATATAATTCCCGCTTTAAAGCTCTGGATTTTGAAAAGGCTTATGTTAGAAATATTAATTCTGTGAGCAACCTTAATACTTTTGGCCATATTACTTTGCTTACTGTCGCTATTGTAGCTATTAAATTGGGCAAATATGATGAGTTTAGATCTCTTGTTGCTTTGATGCAATCGGCCTAATTTTTATTGAATCTATTTCATGCCATTTTTTAACATTTGACTTCTACAGGATATTTATGCCCTTTTTTAGCTCCTCTTTTTGTCTTTTCTTTTCCCTTACCACTTCCTTTATGTTTGATTGTCAGTGTTGATTACTATATATTGTATGTAATACATATTTTGGTTTTTGATTATGATTATTTTAATTAATTTTGCACATCCCTATTACATAATAGAACTTACAAGTGCTATTACAATACCTCCTGCTATGATAGAACCTAACTGACCTGCAACATTTGCTCCTACAGCCTGCATTAAAATAAAATTTGTAGGGTCTTCTTTTTGGGCCATTTTCTGTATCACACGAGACGACATTGGAAAAGCTGATATTCCAGCAGCTCCTACCATTGGATTGACTTTATTTTTTAAAAACAAATTTAAAAACTTTGCAAACAATACTCCTCCTGCTGTATCAAATATAAATGCTATAAGTCCCATTCCAAATATCAAAAGAGTTGTAGGTGTCAAAAATTTGTCGGCAGTCATAGTAGAACCTATTGTTATCCCAAGTAAAAGTGTCACAAGATTGGCAAGTTCATTTTGTGCAGCTTTTGAAAGCCGTTCTACTACCCCACTTTCTCTTATGAGGTTGCCAAACATCAAAGAACCTACAAGAGGAACACTAGTTGGTACTAAAATTCCTGCAACAAATGTCACTGCTATTGGAAAAAGTATTTTAGCTGTTTTTGAAACTTCATTCATGCGCAAATCCATTCTAATTTTTCGTTCTTCTTCACTGGTAAGCATTTTTATCACAAAGGGCTGGATTATTGGAACTAATGCCATATACGAATAAGCTGCAACTGATATAGGACCCAAAAGCTTTGGTGCAAACAAATTAGCTACATAAATAGATGTAGGGCCATCTGCAGCGCCAATTATGCCTATAGCAACTGCTTCTTTTAAATTAAAGCCCAGCATATGCGCAAAAATTATAGTTAAAAATATTCCTAACTGCGCTGCTGCGCCAAAAAATATCATTAACGGTTGCTTAAGAAGTGGTGAAAAATCTACCATTGCACCAACTGCAATAAAAATGAGAATAGGAAAAAGTTCTGTACTTATTCCAGCGTTGTATAGAATTGTAAGAAAACCATTTTCACCTATAGCAGATGAAAGCGGAATATTGGCTAGTATTATGCCAAACCCTATAGGCAAAAGTAACATTGGCTCGTATTCTTTTTTTATCGCAAGATATATAAGGATACCTCCAATGATAAACATTATAATATGACCTGGTGTAAGATTTAATATACCTTCTATAAAAGCGTTCATTATCTATACTCCCTTCTTTTGTAAATATAAACAAAAAAGACCCTTATAGTGGTAAACACTATAAAGGTCTTGCTCAAACTCCGCATGGAGTTTTTGACCTGCCGGAGAAAATCTCTCGTGCTGACGGCAGGTCAAACCACAATGTGTGGCAAGCTACTCCCCTTTACATATTTCTATGCCGCATATTACAAATTCCAAAAGAAAACAAACTACCTCTCTCTGATTCGCCTTGTTTCTAATGAAATTATAACATATTAACTTAAACGTTAGCAATAAAACATTATTCGGGATAGTGTCAAAAATTAGTATGTAACTCATTCATATGAAAGGTTTGCGTATGTGAGGAATCTCAGGCGTAAGAGGTGGGTAGCTACAAAATTTTTATACAAATTCATATTTACAGCGTATTGACTTTGAAAAAAATATGATTATAATAAAAATGTAATTCGTAAACCAAAATATTCGGGAGGCATATTGATGGAAATAACACATATAGGCAATTTAGAAATGCTTTTAAGAGAGATAAATCACATATTAAATTTATATACTCGAAGCTATCTCAATGAAAAAAATATAACAATGGCAAGATTTTGGGTTATGAATAAGCTGTCGGTTGACAACCCAATAACCATGAAAGAATTGCAAAGAAGGTTGCTGTTGGCTCCCGGTACTCTGACAGGACTTGTTGACAATCTTGTAAGCGACGGACTTGTCAAAAGATGGCGAGATGAAACTGACAGAAGACTTGTTTATCTTGTTTTAACTCATGAAGGTGATAGGTTATTAAAAGATATATTAAAATATCGTGTATCAATACTTGCAAATATTTTGGAAAAGATTGATGGACTTGACGTAGAACGTCTAAACAGTGATTTGAGATTAATTTGGAATCAATTGAAAGAATGTGAGACTTGCTAAATTTTAATTTGGAAGCAGGTGTTTATATGCCTTTTTCTGTTGAAGTTAAAAATCTAAGGAAGTTTTTTGGAAAGTATGAAGCGGTTGCAGGTATAAGTTTTACCATAAACGAAGGAGAAGTTTTTGGCTTATTGGGACCTAATGGGGCAGGAAAAACAACTACAATTCGTATGATAACTACACTTTTACCTCCAACATCAGGTGAAATCAAAATAGAAGGAATAAATATAGCTAAGAATGGAGCTTATGTACGCAAATTAATAGGATATGTCCCTCAAGCTTTATCAGCCGATTCAACCTTGACAGGATATGAAAATCTTTTGTTTATCGCAAAATTATTGCGCTTATCTAAAAAAGAGAGGGAAGAAAGAATTAATTACATCCTTGAAATATTAAATTTAAAGGAAGCAGCAAACAGGGTTGTCAAAGAGTACTCTGGTGGTATGGTTAGGAAGCTGGAAATCGGCCAGGCATTAATACACAGGCCTAAATTATTAGTCCTTGATGAACCGACAGTTGGCCTTGACCCAGTTGCTAGACGTAACGTTTGGGAAGTTCTTGATGTGCTTAGGAAAGAAACTGGACTTACAATTTTAATAACAACTCATTATATGGAAGAAGCAGAAACCATGTGCGACAGGGTAGCTATTATGAATAAAGGCAGTATAGTTGCTCTTGGTACACCTGAAGAATTAAAGGTTATGACGGGAAATAAAGAAGTTACTTTAGAAGATGCTTTTACATTTTTTACCGGAAATCGACTGGAAAGCGGGGGAAGCTTCAATGAAATGCGACAAGTCAGAAGACGCATTCAACGCTTTAACTGACGAAAAACTACATAGTCTTTCTATTTTATCAAAATTTATAGCCTATATAGCTAATTCTTTTACTATTGCTGAGATGGAAATAAGAAAATTACACCATGACCCAACTGAACTTTTTACTCGTGCAGTTCAACCAGCTTTATGGCTGTTAGTTTTTGGCCAAGCTTTTTCCAAAGTGCGGGCTATTCCAACAGGAAATGTTAATTATCAGACATTTATGACTCCAGGAATTTTGGCACAGTCTATGATGTTTATATCAATTTTTTATGGACTTAGCATTATTTGGGATAAAGACCAGGGAATTCTTCAAAAGCTGATTGCCCTGCCGGTATCTCGTTTTGCATTTGTTACTGGGAAAGCTTTAGGAGCCAGTGTAAGGTCAATAAGCCAAGTGGTGATTATACTATTTTTATCCTTGTTAATAGGGATAAAATTATATTGGAATATTGTTAACATATTAATGAGTGTAATTACTATAGTTTTTGGGGCTATCATCTTTTCATCTTTATCCATGGCTATTGCAGCTATAGTAAAAACAAGAGAAAGATTTATGGGCATAGGGCAGGTAATAACAATGCCTCTTTTCTTTGCCAGCAATGCAATTTATCCTATTAAGATTATGCCTCATTGGTTACAAATAGTAGCAAAAGTAAATCCTTTAAGTTATGTTGTAGAACTTTTAAGAGGGTATTTATTAAATAGTCCTATACTTAATGCAAACTTGGATTGGTTAATAATTATATTTATAACTGTTATTTTGCAATTGTGCGCTGCACTACTATATCCAAGAATCGTTATATGAAAGGAGATGCATACTGTGAAAAAATTGGAGTACAAATGGATTGCACTTTCATGCACTACAATAGGTGCTCTTTTTTCTGTACTTAATGGAAGCATGCTTTTAATTGCTTTACCTGATATTATGAAGGCTTTACATGCGGATATAACTATAATCATGTGGGTTGTTATGAGTTATATGCTTTCTATTACAATACTTGTACCGACGATAGGTAGAATCGCAGATATGATTGGAAGGAAAAAATTATATGTTACTGGCTTTGCAATATTTACTATTAGTTCATTATTATCTGGCATGTCGAACTCAGGTATTCAATTGCTTTTATTTAGGATTATCCAATCCATCGGCGGAGCTTTAATGATGGCTAACAGCACAGTGATTGTAACAGATGCTTTTCCCAAAAAAGAATTAGGCAAAGCTTTAGGCATAAACAGCATGGTTATAAGCATTGCAAACGTCGTAGGACCTATTTTAGGAGGATTTTTGCTTAAATTTGGCTGGAGAAGCATATTCTATATCAATGTGCCATTTGGGATTATTGGTACATTGTGGGCAGCACTACAACTCAGAGAAATAGAGGCTCTTCCTGAACATCAAAAATTTGATTACAGTGGTACTTTAGTATTTACTACTGCTATGATAATACTTTTAATCGCTTTATCCTTTGGAGGGTTTGCAGGATGGGACAATCCACACATTGTTACTCTCTTTGTTGTCGCAATAGCTTTGTTTGTTTTATTTATTTATATTGAAAATGCTGTTGAACAGCCAATGCTTGATTTGAATCTCTTTAAAACGAGAATATTAGCTTTTGCATATACGAGTAATCTCTTGAATGGAATAGCAAGAGGAGCAGTTACTTTTCTTTTGATCTTTTATTTGCAGGGTATCAAAGCAATGGATCCATTGACTGCAGGTATTTTATTGACACCGTTTGCTCTTGCAATGATGATAATTTCTCCAATTAGCGGTTGGCTGTCCGATATGTATGGTTCACGAGAGTTAAGCAGTATAGGGTTACTTATATCTGCGGTAGGACTTATAGGTTTTATGGGAATAAGTGCTACAACCTCAATTACAAAGTTAATACTGTGGATGTCTATCATGGGTTTTGGCTCTGGGCTATTTATATCTCCCAATACCAATGCCATAATGAGTAACGTTCCTGCTGATAAAAGGGGAATAGCGGCAGGAGTAAGGACAATGATGAACAATGCTGGTACAGTAATAAGTATAGCTTTGGCCATGGGAATAATTTCTTCAAGCATAAGCCCTGAGGCTTTACAAGCACTTTTTGTAGGCACCCAAGTTGGGTCAAAAGGAATAGCAGTTGCACAATTTATAAAAGGTTTAAAAGCTACTTTTGGAATATCTTTTGTAATAAGCTTGGTTGCAGCTTTTATATCATATTTAAGAGGACCACAGCCCCAATGGAAATCAGAATATGGCAAGTGGAATTAGCTTTGAAAAAAGAAATGGATTTTTTAAAATGCTTGATGATGTTCTTACAGGTAAGGTAGAGAGAGTTGTTATAGCCTACAAAGACAGGTTAAGTAGAGTAGGATTTGAGTTGTTTAAACATTTATTTAGAAAATTTAACACTGAAATAGTTGTTGTATCCGAAGTTGGAAATGAGAAGCTTGATTCTCGAGAAATAATTGAAGAAATTATAAGTTTGTTGCACTGTTATAGTATGAAATTCTACAGCAAGAAAAAAGTTCAAAAGATAAAAAAACTTTTAGAAAGTGAGGTGTTTGAAGATAATAGTCAAGAGAGTGGAGAGAATACAGATAAATAGAAATCACGAATTGTGGAATTATTGTGATGAAATATGCTTTGCAGCGAAAAACTTATACAATTATGCTAACTACATCATAAGACAGGAGTTTATAAAAAACAATAAATGGATAAGATACAGAAAGCTCAATAGAATATTAAAAGAACACGAGACTTATAAAAAACTGCCTGCACAGACAGCACAGCAGACTCTAAGACTTCTTGATAGAAATTGGAAGTCATTTTTTAGAGCAATGAAAGAATGGGAAAAGGATAAAAAGAAGTTTAATGGTAGACCTAAACTACCAAAATATAGAAAGGAAAATGGAAAAAGTATTGCTATATTTAGATGGTGTGGGGTTACACCCGGTTAGGGTGAGTATAGCCTAACAAAGAATAGTGTTTAATAAAATTTTGAATAGTTTTTGATACTTTAAACACTATTCATAACCTGTAGGTCCTTCAGAAGTAAGGAATGTACTCAACTAAAAAAGAGGCGAAACCGCCTCTTTTTTAGTTAGTTTTCTCCCTGCTGCTCAAGTTGTACAGTGTCGTTGTCAGGAGCATTTGCTTTTTCAACTTCGCCAGTCTTTTCTTTTTCATGTTTTTCATTGTCTTGATCTTTATCTTGCGCTAAAACTGTACCATTACCTGCATCAACTTTTACATCTACTACTCCATTAGCAGTCTTTACTTCTACGCTGTATACAAGATATCCATTTTCGTTGTCAAGACTTACTTTTGTCACTGTACCTGGTACAACTTTCAATGCTGCAGCTTTTGCCTCATCAGGAGTTATCTTTGCAAGAGAAGCCAACTTCGCGCTTTCTTGCGCTTCATTGTCTTTTATATTCTTTTCATTGTCTTTTACATTGTCTTGTGGATTGGCAACTTTTATTGACCCTTGATATACTGGTTGTTGCTCATTTATGTTCTGTTGGTCTTGTGTTGATGATGTTGTAGATGTCACCGTTGGAGGCGTATTAGTCTGAGCCTTTGCAATCCCTTGATAAGCTGCACCTCCTGTTAACCCTAAAGCCATTGCTCCTGTAACGACATAAGCTAATAATTTTTTGTTCATTTAAACCACCCTTTCTTTTATTTTTGTTGACGTTCACCATCAACTTTCAAGTTTATTTTATAATCCCAACATTAAAGCAATATTAATTGAAAATTAAACTAAAATTAATTTTTAAATTGACTCTCATATAAAATAGTGTTATTATTTTTAAGAAGATAACACTATTTAAGGAGAGTGATATATCTGGAAGAAATAATACGTTTTGGAGTTTCAATGGAATCAAAACTACTTCAACAATTTGATGAATTGATTAAAGAAAAAAATTACAACAACAGATCTGAAGCAATAAGAGATTTGATAAGAGATTTCATAGTGGAAAACCAATGGGAAGCAGAAAATGTTGAAACTATTGGAACAATTACTTATGTTTTTAATCATGAGGTTAGAGAAATAAGTGACAAACTAACAGACATCCAACACAAACATTATCAAAACATAATCTCAACAATGCACGTACACTTGGATAAGCATAATTGCCTCGAAGTAATGGTAGTAAAAGGCACTGCAAAGGAAATTACAAAAATTGCAGATGAAATAATAAGCACAAAAGGAGTAAAGCATGGAAAACTGGTAATGACAACAACAGGGGAAAATTTGTAAGGGGGAATTTTTATGCACATACCAGAAGGATATTTAAGTCCTCAAACCTGCGCCGTTATGGGTGCTGCTATGGTACCAGTCATTGCGGTTGCAGGAAAAAAAGTCAATGAAAATTTTGACAAAAAAAACATCTCTGCCTTGGCAATAGGGTCAGCTTTTGCCTTTACAATAATGATGTTTAACGTGCCAATACCAGGAGGTACAACTGCCCATGCCGTTGGTGCAACTCTTCTTGCAATTACTTTAGGACCGTGGGCAGCAAGTATATCTCTTACGATAGCCTTATTTATTCAAGCATTGCTTTTCGGTGACGGAGGGATTTTAGCTTTAGGAACAAATAGCTTTAATATAGCTTTTATAGCTCCTTTTGTTGGATACGGAGTTTATAAACTCCTGGTGTCTTTTAAATTAAACAAAGTCATATCATCTGCTATAGGGGGATATGTAGGAATAAATGCTGCAGCTCTTGCCACAGCAATAGAACTTGGACTTCAACCATTGCTTTTTCATACAGCAAATGGAACACCACTATACTTTCCCTATGGATTAAACGTAGCAATACCTGCAATGATGTTTGCTCATCTTACTGTAGCTGGTATTGTAGAAGCTGTTATAACAGGCCTTGTAGTATATTATTTACAAAAAGTAGACGAAGAAAATATATTATATAAATTCTCATATAGGCTTAGAGGTGATAATAGATGAAAAAATTCTACATTGCAGCTATAGTTATAATACTTCTCACTCCTCTCGGGCTTTTAGCTCCTGGTTCTGCTTGGGGAGAATGGGGCCTTGATGAAATTAAAAGTATGATAGGATATGTTCCCGAGGGAATGAACCGATTCTCAGAAGTTATAAAAGCAATATTACCCGATTACAGTATACCAGGATTTGATGCTAATTTCTTCCAACAAGCTTTAGGTTATATTTTTTCAGCAGTTGTAGGAATTGCAGCTATTGTATTGATATTTGCAATATTAGGGAGGATTATGGGGAAACCCCAGAAGAAAAATGGATAATTTTTTAGAAAAGACAATCTTAAGTATACAAAATGCATTTGAAGATATGTTTTATTCTGACACAATTTCTGCTAAGAAAGGTATTATGCAGTCTCTTGATACGAGAATAAAACTTGTCTCTGTTTTTATATTAATCATTATAGTCAATTTTGGAAAGACAATACCTTTTATGACCATATTTCTTATTTATGCACTTTTATTGGCTTATTTTTCTAAAATACCTTTAAAAGCATATGTTGTGAGGGTATCAGCAGTCTCAATATTTTTTACAGGTATTGTCCTGATACCTTCACTTTTTAATGTAGTAAAAGAAGGACAGGCTTTAGTATATTTCACAAAAAATTTTTATATAACAAAAGAAGGATTAGAAAGTGCCATTGTTTTTATGATGAGGTCATTTATATCTTTATCTTTTGTGTATATATTAGCTCTATCAACAAAATGGGTAGAAATATTAAAAGCATTGAGAGCTTTTAAGCTTCCCCGCATTTTTACTGCTACACTTGAAATGGCCTTACGTTATATCTTTTTGCTTTTAGAAATTGCTATAAACATGTTCCTCGCAAGAAAAAGCAGAAATGTCGGGAAAAGTGATAGTAGTGAAGGAAGAAAATTTGTCGCTTCTGCTATGGCAAATGTTTTGATAAGGTCTCAACAACTGAGTGATGATGTTTACAATGCTATGGTTTCGCGGGGTTACAAAGGAGAATACAAAACAATAACTACTTTTAAAATAACTTTTTATGATTATATATGGATAGGTTTTAATATAACTTTTTTATCCATCTTGTGGTATATCCACCCATAAGGAGGTGTAAATTGAACATAGTATTTGAATTAAAAAATGTCTATTACTCTTATAACAAGGCAGTTCCTGCTTTAATTGACATAAGTTTTGAAGTAAAAAAAGGAGAAAAGTTAATTCTTCTCGGTGCAAATGGCAGTGGAAAATCCACTCTTTTAAAATTGATGGACAATTTAATTTATCCGGATAAAGGTGAAATATGGGCATTTGGCAAATTGCTGGGGGATAAAAAAACTTTTGATGAATACGAATTTAGAAAAAAAGTAGGCTTTGTGTTTCAGGATTCTGATGTACAACTTTTTAACACTACCGTTTTTGATGAAGTAGCCTTTGCCCCACTTCAATTGGGTTTTAAACAAGACGAAGTTCAAAAAATTGTAGAAGAAGCACTTAATTCTTTTGGAATTTATAAGTTAAAAGATAGACCACCCCACAGATTAAGCGGCGGAGAAAAGAAAAAAGTCGCATTAGCGTCAGTCATGGTAATAAATCCTGAAGTTCTGCTTCTTGACGAACCTACAAATGGCCTTGACCCACGGTCAAAAAGATGGCTTTTGGAAAAATTAGAAGAATTAAATAAAAATGGTATCACAATAGTAATCGCAACACATGACCTTGATATGGCCGCAAAGTTTTCTGACAGGATAATAGTGTTAAACGAAAATCACACAATAGAAACAATAGGCAAACCTGATAAAATTCTTAAAGACGAGGAGTTACTGCTTAAAGTTAATCTTATTTAATAAAAATAAGAGTAGGTTTTATCCCCTACTCTATTTTTTCTTCTACAAATTTTATTATTTTTGTTGCCTTATTAATAGCTGAAATAGCATCCTCTTCTATAAAAGCCTCTGAAGGAATTCCACCGGGGAGTCCATTTGGATAACGTGTCGGAATATAATACTTATCTAATGAACCCCCTTCTTTTTTTATTTCAACAAAACTTTTGTCAAATTGAGTGGCATCATTTATTAGTTCAGCAACAGAATGCCCCCAAACGAATTCTGCACCTTGACTGTATAGATAAGCTTTTATTGCTTTTTCTGCGGCTTGTTGCGATAAAAAGCAAGCTAAGTTGTAACGCTGGCCCTCTTTTGAAAAAATCGCATCATCAAGGTCTCTTTTGGCCTGTTGAAGCCATCTCTTGGCTTCTTCTTCATTGCTTCTTTTCATATAATACACGCCCTTCATCTAATACTTTTGCTATAAATTTATTTTTCCTATATAATTTTTCAATTTCTTCAGGAGTATAAACCAATATATCCATTGCAACATTTGGCTTTATAGCATCATAAAACACTTGCAATCTTTCCAAAAACGGCAGGTCAGTCTTCCAAATTATCAAAAGGTCTATATCGCTTCTTAAATGTACATCTTCTCTTTCCAATGAACCAAATAATACCACTTTTTCGGGATTTAAAGATATAATAGAATCAATAGCTTTTTCTAACTCATCTCTCAACACTTTTAATCTTTTTTCTTTTTGAGGCATTATATATGGCATAATTTTATCACCTATTCACATTATACCATATTTATATAAAAGTAAGAATTTGATTTAATATTCCCCCTACCAATATTGCAACGAAAATGTCAACAAAAACTACCCACCATGTCTTTCTCCAGCCAATTGTCCTTTTTAATGCCGCAATTGTAGCAATACATGGAATATAAAGCATTGTAATTATCCCAAAAACAATCATCTGCTTTGGGCTTAAAATCTCTGTTATATGACTTGTCCCAGACAGCGTGAGAAGCATTATAAGTGTGAGCTCTTTTCTCAAAATCCCAAAAATCAATACTATTCCTACTATTGATGGCAATCCTAACCACTTTACTACAATAGGATCCGTTACATAAGTCACATATTTAAATATACCTGTATATTTAAATATTTCAAGCACAAGACTTCCCGCAACAATTATGGGAAGTGCTACATACAAAAAGTCTTTTATCCTAAGCCATATTTGCTTTAATGTAGGTTTTAATGCGGGCATTCTGTAGCCAGGAAGCTCCATTATCAAATCATAGGGTTTTCCAGGCGCTATTTTATTTGCAAAATACGCCGCTATATAAACTACCAAAACATCTAAGGCAAAAACAGAGAGCGCGTATTGCGGCCCCATGAAAACGCCTATTGTTCCTAAAATTATCACGATCCTTGCAGAACAAGGAACTAAAGTTGACATAAAAGAAGCAATAAATATCTCTCTATCAGTTTCTAAAATTTTTGTCCCCAGTACTGCTGGCACATTACACCCAAATCCCATTAACATTGGAATGAGAGCTTTACCGTGAAGCCCAACTTTGTGCATAACTTCATCCATTAAAAATGCAATTCTTGCAAGGTAGCCCGTGTTTTCAAGTATTGATAAAAATACATAAAATGGAAGTATATAAGGTAGTACGATGGTTATAGCAGAAATAAGTCCTTCAGCAAAACCATTCCATAAAATGTCTTTGTACATATTTGGCATATGCAAATTATATACCAGAGGTTTTAAGCCATCAAAAAAGTTCTCCAACACACCAGAAAAATACTCTCCAAATTTAAATATGCCGTAAAATGATATGAAGACAATAGCAAACATTGATATATAACCCAATATTTTATGAAGAGCAACATTGTCAATCAAATCAGTCCAAGTAATTCTATGGTGAATCTCTGATACAGTTTGGCTTGCGATAAAAGAAGCAATATCATATCTGTCTGCTGTAACTAAAGTTGCAAGAGGACTATCTGTCTTTGCCTTTAAACCTTCTAATTCTTTTTGAATTTCTTCATAAGCTTTTTTCCCGTTAGGCTCTCCTTTTAGTTTTTCTATTATATCGCTATCTTCTTCTATAAGTTTTAGAGAAATCCAAAGAGGATGAAACAAATTTATAATTTCTACATTATATTTTAAAAGGATGTTATAAATTCTCATTACATATTCGCTCACTTCATTTCTGTATTTGAGAATTTTTTCTTGTTTTATGTCATATTCTTTTACAGTCGTTTCTTTATGTGAATCAACAATTTCCAAAACCTTATCTATCAATTCTTCAAGACCTTTCCCCTTTGTAGCGATAGTTTTAACAACAGGAATTCCTAAAAGTTCTTCAAGCCTTTTTACATTTATATCTATACCCTTCTTAATGGCATAATCCACTTGGTTTAAAGCCATAACCATAGGCACGTGAAGCTCTAAAAGCTGCACTGTAAAAAACAAATTTCTCTCAAGATTAGAAGCATCCACCACATTTATTACAACATCTGGTTTTTCAAAAGCTATAAACTCACGGGAAACAATTTCCTCTTGAGAATAAGCAGAAAGTGAATAAATACCAGGAAGGTCAACAATTTTTATAGTTCGGCCTTTAAAACGCAGTACACCTTCTGCCCTCTCGACTGTTTTTCCCGGCCAGTTGCCAATTATCTGAGTCAAACCTGTCAGTTGATTAAATATGACGCTTTTACCTACATTAGCATTTCCCGCCAAAGCTATGACTATTTCGTTTTTCATCGCATATCGCCCTTTCTGTCAGACGATTTTTACATATATTTTTGAAGCAAGACCATATCCAATCACAAGGTGAGAATTCCTGACCTCCAATTCCACAGGGCCCCTTAAAGGACCTTTTCTAACCAGCTTAACTTTTGTCCCCGGGACAAGTCCCATTTCATTTAACCTTTGCGTAGCTGCTCTTCCTGCTTTTATTAATACAATCTCTCCTTCATGATTTTCCTTTAATTCTATAAGATTTATAATAGTATTTTCTCCCATTTATATGCAGCCTCCATAATTGAAAATAATTATCAATATCCCTATAAAAATTGTAACATTCTTTACATGTATCTGTCAACCCAACAATCTTGTATTACTTCAATTTCAAACGTTTTTATTTAAAATTTTATACTTCAATTTATTAAATTATTGAATTACGCCTATCTTTGTATTATAATGTGCATAAAATATCTTTTTAGGAGGGTGGATGAAATATGGATAAATCTATGGAAATCATTGACCTTTTGTGCGAAAACAGTCGTCTTACAGAAAAACAAATTGCAACAATTACAGGGCTTAGTGAAGAAGAAGTCAAAAACACAATAAAAAATCTTGAGGACAAAAAAGTGTTGTTAAAATACACTACTTTAGTGGATTGGGAAAAGACTGACCGGGAAGTCATAACTGCCCTCATAGATGTGAGAGTAGCACCCCAGCAAGGACATGGATTTAACAGAGTAGCCCACAGAATATGCCAGTACGAAGAAGTAAAATCAGTTTCCTTAATTTCCGGAACTTATGACCTTTCTGTGGAAGTAGAAGGCAAAACCATGAAAGAAATAGCATTATTTGTAGCTGAAAGACTTGCACCTATTGAAGGAGTCTTAAGCACTACAACCCATTTTGTATTAAAAAGATATAAAAAGGACGGCGTTTTTTACGAAGAAGGACAAAATGACAAAAGACTGGTGGTAACACCATGAACACAGACAAATATATATCTAATGCAGTAAAAAGCATACCACCGTCCGGAATTAGAAAATTTTTTGACCTTGTGACAAATTCAAAAGACATAATATCACTGGGAGTTGGCGAACCAGATTTTGTAACTCCATGGGAAATAAGAAAAGAAGGCATAGACGCACTAGATAGAGGTAGCACAACATACACCTCAAACTTAGGCTTGCCCGAACTTAGAATCGCCATATCCTATTTTTTAAAGACTCATTATAATTTAGCTTATGACCCAGAAAAAGAAATTATGGTAACTATCGGTGCCAGTGAAGCTATCGACTTGGCACTCAGAGCTCTTTTAAATGACGGTGACGAAGTCTTAGTTCCTGAACCTAGCTATGTTTCATATGCCCCCTGTGTAACTCTGACAAGAGGTATCCCTGTGTTTGTACCTACCGACGAAAAAAACAATTTTATACTAACCCCTGATGACCTAAAATCAAAAATAACCCCAAAAACAAAGGTATTAATTCTTCCTTACCCCAATAACCCTACAGGTGCTATCATGAAAAAAGAAGAATTAGAAGAAATTGTAAACATAATAATCGAGCATGATTTAATAGTAATTTCTGATGAAATATATAGTGAATTGACTTATGAAGGAAGACACGTAAGCATAGCCTCACTTCCGGGCATGAAAGAAAGGACAATACTTATAAACGGTTTTTCTAAAGCTTTTGCCATGACAGGTTGGAGACTTGGATATATTGCAGCAGAACACGGATTCATTGAAGCGATGAATAAAATCCATCAGTACACAACTATATGCGCTCCAATAACAGCACAATATGCAGCTATAAAGGGTATATATCAATGTGAAGAAGACATAGTAAAAATGAGAGAAACATATGATAAGAGAAGGAAATTTATTGTAAACGGATTTCGCGAAATAGGTTTTGACTGCTTTGAGCCAAAAGGAGCTTTCTATATTTTCCCGTCAATAAAAAAGACGGGTATGACTTCACAGGAATTTTGTGAAAAACTCTTAAAAGAAGAAAAAGTAGCTGTAGTACCAGGAGACGCATTTGGCCCAAGCGGTGAAGGATTTATTCGTGTATCATACGCATATTCTATAGATAAAATAGCAAGAGCACTTGAAAGAATAAAACACTTCGCTGAAAGAATATTGTAGTCCTATCAAAACTAAAAGGAATCCCCCTTCATTTCAAAAAAGAAAGGATTCCTTTTAGTTTTGTAATACTAAAATTAATTTCTTACTGTTCCTTTACTTTTTTTCTTAAATAATTCAATACATTTATATCAACGACATCACCTTCACAAATTCTTTCTTCGAAATTTTCCCATCCACAAAAATCTTTATACGCTTCTTTTGTATATTCATCATATTTTCCTGTTATTTCTCCCTTATAATAGCCTAATTTTTTAAGAGATTCCTGTATTTCAGCAGCCAATTTCTCATCTACTTTTACCATTTCTTCAGGCTTCGTTTTACTAAAATATAATTCATGCAAATCTAATAAATGAGATAATTTAGCGATTGGATCAGGGTCATCATCAACCCTAAGGTCAATATATCTATCATTATATCCTCCATAGCTTCCTTTTTCTTTAACAATAAGCAAAGATGTCGATTGTCTACCTCTTCTATCTCCTCCTGCATTTTGAGCTGCAGCTAAAGCCGCAACTAATCTTCGCGCAAGAGTCCCTTTCGTATTTACAAAAGTCTCAGCAAGGGCTTTTACAGTATCCTCACTTACTAATATGTTACCTTGACAAGAGAAATTTTCTCCCACAATATGACCTGCCCAATCAAAGCATCTTTTGCCAGTAAAAGCAGCAGCATTTCCTTTTGTATCTACTATACCTACCTGTCTATCTTCTCTATCTGGATCTAATGCAAGCAATGCATCAAGAACTTGTTGTGCAGAATATCCCTTCTCAAGAAGTTTGATGCCTATTTCTCCAAAATCAAGATTAGCCAATGCCTGTGTAGCTATCGCGCCTGCTCCAGCTTTTGCCCAACCTACTGCAGAACCTACCGCCAAAAATTTTGATTGAACCGCTACACCTAATTCACCAGTTTGAGGATCACGCGCGACAATAGAAAATGTTGAAATTCTTCTCATAAACAATTTCCTCCTTTATTTTCAATTCTCTTCAACTTTAGAATTGCTATAAAGCGTATAAGCAATTATTGCTATGAGAACCAATCCTACTATTGATGCTATTCCATTACTTAAAATTCCACTTCCTATTGCAATTTTTTCGGCTACCCCTGCCGTGGTTAATAAAGCAAGTAAAACACCTACCAAAGCATCTCCTGCAACAAGTCCTGATGCATATAATGTACCACTTTCGATTCCATTGTTCCTATATTTTTCTACAAGCGTTCTTACAAAACCTCCAACAAATATTGGAACTGATAAATGTACTGGTAAATATAATCCTATCGCAAATGGTAAAGAAGCTATACCCATTAGTTCCACAATTACTCCTATAGCTGCACCAATAATTAATAGTCCCCACGGCAAGTTGCCAGAAAATACTCCTTTAACTAACACTGCAATTACAGCTGTAGCAGGGGAAGGCAATTCACTACTTCCAATATGATATGCGTTATTTAACAAAGTTAGCACAAAACCTGACATACCAGCAAAGATAAGAATACCAGGTATCATTATAATCTGCTGGGCCTTTGGAGTGGCACCTACTATAAAACCTGTTTTTAAATCTTGAGAAGTGTCACCAGCAATTGCAGCGGCAACTGTTACAATAGCACCAATAACAACAGTTGTAACCATCCCCTTAATGCCTGTATAGCCTATTGATTTCATAATAATAGCACTAATGAATATGGTTGCAATCGTCATTCCGGAGACAGGATTAGATGAACTTCCAACAACCCCAACTATTCTCGAAGAAATAGATACAAATAGAAATCCAAAAATTGCTGTAAGAAATGCACCTAATATATTCATTTCCATTTGAGGTATTAAAGTAATCAAAATAACTATTGCTAAAAATATCGATACAATATAAGGAAATGGTATATCTCTTTCTGTACGCAAAGTATTATTTGAAGTAGATGTTCTTATTTTAGAAAAAGAACTTAAAATAGCATCTTTTACAACAGGAAGCGCTCTGAAAAACTCCACTAGTCCTCCAACAGTTAATGCTCCTGCTCCGATATATTGAATGTAATCTGTCCACATTCCCCATGCATCCAATTGAGAAATGGGAGTTAACGAAGGGAAAATTGGTGTATTTACATTAGCTCCAATAAAAGTTAAAAGAGGAATAATAACTACCCAAGCTAGCAAACCACCAGCTAGTATTATTGCTGAAACTTTATAGCCTATTAAATAACCTACACCTACAAGAGAGGGAAGAATATTAGCACCAATAACTCCTCCAGGAAGTTTTGGTATTGATGTTTCAATAACATCTGGGAAAAAGCCAAGACCCGATTGTATTAATCTGTATATTGCAGCAATTATTCCACCTTTAAACACCATCTTAGCAGATACGCCGCCCTTATCACCTGCGATAAGAATTTCTGCGCAAGCCGTACCTTCAGGATAAGGTAGGATTCCATGCTGCTCTACAATTAAGTATCTTCTGTAGATAACCATTCCAATTACGCCTAAAATTCCTCCAAATAAAGTTATTAATGAGATTAATAACATGGAAGGAATATAATCAAGAAAATATAGTGCTGGTATACTAAATACCACACCTGCCGCGGCAGCTTCACCAGCAGAAGCTAATGTCTGAACTATATTGTTTTCTAAGATAGTACCTCTTCTTAAGACTCCTTTTAATATCGACATAGACACTACAGCAGCTGGAATAGATGCACTTACAGTCATACCAACCTTAAGACCAAGATAAGCATTTGCTGCTCCAAAAATAATAACAAGTATTATCCCTAAAATTACAGAAGTAGGTGTAATTTCTGGTAAATAAACATCTGCTGGTACATACGGTTTAAAACTATTATCCTTTTTTAATACATCATTTTTCATCCCAACTTTCCCCCTTTATTATTTTACTTTATTAAATTTTTTGATAAAAAATAATAGATATTGATGATTTTATGCTATATTAGCAATAATATCTATTATTTATTGCTAATATAGCATATTTATAGATAACTGTCAATAATCATCTAAAAATATTTAATGTTTTATTTTTGGCAGTAAATTAATGAAAGTTAATATAAGAAGTATTTTCTTAATCATTTGACCAAAATAAAAACATGGCACTATAAATTTCCGCCATGCTTTTAGACAAAATATTTTTCTTCTCATTCTAAACTTCATTCATCCAATTGTATGTATCCTTGAAAAGTTTAAGTTCTATAGATAAGTCACATTCTTTAATTCCTTTCATTTTTGCCAAATCCTCAGTCATAAACTTTATCAAATCATCATTTGATTTCATATATATTTCTACAATTAAATCGTATCTTCCAGCTGTATAAGCAATAAATCTCACTTCTTTTACTTTTGCAAGTGCTTCCGCAACTTCTTGTAAATAAACTAAATCTACTTTTAGACAAAGAATAGCCATTACCTCAAACCCAACTTGTTTGGGATCTGGAATAGCAACAACACGTAAAATATTATTTGCAACCAATTGATTATATCTTAATCTTACAGTGCTCTCTGGTTTTTTTAGTAAAGCTGCTATATCTCTAAATGATTTTCTACCATCCGTCTGCAGAATTCGCATTATCTCAAAATCTAACTCGTCAAATTTCATTAAAAAACCCCTCTCACAAAAATATACATCAAGCTAACAATTAATAAACTTAATATAAATTCTTGTTCTTTTTAATTTTTTCTATTTTCTTTTATCTTGTTATACTACTTTATACACAATTTTCCCATTAACCATTGTCATATCTACAGTTAAATCACTGTTTAGAATGGTTATATCAGCATCTTTTCCTATAGCTATACTGCCTTTTCTGTCAGCTATGCCAATTGCTTTTGCAGGATTTAAAGAAACCATCTTGCAAGCTTCAAAAAGTGGTACTCCAAGAGACGTTATATTTGCTACAGCTTTATCCAATGTCAAAGTACTTCCTGCCAAAGTGCCATTCTCAAGTCTTGCCTCTCCATTCTTCACGTAAACTTTTTGCCCTCCAAGACTGTATTCTCCATCTCCTAAACCACAAGCTGCCATAGCATCAGAAATTAATACTACTCTATCTGTCCCTTTTATCTTTAAAAGTATTTTTACTGCCGCAGGATGTGAATGTATAAAGTCACATATCAACTCGCTGTACAATCTGTCATCCAAAAAAACTTCTCCTAAAGCACCTGGCTCCCTGTGGTGAAGCCCTTTCATGCCATTATATGTATGAACTGCTATTGTCGCTCCATGGTCAACTCCATTTTTCATCTCTTCATAAGTAGCATTTGTATGCCCTAATGATACTCTTATATTTTTTTTAGTTACATATTCTACAAACTCCCCATTCTTGTCCTTCTCTGGCGCCAGTGCTATTACTTTTATATTCCCATTTGAAGCTTCAATAAACTTGTCCATTATGTCTATGTTTGGTTCTAAGATGTATCTCTCATCCTGTGCCCCTTTGTGTTCTTTGCTTATAAAGGGTCCTTCCACATATGCACCTAAAACTTGCGCACCTTCTGTACCCTTTTTCATTGTCTCATGTATGTTTCTAAGAGCATCTAAAATATAGGGTATATCCATTGTCATGGTAGTAGCACAAAAAGATGTAACCCCATGCCTTGCAAGGTGAACTGAAATAGCATTTAAGGCTTCATAAGTACCTTCCATTGTGTCATGCCCTACTCCACCATGTATGTGTATATCAATAAATCCAGGCACCACCTTTTTTCCTTTTAAATCAATTACTTCTGCATCAACATTATATAAACCCTTACCAATCTCTACAATTTTACCTTCTGATATCAATACATCTCCATCGTATATTATTTCCTTCTCAGTATATATCTCACCATGCTTTAATAGAATACATTTCATTTGAAAACAACTCCTTTTAGTAATTTCATATAATCTTCTATATTTGATTATATCACAAAAACTATGACTTTCTTAAATTTATCACGTATGTTATCTCTATATAATTTTCCCCGGATTAAGTATTAGATTTGGATCAAGTGCTTTTTTAATTACTCTCATCATCTCCATATGCTGTGGTTCTAACACCATTGGCAAATAATCTTTCCTTTTGCTCCCTATACCATGCTCACCACTTATTGTCCCACCAAGTTCTTTTACAATCATATAAAGCTCTGTTAAAAGTGCTTTTAGTTTTTTATGCCATTCTTCCATAGAAAGTTCAGGCTTTTTTATAGGCGTTGCATGTATATTGCCATCTCCTGCATGTCCATAGCAGGGAATAGGTATATCATATTTTTCTGATATTTCCCTTACCCTCTTTATAAATGTCGGTATGTCAGATATAGGTACAACCACATCTTCAAGGCTTTGGTGAGGACTAAATTGTTTCCATGCTTCTGCTATGTTCCGCCTTATTCTCCATATCCTCTCTGAAGTAGTAGCATTATCAGCAACATACACTTCTATTGCATCATTTTCCATACACAAGTTTCCTATAATTTCATACTGCTCTTCAAGTTCTGCTTTACTATTCCCGTCAAGCTCTATTAAAAGCATAGCACCCGCTTCTTCAAAGGGAATCTTTTCATTAAGATATCTACATGCAGCCTTGAAGGATAAGTCATCCATAAATTCTATTGAGGTAGGTATTATTCTTCCAAAAGTCATGATTTTGGGGACTATTTTAATAGCAGT
This sequence comes from Thermoanaerobacter ethanolicus JW 200, assembly GCF_003722315.1. NCBI lineage: Bacteria > Bacillati > Bacillota > Clostridia > Thermoanaerobacterales > Thermoanaerobacteraceae > Thermoanaerobacter > Thermoanaerobacter ethanolicus. The sequence continues at coordinate 671,063 of NZ_CP033580.1, read as the reverse complement.
ATCTATATCTTCAAAAAGTACCAGCAAATCTACTTTTGCTTGAGGAAGTGGCATAAGTTTAAGGTATATCTTTGTAAATATCCCAAGTGTCCCTTCAGAACCTACCATAAGGTGTATAAGGTCATATCCTGTAACATCTTTCATCACCTTACCTCCAAGGTGAACAATATCTCCTGTTGGAGTTACCACTTCCAAGCCTATTACATATCTTCCAGTGACTCCGTACTTTACAGCTCTCCCACCACCAGCATTTTCTGCCACATTTCCACCTATGTAGCAGGTTTCTACACTCATAGGATATCCCGCATAAAAAAGGCCATATTCTTTAACGACATTATTAATTTCATTTGTCACAACTCCAGGTTCAACAACTACCACTAGATTTTCTTTATCTATTTCAAGAATTCTATTCATTCTTTCGACAGATAACACAATCCCACCGTATACAGGTACCGCTCCACCAGAAAGGCCACTGCCAGCACCCCTAGGTGTAATAGGAATTTTGTACTTGTTTGCTAGCTTCATTATTCGTGCTATTTCTTCTGCCGACGAAGGTTTTACAACAGCCTCCGGCATATGGGCATAATGTTTTTCTGCAACTTCATCGTGAGAATAAGGTTCTAATGCATCAGGATTACCGTATATCACATTATTACTTCCTACTATTCCAATTAATTCTTCCACAATTTCCGGCGTTAGCTTATTATACATTCAAATTTGCCTCCTTCTTCTTATACTCTTTGATTCTTTCTATAAGAAGGGGTAATATCTCATTTAGGTCTCCTACTATTCCAAGATTTGTAATTTTAAATATTTGCGCATCTGGATCTTTATTTATTGCTATTATGTTTTCTGATGTTTGCATACCTGCTATATGTTGAACTGCCCCAGAGATGCCAACTGCTATATATAGTGCAGGCGATACAGTTTTTCCACTTAAACCTATTTGATGAGGATACGTCTCCCACCCCCTATCAACAACATCACGGGAAGCCCCTACTGCACCCCCTAAAAGTTCTGCTAATTCATCTATTAATTTGAAATTCTCTGCTTTCCCTAAGCCCCTTCCCCCTGCTACTATTATTTTCGCATCTTGTATATTTACCTGTTGTGATTCATTTTTAATAAATCTTATGTATTTTGTCTTTGAACTAAATACATCATCACTAAATTGTTTATAAATTACTTCTCCAACTCTATTTCTATCAGGTAATGCTGGCTTTGTAGAATGAGGTCTTACTGTAGCCATTTGTGGCCTAGTGTTAGGAGTTTTTATAGTTGCAAGTATGTTTCCCCCGATAGCAGGTCTTGTTTGCAGGAGATTTCCTGTTTCTTCTTCAATATCAAGAACTGTACAATCAGCAGTAAGGCCTGTTTGTTTTTTCACCGCAATATATGGCATTAAAGTTCTACCAGTTGTTGTAGCAGCAGCTATAAATATATCTGGATTATATTCATCTAATAGCTTTAAAATCACTTTTGCATAAGTTTCCACAATAAAATTTTCTAACCTTATATCATCTACTACATATACTTTATATGCCCCTCTTGCGATAAGCTCATCAATATCCTCTTTTTTTATGTTATAGCCTATCACGACAGAAGCAAGAGATGTATTTAATTTTTGAGCAAGACTTTTACCTCTGTTTAATAATTCAAATGATATGGGATTTAATTTGCCATGTCGAAATTCTGCTAAAGTCCATACTTCTTTCACTATGAAGCCTCCTTAAATAAGTTCTTTTTCAATGAGATAATCTATAATTTTATCAATTGCTTGGTGTAAGGTTTTTTCATCTTTTACAATGACTTTTTCGCCTTCTCTTGTCACTTTAGGTGTAAATATTTTTACAACTCTTGTAGGTGAACCTTTAAGCCCTATCTTTTGTCCTTCAGCACCTATTTTTTGTGCATCCCATATAGGTATTTCCATCTTTTTTGCCTTTAATTTGCCTCTTAAAGTAGGCAACCTTGGATCGCTTATTTCCTTGACCACTGTTAACACTGCTGGAAGCATCATTTCAATTTCCTCATATCCTTCTTCAACAAGCCTTTTTACTGTAATTTTCCCATTTTCTACTGATAGGATTTGACTTGTAAAAGTGGAAAGAGGTAAATCTAAAAAAGAAGCAATACCTGGCCCCACCTGTCCTGTATCTCCATCTGTAGCTCTTTCTCCACATATTACAAGGTCAAAATCCCCTGTTTGTTTAATAGCTTTTGCCAAAACATAGGAAGTAGCAAATGTATCGGATCCTGCAAACTTTTTATCTGATAAAAGTATCCCATCATCACATCCCATTGCAATTGCTTCTTTTATTGCCTCCACCGCTTTTTCAGGTCCCATTGATATAACAATTATCTTTCCTCCGTATTTTTCCTTTAGCCTTATCGCTGTTTCAATAGCATATAAATCGAGGGGATTTACTATACTTTCTACTCCTTCTCTTATCATGGTACCTGTTTTTGGATCCATTTTTACATTGCTCGTCTCAGGTACTTGTTTTATTGGAACTATTATTCTCATAGGTTTTTCTCCTTTTACATCCTTATATTTTTACTATAAATTAATTATAGAGATTATTAATATTATGGTTAAGCCATATAAGCTAAATTTTAGTTATCGTATAAATTTTTTTCATGTTCAAAAACAGTATAAATTGTCATTTGTTTTACTTCTACAGTTATCGTATTTGCTTTGCGGTTAGCTTTTCCCCCAATATGTTCCCATCTACCATTTTTCTCTTCCCAGAAATAAACTCCAACTTCTTTAAAATCATTCTTATCAGGCAAATTAAAGCTTATCTTAAATGGTTCTTTAATTTTTACTACTTTATCTCCTGCCTTTAATATTACCTCATAGGTATTAGTAAGTGAATTAAAACTGTCTACTTCTATTTTCCCTTTGTTATTTATAACTATGGTCAGTGAACCTTCCTCTTCAATAAGCTTAAAAATATTTTTTGGTGCAACAACGGTTTTTGAGTTGAACTCTAAGGTTATCTCATCTGATTTTATTATTATTCTTTTATTACCTTTTTCCAATAGTCTTAAAACTTCTAAAGGTATCTCTAATTCTTTTTGGTTTGTTGTACATATATCGGTCAAGTCAAACTTTAATTCTTTTTTGTGCTTATCATTAATTTCTTCTTCTAGTTTGTTCTTTTCTAAAAGATAAGTAGTTGTATTACCTACTACAATTACTTTCCCTTGTGAAGCTTCTTTAACAGTAATATAAATTGGTACACCCTCTTCGTTTATTCTATTAACTCCCGTTATTGCATAACTATAGGTTTTATCTGGTAAAACACTTAAATCCAGGTAAGTTTGTTGAAAACCATTAGATTTCCTAACGAGTGCCAGAATATTTTTTGCATCATTGATATTGGGTACTTCCTCCCCTTCTACGCGATAGATCACATAATAAGTAGTATTCTCAGGTGTTACATCTTCCCATTTTAATTCAATCCCTGCCTCTTTAGTATTTATTTTTACTTTGATTGGTTGCGAAGGTAAATTAGTAGTCAACCACTCCATTTGTGGTACCAACGCAGGATATTTAAATAATTCTTTTAAATGATCCGTTACCCCTAAAGGATTTTTAAGCAGATTATTTGTTGCAAAAAAGACGCTGCCATATACATTTTCAAAATTTCTATTGTATAACACTTGATTAGGGAGTTGGTCGGGATCCAACCAATTAACATCGTCAGCTCCTACTCGATAAGCAGCATGACCAATATATAGATGTACATTTTTGCCTGCAGTTTGCTGCCTCCACCAATCTACTAGTTTTTCATAAGCTGCTGGAGAATAGTTAAAATACCAATAAATTTGGGGTACTATATAATCAATCCATTCATTTTGAACCCATTTCCTTGTATCAGCGTATAGAGAATCATAACTTTGAAATCCATTCGTCTCTGACCCATTTGGATCAGTGGATTTGTTGCGCCAAATTCCAAAAGGACTAATGCCAAATTTAATATAAGGTTTTGTTGCTTTTATTTTTTGTGATAATTCTGATATCAAGGTATCCACATTGTTTCTACGCCAAGCCTCTTTACTTTCAAATCCTACACCATATTTTTGATACAATTCTTCATCTGGAAAATCCACACCTGTTACAGGATATGGATAAAAGTAATCATCAAAATGAATAGCATCAATATCATAATTTTTAACTACCTCAATAATACTATTTATAATATACTCTTTTACTTCAGGGTTACCTGGATTAAACCATAGCTTCCCACCATATGATACAACCCACTCGGGATGCTGTTTTGCAGGATGATTGTCAACCAGAGCATTTAAATCGTCACCCATACTTACACGGTAAGGATTAATCCAAGCATGAAATTCCAAATTTCTTTTATGAGCTTCTTCAATCATAAAGGCCAAAGGATCATAGCCAGGATATTTACCCTGTATTCCTGTCAACCAATGAGACCACGGAAAATATTTAGAAGGATAGAATGAATCAGCTGTTGGTCTTATTTGAACTATGATTGCATTCATTCCTATATCCTTCAGCTTATCTAATATTTCAATAAAATCCTGCTTCTGTTGTTCCGGATCATAGACTCCCTTCTTAGGCCAATCTATATTATCTACTGTGGCAATCCAAGCAGCCCTAAATTCTCTTTTAGGTGTAATGGGTTCCTTATTGACAACAAGCACATAACTAGCTGTTTTATTTAAATAATTAGCTGTTATTACTGTAACCCCTACTGATTTAGCTTTAACAAGCCCCTGTTGGTTAATTTCTGCTACTTCTGCTCTGCTACTCTTAAAAGTAACACCTTCTTTAATTTCAATTCTTTCATATTCTTCCCCCAATACTGTATAAACACCTATTACTTTTGCTTGGAGCTCAGATTGCACAGTCATTGATTTCAAACCTGTTAATTCAATTTTTGACAATACAGGAGTGGGCTTTGTTACTTTTAATGAATATAAAGCTTCTTTATTTTTATATTTAGCAATAATTGTAGTTTCCCCCTCTGACAATGCTTGGATAATGCCTTCTTTGCTGACAGTAGCAATTTCTGGATTTTGGTTAATAAAATTTACTTCTTTAGTAACTTCAATTTTATTATCGTAACCATTAAATTTGGCAAACACTTGTAAATTTCCTGTCATTCCTGCTTCAATTTTTTCAGGACCATAAATTTCAAGTATATCAACTATCGGTTCACTCTCCGTAATTAAAAGTTCAAAGAAAGCAGGTTCTGCATTACCATATAATGCCACAATTGTGGTTTTACCTGGGCGCAAAGCAATAACATTACCTTCATTGTCAATCGAAGCAACATTTGGATTACTACTGAGGTATGTAATACCACTATTAACTATTTCTGGGGATGTGCTGTTTTTAAGTGTAATAGCTACCTTTGCTTGTTTAGTCTCTCCTACTTGCATAGGAGTAAGCCCAATAATATCAACACCAAAAACATCAGTATCAGTATAGAACACACTTAAGCGATCGTAGTAGACAAAACCGCTATCTTTGTTTGTATCTTTTGTCTCTACAATATACAAATCCATGAATTTAAAAGGTCCTTTTTGATCAGAAGGAATATTTGCTGTAACATATTTCCATCCTGTCCAATTAAAATTAGCCGTTGTCGTTAAATCCACAGGGAACATTTTTCCGTCGCTATTTCTTAACCTTGCACGTAACCAATGATTATTTTGATTACCATAAACCCAAACACCAATTTTTTTAGGAATACCAGGAATAGGTCTATCTAAACTACCAGTAGAAATATCTCTTAAACTAAGATAAGTTGCCGTTGTCCTGGTAGTTCCTCTCATATCGTACATAAATTTTGCAGAATGTTCCCCATAAAGTACAGGTTCCGGTCGTTTTGCCAACTGAACTGTTGCGGTCGCTGGCAAACTACCAGCCTGTGTAATTGTCCCTGTACTCAATATAACTTTTCCATTCAACTCTATATTTTCAAAGTCTTCAATGACTTCTGCAATTTTGCTACTAACTATAACCAAGGCCTTTGCTACCATTCCATTATATTCTGCTTCTACATAGCCATATTTTAACCCTTCAACTACTTGAGGCACCATTTTGGAAATTGTACCAATATCCCTCTCAGCACGCCAAATGACTTGTTCTAAAGGAACAGCAATTTCTTCTCCTTTTTCATTATAAGCTTTTATTGAAAATTGTTTTTCTTCTCCTGGTAAAAGCCTAACAGGGTTTGGTACTATTTCTATTAAAACACAATTGGCAATGACAAAGAAGAATCTTGTGAAAATACCTTTAAAGACACCACAGGACTCATAGTGAAGACAAACATAAAAACCAGAAATATAGCAAAACTCCTTCCTAACATGATTCCCCTTTCCCCCTTTAGAAGCTTTTCCTCTACTTTTAAAAGCTAAACCTCATCACATGAAACTTCCTCGTCACTTTAAAACCCGTCTTTTTATATAAATGCCCTGCTGTACTTTCTTCTCCAGTCCATAAAAACCATACATTATGGAGCCCTTTACATCGCATCTCAAATAAGCATTGATTTAAAAGTATTTTCCCTAAACCCAATCCCTGCATTGAAGGGTCAACACCAAATGGGCCAAACCTTTCGCGAATTCCTTCATATGCACCATATAAGCAAAATCCAACAATTTTATTATCTTTTTCAGCTACAAGTATTTGTTCCATTGGTAACCCTCGTAAAATTCCTTCACGTATTGCCCGTCCCCAATCTGGGTTAAAAACTGTGTTGGCAAGTTCAATTAACTCAAACAAATGCCTGTCTTCTGCCAGCAAAAACCTAAATCCCTCTTTTCCCCTCCTTTCTCTCAATTGTTTTACTTCTTCTGGAATTGTAAAATCTAATAATGACCTATCCATCGCAACAGGAGAATATAATTTGACAAACCCTTGTTTAAGTAAAAAATTGTATCCTTCCGGATAAGTCTTTTCATCAATTCCAGGTAAAAAGTAATTTGGAGCATATGAAGAGAAAAATATATATTTGCGGCCTTTCTTATATACAAACTCTTTTGCCTTTTCAAACATCTTACTTCCAATTCCTTGTTTTCTGTAATTGGGCTGTACAAAAAACACTGTAATCCAACCATTTTCTAATTCTAAATCATCTTTATACATTGGTAACCGTCGAACTAAAGCAAGTGTAAAACCGATTACTTGATTATTATCATTTACTGCCACAATTGCTCCCTCTGGATCAAAATTGGGATCTAATAACACTTTAGATCGAAATAGTTCTAAATTGATAGGGTCATAAGGTAGACTCTCTTGCCAAGCAGCTACTATACCCTTTTCATCTCCACCCTGATAAGTTCTTACAATATAGCTCATTTTTTCAACACCTTCTATTCTAAAGTAAATCCCGGTAAAGATCCTCCACGCCTTTTGTTAGCACCCTCTGGCATCATGAATGCTTGGGCATATTTAACTCCCATTAAACAACCTCTTACAACAGCTAAATGTGTATAATAATCTAAGTAACGGAAAGAAGATATACCTCCTGTAACAAACTGATACTGCTTTATTGCCTCCACCCATATATCATATGTGGAAGTAATATCCACATAAACATCAGGCTCATACCCATAGGGGTCTTCCCAATTTTCTCCGTAAAAAACTCCTCTAACTGAATGGGCAGGATTTTTTAGCTCAAAAGCTGGCAAGGCAGCAATCAATATGGCTCCATCCACAATTAAATGGGTATTGGCATGGTCTGGATGCATACTATTTTTCCAGTGGGTAATTATTACATCAGGCTTCTTTTCTCGTATAACTTCTGCTAAACGAAATTTAACTTCGTCGTTTACAGGTAGTTCAGCATCTCTATAAGGTAAGAAAATAGGCTCTGCTCCTAAAATTTCAGCTGCTCGTTTTGCTTCCTCAATCTTCTGCTTTGCATATTCTTCTGGACTTAAACGTGGATGGCCTTTTTCTCCAGGAGTAAGATGTACAATGCTAGCTTCATGCCCTGCTTTAGTATATTTTGCAATTACTCCTCCTGCAACTAACTCCATATCGCCACAATGTGCTCCTACTGCCATAATGTGCAATTTTTTAGCCATTTTCAATCTCCTCTCTTTTGCCATATCTAGGTTTTTAATTATTTAATTCTTTTTTATACTTGATATATTTTTTCCAAACTTTACAACCTAACTTTCCATAGAAATCTACCAAACCAGTCCAATCTATCACAAGGTTTTTGATCCCTCTTTTATATAAGAAGTACATTCCGGCTTGCACAATCGCTAAGCCATAACCATGACCTCTTTCATTGCCATACCCAGAGGCCCAATACCTCCCAATTCTTCATTTCCAAATAATGGAGCCCAATACACATTTTGTGCAATAAGAGGAGATCTACTATCATTGATCCTGCAAAAACCTATTATTTGACCCTTTTTCTCCGCAACTACAAACTCACGTCCTGTGCCACCCCGCTGGAAATAATGGATTGCTTCGTATTCCCATCGCCCTGGAAAACATCTATTTAAAAATGCAAGGAAATCCTCCTTTTCTTCTTTGTCTAGCATTCTAAATTTAACATCTGGAAAACTAGGTAATTCTAAAGGTTTTGTAGCTGCTAAGTTACAATACATGTCGTATTCTTCGCCATATTTAACATAACCACGCTTTTTAAACCATTTTTCCGTTAGTTCAAATTCAGAAGGGATACCAGGGAAATAATGCCAAGGATCCTGCCCTAACAATATCGTCTTAACTCTTGCTTCTCTAAGAGAATTTTCACTTCTTTTAAGTAATTCACTACCTATCCCTTTATTTCTGTACTCAGAAGCAACCAGCAGAACTTGAATATGCCCTATATCTTTTTTTGACTTTATGCATTCCATATCTTCTTTCCATACTTTTGATATCACAAATCCTGCCGCATTCTGATTTTTTTCATCTACAGCAATCCATGAACCTTCTAAAAGCACGTTTACGTTCTCAAAACTATTTTGGTAAAATAGTTCTTCTCGAAGAGGAAAACTACCACCTATTTCTTTATTCCATAAATTTGTTAATTCTAAAGCTTTATCCTTTGTTAAATTGATATAAACAATGCTCATAATTTACCTTCTCCTATAAACAAATCTTTCCCATTATTACCGGATGTCTAGCACCAGTTGCTCTCGGTACATTATTAAAATTGCCATTTATAGCTTCGTTCGCAAGGATAGCAAAGGCTATTGCTTCCTTAGCATCACTATTAAATCCTATCTCTTCTTGAGTAACCACTTCAATATTTGGTAAACCTTCTTTTATCATTCTGACAAGGGTTTTATTATAGCTTCCTCCTCCACCAATGATTACTTTATCAATTTGGTATTTAGGCATTATAAAGTCTTTATAACTTTTTACTATAGACTTCGCCGTTAAAGCAGTTACTGTAGCAATTAAATCATAATTATCTACTTTTAACTGAAAAGCTCTTTCCATCAACTTATCCACATAATTTTTCCCAAAGTATTCTCTACCTGTAGTTTTAGGAGGCTTTTTTTCAAAATACTCATCTTTCAAAAGTTCTTCTAACAATTTTTCATTAATATTGCCTTTACTAGCTAAGGCACCTTCTTCGTCATACTTTAACTGTCCCTGTGTCAACCTTTTTACTACTTCATCAATGACCATATTGCCTGGACCTGTATCAAAAGCAATTATGTCTTCAAGGTCACATGCCGCTGGCAATATAGTAACATTTGCGATACCGCCAATATTCTGTAATGTTATTGTCTTTAACGGATGACGATATAATATATACTCAGTATAAGGTACTAAAGGAGCTCCATCTCCTCCTGCAGCTACATCTCTTACTCTAAAGTCAGCCACTGTCACAATACCTGTTCTTTCTGCAATAACTGCTGGCTCACCAATTTGCAAAGTAGATTTTATTTGATAACCCAAGTCCTCAATTGATTTAGGAATATGATATATCGTCTGACCATGAGAACCTATTAAATCAATTTTTTCTGGTGTCAAGTGGGCTTTTTCAATAATTTTTAAAGCTGCCTCTGCAAACAACTCCCCTAACAGAAAATTCATATGGCAAATCTTTTCTACGGTACTCGTTTGAGGGTCAAAAAGTTCAAATATTTTATTTCTGACCTCTTTTCTGTAGGAGAAATTCTCAAATTCCAAAAGTTCAACTTTTGTCTGTATTCCCTTCCCATCAATTTTTACAAGAGCAGCATCAATTCCATCAGCAGAAGTACCTGACATCAAACCTATTACTAATCTTTCTTCTTTATGATAAATCTTAAAGAGTCTATCCATCTCTTTTACCCTTCCCTATATTGTATAATTTATCTAATAGACTTTAAAGCTATTGCTACAGCCCCTCTTGAAGCATCACCTTTTAACTTTTCGATAGTTGCCTTTGGATATTTCTTGGTAAGTAATTTAACAAATTCTTCATAGACAAATACGTTATTTATAAAAACACTGCCACTTGCAACAACTGTTATACTGTCTTTTTCAGCTCTTATGCCTTTTATCGCTGTTTTTGCGAGAACGAAAAGTTCTTCCGCTGCCTTTAAAAGAATTTCCTTAGCCTTTTTGTCTCCCTTTTTATATGCTTCATCAACTACTTTAGCCAATGAAGCAATTTCACTTTTTATGATATCTTTTCTATATACAAACTTTACAAACTCTTCCGGATTTTTTATATTAATTTCTTTCATTGTCATCGGCAGTAATTCCGTGTAAGATTCTCTCCCATCGTAACACCTCAAAGCAGCTTTGATTGCTTCAATACCGATGTAGTATGCACTTCCTTCATCCCCGACAATATGACCCCAGCCACCAATCCTCACTTTTTCTCCATTTTTACCTATTCCATATGCAATCGAGCCTGTGCCTGCAATTACAGCTATGCCTGCTTTCCCCTTTGTTACTTCAGCTATAACTATTTCTGCATCATTGGTTATTATAATATTTCTCTTTATTCCCATAGCTTGTATATATTGTTTTATGATCCTTTGTTCTTCTTCTCTTCCTGCTCCTGCTGTGCCAATACAAATAGCTTCGCATTTCTCTATCTTCAAATTAGCTTTTTTTACTGTACTTTCAATTAAATACCTCAAAGTATTGTATACTTGAGACTCTCCTTCAGACCTGATGTTTGTAGGGCCTCCCTGTTCAGTAACAATAATGTTACCTTGCAGGTCTGCTATAGAAATTACACTTTTTGTGCCGCCACCATCAATTCCAATGACATATTTCATATGACTTTCATCCTCTCACAGGGAAACAGGTAGCCTACCCTGTGGCACATAATTTCCACTTAAAATCTCCAAAACACTTTCTATAGCAAGTGGAGTGTATTCATAAGTGCAAAGATATGTAGGAACTTCTTTAAACTTTAGTAAATCATAAGGGTTTCTTAAGGCAACAACGATAATATTTTTATTAACCTCTAATAATAACCTTACAAGTCTTACTTGCCCCTCATTTAAACTAGCATTGTAAGTGCCTATTACAACAATTTCTTTGTCTTTTGCTTCTTCTATTAAGAGGGTTATAAGATTTTCATCAGGATTTACGAGAATAGTCTTTTCTACTCCTCCAAACCTTTTTACAAATTCTTTTGCAAAAGAGAGCTTTTCCATCAATGCATCGTCAACACCTGAAATTGGCACTGTTTCAGGAGAAATGGCTAATACTTTCTGGGTTTTTATTGGTAAAAGCTTATTTTCATCTTTAACAACAGTAATGCTGTTTAAACTTATACTTTTTGCAATCTCCTTATGTTCTGCGTTTCCTACTAGAGTCTTAATTTTATTTTCATCTGGATATGGGTTTTCGAAGAGCTTGTATTTTTCCTTTAACTTAATTATTCTTTCAACAGACTCATTTATTCTTTCAATTGGTATTTCTCCACGCAAAACTGCTTCTTTTATTTCATTAAAAGCTTCTATCTGCAATTTCTTTGTGTGTGAAACTAAAACTATATCAGCTCCAGCCTTCACTGCTATTGAAGCTGCTTTAGCGGTACCAAAATATTTCGCAATTGCATTCATTTCCATGCAGTCTGTTATGATTATCCCCTTAAATCTAAACTCCTTCCTTAAAATATTGGTGAGAATATTATATGATAAAGTAGCAGGTAATTTATTATCTTCAAAAGCCGTAAAAAGAATGTGGGCTGTCATTATTGCATCTACGCCATTTTCTACTGCTTTTTTAAATGGATATAACTCTACTTTATAAAGCCTTTCTTTCTCATGCTCCACTAAAGGTAAATCCAGATGAGAATCCACAGAGGTATCCCCATGACCCGGAAAATGCTTTGCTGTAGCTATAACTCCTTCTTTTTGCAATCCTTTTATATAGTTAACTCCAAACTCAGCTACTTTTTCGAGATTTTCTCCATAAGACCTAACCCCTATTACAGGATTAGAAGGATTATTATTAACATCAAGTACTGGTGCAAAATTAATGTTTATACCCAATGCCCTGAGCTCTTTCCCTGCTAATTCTCCTATTTTATACGCATTTTCAGGATTGTCTGTTGCTGCTATAGCCATATTGCCTGGTAAATAAGTGGCATCTTTATAAATTCTTGTTACCATTCCGCCTTCTTGGTCAATTGAAATAAGAGCAGGAATGCGTGTGTTTTTGATTACATCTTTCTGAATATCATTGCACAAATTTTTAAGTTGCTTTCCATCCTTGACATTTCGAGAAAATAGTATAATATTGCCAATTTTATATTCCCTAACTAATTCTTTAATATGGTCATCATAAGTAGGAGAAGGGAAACCAACCATTAGCATCTGACCTATCTTTTCTTCTAAAGTCATCTCATCAATTCTCATAACTTTCAATCCTTTCTTCATTGATAAAGATGGTATTTCTGCTTTATCGTTTCAAACTTTTTGCTATCCTTTCTCCATTTTTCAATAAGTTCATCTTCTTCATATTTCATAAGCCTTAGTTCATCTGTTCCGGCAAGATAATCTATAAAATAGTTTTTGCTATTTCCGAAAGGAGGCAACCATTCAAAATTTTCACCACTAATTTTGATTATTTCATATAAAAGTCTAATACCAACCTCTACAGCATCAACAGATTTTTTATCTTTTATGTGAATTTGAACACCTTTACATATCTCATTTTTATGTTTTGAAAAAGAAGGAATAAAGTAAACTGGTCTAAATATAACTCCCTTAAGCCCTTTTTCATTCATTGCATTTGAAAGCTCATAAGGATCAAGCCAAGGTGCTCCAATAATTTCAAAAGGCCTTGTAGTTCCTCTCCCTTCTGAAATGTTTGTACCTTCAAAAAGGCAAGTGCCGCTATATAAAACTGCAGCATCAAGTGAGGAAATATTTGGTGAAGGATTAAGCCATAAAAGCCCTGTTTCGTCATAATACATATCCCTTTGCCAACCTTCAAGCTTTATTACATGCAGCTCACAATTGATGCCAAATTCTGTGTTAAAAAGTTGTGCCAATTCACCTATTGTAAGTCCATAACGTTGAGTGATAGGATACCATCCCACAAAAGATCGAAAATTAGTATCTAATATATTTCCCTCTACTTTTACACCACCAACAGGATTAGGTCTATCTAATACCACAAATTCTTTCCCGTTTTCTTTGCAAGCCTCCATAGCATAAGCCATAGTGTACAAGTAAGTATAATATCTCGAACCAACATCCTGAACATCTATAACCATTATGTCTATGTTCTCAAACATCTCTGGGGTTGGTTTTTTATTTTTCCCATATAAACTGTAAACTTTTATACCTGTTCTTTCATCTATGTATTCTTTCACTTCTTCTCCTGCTTGAAATTCACCTCTTATTCCATGTTCAGGAGAATATAAAGCAGTGAGATTAAAATTTTTATAAAACACATCAATAGTCGATTTTAAATCTTTAGTTACTCCAGATGGAGCTGTAATAAGTCCAATCCTTTTATTTTCAAATAATTTTGCATATTTTTCTATCACATCAATACCACATTTAACCACTAATAATTCCTCCAATCCAAAGACGCCATTACGGCATTATGAAATAATCGGCGAAATCTAATTATCTTAACATTTTCTCTAGTTGGATGCACTCTGTTAGTTAATAATATTACATAAATTCCATATTCAGGGTCAACCCAAAGAGAGGTACCTGTAAATCCTGTATGCCCAAAGGCTCTTTCCGTAAACAAGTCCCCTCCTGCCGAAGTGTTATCTTTTATTGCCCAACCCCACCCTCTGCTTTCTCCCAAATTTTCTGTGTAATTTGTTATCATACGTTTAAACAGAGTATAAGACAAAAATATCTCATCTTTTACCTTTCCATAATTGACAAGCATATTAGCAAATTTTACAAGGTCATCTATAGTAGAAAACAGCCCTGCATGACCGGAAATGCCTCCGAAAAACCTAGCATTTTCATCATGGCATACACCGCATATTATCTCTCCTGTATTTTCGTCTCTTTCCGTTGGAACAACATCCTCTTTTTGGGGATTAAACAAAGTGTTCTTCATATCAAGGGGATCAAAAATTTCTTTTTTGCAAAGTTTGTCGAGTTTACCCCCTCCAACCGTTTCAAGTATTTTTCCTAACAAGATAAAATTAAGGTCACTATACTCTACCTCTTGCGTTTCTCTCAGTTCTACTTCCTTGCATATATAATCAATGGCATCATTGTAATCCCTGCATTTTTCATAAAAAGGTATATAAACCGGTAACCTCGAAGTATGTGTAAGAAGTTGAAAAATAGTTATTTTATCTTTCCCTTTTTCATTAAAAGAAGGTATATATTCACACACTTTATCATATACAGAGATAAGACCTTTTTCTATCATAAGCATTAGTAACGTAGTTGTAGCCACAACTTTTGTAAGAGATGCAAGGTCAAACAAAGAAGTTCTATTTAACTTATCTTTATACGGGACAACCCTTTTATTGCCACTAATTTCAATCTTCAAAAAGCCATTCTTGTCACCAACAGCTACAGCAGCACAAGGAAAAACTCCATTTTCTATGCCTTTATCTATCATTTTAAATGCTTCTTCTAACCGATTGCTATCAAAAATCATAAGTTTCATTCCCTCCATAAATTTTAAAACCTTCTGTTAGATGATGAACAAATGTATAATCATTAGGAATTTAAATTATTTATTTCCTCTTGATTCATATATTTAAGCAAAAGATTATCATAAAGATTTATTAAAAAAATTGATACCATTCCAGCCCATAATAATGGTACGCCAACTATTGTTACCAAAAGTAATATGCTAACCGAAATAATTTGAATTAAAGATCCAAACGTATACATTCCATTGTCAAGAAATAACTTAATAGACATATTTATTGCGCTAATAAGATTTTTATTCTCACTAACAAGGAGTGGTAAAAAATAAACCTGAGATAAAATGATAAATATAAACAAATAAGTTTGTATAACAGCAATAATAAATGTAAACATTGTCTTGGTCTGAAAATAGTACCACCACGAGGACACTGGAATCATCACAAAAATGGAAAAAAGCATACTGTATATAAAAGTTCTTATGTAAAATTTTTTCAATCCTGTGAAAAATAATTTATAGCTAAAAGATTTTCTGTCTATTCTTTGTCTTGTTAAATAAAGGATTGCAGTAAATGCAGGTATTGATGTAAAAATAAAGTATATAACTCCGGCATATGGAGTTAACACGAAAATACCAGGAAATATAAAGATAAACCAAATAATACTTATTATTACTACATAAACTATGTTTTCGTAAATATCATGACCACTTTTAATAAGTACTTTGCTCAAACTATTCATAGATTTCTAATTCCCCCTAATATATCGCCATCCCAGTTTCTTTCTCAAATAAATATATTTTGTCTATATTAAATGCTACTTTTGCATGATCGCCTGCAGCAATCCTACTTTGGGGATTAACTCTTGCTGTAATAGTCGTGCCATATTTATCAAAATACAGGAGGTTCTCAGAGCCTAATTTTTCAACAACTTTCACATATGCGTCAATATAAAGTTTATTTTCAATATTTTGGGAAAAATTAGAATCACAAATGTCTTCAGGTCTTATCCCCATCACCATTTCTTTACCATTTATATTTGCTATAACTTTTTTAAATTTTTGAGGTATATCAAACACCGTATTAGAATTACCATCGTTTAACACTACTTTATCCCCTTCAACTTTACAATTTATAAAGTTCATAGAAGGAGCACCGATAAAACCTGCTACAAACATATTAACAGGTCTATTATAAAGTTCGTCAGGAGTAGCAATTTGTTGGATTACTCCGTGATTCATCACAATAATTCTTTGTCCCAATGTCATTGCTTCTACTTGATCATGGGTAACATATACTATCGTAGTTTCTAGCTTTTTATGAAGTTCTGCAAGTTCTACTCTCATCTGAACTCTCAACTTTGCATCAAGATTTGATAAAGGCTCATCAAATAGAAAAACTTTAGGATTTCTAACAATTGCTCTACCCACAGCGACTCTCTGTCTCTGTCCTCCTGATAATTCCCTCGGCTTTCGATCTAATAATTCACTTATCCCAAGTATCTCCGCTGCTCTTTTCACTTTTTGTTCGATTTCTGTTCTAGGAACCTTAAGATTTCTTAAGCCGAAGGAAAGATTTTCATAAACGGTCATATGTGGATATAATGCATAATCTTGAAATACCATAGCAATATCTCTATCTTTAGGTGGGAGATAATTAACTAACTTCTCGCCAATATATATATTGCCTTTTGTTTGTCTTTCAAGACCAGCAATCATTCTTAAAGTTGTTGTTTTACCACATCCAGAAGGTCCAACCAACACTACAAATTCTTTATCTTCTATCGTAAAATTTGCATCATTTACCGCTATTACTCTCCCCCTTTTTTCATCGATAAATTCCTTGGTAACATGTTCGAAAACTATTTTTGCCATTTATGATTGTCCTCCTTATCCTTTTATTGCACCTATAGTAATACCCTGTAAAAAATATTTCTGCAAAGAAAAGAATAGTATAAACATAGGAATCGAAGCAATTACTGCACCTGCCATCATTGGACCATATAATGTACTGTCAGCAAATTTAAACGATGCTAAACCCACTTGAATTGTTCGCATCGCACTTGTTTTTGTTACTAAAAAAGGCCAAAAGAAATCATTCCATTGACTTACGAACGTAAATATTGCCATCACAGCTATCCCAGGTTTGGCAAGTGGAAATATTACCTTCCAGAATATTCCAAATTCACTACATGCATCTATTCTTGCTGCATCTATCAAAGTCGATGGAATAGATGTCATATATTGTTTCATTAAAAATATGTTGTAAACAGATACTAATTGCGGCAATATTATTGCAAAATAAGTATCAGCTAAATTAAATACATTAATCACTAAAACATATAGGGGGATCAAAGTTACTTGTCCAGGTATCATTATTGTACTAATTAATATCCAAAATATTGTATTTCCTCCTGGAAATTTAAGTTTAGCAAAAGCGTATCCTGCCATAGAAGCAAATAATACATTTGATAAAGTTATAACTGTCGCAATAAATAATGAATTGATTAACCATCTTAATACATATTTGTTAAATGTAAAGAAAAATCTATAAGAAGCAAAAGTAAACTCCCGAGGAATCAAATTAAAATGCATAGTAGCAGATAAATTTGGATCTGTGAAAGAAGTGGTTAACATCCAATATAATGGAAATATTGTGAATATAGACCACAAAAATAGTAATGAATATATTAATATCCTTTTAACATAAAATGTAACTCCTTTTTTTTCTCTGTAAACTGGTATTTCTTCTTCTCGGACTGCCTCAATAGTTGTATTCATATAAAATCCTCCTTAATACTCTACATCAGAACCTAAATACTTAAATTGTAATACAGATAATCCTACTATAATAAGGGCCAGCACAAAAGACTCTGCTGCAGCAACACCAAAATCAAAATATTCAAAAGCGTCTTGCCATATAAGATAAGCAATCGTAGTAGTTGCATGATTCGGTCCACCACTTGTCATAAGATATGCCGTCATAAACGCCTGTGATGAACCTATTATACCAGTAATCAACATATATAGTGTTATGGGTTTTAATAAAGGCCATGTAATATTTCTAAATTTAGACCATGTCCCAGCTGCATCTATTTCAGCGGCTTCGTAAATTGTCTTTGGAATACCCCCAAGTGATGCTAAATATAAAATTATTCCGCTTCCATGTCCGCCTATATATGTCATAAGCATAAGAGAAAATAAAGCTGTATCCATTCTGCCAAGCCAATTTATATTTGGAAAACCAAATAAACTCAAAAATTTATTCAGCAATCCGTCTGGCGTAGGGTCATACATTATAAACCAAACTAAAGATAACGTAACTCCAGACGCTACAGCAGGTAGATAAAAGGTAGTTTTGAAAAAAGTTTGTGACTTTTTATCAAGCTGAAATATCAAAAGTGCTAAACCTAATGATATCAATATATTAACAGGAACTGTTCCTAGAGTATATACTAGAGTAGTATAAAGCGCTTTCCAAAATAACTTTCGCCTAAATATGTAGGAATAATTTTCGATGCCAACCCATCGAGACCCCATGACTTGATATTCCTGAAAACTCATCATAAAAGCTTTTATTAAAGGATACAAAGTAAAAGACAAAAATATTATTACTGGAAGTGCAATAAAAATATAACTCCATCCATAGTCTCGTAAAAACTGTTTTATCTTTTCAGATTTTCGGTTATATATCATCATTTCCTGCATAGTATCTCTCCTTTATTTATTAAGCCTAAGGGCATACGCCCTTAAGCTTAATATACATTATCTCCAAATATTTCTTGTGCTGCCTTTTTCACATCTTCATACATTTTTTCAGGTGTAATGTCTCCACCAAGTAAAGCAGGATATTCAGCCTTAATAACTTCATCGTAAAGTTTTTGTGCTTTTTGAGATAGAGCGGGATCTACTTGGACTGGAGGCAATACATTTTTGAATAATCTATCTACTTCTTCTTTATTCTCTGGTTTCATAGTATATTTATCTTTCCATATTTGATCGCCGGATTTTGTAACCTGAGGTAAGCACAAAATTTTTGCTGAAATACCTGCGTATCCTGAAGTCAATGCTACAAGGACTTTCGCCACGTTTCTCAAATGCTCTTCCTGACTTACAGGACCATTATAATTCTTTTGCTTGAACATCGAATATCCATCAACACCACCTGGTGTAATCGCTTTTTGCCCCGCAGCATGCGGCTCAGGGAGTAAGACAAAATCAACAACTTTCTGATCCGGCGGAGCTGTTTTTTCTTGAACTTTTTTGTTATTATCACCAATAACAACCTCATAATATGGCATTGCTTTTCCAATAATCATTGCTTGTTCTGTATAAAAAAGTTCCATTCTTTTTTGTGGTGTTATCTGATTTGATTCTTTAGGCATTATTCCTTCATCTATCAATGACCTTATAAATTTCAATGTTTCTAAAAACTTAGGATCTGTATACGTAAATTTCCCCTTTTCATCAACCATGTATGGAAGGCCATTATTCATTAACATGTGATTAAGCAATTCTGTAATATCAACTCCCGCTCCATGAAAAACAAAGCCATATTGCTGTTTACCTTCCGCATTTATTTTGGTACCTTTTTTAGTAAGTT
Source organism: Thermoanaerobacter ethanolicus JW 200 (assembly GCF_003722315.1). Lineage (NCBI taxonomy): Bacteria > Bacillati > Bacillota > Clostridia > Thermoanaerobacterales > Thermoanaerobacteraceae > Thermoanaerobacter > Thermoanaerobacter ethanolicus. The sequence continues at coordinate 651,408 of NZ_CP033580.1, read as the reverse complement.
CCTTAAACTCGTCCCATGTCCACCCATTTTCTTGGATTTTTTTCCAATCTATACCTGCCTCTTCCATTAACTTTTTATTCCCTGCTATAGTATGTATCTTCATATATAACGGCAAGCCATATAATTTACCACCTACTTTCATATATTCGAGCGCAACAGGATAATAATCACTCAATGTTTCTTTATCAATATAATCTTCAATAGGTACTGCAAGTCCCGTTTGTACGTATTTTGCTGATGGAACAATAAACATTAAATCCGGTGGGTCACCAGCATTTATAGCTGTATCAAATTTTTTAACTCCTTCTGCCCATGACAACACTTCTACTTGAATTTCTATATTTGGATTTTTGCTTTCAAAGTCCTCTTTTATTTTTGCAAAGTTTTGTTCATAATCTTTTTCAACAGGAAATGTCCATACCTTTACAATATCTTTTTTTGCTGAAGAAGCTTCTCCATTTGGTTGATTAGTAGTCTTTGAACATCCTGACAACATTGAAGTAATAAAAATTATTGTCAAAAGAATACTAATTAATTTTTTGGCTTTCATTTTTTTACCCCCTATTTTTTTATTTTTTAACCGGATTCCCGGTTAATCACATATCTAATTTCTATCCTCCTTTAATTTTATCGCTTCTGCAATATAGCCGCCGGCCACATCAAGAAGTTGTTTGGCTCTATCTTTGTCTAAATTTGTTACAATCATTAAAATTGTTAGTTTCACATTGTAATTAGTTTCATTAAGTATGCTTTCAATTATCCTTTCCTCGGCACCTGTTGCTAATTTTACAATACGTTTTGCTCTTCCCATTAATTTTTCATTATTAGCTTGCAAATCAACCATCAGATTACTATATACTTTTCCCATCTTTATCATTACACTTGTTGATATCATATTTAATACCAATTTTTGTGCAGTTCCTGCCTTCATCCGCGTTGACCCCATTATAACTTCTGGTCCTACCACCGGTGTAATCAGTATATCTATTATATTTGAAAGGTTTTCATTGGGGTTACAAAACAAACCAATTGTAAGAGCTCCTACTTGTTTTGCATATTCCAATGCACCTATTACATATGGTGTTCGTCCACTTGCCGAAATACCTACAACACTATCATTAACTGTTAAATTTACATTGATTAGATCCTGTCTCCCAGCTTCCACATCGTCTTCTACGTTTTCCATTGCATTCCTTATTGCTTTATCTCCTCCCGCAATTATCCCAAGCACAAGCCTCGGATCAGTACCAAATGTAGGAGGACACTCAGATGCATCAAGAATACCTATTCTCCCACTGGTACCTGCCCCTATGTATATCAATCTCCCCCCTTTTTTCATTTTCTCTGCAATGCTATCAACAGCTTTAGCTATAGAAGGTATAACCTTTTCAACGGCTACAGCAACTTTCTTATCTTCATTGTTGATTTTTTTTAGCATTTCAATTGTGTCCAGTCTGTCTATATCCATTGTTTCAGGGTTTCTACCTTCAGTGATTAATTCATCTAATATCATAGTACCAAATCCTTTCTATAAACTGTTTTTTCGTTTATTTATATATTTTTCGTATTGATAACGCTTCTGTTGTATTTTCAAGAAACTTAACAACATCGTTGTATTTTCTTTTTGCTACAAGAATAAAAAGTATATCAATAACATTTAATTGTGCTATTCTGGAAGCTGTTGCACCAGATCTAAACAAAGGCTCTTCTGATGATACAAAAAGATTTATATCAGCTACTTTTACCAGCGGGAATTGTCCAAATTTAGTTAAACTTATCGTAGTAGCACCCGCTTCTTTAGCTACTTCTAAAGCCTCTACAATTTCTCTTGTACAACCTGAATATGATATCCCAAAGGCAACATCTCCTTTCTTTAAATTTGCTGCTGACGTCAATTGAAGATGGGTATCCTGATAGGCAGTACAAGGTATATTTATCCTTGAAAATTTCAACATCGCATCATATGCCACAGTTCCTGAAGCAGCAACTCCATAAAAATCGATTTTGTTCGCATTTGATAAAGCGTCAACAGCTTTTATTATGCTCTTTACGTCAAGTAAAGAAATTGTGTTATCTATTGCTTGCTTATTAAAATTTGCAATTTTTTGAATAACATCTGATACATCGTCATCATCAGTAATACCGCCATCAAGTTTTTTAGTTTGTTTTGATAAAGATACAGCAATTTTAATTTTTAATTCCTGAAATCCTTTTAACCCAATAGTTCTGCAAAATCTCACAATACTGGCTTCACTCGTATCACAAGCCTTTGCAAGCTCATTAATAGATAATTCTGTAACAACATCAGCATTATCTAGTATATATTTTGCGATTTTAGCTTCTGATGGTTTAAAAGTTATTTGCAATTCTTTTATTACTGCCAAAATATCCGTCATAAAAACCGTCCTTTACCTCTATAAATTTTTCTTTGTTATTATATATATTCGACGTAAGTTGTAAAATTCCTTCTTAAATTTTAAAAAAATATGTAATTTTACTTCTCGAAATTTTTATAAAAAAGGCGGATATAATTTCCGCCTATTCCATATCATCACTTCGTTATAAGTTTAAGCTCAGCTGGTATAAATTTTTCTACCTTTTCACCTTTTAGATATTTGTCAGCCATTTCTACTCCAAGAGAACCTATTAAAGCTGGTTGCTGAGCAATCGTTGCAGCCATTTTGCCATTTTTTATAGCTTTCAACGCATCATCTGTCCCATCGAATCCAACTACTAAAATTCCTTGCCTATTTGCACTCTCTATTGCTTTTATTGCACCTAATGCCATTTCATCATTTTGGGCAAATACTGCATCAATTTTAGGTTGGGCTTGAAGGATATTTTCCATTACTGATAAACCTTTTGAACGATCAAAATCAGCAGCTTGTTTTGCTACAATTTTTATATCTGGATACTTAGCAATAGCTTCGTCAAATCCTTTGCCTCTATCTCTGGCAGCAGAAGTACCTGGTATACCTTCAAGTTCCACCACATTTCCTTTACCATGAAGTGCCTTTGCAATAAACTCTGCTGCCATTTCTCCACCTTTTACGTTATCTGAAGCTATGTGACAAATAACATCTCCACCATTTGCAGACCTGTCCAAAGTAATAACCGGTATATTTTTGCTATTTGCTTCTTTTATCGCATTAACTACAGCATCGCTATCTACAGGATTTATAAGCAAAACGTCTACTTTTTGTTGAATTAAATCTTCTACATTAGAAAGTTCTTTTGAAGAGTCATTTTGTGAATCTTCTACTATCAATTTATAACCTAATTCTTTTGCTTTGGCTTCTGCACCATTTTTTAATGTTACAAAAAACGGGTTATTAAGCGTCGATATAACTAAACCTATTGTCTTTTCTCCTTTAGCATTTGAAGTATTGTTGGTATTACCTGTACTGCATCCAGCAATTAACACAACAGTTAAAATAAATGTTAATAAAAGGAACAAAATTTTTGATTTTCTCATAATTAAACTCTCCCCTCTTAATTAAATTTTTAATTTTTAAAATTTTTTGTTTTTAAATTAATTAAAGTCTTTCTAAAACACCCCCTTTATTTACTTTCTTTCTTGTCTAATGCTATAGCAAGTAATATTACTGCACCTTTAGCTATAAGCTGATAAAAAGGCGAAACGTTAAGTAAATTTAAGCCATTATTTAAAATGCCTATTATCAAAGCACCTATCAGAGTACCTATTACTCCCCCTTCGCCACCTGATAAACTTGTACCTCCAAGTACAACCGCAGCTATGGCATCAAGTTCAGCACCCTGCCCTGCTGTTGGAGCTGCAGAATTTAACCTTGAAGTAATTATTAAACCACTTATTGCTGCTAAAAAGCCACTTAAAGAATACACAAATAGAATTATATTGTTAGTATTAATACCAGCCAATTTAGCAGCCTGTATATTGCCCCCTGTAGCATAGACATATCTTCCAAGTCTATTATTCTTTAAAATGTAATAACCTACCACAAAGATAAGAACCGTAAGAATTATTGGTACAGGTATTGGCCCAATATAACCGTTGCCAATATAACCAAAAGCCCCACCTAAACCCGTTATTGGTTGTCCATTGGTATATACAAGTGTTAGACCTCTTGCTATTGTCATCATGGCAAATGTCGCAATAAAGGGTGGTATATTCCATCTAATTATGACAAAACCATTAAAAAATCCTAAACCGGTACCTATTATTAAACCTGCTAATACCGCTATAATTAATGGAGAACCGTCTTTTAACATGCCAGCTGTAATTGCACTTGAAAAGGCTAATATAGAACCTACAGATAAGTCTATTCCACCTGTTAATATTACAAACGTCATACCCACAGCCATTATTGCATTTAGGGAAGTCTGTCTTAAAACATTTGTAAGATTATAATAATCTAAAAATCTTGGTGATAATATTGAAAATACAACGATTAACCCTACTAAGCCTATCAAAGATTTTGCTTTGAGTAAAAATTCACTAATATTTATTTTTGTTACTTTTTCTTCCGGTAAATTCAACTCATTCCCCTCCTACAGCTTTTAACATTACCTTTTCTTCTGTCGCTTCTTCATGAAGTATTTCGCCTGTTATCCTTCCTTCATGCATTACAATAATTCTATCGCTAATATTCAAAACCTCTGGCAATTCTGAAGATATTAAAATTATACCAATACCTTGCTTTTTTAAATTATTAATCAATTTATATATTTCATTTTTTGCTCCAACATCAATGCCTCGAGTTGGTTCATCAAGAATAATTAATTTAGGATTTGTCAATAAACATTTGGCAATAGCAATTTTTTGTTGGTTCCCTCCACTCAGTTTAGATATTTTTTGATTTATTGAAGAGGTCTTAATGTTTAATTTTTCAATCATTTGGTTTACTAAATATTTTTCTTTAGAATGGTAAATAGTGCCCATATAATCAGAAATACTTTTTAATGCCGAAAGCGTCATATTTTCTTTTAAAGTATGCTTTAATATCAAACCGTCATTTTTTCTATCTTCAGATAAATATATTATTCCATTATCAATAGCATCTTTTGGATTATTTATCTTTAGCTCCTCATTTTCAAGATAAATTTTACCTGAGGTTTTCTTATAAAAACCAAATATTGTTTTGGCCACTTCAGTTCTTCCTGCACCTATCAAACCAGCAAACCCTACTACTTCACCTTTTCTGACTGTGAAATTAATATTTTCAAATAAACCCTTCACACTAAGATTTTCTACTCGCAATATTTCCTCTCCCAGCGGAACAGATTCACGAGGATATTGTTCTTTTAGTTCTCTTCCAACCATCATTGTAACTAACTCATCACGTGTAACTTCGTTAATTTTGCCTTGAGAAATAAAGCGTCCATCTCTTAAAACAATATAGTCATCACAAATTTCAAAAATTTCATTCATTCTGTGAGATATATAAATAATAGTTCGTCCTTCTGATTTAAGCGATCTTATGACTTCAAATAATTTTTTTGTCTCTGCCTCTGTTAAAGCAGCAGTTGGTTCATCCATTACTAATATCTCAGCATCCATCAATAAACTTCTAGCTATTTCAACCATTTGTTGTTCTCCAACACTCAAGTGCTTTACCAGTCTATTAACGTTTATATTCATACCCAATTCACTAAGCTTTTTAGCAGCTTCTTGCTTTATTTTTTTCCAATCTATAGCGTTAAATGATTTTAGATATTCCCTGCCTAAAAAAATATTTTCAGCAACACTAAGTGATGGTATAAGATTGAGCTCCTGATGAATCATAGCAATGCCATATTTTTCAGCATCTTTGACATTTCTTATATTTACTTCTTCCCCTTTTATATAAATACTTCCTTCATCTTTCTCATAAATGCCGCAGAGAATTTTCATCAGAGTTGACTTTCCTGCCCCATTTTCACCTAATAAAGCTAAAACATGACCTTTATAAAGGGTTAAGCTTACATTATCCAGAACTTTAACATTGCCAAACTTTTTCGTTATATTCCTCATCTCTAAAACGGGTTCCAAAAATTATTCCCCCTTTGAATTGTTAAAATTCCACACCTGACTCTAAAATAATATTTGCATATGGCTTATATTCACCAGTCCTAATAATAGCTCTAGCGTTTTTTGACATTGCCTTTAAATCTTCATGGCTAATAAGTATTAGCTTTTCTCCAAATAGCTCGAGAAGGTATAGGTATAAATCGTTATTTTTATCTATCATTTCTTTCGCAATATATGCTTTTTCTACTCCCAACTCAGTAAGTACCGTATTTAATGTATCTTTAAAACTCGGTATCCCTTTTGTTAAAGCAATATCAATTCTTTTAACACCATCTGGTATAGGTAATCCACTATCAGCAATCACCAACAAATCTGTATGCCCTAATCTTGCAACAACTTCTGAAATTTCACTATTCAGCAAATATGTCTTTTTCATTTGTTATAACCCCTTTCTTTAATAAATTTTTCTACCTCATCTCTATAAGGCAAGGATGACTGAGCGCCTTCTTTAGTAACCGTTAATGCTGCTACGTATGTAGCAAATTCTATTGCACTTTCAATGTTCTTCCCTTCACTTAATGCCACTGCTAATGCTCCTGTAAATGAATCACCTGCTGCTGTTGTATCAACAGCAGTAACTTTGATCGCATCAAATAGTTTTTCTGTATCCTTATTGATAAAAAAGCTTCCTTTTTCTCCAATAGTTGTTATAACGTTTTGAACTCCTTTGTCCAGCAAATATTTTGAGGCCTTTTTTATATCTGCAATTGTTTCTATTTTACTTTTGGATAAAAAAGCCAGTTCTGTTTCATTTGGAGTTAAAATGTAAACTTTTTCTAAGAGCGTATCAGGCAATTCACATGCTGGTGCAGGATTTAATATGACTTTTATACCTTTCCGGTAGCATAAATCCACTACAAATTCTACTGTCTCAACTGGTATTTCTAACTGAATTACACACATTTTCGCTTCATCAAAAATATCTTCGTGTTTTTCTATTTGCTCTATATTAAGCCTTTTATTTGCTCCCTGATAAACAACTATGTTGTTTTCTCCTCTTTCACTCACATTAATATAAGCTGTACCCGTCGGTATTTCGTAATCAAATTCTATCCCTTTAACATCTATGCTATCAATTTTTAAGCCCTCATATAATTTCTTACCATATTCATCATTTCCCACTCTACCGATCATAAAGACCGTTCCACCCAACCTTGCAATTGATACCGCTTGATTTGCGCCTTTACCACCGCCGTAATTTTTCAAATCATAAGCAATAACTGTCTCACCAACTACAGGAATATGCGGAACTCGTATCACAACGTCCATATTAATACTTCCAACAACAACTATCTTCTCCATCTTTTTACCACCTTTAGCCAATATTTTTTGTGCTTTGGCGTATTATCAACTGGGGTCTAAAATTAATAATTTTTTTCTTTAACTTTTTCCCTTCTACAAGTTTTATTAGCATTCGAGCAGCAGTCAGTCCCATATCATATGCAGGTTGCTTTATAGTAGTTAATTGTGGTTCTAGTATTTGAGAAAGCTGTATATCATCAAACCCTACTATTGAAATATCATCTGGTATCTTGTACCCATATGAACGTATTGTTTTGTACGCTCCATATGCCATTAAATCATTGCATGCAAAAATAGCTGTAACATTTTCATTATTACCTAACAACTTTTCAGTTCCAATTATTCCACTGTTTATCTTATAATCTCCTTCAAATATCAACCTTTCATCCACATCCATACCATTTTCTATTAATGCTTTTTTGTATCCTTCTAGTCTTTCTTTGGCACTTTTTGTATAAAGTGGTCCTGTTATACAACCAATTTTTTTATGCCCTAAATCTATGAGATGTTTTGTCGCAATGTAACCACCTTCATAGTTATCAAGAAAAACTCCGTAAATGTCTTCAGAATCAACACGTCTATCCATTATGACAATAGGAATACCACTCTTGACAAGTTCCATAATGTGTTCATGTTTAGGAATAGAACTGCTGGTAAATATTATACCATCGACATATTTTTCTTTTAGTGCATTTATATACTCGCTTTCTTTCTCCAAATTGTCATCTGTATTGCACAAGAAGACGTTGTAACCGTAAATGTGAGCACTATCCTCTACACCACGGGCAATATCAGGAAAGAATGGGTTGGAAATATCGGGAATTATAAGACCGATAGTCTTAGTTTTTTTAGTAACTAATCCTCGTGCTATTGCATTAGGTTGATAACCCAATTCTTTTACTAATTGAAGAATCCTATTTCTAGTTTCTTCACTAACTCCTTCACTTTTATTGTTTATAACTCTCGATACTGTTGTAATTGATACATTCGCTAGTTTTGCAATATCTTTTATTGTTACAGCCATAAATTCATCACCTATTAAATTTTAGTTTAACGTTTTAGTAAAACGCTTAACTATATAATAAAATAAAAATGACATTTTGTCAATAATAAAAATAAAAATTTTTTATAACTTTTCACGTGATTTAATTATTATAAAATCAGGGCTTTTTGTGCCCTGATTTTATACTGCCTTTTTTAATATTTCCTCTATAATCTCGTGAGATTTTAAAGTACATTTTAATTCGTCATTTGCATAATTCCCTTCTAATACGTCCTTTAAAAAGCTTTTTACAGCAGTCTCAAAACCTCTTCTATAAGATATAGTATCCCAGCTTTCAAAATTATGCACATATATTTTGCCATTTTCCATTATTCTTATACTTTCCATGTCTTCCACAACTGCACTTTTGCCATGCCCGTGTATCTCTAACCTTTCATAATCTTTTCCACCATTTCTATGCATGACTCCTATCGCTGTAAAACTATTAGATTTTAATACTACTTCTATGGATTTTAATGAATCTCTTTCTTTTGAAATATTTACATCTATATCATCAACATCTTTAACTATATAGCATAAAGTGTCTATTACATGAATGAAATCGTCATAAAGTGTAAACTTAACACTATTTTTGATGTCATTATTCCTGTTTTTCACCATAATGCACAATTCAGGTTTTAAGCCATCAAACAAAGCTAAGGCTTTTTGATACATAGGCGCATATCTTCTGTTAAAACCTACCTTCAAAATAAGAGATTTGTCCATAGCCAAATCTATAAGTTCTTTTGTCTTATCTATCTCTTCAGTTATAGGCTTATCAACATATACGTGAATACCGCTTTTTAGTAGTTCTTTTACTATTTCATAATGGCTATCTGTGGTTGCATGTACAAAAGCACAATCTGGCTTTTGTTTTATCGCAACGTCTATTTCTGTGTAAACATCACAACCATATCTTTCTTTATATTTTTGGAGCTTTTCTTTGTTTCTTCCAACAATACCTAATATATTTAGTTCATCTAAATTAAATATGAAAGGCAAATAGGCTTTATTAAAAATATTCCCTGGTCCTATAATAATTGCTTTTAATTTTTCCATGTCAACACCCCATATAATTAAAGTCCAGGATACGCAAACAGCTCTGAAATAACAAGAGATACTGCTCCAATTGCCCCCGCATGGAATTGAAGTTTGGAAGTTTTTATTTTTACTTTATAATATCTATAAACAAGACTTTTTTCCTCTACTTCTTTTAAAACTTCATTTAAAATTAAGTCATCAGCTAAAGACAAAGTATTTCCAATAATTATAAGTTCAGGATTAAAAGTATTTATAATATTGACTACACCTACTCCTAATTTTCTTCCTATTTCTTTTAAAGCTTCTACCGCTATTTTGCTCCCTTTTCGCGCATAATCGATAATATCAATAGCACTCAGTGTATAAAAGTTATTTTTGTTTATATACTCATCAGACTTTCCCATCAGCAATTGTGTATTTATGTATTCAAGCAATGCTTTTTCTGAAGCATAATTTTCCCAACATCCTGTATTGCCACACCTACACTGATGGTCATGAATATCAATTGTCATATGTCCCATTTCTCCAGCAAGACCTACTGTGCCTCTGTATAACTCTCCATTAATTATTATTCCTGTACCAATACCAATTCCAGCACTCACATAAACAAGATTGTTATATTTAATCCCTGCTCCAAACCACTTTTCTCCTATAGCTCCTACATTTGCTTCATTATCTATGTGTACCTTAATTTTGAATTTATCTTCTATAATTTGTTTAAGAGGTACATTTTCCCATTTTAAATTTGGCGCTAATAATATACTGCCTTTCTTGTAATCCACAATGCCAGGAACACCAATCCCAATTCCTAAAATTCCTCTTATTGTTTCAGGAGCATTTGAGATTGCTTCATCAATCAATTCTATCAAACGTTCAATAATCGTTTGCTGGTTCTCGCCAATTTTTATATCTATTTTCTTTTCCCAAATAACATTTGCCATCAAATCGGTCAAGACAATTAGTATATAATTTACATCTAAATCAATGCCTATTATGCATCCAGCTCTCTCATTTATGCTTAATATGATTGGCTTCCTGCCACCTTTTGATTCTCCTGGCCCCTCTTCTTTCACAAACCCTTCGTTTATAAGTTCATCAACAAGGAAAGATACAGTTGACTTGTTTAAACCTGTAATGTGTGCAATATCCGCTCTTGAAACATTCCCCTTTTTTCTTATGGTATTGAGCACTATTGATTTATTTATTTGCTTAACTAATAATTGATCCGCTGTTATCATTTGTTCACCCTTCTATTTATATTGTTGTTTCTAGTGTGAATTATAACATATTAAATCTTAAAAGAAAATTGAAATAATTTTTTATTTTGTAGTTACCTTTTAATTATACAGCTAAGTTAGATATAAAGAGAGAACATTTCAACATTACTATGAAAAATGCTTTATTCCAATGTGTCCCATATGGAAGGGGTCCTTCCGTCTTCATTTACCGCTCCTTCTATTTGGTATGATGATGTGGCTGTCCCCCAAACGAAATCTCTTGGAAATTTTGCCAATTTTATCACTCCTATCTCTATTATTTGGCTTTCTATTTATTCTCTACCCTTACTTCCGTAATAAATTTTTTAGCTACTTTCTCTTTTTCTCCTACAATTTCAAAATAATCCCTTAGCCTTATATCTTCAGAAGAGCTCCCTATCATTACATCTACACGTCCTGGTTCTACCACATACTCCATATTCTCATCATAAAAACCCAGTTGTTCAATAGAAAGTTTGAAAATAACTGTCTTTTCTTCACCAGCATCTAAAGTAATGCGTTTAAACCCTTTAAGCTCTTTAACAGGCCTTGTAACACTTAAAGCTTCTTGATGTATATAAAGTTGAACAACTTCATCTCCCTTTAATGTACCTGTATTTTTTATATCAACAGAGATTTCAACCATTCTGTCCCTTAAAGAAACCTTTCTATTAGAAATATTAAGATTAGTGTATGAAAACTCTGTATAGCTAAGACCATAACCAAAGGGATATAAAGGCTTTGTGCTTAATTCTACATAGTCCCCCTTCCAGTGACTGCGGCCTCCAGAAGGTTTATGGTAATAATATACTGGTAACTGCCCTACTGATTGAGGAATAGAAATTGGTAGTTTACCTCCAGGATTATAGTCACCAAAAATCACATCTGCAACAGCTCTTCCACCCTCTTCACCAGGTAACCAAGCTTCAATAATTGCTGGAATTTTTTCAGCTATCCAAGAAATAGACATTGGTCTTCCATTTATAAGTACCACTATTACTGGTGTACCAGTTTCATAAACCGCTTTTATCAGCTCTTCTTGTACACCTGGCAAATTAAGGTCTGCCCGATCTCTTGATTCACCAGAAGTACAGCCATCTGTTAACCCTGATTTATCTCCTACTACCACAACAGCAACATCAGCCTGTTTTGCAATCTCAACCGCTTCTTTAAAACCATCCTTACTATTGTTAAGAACATCGCAGCCTTTTGCATATAAAACTTCTGTATTAGAAGAAGCTTTTGCCTTAATTCCCTGTAGCACAGTTACAATAGGTACATAAATATCTTTTGCTTCTAAGCTTTCTGGCAAAGGTGTATTAAAAACATTGTCGGTCTCTCTCATTTCAAGTAATGATTCAATATGACAAGGATATGCATAATCACCAATCATATTGCGAATACTGTCAGCATTGGGGCCAATAACTGCAATAGATTTCAAATCTTTCTTTAAAGGCAGCAAATTATTTTCATTTTTCAACAATACTATAGACTCCTGCGCTATTTTATAAGCTAGTTCTCGTTGTTCATTTGTATCAAAAATCTCAACAGCCTTTTCTTCATTTATATAAGGATTCTCAAATAACCCTAATTCAAATTTTATTTTTAAAACTCTCTTTACAGCTTCATTTACAAAATCTATATCAATCTCACCACTTTCAATTAACTCTCTAAGCGGCAAGCCATAATAGTCGGTGCTTGGTAATTCCACATCAACACCAGCCTCTAAAGCCAATTTTGCAGCTCCCTTTTTATCTGATGTCACATGATGGTACTCGTAAAGCTGGCTTATAGCAAAGTAATCAGATACTACAATTCCCTCGAAACCCCAATCTTTACGTAAAATATCGTTTAACAATTTTTTTGATTTGTGACACGGTACCCCATCAAGTTCGTGGTATCCCGGCATAATCGAACTTAATTTCGCCTCTTTTACCGCCGCCTCAAAAGGATAAAGAAAAACTTCTCTAAGCTCCCTTTCAGGAATATGAGCAGGAGCCCAATTCATACCTCCTTCTGAATTTCCATATCCCACAAAATGTTTTCCTGTAGCTACAATGCCTTCCCTTAAACTTTCAGTTTGAAGCCCACGAATATATGAAACACCCATACGCATTACTAAATAAGGGTCTTCTCCAAAAGTTTCTTCTGTTCTTCCCCAACGTGGATCTCTTGTAATATCCAATAAAGGCGCAAGAGCTTGCCTTGCTCCAACAGCTTTCATCTGTTCCCTTATTACAGAAGCCATTTTTTCAACAATTTCATTATTCCACGTACTCGCAACTCCTATAGTTTGTGGAAAAATAGTTGCCCCTTTTGCCATATATCCACTACAAGACTCCTCATGAATCAAAGCAGGTATGCCAAGCCTTGTATTTTCAATCAAAAATTTTTGAATCTGATTTGCTATTCTCACTGTTTCCCGTGGTGATAAATTACTTGCTCCACCAAGGCGGGTAATCTGACTTATTCCATATGACATCAATCTTTTAGCTTTATCAAAAGAAAATTTCATATCATCTAATATTTCGTATACCCAAATACTGTTTAATTGTGCTACTTTTTCTTCTATAGTCATTTGCTGTAATAAATCTTCTACTCTTTTTTCCACTGATTGAGTGGAATCTAAATATAATGGCTTCATTTAAAAATCCCCCTTTTGCTTTTATTTTTTTACTCTTTTATAGCACCCATTGCAATTCCGCTTACAATATATTTTGAAAATATAGCATAAACTATTATAATAGGAATCATCGTGATTGCAAGACCAAGGTATATTGCTCCATATTCTGTTCTATACATATCCCCACGTAATAATTTAACAATCATTGGAAGCGTATATTTTTCTATTTTTGAAATTAACATAAATGGAGTAAAAAAGTTATTCCAAGAAGCAACAAAAGATAAAATTCCCATTGTAAATGCACCAGGTTTTGCTATAGGTAAAATAATTTTATGAAAAATTCCAAGTTCTCCACTTCCTTCGATACGGGCAGCTTCTATTAAATCCTTTACTATCGTAGATTCCAAATATTGTAGTGCAAAAAATACCATTGGAGGCGAAGCAATAGCTGGAACAATTAGCGGAATATAACTATTTAATAATTTTAGAGATGCCATATATTTATAAAATCCTATTATTGGTACTAATTGAGTTGGAACAATTGTCAAAAGTACCACAGTATTATATAGCATTTTTTTCCATTTAAAATCATATACATGAATTGCATAAGCCGTCATCATTGAAAAATAAACAGTTAAAAAAGTAACTGGAACAGATATAATAAGGCTGTTTAAAAAGCCTCGCCATATGTTTACTCCCATCCCTGTAAGATGATTCCAATTTACCCACAGATTACTGCTTGGCAACAAACTAACTCCTTGCTGTATTTCAGGTGTGGAACGTGTAGCATTAACAAGCAAAAGCCATATAGGTAAAATAGCAAGTAAGAAAAGTATAATTAAAAAGATATATACTCCTATCTTCATAAATTTTATACGAAGTTTATAATTCATAATCCCATCCTTTCTTAGCCTAATTTTTGTCTTTATTCCCTCTCTTTTAGCAGGTTTATTATAATAAATGCTGCAATAGCAGTTATAAGAAAAATCATAACACCAACAGAAGCAGCAGCACCAATATAACCATCGCCACTTGAAAATTTCATATACATTAAAACGCTCATTGTTCTTATAGCTCCGTCAGGAGATCCTGTCCCATCAGTTAATAAATAGGGTATATCAAACATCTGCATTCCGCCTGATAACGAAGTCACAAGTACATATATTAGAACCGGTTTTAAAAGAGGAAGAGTAATTTTAGTAAACATTTGCCATGAATTAGCACCATCCACTAAAGCTGATTCATAATATGAAGGTGAAATTGAAGATAGCCCTGCCATTAAAAAGATTATTGTTACTCCATACCACATCCACCATTGAATAAACGCCACAATAAGTTGTGTCCAAGTAGTACTCCTAAAAAAGTCAAAAGCTTCTTTTAAAATTCCTGTACGAACTGCTATCTGATTTACAGGACCATATAGGGAGAAAAAATTATAAAAAAGTGCAGCTACTGCAACTGGCATAAGTATATTTGGTAAATAATAAATCGTTCTCCATAACCCAATAAATTTAATTTTCAATCTGTTATTGACAAACCAAATAGCTAAAAGCATAGCAATAGTTAATTGGGGAATAAAATTAATAAGCCAAATTTTCCACGTATTTATTACTGATTTTAAAAAATAGTTATCAGAAAATAATTGTTTGAAATTCGCAAATCCAACAAAATGATAAGACGAATTCATCAGAGTCATATCTGTTAAACTTAAGTAAAATGTATAAATAAGTGGATATAGATTAAAAACTAAAAATATAACTATAAATGGCAAAGTAAAGATATAACCATAATAGTTCTTATTAATCTTGCTTTTCGATTTTAAATTAAAAGCTTCCATATTTGTATTCCCTCACTTTTATAAAATTACTAAGAAGCCTAGAGAAAATGCCAACAAAACGTTAGCATTTTCTCTAGCTAATATATTAATTAACTTGAACATTGGGAAGAGCATTTTTAACATTGTCTTTAAATTGCTTTACCGCTTCCTCTTTACTTACTTTACCAGAAGCGTAAGCATCCAATGGATCCCATAATGCACGTTGAATCACATCATCCGTGCCCTGAATATTTTTGAGAGTATTAGCAAGATCAATGCGTTTTGCTGCTTCTGCAAATACTTCATAAGGATTTTGTCCTCCAACAAATTTACTTGCAGGAGTATCTTTCATCTGTGGTATTAGTTCTTCTACTACTTTTTTGCTCGATACAAAGTCTCCAGCTGGTTGTTTTAAATCGTTCCCAACACTGGGATCTATCTTTTTTAGATATTCATTCGTATAAACACCTAGTGCCCAATTTTTTAATGTTTCCTCATTTAAAGTAGCAAATTTTATAAATTCTTTTGCTAATTCTATATTCTTACTATCTTTTGGCACTCCGAACCATGTACCACCCCATTGATATGGTAATGGACCTGGAATAAGAGCCCAATCGCCTGATGTATCATGACCTACCGTTTTACCTTCTTTGTTTTGTTTTGCTACAGCATTAGGTTGCAATACGTACGACAATCCCCATGTTGGCAGGAAATATGCAAAAACTTGTTTTGGATTACCTTTTGCATCCACTAACGAATCGTTCATGCCAGCAAACCAGCTTTCTGACCATTGTTGTGTTTGTGCTTCATATCCGTTTTGCCTAAATAATTTTGCAATATCAAATAATTTATCAATTTGTGGATCTATAACCAATTTATTGTTCACTATCCACGGTTGTGACCTATTTGCAAAAAACAAATTTCCAAAATCAGCTGTAGAAGCTACCATATAGGTATTGCCATTAGATTTTTCCTTTATTATTTTTGCTGCTTCTGCAAATTTGTCAATGTCGGACATTAACTCTTGGATTTTTGCCGGATCATCAGTTCCAAAATATAGTTTTGCAAGACTTCTACGATAATACATAACGCCAGGAGTAGCCTGATAAGAATAAGCTTTTATCACACCATTTTGATCTGTTCCCATATCTATAGTAAATTGATAAGTCTCTAATTCTTTTGCTGCAGGAAGTAAATCAGATATGTCAGCTAAATAATTACTTTCCACAAAACTTCTAACAAAACTTGCTTCTAAAGCAACAACATCCGGAACATCTCCTGACTGTAATGCTGATTTAAGTTTTAATTGATATTCTCCTTCTGTCATTGGAATCATAGTATACTCTATTTTTACATCTGGATGTTTCTCTTTAAAAGCTGTTGCGAAAACCTTTGCTTCATTTGTAAAAGACCAAATCTTTAATACTTTTTCTTTTGGCTGAGTTGACTCAGATTGCCCTGTTTGACTATTTTGTCCGCATCCTGATAACAACCCAACCACCATAATCACAATTGTAATCAAAGCAATAATTCTCCTCATTCTTTTCACCCTCCTAATTTGTGCTGTGAAAATTTTACTAGTAAAATTAAATTTTTAATTTAACAATTTTGTGATTTTATCTCACCCCCTTTAACATTCCCCTTTAATATTGTGTTTTTACTTTTACAAGTATATTTTTCGAAATTAATTTATACTGGCTATTTCCCCAAACCTATCTTTAAGGGCCTTATACAAACCTCTATAAATCTGATATATTTCATTATATTTACTTACAATTTCTCCTATTGGGTAAACACTATCAGTCACTTTGATGAGTGTACTACATGCCTCCTCAACATCTTTAAATATTCCATATCCCACTGCTGCCATTATTGCTGCGCCAAAAGCTGGCCCTTCAGTCGCATTTACCATGTCTACTCTGACACCAAAAATGTCTGCAAGTATTTGCCTCCACAATTTGCTCTTTGCACCGCCGCCGCTTACTCTAACTTCATTTACTGGTATCTCAAGTTCTTTTATTATCTCAAGCGAGTCTCTAAGTCCAAATGCTACCCCTTCAAGTATTGCTCTTGTCATATGTCCTCTATTGTGAGTCATATTAAGCCCTATAAAGCATCCTCTCGCGTAAGGGTCACTATGAGGAGTCCTTTCCCCCATGAGATAAGGGAGAAATATTAACCCACCGCTTCCTGGTGTTACTTTTTCTGCTTCTTCTAAAAGCTTTTCATATGTTATAGAAGAACCATTAAAGTTGATTATGTTATCTATCCACCATTTTAAACAAGCGGCTGCTGAGAGCATTACTCCCATTACATGCCATTTGCCATTAGCATGACAGAAAGAGTGTAATCTGTTTTCTTCATCTACTACATATTTGTCTTGACTTGCAAATACAACTCCTGAAGTGCCAAGTGCAACTGATACTATGCCACTCTTTACTGTACCAGTCCCTACTGCTCCACTTGCTTGATCTCCTCCTCCGCCTACAACTATTGTCCCTTCTTTTAATCCTGTCAAATCCGCTGCCTCTTTTGTGACATATCCAGTTACCTCCGTAGATTCATAACATTTTGGCATCCAATTATAGGGTATGTCCAATATATCTAACATCTCTTTTGACCATTTCCTGTTTTCTACATCAAACAACAATGTACCTGATGCATCTGACACATCTGTGGCATATTCCCCTGTAAGTTTGAATCTGATGTAATCTTTAGGTAAAAGTATATGATGAATCTTTTTATATATATCAGTGCGATGTTTTTTTACCCATAATATCTTTGGCGCTGTAAATCCTGTTAATGCTTTGTTCCCTGTATATTTTGTCAATCTTTCTTTGCCTAATGTTTGGGTAATATAACCACACTCCTCTTGCGTCCTTTGGTCATTCCAAAGTATAGCAGGCATTAGTACATTGTTGTTCTCATCTAAAAGTACAAGCCCATGCATTTGGCCACTTAAACCTATGCCTTTTATATCATCATTTTTTACACCAGTTTTAATTATTAACTCACGTATGCCATCTTTTGTGGCATTCCACCAGTCTTCAGGATTTTGTTCTGACCAGCCTGGCTGAGGGTAATATACTGGATATTCTTTTGATGTGCTTCCTATTACATTTCCCTTTTCCTCTATTAAAATTATCTTTACAGCTGATGTACCCAAATCTATCCCAAGAAAATACATATTTTAGCCCTCCGTCATTCACTAAATAAATACTGATTTAATATTGACTCTAACAACTCTTGCTTGCCTGATTTGTTCTCAATCTTTGGATTGTTTAATGCATATTCTTCAAGAGTTTTAAAGTTCGCTTTTCCACTTACTATCTCTGCTCCTATGCCTTCTCGATAACTTTTGTATCTTTCTTCTATAAATCTATCAAATACACCATCTTTAACAAGCTTATACGCTACTTTAAATCCTTTTGCAAAAGCATCCATTCCTGCAATATGCCCTAAAAATAGGTCTTCTGGTTCAAATGAAGCACGTCTTACTTTCGCATCAAAATTAAGCCCACCTTTGTCAAAACCACCCATCTTAATGACTTCATACATTGCAAGGGTTGTCATTCGTATGTCTGTCGGAAATTGGTCTGTATCCCATCCTAAAAGCATATCTCCCATATTTGCATCTATAGAGCCTAACATATTGTTAATTCTTGCATATCTTAATTCATGTTGAAAGTCATGTCCTGCAAGTGTGGCATGGTTTGCTTCTATGTTTAATTTGAAGTATTTATCAAGGTCATATTTCTTCAAAAATGCATATACGTTCGCTGCGTCAAAATCATATTGGTGTTTTGTCGGTTCCTTTGGTTTTGGCTCAATTAAAAGCTGCCCTTCAAATCCTATCTCTTTTGCATATTCTACTGCCATGTGCAAAAATCTTGCGAGATTATCAAGTTCCAATTCCATATCTGTATTGAGTAGTGTTTCATATCCTTCTCTTCCGCCCCAAAATACATAGTTCTGTCCTCCAAGTTCTTTTGTTATTTCAAGTGCTTTTTTTACTTGGGCTGCTGCATATGCAAATACATCTGCATTACAGGAAGTTGCTGCTCCATGTACAAATCTCGGATTTGAAAAAAGATTTGCTGTCCCCCATAATACTTTTGTTTTGCTCGTCTTTAAATAATCTTTAATCATTGCAACTATTGTATCTAAATTTTTGTTCGTCTCTCTTAAATTCTCCCCTTCTGGAGCTATATCTCTGTCATGAAAACAGAAAAACGGTACGTCAAGCTTTTCAAAAAATTCAAAAGCTGCCTCTACCCTCGCCTTAGCAATATCCATAGGATCACTTAGATGATTCCATGGTCTTTGCATTGTAGGTGCTCCAAATGGATCTGTCCCATTGGCTGTAAATGTATGCCAGTACGCTACTGAAAAACGCAAGTGTTCTTTTAAAGGTTTTCCATCTATTATTTCATCAGGATTGTAAAATTTAAATGCATATGGGTTGTTTGACTTTGGTCCTTCGTATTTTATTTGTGGTACATTTTTGAAGTATTCCATGTCATTTTCCTCCTTTTTGAAAATATAATTATTTAAAACTTTGCTCCAAGTGCTTTATATACTTCTTTATAAGCTTTCACAGCATCTTTACTTTTTTTAGCTTCATATAGGTGTTCAGTATCTATTTTGGAAGCTAAATCATATATAAATTCCCAATGAATCACACTCTCTTTAACAGCTTCTATTGCATCTTCTGTATAGGGTAAAAGGTCAAAGCCTATCCTTTCGCCATTTTTGCCATAACCAATAAGTTGTAATTCTTTTGCTAATTCCAGTGTTTCTATGAAACGCAGGGCTCCAACCATACTATCATCATCAAAAGTGCCCCAACCGCTGTTTGCATGCTGATGACCTAATTTATTTTCCATTGCTAATAGCCTTGCATATTCGGCTAAATTTTCGCCATTCATGATAAGATGTTGCCAATCCATGTTGACTTTTAAATTACTCGTATCTACTCCCCTTTCTTTAACTTTATTGATAACGTATAGTGTCATGCCTATGCTTCTCATAGCTACTTTCATGGCAGGTTCACTGTTTTTATGCTCAAGAAATATAGTAACTCCTTTTTTATTTGCATGTTCTGTAAGAGTAGCAATTGCGTCTATAAAATCATTCCACATTTTTTCATAATCTGTCTGAAAAGGATAATTATATCCCTCACCTCCTGGCCAAATTATAAAATTGGCACCAACTGAAGATGCTAAGTCTATACCATCTTTAGCAATGCTTATAGCTTCCTTGCGTATTTCAGGAAAAGGATTTACTAAAGAACCTAAGGAATATTTAGGATTTGTATGATGACCAAGCGCTATACAATATATGTCCTTTCCTTCACTAGCTAATATTTCTCTTATACTGCTTACATTATCTTCATTTATTTCATTGGGGTAATGGTATTCATATCCGTCAATAAAATCCCCTAATCCCTTGAGAACTCTTTCTGTCCTTGCTTCCATTGTCTCATTTGAAAGCTCCGTGTGGTATCCTGCAGGAACGAATCTTGTAGCAGCAGGGCCAAATGCCCATATTCCAACACTGTTTTTTAATTTTCTTTTCATTTATATAACCACTCCTATAGTTTATTGGCTCAACAAACTTATATTATATATATTCTACACTGATTCAAAAAATCCTTCTTTTTTGACCAAAAAATTTTAAAAAAATAATTGGTAATTTATTGAGCTATTGTAAAAAATAAAGCCATGGAGTGTTATATAAATCTCCAATGGCTTTATTCATCTCACTTTCTTAGAATCTACATTTTTATCTCGAATTTCTTAATGTCTGTATTTTTGCCGCAAACAGCCAATACATCACCTTCATCAACCACATAGTCCGGTCCTGGTGATAGTATAATCTCATCATTCAACTTTTTTGCCGCTATGACATTTAATCCATATTTTTCTCTCATGTTTATATCCCTTAATGTTTTATGAAACCACTCTTCAATTGGAAGAATTTCTGCTATGCTGTATTCCTTAGAAAACTCAATAAGATCTAATAAATTGCTTGAAAAAACATTTCTGGCGACCCTTATACCCATATCTTTTTCGGGCATAACAACCCTGTCTGCTCCAACCTTGTAAAGAACCCTCGCGTGTAATTCATTGTGAGCTTTTGCTATTACGTATTTTACCCCCAATTCTTTCACAAGCATTGTTACCATAATACTTGATTCCATATTCTTTCCTATAGCGACTATGGCCACATCAAAATTTTTCACACCTAGAGACTTAAGTACATTTTCATCAGTAGCATCAGCACGCACTGCATGTGTTACCAAGCCATTCATAGATTGCACCAATTCTTCATCTTCATCTATAACCAGTACGTCATTGCCCATTTCATATAAAGTCTTAGCCAAACTTATGCCAAAGCTTCCTAATCCGATAACAATAAACTGTTTCACATTCTCACCTCTGTTTTAGCCTACCATAATTTTTTCTTCAGCATATTTTATTATAGGTTTAGGCCTTCTCTGCCTTTTTGCCAATGCCAACGCCAATGTTAAAGGACCAACTCTGCCAGTATACGTTGTAAATATTATAATAATTCTGCCAACTGTAGTCAATTCAGGGGTAAGCCCGAGTGATAGTCCTACAGTTCCAAAAGCTGAGATTGTCTCGTACAATATAGTCAAAAAGTCGGATGTTTCAGTAATAGATAAAACCATAGTCACGGAGAAAATAATAAAAACGCTTATAAAAGATATAGCTACAGCTTTATAGACTATGTTTCTGCTAATAGTGCGCTTATAAAGTACTGTCTCTTCTTCACCTTTTATAACTGATAACACAGTATATAGTATAACCGCAAAAGTAGTTGTCTTGATACCTCCACCTGTTCCAGCTGGAGAAGCTCCAATAAACATAAGTATTATTGTCAAAAATTCAGACGCTATAGTCATGTCAGAAAGCGATAACGTATTAAAACCAGCTGTTCTGGGTGTCACAGCTTGAAATAATGCTGCAAGTATCTTTGTAGGAAAATCCAGTGGTTTTAATGTTTTTGGATTATTGTATTCAAATAAAAATATAAGCAGTGTGCCGATAGCAATTAAAAACAATGTAATAGTTATAACAATTTTTGAATGCAGTGTAAATTTGTTAAAATGTCTATGTTCGTATATATCAAGCAAAACGTAAAATCCTAACCCGCCAAATATTATCAAACCCATTATGACCAGGTTTACCACCCAGTCAGAAACATAACCCGTTAGACTCCTAAAATTACCCATAAGATCAAAGCCAGCATTATTAAATGCAGAAATAGAATGGAACAAGCCGTAATACACTGCTTTTTTTAATCCCATCTGCGGTAAAAATCTCAAAGTCAATATAATTGCGCCAATGCTTTCAAATAAAAAAGAAACCATTAGTATATACTTGGCAAATTTCACAATGCCTCCAAGACTATTTGTATTGAAAGCTTCTTGCATCACCAATCTCTCTTTAAAGGTAATTCTCCTACCAAGGATCAATGCGAAAAGCGTTGACATGGTCATAATACCTAGACCACCAACTTGTATCAGCAACATTATCACTATTTGCCCAAAAGTAGACCAATATGTTTTTGTGTCAACAACCACAAGGCCAGTAACACATGTAGCTGAGGTAGCCGTAAAAAGCGCAGTTAAAAAATCTGCCCCTTCTCCACTTTTAGTTGCCACAGGTAGCATCAGTAATAAAGTCCCAATTAATATAATAGCCGCAAATCCTAAAGCAAGTACTTGAGTAGGTGTCAGTTTTATTTTTATTATAAAAAATCACCTTCCTATGGAGAAAAGGCCTTTTAAGGCCTTTATCGGTTTTTACTGATAAAATGTTTAAAGCAAAAAGATTTAACGTTTAAATTATAACAAATTACTGTCATCGAGTCAATCATTCTACTTTCCTTGAGAGAGTATTCCTTTCAGTTATAAAGCCATGGAGAAGTTACTCCATGGCTCAGTTTGTTGACAAAGTTAAAAAATATTCAAAGGAGATATTTTGCATCGTCGCTCCGATGTTCCAAAGCGACAAAACTAAAGCTCGACCTTCAGGTTCCGGCAGGGTACCGGGCACAATCGGCATCCATGCCTTAAGGTGCCCGCCTTCGCCATCCATGGCTTCGGCCCTGCCTCCACCCTCGGTCTTGCTAAGTTTTGTTACCGCTTTGTAACAAGTCGCTCCTTATGCAAAATATCTCCTTTACGAAAGTTTGTCTACAGTCTGAGCCATGGAGAAGTTACTCCATGGCTTTAATAAAATTTTATATTAAACATATTCATAAATTATTACACCTTTAACAACTCTATTTACTCTTCCTTCAGGGTTTGGATTGTCAGGTGTTATTCCTAAATTCAAAGATTTATAAAAAGCTAGCATTTGTGCATAAATAATGTACAAAGGCGTTAAAAAAGCTTCTTCTACATTGGTAAAATCTTGTCTCAATTTGAATATATAATCTATTCCATCTATTTGTAAATCTTCCGGCAGAAAAGCCATTAATTTTCTTTGTCCTGCTTCGTTTGCTATCTCTTTTATGAGGTCTAAATCGTATTTTTGTGTATAAGGATTGTTTGATACAAAAAATCCTAAAAGTGTTTTATCATTTATCACAGATTTAGGGC
This sequence comes from Thermoanaerobacter ethanolicus JW 200, assembly GCF_003722315.1. NCBI lineage: Bacteria > Bacillati > Bacillota > Clostridia > Thermoanaerobacterales > Thermoanaerobacteraceae > Thermoanaerobacter > Thermoanaerobacter ethanolicus. The sequence goes on along the minus strand of NZ_CP033580.1, from coordinate 627,647 downwards.
CATGTCTAAATCCTAAAGGGGTGTTAAAATTAGTATTGACTTCTCCTCGTGATAATTCTAAAGATTTTAATGCAGCTTCTGCAGCACATCCTTTTAAGTTGCCACTGCCCAAGTATATCAATCTGTCATAGTCATTTTTTGATATTTCTTCTATTATCCTCGTCTCTTCTTCTATTATTCTCTCTGCTTCTTTTGCTAATTTTTCAAAGAGGTCTTTTTTGCTCTCAATTTGTTCTATGTGTGGCAGCATTAAATCTGTTAAAAGCATACATGTGAAACTACTTGTCATTGCAAAACCTTCATCATTTGCTTCTTCAGGCATAAATATGTTTAAACAATTTTTCTTGTCAATTGTGCTTTTTGCCATTTTGCCATCTTTATTGCAGGTGATGTTTAAAAAATAAACATCTTTTATAATTTTTTCTGCTAACTCTATTGTAGCTAAACTTTCTGGACTGTCACCAGACCTTCCATGGGAAATTAAAAGAGTAGGTTTGTCTTTAAAGAAAAAGTTCTCTGGTGATGCAACAATATCTGTAGTATCAATTGCTTCAACGTCTAAGCCAAGCATTCTCCTCAAATAGCCTTCACTGCTATAGCCTACAAAAGCAGATGTTCCTGCACCAGTTAGTATAATTTTTAAATCTTTTATTTGGAATATTGGATTTAAAAACTCAGTGATTTCTCTTTTTTGATGTAAAAGAATATTAAAAAGTTCTCTCCATAATCGCGGCTGCTGATTTATTTCTTTCGCTGTAGCATAGCCTTTCTTTTCTTTTAATTGTTCTTCACTGTAACCTAATATCATATTTTTATACCTCCTTGTTTTTTTAAAGTTTTTCGACCTTTACATTATTTTTTAAATGCTCAACATCCTCTAATGTAACATATCCTGTCTTGTAATACATGGCATTTGCCGTTCCACATGCAGTTGCTAATATCGCAGCATCAACAATATCAAATCCTCTTTTTATGCCTACTGCCATACCTGCAACATATGAGTCCCCTGAGCCCACAGGACTTGCTACTTTTATTTGAGGTGGTATAAGTCTAAATACTCCCTCCTCACATGCAACGATAGAACCTTCACTGCCTAAAGATATTGACACAATAGTTATTCCAAACTGTTTGAGCTCTAAAGCCGCTTTTTTGATTTCTTCAGTATTTTTCAGTTCTTTATTAAGCAGTTTTTCTACTTCTTCTCTGTTAGGTTTGATCATGAATGGTTTTGCCCTAACAGCTTTTGAGAGGTATTCACCGCTTGTATCTAAAATTAGTTTGGCACCGTTTTGCTTTGAGATATTTATTAGTTCTACATAGATATCTTCAGGAACACCAGAAGGTGCACTTCCAGAGGCTGTTATGATATGACAGCTCTTTGATAGTTCATTAAAACTGTCCAAAAACTTTTCTATATAGTCTTGAGACACATAAGGTCCCTTTTCCAAGATTTCCGTCTGAGTTTTTGATACAGGGTCTAAAATTGCTATACATGTACGAGTCTCTCCCTCTATTTTGATAAAGCTACATTTGACACCTATTTTGTTAAGCTCTTCTTCTATGAATTCTCCCGATTTACCGCCTAAAAATCCTGTTGCTGTTACATCTTCCCCTAAGGTTTTTATAACCTTTGTTACATTGATTCCCTTGCCACCTGCCACGCTGTTTTCTTCCTGGGCTCTGAAAATTTTGCCCACTTGAAAATTGTCTACTCTGTAACTTCTGTCAACTGAGGGATTTAAAGTGACTGTCAATATCATGCTCTTTCACCACAGCCAAAAAGTTTTATTTTTTCTTTTACGACTTCTTCTATTGCTCTTTCTCCAGGTGCAAGGAATTTTCTTGGATCGCTCTCATCTGGGTTATTTTTAAATACTTCTTTTATTGCATTTGCAAAAGGAATTTTTAATTCTGTAGCAATGTTTAATTTGCATATACCCAGTGCTATAGCTTTTTTTACCAACTCATCAGGAACTCCTGATGCACCATGAAGTACCAATGGAATGTCTACTAAGCTCGCTATTTCTTTTAGCCTTTCAAAGTCAAGTTTTACTTCTCCTTTGTACATCCCATGGGCCGTGCCAATTGCTATAGCTAATGAGTCAACTCCTGTCTTCTCTACAAAATCCGCTGCCATTTCAGGATCTGTAAATGCACTTTTATCTTCTTTTACGTACATATCGTCTTCAACGCCTACTATACTCCCAAGTTCTGCTTCTACAGTCACCCCTGCTGCATGAGCTACTTCTACAACTTTTTTTGTCAGTTCGACATTTTGTTCATAGGAAAGCATTGAGCCGTCAATCATTACTGAAGTGTAACCTGCTCTTATGCATTTTACAACGAGGTCAAAGGAATTTCCGTGGTCTAAATGTAGTGCTATTGGTATGTCATATTTTTCTGATGCGACTTTTGCCATTGCAGCTATATAGTCTTCTCCCGCATGTTTTATTGTACCCGGTGTTGTCTGTAAAATTAAAGGTGATTCCATCTCAGCTGCAGCTTTTACAACCGCTTTTAAAGTTTCAAGGTTGTGTACGTTGAAAGCTCCTACAGCATATTTGTTTTTTTTAGCATCTTCCAGAATCTTTTTTGTATTGACTAATGGCATTTTGTTCACCACCTATTCAAACTCAGTATAAAACCACTAAATATATTTTAAATATTGAACTATTAACTGTTTTAAAAACTATTCTGCACCAGGCATTTAAAGCACCCCAGTGCAGAATTATAATCTCTCTTAAATACCCTCCCTCATTTTTTCTGTTCCTTCATCATTTTTATAATGCTCATTATACTGTGTAAAATTTAATACACTATTTTTAGTAGTTTTAACAGCAAGCTTAGCCAACTCAGTAATTGACAATTTATCCTTTTGCAAAACTATTTCTAATAAAGCGCTTAAATTACACCCTGCTACCAATTCTATTTTTTTATCACCCGAAACAGCAAATTCAGCAGCTACTTTAAAAGGTGTTCCTCCAACAATATCACATATGATTAAAACTGGTGAATTAGGATATTTGTCCAATATTTCCTTGATCTTATATTTCAAACTTATATCCGAATCATTTTCCTTAAAATCTATTGCATACACACCATCAATAATCCCAGCTATAAGCTGAATTGAACTTTTTAGCCCAGTTGCATAATTCCCATGTCCTGTAATAATGATCACAGTATCATGCATATTACAAAACCCCTAAATACGAGAAGAATATCGCCATAAAGAATGTTATTAATATCAATATAACTGGGCTTACTTTTTTCTTCTTTAATAGGTAAAACATCAATAAAGTATACCCTAAAGGTAAAATATTAGGGAAAATTTTGTCAAAAAATTCTGTCTGCAATGAGATAACATGGTCTTTATTTATTGGAATCTTAGTTAATACTTCAATATGCACATATGTGGCTATTAATCCTCCAATAACAGTAACACCAAGTATAGAAGCTGCTTTAGAAAATATTTTTGATTGCTCTTTAATGAGGTCTATAGCGTTTACACCTAAAGTATAGCCAAGATGAGTTAAAGGAATACGTAATAACCAGATGCTTAGATACACTGCAAAAAACAAAATTGGTCCAATTAAGCTTCCTTGCATAGCAAAAGAAGCACTAATACCTACCATTATCGGAAGTAAAGTAAACCAAAAAATAGCATCGCCAATACCCGCTAAAGGACCAAACAAGGCTACTTTTAATCCTCTAATTACTCCTCTATCCTCATGATTTTCTTCCAAAGAAAGCAACAGTCCCATTAAAAATCCTACTAAATTAGGATGAGTGTTTATAAATTCTAAGTTGTCCTTCATAGCCTCTGAAAGGCCTTTTTTATCATCTTTATATATCTTTCTTAAAAATGGTAATTGTGCTAAAGTAAACCCTCCTGCCTGCATTCTTTCATAGTTAAAACTGGCTTGTAAAAGTGAAGAAAAAATTGCTAGTTTTGTTATATCTTTTTTTGTCAACACTTTTTTATTAGATTCCGTCACTATAATCATCTCCCTTCGTTGCTACTACATTATTTAAAACAGGCTGATCTTTTGTACGGAAATACTCGTAAAGTGCTAAAGCTGCGCCTATTACCGCAACAGGTAATAAATTTGAAAAAGGTAGGAAAGAAGCTACAAAAAACCCTATTATAAAATATGGCGTGTATTCTGCTTTCATCATAACTCTAAGCAACATACCAAATCCTACCGCTGGTAATATTCCGCCTGCTATTTGGAATCCATGAGCCAACCAAGCTGGCATTGATTGCACAACTGTTTTCATCAAATCCTGTGCAACATATACACTTAAAAAGACGATTATTCCATAGCTTAGAGCAACAATAGAAGTAGTTAAAATATTTATTTTGGCAAGTCCTTTTACGTTTGCTTCTTCTGCATACTTATCAGCTTTTGCCATGAAAAACGAAAAGCTAGAGTAATAGAATAAAATAATATACTGCATTAGAAAACTAAAAGGTAATGCTAATCCTATTGCTGTCTTAGGATCTGCACCTGTTGTAAAAGCAATAACTGTTGTCATTAATCCTGCTAAAATTGGATTGGGTGGTTGCGTTCCTCCAGCGGGTGTTAATCCTGCAAATGCCAATTCGGTTAACCCACCAGCAATTAAGCCTGTGTGTACGTCACCAAGTATCAATCCTGTTAAAGTTCCAACAATTATCGGTCTAAAAAGGAAAAATGCTTCAAGCCAAAAATCCACACCTACTATTATCGCCATTAAAGTTAAAAGCAAAGCTTGCGTCAATGTAATGCTATGCATTCAATCAAACCTCCTCATTGTAAATATTCTTTTTTATCGTCAGGAGTATCTTGTATATACACTTCCACCCCTTTCGAACTAATATAGTGCAAATCTTCTAAATCATTGTCATCTACATATACTTTTTTACTTAGCTGTTTTTTACCTGGTGAAAAATGCATGTTACCAACATTCACTTCTTTTATAGGTACTCCCCCATCTACTAATTTTCTAACAACTTGCGGAGTTTTGCACACTATAAAAATTTTCTGAGATGGAGAAGCTTTATGAATTATATTTATAGTGTGTTCTATGGTAAAAAAGCGAATCCCTACACCTGCCATTTCTGCTGTCATCTTCATCAGCTGCTGCTGTAAAGGATCATTAGCTACTTCATCATCTACAACAACGATCAAATTTGCTCCTAAAGATTTTACCCAAGTAACTCCTACTTGCCCATGAACTAAACGATTATCTATACGTGTTAATAAAATATTAGGAACTGACAATAACTCCCCTCCTTTCAGTTTGAATTTGTTTTCACTATATTTCTTTAGCAAAAAGCATGCCAAAGAGTGTAATTAATTTTAACAGCATTGATATACAAAAAAGCATTCCTATCGAAGGAATGCCTAGAAATCAAATATAATTTTGTTTATTTTAAAAGTTATTGCAAGGTTATTTTATACTGGTAAATCTTTTATTTTTGTAACTATCAAGTCATATATAAACCCTATTTCCGTCGTCGGTATATCCACTTTATAAGTTTCTTCTATGACACTAAAAGAAGCTTTAACAAAATCTATGAACTGTCTATGACACTGTTCAAATTCCTCCAAATTACTGTAAGATGTTATGGGTTCTTTCATAACTAATCTTTCAATCATTACACTGACGTGTATATACAAACTTATTTTTAAATCATTAGAAAATCTAACTCCGATAAACCTTTCTAGATCCGATATGGCTTTTTCAACCTGGGCAATTATTTTATCAGGGTTTAATATAGTCAAGTGCTGTAATACATTTTGCAAGGAGAAAAGCCGGACTATCGTTTGATTGATTTGCTGTATAGTTTCATCGTCGACAATACCTTTTAATATTTTACTTAACAACACATCCCCTTTGCCAGCGATCAAATCTTCCAAAGACAAATAGGGTATCTCTTTTATTCCAGGGTCTGCTGTCCCAATAATCAACTTAACGTTGTAATTTTTGAATATCTCATCTTTTATTCCATTCCCTTTTAACCTACTGTAATCATATGGAATAATCTCAATATTTTCATTTGTAAAACATTCTTTTAAAAGGTCTTTTATTTTCACTGCTGTGCCGATTCCTGTTACACAAGTTGTTAGAATAGCATTTTCTCTATTTTTTTGAGATTTAATAAATCTATAACTGCTGCTGTTTTTCTGTATTGCCTCTGTTACAATTTGCTCTAGTGGCTGATTTTGCAATATTCTATTCCCAACGTCTAAAGCCAATTGAGTAGTAATATTATTAATAATTGCTATGTCTCCTTCGACAATGTCAGTCAAAGACTTGTATATTTCCTCTAAAGAACCCATATCAACCAATATAATGATTCCTTTGGAGGTATCTATATTCTTTAAATAATCTTGAACTTTTAGCATAATTTCTTGTGTTGACATCTCAATTGGCATATCAAAAGCTTCAAAAACAAACTGTCCTAAAAGCCTATTGGCGACACTAGCTATGCTACTGGCAGTTGAATAACCATGGGCTATTATTATAGAATTTATGAGATTTGTATTGTCACTTTTATTTAAGCTTTTAATATAAAGTGTAAAATAAATTATAACTATTTGGTTAAATTTTACATCGAGATTTACTTCAATAAGTTCTACCATTTTATTAGCTATTATAAACTCTTTGGGAAAAACATTTTTCAAAACTCCTAATACCACTTTTATATTCTCAGAATACTTCTCGTAAGTTACATCGCTTAATAAATAATTAATAAAATGCGTCAATACTAAAACCGAATTACCATAATATTTAATTCCGTACATATTTTGTATTATATTTAACACATTTTCCACTACACTTTTGATAGCATTGAAAACTATCGAATCTATATAAGTATTGTCATTTTTAAAAATTATTTTATCTGTAAATTCATTCAAATAAATTAAAGCGTCTTTTTTAAAAGTATCCTCACTTATTTCTTTGCAGCTATATCTCTCAAATAGTTCAAATAGCTTGTTTACTATATCATAAACCTCTTTATCGTCTTCTTTATCCCATGTTAAATCTTCATCTTTTCTGCTGTGAGAAATTAACATGCCGTTAAAGTGAAAATTACTTTTTATTATATCTAAATCAGCCTGCATTTCTCTCGGCAAGTCATATAGATGGATTCGCAATATATTAGTCTTCTCTCTTATGACATGGTTATAGGCTTGAGCACAGCTGTATTTTATGACATTCATAAGCTGGCCAATGTTGCCGGATATTTTGGTCTTAAGGAGAACATTCAATACTTGCTTGCTTATTAAAATATCCATTCCCAGATTTTTGGCCTCATTTTTGTAAAAGTTATAGATAAGTTGTAACCTTTCATGTAAAGGTCTGTCATAAAGGGAAGGAATATTTACAACTAATGGGATTCTTCTTAAAAAAGTCTTTGTCAGAGTTTGCTCAGGGTCTTCTGTTGTAGCAAAAATAAACCTCACTTTCGCCGTTCTCCAGTTGCCCGTCTCACCAAGTCTTCTAAATATTCCCTTGTCCAAAAATAGAAACAGTTTTTCCTGCCCTTCTGGCGACAATCTGTGAACTTCATCCAAAAACAAATATCCTCCATCCGCTTCTTCTAAAAGGCCGGGTTTGTCTTTATCAGCACCTGTAAATGCTCCTCTTACATAGCCAAAAAGGTTTGCGGAAAGTAGTTCAGGATTGTTAGCATACTCAGCGCAATTAAATATCACATATGGAGCATTTTCATCTATGGCATTGATCGATTTTGCATATTCGTAAATAAGTTGAGCAATGAAGCTTTTACCTACTCCTGTATTTCCAATAAGCAAAATAGGTAGTCCATTGGGAGGATAAGAAGCAGCAGATTTGCATAATTTCACTTGTGTTTTAAGACTGCCGTTATATCCTATAAGCTTTGTAAAAGGGTCATCGTTTGAAATCTTTACAGTTGAATCAAAGGTTTTAGCCGTTTCTTTGAATTCTTTTGCCTTCTTTTCATAAACTTCTTTGTCTAAAAAATAGACAGGCCTTGTGTTTATTTTTATTATTTTGCCTTCTTTATAAAGTTCATTTAATAAATGGCTTGCTACATTCCTTCTCAAATTCAACTTTTTTGCAATTTCTTGAGCAGTCAATCCCTTCTTTTCTTTAATATTTATATCTTTTGACAAATCCTTTATTAAATTAAAAACCCTCTCTTTGTTTGTCAAGGATGGTCTCCCCTTTAAGGCGAATTAGTAAACTATCGCACACCTCCATACTGTATTTATAAAAAGTATACCACAGAAAAGTAAAAATTTTTAGAGGAAAGTTAAGCTAGTTTGTAAATCAGACTTTCTCTAAATCATCAGTTGTTTCTGTTTTCGCTAAAATTAAAGACATAAATACGACTAAAATCATAAATATCAATATAGCTGAAAATCCAATAAAAACTCCAAAAATGTCGTTTAATCTTCCAATTAAAAAATTTGCCAACATATTTATTGTTGAACTTATTGTCAAAATAATGGCGATTATAATAGTTACATGTTGTTTAAATTCTTTCATGACTATAGCAATTGTCGTTGGGAAAATTATTGAATAAAAAAATCCTGCTACTGAAATTAAAAATGCAAAATTTCTTCCGGCCATTCCAGATGCAATAAGTATTGAAGAAACCAAAGAAAATATAAACAAACTTTTTATATAACCAATTCTTTCAACAATAAACCCCCCAACTAATCTGCCAAAAGTGAATGCCGCAAAGAAAAGCCCAAGATAGAGAGAACTTATTGTATTGTCCATTTTATATTGTGCGCTAAAAAATGTGACAACCCAATTGCCTACGCCAAGTTCAGAGGCAATGTAAAATCCAAGCATACTTGCAAAAAGCCACATGCGTTTGTCACTTAGGATTTGTATGTAATCTATTTTATCTCCCGCAATATGTTTTTTCTCTCCATGTATCTTAATCTCAAGTGCGGCTAACATTAGTATAAAAGCTATTGCTCCAACAGTTAAATAAACTTGTTGCCACGAAAAATTGATATGTAACAGTTTTGCTGTCATATTTGGGGAAATAATAGCTCCAACTCCGTAAAAAAAGTGAAGCAAATTCATCATAAGTGCTTGGTTTACTATAAAAACTATTGAAGCAACTGCATTTATGCCAATCTCCAATAGTCCCATCCCCATGTTCATCACAAAAGCAAAAATAAGAAATACAATAAATTTACGAGCTGCAAAAATTCCAAGTATTCCGGCTATTATAAGGATTAGACCACTTATTAATACTGACTTACGGCCTATTTTATCGGCTAAAAATCCTCCTAGAAAAGTCGATAAAATAAATCCAAAACTTCCAACTGACAAAAATAAGCCCATCATAGTATAGTCAACACCATAAAAAGTCTTGATATTTATTATCAGCGGTCCTTTGACATTTTCTACTATTCCTATTAACATCATTAAAAGGTAAATTATTACAATTGTATACGCGTTTTTTCTCAACAAAATATCCTCCCCTGTCTTGTTTATCCTGCACATTAATTATACCGAAACAGGGGAGGAAAAACAAATTTGGTTATTTACCATTAACTTCTTTAAATGCATTTACGAATGCTGCAGCTCTCTTTGTTATTTCATCAAACTTTCCTTCCTCGACAAGCTTATTATTTACAAGCTCACTGCCTATTCCTACAGAACATGCTCCAGCTTTTATAAAATCTTTAAAATTGTCAAGATTTACTGCCCCAACTGCCATCATTTCTATTTGCGATAAAGGTCCTTTTAACTGTTTTATATAGTTTGGCCCAAAGACTCCAGCAGGAAACACTTTAACAATCTGCGCTCCATTTTCCCACGCTGTTACTGCTTCTGTAGGTGTCGAAATGCCCGGAACAGGTAGTACATTGTACCTTTGGCATATTTTTATCATTTCTAGATTTAAAGAAGGTGATAATATAAATGATGCTCCTGACAGTATAGCAATTCTCGCAGTTTCAGCATCTAAGACAGTACCTGCACCTACTAATACCTGATCACTATATTTTTCAACAAGTTTTTCTATCATCTTAGCAGCACCAGGGGTATTAAATGCAACTTCAATAGCTTTTATTCCCCCTGCAATCAGTGAATCTGCAATTCTATATAATGAATCAACGGATGTACCCCTTACAATTGCACAAATTCCTACTTCCTTAATCTTATTTAATACCTCATAGCTTTTCATAATCATTCCCTCCTAAAAATTATTCGCCATTAACTATGTGTGCGCCTTCCTTTTTATTTAACACTAGTACAACATTTTTTGCAGCCACAATTCCCATATTAGTAATGGCCTCACATGTGTATCCTCCAATATGGGATGTTATTACAACATTGTCAAGCTGAAGAAGTGGGCTATTAATGGGTGGCTCTTGTTCCATAACGTCAAGTGCAGCCCCTGCTATTTTCTTATTCGCTAAAGCATTGTATAGTGCGCGTTCATCTACAATACCACCTCTTGATGTATTTATCAAGAAAGCAGTTGGTTTCATCATGCCAAGTTCTCTTTCGCCAATAAGACCTTTTGTCTCCGGTGTCAATGGAACATGGATAGTTACAATATCTGACTGCTTCAAAAGTTCCTCAAATGAGCAATAAGTTACTCCATATTCTTCTGAAAATTTTAGATCTGGATAAACATCATAGCAAAGTACATTCATATCAAAACCCTTAGCTCTCTTTGCAACACCTTTCCCTATCTTTCCTAAGCCAATTATGCCCAGAGTCTTTCCGTAGATTTCAGTACCCATTATTCTCTTCCATCCGCCAGATTTCACAATTCTATCTACAGCAAGTAAATTCCTTGCAAGCACGAGCATGAGCCCAATTACCAAATCAGCCACGGAGTTATTATTAGCGTTTGGAGTATTTGTTACAACAATTCCTTTTTTCTTTGCAGCATTCAAATCAACATTATCATATCCAACCCCGTATCGAGAAATAACCTTCAACTTCTTGCCTGCATTAATTACATCTTCAGTTACTTTATCGTTACCTACTATCAGTGCATCAGCATCTTTCACTAAAGGTATAAGTTCTTCTGCACTTAAAGGCCTATCAACAGGAATCTTAACCACTTCACAGTCATTCCCTTTTAATATATTGAACGGCTCATCACTGCTCTCACCAAACGATCTAGCAGTAATCACAACTTTATACTTAGACATTGTATCACCCCTTGAAAATCCAATGTTATTTACTGTTTAAATTGCTTTTTAATTATCCGATATATGCGTTATTTACTGCTTAATAATATTACCACTCAGCTACCGTTCCATCGTAATTCCTCCACTTTGGGTTAGTCCAATGTAATCCTTCCATATCAACTTTTTTGACTAATTCTTCATCGATTTCAATACCAAGTCCTGGGCCCGTTGGAATATCGACAAAGCCATCCTTATACGCAAAGATTTCTTTATTCTTTACAAAATCAAGTAAATCAAAACCTTGATTATAGTGTATGCCTAAGCTTTGTTCTTGTATAAACACATTAGGTGTACAGATATCTAATTGTAATGTAGCAGCAAGTGCAATTGGACCATACGGAGCATGTGGAGCTACAGCTACATCAAACGCTTCTGCCATAGCAGATATTTTTTTAGCTTCAAGAATACCCCCTGTTAATGCTACATCGGGTTGAATTATATCTACAACACCGCTTTTTAATACATCTTTGAATCCCCACCTAGTATATAATCTTTCACCTGTCGCAATAGGTATGGATGTATAACTTGCTATTTCCTTCAGTGCTTCATTGTTTTCGGGTAATACAGGTTCTTCTATAAACATCGGCCTGTATTTTTCCAATTCTTTAGCTAAAACTTTAGCCATTGCCTTATGAACACGTCCGTGGAAATCTATCCCTATCTCCATTTCATAACCAACAGCATCTCTTATTGATGCCACTCTTTCAATAACAGCTTCAATTTTTTTATATGAATCAATATAATGAAGTTCCTCTGTGGCGTTCATTTTTATTGCCTTGAAACCTTTATTCTTCCTATCCAAAGCTGCTTCCACTACATCTGAGGGTCTGTCTCCACCAATCCATGAGTAAACCATTATTTTGTCTCTTGCTTTTCCGCCCAAAAATTCATATACTGGCACATTATAATATTTGCCTTTTATGTCCCATAATGCCATTTCTATGCCTGATAAAATTGTCATATTTATAGGACCGCCTCTAAAAAAGGACCTATATATTACTTGCCACATATCCTCAATTTGTCTCGGGTCTTTATCAATAAGATACTCTCCCATTTCATATGCGCCTGCAACAACTGTTTCTGTTTTAGTACCCGAAATCAATTCACCCCATCCACTAATCCCTTCATCTGTATCTATCTTTAAAAATATCCATCTTGGTTTTACCTTATATACCTTTAATGATGTAATCTTCATCTTTATTTCTCCCCTCCTCATTTTAATGTCTTACTTGTGTTGAACCTTTTTTACTCTCAGCTTCTTATAATCTAAGGAATGTTTTATTACCTTACCACGAACACCAAATCTCTTGATTTCTATATATACACGTTTCTGAAAATCCATATATCTCTGCTTTTGTTAATTTACCATTACATACATCTATTATCTCTTGTAAAAGCATTTCACCACATTCTTTAATGTCTTTTTTACCTTCAATTATATCCGAAACATCTAAATCAATATTATCCGACATGTTTTCATACGTTTGTTTATTTCCCGTTATTTTAATTAAAGGTATAATAGGATTACCAATAGGAGTACCTCTCCCTGTGGTAAATACACATATCTGCGCTCCTCCAGCTACCATCCCCGTAACAGATTCAATATCATAACCTGGTGTATCCATTATAATGAGACCTTTTTCTTTCGGAATTTCTCCATAACGTACAACTTCATTAATAATACTTGTTCCACCTTTCATAATCGAACCTAATGATTTTTCTTCTAAAGTACTCAATCCTCCTCGTATAATTAATTTTAAAGACAATAAATTTGTCTCACTTCTTAAAAATTTAATAAAGCGCATTCATAACTGGAAATCTTTAATATTCTCATCTTGTCTAAAATCTTATCTATTGCCATGAATCCGTAATATTGCGCAATATGCAGGATTCATGGCGCGGCCGTCTCATCTTTTTTCGGCCTTATTATTTACTTTTGAGATAACTTGTAGCATTATTATACTGTAAAGTTAATGTGGGACAGGCTTTCGTCCTCCATGCGGCTTGACCGCTCTTTAAAGTGTGGTCCCTACACCAGATTTGCCTTTTCTTACGCGAAATCTGCTTTGTCATATATAAGCCCCTGGCAGCAGAGGATTCAGGCTTATATATTAAGAGCTAATTGCGAGGTTGCTACATAATCTGGTTGCTAGGGTTATCTCAAATTAACTTTTACTTACTTTATCAATTTTGAAAGGAGGTGTAACAATCTTGAATAAGCTTTTTGTTGGTATGGATGTAAGCCTGAATGATGTCAAGGTTCATATTCTCGACCAGGAGGGTAATGATGCTTCCTCTCGTTTTTCTGTAGAAAATAACCCTCATGGTTGTGATGTTATAGTTTCCCGTATCTTGGAGTGTTGTAATAAATACAATATCCAAAAGGTCTTTATTGGTTTGGAATCTACTTCAGTCTATGGCTGGCACCTCCAGTATTATTTGGCTGATCATTCTGCTCTTAAGCCTTATCAACCTTCTATTACTACTTTTAATGCTAATATTATTAATGCTTTTAAAAAGTCTCTCGGCAATTTACCTAAAAATGACTGGATTGATGCCTTTGCTATTGCTGAAAAACTGAGATTCGGTAGACTCCCCAAATCTTGTTCTGTAGATTTTAGATATCTTGCTCTCCAGAGGCTTACTCGCCATCGCTTTCACATTGTTAATAGTATTGTTAGAGAAAAAAATTATTTCCTCAGCAATTTGTTCCTTAAGTTTAGCGGTTTGTGCCAAAATAAAGTCTTTAGTAATAATTTTGGAGCAACTGCTACTGAAATATTTAATGAGTTTTTCACCCTTGATGATATTGCGGCTCGACCGCTTGATGAGCTTGCCGGCTTTTTGGTTGACAAGAGTAAAGATCGCTTTGATGATCCAGAAGCTACAGCTAAATTGCTTCAAGAGGCTGTTCACAAGTCTTATAGAATTAATGCTACTGTAGATGATTCTTTAAACTTTGTTATCAAGTCTTGCTTTGATAATCTACAGTCCCTTGAAAAACAGAAGAAAGCTGTAGAAAAAGCCATTATTAATGAGGTAAAAGGATTTAACAATGAATTCCTTTGTCTTACATCAGTAAAAGGTATTGGCCCAACCATCGCAGCCGGCTTAATATCTGAGATAGGCGGAATTTCAAGGTTTGATAATGATAATGCCCTTGCAAAGTTTTCCGGCCTTTATTGGTCAGAGTACCAGTCTGCTGATTTTAAAGCGGAGGACACATATCTCAAGCGTACTGGTAATGAGTATCTCAGATATTATTTTATTCAAGCAGCTGACCAGCTCAGGAAGTATTTACCTGAGTTCTCACAATACTATGCCCGCAAATTTAAAGAAAGCAAAACTCACAAGCATAAACGTGCTCTTGTATTGACTGCACGTAAAACTGTAAGGTTAGTCTTCGCTCTGCTGCGCGAAGAAAAACTTTATAAATCCCCAATAATGAAAGGAGATGATTGTATAAGTTAACATATTATCCCATAACCATATTTTACATTAATTTCCATCAGCTTATTGCGTGATGGTTAGCTTTGCTATGCCCTTTTTTAGGTTATTTTATTAAATTTTTTTTTGAATTTTTTTTATCACCCTCTTGACATATTACCGAAATACTTTAATATTTCCCGGTGAAGGATTCGCGCCCCTAACATCTATTCCTAATCTAATAAACTCGTTTTCTAAATTTTTAACTATTGTTAATAAGTTATTCCTAACTTTTTCATTTTTTGCTCTTCTGGCTAATATATGTTCCGCTCCAATGAATTCTGTAGTCTCACCCAAAAATACTGTAGCCCCTTCTTTTATTAAAATATCACTGCAATATCCTAATGTTGGATTAGCAGCTATTCCAGAAGTAGCATCAGAACCTCCACAATTAGTTGCTAATGTTATATTAGAAATGTCAACTTCTTCACGCTCTATTTTTGACATCTCTTCTACCATTTTTCGTGCTAATTTAATTCCCTTCTGTATGGTTTTTAGTGTTCCTCCCTCTCTTTGTATACTTATGACTTCTACTGGTTTATTACTCCTTTTTTTAACTTCTTCATATAAATCATAAGCTTGAATAGTTTCACATCCCAATCCAACTATAATGGTTCCATATACGTTAGGATTTAAAGTCAACCCTATTAAAGTCCTGTGCATAAGTTCCACGCTACTTCCAATTTGCCCGCATCCCTTTGGATTAGTTATATATGTCGTACCTTGAACTTGTTCTGATATTAATCTCGCTGTTTCATTTGCACATCCTACAGAAGGTAAAATTAAAACTTTATTTCTTATTCCATATTTACCATCTGGTCTTTTGTATGCCTTAATTTTCATCTCTTACCCCTCACGCTCTCTATATTATCTATATGAACACACTGGCCAATTTCTATAGATTTAATAGCTTTACCTATAACCTCCCCATATTTATAAACGTTATTTCCGGATTGAATAGGTACTACTGCGATTTTGTGGTATATTTCTATATCATCTAATGCAATGAGTCTATTAACTGTTTCATTATTATAGATAATATCTACAACATCACCCTTTTGAATCTGTGACAATGCCGTTGCAACACTATCCGCTTTATTTAAAAGAATTGCTTTTTTTATACTAGGCATTTAATATCTCCCCTCATTTACTTTAGCTTAGCTCTAATCAACCAAAACAATATTAGGAGGAGTTTCGCCTTTTAAAACTGCAATTACATTATCAACAGCAGTATTACCCATTCGTTTATTTGATTCAACAGTTGTTCCACCAATATGAGGTGTTAATATAACATTAGGTAAATCAAAAAGAGGCAAATGCATTGGAGGTTCAAAATCATATACATCAGTAGCATACCCCTTTAAAGTTCCATCTATCAAAGAGTTGTAAAGAGCTTCATTATCAATAAGTTGACTCCTAGCAGTATTAATCATAATAGCACCTTTTTTTATTAATTTAAATTTATCTGCATTAAGAATATTTAATGTATCGTTGGTTAATGGTAAATGCAAACTTATAAAATCTGCTTCTGATAAAAGTTCATCTAGCCCCACATACTTTACTCCTAGCTCCAAGGCTAATGGATTTTTCTTGATATCATATCCTAAAATATTCATATCATATCCAGTAGCTCGTTTTGCCACTGCAGTACCTATTGTACCAACTCCGATAATTCCAATAGTTTTTTTGCTTAAACTTATACCAACTGGCTTAATCCACTTGCCATTTTTTGTATCAGTATTTGCTTGATAAAGCCCACGAGCAAGCATATGAAGTAATCCAAAAGCTAAATCAGCAACTTCTTCGCTGTTAGTGCCAGGGGCATTAGTAACAACAATGCCTAATTGATTCGCAGTTTTAACGTCGATGCTATCTACTCCTACTCCATGTTTTGCAATAATCTTGAGTTTCTTACATTTTTTGATAACATCCCCTGGAACTTTATCATTTCCTACTATCAGTGCATCCGCATCAGAAGCATATCTTATTATTTCTTCATTTGTAAAAGGTCTTCCAAAAGGATTAAGTACAACTTCACAACCAAATTCTTCGAGACGTTTTACTGGTTCTTTATTAATTTTTCCAAATGTAACTGCTGTACTAACAACTTTCCATTTTTTCATTTAAATATTCCTCCCTCGTCTCACAAACAGATCTGCCTATATTCATTATTATGATTCACATCAACAAATTATAGTACCAAACAAGAATAAACTATCAACTATTCTTGTTTGGTACAACTAATTGCATTTTATTATAATATGTTTAAATTTTTGCTTTGCTTTCGTTGCCTTTATAACCAAATGCTTTATACCATACTTCAGGACTTCTCTTAAAGAAAAATAGCATCGCAAAAATACCTATAAATGCTACAACAAGTCCTATAGGTGATTGCCCCAGTAACCAAAACAATCCATGTAAAGGTCTCATATCAGCGCCAACAATGGCTTTACCAGTATCAGGTAACTGGGTTCCTATCAAAGTTACTATATGGGCAAAAAGTGGAGATGCTGCACTGGCAAAGTATAATGTTATAATTACAGCAATAACTGTAGTGATATAAGAAGCAATAATATTTCCTCCCATTATTGCTGTTACAGCTGAAGCTAAGAAAAAGGGTGTTACTCCTAAATCTGCTAACATGATAAATTTATTACCTGGTAGCAAAAATATAAGAGGTACAGTAGTCAACATAGTCAGAAGCCCTGTAGTAAGAACATCCGGATGTCCAATAGTAAGAGCTGAATCCATCCCAAAATTTAATTTTCTATTAACGCCTCTCTTAGAAAGTACCTCTCTTACTCTCTCATTAAGAGATACAAATCCTTCCAAGAGAGCTCCGGTTGCTTTGGGATATAAGTAGATAAAAGCACCTGTTCCTATGCCTAATGCCAATATCCCAGACCAAGTTTGCATATCACCTAATTTATTTCTCCATGCAATAAACCCTATAATTGTAGCTATTATAAAGCCCACAACAACAGAATCTCCTAAAATACCAAATTTTTCTCTTATAGTTCGTGAACTAATTTGTATCTTGGTTAATCCAATTTTATCAAAGAACCATTTCAAAGGAACAGCTATTAATGTTCCTCCTTGACCACTTGCATGCGGAAAAGCAAGCCCTGGTAAATTAAAGAATGTTTGCATGGTAGGAGCAGTTATATCGGCAAGTATAAGAAGGAACATTTCAACTGCTACCGCAGTTAATAACCCATATACCAGATTATTAGTCGCATAATAAACCATGCTGCCTATAAAAGCCCAATGCCAGAAATTCCATACGTCCAAGTCTAAAGTATCTGTCCAGTGTAATAAAAGCATTATAATGTTAACAATTATACCAATAGGAATAATCAGTGCCCCAATTTGTGTTGAATAACCCACTGCTGCTAAAAGAGCCCAACCAGTATCAACATATGGTAAATGCACTCCTCCCGTAGTTATCATATCCGAAACTGCTTTCCCAATTAATCCCATGAAATACGGATTTAAGACTGATACTAAACCATTAAGACCTACACCTATGTAAAGTGCTGATCTGAGAGCTTTAGAAAACTTTACTCCAAGAATTAATTCAAAAATTAGTATTACAATAGGAAGTAGAACAGCAGCCCCAAAGGTTTTCACAATCATCGTAAACATTTTTACTTACCCCCTCTTTCTTTATTGTTAATAATATCTTGAATTTGAGTAAAAACTTGGTCTTTTCCTATGCCAGTTAAGAACGGAACTCCACTAATAACAGGAATATTTACATCTAAATCTGTTCCAGCAGTAGAAATCACAAAGTCAAAATCTCCATTTTTTACCATATTATCAACATCTACTACTCTTCCTTGTACAAATTCTGCGTGAATACCTTTTTCCTCCAAAGCTTCTCTTAAAGATACCAGCGCAATTGTAGAAGTAGCAACACCATCTGCGCACACAACAAGTACACGCACATTCTTGTAATTCTTTCCTGTCATCATATTTTATCTCCCTCCTATCTCTAAAGTTATGTTTCAGGAACACCCTAGCTACAGTCAACAATCTTAGCTTTTTTCTTCACTTTCTCATAATACTTCAGGTGCTGATTCCATTATCCCTTTGAGGTAATTTTTTATCCTAAAGCTACTAATGCTTCGTGTATCAGGTTTGATACGATACTGTTAGTATGACTTTGATCACGGCTATTGAAAATATTATAATTTCTTTAGTTTCCAGTTTAAAAAGTCGGATAAAGAAATCCCAAAACATCTTAACGCATTCGCCAAGAATTTGCTTGCCTTGTGTGAAATAAATTATCAATCTGGCAGCTTTAGTGCTGAAGACGCCTCTTTAGCTAAGTGTAGTAATCAACTCTTTAATTTTCAAGATTCCAATAATTACTAGTTGACATTACACCTCTAAGCCTAAATTTATAAAGCTTACTATTTTGCTTCATTTACTAAAATTTAATTCAATGTAAATGAAGCATTTTTTATTATATCAATGATTTTATCACCTCCATTTGCTTCAATTATTTTCTCAAGTAATGTGTCATTCTGTATTAATTGAACCATTTGTTGAAGCATCTCCACCTGGCTATGTGCTTCATTTAGTGCCATCATAAATACAATGCTAACATTTACTTCTTCCAACGGATTTGCCATGTTTTTAAATATAACAGGTTTTGACAATGTTGCAATAGCTATTGCAGGTTTTATTACATGTTCTGGATCTGTATGAGGAATTGCAACATTATACGTATTTAATTGCAAACCTGTTGGAAAAGTTTTTTCACGTTTAATAATTGCATCTAAAAAACTCTCTTTTACAAAACCGTTATCATATAGTTTTTTAAATAGTACTTTAAATATTTCTTCTTTACTTTTAACATCTAAATTTGTAACAATTAATTCTTTATTGAAATACTCTGATATTCTCATCAACAATTACCTCCTCATCTACTGCCCTTCTATATAGTGCAAATATCGTGCCAATTAATTGGCCGGTAGTGTATTTTTTAATATTATTTCTTTTATTTGAACCGGACTTTTAGCTCCCTTCAAAGCATTTACAATCTTTTCGTCTGTCATTACTTTATATAAATCAAGCATATAATCCTTCGAATCTTCTTTTAACGCTATCATAAAAACTAAATCCGCTTTAAGCTCTCCTTCCCAAAAAATAGGTTTTTTTAATTTTGCAATTGCTATGGCAGATTTCGTAACGTTTTTCGTGTATCCATGTGGTATAGCTATACCGCCTTTCATCCAGGTGGCTCCCATTGATTCTCTTTTGTATACACTTAGCAAAAACTTATCATCTACATAACCTTTATCTTGAAGCAATTCTACTAATTTATCTATGACATCACTTTTCATAGAAATATCCACATCACATAAGATAAGGTTTTCATCAATGATTTCTTTCAATGGATTTTCAACCTTTAAATTGAGGATTTTTTTAAGCTTTTCAATCCCTGTGCCATGTAAAATATCTTCAACAGATATAAAAGGTATACTTTTTATGCCGGGATTTATTGTACCAACAAAAGCTACCACTTCATTTTCTTCTCTTATTTTTGAAATTTCTTTTTCAATATCTTCCTGCCTGAGCATTCCAACAGGTATTATTTTGTAATCATCTTTTAGTTGTGGTAAGACATCTTCAATATATTTCTTTATTTTTAACGCTGTTCCCTCTCCTGTAATACATACAGTTACAATTGCTTTTGGAAGCTTATCTTTACTCTTTATACCTTCAACTCTTCCTATATATGTTTTATCTACGTCTAACGCATCTGCTATTTCATCTAAATTAGTATCCGGTATAATAGCTCTTCTGACAGCTTCCAACACCATAACCGTATCTACTCTTCCTACCACTCTTGTAGGTATCCCTGTCCTTTTGGTTATAATTTCACCAAAGGTAATTAATGAACCCATGTCAACCAAAATAATGCAGCCTTTGCCTTCGTCTATTCTTTTCACTACTTCAATTGTCCTCTCAAGAACAGATTCTGGGCTTTCATCAAGAGCCATATCTATACCGACTGCATGATTTACCCCTAAGAGTTTATTTGCCACCTCTGCCATGCCACTTGCAACATGGCCGTGCGTAAGCACAACTACGCCCACTCTGCCTTTAGTTATTTCTTTGTCCCCTGAGAATGTCCTTAGATACATAGCAATAAAGCCCACTTCTTCATCAGGCAGCTGTATTTCTAATTCTTTGTTAATTTGTTTTGCCATAATTTTAGCAATAGAATACTCAACAGGATATTCTTTCACTATGTTTTCAAGTTGAGGATTAATTATTGGTTTGCCGCTTAATATTCTTTCATAAGCAGCACTTAAGTGTATAGCAAGGGAATAAAAGAGATTATCCTCTAAGTTTTTAAAACTTTTTTTAGCAATCTCGTATGCTTTTTCAACAGCATTTACAATTTTTTCTCCTACTATGTTTGTCAATTCTTTTTTTGAAATTGTTATGTTAGATTTTACATTTACAGCAAATTTCTTCAGCTCCGCCTCTATCTCTTTCCCGAGAATTTTATCTATCTCCTCTTTTGTAAGTCCTTGTCTTTTTAAGTCAATAAACCTTTCTTCTATAAATTGATATATTTCATCAGGCAGCATATATCTATCTTCTTTTGGATATAACTTAATTTCCTTGTCAGGATACACCATAATGTCTTCATTTGAATATCTTTCTATTTCGGGATCTCTTTTATTTACTCTGATTATCCCCATTTTTACGTGGTTAGGTAAATCTGAAAGGTCTATTGTCAATGAAGAGCTTTTACTCCCTAATGAATTTAAAAAGCTCCTCGCACAGGCAACTTGAATATCGCTCCTTAGCTGCCCTATATTCCCCGGACAGTCATAAAGCATAAGAGCTCTTACTGCCTCTTTTTTTACAATAATCGATTTATTAATTCTAAAAGACTCTTTTGAGAAAAAATGATGTATAATTTCATATCTTTCTTGGGGAGGTCTTTCTGAAAGAGAAGGAAGTTCTATCACCATAGGAATTCTTCTCCTAAAAGTAAGTAATAGCGAAGATTCAGGATTTTCAGTAGTAGCAGCAATAAGCATAATTTGTGCCTCTCTAGTACTTTCTGTTTCCCCTAATCGTCTGAATTTTCCTTTGTCCAACAAATAAAAGAGTATCTCTTGTCCTTCACTTGGAAGCCTGTGGACTTCGTCCAAAAACAAAATTCCACCATCAGCTTTTTCTACCAATCCCGCTTTTGCAGTATCAGCCCCTGTGAAAGCGCCTTTTACATAACCAAAAAGTTGCGCCATGAGTAGTTGTGGATTATCCGCATAATCAGCACAGTTAAAAACTACAAAAGGCGCATTTTCATTAAATCTTCCAGACTCTATTGCATAGTTGTACATTGCTTCAGCCAACTGGCTTTTTCCAGATCCTGATGGTCCTACTATTAAAGTATGCAATCCATGGGGAGGATAAAGTACTGCAGCTTTTGCAAGGCTTATCTGCACTTTAAGGCTTCCTTCGCTTCCAATAATCTCTTTAAATGAGAGTAAGCTTTTAGCTGTTTTAGGAGTTTCAAAATTTACATTATCGTTTTTAATAGTACTTTGTTGCACTAAATTATCTGCAATTTTATCTTTTAAAATTTCCTTTTTTATTTGTGTAGCTACAAAACGAGAAATATTATATCCTAAATTATTTAATTGTTTTGTCAAATTTCTATCTGAAATATTTGGGTCCTTTGAAATTATTTTTTTTGCATCTTCTAAAATGTAAGGTTTTCTTCTTTCTCTTGAGTCAGGAATATTATTTTTCAGTCTAAATTGTGTCACATCTTCTCTTTTAATATTGAGAATTGCGGCTATTTGGTCATCTGTTAAAGGATTCTTTTTATCCTCTTTTTGTATAATTTCAAAAATCCTTTCAATCATAGTGACAAGCCTCCCTTCAATGTATATTATGCAAAAAATATACCATAAATATGGCAGGAATTGTAGCGGAATATTTAGTAAATTGCATAAGTTGTGAACAAAAGTTTTTAGATAAAATAAAAAAGACCCTGAATAGGTCTTATGGCATAAAAAGTATGGTAGCATTTGTATTAGTTTTTAATTTAAGCTCTCATTGGATAAAAAATCTTTTGGTGATATTGCTTTATTAGTTATTTTTTTAAATTTCTCATCTCTTGTAATAATCAAATCACCCTTTAACTTTTTCAAACATTGCATTTGTAAAGCATCTTCTAAATCTCTAAACTCCTTAAAATTCATTGCTTTCTTTATATCATGTTTTGTTATACTCACTACTTCTACTATACTTAACAAAGCTTCTAATGCTTTTATGCTTTCATTGTGAGAAAGGTTTTTATTTATGAAATAATATATATCCGTAATTGAAAAAGCAGCTAAATAAGCATTTATCTTTTTTTCTTCCGCTAATTTTAATATGTTATAAGCATCTACGTCAAAGGGAGTTCTTTTTAATAAAACATCAAGAATAACGTTAGTATCAATTAACACTTTCATCATTTAACCTATTATACCCATATTGTTATTTAACGGGTAATCTTCCCTCCCCTTTAATTGTATTTATTTCTTATTCTTTCTTCCCGTATTTGCTCAGCAGATATATTTTTGTTAGGATAGTCAGATAAAATTCCATACAAAAAATCTGCATTTGGAGTACCTTCTTTTTTTGCTGGAATAAGTTTTGCAACTTCACGTCCATTTTTCGTTATAATAATTTCTTCTTTATCAACTAATTCTAAATATTTACCAACTCTTGTTTTGAATTCTGTAGCATTTACTCTCATTCTTACCACCTCTTTCACTATTTTTATTTACTATATTATCATATTATTCAATTTGATTATATTATCCAATATAGAAATAGTCAATATGCAAAAAACATAAATAACCATTTCTTTAACTTATATATTAGAACAAATATCATAAAAGAAAAACTACTTAAGTTCCATAAAAGCTGCCATACTGCCTGTCATGCCTTTGTCTCTTCTATAGGAATAAAATTCACTATTGCAATGGGTGCACATTTGGCTTACTGTAATGTTTTCATCTGGTATGCCAGTATTTATAAGTTCAATGTAGTTGGTAAGCTGTAAATCCAGCATCCATTTGCCCCCCGCCTTTTTCACAAGAACTTTTTCCCATTCATCAATAACATCTTTAATTTTATTCGCAACATCATCACCTACTTCATAGCAGCATTTGTATATAGAAGGGCCTATCCCTACAAGTATATCTTTGGGATTTGAGCCGTATTCTTCTTTCATGGCATTAACTATTTTAGGCCCAATGTAAGCTACTGTGCCTCTCCATCCTGCGTGTGCAAGGGCAATAACTTTTTTGACAGGGTCTAAGAAAAACAAAGGCACACAGTCGGCATAAAATGTAACAAGAGGAATGCCTCTTTCATTAGTCATAAGGGCATCTACACCAGAGATATCACTTCCACCAAAGTTTTTGCCTTTATCTTCGTAAGTCACCTTTTTTATAACATCACCATGAACTTGGTCTGAAAAAACCATATCTTCATATGAAAAACCGCCAATATCACATATTATTTTAAAATTTTCATAGACTTCCTCTTTAGTGTCATATCTTTTTAAGCTTAAATTCAAGAAAGCGTATTTGCCTTTGCTTACACCGCCAATTCTAGTAGTAAAAAGGTGTTTGACTAGCCCTGTCTTTTCAAAAGAAGGTATTGTGTAAAAAACTACTCCTTTTACCTCATTCCTTTTAAAACCTATTTCCAAAGTATCAGCTCCTTTTTATGCCATATTAATTATTTTTTTCTTTTTTATCTTTGTCATTTTTCCCTTTTTTCTCATTTTCAATTCCAAAAATTCTATCCGTCCATTTAACAAAAGCTATCAGAACTAATAAAAGCAATATTAGTGTTACCACCGAAATTATGGAAATTATAACAAAATACTTTTCCATTAAATTTCTCTCCTTTATCTCCCGTTGATTTCTCTAATAATATAATACTATAAACGTTGTCAAAAATCATTAAAAATTTTAAAAAAAATAGCAGGATTAACCTGCTATTTTAGTTCAATAAGTTCATAATCTCTTGTACCCAAGCCAATTTCTTCGCCGTATTTTAATTGTAGTTCTCCTTTTGTTTCAGGGTGCAAAGCTTTAAATTTGTCTTCTCCAGGATTCATGCCATATCCCGCTTCTTCTAAAGCTGTGCCTTTGTGGCCAAATTGCTGATTCACAAGGTCATAGCTTGCCTGATCTATGGCAACAGGGTCAAAGGAAGCCAATATTCCTATGTCAGGGACAATCGGCGCATCGCTCCAAGGCGTACAATCGCAAAGTGGTGTAACATTCATGACAAAATTTATAAACGCAATTTTGCCTTTTTTTGTAGAATAAGCGCCATATGCGTATTCCGTCATTCTCTCTACAAAAGCATCCATATCAGTTCCCCATTGAGGCTTTATGACACCATATTGACAAATAGACACGCATTCTCCACACCCTATACATATAGAAGGGTCAATATAAGCTGAACCATTGACCAAAGATATCGCATTTACGGGGCAATTCCTGATGCACATTTGACATGCGGTACATCCCTTTCCTACGACAGGCTGCACTGTTGAATGCTGCTGTTGTTTTCCTGCTGCAGGTGCACACCCCATAGCTAAGTTTTTGATAGCTCCTCCAAAGCCAGCCAATTCATGACCTTTAAAGTGTGACATCACAATCATTGAGTTTGCAAAGAAAATATTTGAAGCAATCTTTACAGTGTCAAAATGCTTTTTATCAATTTTCACTTCTACAGAATCTTTGCTTAAAATACCGTCAGCAATTATTATTGGTGCGTTCACAACAGCATATGCGAAACCATTTTCAATCGCTGTCACCAAATGGTCAACTGCATTTGAACGACTGCCTTTGTAAAGAGTATTTGTATCTGTTAAAAAAGGCTTTCCCCCATAACTTTTAATTTTGTCAACCACTTTTCTTACATATATAGGGTTTATGTAGGCGTTGTTTCCCTTTTCTCCAAAGTGAATTTTAATAGCTACCAAATCATTTTTATCAATAATGTTTTTAAAACCCGCTACATCAAAAATTCTCGCTACTTTGGAGGACAAACTACTGCTAGCTTTGTTTGCCCTAAGATTGTAAAAATATACTTTTGATTTCATAATACCAGCTCTGTAAAACCTATAAAGATCTAAAATTATCTACAATATTTATAGGTTTTACTCATACACTCAAGCCTTTATGGCTTAGTGTACATAATGGCATCTCTCTACAATGCCATACCGTGAGCCAACGGTACTTTTGTTCACTCCTTTCTTTAAGTCAAGCAACTAATTTCCCATATCGGAAATGTAAAGTAGTTACTTGACTTATTTCTTTGTAGTTTAGCTCTTTATGCCCTTTATATCTGTTGAATATATTTATGCTTGAGTTTATATCTCTATCTAATTCCATACCACATTGGCACTTATATACTCTTTTGGATAAATTCATATCTTGTTTCCTACCACAATTTGAGCATGTTTTAGAAGTATAGGCTTCATCGATATAGACAATATTAACACCATGCAATTTTGCCTTGTATGTTAATACTGTCTTAAATTTACCCACTCCCCAATTTTCCTTTACACTTCTGTTTAGAGCTTTCATTTCAGATTTTTTTACCATCTGTCCTTGAGACAGATTGCCTAATATTATTTCTTTATTGTTTAATACTAAATACTTTGTTATTGCATGAATGAAATGTTCCTGCTGTTTTCTTCTCTTTTCATACAACCTGTTTAATGTTTTTGTAAGTTTTTTATATCTTCTACTTCCTTTTTTCTTTTTATCTCTCATTGACCTTACTTTATCTATCTTCTTGTTCCAGTATTTATCGTATCTTGGATTTATAATCTCAATAACTTTACCATCTTGGCTTATTCCTGTTATAAATTTAGAAATACCTAAATCAACTGCTAAAATATTGTTTGAATTGTTTTCTATTTTCTCTACTTCATAGGTTATTGAAAGCATATACTTATTTCTTGACTTTATTATCCATACTTCACCATAATTTTTAGGTATTTCATTAATATCTATATCAAACTCATAAAAACCCAACTTAATTTTATTGTCATTTATTTTTACATATTCTTTCGGTGTTTTTAATGGGTAAAAGTAATCTTTATTTTTATATCTTGGAAGTTTGGATTTTTTACCATTTGCTCTTTTCTTTAAACAATTCTTATAATCTGTATCTAAATCTATGCAAACTGCGTGTAAATGTTTTGCATATATTTTAGCATACTCTGTATTTTGCTCTCTTAATAATTTAATCTGACTTCTTTGCTCTGACATTGTTATAGTTTTACCATAACAGTTATAATATTCAATCCTCTGGCGTAGATAGGTGTTGTAAAGTATTTTACATAAGTTACTATCCCTTTCTATACACTCTATTTGTTCTTTTGTTGGGTGTATAGCTATCTTTTTGCATAGTATAATTTTTTCTTCATTCTTCTTGAATCTCACGCTCAAGCACTTCCTTTGCCACTTTTTTTAACTTTTTTTGTTTATAACTTCTACTACCATATAATCTAGCTGAAAATACATGAATAATTGTCATTAAATCTTCAACCATTTCTTGTTCATAAGTTTTGTCTTCTGCATTGTTCATTACTATTATTTCTACATTATATCTTTTGCATATGCTTTCAAAAAAGTCATATCCAAATCTAACAAACCTATCTTTATATGCTATTATCACTCTTTCAACTTGATTGGATAATATTAAGTCGAACAATTTTTGAAATTTGGGCCTATTATAATTTAAAGCACTTCCTATATCTGATAATATTTCATCTACGACAATACCTCTTGCTATACAAAATTGTTTTAAACTTTCTATTTGATGTTCAAGTTCTTTTTTCTGTTTATTAGATGATACTCTTGCATATATAATAGTTCTTCGTGGTAAAGGTTTGTGCAATAAATTACTTGCTATTACAAAATGCTCATCTGTATATCTTCTATGTCCGCTTTTTAATTTAATAGGTTTTAATTTACCTTCCTTATCCCAATTTCTCAAAGTTTGTATTGATACTCCTAATTTTTTAGAAAATTCACCTATTGAATATATTACAATCACCTTAATCATATTATATCTCAAATATACAACGTATCCAATAAGTTTTTATATATTTTTACATGTTTTTGTCAACTGTTTTAACCACCTCATTTACAAAATTAATTTCGTACAAGTTTAGAATTTAGAAATTTTATGCCTTTTTTGAGATAAGAAAAAGCAGACTTATCAGTAACCAATACAATAGTAGAGTAAATTATAGCCCCCACTAATATAGTTATAAACAGGACTATAACCTCATAAATTCTTTTATCTGACGGCATCTTAACAATTAAATTATTATACATAAAATGCACTATCACCCCCATTACAATTGCTGCAAACATTGCCTTTATAAAACTCATAAACATGTATTTCCCGCCTATTTTCCCAAGTTTTCTTTTTAAAGAAGTAAATAAAAGAAAAGTAGTAAATATGGCTGCAATAGAAGTAGAAAGTGCAAGTCCACCTAATTTTAAATATCTAACCAAAATTAAATTAAGTGCAATATTTAGTAATACAGCCATAGCACCATTTATCATAGGAGTTTTTGTATCTTTCATAGAGTAAAAACTTCTACTTAAAACATCTCTAAGGCCATACGCAGTCATTCCTATGGCAAAATAAAAAAGGGCAATTGAGGTAAGATATGTCGACCTCTCATCAAAAGCTCCTCTTTCGAATAATACTTTTATTATAGGCACTCGGAGTACCATTGCACCAACTGATACAGGTATTAATACGTATAAAATACCACTTACCGCAAAATTTAAACTCTTTAGAAAGCCTTCTTTGTCGTCAGCTACTGAATGTTTCGATAAAACAGGGTATATAACAGTTGCAATTGCTGTTGAAAAAATCCCCAATGCAAACATGTTAAGCCTATTGGCATAATTCAATGCTGCAATACTCCCATCAGGCAAAAAAGAAGCTATCACTCTATCCACATAAACATTTATAGTCTGTATCCCTGTCCCCATAAGTACAGGCATTGCCAATAAAATGACTCTTTTTACTCCTTCATCTTTAAAATTCACTCTCAACTTGAATTTGTAACCTAATTTGTATAAAACAGGCAATTGCATTAATGCTTGTATGAAAGTAGCAATAATTATAGAATAAGCTACTATCGTAATCCCAAATTTGCTCCCATATAAAATTGCTACTGTTATTACGATAATATTGTAAGGTATACCTATCATAGCAGGAACAGTAAAATGTTCCATCGCCTGAAGAGCACCAGTGAAAATATTAGATGCAGCTATTAACACCATTGTAGGTAATAATATAGTCGTAAGTT
The DNA here is from genome assembly GCF_003722315.1 of Thermoanaerobacter ethanolicus JW 200. NCBI lineage: Bacteria > Bacillati > Bacillota > Clostridia > Thermoanaerobacterales > Thermoanaerobacteraceae > Thermoanaerobacter > Thermoanaerobacter ethanolicus. The sequence continues at coordinate 598,556 of NZ_CP033580.1, read as the reverse complement.
TTACTGTCAACTCAAATTTTTCCCCTGTAAAAGCTGGCGCTACAAATTTTACAAGATAAGGTGCAAATATAAAACCCAAGAAAGTTAAAACTACTGTCGCAATTAATACCACACCTAAAAGGTTATTTATAAAATCAAAAGCCTTTTGTTTCCCCTCTTTTTGTAAATATTCGGTAAATATTGGCACAACAGTAGTAGCTATTGAAGCAGTTACTGCTGCAAAAAGTATCATAGGTATGACAGTCGCCATATTATATGCATCCATGGAAACAGATGTACCAAATTGGGAAGCTAAAGCCATATCTCTCAAAAATCCAAATACTTTACTCAGTAGAGTTATTATCATTATGACGCTAGCCGCTTTTACAGTTTTTTTAGCCGTCGACATACATACAACTCCTTAATTTTCTTCAGTCATTATAAACATAAGCTCTGCAGTAGCTACAACTTCATCTCCAACTTTTGCAGCACCTTTAGCTTTTACAAGCCCCATCTTTATAGAATCTATTAAAACTTCTAAAACAAGTTGGTCACCAGGCCTTACCACTTTTTTGAAGCGACATTTATCAATACCTGTAAAAAGCCCTAATTTACCTTTAAACTCTTCTATATTCATAACAGCAATCCCGGCTACTTGTGCCAATGCCTCAACAATAAGAACTCCTGGCATTATAGGATTGTCTGGAAAATGCCCTTGAAAAAAAGGTTCATTAGCGGTCACATTTTTTATTCCAACAGCTTTTTTACCTTCTTCAATTTCTATTATTCTATCCACTAATAAAAAAGGATATCTATGAGGAAGAATTTTTCTTATGTCTTTATTTTCCACCCTATGTTTCACCTCTTTTTAGCGGAATTAGAAGATATGACAAAACAGTGGCTTATCATTGATTATATCACAAAAAAATGAAAAATAAAAAGGGCAAGCGCCCTTTCACACTTTCTTAGAAAGTTGATTATATATTTGGTCAGCCAGTCCAAAAGAACCATTTTGCGCCAATATTTCAGCATATTTATCGTACAGCATAGAAGTAAAAACATCATTTGCTAGGCTATCTCCCGTCAATGTGTCTTCTGGAATTGTCTTTATCATCTCATTTAACATAAGCCCTATAAAAGTTGCCTCTAATTGCTGACATGCTTCTTTAAGCTTTTTACTGTCTTTGTCTTTTATCGCCTGTTGTATTATTCGTTCAAAATCACTTCCATCTTTTTGCAAATCAATTTGAAATTTATTTATGTCACTGTTATTTATAGGATTTATTTCCATGCAAGGTCATCCCTTTCAATAAATTATCTTCTCAGATTATTTGCAATTCCCAGCATTTCATCAGCTGCTTGTATAGCTTTTGAATTTATTTCATAAGCTCTTTGTGCGGCAATCATGTCCACCATTTCCTTTACAACTTGGACATTTGAGGTTTCTAAAAATCCTTGCATGACTTTGCCCATTCTTCCTTGAAAGTCATCTCTTGTACCAGGCTGCCCTGAGGCTTCTGTTGGCTCATAGAGATTACTACCCACACTTAAAAGTCCCTGAGGATTGACAAAATTATAGATTCCTAAAGTAGCTACTTCTTGAGTAGTTCCATCAGGATTTTTTACGCTTATTACACCCATTGGCGATACTGATATATCTTTTTCAGTGCTGTCAAAAACTATGGGATTACCGCTGTCATCTAATACAGGATAGCCGTCAGCAGTTACAAGCATTAAAGTGTTACCGTCAGCACTTAATTTAAAACTTCCATCCCTCGTGTAATAAACTTTGTCATCCGGTCCTAACACAGCAAAAAAGCCTTCTCCATCCAATGCCAAATCCAAAGGATTCTCTGTCTGCTGGAGGCTTCCTTCCGTAAAATCTTTTACAATTGCTGAAGGTCTCACGCCTACCCCTACTTGCATATTGACAGGTTTACCTTGTCCACCATATACGTTTTCTCTTTGTAAAGTTTGATATATTAAATCTTTAAATTCGGCCCTATCTCTTTTAAAAGCAGTAGTATTTACATTCGCAAGATTATTCGCGATAACATCTACGTTAAGTTGCTGAGCAGTCATGCCAGTTGCTGCAGACCACAATGCCCTCATCATAATTTTCATCCTCCTTATACTTTTCCAACTTCGTTGACAGCTTTTCCAAGAGTCTCATCAAAAGCAATTACAACCTTCTGATTTGATTCATAATTTCTCATCACGCTTATCATATTTACCATTTCTTTAACGGAATTCACATTTGACTGTTCTAAAAAACCTTGCTTTATTTTCCCTGTTGCAGGAATAACTTGTACATTGGCACTGTTATCTATAAAAAATAAATTATTGCCCTCTTTTCTTAAACCATCATAATTATCAAAATCCACAATTCTAAGCCTGTCCACCAATTGACCATTGTTTATAATATTGCCCATCTCATCAACAGAAATGTCTCCTTGTGACAACTGTATAGGCCCATTTTCCCCTTCTACAATATATCCCTCTTGTGTGACTAAATACCCATCTTTGGATAAAGTAAAAGAGCCATCCCTTGTATACCTTTGACCATTAGGGGTATTTACCACAAAAAACCCATTGCCATCTATCGCAAAGTCTAACTTACCATTTGTTTGAGAAAAAGCACCTTCTTCAAAATTTGTATGAAAAGTGTCAACTAACACGCCGTAATCCATTCTTCCAATTTTCCCGTTAGGCGGTGTGTTATCGCCACCATGTCTTGTTACTTCAAAATTTGGGAAAGAGGAAGTAACTACCACATCTCTTTTATATCCTACTGTATTAACATTTGCAAGATTATTCACCAAAACATCCATTATCTTAGTTTGGGTAATCATCCCCGAAGAGGCAGTGTAAAGCCCTCTTAACATAAAATCACCTTCTTACTTATTGATTTTGTATACGTCTATTACAGTTTCTGATTTTTCTAATAATTCAAGAGAATCCAATGCTTTCCCTGCACCTAAAGCCACACAACTTATAGGGTCATTTGCAAGATATACAGGTGTATTCATCCTTTCCCTTAAAAGCCTGTCCATTCCTTTTAGCAATGCTCCACCCCCCGTGAGTACTATCCCTTTGTCACTTATGTCCGCCGCTAATTCAGGAGGTGTTCTTTCTAATACACTGTGGACAGCTTCAACAATTTCTTCAAGAGGCTCTTTTAATGCTTCACATATTTCACTGGAAGTCACTTCTACATTCTGAGGCAAACCTGACATTAAACTTCTCCCTTTTACTAGCATTTTCTCTTCTTTACCGTCAAAGTAGGCAGTACCTATATTTATTTTTATTTCTTCTGCCATTCTTTCTCCTATTATTATATGATGTTTTTTTCTCATATGCCTTATAATTGCCTCATCAAAATTGTCCCCCGCTACTTTAATATTTTTAGACACCACTGAACTCCCCAAAGAAATTACGGCTATGTCAGTGGTGCCTCCCCCAATATCTACAATCATATTTCCACTAGGCTGTGATATATCTAATCCTGCTCCTATGGCTGCCGCAATAGGTTCTTCGATGAGATAAGCTTTTCGCGCTCCTGCTTGTAATGCTGCATCAATGACAGCTCTTTTTTCTACCTGTGTTACGCCACTTGGAATACAAATCATTATTTTGGGTCTTAATAAAAACCTTCCCCCACAGGCTTTGTTTATAAAATACCTAAGCATTTTCTCTGTAACGTCGTAGTCAGAAATTACTCCCGCCCTCATAGGCTTCATGGCTAATATATTCCCTGGCGTCCTGCCTACCATTCTTTGTGCTTCTTCGCCAACTGCAAGAATTTTATTAGTATTTCTATCAATTGCTACAACTGATGGTTCTTTTAAAACAATTCCTTCCCCTTTGATGTAGACCAGGACAGATGCCGTGCCAAGGTCAATTCCGATATCCTTAGAGATCGCAAACATCCAAACACACCTTTCTTATGTATTTCGACAAAAATGGCATCCACTTAAATTATCGACATTGATGCCGAAATGTTTAATTTATTATCAATTTATTAATTCGCTACAAATTTACAAAATCCTCTTTTATTTTCTTAAAATTTATTGTTCGTTTTTTGATATTTTATTTTAGTTGCTTTTCCTCCTCTTATATGCCTTTCCGCTTTATTTTTGCTTAGAATCTCTCTCACTTCTTTATATAATTCAAAGTTTATATCTGGAAGCCTTTCTGTCACATCTTTGTGAACTGTGCTTTTGCTAACTCCAAAAACCTTCGCAGCTTCTCTTACAGTTGCTTTGTGTTCTACTATATATTTTGATATTTCTAGTGTTCTCTCTTCTATGTAATCTTTCAAACCCAAAACCCCCTTTAAATTTTTCAAATCTCATTAATATGTATATGCCAAAACAAAGCCATTAGAATATTTATAAAAACAAAAAAGACTTGAATACGGGAAGTATCCAAGTCTTTTTAAGCAGGTGTTCTTATTTAAAATATGCTATTGGATCAACAGGTATTCCATTTTCTAAAAGTTCAAAATGTAAGTGGGGTCCTTCCCCAACTTCAAACTTTGCTGATTCTCCTATTTTCCCTATTTGCTGTCCTCTTACTATTTTTTCTTGTTCCTTTGCTAAAATCTCATCGTCTAAATTTGCATACCGTGTTTCCCATTTTCCATTTTTTATAACAACAGTATTCCCTAATTTTGGATCTTTATATACCTTTGTCACAATTCCATCCATAGCTGACAATACAGGTTCTCCTAAGTTTGATCCAATATCTACACCTTTATGAGTTGTCCATTCTTGAAGGGTTTTTGAAAATACAAGCTTATCTTTAGCAAATTCTAATATTATGTCTCCATTTACAGGCTTCAATAAAACTAACATCGTAGAAGATAAATTACTATCTTTTTTTATTGTGGATGTAGTACTTGCCATAACAGTTGCTACTTTGCTGTTTGTTAAACTATCATTTTTCCCTGAACTTTTAACCTCGTCACTATTTTTTGTTACCGGTTGAGGATTTTCTTTTTTGTCAGATACGTTATTTTCTTGTTGTTGGCTGATAACAGCTGTAGAATTATTTTGCTGTTCTTTTTCTTCCTGAGCTTGCACTAGTTCTTCTTCATAACCCCAATCACTTTCAATAGCTGAATTAATTTCTTCTTGCTGTGCTTTTCTGAGTTCTTCTAATTTTTTTAAATTATTATTAGTAACATAAACTGATGTAGCGGCTATCACTACTACGGATAAAAATAATACTATGTAAAAACCCTTTCTATCGAAAAATCTTATCAAATTTTCCCTGTTTATTCTCACATTTTTCACCTCCAAATGGTATTTTAACCATTAACTTAATTATTTATACAAAAAATACAGCACTTTATCAGTGCTGTATTTTCAATAAATCTTCAATTTTTACTATTTCTATCCCTGTATAATAATATTTCAATATTTCGTCAAACTTTTTCCCTTGTTTCGCCATTGCATTTGCTCCATATTGACTCATTCCCACTCCGTGACCATAACCTATGACGGTTATTACAATGTTATTTCCTTGTGCCTCAAAGCTAAAATTTGTAGAATTTAAATTAAAAATTTCTTTTATATCTTTACCATTAAAAGTTATATTCCCTATTTTTAAAGTTTTAACGTGCCCAACTTGTGTTCTTTCTACATCTTTTATTTGATTTAAAATATTGCTATTATCCAATTTCAAAGAAGGCTCTTTTTGCTTTAATTTATTTATAAATTCTTCTTTTGACACTATAACAGTAGTTTTATATTTTGATGCTGCCTCTTCTCCAGGAGAAACCACACTTCTTAAATAGGGAATTTTGCTCTGCCATACGTCCTCAGAATTCTCTGTTTTTCCTCCACTTATAGCATGATAAGCTGGCACAATTAAAGCATCATCGTAAACTAATACAAGCCCTTTTGTATCTTCTACTGCTTGAGATATTTTTGCATAGTATTTATCAAAATTTTCTCCCCATTTTTCCTTCAGCTCCCCCTCAGATTGCCATGCTTGGCAATGTTCCGAATCAGTGCACACATCAGCCCCCGGATGTAAATCACAGCCTTTTCCTCCCAAAGCTATTTCTTTTGAGAGCACATAAGTCCTCGCTGCAACAGCTTGTGCCTTTAAAGCTTCCATTTCAAATTCTGCAGGCATTTCTGCAGCAACTACTCCTTTTACATACCCTTCTAAATCCATTTTCTGGATTTTGTTTTGATTTGTTATAAAAACATTCACTGTATGGTACAAATCTGTATTATCTAAATTGTCTAATTTTACTAGCTTCCCTCCATCAATAAGCTTGACCTCACTCGTAGGCGTTGAGGAAGTTTTGTGAGGATTAAAACCAAAAACTATTACAGAAGGTAAAATTATTAAACTAAAAAATATTAAAGAAATTCCATAAATGGCATATTTCATTTTTCCCCTCCGATTGTGAACTACTAAATAAAATATATGTCCTTATGTATATATTTATTCTATCTAATTAAGCCTCTTATCACCCCTACAAACTAAAAAATCTCTGTCTACAAAAAAACAAGGGATTTCTCCCTTGTACAGTTTGTTGACAAAGTTAAAAAATATTCAAAGGAGATATTTTGCATCGTCGCTCCGATGCTCCAAAGCGACAAAACTAAAGCTCGGCCTTCAGGTTCCGGCGGGGTTCCGACCACATTCGACATCCCTGTCTCAGGTGGCAGCTTCCGCCATCCGTGGCTCCAGCCCCGCCTCCGTCATCACACTTGCTAAGTTTCCCGGCACTCAAGTAAGTATGATTGTTTTTCTATTTTTGCTTTATAAACTTTCTTACTTGAGTGCCGGGCTGCTTTGTCGCGAGTCGCATTACTTTACAAAATGCCAATCTTACAAAATAGTTTGTCTACAGTCTGAACAATAGACTTCTCCCTTGTCTTAATTATGATAATTTAATATCCTCATTACATAATCAAAAGTAAGGTCGTTCATCATAAAATTTATCATCCTCGAAATCATTGAAGCAGCTTCTTCTCGCGTAACATAGCCATCAGGGTTAAACCTTCCATATTCATCGCCTGATATAAGTCCTATCTCCCGCGCCACGTAAATACTCCTTTTTGCCCACAATGGTATAGCGTAGTCATCTAAAAAACCGGTATCAGAATTTCCTGAAGGAGCGAGGTTCTCAAGCCCCAAAGCTCTTATAAATATCACTGCCGCTTGAGCACGAGTAAGAGACCTTGAAGGACTGAACTGATTTGGAGCAGTACCTGAGATAAGCCCTGCATCACTGGCTGCTTTTATATATCCATAATTCGGATCAGTAGTAGATATATCAATAAAAGGTGAAATTTCTATAGCGCTTTTGTTTCTTGCTGAATAAAGCGTACTCTTGGGCGGTTCATACGGTTTTAATCCAATTGCTTTTGCAACTGCAACGGTAAAGTCTGAGCGCAATATGGGAAGTTTAGGACCAAAGTATTCTGAGTCATTAGGAAATACTTCCATGCTCATCAATTTTTTAATATCCTCTTTTCCCCATGTTCCATTTATGTCTTTAGCCTGTGGGACCACCAATCTATCTTCGAATGACACACCATCAAGTTTCAAACTTCCATTTCCTATGTTTCTTCCTATTTCGTTGCCGTTATCATCTAGTTTTGGGAGATTATAAGAGTAATTCATCATGTCACCGCTATTTCGCCTTAAAAGATATCCACCCCTAAAGCTTATATATTGAGGGTCATTTTCTACATATTCAATACTGGATTTATCAGTAAAAGATACATTTACATGAGCCTCTCCAACCCATTTTTTTACTTCTCCATTTGACCCCATTGTGCTTTCGATTAAATAATTTATTTGATGTGTATCAGCACTTCCGTATTTATGAGTAAATCCTACTGTTTTGTCATCTATAGTCACTTTTACAGTCCCTTTATTGCCATTGACCCTGTATAATTTTACGCCTGAATAGTTACCAGCATAGTAAGTTACACCAGGGTTTATGCTTTTTACTTCAGAGCCTGAGTATATATATCCATTATTTCTGTCTAAAGTGTAAGTATTTCCCCCTATTTTTATGTTTTCAGTATATGTCTTAAGAGTAGTCTGACTAATCACTTGGTTGTATTCAGGTTTTTTTGTTTCTTGGGTAACAAAAGTAAGAGAACGTGTGAGTTTGTCTCCTGAATCGGAAGCAAGGTCATACCTATATGTTGTTGTAGTAGTATCACCTCTTACAGATTGATTAATTTTAAGAACACCACTAAATATAATAGGTTGTCCCGTTATAAATACAACTTCTTTGTATTCTTGCTCATTGGCAATACCACCTTCAAAACCTGCATCATTGGCAAAAACCTGAACAGGAAAAGGAATCAAAAGGGTGAATATTATAACTAACCCTATAATTTTTTTCATTGCAATTCCCCCAATGTTTTTCTTACTTCACCGTTACAATAACAGCAGATGACCCATTTCTTATAATATAGAGTGAATCTCCCGGATTTATAGAACTTATATTGACTGCCTGTCCATTTTTAATTATTACCGTTTTTGATACATCTACTGTATCAAGAGAAGTATTCAGATTCCAAACCCCATTTAATTCATTCCAATCATTTACATTATTTAGAGTTAACTTGGTACCATCAATAGATACAACATCAGCAGTAGACACTCTTTCTTGCCCCGTTGAATTCATAATGTTTATTGCAATAGCATTGTCTCCTTGTGATACCACATACACATGGGCAGAGGTGTATTTAGATTTTCCATATTTTACATCCAAAAGCTCTGTGTAGGGAATAACTTTTGAATCTTTATCTCTATTGTCAACTATATAAGTTTTATCTCCCACATAGAAAGTTTTTGTGCCTCCTACAATATTCCATTGATTGTTTTGTATAGCATAATACCCATATGCTTGATACCACCAACTTGTATATAAGTTACCAATAGTGATAGAATTTGATGTTGCACTGGTTATAAAACCTTTCGCATAGTAATACTCTGGATATACACTATCAATTACTGAGATGAAATTAGCATATAAGCTTCTATCCGTCTGGGAAAAAGATACATATACTTGTTTATTTCCTATAAGTGAAGTATAGGGTATCTTCATTCCATCTTTTAAAATAATTGTGCCGTCGTTTACAGTTACTTTTCTGCCATCATTTAATGTAAGAATCATCGATTGAGTATCAAAACTTGCAATGCCACTGTAACTCATTGTAAAACTTGGGGTTATGTTTATAAACGTAATCGAATCTGTTCCAAAGTGCTTCTCAACTGTAGCATATATTTGATTTCCTTTGTAATTTTTAAGGTCTTCTTTGCTGACCTCAAAGCCATTGTAATATATTTTAGCTTCATCTAAAGGATAATAAGCAAAATTATTTGCACTTTGCCATGTACCTTGATAATACTTTTCCACATTGTTTATTGAAATAGAATTGTTGGAAGCCAATAAACTTCCGAGATTTCCTCTTATGATATAGTAGACTTTGTGATATCCATTTTCTACTAATACCTTGATGGGTGCATTTGTATAAGGGTCATCAAAATACAAATTTACATAGTCTCCCTCTTTTATTGAAGACAAAGACACAGTATTTCCATCTTTTATGATAGGCACATCATAAGCAATAGAATAAAATTGTCCATTGTCTAATTTAATATTTATGCCATTATCTTGTTTATCTATAGCCATTATGCTTCCTGTTACTTGTCTTGAGCCTGTATCGATTTTCCCACTTCCCAAATCTTCATAATCAACATTTATTGCATAAGCCGTGTTACCATTAAGGTACACTGTAGCTATTTGACCATATCGTAAATCTTTTATAGAAGCAGGATAATCATTTATATAGATTTTTGTATTAGGGTTATAAGAAAATACATATTCAACTCCTGATTCAGATGTAAGTGTTATGTTAGAAGCTGATATGTCTTTTATCTCTCCGTACAAAGTGCTCTGAAATACAGGGTTTTTTTCAGCAAATATCACATTTTGACCGCTTATATAAAAATTCACATTATCCCCTTTTTCAATAGAATCAGAAAAAGAAGGAACTCCATTGCTAATAGTCAAAAAATCTGAATTATGAACTATTCCTTTTGAAGAATATGTTCGTTGAACCACAATATACTCATTTTGCCCTTTATTATTGAGAAGAACAAAAGTTTTCTTTATACTATTTTTCCCAGCAACCTCTTCGTAAAGTATATCCTGCACTGTAGCATTTATTATTGAATAGCCCATTAAATTATACCCTAAGTTAAAAGCTCTACTCAAAACTGACGCCATCTGCTCTCTGGTTATGTTGTCTTTAGGTCCAAATTTACTATCATAGTAACCTGTCATTATTCCACTTTTTAAAACTGCTTCAATATATGGCATATAATCAGTATTAAAACTTTTAGCATCCGAAAAAGCATAAACTTTTTGTAAATCTTTTCCGTAAATCGGCGCAAGATTCAATCCTTTTGCTATCCAATAAGCAACTTCCTCTCTTGTTGCATTTGCTGTAAAATCCAAAGCCATATCCTCTTTCCTCAAAAGATTATTTTTCGCTGCCACATCAATTATTCCTTGTGCCCACGAATCTACTTTGGGACCTGATTGAGAAGAAGCATTATTTTGCCCAGTCTGATTAGAATTAGCAGTAGGAGGGTTACTCCCCCCTACTGCAGTAGAGGAGGATATAGGTGTTTTTTGTACTTGTTCTTCCAGTCCCATTAGTCTTACAATATATGCTATTGCCTCTTCTCTTTTTAAATAGCTTTTAGGATAAAATTTTTGACTTCCTCCACCTCTAATAACTGAAAGAGCAGTCATTTTCATTATGTCATTTTTAGCAAAACTATCTTTTATATCTTTGAAGGACATATTGTAATAGATGCTTTGCACATTGTCCGTACCGTAATATACAGGATTGTCCGAAGCATAAGTATAAACACTATTTAAAACAAATAGAATTATTGTAAGTAAAATTGTAAATATCTTTTTCAACTTTCTCACTCCTCAATAAATAACAGCTAACCTGCCTGGATAAGATATATCACCTAATACATTATTCGATGCGCTATCTACCATCATATTTGATATGCCATTATTGCTTATTGACAGCCTCGTACATGGTACACTACTCATGCAAGCCGTTATATACATGAGCTTTGAAAAGCTTATATTTCTATTGCCAAGTCTATTTTTGTCAACATTTAATGCTACATTCACTTTGTTGTAAAAATATGGATAACTGCTTGTTTTATCGCCGTCAATTTTTTCATAAGTCATGTCATAAATGTCAGATAATATCTTATACCCTTTTGGCATATTTCTTGATATTTCGTCATAAGTCTTATCCGATAGCTTATTTATTGTTATTCTGTCATAATCTCCTGATAGGTAGAGGCTGTTAAGGGTAAATTTTATATTAAATCCAGGCATTATAACCCATATAGTGGTAAAAGTCTTATTTTTATTTTTAGATGGTATGTTTATAACCCATTTGCTTATATTTTTATATTGGTTGCCTGTCAAATCAATTTTATAAGTAGTCGTATTTAAAATATCATCTCCTAATGTAATGACCAGCGAGCCGTTTGCTGTTGCATAAGTAGTGTCATTTTTTACTCCTGTAACAGAAGTGTCATATTTGCTGTTAGAAGAAGTATCAGTAGTAGCATAAGTGTATACAAAATCACTGGGGCCCAAATCATTTACAGCTCTCATGGCAAAGGAGTAAGTAGTATTTGGCAAAAGATTTGTCACGTAATACTCCAATTTATCTGTTGCAGCGATGAATTTGTAATCTGCCGAATTAGCTGTCTTACCATAGATTTCATAGTATTTTGCTCCTTTTGCCTCTGACCAATGTAAATATAATGTATGGTCGTTACCGGCTATTGATTCGGCCCAAAAGCCTACTGGATTATCCGGTACTGTTTGCACATAGGTAAAACCTTGAGGCAAAACAGCATTTGCATAATCGGGATTTCTCACAATTACATCTACTTTTCCCTCTGCATGCCCTGGGGTTGTCACGACAATCGTGTTATAACTTTTCACAATTACATTATAAGCTTCTACATCTCCAAAAAACACCCTTGCTCCTTGTCTAAAGTCATTACCTGTTATGGTTACTGTTTCTCCTCCTTTTGTAGACCCTGTATTAGGAGTAATAGAAGTTATCTTCGGGTTGGACTCTGTAGCGATATACATAAATGCTTCCTTTAAAGTATAACTTCCTCCGTCATCAATATTAAACACTGTCACATCCACAAGACGGTCTAAGTCTTTCTGCGGGTCTGCGGCAGGAGTGATTACAGTAATAGTATCAGAGGTATTCGCAACTACTTTCGCTTCATAAGCATCAAAATATACTTTAACTTTTTCTCTAAAGTCTTGTCCCTTGATAGTTACATAATTGCCCCCATTAATACTGCCTTTATTTGGAGTTATAGAAGTTATTAAAGGATGTGAGTTTGGAGATACATACTCTATTTTAAATACAGCAGTCCCTCCATCTGGATTTACCACCTTTAATTCCTTCATGCCTACTTTGTCCACTGGAGGAGCAGTAAATTTTATCATTGTACTGTCTACAACTTTTACATCATGCACTTTAGCTCCATCAATATAAACAGAAGAACCCGGTACTACTAATTTGCCGTTATCATATACAGGAACTGCAAAATCACTTCCTATGATAATACTATAAGTTCCTCCAGCCTTGTCAAACTTTGGAGGTATAACTTCTTTAATCTGAGGTTTAGATTGAATATAGGTATATCCATTCTCAAGGTAGCCAAGTCCTGCATCATAGTTTACAACGGTTACTCTGACTTTTCCAGGCGCGTTAGGAGGTGTAATAACTTTTAAAGTTCCATAATCAATATAAGTGACCTTCTCCGCTTTGACATTTCCAAAATACACTTCGGGGCCTATTGGATTGCCGTTTTCATCTTTTAGTATATTTCCATTTTCGTCTTTAGAAATTCTAAAGTCTTGACCACATATGGTCACTTCTTGTCCTCCATAAGTAGAGCCGCTATTAGGTTCTATCTTTGTAATGACAGGCTGGCTGTTGGGCACAACATATGTAAACCCGCTTTCCCCCTCATGAAGTCCATAAGTGTAATTGCCACCATCATAGTTTACAACAGTTACATAAGTTTTACCTGGAACTCCTGGAGGAGTAGTAGCAGTTATCGTCTTTCCATCAGGACTTACAGTTACGTTTGTGGCTTTGTTGCCTCCTATAAATACTTCTGCACCCCTTCTAAAATCACTTCCTTCAATCAAGATAGAAGTACCACCCTTTACTGTACCAAAGTTCGGATATACAGAAGTTATTATTGGGCTACTTTCTGGTACAAGGAAATGAAACTTTTCGGGAGCCACAGCTTGAGCAGTATCAGGATTTACAACTTTTATATCGTAAAGGCCAGAGTACCTCATGTCAGGTATTATTCCTGTAATTGTCGTGTCATTTATTACATACACATTTTCAAGAACAGTATCTCCTATATAAGCTTTTGCCCCTTCGCTATCCCCAGCTTTCAGTGAAAAGTCGCTTCCAAAAATGTATATAAGCGTCCCTTTGCCGCCGTAATTAGGAACAACTTTAGTTATCTGGGGCTTTGTTTCAATCAAAAGATACTCAAATCCATCTACTAATGTCGCTGTACCGCCATCAGAAGGATTTACAACTTGAACTATTTTTTTGCCCAATGTCCCCGGTGGAGTAGTCGCATCTATTTCAGTATTGCCACTTAAGACTTTTGTGACGGTTGCCTGCACTCCATCTATTGTAACTATGCTTCCCTTTTCAAAATTGCTTCCCAAAATTTTGATAGGTGTGCCACCTTTTGTGGGCCCTTTATTAGGGTCAACGGAGGTAATAGTCGGATTCTTTTGAGTATCTTTTATCTCAAAAGCATTTTGCAAAGTCACACTTCCGCCTACAGTACCACTTATGCCATCGTAATTTTGAATTGTCATATCTTGCCATCCAACTGTATAAGGCACTTGTGTTTCAGGTACTATAGCTTTAATCTTTGTACCAATGTTAAGTTTCTTTCCATCTATTATATTGCCATCTTTGTCTTCAACAGAAATTACTTTTAATTGAATATTTCCAATTCTTACATCAGGATATTTAGGCATATACACCCCATCTATGACTGTCTGCCCTACATAAAAATCACTACCTGTTATTGTAATAAAGTTACCACCATATTTTGAACCAAAATTTGTAAAAATATTGCTTATAGAAGGAGCAGTATAGTAATAATAGCCTTTTGAGTAAATTGCAAAGCCTCTATTGGCATCCGCATCCTTATTTACAACTTTCACGTCTACATAACCCAAAGCAGTAGATGGTGGCGAAATAACTGTAAGCACTGACTTATTGTCTCCACCAGTTGTTAAATCTTTAACAGTAGCTAATTTATCCCCAAAGTACACTTTTACACCTGGCCTTATATCAAATCCCTGAATAATCACTGTATCTCCACCGGCACGGCTTCCCGAACTGGGTGATATGCTTAAAATTTGGGGATTTGAAGGCAATGGATTGTAAGTAAATTTTGTAGGTGGAGAACTCTGTTCAGAGTAGCGCATGACTACATTTCCATTAGCATCTTTTATAGTCGTTTCCACTGTAACAACCACATCTACTGGCATATCTTGTCCAGGGGGATTAAGTGTCACACTAGGAGACAACACATTCAAAGTTTGTTGTCCTGTTCCAGGATTGAATATGCTTTTTATCTGGGCTTTGTTACCGCCAAAAGTGACATAAAGTTTTCTTTCTCTGGAACCTTCTACTAAATTTCCTGTTGCAGGGTCTTTGTAAGTGTAATTTGTATTGGTATAAGTTATCTCTGTGTTGTCAGAATTAGCAGTGTAAATGGACGGGTCATCGCTTCTTTGAAAATTAAATCCCCATAGTGTTACATCTGTGTTTCCGTTTTCATATCCGTGGTCGGGATTCATATCAACAACTACCATAGTATCTTCAACAGCAAGGTAGAAAAATCCATTTTGTTTGGTTACAGTATACCCTGTAATAGGGTCAACTAAACTCACATCCACAGGACCGGACTTACTGTAAGGAGGCGTAGTAACTTGTATAGCACGCTGATTTGCTGTAAGACCAGGCAAAGTGATGCTTTGTACACTTTTTGCTACAACCCCACCGAATTTTACTATTAAATCTTCTCTCAAATTTTGTCCTACAATTATAACTTTTGTTCCTCCTGATACAGAACCTGCATTTGGAGTAATATTATCTATGGTAATTACAGCAGGTGTAGGTATTATTTTTAAAGCATCAACTAAAGTAGCAGTAGAACCGTCAGCTGCGACAATATCAATATTTTGATACTCAAGTGTCGTATCTTTAGGAGCAGGAACCTTTACAGTCATTTCAGTATCGCTTACTATATTTACATCTGAAGAATTTACAAGATTCGCTCCTACATACACTTTAAATCCGCTACCAAGAGTGGAAAAACCATGACCATATATAGTAATTGTATCTCCTACAATGACAGTATACTGAGATAATCCTGTTATGTCTTGATTTACAGCATAAATATTCGTTTGCACTGTATTAGAACGCCCACGGTATATATTTGTGACATTTACAGTGTATAAAGTTGTAGGGTCTATGTTAATGTTTTGAGGAATAGTCGTAATAAGCACAGAACCGCTTTGCGAAACAACTGAAGCTGTTTCTCCGTTGATCTGAGCTAATCCTATGTCATTTAAATAACTTCCTTCCATTCTTATATATGACTTTGTAGTTCTGCTTATAATATTGCCATTGGAATCTTTGACAAGTGTAATAAAGTTATCAAGAGCTACTTTTGAAATATATGGGTTATTTATATATGTAAAGCCATTAAATATAGCTGCACTCTGTCCGTCACTTCGCTGAACTATTATAGTATAAGGAGTATCTGGGCTAAGACCAATTTTAGACGCTGGGGGAACTTTTGCATAAATTGTATTTTCATTTGCACTTAGTATTGTGAGCTTATTGGAATCTATGGGTGAATCAATGTAAACTGCACTGACAGAAGAGACTACATTGCCATTTGTGTCGTATGTAACAAAACCGCTTCCTGTAATTTTTATGTCAGTGTATTGGTCAACAGGACCTTTAGCAGGAGATGCCATTGTCCCATCTAATCTCAAAGAAGCTACCGATGTTATATTTGGAGAATATGCTCCATATGCTTTCGACATATTTCCCGGGAAAAGTGACAATATCATGCTTACAGCAATAACCAATGACAAAAATCTCTTCATTCGACATGCTCCTCTCAGATTTATGAATAAATGGTAAAATGTTCTATGTGAAACAATTCTCAAAACACCCCTCTAACCTTATTTATCGGCATTTTAAAGGCTAAACTTTAGCAAAAACAAAAAAATAGCTGCTTTAAAGCAGCCTATATGGGTTGGGGGTGCAGAATATATTAAATTTTATGGGGAAAAGGGGAATCATTCTTACAGTTTAAATTATATTACATTATTTTGGTACTTTAAATAGGACTTAAGTCTCATTTTTTGTTATTTTTATATCTTTTTATACATAAATCGACTTTTTTATTTTTCTTGTGCTATCACATATCCTATCATTTTATCTCCATCTAAATAGGCGTCGAACCGTCCTTCAAAAATTTTTACTCCTGTGTCGATATATGCCCCTTTTTTAAACCATTCTTCGTTAAAAATGTTATTTTCATATCCATCAAAAACTGGCATATACAAAATATTGTCTACATCTAAATCAGCAAAAAAGTGTGTACCATAAGAAAGTTCCGGCATAAAATCGCCATTTTTTATTCCAAGTTCTACAATCATAGCGGCATTAGATATCTCGTTGTATATAACAGGTACCCCTAAATAGGGATTGGAGGACCCCCATCTTCCCGGACCTACAAGAATGTATTTGTCTCCTATACTTTTATTGAGTCTACCTATTATTCTCGCAATTTCATGTTTATCTTTATATTGGCTATAAACTTCATGGTCTACGTATACTATATATCTTATGTTTTTCAAGATGCCATTTGTAAGCATCCTATCCCCTTTCAACAAGACACATTTTTTTTCAATATCCTTAGGAATGTGGACTTTTCTGAAACTTTCGTAAGAACTCAATGGTCGTGTTTGAAGAAGATAAAATTCGCCTTTTTTTAAGTCATAAGTGAATTCAATATCAACCGCCATTTCCATCTCTTCTTCGAGATACTTAAATAGTTTAGAAATTATATTAAAAAATCCTTTATGCCTTCTGGAAAAATTTTCAAATGTAAAGATATATTTATTAGAGGCATCACTGCTATTTAGCATATTTATGTCAAAAATCGCATTTTCTCTTTTTGAATATATTTGAACAATATCACCTATTTTTTCATGATAAGCTAAAAATTGAGGTGTTTCATTGATGTTATAAGTATCTACTTCTCCTGTGATTAAATTTAATACATCAAAAGCTTCTTGTGAATTTTTGGCAATTTCTTTAGGATTATTGCCTTCGGGTCGTAAGCGCAAATTAGTTAGAGAAAAAATTCTCGCATATCCTCTACCTGTACACTTTGTCCCTAAGCCAAAAACTAATCTCACAACTCCATCTTCTATTTTAATTCTGTCAGTCCACCGTCTGTAGTTTCGAGAGAAGCCTACTCCAGAAACCTCTGGATAAAAGTACATGCCTTTTTGTGAACCTATCAGTTGTTGCACAATTACCCCCATTAATTCTTTTTGATCAGGAGCATGTTTTCTCCTATATGCGACAGCATCTGGGCCATATACGCTTACATAAATCTCTTTAATAGCTTTTTCTAATTGTTTAAGCCTTTCTCTATCTGTACCTTTGTTAGGAATAAAAGTGGTATAATACTTGCCAGCGAAAGAATATTTTACATTATCTTCTAATAAAGAAGAAGACCTCACAGCTAAAGGATAATACATTTTATTTAAAATCTCTGTCAGCATTTTTTTATATTCTGGAGGAAATTTAGCTTCTCTAAATCTCATTTCTACTTCCTCATAAGGAGTATCTTCCGTTATATCACTCAAATTATTATAATCTAAAAACATTTGATAATAATCAGTAGCTATAAAAAAGCTTTCAGGTATTTTTACACTTTGCTTAAAAACATCGTTATATTTTTCTAATACTTCTTCTGCAAAACAAAGTCCCGAAGCTTTCCCTCCAATATGCCCTTCTCCAAAAATTCTCTCATTATTTTTTTTATTCAAGCGAGGATCATAATCTTTATATAATAAAGTCCCAGCCATTTTTTCACCGCCTATTGACATTTTAACTTTACACAAATTATAACATGAGATTTTTTAGTAAACAACAAAAAACCTCCCACAAAATTTCTTTGTGAGAGGTAGATATTTTCATTCAGAAAATCTTACTCTTTATCTAAAGCTTCAACAGGATCGACATACTCTAAACCTTGAGCATCTGCAACAGGTTTGTATGTTACCATTCCTTTATAAACATTTAATCCTTTTAATAAAGCTTTATTCTCAAGTAGAGCCTTCTTATATCCTTTATTTGCTATTTCTAAAGCATAAGGCAATGTTACGTTAGTTAAAGCAAAAGTAGAGGTTCTCGGAACAGCTCCTGGAATGTTAGGCACAGAATAATGTACTACTCCATGTTTTATAAAGTACGGGTCTTTGTGAGAAGTCGTTCTATCACAGGTCTCTATACAACCACCTTGGTCTATTGCAACATCCACTATTACTGCACCTTTCTTCATCGTCTTTACCATTTCTTCTGTCACAAGCTTTGGTGCTTTTGCTCCAGGTATCAAAACTGCTCCTATCAACAAGTCAGCTTTTTTCACACTCTGAGCAATATTAAAACTATTTGACATCAAAGTTGTAACTCGTCCTCCAAATATGTCATCAAGATATGCAAGTCTTGCAGGATTTACATCCAATATTGTAACTCTTGCTCCCATCCCCACAGCTACCTTGGCTGCATTTGTACCTACTGTTCCCCCACCTATTATTACCACTTCTGCTGGCTCCACTCCTGGGACTCCCCCCATTACAATTCCTCTTCCTTCATTTATGTTGGTGAGAAGATAAGCTCCTATTGTCACCGACATCCTTCCAGCTACTTCACTCATGGGAGTCAAAAGAGGAAGAGCTCCATTATCTAGTTGTACTGTCTCATAAGCAATTCCTACCACTTTTTTCCTCAATAGAGCTTCTGTTTGTTGTTTATCAGGAGCTAAATGAAGATAAGTAAAAAGAACCTGTTCTTCTTTGAAATAGTCATATTCGCTTGGCTGCGGTTCTTTTACTTTCATTATCATATCTGCTACATCAAATACTTCTTTTGCAGTAGAAAGTATTTTAGCGCCAGCCTTTGCATATTCTTCATCAGTTATGCCACTTCCCATTCCTGCACTTTTTTCAATATATACTTCATGTCCATTTTTTATAAAAGCTTCCACTCCCGCAGGAGTAATAGCCACACGAGCTTCTGCAGTTTTTATCTCTTTGGGAACACCAATTTTCATATTCTATCTCCCCTTTATCAATCTTTTGCCAAAACCTTTTCAATATATTAATTCTACAAAAATACTAAAAATCCTTCAACAAAAAATAGAAATCATAAAAATTTTTAAGCAAACAACATACTATCTTTTTATTTAGAATGTCCACTCCTTGAAAAATATATCCATCCTCTTCTGTTAAGATATCTTATAAACATTATCAACCTTTCATAAAGAGGCTCAACTTCATCTCCAAATTTTTCTTTTAGTTTTTGCCCTATTTCATAAACATTCCTCTCACCATCTATTAAATTCCATACAGCACTTCCTATTTCATCTAACTCTAAAGTAGTGGTCTTTGGCCTTTTAACAAAAAGCCTCACTGTTTTTTCAATCAATTTGTTATGATGAAATATAAACACTACTTTTCCTTTCCTATTTTCCCATTCTACCTTATCACTACGATGAGGTACATAAAGCAAGAAATTGTCGCTCTTTTTTCCTTTGCTTTTCATCTCTTCCACCCTTTACAATCAACACTCCCACTTTAGATGGGAGTGTTGATTTTTTAAGCCTCTTCTTTATCATTCTTACAAGTGTATAAATATAGGAACAATCCAACTAACAAGAACATTATTAATGAAAACCACGGTGCAAACGATGAGGTATTTGTAATCCAATTAGAAGCAAAATCTATATTTATCTTTAAAGCCACAAAAGCAGCAATAATAAGTCCCATTAAGGCATCTCCAGCAACAAGTCCTGAGGCAATGAGAATACCTTTTTCCACTTTTTCTTTTTGCAATTTTTCGTTTTTCCTGTAACGTTGATCAACTATCCATCTTATTATACCACCAACTGCAATAGCGGCACTTAATTCAAAAGGCAAATAAAGTCCTAATGCAAATGGCAGTACAGGAACGTGCATCATCTCCGCCATTATCCCCATAAAAACACCTGCTATTATAAAGGTCCAAGGCAAGTCACCTGTCATAATGCCTTTTACAACCATTGACATGATGGTAGCTTGAGGCGCTGGAATATCTTTTGAGCCGAAACCGTAGGCATTATTTAAAAGTATTAAAATTAATCCAGCAAATACTGAGGCGGCTATTATACCAACATAGGTAAATATCTCAACATATTTGGGAGTTCCACCTATAATAAAAGTAGTCTTCAGAGATTGTGCATTTGCTCCAGCTATAGCAGTAGCAACACATACTATACCCCCAATGGTAATAGCTATTACCATCCCTTCGTTTCCAACAACCCCAATAAGTTTCAAAGCAGATGTTACAATGAGCAATGTAGCTATTGTCATACCAGACACAGGATTGTTAGAAACTCCTACCAGTCCTGTAATTCTTGCGGATACAACTGCAAAGAAGAAGGCAAACAATATTGCTAACAAACTTCCTAATGCAGTAACACCAAGAGAAGGTGCTAACCATGCTACAAAAAATACAAAGGCCGCTCCAAATATTACCCACGTTAAGGAAACATCAATATCTGTCCTTTTAACATCTTTGCCTTTCATTCCTAACCCTACCATTGATTCTCTAAAAGCTTTTACTATCGTAGGAAGAGCTTTTATTAAACTTATGAAACCTCCTGCTAAAACGCCACCTGCACCTATATACCTAATATATTTACTCCATATGGCACCCGCAGACATATCTTTAATAAGGTCCGTAGCAGGGTATACTGGGGTGGTAAGTCCTGCCCCAAAGAATTTTATAAGAGGTATTAACCCTAACCAAGCAAGAACACTACCAGCCAACATGTAAAGTGCTACATCCAAACCAACAATAAAGCCAACACCCATTAAAGAAGCAAGTACATTTACACCTACTTCCGTACTTTCAAACCTCTTTATAACCCAAGAAGGGTTTTCTGACCATATTCCAAAGCCACCAGATAAAAGCTTGTAAATTCCACCTACTAACATGCCTGATAAAACTGTCATAAAGCCTGTTCCACCCTGATTGCTGGTCACAAGTACTTCAGCAGCAGCCATTCCTTCAGGATAGATAAGTTTGCCATGTTCTTCAACTGTCAAATATCTTCTTAAAGGAATTACAAATAAAGCACCTAAAAGTCCACCTACTAAAACGACAAAAACAATTCTAATTAAAGTAAATTGGTCCTCGAATCCCCACAAAATAATAGCAGGAAGAGTAAATATGATGCCACCCGCCAGGCTTTCACCTGTTGCAGCAATAGCCATCACTAAGTTTGACTCTAATATGCTATCTCGCTTAAAAACACCTTTTAATAAAGCCGTTGCTAATACTGCAGCCGGGATAGCGGCACTAATTGTCATCCCAGCTTTTAAACCTAAGTAGGCATTTGCAGCAGCAAAAAGTATAGCAAATAAGCTGCCAACTATGACTGCCACAGCTGTAAGTTCTGGAAGTGCTTTATCTGCCGGTATAAAGGGAATATATTCACTACCATGCACTCCACCGTAAGCATCATGAGACAATTTTCTCTTTTCTGAACCTTGTGCTTTGGCCATTTTAATCCTCCTATTCAAAATGATTTTGAACAAAATTTAACAAATTTTGTCCTTTTATGTCATCCCCCCTCTATTTGTGTCTAATTAAACATTTACATTTAAAAACTATACACAATTTATACTACACTATATTATTCTTCAAAATATAAAAAAATCCTTCTATTTCTTAAAAATTTTTTGTATACAAAAAAGACGCCAATATGACGCTTCCAGTTTGTTGACAAAGTCAAAAATTTTTAAAATAGGATATTTTGCATCGTCACTCCGATGTTCCAAAGCGACAAAACTAAACTCGACCTTCGGGTTCCGGCAGGGTACCGGGCACATTCGACATCCTTGTCTTAGTGCCCGCCTCCGCCTTCCTTGGCTTCGGCCCTGCCTCCACCCTTGGTCTTGTTAAGTTTTGTTGCCGCTTTGTCACAAGTCGTTCCTTATGCAAAATATCCTATTTTCGAAAGTTTGTCTACAGTCTGAATGCGTCAATATGACGCCTCTATTTCCTATATATTATTGCTCCAAGATTTTTTAACTTTTCTTCCATTTTTACATAGCCTCTGTCAATATGATAAATATCATTTATTTCAGTTTTACCTTCTGCAATAAGTCCAGCCAATACTAAGGCTGCTCCCGCCCTTAAATCCGTTGCTTTAACTTCTGCACCTGTCAAATGTTCTACTCCTGTAACAACAGCACTTCTTCCTTCTATCTTTATATTTGCCCCCATACGCTTTAGCTCATCCACATGCATAAATCTATTTTCAAAAACTGTTTCTATTATAACGCTTGTCCCTTTTGCCACTGTCATCATAGCCATCATTTGAGCTTGCATATCTGTAGGAAAGCCTGGATAAGGAAGAGTTTTTATGTCCACCGCTTTATAATTTTTAATTCCTTTGACTCGCAGTCCTTTAGGTTCTTCTGTTATCTTAATTCCGCATTCTGTTAATTTCGCAATTATAGACCTGACGTGATCCACTATGACATTTTCTATAAGAACATTTCCTCCAGTCATTGCAGCTGCTACCATAAAGGTCCCCGCTTCAATTCTATCTGGTATGACAGTATGCTCAGCCCCTTTTAGCTCTTTTACTCCTTCAATTCTTATTGTATCTGTACCAGCACCCTTAATATTCGCTCCCATCTTGTTGAGAAAATTGGCAAGGTCAACAATTTCCGGCTCTTCCGCAGCATTTTCTATTATAGTAACTCCTTCTGCAAAAACTGCCGCCATCATGATGTTTTCTGTAGCTCCAACACTTGGAAAATCTAAATAAATTTTTTTGCCTGTCAATTTTTTAGCTCGTGCTTCTACATAACCATGTCCTATAGTAATATCTGCTCCCAAAGTTTGAAATCCTTTCAAATGCAAATCTATTGGGCGAGAACCAATAGCACACCCACCTGGCATAGAAATTTTAGCATGCCCAAGCCTAGCAAGTATAGGTCCCATCACCAAAAACGATGCTCTCATTTTCTTCACCAAATCATATGGGGCTTCTACATCTTTAATATCCACTTTTATCTTTAATTTCTCATTTTCAAATTCACATATAGCACCAAAATGCTTAATTAACTCTATCATGACATTGACATCCTCTAAAGTAGGTATGTCGTCTAGCACTATTTCTCCTGATGATAATAAAGAAGCGGCAATTATAGGTAATACAGAATTTTTAGCTCCACTTATTTTTACACTTCCTTTAAGGGGTGGACTTTTTTCAACAATAAATTTCGTTTTTATCACCTTCTTTTAATATTCTATAGCTATAATAGGTGTTGCAACCCACAAATAAGTCTTATCATCAAAAGAACTATATCTTATTGCTACGTTTAAATTTATTTTTTCACTTCCTAATTTAATATATTCTTTTAATTTGCTCGAATAAGCAGAAACACTTATTATGTTTTCATCTTCCATTCCTTCTACTTTTTGTGCATGTAATTTGTCAAGTACTAATTTAACTATACTACTATTTTTTTCTTTATTCAACTTACCTTTAAAAGTTCCGACAAAACATACTGTTACCTTAGGTTTTATCTTGAATATTTTAAAAGTATTATTTATAAGTGCCTTCTCTTTTAAAGCATTGTCATAACCGTTAATAAGATATTCGTCTATTAACATATAAGTTTCGCTCTTTGAACCATTTTTTAAACTTTGAACTGCTATGTTTATATGTCTAGTGTTTTCCGTATATTCCACTTCCACTTGTCTAAAATTGTTTTCTTCAATGCGAGATATTTTGGTTTTTTGCTTATTGATATTCATGTTTTTTATCGCTATTTCGACATATTCATTTATTTTGTAAAAAGATGTAAAATCATTGTTAATCTTTGCCCATGCGTTTATATTTGCATATTCATATTTTGCACCCGTATTTAAGAAAGTCATCTTTACAAGTTCTACATTATCATCAAAAGAAAGAAAAGCTTGTCTTTGGACACTCAATGAAAATAAAACTGTAAAAATTATTATTCCTATAATTATCCTCTTAACCATACCTCATACCTCCATATATACTTTCTTAAAGAGAAAAGGCGGTAAAATATCAGCGAATCCACAAGGGGGAGAATGGATCCGCCGATTTTTACCGCCCTTCTATTTTTAATTATTAACGGAAATAACAAGATTTATTCATCAATCTAAAAAATTTCATTATTTACATAATAGGAAAAACGGACATCTATTAGAAATAATTAGATAAAAAGAGAATAAGTCAGAAAAGGTCAGATATGTGTAGATAAATTTTCCTGGTGAACTTTTTTAGTCAAATAAGGTCAAAAATCAAATTTGTTTTATAATTTTTATAAAGTAAAATTATAAGTGGAAGGAAAAATCTCTCAAAAAGGAGGCGTAGTATATGTTCTGGGTAACACTTATTGTAGTAGGACTTATATCTAGTCTTGTATTTCATCCTTTGTTCAATTCCAAAGCTGGAGAATCTTACGGCGAAAAGCTAAATAAAATCTACGGAACATATTGGGCAGCACTAGTTGCACATCTAATAGGAGCATGGCTTGGCGGCGCTTATCTTGGCAAATGGGGCTGGATAGTCGCTGATTACAACGTAATAGGTGGATTCATTGGAGCAATAGTAATTGGTTATTTGTGGTACCTAATCGCTAAAAGTCAAACAAAAGCAGAAGCTAATAAATAAAATAAATTCATAAAAGCGGGGTTTACTCCCCGCTTTTATATTCCTCTGGCTTTGTGTCACTCAAGTTAAACGCATATTTTATCGCCTGAATTATTCTCAAAGAGGCTTTACCATCACCATAGGGATTTACCGCATTAGCCATTTTATCATATTCTTCCTTGTTTTCAAGAAGCAATGTTCCTTCATTGTATACAACTTCCTGTTCTGTTCCAATTACTTTTACTGTCCCTGCTTCAACAGCCTCCGGTCTTTCTGTAACATCTCTCAAAACAAGCACGGGTTTGCCCAGAGAAGGTACTTCTTCCTGTAAGCCCCCCGAATCAGTCATCACCATATGGCATTTTGCCATGAGATTGTGCATTTCGTCTGTATCAAGAGGGTCCAAAAGAAGCACATTGCCAAGTTCCCCCAACATGCTAAATACAGTTTCTCTCACTACAGGGTTTTTATGGACAGGATATACTATATAAACATCCTTGTAATTTTGAGCAATCCTTTTGAGGGCATTGCATATATTTTCAAGAGGTTTACCCCAATTTTCTCTTCTATGAGCTGTAACTACAATAACTTTTTTATCATGGTAATCAATTTGGTTGAGCCGTTCATCCCTAAAAACATAATCTTTCTTTACAGTATATGCCATTGCATCTATGACAGTATTGCCTGTAACAAAAATGCTTTCTTCACTTACTCCTTCTTTTAAAAGATTCAATTTTGCCCTGCTTGTAGGAGCAAAGTGTAAATCTGTCAAAACTCCTGTAAGCTTTCTGTTTATCTCTTCGGGATATGGAAACCATTTGTTAAAAGACCTCAGCCCTGCTTCTACATGTCCCACCTTAATTTTGTGATAAAAAGCTGCTAATGCAGCAGCAAAAGTTGTTGTAGTATCTCCGTGTACAAGTACAAGGTCCGGCTTTTCGCTATTAAAGACTCTTTCAAGCCCTATAAGGGCAGAAGTAGTAATTTCAGATAATGTCTGTTTTTCTTTCATGATGTTCAAATCATAATGCGGAGTAATATTAAAAAGCCTCAGCACCTGATCGAGCATCTCCCGGTGCTGGGCTGTAACGCAAACTTTTGATTCAAAATCTTTTTCTCTTTCCAAAGCTTTAATAAGAGGTGCCATTTTAATAGCTTCAGGTCTTGTCCCAAAAACAGATATGATTTTTAATGTCATAATTTTACACTCCTTAATATGTTGCAATTATCAACGAGCTTGTGTACCTTTTTTTTGCCTTTCTAAAAGCTCAAGTTTATCTGCACCCCACATTACAAGCAAAATTGAAATTAAAAGGATTATCAGTCCTTTTAATTCGCTACTGAAAGATATCAATATAGCACTTATTCCTAGCAACAGACTTACGCCGTACATTATAAGCACAGCCTGTTTTTGTGTAAGGCCTTTTTCTAAAAGCCTGTGGTGCAAATGTCCTTTATCTGCTTCCATAATTGGTTTGCCGTTTATTAATCTTCTAATAATTGCAAAGGCTGTGTCAAATATCGGAACTCCTAAGGCAAGAATTGGCACTGCAATGGCGATTGCCGCTGCTGATTTTACTGCTCCTTGTATGGATATAGCTGCCAGCACAAATCCTAAAAACATAGACCCTGTATCTCCCATAAAAATTTTTGCAGGATTAAAATTGTAAGGCAAAAAACCTAAAGCAGCACCAGCAATAGCGATTGAAATAACAGCGGTTGCAAATCTGCCATTTAAAAGAGAGACTATAAAAAGAGAACCCGATGATATGACTGCTATTCCTGCTGCCAGTCCATCAAGGCCATCGATGAGATTCATAGTATTTGTAATCCCTACTACCCAAAAAAGCGTAAGAGGAATGGCTACCCAGCTTTTCAGATATATCATTCCATCTCCCAAAGGATTAGAAAGCCAATCTATTCTCACACCACTTATTATTAGTACTACGGCTGCTACAACTTGTCCTAAAAGTTTAATTTTTGCACTAAGACTGTACTTATCGTCAAACAATCCCAAGACTGCAATTATTGTGGCTCCTAAGACTATACCAATGGTTTCAGAAGTTTTGGGCAAAAAGAGTAATATGCTTATTATCGTACCAGAAAATATAGCCAATCCACCTAATCTGGGTATAGGTTTTGTATGGATGCGTCTTTCTTCATCAGGTATATCAATGGCTCCAATCGCAAAAGCCAATTTTTTCGCTATGGGAGTAGCAATAAGTGACACTATAAATGCCACAATAAAAGATAGGAGGTATACCTTCATTTTTTAACACTCCTTGAGAGTTTTTCACTCTATCTTATTCATTTGATTTAATATACACCACTATTATTTTATCTCTCAATTTTTACTAAGTCAACATTTGCTTCTTTTAGAAGCTTAAAAGCTAACTCATCGGGGTACTCCTCTTCATATACAATCCGCTTAACTCCTGCATTGATTAGCATTTTAGCGCATATAACACAGGGGCTAGCGCTTACATATAAAGTAGCCCCCTTGGTACTTACTCCATGCAATGCTGCTTGTATAATCGCATTTTGCTCTGCATGTACTCCTCTGCAAAGTTCTGGCCTTTCTCCCGACGGTATTCCTAATTGCTCCCTCAAACAGCCTGTCTCTTCACAATGGGCAAGCCCTGTAGGAGGACCATTATATCCTGTTGAAATTATGTGTTTGTCCACCACCAAAATAGCCCCTACTTGTCTTCTAAGACAAGTAGAGCGAGTTTTTACAACATCTACAATTTGCATAAAATATTCATCCCATGAGGGTCTCATTTGTACATCCCTCGCTATCACTTTGTGCCGAAAAGCCTATCTCCTGCATCTCCTAAACCCGGTACAATATAACCATGTTCATTTAAACCTTGGTCTATGCTGGCTACGTAAATTGGAACCTCTGGATGGTCTCTGTGAACTGCCTCAATCCCTTCTGGAGCAGCTATTAAATTCACCAGTTTTATATTTTGTGCGCCTCTTTCTTTGAGAAAATGTATAGCAGCACAAGCAGAACCTCCTGTCGCAAGCATAGGGTCTACCACAATGAGGTCTCTTTCTGCTATGTCGGAAGGCAGTTTACAGTAATATTCTACAGGTTTTAAAGTTTCAGGGTCCCTGTAAATTCCTATATGTCCTACTTTAGCAGCTGGAATGAGTTTTAACATTCCATCCACCATTCCTAATCCTGCCCTTAATATAGGGATTATTCCTAATTTTTTCCCTGCAATCACTTTTGTCTTTGCCACTGCCACTGGAGTTTTTACCTCTATCTCTTCAAGAGGCAAATCCCTTGTTACCTCATATGCCATAAGCATAGCAATTTCTTCTACTAATTCTCTAAATTCTTTAGAACCTGTATTTTCATCTCTTATAAGGCTTATTTTATGTTGAATAAGTGGATGGTCAATGACAAATACATTTTTATACATTTTTTACCTCCTGTAAGTTTAAAATTTCTTTTCTAATCACAAATTAATATCATTTGCTATACTTTTTCTCAATTTCCGCTATTTTGTCAATCCTTCTCTGATGACGTCCTCCTTGGAAAGTTGCATTTAACCATTCTTCCACCATCATCACAGCAAGTCCTGGTCCTGTAATGCGTCCTCCCAAGCACAAAATATTAGCATTGTTGTGTTCCTTAGCGGCTTTTGCTGAAAAAACATCTTCTGCATGAGCAGCTCTAATTCCTGGTACTTTATTTGCCGCTATTGACATACCAATGCCTGTCCCACAGACTAAAATTCCTTCGCTGCACTCATGAGATGCAACAGCCTCTGCTACTTTGAGGGCATAATCTGGATAATCGACAGATTCTGTACTAAAAGTTCCAAAATCTTTATAGGCTATTCCTTTTTCATCTAAATACTTTTTTATAGCTTCTTTAAGTTCATAGCCACCATGGTCAGCTCCTAATGCAATCACCATTTTACCCTTCCTTTCTTGTGAAATTTTTGTTATGATCTTTGAAATTAAATCCTCTAACTCTCGAGCTGTCTCTCTATACACCTCTATAGGCATGCCGTAAGGGTCCTCAACCTCTCCCTCTAGCCCTACAAATTCTTTTATAGTAAAAACTTTATTGGAATATTCTGGGTACTTAGAAAGTATGCTCTGTTTATGAGAATTCGACATAGCTAAAATTAAATCAGCCTCTTCTAAATCTTGACGTCTTAAACTTTTTGACCTGTGGTTTGAAATATCTATATTATAATCCTGTTTTAATACTTCTATTGCTTCTTGTGAAGCTGGAAAACCTTCTGGAGCAAATACTCCAGCAGATTTTGCTTCAAAGTCCTTACCGAAAGCTTTCGCTTTGTCATTAAAAAGTCCCTCTGCCATAGGGCTTCTACAGGTATTCCCAGTGCACACAAATAATACTTTCATGGCAATTCTCCTTCAGCACTTATTTCTTTATAACCGGCAGCTTTTTCTAATCTATTCATAATAGCAAGTCCAATGTTGTCATATTCAAAACTTTCAGCAAAAATGACATCTACTCCCTTTTTGTCAAATTGTCGTAAGACTGCAAAAAGATTCTTCGCTATCGTCTCTGGTCTATTTCTATCCCCTACGACAATAATTTCTCCTTTTTCATATTGTGTCGAAGTTTGTACCGTTGCCATTATACCAACTTTTTTACCATATTTCAATTGTTCTTCTGTCAATTCTTGAATTTTTTTTACAACTTTCTCGAGGTCTCCTGTCACTATATAGACCTCCGCGTTAGGAGAATAATGCTTGTACTTCATGCCAGGAGACTTAGGCTTTAAATCTTCCTTTGGCTTTTTTAAAAGTGAAGGATCCACTTCAACATTTCCTATCACTTCTTTAAGCATTTCCAAAGTAACTGCTCCCGGTCTTAAAATGACCGGCACCTTTTCTGTCAAATCCAAAACAGTAGATTCTACGCCAACATCACATTTTCCTCCATCTATTATTACATCTACTTTTCCATACAAATCTTCAATAACGTGAGAAGCATCAGTAGGACTAGGCTTACCTGAAACATTAGCGCTGGGAGCAGATATAGGTACTTCTGCCCTTTTGATTAAAAGATGAGCAATCGGATTTGAAGGCATCCTTATAGCTACAGTATCCATGCCAGCCGTATTAACATAGGGTACTTTTTCTGATTTTTTAAAAATAAGTGTTAAAGGGCCTGGCCAAAATTTCTTCATAAGAGTTTTAGCTTTTTGAGGTACATCTTCGACAAGGTCATAAATCTGCTTTAGTTCTGCGATATGAACAATAAGAGGGTTATCTTGAGGCCTTCCCTTTGCTATAAATATTTTTTTTACAGCCTCTTCATTAAAAGAATTAGCTCCAATTCCATAAACTGTCTCTGTAGGAAAAGCCACAAGTCCCCCTTCTCTTATCACATTTGCTGCAAAATCAATAAGCTCAATTTCTGGATCATTTTTATTAATGCGTACTATTTTTGTCATTTAAGGCACTCCTTGTAGAATTAAAACTTACAAATGCTTTGTTATTATTATACCACCTATAATACCTAATATCATCCCCAAAATAGAAATTTCTCCTTTATAAATATTTCTGGCTTCAGGAATTATATCACCACAGGTCACATACAACATAGCCCCTCCTGCTATACCTAAATTAAGTCCAATAAAATAAGGGGATATACCACCCGTCAAAACTCCAATTAAAGCCCCTATTCCTGTAGGAATCCCAGCTAATACGGTGTATATTACATTTTTATAAGGAGGTATGCCGCCTGCAGAAAATGGCGTTGCCATTGCTAAACCCTCAGGAAAATCGTGCAAAGCAATAACCAATGCGATGTTAATACCTAATGACTGAGATACCATAAAACCAGAGCCCACTGCAAGTCCCTCAGGAAAATTATGTAAAGCAATTGCAATTCCTAATAATACACCTTCTTTTATGAAGCCTCCAGCGATATCCATATTTTCTATTATCATGTCAAAAAAAGAAATCAAAATAGCTCCTATTAATATCCCAATTGTCCCCAATGTAAGACCTGCTATATCAAAAGCATGAGGCAACAGGTCAAAAACTACAATAGAGAGCATCAAGCCCGCAGTAATCCCCATAATTCCACTAAAAAATCTAGCAGAAGGGTTTTTGAAAAAATATGTAGCTGCTCCCCCCAGCCCTGTGCCAATCACTCCAACCAAAGAGCCTATTATCATAGCATTGAAGGTAGACATAAAAACATCCCCTTAATTTTTAAATCTACTTCAAATGTATTAAATCGTTATTGAACTTATGCTTAGCACAAAAAAATTCGCTCGAAGGTAGGAGGACCATCGAGCGAATAAAGCGTCCTCTATAGAGGACAGCTGGGGGGCAATGTTAAATTGTATGTATTTTGTCACATACTGCTATTTCTTAGTTTAACTTAATAAAGTGTTTTTTTATAATTATAATTTATAACGATTATTTAGTCAAGCACAAAAATTTAAATTATACCTATATTTTTTGATAATACACACTTCATATCCTTTTAAGGAATAAAAAAGAACAGGTTTCCCTGTTCCTTTAATTTAAATTCATATTCTTGAGTTTTTCTGCCTGGTCATTTAAAATTAAAGCATCTATAATTTCATCCAAGTCCCCATCAAGAACTTCCTGTAATCTATATAAAGTTAAACCTATTCTGTGGTCAGTGACTCTACCTTGTGGAAAATTGTAAGTTCTTATCCTCTCGCTCCTTTCCCCAGTACCTACTTGGGATTTCCGTGTCTCAGCAATTTCTCTTTGTTGTTCTTGTAGAGCCATTTCATAAAGCTTTGCTCGCAAAATTTTAAGAGCTCTTTCTCTATTTTGAATCTGTGACCTTTCATCTTGGCAAGTTACGACAATTCCTGTTGGAATATGGGTAACTCTGACTGCGGAATCAGTCGTATTTACACTCTGCCCTCCATGACCGCCTGACCTAAATACATCTACCTTTATATCATTTGGATTTATCTCTACATCAACTTCCTCGACTTCAGGCAAAACTGCCACTGTAGCGGTAGAAGTGTGAATCCTTCCCCCGGCTTCAGTGGTTGGAACCCTTTGAACCCTATGAACACCACTTTCGTATTTTAACCTGCTGTAAGCCCCTTTTCCAGAAATATTCAAAATTACTTCTTTAAATCCTCCGATATCTGTTTCATTGGAGCTCATTATTTCTACTTTCCAACCTTTTTTCTCTGCATACATGGAATACATCCTAAAAAGGTCATGGGCAAAAAGAGCTGCCTCTTCTCCTCCTGCTCCTGCCCTAATCTCCATTATGACGTTTTTCTCATCATTTGGGTCTTTTGGTATTAAAAGAATTTTTATCTCCTCTAATAATTTTTCTTTTTTTTCTTCTAATTGAGAAAGTTCTTCCTCTGCCATCTCTTTAAGTTCTTCATCATTTGAAGACAACAACTCTTTTGTAGCCTCTATATCTTCCAAAACTTTTTTGTATTCTCTGTATTTTAACACAATATCTTCAATAGCCGCATGCTCTTTTACATACTTTCTCCATTCATTTACATTTGAAATAATATTAGGGTCACTTATTTTTTGACTTAATTCTACATATCTATCTTCTATTGCTTGCAATTTATCAATCATTATCTCACCTCAAAGATTGATTATACCACATATTATCTTTTGTGAAAACTATAACTTATACTTCGCTATTATCACTCTGTCAATACCCGCCAAATCTTTAATTATTTCAATATCCTTAAATCCATCTTTTTCTAAAAAATTAGTTATTTCTTCTTTTTGGCCATATCCTATTTCAAAGCCAATTTTTCCGCCTGATTTCATATAAAAAGGAGCTTCTTTTATAATTTTTTTGTAGAAGAAAAGTCCGTCTTCTCCTCCATCTAACGCGACAATAGGCTCTTTTTTTACTTCTTCCTGCAGTAGCTCAATTTCATTTCTTTTAATGTAGGGAGGATTTGACACAATAAAGTCAAACTTTAAATTTGGCGGAAGATTACGAAAGAGGTCACTTTCTATAAAGAATATCCTATCTAAAACTCCTTGCTTTTCAGCATTGTACTTTGCAACTTCAATAGCTTTTTTGCTGATGTCAACTGCGTACACAGTACAATCTGCAAAATATTTAGATATGCTTACAGCTATAGCACCGCTACCAGTACCTATATCCAAAATTACATTTCCTCTTTCCACCCTTTTTAACACTTCTTCTACAAGAATCTCTGTCTCTGGCCTAGGAATTAACACGTTCTCATCTACAAAAAACTCTAATCCCATAAAATGCTGCTTTTTTACAATGTACTGATAAGGAATGTGAGATTTTCTCATATTTAAAAGTCCTAAAAACTTTGCTAACTCCCCTTCCTCCACTTCATCTTCTCTTTTAATTATTAGATTTATCCTATCCATCCCCAAACAGTAAGCAAGGAGCAGTTCCGCTTCAAGTTTAGGATTTTCGCAAATATTTTTAAGTTCTTTTGCCCCCAAATTTATTGCCTCATATATTTTCAAATTCACGTCCTCCCTCATCTTCTAAAACACTTTTTAGTGATGCAATAGCAACTTCTAATTGACTGTCATCAGGCTCCCTTGTGGTAAGCTTTTGTAATAGCAAGCCAGGATATACAAAAGCCGTTATTATTTTATTGTCACTTCGCCCCGCTAATTTTATTATTTCATAAGATATACCAGCAACTACAGGAAGCAAAAGAATTCTACTAAGTATCCTTATATAAAGAGTAGGCCATTTTAAAAAAGAAAAAACTATTATAGAAACTATCATGACTATGAAGAGGAAATTTGTCCCACATCGAGGGTGTAAAGTAGTATATTTGCGAGCATTTTCCACTGTCAATTCCTCTTCATGCTCAAGGCAATGAATAGCTTTATGCTCTGCCCCATGATATTCGAATATTCTTCTTATATCTTTCATCTGTGATATTAATACAAGATACAAAATAAAAATAGCAACTCTTAACAATCCTTCGACAAAATTTATAACTACAGTATTTTTTGTAAATAATTTGATATAATCGGCTACATATGTCGGCCCGATAAAAAATATGATAATTGATAAAATTAAAGATATTGCGACAGAAAAATACATCAAAACATCATCTAACTTATCTCCAAAAATTTTTTGTAAAAATGAATCAAATTTTGAAATATTTTCCTCATCTTCTTCTTCAAAAAGTTCTGCAGAATAAGTAAGGCTTTTTATACCTATGATAAGAGAATCAAAAAGAGCAAAAGTACCTCTTATAAAAGGCAATGAAAAAAATTTATTCCTTTTAGTCAAGGGTTTTACATACTCTTTATTTATAATTATTTCATCTCCTTTTCGTACAGCTGTCGCTACGCTATTGTGTCCTCTCATCATAACTCCTTCAATTACTGCTTGACCACCTATATCGGTTTTCTTCATCTCTACACCTCTTTTCTATGTACGAGGAACTTCATGGCATTTTCGACACCTTGCTTCATAGGTTTCATGGGCCCCTACTAAAATGATTGGGTCATCGTATTTTGCAGGTTTCCCATTGATAAGCCTTTGAGTGCGAGTAGCAGGATTGCCACATTTCACACATATAGCCGTCAGTTTATCTACAGACTCCGCAATTGCCATTATATCAGGAGTAGGGCCAAAAGGTTCCCCCCTAAAGTCCATATCTAAGCCAGCACAAATGACTCTTTTGCCTAGATCTGCAATTTCTCTTACAACATCCACAATCGAATGGTCAAAAAACTGAATTTCATCAATTGCGATAACCTCTGTGTCTTCTTCTAAAAGCTCAATTATTTCAGAAGCCTTTACTACACTAATAGCATTTATATTAGTGCCATTGTGAGATACCACCTTGTCAATAGAATATCTATCGTCAATAGCCGGTTTAAAGACTTGTACTTTTTGTTTGGCAATTTGGGCTCTTTTAATCCTTCTTATGAGTTCTTCACTTTTACCGCTAAACATAGGACCAACTATAGCCTCTATAAAACCATGATCCAAAGAACCGTATATCATAAAAACCACCTTTCTTAATGTCAAATTAAAAACAAAAGGTTAGAGTCTTCACCACTCTAACCCCCAAATTATTTTTCTTCTAAATTAAATCTCTTTCTAAATCTCTCGACTCTTCCACCTGTATCTACAATCTTCTGCTGGCCTGTAAAGAAGGGATGGCATTTGGAACATATTTCTACTCTAATTTCTTTCTTTGTAGAACCTGTTATAAAAGTATTTCCACATGCACACCTTACAACCGCATCATGATAATAGGTAGGATGTATATTCGGTTTCACAGCTTTCACCTCTTTCAACCAAAACTCATACGGAGAAATTATAACACAAGTTATACACAATATCAAGATTTATATAATTGTGCCCTTATCATATTTATAAACTCCGCATTAGATTTAGTTCGTATTAATTTTTCAATTAACATCTCTGTAACCTCTGTAGGCGGTAAATTTGACATAGCTTTCCTTAATATCCACATGGCCTCCAATTCTTCTTTTGTAAGCAGCAATTCTTCTTTTCTTGTACCCGATTTGTATATATCAATAGCAGGGAATATCCTTCGTTCTTGTAATTTTCTGTCAAGATGAAGTTCCATATTGCCTGTTCCTTTAAATTCTTCAAATATAACTTCATCCATACGGCTTCCCGTTTCAATCAAAGCAGTAGCAAGGATAGTTAAACTTCCACCCTCTTCTATATTCCTAGCTGCTCCAAAAAATCTTTTCGGAGGATGTAATGCAGAAGGGTCAATGCCACCAGAAAGAGTTCTTCCTGAAGGAGGTGTAATAAGGTTATAAGCTCTTGCCAGCCTGGTAATACTATCTAAAAGAATTACCACATCCTTTTTATACTCCACAAGTCTTTTAGCGTGCTCTAATACCATTTCAGCCACTTTAGTATGGTGTTCTGGGAGTTCATCAAAAGTAGAATATACTACTTCTCCTTTTATAGAACGTTTCATGTCAGTTACTTCTTCAGGGCGTTCATCAATTAAAAGCACAATGAGAATAACTTCTGGATGGTTTTGTGAAATGCTATTGGCAATTTGCTTAAGTAAAGTGGTTTTTCCTGCTTTTGGCGGTGCAACAATCATACCCCTTTGCCCTTTACCTATAGGAGCAATGATATCTACCAATCTCATGGAAAATTCTGTAGGTGAAGTCTCTAATCTCAATTTTTCATTTGGGAAAATAGGAGTTAATTCATCAAAGGGAATCCTTTTTTTGGCATTTTCGGGATCTTCACCATTTATAGATTCCACATAAAGAATTGCAGAATATTTTTCCCCTTCTCTAGGAATCCTTGTAATACCTCTTACTTTGTCGCCAACTTTTAAGCCAAAGCGCCTTATTTGCGATTGAGAAATATATATATCTTTGGGCCCTTGGACAAAGTTTTCCACTCTTAAAAATCCGTAACCATCTGGCAAAATATCAAGAATGCCTTCTGCCACTACATCTCCTTGTGTCTGTATAAGTTCTTTCAACGGATCGGAAAGTTCTTTAGCAATTGGCAAGTTCCCTTTTGAAGAAGTTGATTGAGCTTGTAAACCATTTGCGCTATTTTCAGTAACAATAGACTTTGCATAACCATTTTTCGATATGTTAGAATTAGTATTTGAAGTATCATCTGTACTTTTCTCTATCGTACTTTCTTGTAATCCTTCTGTTTGCCCTTCATTTAAACCTTCCTCTTTTTTGTTATCCTCTTGAATTAAATTTTCTCCATTTAATTGACTAGCTTTTTCCAAAATTTTTTCTCTCAGTTCTTGTTTTCTGTATTTCGTAATACTTTTAATGCCTAGCTCTTTTGCAATTTCTCTTAGTTCCATCAAACTCAAATTTTCCAAAGTATTAATATCAAAACGCAAAGGTACACCTCCCAAAAGTAGAATTTTAACAAACTAAGTCCTCATTACCTCATTTTTAAAAAAGTATAAGAGGGAACTTACCTGGAGGATAAAAATGAGAATTTCTGCACAACACACTTCTCGCAAAGGATACTATTAAAAAGCACAAAAAGAAAATGCTAAAAGAAATGAATACGTATAATCTTACTCTATTTTATTTATATTTTTTTGGAATGTCAAGTAGTTATTTTCAGTCCCAAAATTTATAATTGACAATTTATAGAAAATTTATACATAAAATATAAAAAGCGGGTGAAACCCCGCTTTAACTTATGCTTTTCCTGCTGCTCCAAATAAAATCATCTTTTGTTTAATTACTTCTTTCATCGCATCTTTGCAAGGACCTAAAATTTTTCTTGGGTCGTATACTTCTCTATCTTTTTCTAACAAATCTCTTAGCCTTCGTGCAAAAGCTTGTCTTATATCTGTATCTATGTTTATCTTATTTATGCCAAGGCTTACAGCTTTTTTTATAGCCTCTTCAGGAACTCCTGAAGCTCCATGTAAAACTAAAGGAATATTGAGCATTTCTTTTATCTTTTTAAGTCTATCAAAGTCCAGCTTAGGTTCCCCTTTGTAAGGTCCATGAGCCGTCCCGATAGCTATAGCTAAATAATCTACTCCTGTTTCTTTTGCGAATTTTAAAGCTTCTTCTGGATCTGTCATGGCCGCTTCTCTTTCATCTACTGTGATATTATCCTCCGTACCACCGATTTTTCCGATTTCAGCTTCAACAGAAACTCCCATTCCGTGAGCAATTTGCACCACAGTTTTCGTCACTTTTATATTTTCTTCGAGAGGCAATTTAGAAGCATCCATCATTACAGAAGTCCAGCCATTTCTCAAGCATTTCATGACTGTATTGAAATCTGTACCATGGTCAAGGTGTAGAGCAATTGGAACTGATGCCTTTTCAGCCATTGTCCTGACGATCGCAGAAATCGTCTCAATACCAGCGTATTTCAATCCTCCCTCACTAACTTGTATTATGACTGGTGATTTAGTTTCTTCTGCCGCCTCCACAATGGCTTGGGTAATCTCTAAATTACTGGTGTTAAAAGCTCCAACTGCATATCCTTCTTTGTGGGCTTTTTCTAATATCTCTATACCTGTTACTAACATTGCCAACAACTCCTTTATTATAACTGGTTTTCAAAATACTACCTATATTATGTAACTTTTCTTTTTCATTATAACATTTGTTTAAAGTTAGCTCAAGGAAATTATAAAAAAAGGTACAAACGTACCTTTCAGTTTGTTGACAAAGCAAAATTTAAGCCCCTGTTTTCCTATTTCCGAAAACAGGGGCTGTATGTATCTGGATAAAATTTTCTTTAAAACTCCAAATAATGGATAAAAATTCAAAGTACCCAAAGGGCTCTTGCCCCTCCTCCATAACCATGTTGCCATTTTCTTTAAATTCATGGCAGCAAAAACAAGCATCGCTTGCATGGACAGTTTTTCTTTTCCTCTTAATGTTGTCCATCGCAAACCATGCTTCTCTTTCATATCAGCAAATACTCTCTCTATTGTCTCTTTCCTTCTTTCATATACTTCCTTACAATAAGGTGTATGCCTTAGGTGTTCTGCTTCTTCTACATATCCTTCCCATATGTGCCTGAATATCCTCTTTGTGTAGTCTTTACTTTGGGTACACTTTTCTCTTAAAGGACAATTTTTACATTTTTCTGGATTTGATTTGTACTCTCTATATCCTTCTCTATTGGTTGTAACATATGTTAATATTTCATTTTGTGGGCATATGTAACAGTCATAATATTCATCGTATACGTACTGCTGCTTTTTCATGAAACCATCTTTTGTCATTGGTCTTGTATACGGCACTGCTGGTATTATTTCTTTATCAAATATTGTCTTTAATATGTACGGATTTTTATAGCCTGCGTCCACTGCTATTGCTTTCGGTTTTCCTACTCTCTTTTCAACTTCTTCTAATACTTCTTGAAACATTACACTGTCGTGGACATTTGCAGCTGTTACTTTTACTCCTAATACAAATCCATTTTTATCGCAGGCTGTATGAAAAGAATATGCAAAACATTTTTCTTTTCCGTTTTTGTTTAACATTCCGCTATCTGGGTCTGTTTTGCTTACTTTCACTTCTTTCGTCTTTATTTTCTTGATTTTCTTTAATGGCTTTTTGCCATGAGCTTCTCTATCTTTGTTTATTTCTTCTTCTAGTTTTTCTTGATAAGTCCTGGCTTCTTGTTCTACTATTTCTTTGGTGTATTTCTTCTTGTTGGCACTTGCTTTTACATGGGTTGAATCTATGAATACTTCCTCCGCATTTACTAGCCCATGCCTTATTGCTTCTTCTAAAATCTTCGTAAATATTTTCTCAAATATGTCTGTCCCTTTGAATCTTCTTATGTAGTTCTGGCTAAATGTTGAAAAATGAGGTATTTCTTCTGTTAGCCCATACCCTAAAAACCACCTATATGCCACATTTGTTTTTATCTCTGATATTGTCCTCCTTATTGAGGGTATGCCAAAAAGATACTGAATAAACAGGATTTTTATTAATACTACTGGATCTATGCTTGGTCTGCCGTGATCTTCGGAATATTTGTCTTTTACTAAATCATATATGAAACTAAAATCTATAACTCTTTCTATCTTCCTTAAAAGGTGATCTTTTGGAACTAACTGATCTATGCTTACAAATTCTATTTGATGTCTGGCATCCTGTTTCTTTGATAACATCTTTCTTCTCCTCTCCTCTTTTGCTTCATAAAAAAACAAGGAACCCTTCTCATAATAACGGGTTCCCGATATTTTGTCAACAGTCTGAAAGGTACAAACGTACCTTTTTACACAGCCATTTCTTGCCTTAGATTATCATAAACTAAATTTTTTAGCGCTGTTATGTCAAAAGGTTTAGATATAAAAGGAAATTCCGTAAAAGGCTCTTGTGGCTCTTCCGCTGACATTATAATACTCTTCATATTGGGATAAATTTTTTTAATCTTTCTGATAATTTTTAACATATCGCTTGCCATGTGTAAATCAAACAAGCCTATATCAGGTCTAAATTTTTCTATCTCTTTGTCAAAATGGCTAATATCACTGTAAGTTCTCACTTCATGTCCATCCATCGTGAAAATTTCTTCTATTAAATTACAGATTCCCTTATTATCATCTAAAACTAAAATTCTACTCATTTTATGCCACCTTTTACACCCATAAATCTTTCTTTAGCACACACAATAATTAATATTCTACAAAAAAATAAATATTCCTCTTTTTAAATTAAAAATTTATTAAAAAATTTATGAATTAGTTTCCCCACTTACTTTAAATTCCTGTCTATCTCCTTCCATATTTCTCATCAAATTCCTCTTTTAATATGCTCATTATATACTCGTCGTAATATTTGCCATCTCTAAAAAGTCTCTGCCTCAACACACCTTATATCTCCTGTCCTACAAGCAGTTTAGCATATCCTAGGAAGCAGTTCCCCTATAGGTCTATCTATAATTCTCGAAGTTCCATAAACTGTATTGATTGTGACAAGTTTTGAATCATTCACTTCACCTATTATCGCTGCATTTTTTCCATATTTGTCTGATTTCATGATTTCTAGAGCTTCCTCCGCATATTTCCTGTCAACAACCGCAATTAACTTTCCTTCATTTGCTAAGTGCAAAAAGTCAAATCCCATCAAATCACAAGCAGATTTTACACTTTCTTTTACAGGCAACTTATCTTCGTATATTTTAATACCAACACCACTCATTTTTGATATCTCATAAAGAACTTCCGCAACGCCACCTCTTGTAGGGTCCCGCAATACCTTAACGGCTTTCCCCAAAGTCATGAGCTTTTCTATCAACTTGTTAAGAGGTGAAACGTCCGACAAAATAGGAGGGTCAAATTGCAATTCCTCTCTCGCACTCATAATAGCCATCCCGTGGTCTCCTATTGTTCCAGAAATTAACACTACATCTCCAGGTCTGGCATTTTTAATTGACACATCTACATTTTCATACACTACACCTATACCAGAAGTGTTTATAAATACGCCGTCGACTCCGCCTTTTTCTACGACTTTAGTATCTCCCGCGACTATTTTCACACCTGCTTCTTCTGCTGTTTCAGCCATAGATTTTACTATTCTCTTCAAATTTTCTATTGGATAACCTTCCTCAATTATAAAGGCTGAGGTTAAATATAAAGGTTTAGCTCCTCTCATAGACGCATCATTTACTGTCCCGCACACTGCAAGTCTTCCTATGTCTCCTCCAGGGAAAAAGATAGGTTTTACTGTGAAACTGTCAGTGGTAAGAGTGATATTCCCAAAAAGCAATGCCGCATCTTCCATCCCTTTTATATATTCATTGTCAAAAGCCTTTGAAAAAACTTCTTCAATTAAATTTTCCATCATGGTTCCGCCGCCACCATGAGACAGCAAAACTTTATCCATACTTCTCATCCTTTCTTAAGCCCCGTACTTATAAAAAGCTGCGCAAGAACCTTCTGAAGAGACCATGCAAGGCCCCACAGGATTTTCAGGTGTACATGCTCTTCCAAACAGAGGACATTCATTAGGATAAATACTTCCCTTTAAAACATCTCCACATCGGCAACCTTTTATCTTGATTTCTTCTCCAATTGGTTTTATATCAAATTTTACCGCCGCATCAAAGTCTTTATACTTGTCTTTTATCCTTAGTCCTGAACCTTTGATCTTTCCAAGACCTCTCCAAGTACTATCACAAGGTTCAAAAATTTCATCAATTATCTTTTGTGCTTCAAGATTTCCTTCTTTTCTTACCACTCTTTTATACTGAATTTCAATAGCAGGATTTTTATAATTTTTAAGAAGCATTATAATGCTCATCAGAATATCCATTGCTTCAAAGCCAGAAATTACACCACCAACGCCAAATTCTTTAGGCAAAAATTCATATATTTTACTGCCCGTTATTGCACTCACATGTCCTGGAAGCAAAAATCCTTGAACATTTGAACCCCCTTCAAGAAGTGCTCTTAAAGCTTCAGGCATTGTCTTATGAAGGCAGTATACACTGTAATTTTTTATATTTTTCTCCTTCGCCTCCTTTATAGTAACAGCAACAGTCGGAACAGTTGTTTCAAATCCTATTCCTATAAAAACTACCTCTTTGCTCGGATTTCCCTCAGCGTAATTTAAAGCATCAAGAGGTGAATAAAACACTTTTACCTCTTTGCCTGCTGCTCTCTCTAACTGCAATGATGACTTGCTACCTGGTACCCTTATAAGGTCCCCGAAAGTAGCAATTACAACATTTCTATTAGCAAGTTCTACTACACTATCTATTTCGTTCTGAGCTGTCACGCACACAGGACATCCTGGGCCTGATATAAGCCTTATATTTTTAGGCAAAAGCTGTCTTAATCCAAATTTTGAGATAGCCATTGTATGGGAACCACATACCTCCATGATATTAAAAAGACCACCCGGATTTAAAGCTTCAATTGCTCTTTTTGCCTTTTCAATCATTTCTGTCTGCTGCATCATTTAAAACCTCCATAAGTTCTTCCCAAAGCTCCCTTTCCATTTCTGCTTCTTCTTTATCCACAATGCTTATAGCAAGCCCTGCATGAACCATTACATAATCTCCCACTTTAACCTCTGGCACCATCTCTATCGATACTCTTCTTATTACACCGCCTAATTCTGTTTCTGCAACTTTTCCTTCAATTTTTAACACTTTTGATGGAACTGCAATGCACATGTTTATCCCTCCAATTTTTTATTCGCAATAACAGCCTGACCTAATGAAATTCCTCCATCATTGCAGGGAACTTTGCTGTTAGAATAGGCTTCGAACCCTGAAGCAGTAAGCTTAGCCAGTAGTTTCTTTAATAAATACCTGTTTTGAAAACTTCCACCGCTTAACACCACTTTATTTATACCAAACTCTTTTCTCAACTCCAATGCTAAATAGTGAGTAAACTCTACAATGGAGTTGTGAAATTTTGTCGCAATTATTCTTTTGTCAATTCCATTTTTATAGTCCTCATAGAGTTGGTGTAATATCATTTCTGGATTTATTATATATTCTTCATCGCGATAAACATCAAAATCATAAAAATCATCATTTTCAATTATTAAACTCTCAAGCTCCATTGCACCCTGCCCCTCAAAAAGTACTTGGTCTCTCACGCCAAGTAAAGAAGCTGCTGCATCAAAAAGTCTTCCCATACTGGATACATACGGAGTATTAATCCTTTTCTCAATTTGCTTTAAAATTAAATCAACCTCTCTAGAATCAAATCTTTCCACAAAATCTTTATAAAAATTTATATCCTCTGAAATAAAACCTAAAGCTACCCTGTAAATCTTTCTTATCGCCAACTCTCCACCTGGAAGTGGCTTGTATTTCAAATGTCCTACTCTTAAAAAATCCTTTAAATCGCATATCAAAAATTCTGCACCCCATATATTACCATCTGTACCATATCCAGTGCCGTCATAGGCTATCCCTATCACTTTATCTGTAATATTATACTCTGCCATACAGCTAGCAATATGGGCATGATGGTGCTGAACCTCAATGCGAGGCAAGTCACAGGACAAGGCGTACTGAGTAGAAAGATAGCCTTTATGCATGTCATGAGCTATTACCTGAGGGGTCACTCTAAAAAGTCCTTTATACCTTTCTATCTGCTCTTTATAATATTCAAAAGTCTTTTCATTGTCCAAATCTCCTATGTGATGACTTATAAAAGCATATTGACCGCGAGTCATGCAAAAGGTATTTTTGTAAAAGCCACCAACCGCCAGCACATTTGCTTTGACATCTTTTTTCAATAAAAGTGGCTGAGGGGCATATCCTCTTGCCCTTCTTATAATCCTCTCAGCACCTCCATTAAAGGAAGTTACTGAATCATCTATTTTATTGACTATATCCCTATTGTTTAAAAGAAAAACATCAGCTATATCCTTTAATTTTTCTAAAGCCTCTTCATTGTCTTTGCAAAGAGGTTCTTCACTGACATTTCCGCTTGTCATCACAATAGGAAAATCAATCTCTTCCATCAAAAGATAATGTATAGGAGCGTATGGAAGCATTACTCCTAACGTATCTAATCCGTCAGCAACACCTCTTGCAAGTTTTTCTCCTTTTTTCTTTAAAAGTACAATCGGCTTTCTCTGACTTAAAAGAAGTTTTTTTTCTTCTTCACTTAAAATGCAATACTCCTTTACCTGCTTTATGTC
The DNA here is from genome assembly GCF_003722315.1 of Thermoanaerobacter ethanolicus JW 200. Lineage (NCBI taxonomy): Bacteria > Bacillati > Bacillota > Clostridia > Thermoanaerobacterales > Thermoanaerobacteraceae > Thermoanaerobacter > Thermoanaerobacter ethanolicus. The sequence goes on along the minus strand of NZ_CP033580.1, from coordinate 554,276 downwards.
TTTCATCATAACTGCAAAAGGCTTTCCATATCTCTTTTTTCGACTTCTCAAAGTAGAAACAGCTTCATCGTCAAGAGCATTTACTGCCAAGTGAAAACCGCCTATACCTTTAATAGCGAGAATTTTACCCCTTTTAAGAGCATCTACAGCACATTTTATTTCATCTTCCTGACAATTATCTCCTACAAATTCAAGCTTAGGACCGCAGTCAAAACAGGCTACCGGTTGCGCGTGAAATCTCCTGTCATTGGGGTTATTGTATTCTTGTTCACATTTTCCACACATTGGGAATACTTTCATGGAAGTTTTAGGTCTGTCATAAGGAATATCCTCTATTATGGAAAACCTTGGCCCACAATTTGTACAATTTATAAAAGGATACCTGTATCTTCTGTCATTTGGGTCGTTCATTTCCTTTAAACAGTCGTCGCAAACTCCCATATCAGGGGACACAGGGACAAATCCGTCATCTTCTTTACTTTCCATAATTTTGAATTCCCTGTAATTTTTAACTTCTGACTCTTTTATTTTTATCTCGTCTATAACAGCTAAAGAAGGAGGATTTTCTTTTATTTCTTTTATGAAACATTCTACGTTTTCTTTTTCTCCTTCAACCTCTATATACACTCCAGAGGAATTGTTATATATCATTCCCTTTAGATTGTATTTTTGTGCAATATTAAAGACAAAAGGGCGAAAACCAACGCCCTGTACAATGCCATAAATATTTATTTGTCTTGCCTGAATTTGTGATACTCTTCTTCTAACCATTTTGCAAACTCACCAAATCCTTCTCCTGTCCTTGCAGAAACTTCAAAAATTGGTGCATCCGGATTTAAAGCTCTTATCCCATCATAGAAGAATTTCTTATTAAATTCAAAAAAGGGAAGCATATCAATCTTATTCAAAACTACAGCTTTTGCTTTGGTAAAAAGTGCTGGATATTTATAAGGTTTATCATCACCTTCTGGAACATTAGCCATTGCCAATTTAAAGTCTTCACCTAATTCAAAGGCAGAAGGGCATATGAGATTTCCTACATTCTCAATAAATACAATACCATCATCAAAAGATAAAGCCTTAAGCGCTTTGTTTACTGAACCAGCATTTAAATGACAAGACCCTCCTGTATTTATCTGCACAACAGGTATATTTCTTTCAGCCATTTTCCTAGCATCAATGTCTGAAGTGACATCCCCCTCAATTACAGCACAAGGCACTTTGAGATTTTCAATTGCCCGTAAAATAAAAGTTGTTTTTCCAGCTCCAGGTGAGCCTATTAGGTTTACCATCAAGATGTTTTTTTCATCTTTTATGACTTTGTTTTCATGAGCTACATTATTATTAACCTCGAGTACATCTCTTATAATTACAATTTCCTCCATACTATTCCACCTCTATACTTTCAATGTAAAATTCTTTCCCTTTGTTCACCAAAACTCCTACTCCTCCACATACAGGACAGTTAAAAGTAAAATTAGACCTTTCAAAAATGGTACCACACTGCCTGCACTTAAACTGTGCTTTTATAATTTTAAACGTTAGCTCTGCTCCTTCTGCTACCGTATTTTCTGATAATATGTCAAAATAAAACTTTATACTTTCACTTTCAAGACCAGTAAGTTCCCCTATTACAACTGTAACTTTGGTAACTTTTTTAACCTCTCTCTTTTCTGCTTCTTCCAGCACCATGTCAACCAGACTTTGGGTCACAGACAACTCATGCAATTTATATTCCTTCCTTCTTATCCTTTTCAGGAGGATTTTTAACCTCTTTCTTTTGCAATACGACATATTTGTCATTAGAAATAGGTCGATATTCTCTTAGCATGGTCAGGGACTTAGTAGGACAAGCATCCACACAAACACCACATATTATACAAGCAAAAGGCTCAAAGCCCCACGTCCCTTCTTTTCTATCTACCTGTATACAATTTGAAGGGCAAACTCTTTGACATATACCACATAAGATACACTTCTCAATATCATTTTCTATATGGCCTCTTGCCCTTTCGAAAGGTTCTCTCTTTTCAAAAGGATATTTTCTTGTAGCCGGTTTATGAGTAAGATTACTTACTACATTTTTAAGCATATCCAGCATCTACACCACCTACCTTTCAGTACAGCTGATACATGGGTCAATTGTCAAAACAAGCACAGGCACATCTGCTAAAGTACTGCCTGGAAGCATGTGCAAAAGAGATGCTAAATTTGCAAAAGTAGGCGTTCTTATTCTAAGCCTATCTAAGTATTTTCCTCCAGTGGATTTAATGTAGTAAAATACTTCGCCTCTAGGCTGTTCGACTCTTGAGATAACTTCACCAGCAGGTAAATTAGGCTTTACTTTTACATTTATTTCACCTTCTGGCAGCTTACTTATTGCTTGTCTTGCAAGGTCTATTGACTGAAACATTTCTTTTACCCTTACAATTGTTCGCGCATAAGTATCTCCATCTTTTTCTACAATTGGTTCAAAATTTAAGTCCTTATAAGCAGCATAACCTGTCGTTCTCATATCGATAGGTACACCGCTTCCCCTTAAAGTAGGTCCTACAGCTCCCAACTTATATGCTTCATCTTTAGAAAGTACACCAACACCTACAGTTCTTTGCTTAATAGTATAATTATTTCTAACTATTTTATCAAGCTCTTTTAAGCCTTCTTCGACTTCTTTAAGCTCATTAAGTAACCATTTTGCTTGTTCACTATTAATATCTCTTCTCACACCACCAACAATGTTTACAGAAATAATCACTCTGTTACCAGCTGTAGCTTCCAGTATATCCATTATCTTTTCCCTTATTCTCCAAGACAACATAAAAAGATTCTCAAATCCAAAAGCATCTGCCAAAAGGCCAAACCATAGAAGATGGCTGTGAATCCTGTGAATTTCTGCCCAAATAACCCTTAAATATTTTGCTCTCTCTGGTACATCAACGCCAATCAATTCTTCTACTGCCTGGCAATAAGCCTGGCCATGCATAGCACTGCAGATGCCACAAATATGGTCAACCACATATACCATTTGATTAAAATCCTTTTTCTTAACAAGCAACTCAAGCCCTCTATGAACAAAACCAAAAGCCGGGTAAGCCTCTACTACTTTTTCATCCTCAACGACCAATTTCAAGTGTATAGGCTCTGGCAAAACAGGATGTTGTGGGCCAAATGGTATTGTACTTTTTTCACTCATTCTTATCACCTTTATCCCTTCTCATGATTTCTATACTAGCTTGTGGAGAAATAGGAGCGTATTCCCCTAAAAATAACAATCCTTGGAAGTCAAGTACTAAATTTTTAAATTTCATTCCAAACATTTCATGTATCTCATTTTCCACAGGAAGTGCAGCAAAATATATTTTTGAAATGCTGGGTACCTCTTCTTGTGGAGATACAAAAACATGAAAACTATCCATTTGATAGTCTTTTTCAAAGGTATAAATTATTTTAAATTTGCCTTCTTCTTCAAGACATGTTTCAGTAACAAATCTATACCCATTTTCATAATAATATTTCGTTTCTTTTTCGATATCCTCCAATTTTATTTCTTTAGTCGTAATCATTTTAACACCTCTTCAGCTTTCCCCATTTTTTCATATTTTTCTTTTAAAATCTCAGCCGCTTTATAAAGCCCGTCTATTATAGCCTCCGGCTTCGCAGGACAACCTGGCACATAGACATCTACAGGAATTACTTTATCAATTCCTCCTATAACATTATAAGCTTCTCTGAATACTCCACCAGTCGCGGCACAAACTCCTACTGCTACCACAACTTTAGGGTCAGGCATTTGGTCGTATATATTTTTTAAGACTTCCTTATTTCTTGTATTGACTGTACCTGTCACCACTAAAATATCCGCATGTTTCGGATTTCCTACATTTACCATTCCAAACCTCTCCATGTCATAGAGAGGAGTCATACAAGCTAAGATTTCAATATCACAACCATTACAACTGCTGCAGTTGTAATGCAAAACCCACGGTGACTTTTTAAAAGATTTTTCTACAAATTCTTTTAAACCCATACCAATCATCTCCTAAAATATATATAAGCTATATTCACAATTGTAAATAGAATACTTATACTCCAGCTAAAAGCTAACATCCATTTTACTGTCATTCTTGCTGTTATATTATCTATGACTATATCCACAAAGAATGTCGCCAAAGCAATAAGAGCACCTATTACAAGATTTTGAGACCATAATATAGCTATCATTGCTAGTATTAAAATCATTTCATACCAATCAGCAATATGAATCAAAGCAAGGTAAGGACCTGAATAGTCCGTCAAAATGCCTCGTACCAACTCTTGATGAGCATGTTCTGAAGCTGATAAGTCAAAAGGTGATTTCTTTAACTTGATTGTCAAAACCAAGCCCAAAAGTATAAACATCAAAGGCAAATCTAAAAGCAATTTGCCATGGGTCATTATTTGAGCTAAATTAAAGCTTCCGGTCACATTGTAGACTGCTATAGCAAAAAATATCAACATCGGTTCATATGCTAACATCTGCATTAGCTCTCTTTGAGCCCCAACTTGGCTGTAAGGAGATTTTGTTGAAAGAGCTCCCGCTATATAGAACACAAGTCCTACAGACATTATAAACAAAATCATCAAAAGGTCTGCTTTTATAGCAAAAAGCCCCACAGAAAGAATCGCTGATAAAAGATACATATAGGCAGAAAACACTTGAAAGTCATTTACTAATAGTCTTTGCTTGTATAAAAGTTTTATTACATCGTAAAAAGGCTGCCAGATGGGAGGCCCATATCTTCCTTGTATAAATGCTGTTAGTTTTCTGTCAATCCCTGATAAAAAACCGCCGATTAAAGGAGCTAAAATCACTGCAACAACAAATATCCCAATTTCTTTTATCATAGGATAGCACCTCCCAGAATCACAGCAATTAAAGCAACAGAAATATAATTAAAATATTTTGTCAATATCCCTTCAGTTGCAAAAGTCGTGAGATAGTAGTTTTTTACATCATACCCATCCTCTTCTACATAAGTAAGTCCTGCTGTATAAGGAGTAGTTTTTACAGCAACTCGTGTAGATTTTCTTATGGAAATTAGTGATAACACTATCGCTATACCAATTGTTATGAAAATAGGATAAATGGTAAATCCTCCGTTTGAAGTATATAAATAGCCTTTAACAGCTTTGAGAGCCACATCCATTTTCATATTCAATATTTGAGGCATTACTAACATATTATATAAAGTTGAAATTGCAAAACTTAATACAATAGCTATAGCTGTTAAGCTGTAGAGAGAAATACCAATTGTGGTATTCATATGCTCCTCTGAGCGCTTACTAAAATACGTTCCCGATAAAAGATTTCCTATCCATCTGGTGTAATAAAGTACTGTCAAAGCACTTCCTATCGCTAATATAACAGAAATCCATATTTGATTAGCTGCTACTTCTATTATAAGCCATTTAGATACAAGCATTCCAAAGGGTGCTGCCATAAGAGTTAAAATTCCTATAAAAGTTATTGCCGCTGTTACAGGCATCCTATTTACCAAACCCTTCATATCTTCAATATCTCTACTTCCAATATGTTGCTCTATCGTTCCAACGCACAAGAACAACAAAGCTTTAGACACTGCATGGAATATCAAAAGCAATATAGCTGCAGCAATAGCACTTGAAGTATTAATTCCAATGCTTGCTATCATAAGCCCTAAATTTGATACAGTAGAATATGCCAGTATTCTCTTGGCATTGCTTTGACTTATAGCAAGGAAAGCTGTAGCTATGAAAGTAAACGCACCATATATTGCTATAAAATCACTCAACAATGTACCTCTAAAAAGTGGCGAAAATCTCAGTAAAATATATATACCCGCCTTAACCATTGTACTGGAGTGCAAAAGTGCAGAAACCGGCGTGGGAGCCACCATTGCCCCAAGAAGCCAACTCTGGAAGGGCAGTTGCGCAGATTTTGTAAAAGCTGCAAATGCTATAAAGAACATTGGCAAAAGTATATACGCAGTATCTTTTATGCTTAATACATCAACTAAAGATATAGTGTTGTAGTTAGTGTAAATAAATATTATGCCCAGTAAAAGTGCAAAACCACCCATCATGTTAATCCATAAAGCTCTTGCTGCATTTCTAATAGCTTCTTCTGTTTGGTCATGGCTTATAAGCATGAAGGAACTTAATGTAGTTACTTCCCAGAAGAAATACATCCACATCAAATTATTAGAAAATACTACTCCATTCATTGCCCCTATGAATATAAGTATAATAGCAAAAAATCTTGGCTGTCTTGTAGGTGATACATGTTTCTCTTCTTCATGATGGTCCATATATCCAAAGGCATAAAGAGCTATTAGAGAACCAACAATTGATATAATCAAGTTCATTATAATAGACAGTTCATCTACTAAAAACATTGCAACTTCGTGTTCCTTTAATATAAAAAACTCAAAGTATATTAAAGGAACAAGTTGTAATACTGCAAAAAAAGTCGCTCTCCATTCTTTAATTTTAAAAGAAATATAAAGAACATAAAGCAAAAGAACAAAGTCCCCTATCTTGATGGCCACATCCATACCACTGTAATAAGCCGGTGAATTAAAAATATCAGGTACTTTTAAGTTCTCCAACATAATTAAAGATAGTAAAATGATTACACCCAAAGATACAGCAATAAAAACCTTTCTAATAGAAGATTGCCTCAAAAAAAGAACAATAATACCCGCTATAATAGGAAATATAATGCTTAGCAGTAATAAATTTGACTGCATAAAAACACCTCTCTTAAAAATTTAACTAACTGCAACTTACATATTGTATACAGAATCCTAATTAATTGATAAACCTTCTACAATGATTATACGGTTTCATGTGTATAAAGTCAATAACAATAGATAATATTTATCATGAAATAATGATAATTTTTTCTGTTATTATTTTAACAAATTAGGCTTCTTCCTTTCTTAACTGTCTTTTAAATCTCCACTTATTAGAATTCATAATACTCTTATTTTTTTCTTATGATTCGTTTTATTTTTATCATATAAAAGAAGCGCCTTTTATCAGACGCTTCTTTTATACAAATCAAGCTATAGCAACTTCCTTTTCACCTATCAGTTCTCTTAGTTTCTCTCCTGATATAGTTTCTTCTTTTCTTAAAATATCTGCAATCGCTTTTAATACTTCCAGTTTTTCCTCTAAAATTTCTTTTACTTTTCCTTCTTGGACCTGAATAATTTTATTTACTTCCTCATTGACCTTTTCCTTAGGAACATCTTCTTTACTTACTATCCCTAAATCGGACAATCCAGTGTATACCATCTTCTTTGCAATATCAACCGCCTGTTCAAAGTCATTAGCAGAACCAGTACTTCTATTGCCCAAAACCAAAAGCTCAGCTACTGTACCACCTAAAGCCACCATTATATCTTTTTCCAACTGTTCTTTTGTATAAATGAGCATGTCTTCTTTGTCTGTCTGCCTCACAAATCCAAGTGCTTTACCTCTTGGTACAATTGTCACAGTCGCAACAGAACCTGGATTTACTGTTTCGCTTATTATAGCATGTCCCGATTCATGAACAGAAACTCTAAATATTTCTTCTTCTGTAGGTTTTCTATCACTTTTTTCTCCCAATATAACTTTATCTACAGCCTCTTTAAAATGCTTTTGTAAAATAACTTCTGAATTATCTCGCATAGCAAGAATTGCTGCCTCATTGCAAAGGCTCTCTAAATGAGCTCCAGAAAAACCAAAAGTATCTTCAGCTATTTCTTCAAGATTAACATCTTCCCCCAAAGGCTTATTCTTTGTATGAATTTTTAAAATCTGCAGCCTTCCACTTTTATCAGGCAAGTCCACAACTACTTGCCTGTCAAATCTGCCAGGTCGCAAAAGAGCAGGATCTAATAAATCTGGCCTGTTTGTTGCAGCAATTACTAAAATATTTATTTCTCCATCGCTTTTAATCCCATCCATTTCCACTAGCAATTGATTAAGGGTTTGGTCGTATTCATGATGGCTTTCATTAGTTCCTCTTTTAGCACCTAATATGTCAATTTCATCAATAAATATTATTGCACTGTTTTTGCCTTCTTTTCTAGCAAGATTTTTTGCTGTTTCAAAAAGATTTCTAACTCTTTGAGCACCTACTCCTGCATACATTTCTATAAATTCACTACCTGAAGTAGCTATAAAGCTGGAATTTGTATATTTTGCAGCTGCTTTAGCTAATAAAGTCTTACCAGTTCCAGGAGGTCCTGTCAGTAATATGCCCTTGATAGGCCGTATACCCATTTTAGAGATTTTCTCCCTATTTATTACAAAATCCAAGGCTTCTTTTAACTCAGAAATAGCAGTATTTTGTCCTCCAATATCTTCAAAGGATATTTCCGATTCGGGTTTTATAATATTTTTGCTCCCTGGTATTAACCCTTTATTTTCCATAATATAATTAAAAAGTAAAAAAGCACCTGCCAGAAAGAGTAAAGGAGTAACATTTATACCAAGAAAAGCTGCAAATATAGCAAATGCGATAGTTATTCCCAGTAAAATTTCTTTAACCATCTAGCTTTCCCCCTTGTAAACTTCACGTGGTATTATTTTATATAAATAATGAGAACCATCTCTTAAATCTAAATAGATGTTTTGCTTATCAATATATATATAAGATATTATACTATTTTTACTTGAAATTTCTCTTATTGTATCATACATCTTCATATAATCGCCTTTTTGTATACCTTCGTAAATTGAAAACTGAGAGTTATAATAAACATTATTTAACTTTTCATTAGGATTGTCAATAAGTAAAATATTTATTTTAACAGAGTATTTATTTACCTTGTTTTCTATTTCTTTGTAAGTTTCCATTAAATTTTCTACTTCTCCTAATCTAACTTTTATAGCATATCCATTGGTATCAGTTGAAATTGTTACCATTTTAACAAATTTAACTGTACTTACATCTTTTGAAATCTTATCGGGCAGAATTTTATTTTGATACAATTGAAAGCTGGCAAATAAAAATCCTAAAACTACTACAAAAGTTATCAAAACAATCTGCCATTTTATTCCCTTGAGCAAAACTCTCACTCCTCATTTATTGATATACTGTATTATATCATAGAATATATACCAAGTACAATATTAAAAATTTTGTTTTCTCTCTTATAGGGAGTATAATTAATTTATAGAAAATACGTAAAAAATAAAGAGGCAAATTTGTATGAGAATAGCTGCTACAATAACAGAGAAGGGCTATATTGAAAAACTTCCCGACGGGCCATATATAATTATTTTTGATACACAAAAAGAAAATAGTGAAAAGTACGATAATCCAGGATACTTTCTAAAAGAAGGGAGAAGAAGTGCTATTGTAGATTTTCTCCTTGACCAAAAAACCGATGTAATAATAACTGTGCCTGAAGCTTTTTGCAGTCTTTCTTATGGAAAGGCAAAGCAAAAAGGGCTAAAATTTATACGTCTTGAGAAAAGTTTGCCTTATGAAAAAGTTATACAAAACCTCTCAAAATATGTTGAAAATTTAACCGATACAATTCCTGAAGACGAACTTGCAAAATAAAAAACCCTCACAAAGAGGCTTCAGACTGTAGACAAACTTTCATCAAGGAGATATTTTGCAATCGGTGTGACTTGTTACAAAGCGCTAACAAAAGTTAGCAAGACTGAGGGTGGAGGCAGGGCCGAAGCCAAGGATGGCAGAGGCGGGCATTAAGACAAGGAGGTCGAATGTGGCCGGTACCCTGCCGGAGCCCGAAGGTCGAGCTTTAGTTTTGTCGCTTTGTAACATCGGAGCTACGATGCAAAATATCTCCTTTGAATATTTTTAACTTTGTCAGTAAACTGAAGCTTTACAAAGAGGCTTTTTTTATTTGATAGGCCTTACTTTCTCCACAACCTTTTCCGCCAGCTCAATATAAGGAAGTCCCTCAGGTCCATCATCAAGAGCAGGTGGTATACCTACATCGCTTAATTCTCTGACTTTAACCGTTATTGGAATCTTTACAAGTATTTCTGTTCCTAAATCTTGCGCTAATTTTTCTGTTTCCCCTTCACCAAAAATATTATATCTTTGGTGGCAGTTAGGACATTCAAAATATGACATGTTTTCCACAATACCTATAACTTCTAAATTAACTTTTTTAGCCATATAGCCAATTCTTCCCGCTACGTGAGATGCTGAAGCTTGTGGAGTTGTCACAAGCACAAATTTTGACTCGGGCAATTTTTGCATCACTGTAAGAGGTATATCTCCTGTTCCTGGTGGTAAATCCAATACTAAATAATCTAATTCTCCCCAATATACATCATTGAAAAACTGATCAAGAACTCCTGACAAAAGTGGACCTCTCCATATCAAAGGTGTATCTTCGTCAGTAAAATTACCCATCGAAATCACTTTTATTCCGAATCTTTCTAATGGCAAAATAGTATGCTCATCCAATGCATAAGGTCTTTCATCCACAATCCCCAAAAGCCTTGGAACACTAAATCCCAACACATCCGCATCCAAAAGCCCTACTTTAAAGCCTAATCTGGCAAGAGCTACAGCTAAATTAGCTGCAACAGTTGATTTACCTACTCCACCTTTTCCACTACCTACTACTATTACTCTCGTATTTTCAAATATAGGTTTTCTGCCACCGCTAAGCTTTCTTGCTAAATTTTGTCTTTCTTCTTCTGTCATGCTACCTAAATTTACTATTACTTCTGAAACTCCTTCAAGTTTGGATACTTCTTCGATAGCATCTTTTTTAATAGTATCTTGAAGAGGGCAACCTTTCACAGTAAGGTTTATGTCAATTGTAACTTTATCCCCTTCTATTTGAATATTTCTCACCATATCAAGGTCAACTATACTTCTTCCTATTTCTGGGTCATAAACCTTTCTTAGAGCGTTTAATACTTGTTCTTTTGTAAGCAACTCTATACCTCCCATTGGTATTTTTTTGTTGACATTTATATTATAATATATAATCATTATTAATAGAATACCCTCAAAAAATTTTGTCGATGCGAATAATATAGTGGGGTGGTTAAGTTGGATATAAACGACAGAGTATACGTGGCTAAAAAAGACCCCTCCGAGAGAGAAAAATTAATTGAGGAATATACCCCCTTTATCATAAAGCAATTGTCTTTATTTACAAACAAATACATAGATGAAAAAAATAGTGATGAATTAAGCATAGGACTTATAGCTTTTAGCGAAGCCATAGACAGCTTTGATGATACAAAAGGCTCATTCTTAAGCTTTTCAAGTTTGCTTATTAAAAGGCGACTTATAGATTTTTTACGGCAAAATCGGCAAAATCAGCAAAATACTATTCCTTTAGAACTATATGTAGAAAAAAGCACTGATTATGAAGCGGAAAATAGAAAACTAGAAATGATTTCTTTTGTAAACTTGCTAAGTCTTTACAACATAACTTTAGATGATTTAGTCAAACAATCTCCCAAGCACGCAGACACAAGAAAAATAGCTACAAAAATTGCTTATACAATTTGTGAAAATAGGGGCTTACTGGAATATTTAAAAAGCAAAAAGAATCTTCCTATAAAAGATTTAGTAAATATTTTAAAAGTAAGCCGCAAGACTATAGAAAAACACAGAAAATACATAATAGCGCTAGTAATAATCATTTCTGAAGACTTGCCTCTTTTAAAACAATACATAAGCCCCGAAAGTGAGGTGTCAAAAATATGAAGGCCGTTGTAGTTCAAAAAGAAAAAAATAAAACTTATGTAATGACTGAAAAAGGGGAATTTAAGTGTTTGAATAATTTGCAAAATGTAGATATAGGTGAAACTATCGAACTTAATGAAAATTTTTTAGCTTTAAGGCATACTGCTAAAATTTTAATAGCTGCTTCTCTTCTTCTCGCATTAATATTTACTATTATTAATTTTAAATCACCAGAAGTTTACGCCTATGTGTATATAGATATAAATCCAAGTATTGAAGTTTTAATAGATAAAAACGCCAAAATAATAAGTGCCAATCCTTTAAATGAAGATGGAAAAAAAATCTTAAAAAATCTCTCTTATAAAGGCCTTGACATTACAACGTTTATAAATCAAACAGTAAAAGAATCACAAAAACTTGGTTTTTTGAAAGAAGAAGATACCATAGTAATAACTACCGTTAACATAAAAAATTCACATGTTATAAATGAAGATATACAAAAAGCCATAAATGACATAAAAAAAACAAATGCTAAAATTCAAATAGAAACTTTGAAATCCAATGAAGTACAAAGAGAAGAGGCTAAAAATGAAAAAACATCACCTGGCAGGCTTATCCTCTGGGAAAAAGCTAAAAATGAAGGAATAAACATACCAAAAGATAAATTAAATAGTCCCGAATTTTTTAAAGAACTAAAACAAGCTTATACAAAAATAAAAGAAAAACAGGATGAAAAAAAGATGAATACTACCTCTCAAGATTCTAAAGATAAAGATATTCCTAAAGTTAAAATTACCACTGATAAACCTGCTAAAATAAATACAAAAGACCTTTATAAAGAAGAACCTACTCAAACTATAAAAAATGTAAAAAAAGAAGAAGCAAAAAATCAAAACAAATCAACTAAAAAAGATGAGAATATTGATAATAAACCTACACAGAAAGATATCGGAGCCACAGAAAATACAGAATCAAAAAAAAGCAACACCAATAATGTTTTTGATCAAAAAGAAGAAAATAAAGTAAAATCCAATTCTGATAATAAAGAATTGAATAATTCTGATAAAAGTCTTGATAAAAGCTTTGATAAAAATCCTTACAAAAATGTAAAAGAAATTGAAAACTACCCCCAAAAAGATGACAAAAATAGCGAAAAATATAATGAAAAAATGAGGGAGGTGAAAGATTAAATGCTAAAAAAATCTCGTTTTTTTATTTCAGTAGTTTTAATCTTTTTACTATTGTTTTCCACGACAGCATATGCAAAACCGCAGCCAAAATACTCTTTTGACGACATTCAACAATTCACATGGGCAGTAAAAGCAATTGAAAAAATGTATGCAAAAGGTTTTATAAAAGGAGTTGGAGATAAAAAATTTAACCCTTCAAAGCCTGTCACTCACTTAGAGGCATTAGTAATGATTTTACGGGCGATGGGTTATGAAGAACAAGCTAATAAAATAACTGAGCTACCTAAAGAGTACAAAGGCCCAAAACTTAGTTGGGGAAAAGGCTTTATTACGCTGGCATACCAAAAGGGCATATTAACTTATGACGAGTTAAAAAGGTTTAATCCAAATGAAAAGGCAAAAAGATACGAAATAGCAAAATATTTAGTTCGCGCTTTAGGCTTGGAAAACCAAGCTCAGCAAAATATGAATAAAGTTTTGAACTACAAAGACTGGGATAAGATCCCTAAAGATGCTATAGGTTATATGTACGTAGCTGTAGAAAAGAACCTCATCAAAGGAGATGGAGAAAAGCTCAAGCCAAACGATCCAGTCAGAAGAGTAGAAATGGCTGTTTTATTGGAAAGGCTTGACGAAAAGGTACAAAATAACCTCAATGGCCGTGATGTCGTTGCTACTGTTTATGCTATAGATAACAATACTATAACTGTAAAAGTCAATGGTGGACTAAAGACTTTCAATATATTAAAAAATGTGCCAGTTTACAACGAAAATGAGTATGTCGGAATAGATTATCTAAAGCCCGGCTATCAAATAAGATTAATATTAGATTTCAAAAATAATATAATATTTGTGGAAGTGTTAAACAATAAAAGTGAGGAAGTGATTCCTATAGAACTTAAAGATGTTAAAAATCCTCCTGAAAAAGTATCATCAGCTGTGGAAGCTATTAAAAATAAGCCTGCTGTTAAACTAGTAGAAGAAAATGGAATATATTATGTAATCGCAACTCGCGGTATGATGCGAACAGGTGGATATATCGTAAATATACAAAAGGCTCAAATAATAAAAACGTCAAAAGATACCATATTAGAAGTTGAAGTAAAATATATAGACCCTTCTCCCGATGCAATTGTGACACAAGCTATAACTTATCCATATGACATAAAAAGTTTTACTTACGATGGTAAAATTACACAAATAAGTGTTAAAACAGATAAAAATATAAATGTTTCTGTTGATATTGATTTAGCCTCAGATGTTAAGTAAAATCCCTCATTGGAGGGATTTTACTTTTGAAAACAATTACTAAAATAAGCATAAAATTTTTGTGAAAAAAGCTAATTGATAAAAGTCCACAAATCATATACGATAAAGTTAAATCCATAAAAGGGGGAATTATCCGTGAAAGAAATAAAAGTAAAATTAACTACAATTGAAAGTGTCAAAAATTTTGTAGAAAAAACTTCAAAATATCCTTTTGACATAGACGTGACTTCTGGTCGTTATGTAATAGACGCAAAATCAATAATGGGCCTTTTTAGCCTTAATTTAGAAAATGTCCTTACAGTAATACCTCACACAACTGATGAAGAAAGCTTGAAAAAATTAGAAGAAGATTTAAAAGAATTCATAGTATAATAGTATAAAAATAAAAGCGTAGAGACTACGCTTTTATTTTTATATCAAAGGCGGTGGAGTTGGTTCTATAGGCACAGCAATTTGTCCTGTCTTTGCATCAATATGCAAAATCCAATATCCCTCATCCCTCGCGCCTCTTAAATTTTCTTTAACTGGCTTCCAAACTACAAACCCTGTCATACCACCAAAAGGCTGGTCTGCAAGAGTAAAAAATCCTGGCATTCCATACACAATGTATTTTAATTCACCCTTCTCATCATTTACAAATCCCACAAGATAATGGTCAAAGCTTCCCTCCCTGTAACCCGTTTTAACTTTCCACCACCTATAACCTTCAAAATTTTTTTCAAAAGGCTGAACTTCCTCCAAAAAACTCACTATATTGTTAACATACTCTCTTAAATATTTTATATATCCTTCCTCTACTTCCTCCTCAAACTTAAAAGAAGTTTTCTGTTGTTGAGTATCAGAAGAATACATCAATGGCTTAGGAGTTTCTTCAGGGGCAGAAATATAAAAATTGGTTTCAAATTGAGTCTCTTCCGAAACATTTTGTAAAGTTTCATCTTTTTTAGTAAATTCATTTTTAATATTTTCATCTTCCGCACTTTCATAGTCTTGGGGTATCGCAGTTTCAGTTTCCTCCTGCTTAATTCCCCTATCATTCTTATCACTCTTCTCTGTTAATGTTTCTTCTTGTTTTACCTTTAACAGATATTTTTTATAAGCAGCCTTCCAGTTTGTAGTTTTCTTGTTTATAACAGATGCCAAAGGTACTAAAGTTTTTATGCCATCATGGGCTTCTATAAATGCTACAGAAAATTCCTCCCAACTAATTCCCGAATCTTTTACATTCTCTACATTAAAAGTCCATTCTCCTCCACCGCGTCCTTTATCATCTACTTTTATTGCTCCAAAATCTACAACAGCAACTTCTCCCTCGCCTTTTAGCAATTTCACATTATAGGAATACGTGGGATTAAGATTTTGCAAAGCCGCTGTTATTCTTCCTCTGCTTCCTCTAAACTCCACTTTTAAATAACCTGTCACTTCTTTTCCTTCAATAGAACATCCCTTGTCTTCTTGATTAAAGACAATATAAAACCTTTTATATATATTTATTGGCATTTATTCTTCCCCCTCATTTATCTTAAATATAACTTTGCAATATATATTATGAAAAGAGGGGGATTATTATTACTGCTTTGTCAAATCATAAATAACATTTGCCAAAGCAGCAAACTCCTCTATACTAAGAGTTTCTCCTCTCCTTTGAGGTGATAAGTTTGAAAGAGTAAAAGCTTTATCTATAATTTCTTTTGGAAGTCCTAAAGTTTTTAAAGCATTGGACAATACTTTTCTCCTTTGTCCAAAAGCAGCTTTTACCACGTTAGAAAATAACCTTTCATCTTTTACCTCAACTAAAGATTTATCAAGTATCTCTAATTTAACCAGAGAAGAATCTACCTTAGGTGGAGGAACAAAAACACTTGGTGGTAGATTAAAAAGTTTCTTAGGCTTTGCTTTAAAATTTATAAAAACTGTAAGTATCCCATAGTCCTTAGTACCCGGCAGAGCACAAATTCTTTCAGCAACTTCTTTTTGCACTAGCACAGTTATCTCTTTTACAAATTTACACTCTAAAAGCATCATTATTATAGGAGAAGTTATGTAATAAGGAAGATTAGCAACTACTTTAAAAGGCTTCCCTTCAAAATATTCATTAGCTATTTTATTTAAATCTACCTTCATTATATCTTCATTTATGATAATCACATTGTTATAAATGTTAAGTTTTTCTTTTGTTGCTTCATAAAGCTCTCTGTCAATTTCAAAAGAAATTACCTTTTTAACCCTTTTAGCTAGTTCTTCTGTCAAAGTCCCTAATCCTGTTCCAATTTCTAGTACAAAATCTTCAGAAGCAACTCCCGAAGCAGTCACAATTTTTGCTAAAATATTTTTGTCAAATATGAAATTTTGTCCCCATTTTTTCTTTACATTAACCCCTTTTACTTTCATAGCTCCACCTCAAAAAATAAGACAGGGAAACCCTGTCTATTTTAAAATATAAACTTTCACGTATCTTCTTCCCCATTTAATTGTTTCCTCAAGAGTCGGGAAAAAAACATCAATTTTATCCCCTTTAATAGCTCCACCTGTATCTGCAGCAATTCCAAATCCATATCCTTCTACGTAAAGTCGTGTGCCCAAAGGTATAACCCTTGGATCTACAGCTATTACTCCCCTTGTAGCTTTCGTACCAGTAGCAGTTATCCCATAATTGGGATCTCCTGGTTTTTTACCGGTATCTGTTACGCTATTAGTATAAGCAGTAGCAACCATAGTTCTAATTTCCCTATACCTAAAAGTCTCTCCTCTTGAAGTAGTAAAAACTCCTAGTGTTCCAACATGCACAATTTGGTTTATCGGATTTTTTATTATCTTTTCCTCTATTATATTTTTTGCTACCTCTTTGCCGTTTTCATAAGTAACTTTCATCACAATTTGTTTTTTCCCAACTTCTCCTTGTTGAACTACTCTTACTTGTCCTCTTTCCATATTGTCATTCTTTACTGTCTCTGTTTGATATGGTATATCTACTTCTTGAGTAACAATTTTTTCTGTTACTTTTGTAACGTCGATGTACATGTACCTAAACACAGGCGTATCTAAACTCATATTCACTTTGTCTTGTGGTCCTAAAGTTATACTATTTTGTTGAAATACTTCTTTTACATTAGATGCAGCAGTGTAAATATCTTTTGCTTTTCCACCCACACAGATAGTGATAGGAACTGCTCTTTTGATAGTCACCTTCATGCCATTTTTTAAAGC
This sequence comes from Thermoanaerobacter ethanolicus JW 200, assembly GCF_003722315.1. Taxonomy (NCBI): domain Bacteria; kingdom Bacillati; phylum Bacillota; class Clostridia; order Thermoanaerobacterales; family Thermoanaerobacteraceae; genus Thermoanaerobacter; species Thermoanaerobacter ethanolicus. The sequence goes on along the minus strand of NZ_CP033580.1, from coordinate 536,906 downwards.
AGTGTCTAAAGAAGGCGTTACTACATCTTCTTTTCTTAGCTTAATTCCTTTCTCTTCTAACAAATCCTTAACTGTTGATTTAAATGTTGTAACAACCATTTTTTTATCTTCATCCTGAAGGGTTATTTCCTTTTTTAAGCTTGCGTATGTTATAGCTCCGACAATCAATAGGAATACTGCAGCCAACGTTAGAAGAGCAACTGGTTTTTTAACTATTTCACCAAGTCGCTTTCTAAACTTGTCTGTATCCATCCCATAACCTCCTGTTAAAAATTTAATTTAGGGGAGTCGTAAGTAATTTTAATCCAATTAAATTGATTTGTCAAATTTTTATACACAATTTTTCATTTATGGGGAAACCAAACTCAATGATATTATACGCATTTTTTTGACTTTTGATACCTCCCCTCAAAACAGGAGGTTGTTTTTTAAAACTTTTATTTGAGAGGGATGTTAAAAAGTTTTATAGCATTTTCAGCAGTAATCCTACAAACCTCCTCATAAGGCATCTCTCTTAATTCTGCAATTTTTTTCGCTACAAATTTCACATACACCGGTGTATTCCTTTTTCCTCTATAAGGCTCAGGAGTAAGATAAGGGCTATCTGTCTCAATTAAAAGTTTTTCAATGGGAACAGCTTTTGCTACTTCTTTAGGTTTTTTTGCATTTTTAAATGTCACAGGCCCTCCTAAAGAAATGTAAAAATTCATTTCAATTACTTGAAAAGCCATTTCAACACTTCCCGAATAACTGTGAAAAACCCCTCTTAAATCTTTTGTCCATTCCTGTTTTAATATATCTAGTATATCTCCATGAGCATCCCTATCGTGTATTATTATTGGAAGATTTAGCTTTTTCGCAAGCCTTATTTGTTTTATAAAAATCTCTTTTTGAAACTCTTTGGGAGGGTCGTCGTAATAATAATCTAACCCTATTTCTCCTATTGCTACAACCTTTTCCTGTAAAGCTAATCTCTCTATTTCTTCCACTTTGTCAAATTCCCTTTGTGCATCATGGGGATGAATTCCAACAGAAGCATATATAAAGTCATAGTTATGAGCTAGCTCAATAGACTGTTTAGAAGTTAAGAGGTTAGACCCCACATTTATTAAAAATGTGAGGTCTTTTTTACATTCTTCAATAACTTTTTCTCTATCTCTATCGTATTTCTCATCTTCAAGATGAGCGTGAGAATCTACCAACAATTTTATCACTCCTTAGCTTATCTTTGCCCCACTTTCTATATCCCTGTCCACTGTAAGAAGGGACATTTTTCCTTCGGTAGATGCTGCTAAAAGCATTCCTTGAGACTCAATACCCTTTAGTTTCTTTGGCTCCAGATTATATACAATAATTATTTTCTTTCCTATAAGCTCTTCAGGAGTGTAATAACGAGCAATTCCTCCTACAATTTGCCTTGTCTCCTCTCCCACTTTAAGCTTCATCTTTATAAGCTTGTCAGAGCCTTCCACTTTTTCGGCTTCCAAAATCTCTGCAACCCTAAGCTGAATTTTTGCAAAATCCTCAATAGTGATATAATCTATCTTTTTCTCTTCCTCCTCTGCTTTTTCTTCTATAGCACTCAGCTCCTTATTTACATCTATTCTCGGGAAAATAATTTCTCCTCTTTTTACTTTTGTACCTTCTTTTAACAAGCCAAACTTTAAGCTCTCCCAAGTCGTCAAATCTTTTTCTATTCCTAATTGTTCAAACATTTTTTGCGGGGTATTTGGCATAAAAGGAGATATAAGTATTGCAATAAATCTCAAAGCTTCCGCTAAATTATACAAAACAGTACCCAATCTTTCCTTTTTGCTTTCATCTTTCGCTAAAATCCAAGGCATTGTTTCATCAATGTACTTATTAGCTCGTCTTACTAATTTCCATATTTCAATTAAAGCGTTGGAAAACTGAAGTTTATCCATGTACTCTTCAACAGTTTTAGGTAGATTCTGTGCAGTATTTATAAGGTCATCATCTACTTCTTCTTTTTGTGAAGGCTTTGGCAGAATGCCCTCAAAGTATTTTTCAATCATTGTAACAGTCCTACTCAGCAAGTTTCCAAGGTCATTAGCAAGGTCTGAATTTATTCTGTTTATCAAAGCTTCATTAGAAAACACTCCATCCGCCCCAAAAGGCACTTCTCTCAAAAGAAAATATCTTACAGCATCCACGCCATATTTCCTAACCAGCTCTTTAGGGTCTACTACATTGCCTTTAGATTTTGACATCTTGCCTCCTTCCAGTATAAGCCAACCGTGTCCAAACACTTTTTTAGGAAGGGGCAAGTCAAGAGCCATAAGCATTGCTGGCCATATTATTGTGTGAAACCTCATTATCTCTTTTCCAACCAAATGAACATCTGCTGGCCAGTATTTTTTAAAGTCGTCGTCATGGTCTGTAGAATATCCTAAAGCAGTTATGTAATTTGACAAAGCATCTATCCAAACATAAATCACATGTCTTGGGTCAAAAGGTACCTTTATACCCCAGTCAAACGAACTCCTTGAGACAAACAAATCCTCCAAACCTGATTTTATAAAGTTTATCATCTCATTGCGCCTTGACTCAGGCTGTATAAAATCAGGATGTTCATCATAATATTGTAACAGCCTATCCCCATATTTAGACAATTTAAAAAAATACCCTTCTTCTTTTACCCTTTCTACTGGTCTACCACAGTCTGGGCATTTCCCATCTACAAGCTGGCTTTCTGTCCAGAAAGATTCACAAGGAGTACAGTACCATCCTTCATATTCGCTTTTGTATATATCTCCTTTTTCATACAATTTCGTGAATATTTTTTGTACTATTTCCTCATGATATTTATCGGTTGTGCGAATAAATTGGTCATTACTTATATCCATTGTCTTCCATAAATCTTTTATCCATTCAACTATCCCGTCTACATATTCTTTAGGAGACATCCCTTTTTCTCTTGCTATTCTTTGAATTTTTTGCCCATGTTCATCAGTACCGGTCAAAAACTTGACATCATATCCGGTAAGCCTTTTAAACCTTGCCATTGCATCTGCAGCAACTGTAGTATATGAATGACCAATATGTAATTTATCACTGGGATAATAGATAGGTGTCGTAATGTAAAAAGTCTTTTTCATATCCATCCTCCTCTTTTTTGTAAATAAAAAACTCGCCTCCACATAAGGGGCGAGATTGTCGCGGTACCACCCTTCTTCACATGCGCCTCACGACGCATGCCTCACAGAGTGCTAACACACTCCTACCCTGTAACGGGAGTTCCCGGTAAAACCTACTAGCCTTCGGCAGTACGGCTCCGGAGCCATCTTCAAAAGCCCAAACTTTATCGGTTCGCACCTCGCCCGACTCTCTGTGAAAGTTCAAGCTTTTTACTCTTTCCTTCATCGCCTTTTACTATATCTATTTATTCTTTAATATACCCTTTATAAAAAGTATTGTCAACTACCTTTTTAGTATATTTTCTGCATTAGTATAGCTTTTACAATTACACTCGTCGCAATATATCACATTTATGAAATCAAACCTCAAAAAAATGAACAACTTTTTGATATAGAAGCCGCTTCAGATGTAAAATATTTTACAAAAAGTAAAAACTATTCTTTTGATGTTTTAATCGAAATAGGTAAGGGTCAAAAAAATCCAAAAGAAAAAAGCAATTATACAAAAATAAAAGCTTTTTCATTTTCCTCTCTATCCCAAAAATGCTAACAATATTATATAATTGATTTTTAGTAATTGTCATCATAAATTTTTCTTATAATTTGGTTTCTTACACAAAAAAGTGTTAAAATAAATATCGAGAACATCAAAAAAATATAGAAAGGAAGGATTGCAATGCCTTTTATAACAATTGAAGGACCTGACAATTTAAGTAAGGAAACAAAAGCAAAACTTATTTCTGAACTTACAAAAGCAGCTTCACAAGTACTCAATATTCCTATAAATGCATTCTCAGTGATTATAAAAGAAAATAATCCAGACAATATAGGCGTAGGAGGAACCCCTCTCTCTGAACTACATAAAAAATAACTCTTATAAAAAAGAGATGCAGCGAAAATTTTTGCATCTCTTTTTAAATTATATTTTCTCTATTTTCATTCTTTCTTTTACAAACTCTACAGCATCTTCTTTATCTTGAATTTCTCCGTAAAATCTATTTTTCCTTATTTCATATAAAATCTGTCCTAATTTTTTCCCATCTTTTACATCAAAATTTATTATTATATCCAGCGGCGAAAGTAATGGTTTTTCTGTTTCTTTAAATTCTACATATCTTTTTAAAAGCTTGGTAATATAATCTGTAAACTTTGGTATCTCTTCCTCTTTACCTAAATTAAGCCTTGTAGCAGTAAAATCAGCCTGAGATAAAAGTAGAATCGCTATTGAATCATCCTTAAGTTCGGAAAAAAATCTAAAAAGAGATTTATTCGTTGGTCCGCCATTTACATAGTACATTAAAGGCTTCATGTGATAAAGGACAAGCTTCTTTAGCAAAGAAGACTCTTTTTTGGGCATTTTCATCCTTGATGCTATCTTTTTTACGATTTCTGCTCCTTTTGTCTCGTGGTTGTAAAAATGTACTCTATTTTCAGTATCAATGTATATGGATTCTGGTTTGCCTATATCGTGAAAAAGAGCTCCAAGTTTTATTATGTCCTTTACTTTGTTGTCAGAAGAAAGCTTTCTATCTAAATACTCCGAAACTATATCATATACGTCTTTGGGAAATCTCATAGAATTTATGATATTTTCGTATTCTTCTACAGTTTTTAGTGAATGTATCCAAGCATTTGTAAGGTGATAATAGCACTTTCCTACTTCTTTCATTTTAGCAACTTCTTCAAATATATTTTCCATAAGCTTTAAATCTTCCATCATTCTTAAATATTTGTGAGAATTCTTTTCTTTTAATATTATAAAAATTTCATTCATTATTCTCTCTGGCGCTACTTGTTTTATTAAGGCCGCTTCTTCTCTTATTTTAGCCTTTGTACCCTCATCAATATCAAATTTGTAAGTCGCAGCAAATCTTACGGCCCTCAAAGCCCTTAAAGGGTCTTCTTTAAAGGTCATCACACCCACATGCTTTATTTTCCTGTTTTTTATGTCCATCATGCCACCAAAAGGGTCAATAATATATTCAAATTCAAAATAATCTGTCAGTTTTATAGCCATAGCATTCATTGTAAAGTCTCTATGAGCTAAATCTATGTATATGTCTTCACCTCTTAAATTAGTAAAATCTAATATTTCATCTCCTACAACAACCCTATATGTGCCTTTTTCCGCCATAAAAGGCACAAAAGTACCCCCTAATTTTTCTGCCGCTAATTTGGCGATTTTCTCTGCATCTTCCTGAACTACAAAATCATAATCTTTAGCTTCTCTATTTAAAATCCTGTCCCTTATGTATCCCCCAACAATATACAAATTATATGCTTCTTTTCCTAATTTTCTTATTAATTTTGGTATTGTTGCCACAAAAAATCATTCCTTTCCTTTTAAAAGGCAAAAACAACATTACACTATATAGTATAACAAAAGTGAAAAAGTGTACAAGTATTAAAAAAATAATCTGCTATAAAATACACAGGAAAGTATTGCAACAATATCTGCAAAAATTCCAGAGATAACAGAATGTCTCATCTTTTTTATTCCCACTGCCCCATAGTAAACAGCAAGAACATAAAAAGTGGTCTCAGTAGATCCATACATAGCAGAAGCCATTTTCCCGATTAGAGAATCGGCACCATGAGTTTTTATAATCTCAGTCGCAATCCCCAAAGCACCACTTCCCGAAAGGGGCCTTATTAAAGCAAGAGGCACAAGCTCCTGTGGCATGCCTATTTTATTTGTAAAAGGCATTAAAAATTTCCCTAACAAGTCAAGGGCACCTGACGCTCTTAATACACCTATTGCCACAAGCATCGCTACAAGAGCTGGAAATATTTTTATAACTACAGAAATTCCTTCTTTTGCCCCATCGACAAACCCTTCATACACTTTGACATTTTTTATGATTCCATAAAAAGGAATAACAAGAACAAGTATAGGAATAATCCATTCAGATATAATTTTCATCATTATTTTCACTCCTTAAATATAGGCATTTTTTCAAGGTATTTATTCAAAATAAGGCCAGCTACAAGAGCAGTGCTGGTTGAAAGTACGCTGACAATCACAAAATCCGCAGGATTTTTAGCTCCCAAAGAAGCCCTTATTCCAATCATCACTGCAGGTATAAGCTGTATTGAAGCTGTATTTATCACTAAAAAGCGGCACATAGCATTTGAAGCACTGTCTTTTTTATTAAGCTCTTGAAGGTATTCCATAGCCTTAATCCCAAAAGGTGTTGCTGCATTACCTAATCCCAACATATTAGCTGATATATTCATTATCATCGCTGAAATAGCTGGGTGATCTTTTGGCACATCAGGAAAAAGCCTTATAATTGTAGGTTTTAGTAATTTTGCGATAATATCTGTAAGGCCTGACTTATCTGCAATTTTCATTATTCCAAGCCATAAAGACATTACACCAACTAGCCCTATCGAAATAGCAACAGCAGTCTGTGCTGAATCAATTATAGCTTTGGATACTTCTGCCATTCTGCCATTTATTATTCCTACTAAAACTCCTATCGCTATCATAAAAAACCATATGTAATTTATCATGGTATAGCCCTCCCAAATTACCAAAAAAACTTCGTTTATGCTTTTCTTCTTATGTAATAAAATTTATGTTATTAACCTTAAAAAATTCCAAAAAAGGTGTTGACTTATTTTTCAAAACTTGGTATTATTATAAGTGAAGTTTAGTTGTCGAATTTTGTAACTCAGGAGGGGAGAAAAATGTTGAAATCCACAGGTATTGTAAGAAAAGTAGACGAATTGGGAAGGGTAGTAATACCAATCGAGCTCAGGAGGACACTTAACATAGCAGAAAGAGATGCTCTTGAAATCTATGTTGATGGGGAACAAATAGTCCTCAAAAAGTATGAGCCTGCTTGCATTTTCTGCGGCAACGCTGAGAATGTAATAAACTACAAAGGCAAAAATATATGTAAAAATTGCCTTGAAGAGTTAAAGAAATCTGTAGACTAATAGCAGGATAAATAATAGGAGGGTGTGTCCTCCTATTATTTATCCTCTTCTTTTTTTCTTTCCGGTTCTACATGGATTATCACATGGGAATCAGGGAATTTATCAGTTATTTGTTTTGAAACCTTATGGGACAATTCATGGGCGTCTACTATGTTGTAATTTCTGTCCACTCTCAAATGAACGTCTATTTCTCTTCGAGGCCCCGATTTTCTCGTTCTCAATTTGTGAAAACTTGTAATTTCAGAATTTGATTTTATTATATTCTCTATTTCTTTAACTTCCTCTTCTGGAAGACTAGTGTCTGTCAAATCTTTTAAAGCTTCCTTTGTCAACTCAATTGATGCTTTTATAATAAGCAATGCAACAAAAATAGCTATGATTGGATCCAAAATATCCAATTTAGTGACTTTTATGGCAACAAGTCCTAGTGTAACTCCCAAAGACGTAAATACATCAGTTAAAAGGTGCATTGCATCTGCTTTTAAGGCAATAGAATTTTCTTCTTTAGATACTTTAAACAAAAAATATGATACTACTCCATTTACAAAAGATGCAAAAAGCATGACAATAATGCCCATTCCTAAATTTTCTACATAAGTACCAGTAATTATTCTTCGCACTGCCTCATATATGATAAGTATAGCTGCAAAAAAAATTAAAATAGCTTCCACAAAGCCAGAAACGTTCTCATATTTGCTGTGTCCAAAAGGGTGGTCCTCATCTGCGGGTTTTACTGCTACTCGTATGGAGAAAAAGGCAATTAGACTAGCAATTAAATCAATTGAAGAATGTATGGCTTCAGAAATTACCCCTACTGAATGCATTAGTATACCTGCCAACAATTTTATAGCTATCAATACACTGTTAGAAACCACAGATAGCAAAGCTGCGTTTTGTTTATTCATAACATCCTCCATATTCTCAATTGAAATTTCACTGTTGATATATATTATAGTTTATTGGTGAAAAATATGCAAATATTTTTAATTTGGGATATTGAAAATCAAATTCAATTGATAATAACTATTATTTCCAACTTCTTTACTTTTTTCCTATAGTAAGTTTATACACTTGACTTTTGGGTATTCCCAATTCCTTAGCAACTTTTTTAATAACCTCTTTTTTATCCATTCCTTCCTCAAGGTATTTTTGAATTAATTTTTCTGGTTTTTCTTCAACTTGTTGTTTTTGTGCTCCTTCAATAATTAGTACAATTTCACCTTTTATTTCATCCCCCAGTTTCGTTAAAACCTCATCTATTGTCCCTCTTATAAATTCTTCATGAATTTTAGTAAGTTCTCTTGCTATGACAATCTTTCTTTCAGCTACATAAGATTTCAATTCGTGGAGAGTTTCTTTTAAACGATGAGGTGCCTCATAAAGTATGACAGTTCTCTCTTCTTTTGAAATACGGTTTAGCCTTTCTTCTCTTTCTTTATTTTTTGTCGGCAAAAAACCTTCAAAAACAAAGGAAGAAGTATTTAATCCTGAAGCAACTAAAGCGGTAATTGCAGCAGTTGGACCAGGCAATGACACAACTTTTATGTCTTCTTCTATGCAAAGTTTCACAAGGTCTTCCCCAGGGTCTGAGATTGCAGGTGTACCTGCATCTGTAACTAAGGCAATTGACTTCCCTTTTTTTAATTCCTCTATAAGTTTTACCCCTTTTGTCCTTTTGTTATGTTCATGGTAACTGGTAAGAGGTTTTTTTATGTCAAAATGATTTAAAAGTTTAAGAGTTTGCCTCGTATCTTCGGCAGCTATAATATCAACTTCTTTTAAAGTTTTTAAAACTCTTAAAGTTATATCTTCTAAATTACCAATAGGAGTGGGACATAAATATAATACCCCATAATTTTCCATCTTTATTCCTCCTCTAATTGCGTTTTAGAGTATATTTCTATAATTTCTTTTGTATACTCTCCACTTTTTTCATACACATAAAGGGGAGCCAATATGTTTAAACCTGGCTGAGAACCTTTTTTTGATTCTATTAGCAAAAGATTGGGTTTACTATCTACATAAGGATGCACAAATCTCAATTTTTTAGGTTCTAAATTGTATTTTCTCAAAAAATACAAAATGTCAACTAATCTTTCTGTTCTATGAATCATAAAAAATTTTCCTCCAAATTTTAAAAGTTTCGAAGCAGCCTTTATAAATTCCTCAAGTCCTCCATATATTTCGTATCTCGCGATATTTTCTGACTTTTGTTTTTTATCAAATCCCGTTTTTACTGGCATATAGGGAGGATTTGAAGTCACTATATCAAATTTTTCATATCCTAATATCTTTTCTAATCCTCTTACATCGCCTTTTATTATTTTTATTCTTTCTTCCATTTTATTAATAACTACACTTCTTGTAGCCATATCCGCCATATCTTCTTGTATCTCAACACCGTAAATAAAGGTATCTTGAGTTTTAGCAGCAATTAAAATAGGTATTATGCCAGACCCACATCCTAAATCTACAATTTTATCTCCTTTTTTAGCAGTAACAAAATTAGCAAGCAATACCGCATCCATTCCGAATTTAAATTTATCCTTGTGTTGAATTATAACTAAATCTTTCAAGTTTAATTCATCTAATCTTTCCCCATCTCTTAACATTTTATCACCTCTATAATATTCTTGATTTAGACTTGTGCAAAATTCAGAAGCCTTCATTTAAGCCATTCCACAGACATGCTTTTTTTCTATCACTCTTGAATTTTTTATCTTTTATGTAGGATTTCCCCTCCCATTTGTCGAATTATTATATATACACTATAAAAAATTTTTTAAGAAGGAGGAAATCCTACATGTACCAGCTTCAATTACTTTTAAATATACCTGAACTCTTTACCTCTCAGTCTAAAATTGATTTCTATTCTTCTATGTTTGAAAATCTTGACCTGTCTTCAATACCTGAATTCCCTTCCTCTAGTCCTGGCCGTAAGGGTTACTCTCATCATGCACTTTTTAGAGCTTTTATTGTCATGAAAGCTGAAAGATTCGGCACAATTTCTGACCTTTTAGATTATCTCCGCAATAATCTTATCATTGCTCATCTTTGTGGCTTCGACATTTCTAAACCTCTTCCTTCTTATTGGACTTTTCGCCGTTTTATTAATGACTTCTCTCATGATTATTTGACCTCTATTTTTCAAAATCAGGTCAATATCCTCAAAAATATGGGTATTATCTCCGGTGAGTTTATTTCCATGGACTCTACCCCTATTAAAGCTAACACTAAGTTAAATAACCCTAAGTCTTTTTCTAAAAATAAATTCTCTAAAGATAATCAGCCTAAGTCTGATAAGGATTGTAAATTAGGCGTTTATTCTGCTTCTAATGATTCTTCTAATAAACGCTATAAGTTTTATTGGGGCTATAAAAATCACATTATTGTTGATGCTATCTCTGGTTTACCCATCGCTGAAACTACTACCCCCGCTGATGCCCCTGATTTTGAAGTCGCTTTATCTTTGCTTGAGAAGACTAATAAGTGGTTTAACCTTAAGTATGTTAATTTTATTGCCGATAAGGGGTATGATGTTAAGAGAGTTTATAATTTTGTTAGAGATACTCTCCATGGTCATTGTTTTATTCCTCTTAACAAGCGTAATTCTAAAAATCCCCCACTGACTGATGATGGTTATATGGTTTGTGAAGCAGGTATTAAAATGCTCAAAGACGGCAAGCAATATTTTGATGGTTTTATTAAGCAAAAATTTGTTTGCAAGTTCTGTAATTCTAAAGATGACTCTGCCTGCCCTATTCAGCATCCTAAATATTTTAATGGCAAAAAGCATAGAGGCTGTACTAAGTATGCTATTATATCTTCTGATTATAGGTCCTCTATTAATAGAGACTCCCTATATTTTAAGGCTGTCTATAAATTGAGGATTGAATCAGAAAGATATAATTCCCGCTTTAAAGCTCTAGATTTTGAAAAAGCTTATGTTAGAAATATTAATTCTGTCAGCAACCTTAATACTTTTGGCCATATTACTTTGCTTACTGTCGCTATTGTAGCTATTAAACTGGGTAAATTTGATGAGTTTAAGTCCCTTATTGGTCTGATGCAATCGGCTTAACTTTTACTGAATTTAGTTCATGCCATTTTTTAACATTTGACTTCTACAGGATATTTATGCCCTTTTTTAGCTCCTCTTTTTGTCTTTTCTTTTCCCTTACCACTTCCTTTATGTTTGATTGTCAGTTTTGATTACTATATATTGTATATCATACATATTCTGGTTTTTGATCGTGATTATTTTTATTAATTTTGCACATCCCTATTCTTGATTTATTTTATCACAATTGCCAAAAGTTTTTATTAACTTTTTAAATACGTATTGAAAATTGAAGTAGTGCACAGTATACTATATAAAGAATTTAAACATTAGGAGGATGAAAAGTTGACAAAAGTAGTTACTGCTCCCCGCGTAAATTCAGAAATAAATAAATTAAAAACAACGATTTTGCACAGGCCAGGGAAAGAATTGGAAAGATTGACCCCTCAAAATTTATCCGAGCTTCTTTTCGACGATATCCCTTGGGTTAGAAGGATCCAAGAAGAACACGACAACTTTGCAAAAGTATTGCAGCAAAATGAAGTCCAAGTACTGTATTTACAAAATCTCTTAGAAGAAATATTAAAAGAAGAAGATGTAAAAGAAAAATTTATTGAGGAATTACTTCAAGTAAATGGAGTTACCTCTCCAAAAATCAATAACTATTTAAAAGAATTCCTTAAAGAAAAATCTTCAAACGAGGTTGCCGAAATAGCAATTGCAGGTTTGGCTCTAAATGAAATAAAGATAAAAAAATCTATGATGGGTTTAGCAGAATACATATACCAAGATAATTATTTTTATATAAAGCCCTTACCAAACCTTTATTTTACAAGAGACCCCGGAGCAATGATAGATGGCGGCTTAATGATAAGTTCTATGAAAACAGCAGCGCGAAAACCAGAAACTCTAATATTAAAATACATTTATAAATATCATGAAATTTTTAGAAAAAATAATATTCCTTGGTGGTATGATGATAGCTATCCTCATTCCATAGAGGGCGGAGATGTGCTGGTATTAAGCGAAAAAGTAATTGCAGTAGGATGTAGTGAAAGAACAACTCCTCAGGCAATAGAACAATTAGCCCATAATTTATTTGAAAAAGGTTCCTCTGTCGAAAGAATATTGGTAGTGCAAATCCCTATAAACCGTTCTTATATGCATTTAGATACAGTTTTCACCATGGTTGACACAAACAGATTTGTTTTTTATCCAGGAATAAAAAACGAGTTGAGAGTATTTAGCATCATAAAAGAGGAAAAAGGTTTCTCTATACATCAGGAAAAAGATTTGCAAACAGCATTAAAAAATGCGCTAAATCTCTACACAATAGATATAATACCAACTGGCGGGTTAAATGCAATAACTTCTGCAAGAGAACAATGGAATGACAGTACAAACACTTTAGCTATCGCTCCGGGAGTTATTGTAACCTATTCTAGAAATGAAATATCTAATAAAATAATGGAAAAAGAAGGAATAAAGGTAATCCCTATTGAAGGGTCGGAACTTTCAAGAGGAAGAGGCGGCCCTCGTTGTATGACTATGCCCCTTTTAAGAGAATAAATTAAATCACAGTCCCCTTTTTATGCACAAATTTAAAGCATAAAAAAGGGGATTTTTTAATTTGCATTGAAAAGTTATTAACAAATTAACAGATTTAACCTTTCTGTTGTTAATAAATTTTTAATAATTTAATGGTATAATGTTTGGGTGTCAATTTACTAATTGAAAAGGAAGGATAATCTATGAAAAAGTTTTTTGCAATTTTTTTATGTCTTGTGTTTATTTTCTTTGCAGTTTCCCCTTCAATTTCTTTTGCATCTCCAACAAAGAATAAAATAGCAGTGCTCTTTATTTTAGATAGGACAAGTATTAATGACCTTGCTAAATACAATCTTCCAAATATAAAAAAGTTATTAGACATAGGTTCCTTAGCACTTATGAATACAAGAGCAGCCGGAAGTTATTCAGAACCTTCTTCTTATCTCACCATAGGAACAGGTACCCGAGCTTCGGCTGGTGAAATGGGTAGCTTATGTTTTAACAATGATGAAGTTTATGGCTATACTTCTGCAGAAAAATTATATCACCTTTACACTGGGAAACTTCCACAAGAAGGTAATATAGTTAACTTAGGAATACAAGATTTAATAAATCAAGCTTCTACTTTAAATTATACTGTTACGCCGGGATTGTTAGGTGAACTTTTAAAAAGAAATGAAATTAACGTGTACGTATTAGGGAACTCTGACATAAAGACTCCCTCTGGAATATCCTATAAAAGATATGCCCCTTTAATTGGCATGGACAAAAACGGGATATCTGAGGGAGATATTAGCGAAGATTTATTAGTAAAAGATGATAATAGTCCTTACATGGTAAAAGCCGATTATGAAAAACTTTACAATAAATTTGTAGAATACAGTAAAAATGGTGGCCTCATTATTATAGACCCTGGAGATATTTTAAGGGCAGATGTATTTTCTAAATATACTTCCCCTTCCTTGGCTCAGCGTTACAGAGAAAAGGCATTATATGAATCTGATAAACTTATAGGTAAAATATTATCTGATTTGGATTTGTCTAAAGATTTATTTATTGTCGTGACTCCTTATCCTTCTAATCAAGATATACAAATTAACAATTTAATTACCCCTGTAATAATAGCAGGTCCTTCTTATTCACAAGGCTTTGCGACTTCTAATACTACAAAGCGCCAAGGAATTATTACAAATTTAGACATAGCACCAACAATATTATCATACTTTAACATAGAACCCCCTGTAGAAATGTTGGGACATCCAATTGAAAGCATCAAATACCAAAACGCCCTTGGTTATCTTATCAACGCAGATAAAATGATAGTTTCTGTCCACAATGCTAGACCATTGGTATTGAAAAGTTACGTTTTGTTTTTAGTCATTGTGCTAATACTTTATATAGGCCTATTGTTCTTGAAAAAAGAATATTTAAAGTATTTGACACCTATAATTTTAGGAGTAATGACTGTTCCTCTGACATTTTTAATTCTGCCTTTATTAGGCCCCTTATCTCTTTACTTAAACATTGTGGCTGTTGTTGTTTTAACTGGATTAATTGACGGGTTAATCATGTATTTTGTAAAAAATGATTTAGATAGACTAATGGTAATAAGTTTGGTAACCACAATCACAATAATAATAGATTTGTTACTTAATTCTCCTTTGATGAAAAACTCTATATTAGGATATGACGTCATAAGCGGAGCTAGGTTCTATGGAATAGGAAATGAATACATGGGAGTCTTGATAGGTTCTTCAATTATGGGAACTATGGCATTAACTGAAAAATATAAAACCAAGAGCGTAAAAATTTTAGGCTTTATCCTTTTTACTGTTGCATTTTGGTTAATGGTTCTACCACAATTTGGAGCAAAAGTCGGCGGATTTATAACTGGTTTTATGGCTTTTGGTTCCACAATTTTGATGCTCTTTGGAGTAAAAATAAATAAAAAGACCTTTTTAATAATGTTTATCTCTATGGTAATATTACTATTTTTGATGTTTATAGCTTCAATGTTTTTTGGAACTACTACCCATATGGCCCAAACAGCTATTATTGTAAAAAGTGAAGGTATAAATTCTTTGTTCCAAATTTTTACAAGAAAGCTTCAAATGGAGCTTAACCTTATAAGATACACTATATGGTCATGGGTACTTATAATATCTATTTTAGTACTATTTATACTATCTTATAGACCAACGGGAGTACTTAAAAACATCTTCAAAAATTATAAATACGTGTATTACGGATTTTTTGGCAGTATCGTAGGTATGCTTTTTGCTCTTGCCTTCAACGATGCTGGCATTGTAGCAGCAGCCACTACCTGTATATACGCAATACCTCCTATTTTACTACTCCTTCAAAGGAAGGTATAATAAATAATCACTGTAGCCTTTATATTTGGCTCCTTTTAAAGGGTATGTTATAATTGTTATTGTAGCAATTGACCCAACAAAAACAAGGAGATGATAATGTGGTTTTAACCTCTCTAGAAATTCTCGCCTTTTCTTTTATAGCAGGAATTTTTGGAGCCCTTTTAGGATTAGGAGGAGGAATAATTGTAATTCCAGCTCTTACTTTGTTATTAGGTGTAGATATCAAATACGCTATAGGTGCAAGTATAGTTTCAGTCATCGCAACTTCCAGTGGGGCAGCAGTTGCATATGTGAGAGACAAAATTACAAATTTGAGAATAGGGATGTTTTTGGAAATCGCTACAACTACAGGAGCTATAACAGGAGCTTACATTGCAGGATTGATAAGCCCAAAATATCTTTATATAATTTTTGGCATTGTGCTTTTGTATTCGGCTTTGGCTATGCTTAGAAAAAGGCATGAAGAATTGCCTCAAAATGTCGTATCTCACCCTTTAGCTAAAAAATTGAAATTAGAAGGGTCCTATTTTGACAAAGTGTTAAATAAAGAAGTAAAATACAAAGTAGCGGGAGTTTACAGCGGTTTTGGAACAATGTATGTAGCTGGCGTTTTATCAGGACTTCTAGGAATAGGAAGTGGTATTTTTAAAGTTATGGCAATGGATTTATTTATGAAATTGCCTATGAAGGTCTCTACCGCTACAAGCAATTTCATGATTGGAGTGACTGCTGCAGCCAGTGCAGGTGTGTATTTAATGAGAGGTTATATAGACCCAAAAATAGCCGGTCCAGTAGCTTTAGGAGTTCTATTAGGAGCAATGTTGGGAACAAGAATAATGGAAAAACTTAAAAATACTACTATAAGGAAAATATTTATACCAGTGCTCGCCTATATTTCTATTCAAATGCTTATAAAAGGCTTGGGGGTGTAAAACCATGGAAAGAGAAAGTAATAAAGATTTAATGTTAAAAAAAGAAAATAAAGAAAATGAAAAAATAATGGCTATGGAACTTATAATAAGCAAGGCTTTAAATATAGGGGTTACCACCAGCGCAATTGTCATTCTTATAGGCCTTTTAATGCTTATAATAACAGGGAAAAGTGGATATCCTATTGGTTATTATCCCACTTCACCAGGTGAAATTTTAAAAGGTTTCATCTCTTTAAAGCCTTATGCTATCATCCTTACAGGACTTTTATTACTTATATTAACGCCTGTATTTCGGGTGGCCGTATCTATAATTACTTTTTTGTACGAAAAAGATTATTTGTATGCGGGTATCACTACACTCGTTTTTATAATTTTAATAATAAGCTTCATACTTGGAAAAGTAGAATAAAAATAGAGGAAATTTATTCCTCTATTTTTTCTAAGTCCTCCTCAAATAGTTCATCCTCGTAGGTTCCTTCAATTTCTTCTCTTTCTTCTATAACTTCCACTTCTTCAGGATCGTACTCTTTTATTATCTCTATTCCTTCTACATTTTTCATTTTTACTTTGAGTTTTCGTCTAATCACATCTACTTCTGCAATCTTCATTTCTTTATCTCCAACTCTTATTATGCTGCCAACCTTAGGAAGCTCTGCTCTAATTTTTTCATACATCTCCTGTTCATACTTTAAGCAGCACATCAATCGCCCGCAAATACCCGATATTTTGGTGGGATTTAAAGATAAATTTTGGTCTTTAGCCATTTTGATAGAAACAGGCTCAAATTCCCCTAAAAAGGCGGTACAACATAGAGGCCTTCCACAAGGTCCTAAACCTCCTATGATTTTTGCCTCATCCCTTACTCCTATTTGCCTTAGTTCTATTCTCATCCTAAAAACTGCAGCCAAATCTTTCACTAATTCTCTAAAGTCTACTCTGCCTTCTGCAGTAAAATAAAATATGACTTTGGTGTTATCAAAAGTGTACTCTACATCAATTAAATTCATTTCCAAACCATGCTGTTGTATCTTCTGAAGACATATTTCAAAAGCCTCAGCTTCTTTTTTCTTGTTTTCATAATAATGTTCTACATCTTCTGGTGTCGCAATCCTTATTACTTTTTTTAAAGGAGCCACAATCTCTTCTTCTGGCACCTCTTTTATACCGACAACTACTTCGCCAAATTCTATCCCTCTTATTGTTTCAACTATAACTTTATCTCCTACTTTTATTGGCAAATCCCCTGGGTCAAAATAGTATATCTTCCCTGCTTTTTTAAATCTCACACCCACAACAGTAACCAAAATTATAAACCTCCCGCTATATCTAAAAGTAGATTCTCTACTGCTAATTGATAGTTTATATTTGAATTAATCTGTGAATTAAACTGCTCTATTCTATTAATTATATTATTAAGCTTATTGATAGTCAATCGAGATTCCATTTTCTGTATTCTATTTAAAAAATCTATATTTTTTATGAAAGAGGCATCTTTTGTAGCCTTAAAAACTAACAAATCTCTCATATAGGAAAGTAGAATTTTTAAAATTTCTTCTATATTGTCTTTATTCTTATCAAAAAACTCAAACTCCTCTATCACTTCAAATCCCTTCGTAGCAAGAATTTTTTCTATTTCTTGTATTGCCTCTCTTCTAAAATTTAAATATTCCTTATTAGCTAATTTGTTAGCTTGAGCAAAATTACCATCAGCAATATGAGCTAACACTTCCGCTTCTTTTTCAGGAATATTGTGTTCAAACATTAAATAGTTCTTTATCGTATTTTTATTTTCCTTATTAAAACGAATTATATTACAGCGAGAGACAATCGTAGGCAAAAGCTCTTCTTGTTGTGGTGCAATCAATATAAAAAGGCCATATAAGGGAGGTTCTTCTAAAGTTTTGAGAAAG
Organism: Thermoanaerobacter ethanolicus JW 200; assembly: GCF_003722315.1. Taxonomy (NCBI): domain Bacteria; kingdom Bacillati; phylum Bacillota; class Clostridia; order Thermoanaerobacterales; family Thermoanaerobacteraceae; genus Thermoanaerobacter; species Thermoanaerobacter ethanolicus. The sequence continues at coordinate 518,978 of NZ_CP033580.1, read as the reverse complement.
GCATTTTGAGCTGCTACAGTCATTTTATCAGCTTGGTCTATAATAAAAATCTTTTTGTTAGCTTCATAGGGTCTTATATTGATTTCATTAGTTATATATCTTATAGTATCTACTTTTATAGAATTCTCCTCCGGCTCTATAAAAAACACATCTGGATGATTTTTATCCATTATCTTTAGGCAAGAACTACACCTAAAGCAAGGCTTTGCAGTTTCCCCTTTGCAATTTATCATCATGGCAAAATACTCTGCCATAAATCTTTTCCCTAATCCTTCTTCTCCTACAAACAAATAAGCATTTGAAATTTTATTTTGAGATATTACATTTTTAAAAATATTTAATACGGCTTCATGCCCATAAATCCTATACACGCTATCACCTATGAATATATGTCTATTAATAATCCTCTTATATCATCTATCATTTTCAAAAGTTCCAAGTGCTTGGAATCTTTTAAAAACTCCTCTGTAAGCTTTTCTAGTTTGTCATTTACTTTTTCCACTAGAGAATAAATTTTCTTCCTACCTCTTAAGTCGACGTATTCTTTTTTGGTGTATTTTAACATGCCATTTGTCGCTTCCTGTAAAAACTTCTTTACAAGTTTTTTGTAATTAATTAAGTCCTGCAAAGTTAAATTTTCTTTTAATTTTTGTGCTGCACTGTCTATCTCTGATAAAATCCCATTCAATTTATCTTGATGAAATTGCTCTAATTCTTCGTCAAAGGTATCAATAAATTTTTTAGAAACTCTATAAGACTTATTGTACTCACTTTTTATATCAGATGAAATCTTTGGAGATTTTACCTCTTCAATTCTCATGTCAAACACCCTAAATCCTAAGGAATTTTTCTACATTTAATACAAAAACTGTAGCTCCACCAATTGTAACTTCAACGGCTTGTGGCAGGAAAATGTCTGTAGCACCACCCATAGGTGTAGGAGAAGTAATTATTCTATCGCGAGTTTTACATTTTTTCTCTATTATGCTGATAACATCATTTAATTTTTCGTCTTCTACACCTATTATCAAAGTTGTATTGCCAGACCTTAAAAATCCACCAGTAGATGCTATTCTCGTAAAGCTAAATCCCCCTTCAGTCAGGCCATCCATAAGTCTTCTTACATCCTCGTCCTGCACAATAGCTAACACTAATTTCATGTTATTGCCCTCCTTATAAATATTTTTTTACTACATCAATTATGTCTTGGTGCACTTTCATAAGCTCTTGCATTCCATCTATAAATACAAACCTTTTAGGAAATTCTTTAACTAATTTAATATACCCCTCTCTCACTTTTTTGTGAAACCCCCAACTTTCTTTTTCTAATCTGTCTGCTTCTCTTTTTCCTCGCCTTTTCATTGCTTCTTCAGGAGTAATGTCTATATAAATTGTTACATCAGGCAAAATCCCCATTGTAGCTATTTCATTAACTAACTTAACTTTTTCTATCCCTAAACCTCTTGCATATCCCTGATACACATATGAACTGTCTACAAAGCGGTCTAAAATTACAATTTGGCCTTTTTCAAGGGCGGGCAAAATTTTCTCCTCCACTAGCTGAGCCCTAGAAGAAGCGTATAAAAGCATTTCTGTAACTGGAGAAATAAAATTATTTTTATCTAATAAAATATCTCTAACTTTTTCTCCAACTTTTGTGCCTCCAGGCTCCCTTAATACCAAAATATTATAACCCTGTTTTAAAAGATACTCCTCCAGAAATTTTATCTGAGTAGTCTTACCGCATCCATCTATTCCTTCAAAGCTTATAAATTTTCCTCTCATATTTCACACACCAATAGGCTGTTATTTTTAAGACCTAATATCTTAATACCTTTATTATATAATACATTTATATATTTTACCATATCTTTTTTTATGCGCTCTCCCGGACAAATAAGTGGAACACCTGGAGGATAAGGGATAATAAAGTCTGCAGAAACACGGCCTTCTGCTTCTTCTAAAGATATTAATTTAGTCTTTTGCCTTACTGCTTCAGAAGGTTTTAAAACCATTTCTGGAGTATCAGGATAAGCTGCTACTTCTTCAGCTGTTTTTTTATCTTTTTTTACATTTGCAAGCCCTTTTATCCCCTTTATTAAAAGGTCAACCTTTTCTTTATCATCCGCTAATGTAACCATAGCAAGTATATTAAAAGTATCGGCCATCTCTACCTGTATATTAAAATTCTCTCTCAAAAACTTTTCTGCTTCAGGCCCTTTTATACCTAAGTTCTTTACACTTATAGTAAGTTTGGTTTTGTCAAAGTCAACAATGGCGTATTTGCCTACTATTTCTTTACCTAAACATCTTATTCCCTCAATGGTGTTTATCTCATATCTTGCATAATCAGCAAGAATAATCGCTTTTTCTAATCTATTTTTACCTTCTTTCTCCATGTAATCTCTTGCAATGTCAAGGGAGGACATGAGAATATAAGAAGGAGATGTTGATTGAAAAAGGCTTAAAGAATATTTTAGTCGATTTGTATCTACTCTATCAGAATTCAAATGAAGTATAGAGCTTTGAGTAAAAGAAGACAAGGTTTTGTGTACACTCTGTACCACAATATCTGCTCCTGCCTGTATAGAAGAAAGAGGCAAATTATTAGAAAAAGGAAAGTGAGCTCCATGGGCTTCATCTACAATTAAAATTTTATTGTATTTATGAACAATGTCAGAAATTCCTGTGATATCGCTACAGAACCCGTAATAATTGGGATAAGTCATCACAACTGCTTTTATAGCCTCATCTTTTTTTAAATATTCTTCCAATTTGTTTATGTCAATTCCCATTGGAATACCGTCTTCATAATCAATTTCCGGGTTTATATAGACAGGCACTGTTCCTGTCAATACAAGGCCATTGTACACAGATTTGTGAGAATTTCTCATTATAAGTATTTTATCGTCAGGATTTAACACTGCATACATCGCTGCATATATGCCGGATGTCGTCCCATTTACAAGAAAAAAAGACTCTCTTGCCCCAAAAGCTTTTGCTGCAAGTTTTTGTGCCTCAAGTATGGGACCTTCAGGGTTGTGAAGATTGTCAAGTCCTGGTACCTCTGTTAGATCAATCTTTGCCAAATTAACAAGATATTCTCCTGGAAAAGTCCTTCCTTGTTTATGACCTGGCATGTGAAAAGGTATAATTTGGTTTTTTGCATAATCCATAAGTGCTTCATATAATGGAGCTGTCATACAATACCTCCGTATAATCATAATTTTTCGTTATTTTGATTATACCATAAAAATATGAAAACCGGATTTACTTTATCTGAACTCCAAATGAGGCAGGTCTTATAAACAAAGGCCTGCCTCATTGTATATATGTAAACAATGTAAAACTAAACTGTAATAATAGATAGGGTGCATGATGCATTATACGAATGAACCTTAAATACCTTTATCGTAATCTTCGCCATATCTACGTGCCAAAATGCCTTTTAAGCGTTGGACTTCTTTCTCTAACTCTTTTATACGCTTGTTTTTTGCAGCGATAAGGACATCTTTGCTTGCATCCGTCATCTCCCGTTTTACTTGCTTTAGAGAAGGTAGTCCTTCTTGCTGTTTTCGGAGTGTATCAATACGGTCATAATGGTTATCATAAAGGTATTTTTTTGAAACATTGGCTCTTTCAGCAACACTATTAAAGTTAATCTTCTCTTTTTCCTTCAAAAGTTGCTGTATGGCTTTATCAACTCTTTCCTGACATTCTTCCGACTTCTTTTCTCTGGCTTTAGCAAGACCTTCAGTATTTCGCTTATGGTCACTTGTCATTGTTTCTTTCCTCCCCGATATACTCACGACCTTTTTTACCTGCTTTATGGTGTATCTTTCCTTCCTTTAGTACCTTTAAAATCTCTTCATAACGCTTTAAAAGGCTCATATTCTTCTCAACCCATACAGTACGTCCTTGTGCTTTACCACGTTCAATAAGGGCCTTTGTCTCCTGTATTTCAAGTTCATACTGTGGTATAAAATCTGGAGTGGTACAAAGGTTTCTACAGGTAAGGCAAGGATTTAATTGTGTATGACATTCCTGCTTTTTAGGCTTCATGCAATACCCAAGAGGCATTCTCACAGCATCAAGATTGTGTCGGATGTACTCCCATTCAATTACATCCTCATTCTGTATGTCAGAAATATTAATTTTTTTGATTTTACCTGATTCGTCAATCTTGAATAGCCCCTGTTTTGTTGCTTCTTCCCATGATTTGCGCATGGTTGTATCAAGAATTTTAGCATAACAGAGTGTCATTTCAGGGGAAGCATGAGCCATCCACTTCTGAACATGCAAGATGTTCATTCCGTTATTGATTAATTCAACTCCTTTGGTATGGCGAAAAGCATGGTTGCCAAAGTGAAATACATTACCTTGGTCATCAGTAATATTTTGATTTTTAGAAAGACGATTAAGTGCCTGTTGTATTAAATATCCTTGAGGGCAACGGCCTTTTCTTTTTCCATCAAACCTGACAAACAATAGATGATTGGGATTGTTGTCATCTGTACTTTTTTCTTTGACTTCATCAACTACTGCTTGTACAACTGCATAGACTTCATCGGTAATTGGTATACGATGGTTTAAAATCTGTGTTTTTAGAATATCTCCACAAAGATACCAACCTTGGGAAGTACGGTCTAAACAAGTATCATAACGCAAATTAAGAATATCCGATATTCGCCAGCCACTGGCTCTTAATAGAAAAACAATTGGGATGTATTCAGAAGGTGTTAAATGCTCCAGATTATCTTCCAACTGTTGAAGAACTCTTTCAGGAATATATTTAATATCATTTTCGGGCTTTTGAGGTTTTCTTGGAATATCCTCTTTGAATAATAAACATACAGATGGTAATTCAGGTGCTTCTGGATACATAGCACGTTGAATATAATCAAGGAAGATTCGTAAGGAAATTAGATATTCAATGTGCCTTTTTTTCCAACCAATTGTATATTCTCTATACCAGGATAAATAGTTCTCCATATGTTTTCGTGTCAGCATAGTTAAGTTTTTCCATGTAGGCTCTTGAGCATGAATGTATTTTGTAAATAGGCGTAGAGCCATAATGTCTGCTTCGCATTGTCCCTGTGAATTGTTGGTTGTTCTAAATTTTATAAATTTTTTAACTAATTCTCGAAATTCTACTGGTATATCTGAAAAATTGAGGTAATAATTAGATTTATTTTCTGTTATCTTTGCTCCAGGTATCTTTCGGCAATCCCAAATATCCTTTTCATATTCATCACGAGTATCATAAAGATTGGTAAAGAAAGAATATAATTGGTTAAAAACCGTCTCGTATTGCTTATTTGAAATTTCTCCGTCATCATTTATACTCATACCCTTGTCAACAAGAAAAGAACGCCATTGTAACAGAGCCTTGTCATATGTAATATCTACAATACTGGCTATGTGAGGATAATATTCATTAAGAAATTCAGCAAAACGGTTTAATGCAATACCATATGCAACAACGGTAATGAGCCTAATTTCCTTTTCCTGCAATCGGTAAGCATACATATACTTAACTTCATTTTTGATTGAAGAGCTAAAGGATGAAAAGTCAATAGTTTTATTGGATAAACTCCACTTTGCAGGGCGTAAGTCATCAAAAAAGGAATCTCTAATATCCCAAACATCATTACCCCAATAACCACTCAATAACTTCCTAATTTCTTGCTTTTTTTCTACTGTTGGTTTAACTTGATATGCAACACTCACTTTTTATCATTCTCCTTGGTTTTATTTTTTAACTTCATACGTTTTTCAGCCTGTTCCCAGTCTTTACGCATTTCTTCTTCGTCTGGATGTGAATATATCTGCATAGGTGTTTGAACATTCGACCATCCGCCACGTTGCTTAATCTTTTCAAATCCCCAACCTTGCTTCCGAAGTGTATCAAAATGACTGTGACGAAACATATGGGGAGTTACATATATGCCCGTTTTTTCACGTAACCTTTTAAATAGTGAAGCCACATCAGGATATTCCATAGGTTGATACTTGTTTTTTCCTGAAAGTTTAATAAAGACATGGTTTGTATCTACTTCATCAGTGTGATACTCTGCAACATAGTCCATATACAGGTTCATTAGGTCAGCAGATACATCTATCCTTCTTGGACTGCAAACTGTTTTAATATCAGCAAGGTTAGGCAATTCACCCCTGTCTTTAAGGTCAATCTTCCTTGCATCAATGATGAAATCCTCAAGCCATAAGGATAAACACTCACCTATACGGAATCCACTTTCCCAGAGCAGTTGTATAAGGAACTTGTCCCTCAAATTAGAACAAGCATCTATCAATATAGCGATTTTCTCTTTTGAAATGGTTTTTGGGCGTTTTTTTGGGACTTTAACCTTTAAAATTTTCGTATTGTAATCCCTGTTCTTGTTAATATGATATAAGAAATCCTTAAATTCTCTCCGAGAACCTGGTATCTGCTTTTTAAGCCTTTGAGATAATTGTATAGAATAATCATCAATCTTCATTAGATAGTCATAAAACTCAATAACACTTGATATGTAGGCATTAACAGTATTTGCTTGTAAAACATCTTGCGAAAGCTTTATTGATGATACTTTTACATTCCTATGTGGTGTTTGTAGCCATCTCATGAACTCTGCCATATCGTCTATGCTTATATCACGATAATCTCTGTCTTTTTGTTGAAGAAACTCAAAAAACTCCTTCAAATGATAACAGTATGCACGAAGAGTGTTCCTTGCTTTTCCAGCATTATCTTTAAATTTTAAAAACCTATACACTGACTCTACTGGCTCACCGTCATCATCAACAAGCAAGTATCGCTTCTGTCCTCCTAGTATAACTATTTCCTCCACTCTCAAGGGAACACCTCCTATGCAAAAATATTAATATACCAAGTATACTAAATATACTACAATTATTCAATATATATTAATATTTACTTATGTATAAAAATAATAGATAGAGCATACACAAAATACTGTGTAGCCTATCTATTATCATAGTTTAGTTAATTCATATCCGGTTTTCATATTTTATGTCTTTCATATAGCCTTCCCATATGTCTATCATTTTTTGCCTGTAAAAATCATAACCTTCATCAAAAGGAGATAAGTTTATCAATTTTTCTTGGCAATTTGTACAAAGAAATTTTCCTAACACTTCTATTCCATCTTGTGATTCCTGTTCGCATATAAAGCATTTCCTTTTCGTTGCTATGCTTTCCATATGCAACACCATCTTTCAAAATTTTCTAATGTAATTATTCCCTTTTGTGCAAAAATATATTCACCCTTTTTTGTATTTCCTAATTTCATTATATTTTTTCGTAAAAGAAAAAAAGCAAGTCTCAATGCAAATTGCACCAAGCCCTGCCTGTATTATTTAAAAGTCTCAACTAACTCCTTATATCTAAAGCAACTTATTAAATGATCATTTACTATTCCAACCGCCTGCATATAGGAATATATAATAGTAGAACCTATAAAAATAAATCCTCTCTTTTTAAGGTCTTGGCTGATTTTATCTGATAATTCAGTTTTAGAAGGTATATCTTCAATTTTTTCCCACGCATTTATTATAGGTTTATAATTTACAAAACCCCAAATATATTGATCAAAACTTCCAAATTCCTTTTGTATTTCTATAAACCTTTTTGCATTGTGTATTGAAGCCTCTATTTTCTTTCTGTTTTTTATAATTCCACTATTTTTTATGAGTTCTTCTACTTTCTTTTCGTCATATTGTGACACTTTTATAGGGTCAAAGTCAGCATAGGCCTTTCTGTAATTTTCTCTTTTTCTTAAAATAGTAATCCAACTAAGACCTGCTTGTGCCGATTCTAAAACCAAAAACTCAAAATGTTTTTTATCCTCATGAACAGGCACTCCCCATTCTTCATCATGATATTTTATGTAAATGTCGTCACTAAGACACCAAGGACACCTATTCATATTTCACCTCTTATAAAAGTAATGCTGCCGCTCCTAAAACACCCACGTTTTCTCCAAGCTCTGCTTTTACTACTTCACATACTTCGGCATTAGGCTTTAAAGCTTTTTTCTTTATTGTTTCCATCATTTTATCATAAAGCATCTCCCATTGAGTGGATACGCCACCACCTATGGCAATTCTTTTTGGATTATAAAAAGCCATGATATTTGAAATTCCCACTCCAAGATAAAAAGCTTCATTGTCAACCAATTCTTCCGCAAACTCATCTCCCAATTTTGCCGCTTCAAATACATGTTCCGATTTTACTACTCCATCTTTGGCTAAATCCCTTATCATTGTATCTTTCCCATTTTGAATTCCTTCTTGAGCAAATCTCGCAATAGCCGTACCAGAAGCAAAAGCCTCAAAGCACCCATAATTTCCGCAATTACATCGAGGCCCATTAAAATTTATAGTATGGTGCCCAATCTCAGCTGCATTAGAATTTTCTCCGCTATAAAGTTTTCCTTGAATTATCACGCCACCACCAATCCCAGTACTTACAGTTATATAAACAAAATTGTCTATACCTCTTCCTGCGCCAAATAAATGTTCTCCAATAGCTGCAGCATTTGCATCATTCTCTAATTTTACTTCAACTCCCAGCTTATGAGATAAAATATCCACAATGGGAACATTGTCCCAACCTGGAAGATTAGGTGGGCTTATAACTACCCCCCTTTTGGCATCAAGGGGCCCTGGAGATCCAATCCCAACTCCTTTTAAATCAGATATTTTTAATCCTGCTTCTTTTAAAACGTCATAAACACTTTGTTCGATTCGCTTAATTACTTCTTCTGGCCCTTTTTCTGCCATAGTAGGTATTTTGATGCTCTTTATGATATTGCCCTTCTCATCTACAAGCCCTGTACTTATCTTTGTCCCCCCTAAGTCCACACCGCATAGGATTTTCACCATTTTTATCCCTCCATTGCCATATTCTTACCTTTAAAGAATTATATATACCATTCTGGATAAAAAACCTTTAAATAATTATAGCATTACTAAAATTATTAATAAAGTCAATCGAGTAGGAGCTGAATAATTATTTTATTCAGCGTCCTCTCACACCACCGTACGTACCGTTCGGTATACGGCGGTTCATTAGGAATTGTGTACAATTAGATATCTTTGGGATAAACTCTTATAACCTATGCTTTCAAAGTATTTATTTGTAAGAGTCTTATTTAGGATTGGGCTATTGGATATTCTTAAGTCACCTTTCCTTGTATTGGCGTATTCCCAGGCTTTTTGTTCTTCTACTCCTAGTTTTACTAAGTTATCATGCTTCGTTTTTATCTTCTTCCATTGTTTCCATATACATGCCCTTAGTCTTCGCCTTATCCATTCGTCAAGGGTTTTCATTATGCTTTTCGCGTCTGCTAATCCAAAATAGTTGACCCATCCTGTCGTTATTTGATTTAGTCTTTTTATTCTGTTTTCCATGCTTATTCCCTTGTTCCGATTGGTTATTTCTCTTACTTTTTCCTTAAACCTTTTGATGGATTTTTCATGGATTCTTATTCTTACTTCGTTTTCTTTTGTGTAGAATGAAAATCCAAGAAATTTTCTTCTCCATGGTCTATCTACAGCACTTTTTGCTTCGTTGACTTTTAGTTTTAATTTGCTTTCTATGAACTTCTTTATGCTCTTCATTACTCTGTTTCCTGCAGACCTGCTTTTTACATATATGTTGCAGTCATCTGCATATCGGCAGAATTTATGCCCTCGTTTCTCAAGTTCTTTGTCTAGTTCGTCCAACATTATGTTTGCTAATAGGGGACTTAATGGCCCTCCTTGGGGTGTCCCTTCTTCTGTTGATACTTTGATTCCGTTTATCATTACTCCTGATTCTAGGTATCTTCGTATTAACTTTAGTACCCTTTTATCTCCTATCCGCTTTTCTAGTTTGGACATTATTATGTCGTGGTTTACTCTGTCAAAGAACTTTTCTAAGTCCATATCTACAACCCATGTGTATCCTTCATTTATGTATGCTTCTGCGGCTTTTATTGCGTCTTTTGCACTGCGTCCTGGTCTGAATCCATAACTGCTATCTGAAAATGTATGGTTGTAGACTTTATTTAGTATTTGGGCTATTGCTTGTTGTATTAGTCTGTCTAGTACTGTAGGTATTCCTAGTAGTCTTACTCCTCCATCTGGTTTGGGAATTTCTACTCTTCGCACTGGTTGTGGTTTGTATTTCCCCTCCAGCAGTTGTTGTTTTATGGTTGCCCAGTTTTCTTTGAGATACGGTAGAAGTTCATCTACTTCCATCCCATCGACTCCATGGCTTCCTTTATTTGCAACAACGCGCTTGTATGCTGCTTCCATGTTCCTTCGTTCTACTATCATTTCAAGCATCTTGCTGGTATATCTTTGTACTTCGTTTCTTCCATCTTCCGACGCCGATGATATACTATGCACTTCCGTTGTCTTTTGAAATTCCATTTCTCTATTCAACGGATAGCCTCTTTGTTGAGTTGTCTGCAGTCTCTGCATATCTTTCGAGTCCATAAGATTTCCAAAACCTCCTAACGTTCGGTCCTTCCTTATCTATTCATGTCTAGATAAGTACTATGACCTCTGCTGACTTCTCAAGGTTCAGCCATACATCACTGCATGGGTTGTCACTTCAGATTTTACTTCCATGACTTATCCTTGAGACCTCCCCGGGTAAGAACGATAACTTTCATCTCATATATCTGCCAGATTTACTGTATGGGATTCGGGTAGTGTTGGACTTCGTTTTGTTACGCAAACTCATCCACCCCAATTCAGCCTCTTATCTGGTTCTTGTTCATCAGACCGAGATTTTGCCTTAAGCTTCCTTCAGATTCCACCTCACGATGGACACCCTTGCTCTTGGCTAGTGGTTCCCACTACCAAGCCCACAGCGGACTTTCACCGCCTAGCTATCGCCCATGCCGGGCGCACATCGAGTAGGAGCTGAATAATTATTTTATTCAGCGTCCTCTCACACCACCGTACGTACCGTTCGGTATACGGCGGTTCATTAGGAATTGTGTACAATTAGATATCTTTGGGATAAACTCTTATAACCTATGCTTTCAAAGTATTTATTTGTAAGAGTCTTATTTAGGATTGGGCTATTGGATATTCTCCAGTAGCCTTTCCTTGTATTGGCGTATTCCCAGGCTTTTTGTTCTTCTACTCCTAGTTTTACTAAGTTATCATGCTTCGTTTTTATCTTCTTCCATTGTTTCCATATACATGCCCTTAGTCTTCGCCTTATCCATTCGTCAAGGGTTTTCATTATGCTTTTCGCGTCTGCTAATCCAAAATAGTTGACCCATCCTGTTGTTATTTGATTTAGTCTTTTTATTCTGTTTTCCATGCTTATTCCCTTGTTCCGATTGGTTATTTCTCTTACTTTTTCCTTAAACCTTTTGATGGATTTTTCATGGATTCTTATTCTTACTTCGTTTTCTTTTGTGTAGAATGAAAATCCAAGAAATTTTCTTCTCCATGGTCTATCTACAGCACTTTTTGCTTCGTTGACTTTTAGTTTTAATTTGCTTTCTATGAATTTCTTTATGCTCTTCATTACTCTGTTTCCTGCCGACCTTGTCATTTCTCAAATTAATTTAGCCCAAAACCGATAAAATTTTTCAGATTAAATAATCTTGTGATAAAATTAATGCTAAAGGAATTTAAAAAAATTTTTTCAGATTCCTTTAGCATTAATTTTAATTGGAGAGGTTACTTATGCAAATAATTTTCCATGTTGATAACATTGAAGAATATTTACATAAAGGTAAAGATTACAATTTTCCTGACCCACCAGATAGATGTCCTTATCCCGATTGCAAGTGTAGAGTAAAACTAAAAAAGCACGGGTTTTATTACCGTTACTATTTAGATGGACCTAACTGTATAAAAATAGCCATAAGAAGATATATATGTCCTGTGTGCAAAAGAACTCTTTCCTACCTTCCTGATTTCTGTCTCCCCCATTTTCAGTATTCTTTCAATATGATTGTAAAGTCTTTAAAAGAGACACTTACAAGAGAAAAAACTCTCAGTTCTTTCATAAGTGACTTAAAAAGAAACTTTCCTACCATACTATTTTCAAGACAGCATATATATTTTTACACCAAAAGGATAATGAATAATTTAAGTTTTATCATATACGGATTAAGGCAAATAGACCCTTACATAAAGTTATCTGAGACTGACTCACAAAGAGAGAGGGCCAGAGAGATTTTGGACATAATAAGCATTGTACCACTCTTCTCCCAACGGTTTTATGCTCATTGCCAAAAATCATTTCTGGCCTCTCTCACATAATTCTAGCATTAAACCTGAAAAATTTAAATAAAAATTTTGATTTTTTCTTAGCAACATAACTTTTTCCTTTAATGTCCCCCAGGTATGAGCTAAAATTACGATTAAGAAATCAAAAAAGTGAAGGGGGAACATATAAATGCTTGATGAAAAAGCGAGAGAAGTTATAGCATTAAAGAGATTTTCACTGATAAGTCCGGTGCTAAACGGACAGGTAAAAAATCAGAAAGAATATTTTGATGCTCTTTCCGATAAACCTATTGAGATACCTTATCTTGGAATGAGAAGATATACTCCCAAGACACTTAGAGGGTGGCTATATCAGTATTTAAGAGGTGGTATAGAAGCGTTAAAGCCGGGTTATCGAAGCGACAGAGGCAAATACAGAAAGATAGACTTTGAACTTTCAGAGAAAATAAAGCAAAAGAAGCTTGAACATCCTGAAATGCCAAACAAACTTCTTTATGAAACATTGATAGGAGAAGGAATAATATCACCGGATAAAGTATCCCTTTCGACATTCTATAGGTTTTTGAAAAACATTCCTGTAAAATCTTTAGATAAAGAAAAAGAGGGTAAAACAAAGAGGTTTTCCCATGAATACATCAATGAACTGTGGCAAACTGATGTCATGTATGGGCCATATATTAAAGAAGGTAAAACAAAGAGACAAACGTACCTTATTGCATATATAGATGATGCTTCCAGGCTGTGTACCTATGCTCACTTTTACTATACCCAGAATTTTTTAGCTTTAAGAGACTCATTTAAAGAAGCAGTGCTAAGAAGGGGAATACCCAAAATGCTCTACACTGACAATGGAAAGATATATAGAAGCAGTCAATTTGAATATATATGTGCCTCACTAGGTACATCTCTTATTCATACTGAGCCCTTTTCACCTCATTCAAAAGGAAAAATAGAAAGATTCTTTCATACGGTGAGAATGAGATTTTTAAGCACAATAGATCCTACATCCATAAAGAGTATAGATGAGCTCAATATGATGTTTTTTAAATGGCTGGAGGATGATTACAACCGAAAAGAACACAGCAGTATTGGCATGAGTCCTTTAGATTTTTTCATGTCTCAAATATCAAGGGTAAATATGTGTGGTGACATAGATATGTTGAATGAATGTTTTCTCATAAGAGTAAATCGTAAAGTAAACAAAGATGCTACACTTAAAGTGGAAAATATACTTTATGAAACAGAAGAAAAGTTTAAAGGTATGCGCTTAGAAGTCAGATATGACCCGCAGTGGCTTAAGGATAATACACCTCTTCTACTTTTTCATGAAGGCAAAAAAGTGGGGGAAGCGTATAAGGTAAATTTTCATGATAATGCTAAAATTCCCATAGGATACACCCAAAACAAAAATGCTGTAAGCAGAAATGAAGAGTTAGTTGATTTTATTAAACACACAGTGATATCCTTTAACGATATCATTGATTAAAAAAGAGGTGTTTACAATGTTTACCCAATATTTTGGAATGAAATTTAATCCATTTTCTAAAGAGATAAGTGTAAACGACCTTTACATAAGTGAAGACATTGCTGAATTAAATGCCAGGCTAAAATATTTACAAGAAACAAGGGGTATAGGACTTATCGTTGGGGAGGCCGGTTCAGGCAAATCTACCGCATTAAGAAGATATGCTGAAAGCCTCAACCGTTCTACATTTAAACCATGTTACTTTGCTCTATCTACACTCACAGTGAGAGAATTCTATCAAGCATTGGCTATGATTTTAGGCGAAACACCCTCATACAAAAAAGTAACGCTCTTTCACCAGATACAAAGAGCGATAACAGAACTTTACTATAGCCAGAAGATAACTCCTGTCATAATATTAGATGAAATACAACTGGTTTCTAACGATGTTCTTGAAGATTTGAGAATAATATTTAACTTTAATATGGATTCTCAAAACCCGTATATATTGATACTTTCAGGACAACCACACATAAGAAACAAACTAGCCTTGAATGTAAACAGTGCACTAAGGCAAAGAATTTCTATAAAGTATGTGATGCAAGGGCTAAAAAAAGAAGAAATTCAAGATTATATAAAAACAAGAATGAAAATAGCCGGAGTGGTGAATGATATATTTACACCATCAGCATATGAAGCAATATATTCTCTAACAAAAGGGCTCCCAAGGATAATAAATAACCTGGTAACAGCTTCTCTTCTCTATGCGTATTCTAAAAGGCTAAGAGAAATAGATGAAGAAGTAATATACCAGGCACAAAATGAAATCAGTTTGTGAGAGTAGTAGCTTTCGCTACTCTCATTTTTTATTATACATCAATTAACCCAAATTGCCAATAACAGATATTAACATATTTTAGCGGTAATGCTCTTAAAAAGTGAAAAAAATTTTTAATCAGGCTGTGATAATTTGAGAAAAAATACTTTTATACACTTAAAAAATGCCATTATAATTTGAAAATCTTTGGAGATTTAATTTGAGAATTGACACCGACCTGCTTTTTACATATATGTTGCAGTCATCTGCATATCGGCAGAATTTATGCCCTCGTTTCTCAAGTTCTTTGTCTAGTTCGTCCAATATTATGTTTGCTAATAGGGGACTTAATGGCCCTCCTTGGGGTGTCCCTTCTTCTGTTGATATTTTGATTCCGTTTATCATTACTCCTGATTCTAGGTATCTTCGTATTAACTTTAGTACTCTTTTGTCCCCTATCCGCTTTTCTAGTTTGGACATTATTATGTCGTGGTTTACTCTGTCAAAGAACTTTTCTAAGTCCATATCTACAACCCATGTGTATCCTTCATTTATGTATGCTTCTGCGGCTTTTATTGCGTCTTTTGCACTGCGTCCTGGTCTGAATCCATAACTGCTATCAGAAAATGTATGGTTGTAGACTCTATTTAGTATTTGGGCTATTGCTTGTTGTATTAGTCTGTCTAGTGCTGTAGGTATTCCTAGTAGTCTTACTCCTCCATCTGGTTTGGGAATTTCTACTCTTCGCACTGGTTGTGGTTTGTATTTCCCCTCCAGCAGTTGTTGTTTTATGGTTGGCCAGTTTTCTTTGAGATACGGTAGAAGTTCATCTACTCCCATCCCATCGACTCCATGGCTTCCTTTATTTGCAACAACGCGCTTGTATGCTGCTTCCATGTTCCTTCGTTCTACTATCATTTCAAGCATCTTGCTGGTATATCTTTGTACTTCGTTTCTTCCATCTTCCGACGCCGATGATATACTATGCACTTCCGTTGTCTTTTGAAATTCCATTTCTCTATTCAACGGATAGCTTCTTTGTTGAGTTGTCTGCAGTCTCTGCATATCTTTCGAGTCCATAAGATTTCCAAAACCTCCTAACGTTCGGTCCTTCCTTATCTATTCATGTCTAGATAAGTACTATGACCTCTGCTGACTTCTCAAGGTTCAGCCATACATCACTGCATGGGTTGTCACTTCAGATTTTACTTCCATGACTTATCCTTGAGACCTCCCCGGGTAAGAACGATAACTTTCATCTCATATATCTGCCAGATTTACTGTATGGGGTTCGGGTAGTGTTGGACTTCGTTTTGTTACGCAAACTCATCCACCCCAATTCAGCCTCTTATCTGGTTCTTGTTCATCAGACCGAGATTTTGCCTTAAGCTTCCTTCAGATTCCACCTCACGATGGACACCCTTGCTCTTGGCTAGTGGTTCCCACTACCAAGCCCACAGCGGACTTTCACCGCCTAGTTATCGCCCATGCCGGGCGCACGCACACAAAAAGAGAATGCCCTTTCAGGCATTCTCTTTTATCCTTTTTCCAATAATTTCTTATATTTTTCGGCTGTCATTAAATCCTCAAGTTGTGATTTGTTTTTAAGTTCTACTAATACAAGCCAACTACCATAAGGATCACTGTTTACTAGAGAAGGGTCATCAACAATATTGTTGTTTACCTCAACCACTTTTCCATCCACTGGTATATAAACGTCAGAGGCTGCTTTTGCTGATTCTAGAACTCCAAGTACATCGCCAGCAGTGAATTCCGTCCCTACTTCTGGCAATTCAATGTATTCTATATCTCCTACAGAATCCTGTGCATAGTCAGTTATTCCTATATATGCTTTATCTCCCTCTATTTTGAGCCATACATGGTCTTTCGAATAGTACAATCCTTCCAAAACTTCCACTTTGGAAAACCTCCTATTTCATGAAATATTTTGTCCATTTAAAAAACTACCAAACTTTAGTTTTTAATAATAGTTGTATTTAAGAAAATTACACTTTGTGTATAGACTCCCCAAAGATGTCCTTAGCAGCTTCCATAATAGTTTCACTTCGGGTAGGATGGGCATAAACCGCTTTCTTCAAAGCTTCTGCATCCACACCTTCTTGACAAGCCGTTGAAAGTATGTGAATAAGTTCAGAAGCTCCACTACCTACTACCCATGCACCAACTACTTCTCCATTTTCATTTGAAATTATCTTTGCAAAGCCCTCTGTTTCTCCATAAGTTTTAGCTCTTCCATTGTGTTTGAAATCAAATCTTCCTACTTTTATTTCTTTAAATTTCTTTCTCGCTTCTTCTTCGGTATAACCAAAATATCCAATCTCTGGCTCTGTAAACACTGCTGCAGGTATTTTCATATAATCTAAAGTAGATGATTCGCCAAAAATATTATCTACCGCAACTTCTGCTTGTGCTGAAGCAACATGAGCCAGCATCATTTTGCCTGTGACATCACCTACTGCATAAGCTCCTTCTACATTTGTCTTCATGTGCTCATCAACTTTAATAGCTTTTCCTTCAAATTCTAATAGTTCTACAATTGGACCAATATCCGTATTTAACTTCCTCCCTATAGACACAAATACCTTGTCTGCGTATATGCGCTTTATATTTTCACCATTTTTAACTGTTACTATACTCCCACCGTTTTCTTCTTCATCTATTCTCTCAACCGTTGAAGAAGTATATATCTTGATTCCTCTTTTTTGTGCAACGAATTTAATAGAGGAACTTATCTTTTTATCAAGTGTAGGAAGAATATTAGGCATCATTTCAACAACTGACACTTTTACTCCAAATTGATTCATTATAAAAGCAAATTCCATGCCTATTACTCCGCCACCTATAATGCATAAACTTTGAGGTAAAGAGGTCATTTCAAGAATAGTATCACTATTCATGACATTTTTAGAATTAATGCCTTCAATAGGAAGTTCAGCAGGTGATGACCCAGTTGCAATAATAATGTTTTTCGCTTTAATTTTATTTTCTCCAAATAGTACATTCTTTTCTTTGTCAACTTTTGCTTCAGCATTAAAAACATCTACTCCATTAGCCTTCAGCAAAGCATTAATGCCTTCAACAAGCTCCCCTACAATATCATCTTTTCTCTTTACAACTTGAGTATAATCAAAAGAGTTCACTTTTACATCAAATCCAAATTCTCCAGCTCGTTTTAAAATGTCATACACTTCGGCAATTCTTGCATAAGCTTTTGTCGGTATACATCCTCTGTTTAAACAGGTACCACCTAATTTATCTTTTTCAAATAAAGCTACTTTTGCACCTTTTTTAGCAGCTTTAATAGCAGCAACATATCCTCCAGGACCTGCCCCTATTACAGCTAAATCATATTCCTTGACATCTGAGAATTCAGCCACTTTTATCTCTCCATTCATTTGACATACCTCCAGCGTGATAGCCAATCATACCTCTAAGAAATTATTTTCTCATCCCTTTCTATAAGATCAGCCCATCCCTCATAATCTATCAAAGGAATTTGGCTTTCACTCTCTTCAAATCCTCTTGCAATAAAATCTTCCTTAAGCGCGAAGAGCTCAACCCCTTCTTTTACAAGGCCCTTTAGATTTTTTTCAATTGCAAAAATGACCCCATCCTGTATGAAAATAACTTTATCCTGAGGCAGTGCAAGTTTCAACAAAAATTCTGAAAGTTTATCAGCTGGACTTTTCTTAACAATTATTAACGCCATATCTTTTCCCTCCTAAAAGAATACTACCTTATCGAAAGAATGTACAAACTCTGGAAGTTCTTCTTTTATTATCGTCTTTAAATTCCAATGAGGTTCAATCTCATTTTCTTTTATGCTATATTTTTCAAGGTCTTCTTTTACTGCATATACTTGAGTATTGTATTTCTCCAAATATTTAAATGTAATAGAGAGCGGTAAACATCCAATTATTTCTGGTTTGCATTGTTTACGAACTGCAAGAACTGCTTCGTTTACAAAAAGTACAACCGGTTCAAGGTCTTCTCCATACATGCCAAAAGCACTTCTGAAAGCCTCATTTATCCAGATGCTCCCAACAGGCGAATTGTACACTGCAAATAAAACTTTTTTCATTCTTTACACCTCCTATGGCAGTAAATTGATGTATCTATCGGAATTGTAAATAAGTGCTGCCATCTCCGGCACTCCGGAAAAATCTGCACCTTCAATTTTCATATCTTCTGTAATTCCCCTATACTGCGCACAAAGGCCGCAAATGTGAACCTCTATCCCTTTAACGGAAAGTTCTTGAAGTTTTAACGGAATATTCCTATCAATTTTCATGGGCTTTACCAGTTTATTTGTTGCAAGAACAGAATCAGCAAACAAAAATATTGAAACTTTATGCCCCCTATTCACAAGGGTTTGCGCTAAATTAATGGCTGTATCCATATCCTCATTTGTATAAGGTGGTACATTTACCTGTATTGTTATATGCATATTTATCCCCTCCTCTTAAAATTTCGTGGGAAGGGCAAAGCCCTTCCACAATTTATCTTCTTTCAAAAAGATACCACACCATAAACCAGTTTCCGAGCACTGCAAATACCGCAAAAACAATTGAGCTTATAGCTAGATGGGGAAGTCCAGAAAGAATGTGCCCTATATTGCATCCTCCTGCACTTCCTGCACCAAGTCCCATTAGAACGCCACCTATTGCAACTTGTACAAAAGTTTTTGGGTCTTTTGGAGCTCTTAATCTAAATTCTTTTGTAAGAAGAGCCGCTATAAATGCACCAATTATAATCCCTAATACTTCCATTCCTTCCCAGTTGTACGGAATTGGTTCTGTTGGATTAATATTTGCAGTTGTAGTTCTAAAAAGATTTACCCAACCCCCAGTAATTCCAAGAGCATAAGTTTTTTGTGAAATATATCCTATAGTTCCTACAAGACCAAGAGCAATGCCACCTGTAATCCAATCAAGTCCTGACACTTTTCTCTCTGTTGTTTTCCACACAATAACTATGATCAAAAGTATTACTGCAAAAATGATTGCAACAATCCATGGATTAATATTAAGCAGATTTGCAATAGTTAGATTTACAGCTCCATCTTTTGCCCCATACAATCCACCGGGATTGTTAGTGGTAGTGATAGGCTTCCCCAGCCAATTGTTTACAAATGATAGAGGACCACCTTTTACAGCTGCTGCAGTGATTCCGTAGAAGACTGCTGCAATAAATGCTGTTATATATCCCTCGCCTATCCTATAAGTAACACCGCTGGCACAACCACCTGCTAGAACCATGCCCATACCAAATAAGAAACCGCCTATGATCTGAGCGAGAGGAATCAAAGGTTTTGGATTTAATTTAATCCAACCCAGTTGCGCCGCCAGATGAAAGCCAATCGTCTCTACAAGTATTGCAACCAGAGCCATTTTCATGAGATAATTATCTTTTGTCATTTTGACATCCCTAATAGCAGAGTTAAAACACATCCTACCTCTTTGCAAAACAATTCCAAAAAGAATCCCAACTAAAAGCCCCTGTAACCTCGGATCCATAAAATCTCCCCCTCAACTTATCAAAGCTTTTTAATGAGAATTCTCCACTCACTGGGTCCAATTTCCTCAATAGAGATGACTTCCCCTCCTACTTCTTTAACTCCAGCTGGGATTCTTTCTTTGGAAAGCGCATAGTCAATAAGCACTTCAAGAATTTCCCCTGATTTCATCTCCTTAAGCTTCCTTCTCGTGTCTACATCTGGAACTGGACACACTTCACCTCTTTCGTCTAAAGTATAGGTAGGTTTAACATCATTACCCATTTTACATTCCTCCTCACTTTGTTATCATTTTAACATTCTAGTTTCATTATACTATAAAATTTTCTTCTCATATCATTTGAAATTCTTATGTAATATTAGTTTTACTTATAACAAACTTTGTAGTATAATAAAACTTAACGAAACGAAACGTTGTATTGCGATAGCTTTTTAACAAACAGGGGGGGTATTGTGAATATTGAAAATTTAAGAGCATTTTATAAAACCGTATACTACAAGAGCATTTCTTCCGCAGCAAAAGAATTGTATCTCTCACAACCTGCTATAAGTCAACAAATAAAAGCGTTAGAGAAAGACTTAAAAGTTACTCTTTTAAAGCGCAGTAACAGAGGAGTCATTCCTACCCCAGCTGGGGAATTGGTGTATCAGTATGCAGAGAGGATATTAAATCTATGCGATAATATGATTAAGGACTTAGAGTGCTGCGAAAACGACTGCATAAATAGGCTTACAATTTCTTCTTGCCCCACTATTGGCCAATATGCTCTCCCTTGCACTCTTCACGAATTTAAGAGAAGGTATAAGAATGTGACAGTTCATGTAGAACACAATTTCACACCAGAAGTAATCTATAACATCAAAGAAGGAGGAATAGATATTGGGTTTATAGAAGGCTGTTATGTCGATGAAAATATTTCCTGTATACCTTTGGGAGAATTCAAAATGCATTTTGTTGCAAGCGGTAATTGGGAAGAAAAAAGCTTGTTAAAAAACAAATTATTACGTTATAATTTTTTTATAATACACAAAAAGTGCGCTCTAAGAAAAGTAATTGAAGAAACACTTCTAGCCAATGGAATTGACATCAAAAAACTAAAAATTGAAATTGAATCTCCCTCTATTGAGTCGATAAAGTCCTCTGTAGCAGCAGGACACGGTCTGTCTATTTTACCTTATATAGCCATAAAGAAAGAATTATATACTAAGACCTTGTCCATAGTTCAGGTTGAAGACATAGAATTTAATTACACTTATTCAATCATATACAATAAAAAGATTTACAAAAAATCCAAGTCTGATTTCATCGACTTTATAAAAAACAGCGGTAAAAAATTTTTCTGCTAAAGGTGATGCAAATGGTTCATGAAATCATGTGTATGGGGGAAATCTGTCCTTTGCCTCTTTTAAAAACCAGAAAAAAATATGAAGAAATGAAAGAAGGGGATGTATTAAAAGTAGTTGTAGACCATCGCTGTAGTTTGGACAATATAGAAACATACTTTTCTAAAATAGGTTGCACTTTAAAAATAGAGGAAGTGTTAACTGGCGTCTGGGAAGTATATATAAAAAAATAAACTCCTTTACAGGAGTTTCATAAAGGGGGCTTTATAAAATTTTACCGGCAGCGACCTACTCTCCCGCGAAAGCAGTACCATCGGCGCTGGAGGGCTTAACTTCCGTGTTCGGAATGGGAACGGGTGTTTCCCCTCCGCTATCGCCACCGGAAATCTAGACCCTCAAAACTGCACAAAGCCTTCTCGGTCAAGTCCTCGACTGATTAGTACCGGTCAGCTAAGAGTGTTTCCACTCTTACACCCCCGGCCTATCTACCTCGTGGTCTTCGAGGTGTCTTACCCCGGCACTCAACTCTACTCACTAGTGGAAAGACTATTCTTTATCCTCTCTTTTAGCCATCTACGCCCTTGTCCTGACTTTTTTAAATGTTTCTCCCTTATTAACGCATCTTTTTTATCTCTATATGCTTCATAGTATACTAATCTCCATTTTCCTTCTCTTGTACTCTTTACTTCTTTTCGTTGATGCGCTAAATACCTTTCCTTTATATTAGACGTATAGCCTATATATATCTTTCCTTTTTCATTTGTCAGGACATACACATAATACATCTTGCCTTCCTCCAGTAAGTATAGTTGAGTGCCGGGTGGGAAACCTAATCTTGAGGCGGGCTTCACGCTTAGATGCTTTCAGCGTTTATCCCCTCCGAACTTGGCTACCCAGCTGTGCACCTGGCGGTGCAACTGGTACACCATCGGTTCGTCCACCCCGGTCCTCTCGTACTAGGGGCAGTGCCTCTCAAGTTTCCTTCGCCCGCGACGGATAGGGACCGAACTGTCTCACGACGTTCTGAACCCAGCTCGCGTACCGCTTTAATGGGCGAACAGCCCAACCCTTGGGACCTACTTCAGCCCCAGGATGCGATGAGCCGACATCGAGGTGCCAAACCTCCCCGTCGATGTGGACTCTTGGGGGAGATCAGCCTGTTATCCCCGGGGTAGCTTTTATCCGTTGAGCGACGGCGTTCCCACTCACTGCCGCCGGATCACTAAGCCCGACTTTCGTCCCTGCTCGAGATGTCTCTCTCGCAGTCAGGCTACCTTCTGCCTTTGCACTCTCTCGCGCGATTCCCGTCCGCGCTGAGGTAACCTTTGGGCGCCTCCGTTACCCTTTAGGAGGCGACCGCCCCAGTCAAACTGCCCACCTGCCATTGTCCCTACGCCGGTTCCACGGCTATAGGTTAGAATTCCGGTAATCCCAGGGTGGTATCCCAACGCCGACTCCAGTAAGGCTGGCGCCCTACCTTCTCCGTCTCCCACCTATCCTGTACAAGAATTACCAAAATCCAGTGACAGGCTACAGTAAAGCTCCACGGGGTCTTTCTGTCCAATCGCGGGTAACTCGCATCTTCACGAGTACTACAATTTCACCGGGCCCCTCATCAAGACAGCGCCCAAGTCGTTACGCCTTTCGTGCGGGTCGGAACTTACCCGACAAGGAATTTCGCTACCTTAGGACCGTTATAGTTACGGCCGCCGTTCACTGGGGCTTCGGTTCAGTGCTCTCACACTTCCCCTTAACCTTCCAGCACCGGGCAGGCGTCAGCCCCTATACTTCGTCTTCCGACTTAGCAGAGACCTGTGTTTTTGGTAAACAGTCGCTTGGGCCTCTTCTCTGCGGCCTTTCGGCACTCCTTCTCCCGAAGTTACGGAGTCATTTTGCCGAGTTCCTTAATGAGGGTTCTCCCGCTCGCCTGTGGATACTCTCCTCGCCTACCTGTGTCGGTTTGCAGTACGGGCACCTTGGACCTCGATAGCGGCTTTTCTCGGCAGCTGCTTCGGTGGCTTCGCCTTCCGGCTCCCCTTCTCAGGCCCCTGCCAGTACGCGGATTTGCCTACGTACCCTTCGGTGCCTGATTGGACGTGCCCTACCAACCGCACGCTCCACCTATCTCGCTGCGTCCCCACTTCTCTTTGCGGCCCTCGGTGGTACCGGATTCTCTACCGGTTCCCCATCGCCTACGCTTTCGCCTCGGCTTAGGCCCCGACTTACCCTGGGTGGATTACCCTTCCCCAGGAAACCTCAGGCTTCCGGCGGTAAGGTTTCTCACCTTACTCTCGTTACTCATGCCGGCATTCTCTCTACTGTACAGTCCAGCTTAGCTTACGCTTTGCCTTCTACCCGTACAGTACGCTCCCCTACCCCACCGCTTCCGCGGTAGCCCCAGCTTCGGTGGCATGTTTGAGCCCCGTTCATTTTCGGCGCAGGACCTCTCGACCAGTGAGCTGTTACGCACTCTTTAAATGTATGGCTGCTTCTAAGCCAACATCCTGGTTGTCTTCGAAGTCCCACTTCCTTTACCACTTAACATGCCC